>NZ_JAVDYB010000001.1:4760000-6140000 GCF_031458235.1 Catenuloplanes atrovinosus | reverse complement strand
GAAAACAATACGTGATTCCGTGAGTAGTGGCGAGCGAAAACGGATTTAGCCTAAACCGAGTGTGCGTGATACCTGTCAGGGGTTGCACCTTCGGGGTTGTGGGACCATTTTCCAAGCACTGACATGTTTGGCAGAAGTTACAAAACTCTTGGTTAGCGGAACAGTCTGGAATGTCTGGCCGTAGACGGTGAAAGTCCGGTACGTGAAAATCGAGAGTCTTCTGGGATGGCACCCGAGTAGCAGCGGACTCCTGAAATCTGCTGTGAATCTGCCAGGACCACCTGGTAAGGCTGAATACTTCCTGGTGACCGATAGCGGACGAGTACCGTGAGGGAATGGTGAAAAGTACCCCGGGAGGGGAGTGAAATAGTACCTGAAACCGTTCGCCTACAATCCGTCGGAGCCTTGAGGGGTGACGGCGTGCCTTTTGAAGAATGAGCCTGCGAGTTAGTGGCATGTGGCGAGGTTAACCCGGGTGGGGTAGCCGTAGCGAAAGCGAGTCTGAAGAGGGCGTCTGAGTCGCATGTTCTAGACCCGAAGCGGGGTGATCTAGCCATGGGCAGGCTGAAGCGCGGGTAAGACCGTGTGGAGGGCCGAACCCACCAACGTTGAAAAGTTGGGGGATGACCTGTGGTTAGGGGTGAAAGGCCAATCAAACTCCGTGATAGCTGGTTCTCCCCGAAATGCATTTAGGTGCAGCGTTGCGTGTTTCTTGCCGGAGGTAGAGCACTGGATGGCCTAGGGGCCCTACAAGGTTACTGAAGTCAGCCAAACTCCGAATGCCGGTAAGTGAGAGCGTGGCAGTGAGACTGCGGGGGATAAGCTTCGTAGTCGAGAGGGAAACAGCCCAGATCGCCAGCTAAGGCCCCTAAGCGTGTGCTAAGTGGAAAAGGATGTGGGATCGCATTGACAACCAGGAGGTTGGCTTAGAAGCAGCCACCCTTTAAAGAGTGCGTAATAGCTCACTGGTCAAGTGGTTCCGCGCCGACAATGTAGCGGGGCTCAAGTACACCGCCGAAGCTGTGGCATTCACCATTTATGGTGGATGGGTAGGGGAGCGTCGTTCAGCGGGTGAAGCTGCCGGGTGACCGAGTGGTGGACGCTGGACGAGTGAGAATGCAGGCATGAGTAGCGAATGAAGGGTGAGAATCCCTTCCGCCGGATGACCAAGGGTTCCAGGGCCAGGCTAATCCGCCCTGGGTGAGTCGGGACCTAAGGCGAGGCCGAGAGGCGTAGTCGATGGACAACGGGTTGATATTCCCGTACCCGCGAAAGAGCGTCCCTGCCGAACCCATCTGTGCTAACCACGCAAACCAGCGGCGGTCTTCGGATCAATGTTGGGGAGTCTGGGATCCTGGGTGGTAGTAGGCAAGCGATGGGGTGACGCAGGAAGGTAGCTGAGCCCGGTGAGTGGTTGTGCCGGGGTAAGCGTGTAGGCCGTGTCATAGGCAAATCCGTGACACATGTAGGCTGAGACGTGATGCCGAGCCGATTCAGGTGAAGTCAGTGATCCTATGCTGCCGAGAAAAGCCTCTAGCGAGTTCTTAGCGGCCCGTACCCTAAACCGACACAGGTGGTCAGGTAGAGAATACCGAGGCGACGGGTGAACTGTGGTTAAGGAACTCGGCAAATTGCCCCCGTAACTTAGGGAGAAGGGGGGCCGGACGCGTGAAGCCCCTTTGCGGGTGGAGCGTGGTATGGCCGCAGAGAGCAGGGGGAAGCGACTGTTTACTAAAAACACAGGTCCATGCGAAGTCGTAAGACGATGTATATGGACTGACGCCTGCCCGGTGCTGGAACGTTAAGGGGACCGGTTAGCTCTTCGGGGCGAGGCTGAGAACTTAAGCGCCAGTAAACGGCGGTGGTAACTATAACCATCCTAAGGTAGCGAAATTCCTTGTCGGGTAAGTTCCGACCTGCACGAATGGCGTAACGACTTCCCCACTGTCTCAACCACAGGCCCGGCGAAATTGCAGTACGAGTAAAGATGCTCGTTACGCGCGGCAGGACGGAAAGACCCCGGGACCTTTACTATAGCTTGACATTGGTATTTGGGTTGGCTTGTGTAGGATAGGTGGGAGCCGGTGAAGCTCGGACGCCAGTTCGGGTGGAGGCAATCTTGAAATACCACTCTGGTTGATCTGGGTATCTAACTTCGGGCCCTTATCGGGTTCAGGGACAGTGTCTGGTGGGTAGTTTAACTGGGGCGGTTGCCTCCTAAAGGGTAACGGAGGCGCCCAAAGGTTCCCTCAGCCTGGTTGGCAATCAGGTGTTGAGTGTAAGTGCACAAGGGAGCTTGACTGTGAGACTGACGGGTCGAGCAGGGACGAAAGTCGGGACTAGTGATCCGGCACTTGCGTGTGGAAGCGGTGTCGCTCAACGGATAAAAGGTACCCCGGGGATAACAGGCTGATCTTCCCCAAGAGTCCATATCGACGGGATGGTTTGGCACCTCGATGTCGGCTCGTCGCATCCTGGGGCTGTAGCAGGTCCCAAGGGTTGGGCTGTTCGCCCATTAAAGCGGTACGCGAGCTGGGTTTAGAACGTCGTGAGACAGTTCGGTCCCTATCCGCCGCGCGCGTAGGATACTTGAGAAGGGCTGTCCCTAGTACGAGAGGACCGGGACGGACGAACCTCTGGTGTGCCAGTTGTCCTGCCATGGGCATGGCTGGTTGGCTACGTTCGGAAGGGATAACCGCTGAAAGCATCTAAGCGGGAAGCTCGCTTCAAGATGAGGTATCCCACCCACTTGTTGGGGTAAGGCTCCCAGTAGATGACTGGGTTGATAGGCCGGAGATGTAAGCACGGTAACGTGTTGAGTTGACCGGTACTAATAGGCCGAGGACTTGACTACAGTCCTTAAGCGTAGATGTTTGCGTCCACTGTGTGATGTCTGAGCAAACAACCGTGACCTATTTCCGGTTGATATGTTCATAGTGTTACGGCGGTTATAGCGGAGGGGAAACGCCCGGTCACATTCCGAACCCGGAAGCTAAGCCCTCCAGCGCCGATGGTACTGCACTCGGGAGGGTGTGGGAGAGTAGGACACCGCCGGACTTCTTCATGATCAGGGCCACCCCATCCGGGGTGGCCCTGATGTGTTTCACCCCGAGACGGGCACTCCGCCGCAGGTCCGTAGAATCGACGGGTGACCGATACGACGGATGCCCGCACGACCCCGACCACCGAACTCCCCAGCCAGTACGCGCCGGCCGAGGTAGAGCAGCGGCGGTACGAGACGTGGGTATCCAACGGCTACTTCGCGGCCGATCCGGCGAGCGACCGGCCGCCGTTCGCCATCGTGATCCCCCCGCCGAACGTGACCGGCTCGCTGCACGTCGGCCACGCGCTCGACCACACCATCCAGGACTCGATCATTCGCCGCAAGCGGATGCAGGGCTTCGAGACGCTGTGGCTGCCCGGCATGGACCACGCCGGCATCGCCACGCAGAACGTGGTGGAGCGCCAGCTCGCCGCGACCGGGCAGTCCCGCCACGACCTGGGCCGGGAGACGTTCGTCGAGCGGGTCTGGCAGTGGAAGGCGGAGTCCGGCGGCGCGATCCTCGGCCAGATGCGCCGGCTCGGCGACTCCGTCGACTGGAGCCGCGAGCGGTTCACCATGGACGAGGGCCTGTCCCGCGCGGTCCAGACCATCTTCAAGAAGCTGTACGACGACGGCCTGATCTACCGGGCGAACCGGATCATCAACTGGTGCCCGCGCTGCCTCACCGCGCTCTCCGACATCGAGGTCGAGCACAGCGACGACGACGGCGAGCTCGTGTCGATCCGCTACGGCGACGGCGAGAACGCGATCGTGGTCGCCACCACGCGCGCCGAGACCATGCTCGGCGACACCGCGGTCGCGGTGCACCCGGACGACGAGCGGTACAGGCACCTCGTGGGTACGGAGGTGGAGCTGCCGCTCACCGGCCGGCGCATCCCGATCGTGGCGGACGAGCACGTCGACCCGAGCTTCGGCACCGGCGCGGTGAAGGTCACGCCGGCCCACGACCCGAACGACTTCGAGATCGGCCAGCGGCACCAGCTGCCGAGCCTGACCATCATGGACGAGCGTGGCGTGATCTCCGCGCACGGCCCGTTCGAGGGCCTGGACCGGTTCGAGGCGCGCCCGGCGATCGTGGCCGCGCTGCGCGCCGAGGGCCGCATCGTGGCGGAGAAGCGCCCGTACGTACACGCGGTGGGTCATTGTTCTCGGTGTAAGACCACCGTGGAGCCGCGCCTGTCGCTGCAGTGGTTCGTGAACACCACGCCGCTCGCGCAGGCGGCCGGCGACGCGGTGCGTGACGGCCGGGTCCGGATCGAGCCGCCGGAGCTGGCCAAGCGCTACTTCGCCTGGGTCGACAACATGCACGACTGGTGCATCTCGCGTCAGCTGTGGTGGGGCCACCGCATCCCGGTCTGGTACGGGCCGAACGGCGAGATCGTCTGCGTCGGCCCGGACGAGGAGCCGCCGGCCGGCGACGGCTGGACCCAGGACGAGGACGTGCTCGACACCTGGTTCTCGTCGGGCCTGTGGCCGTTCTCCACGCTCGGCTGGCCGGAGCGCACTCCCGAGCTGGAGAAGTTCTACCCGACGTCCGTCCTGGTCACCGGCTACGACATCCTGTTCTTCTGGGTCGCCCGGATGATGATGTTCGGGCTGTACGCGATGGACGGCAAGCAGCCGTTCGACGTGGTCGCGCTGCACGGCATGGTCCGCGACCAGTACGGCAAGAAGATGTCGAAGTCGTTCGGCAACGTGGTCGACCCGCTGGACTGGATCGACCGGTTCGGTGCGGACGCGACCCGCTTCGCGCTGGCCCGCGGGGCCAACCCGGGCTCGGACGTGGCGGTCTCCGAGGAGTGGACGCAGGGCTCGCGCAACTTCGCGAACAAGCTGTGGAACGCGACCCGGTTCGCGCTGCTCAACGGCGCGACGGTGGCGGGCGGCCTGCCGGCCGAGCTCTCGACCGTGGACCGGTGGATCCTGTCCCGGCTGCACCACGTCATCGCGGAGGTCGACGAGCACTTCGACGCGTTCGAGTTCGCCAAGGTCTGCGACGCGCTCTACCACTTCGCCTGGGACGACGTCTGCGACTGGTACGTCGAGCTGGCCAAGCCGGTGCTCCAGGCCGGCGGTCCGGCGGCGGAGGCCGCCCGGCGGGTGCTCGGCGAGGTGCTGGACAACCTGCTGAAGCTGCTGCACCCGATCATGCCGTTCGTGACCGAGGAGCTGTGGGTGGCGCTGACCGGCGGCGAGACGATCGTGCGGGCCGCGTGGCCGGTCGCGGTCCCGGCGCTGGTCGACGACGCGGCCGAGACCGAGGTGGCGACGCTCCAGCGGGTGGTCACCGAGATCCGGCGGTTCCGCTCCGACCAGGGCGTGAAGCCGACCCAGCGGGTCACGGCGCGGCTGGCCGGGCTGGACGCGGCCGGGATCGCGGCGCACGAGTCGCTGATTCGCTCGCTGGCCCGGCTCGACCCGGCCGGGGACGGGTTCGCGGCGTCCGCGACGCTGGCGGTCTCCGGCGACGTGACCGTGGAGCTGGACACGCGCGGCACCATCGACGTGAAGGCGGAGCGGGCGCGGCTGGAGAAGGACCGGGCCGCCGCGGCCAAGGAACAGGCCCAGTGCCAGGCGAAACTCGGCAACGAGGCGTTCGTCGGCAAGGCACCGGAGGCCGTAGTGGCGAAGATCAAGGACCGTCTCGCCGCGGCCGAGGCAGACTTGGCCCGGATCGCGGCCGCGCTCGAGGCGCTGCCCGCGAGCTGAAGCTTCATCCTCCGCCGCGCGCCACGCGCGGCGGAGGCCCTCTGTCGCGTCTGCGTGGCAGAGCCGCGAAACGAGACCGGAAGTCGGCATGAGCAGTTATCAAGAGGCGGTGGCCGCGCTCGATCAGCGCGGCTTCACCCGGATGGAATTCGACCTCGGCAAGATCGAGGATCTGCTCGACGTGCTCGGGAGCCCGCAGCGGGCGTACCCGTCGATCCACCTGACCGGCACGAACGGCAAGACGTCGACGGCCCGGATGATCGACTCGCTGCTGCGCGCGTACGGGCTGCACACCGGCCGGTACACCAGCCCGCACCTGGAGTCGGTGCGCGAGCGGATCAGCCTGGACGGCGAGCCGGTCTCCGAGGAGCGGTTCGCGGCCGTCTACACCGAGATCGAGCCGCTGGCCGAGCTGGTCGACGCCCGGTCCGCGGAGCCGCTGACCTACTTCGACATGACCACCGCGCTGGCGTTCGCGACGTTCGCGGACGCGCCGGTGGACGTGGCCGTGGTCGAGGTCGGGCTCGGCGGCGCGGAGGACGCCACCAACGTCATCCAGGCCGGGGTCTGCGTGATCACGCCGATCGGCCTGGACCACCAGGAGTGGCTGGGCGACACGATCGAGGACATCGCGCTGGCCAAGTCCGGCATCATCCACGCCGGCGCGACCGTCATCACGGCCGTGCAGGACGAGGAGGCGGCCGGCCCGCTGCTGGAGCGGTGCGCGGAGGTCGGCGCGACCATCGCGCGGGAGGGCGGCGAGTTCGGCGTGATCGAGCGCGCCGTCGCGCTCGGCGGCCAGATGCTCAACCTCCAGGGCCTCGGCGCCCGGTACGACGAGATCTTCCTCCCGCTGCACGGCGAGCACCAGGCGCAGAACGCGGCGGTCGCGCTCGCGGCCGTGGAGGCGTTCCTCGGCGCCGGCAGCGCCAAGCAGCTGGACATCGAGATCGTCCGCGAGGGGTTCGCGAGGGTGGACTCGCCCGGCCGCCTGGAACGGGTCCGGCACGCGCCCACCATCCTGGTCGACGGCGCGCACAACCCGCACGGCATGGCGGCCACGGTCAAGGCCGTCGAGGACGAGTTCATGTTCCGCAACCTGGTCGGCGTCGTCGCCATGCTCGGCGACAAGGACGTGGCCGGCGTGCTGGAACTGCTCGAACCGGCCGTCTCCGAGCTGATCATCACCCGCAACTCGTCGCCGCGCTGCATGCCCCCGGAGCAGCTCGCCACCATCGCGGACGAGATCTTCGGCGAGGACCGGGTGCACGTGCTGCCGGAGATGCCGGACGCGATCGAGCGCGCGGTCGAGCTGGCCGAGTCCGACACCGAGGGCGGCATGAGTGGCGTCGGCGTGCTGATCACCGGCTCGATGGTGACGGTCGCGGACGCGCGGGCGCTGCTGAAGCGATGAGTACCCCGGAGAAGAAGCCCTCCGGGCTGCGGAACCCCGAGGGCGCGGTACGCGGGCTGGGCGCCGGCACGCTGATCATGGAGGCCGTGGTCCTGCTGCTGGCGATCCAGCCGATCCGGCTGCTCGGCGGCGAGCTCGGCCCGGTCGCGATCGGGCTGGTCATCACGCTGACCGTCGCCGCGATCGGGCTGGCCGGGCTGATGCGGCGGCCCTGGGCCTGGCACGGCGGCAGCGCCATCCAGATCGCGCTGCTCGCCGGCGGCTTCCTGCACTACGCGCTGGCCGTGCTCGGCGTCATCTTCGGCCTGGTCTGGCTGTACGCGCTGCACGTACGCCGAACGATCCTGTCCTAGCGGCGGGCGCCGGCCGGCGCGGTGGCCGTCCGCGGGTGCGGGACGGCGGGCGGCCCGCCGGCCACGGCACGGGCGAGCCCGAGACCCGCCAGACACACGGCCACCGTGGCCAGGGCCCGCGCGTTGTCACCCAGGAACTGCACGCCGGGGTACGCACCGGCGGCGCGGCACAGCGCGCCCAGCGAGACCACGGCGGTGAGCAGCAGCACCGCACCGCCGATCCGATGACTCCGGCGGCCGGGCGCGGCGAGCAGCATGATCGCGGCCAGGGCCGGCCACACCTGGTGGTGCGTCCAGGAGACCGGTGACGCGGCCACGGTCGCGCAGCCGACCAGCACCGCGGCCCGGCCCGCCTCACCGGCCGCCCACGCGCGGCGGGCCCGCCACAGCGCCACCGCGCAGACCGCGGCGGCCAGCGCGAACCAGAGCGGCGTGAGCAGGTGACCGGGCACGTCCGCGCGCAGCAGCACGCCGTTGATCGACTGGTTGCCGGTGGAGGCCAGGTCGCCGATCCGGGACGTGCGCACGACCGTGCCGGACCAGTACGTCAGGCTGTCCGCCGGCAGCGCGAGCGCGCCCAGCACGCCGCAGCCGAGGAACGTGGCGATCGCGCGTACCGCCGGAAGGGTCTGCCTCGACGCCAGCAGATGGAGCACGAACAGCAGCGGGGTCAGCTTGATCGCGGCCGCGACACCGATCAGCACGCCCCGGTGGCGGGCGGGCGTCAGGCCCGCGGCGTCGGCCAGCGCCATCAGCACCAGGAACACGCTGACCTGCCCGAACCGCAGGTTGCTCTGCGCGGACGCGGTGACCAGCACGGTGAGCGCGATGCCGGGCGCCAGCGGGCCGGTGAGCCGCGACCCGGGACGGACCAGGCGGGCCGTGACCAGGCCGAGCGCGGCCACCACCGCGGCCGTGCCGGCCAGCCAGACCAGGCGCAGCGCCGGCTCCGGGGCCCAGGTCAGCGTCAGGAACAGGACCGCGGCGAACGGAGGGTACGTGAACGGGCCGCCGTTCTCCGCCACGTACCCGTACAGCGCGTCGCCCGCCCGGACCGCCTCCGCCGCACCGTAGTAGATGTGCAGGTCGGACAGGCGGTCGTCGGGCGGGCGGTGCAGGACGAGAACCGAGGAGACGACCGCGGCGGCCACGAACGCCGCCCACAGCGCGGCCGCCGGGACGAATCGGGTCAAACGGGCGGGGCGGTCCTCCATTGGGACACCGTAATGCCATTTCCGTCCGGGTCGGAGAACGCGGCCGCCCACAGCTCCAGCTTCTCGCCGCGATTCACCGCCCGGGGTTCGTGCACGAACGAGACGCCCTTGCGGCGCAACGCCTCGTACACCGCCTGCACGTCGCCGACCTCCAGGTTGAGGTGCACCGTGCGTACGTTGACCGGCAGCGACTCGGAGACGGTGCGCAACACCAGCCGGGTGTCCCCGGAGGCCAGGAACACGTTCCGCTCGCCGCGGTCGATCTCGTGGAAGCCGAGCACGTCCCGGTAGAACTCGATCGACCGGTCCAGCTCGGTGACCAGGATCGTGATGCCCACGCCGTGGATGCCGCCGGTCGCGCCGGGGCGGGCGCTCGGGTACGCCGTGATCAGATCGTCCAGCGCGGCGACGTCGGGCTCGTCCGCGAACCGGGACCGGGCCGGGACCTCGTCCGGCGCGCGGTGCGCGCCCCGGCTGAGCGGCCGATCGGGGGCGGTGGCCGGGTCGACGTCCCGCCAGCCGACCGTGCCGATCCCGGACACGCGGCCGGCGTCCAGCTCGGACTCCGGCGCGGCGTGGGCGCCGTTGACGGTGCGGTCGCCGGTTTCACCCGCCGTGCCGGTCTCGGGGACCGCGGGCTCCGTGGCGTCGTCCTCGCCGTCGGATGCGGGCGCGGCGTGGCCGCCGGGCGAGGCGAGCAGGGCGGCCGGCGGGAGGTCACCGGTGCTCCACGGGCCGGGCACGACCTGGGCGCCGAGCACCGGCCCGAGGTCGCCGTCGTCGGACATCGGCCCGGTCCCGGCGGTCTCCGTGGTCTCGCCGGGGCGGGTGTCCGCGGCGGGATCGGTGCCTTCCGGCTCGGGCGCGGGAGCGGCGTCGTCGGTGGTTGTCTCGGGATTCTCACTGCTCACGTCACGAGAGATGGTGTCCGCATCCTCGTGGGGCGGGGCGTCCGCCGCGGGTGCCTCGGTCTCCAGCGGTGGCAGGGAGTGCGGGGAGATGAGGGTCATCTCGATCGTGGTGGTCCGCTTCGGCAGCCGCGGGCGGCCGATCTTGTTCCCGGCCGGCCGCTGAGCCCGCGGATTCGCGGCCGTCGATTGGGTGGGGTCCGACTCCTCGCCGGGCCGGGAGAGGTCGGTGGACCGGTCCGGCACGGTGGGCCCGACCGGGCGGCCAGGGTGGGCGGTCGGCGGGGCCGTGGCCGAGGCGTGGTCGACGTCCGCGCCGTCGCCCGGACCGGCCGGCCGCGGGTCCTCGGTAGGTTCGGACGTGACCGGTGCGCTCGGCCCGGCCTCGGCCTCGTGGCCGGCCGCGCCCGGCGGCACGAAGCGCGCGGACGGGCCGTCCCCGGCGCCCGGGGAGTCGGCCTGCCCGGGATCGGGCGCGGTCAGGTCATAGGGCATCGGACTGGCCGGGATGGTACGGCCGGTGCCGGCCGGCGGGGGAGTACGCCGAGCCGCTCCAGGCGGCGTGGACCACGCCGACTCACCGGGCCGCGGCGCCTCGGCGGGGCGCTGCGCGTCGGCGGGGCGCTGCGCGTCGGCGGGGCGCTGCGCGTCGGCGGGGTGCCGAGGCTCGGCCGGCTGGCGCGGCGCGGCGGGGCGCCGGGGATCATCGGACCATGCCGGGTCGGTGGGCCGCGCGGCCTCCGCGGGACGCGAGGCGGCGGCCGCACCCAGCGCGGCACCCGCGGCCGCGGCGGCACCGGTCACCCACGGAGACGCGGTCGTGCTGGAAGGGCGCTCGGCGCTCGACGGGTGGTCCGGGCTGCCGGGCCGATCCACGCTGGTGGCGTGGCCGGTGCCCGATGGGCGATCCACGCTGGTGGCGTGGTCGGTGCCGGACGGCCGATCCGCGCTGGTGGGGTGGTCGGTGCCCGGCGGGCGATCCGCGCTGGTGGGGCGGACTGTCCCGGACTGTCGATCCGGGTCGGCGGAGTCGGCGGGCCGCGGCGTGCTGGCCCACGCGATGCGGTCCCGCACGCTGCCGCGACCGGCCGTGGTGTCCCGGTCGCGCGGGTCGGTGCGTCGGCGGCGGGGCAGTTCGGAGACATCGACGGCGTCGTCCCGGGTGCCCGGGGCGTCCGTGCCGGTCGCGGTGGAGGGGGAGACCGGAGAAGTCCCCGCCGGAGCCGCGGCGACGTCCGTGGCGCGCTCGTCCCGGTCCACCGGGCGACCGCTCGGCGGCGCGGGCGCGGCGCCCGCCGAGGACTCTTCGCTGCTGGCCACGGGTGCCGTGTGGACCGGGCCGGCACCGGTTCCGCCGCCGGGGGCCGGACCGTCAGCGGTGTCGGCCGTGGAGACCGACGGATCGGTGAGCGGAACGGGATCCGAGCCGGGAGCCACGCGTCCGCCGGGCACGACACGGCCGGTGGGCGGCGACTGAGGGCCGTCGTCGAGCGGGATGTCGACATCGTCGTGGAGCGACAGATCGATGTCGTCGTCGGCAGGCGTCGTCGCCTCGGCATCCGCGGCGGCGGAACGCCCTTGAGGGGAGGGACGATCCGTGGTTTCCGCCTCAGCCGCGCGACCTGCGGTGGCGGTCTTGGTCTCCGCACCCGCGACGGGTCGCACGCCGGGCACGGTGGCACCGTCGGTCGGGATCGGCCGCACGCCGGGCGGGGTGGCGCGGTCGGTCGGGATCGGCCGGACGCCCGAGGGCCGGCGGTCCGGGTCAACGGCCGTGTCGCCGGTGGACGCGTCCTCGGCCGCGCCGGATGACGTGCGGTCGCCGCGGTCGAACGTGGTGCCGAACTCCGCGAAGAACGCGTCGGCCTCGCGGTCCTCGGACCTGGCCCGGTCGCGATCGGATTCGGCAGACGGGCCGGACTCGCGACGGGGTTCGGCAGACGCGCCGGACTCGCGACGGGGTTCTGGGGACGCGCCGGACTCGCGGTCGGGTGCCGTGAAGCCCCGGGCCGCAGCGGCTGCACCGGCGGCGGCACCGGCTGCCGCGGCGGCTGCGGTGCCCGCGGACTTCCCGGTGCTCGTCGAGGCGTCGGTATCCGGCCCGGCCGTGCTGTCGGGTCGTGCCGTTTCGGGCCGCCGGTCGGCCGGTGGCTCGCCGTCGATCGGGATGTCCAGGTCGTCGAGCGGCTCTCGGTCCGGTGCGGCACGCTCCGGCGGCGGCGCGACCCGCCCGCCCGGTGACGGCCGCCGCTCGCCGGGTGCCGGCCGCGGGCGGGGCGCCGCCGGCCGTTCGTCGATCGGGATGTCGAGTTCGTCGTCGACCGGTGCGGTGGCCGCGGCGGACGGCCGAGGCGCGGTGGCCAGCTTGCGAGCGGCCGGACCGTCGTCACGGGCATCGCCCGGACCGGTCAGCCGGTTGATGAGGCCCTTCACCCCCGCGATGAAGCCCTTGACCGGGCCTCCCTCCGGGGGACGGCGGGCGTCCGCCGGGCCGGGACCGGTCCGCGCGGCGGACCGATCATCCAGGTCCGCGCCCCGGCCGGAAGCCGGAGCCTCGTCACCCGGCACGTCCCCGGCGTCGGCCGTCTCCCGTTCGGCACGTCCCGCCGCGTCCTCGGCTCCCCGCGCCGCGGAGGGCGCCGCGACCAGCGGTCCGTCGACGGCGACATCGGCCGGTCCCGTGATCCGCCGGGACACCGGATCGCCCGGCCGGGCACCGCCCGCGTCCGGGTCGGCCGCGGGTTCCTCGACCGGTCGCGCCCACTCCGACCGCGGCTCATCGTCCGGTTCGGACGCGAAGCGGTCCCGTGCGGACGGCCGCTCCTCGGGAGCGTCCTCCGCCTCGTGGTCGCCGCCCTCCGGTTCCCGTTCCCGCCGGTTGCGGAACCGGGACGCCGCGACCGCGCCCACGGCGGCGCCGGCCGCCGCCGCGGCCGCCGTCCGGAGCCCGGATCCCCGCGACGGCTCATCCGGAGTCTCATGGTCGGCGTAGGCCTCGTCGTCGACGTACGGCGACGGTGCCGCTACGTCCTCCTCATCGGCCCGCCGGTTCCGGGCCGCGGAGGACGAGGCGCGTGTGTCATCCTCCGCATCGTCGTCCGTGCTGCGCGGGCGGGCGGCGGAACGGCCCTCGCCGCGCGGCGACCGCGGCGAGTAGCCCTCGCCCGGGTCCGGGGCCGCGTCGCCGGCCACCCGCGGTGAATAGCCGGCCGACGGCGGCGCCGTCGACGCGGAGCCACGCGGCGAATACGCCGAGCCCATGTCCGGGTCCAGCTCCGACGCCGAGCGCCGCCGTGCGGAGTAGTCGCCGTCCGGCACGTCCAGGCCGGAGATCCGGGCGCGGCCCGCGTCCGTCACGCCCACCGAGGGCCGGTCGTCGTCCTCGTCCTGCTCGGGCGCGGTGGGCGGCGGCGAGGACCAGGCGCCCTCCAGCGGGATGTCGGTGTCCGGGTCGCGGTCGTCGTCGTCCCAGGCGGGCGCGGACCGGGCGCCCGGTGCGGGCGGCGGATCCGCGAGCGCGGTGCCGGTGGGGTGACCGGCGGACGCGGCGTCGGTACGGTGCGGGCGGGGCCGGCGGGCGCGGTGCGGCAGCGGGGAGACGCCGGTGTCGTCCTTGGCGACGAAGCTGCCCTCCAGCACTATCGCGCCGCCGGGCGTCTCGCGGATCACCACCGGGTTGGGCCGCTCGTCCTGCGGGGTGCGGCCGTGTGGGATGTCGGCGCCGGCCGGGGTGCCGCCACCGTCGGACGGGGGCGGCTCCGGCGGGTAGGAGTCGGCCGCGTACGGATCGGGCGCGTACGCCTCGTCGGTGTAGAGCGGCGTCCCGCCCGGGTTGTCCTCCGCGCGCCGGTCCCACGGCGTCTGCTCCGCCTCGCGCAGCAGGTCGTCCACGTCGTCGGGCTGTCCCAGGAACGTGGCCTCGCCCATGCCGGCCGCGGCCTCCGCGTGGGTGAGCACGTCGTCCCACTGGATCCGCGCGTACCGCATGTCGTCCATCGCCACCACGACCGGCAGCAGCGCGCCCGGGTCGGGCCACTTGCTGACCGGCACGCGCGGGTCGCGGATGCGCACGTCCGCGATGGGCAGTCCGGGCGCGTCGATCCGCACCTGCATCTCGGCCCGGCCGTACTGCTGACCGATCGGCGCCTCGGAGATGCTGCGGACCTCGGCGGTGCCCTGGACCAGCGCGCGCGGGCCGCGACGCATCACGTTCGTCACCAGCAGGCTGATGGCGAGCACGAGCAGCGCGATGCCGAGCGCCGCGATCGGCCAGCTCGCCATCCCCGCGCCGAACAGCATGATGAACACCGCGATGGTGCCGAGGACGGCCGCGCTCACCTTGCGGATCGGCGCGATCGGTCGGGTACCGTTCGCCACAGTGGACCTCCTGGGAGTGTTGAAAACCAGGCTAGGCCGGTTCGGAGGGGGATGGGAAGGGCCAGGTCATCCGCTGGGTGACGGCTGCCCCGCAACCTGCGGCTATTAGTCTGAGTACCCAACGTCACGCCGGTTCCATCGGGAACGCGGTGATCCATCCCAGGAGGCAGTTCGGTGTCCACCACCACCCCGGCCGAGCGCACGCTCGTTCTCCTCAAGCCCGACGCGGTCCGCCGCGGTCTCGTCGGTGAGCTGCTCGGACGGTTCGAGCGCAAGGGCCTCACGATCGACGCGATGGAGCTGCGCACGATCGACGGCGCCGCCGCGGACGCGCACTACGCCGAGCACACCGAGCAGCCGTGGTACCCGCCGCTGCGCGCGTTCGTCACGTCCGGCCCGCTGGTCGCGCTGGTCCTCTCCGGCGACGAGGCGATCACGGTCACCCGCGCGCTGATCGGCTCCACCGACGGCCGCAAGGCCGCCGCCGGCACCATCCGCGGTGACTTCTCGCTCTCCAACCGCGAGAACCTGGTCCACGCCTCCGACTCCCCGGAGAGCGCCAAGCGCGAGATCGACCTCTGGTTCCCGGGCCAGGCCTGATTTCCCGCCGCATTTCCCGCCGCGCGAAAGCCGCGTGGGCCACTTCCGGCCCGCGCGGCTCTCGGCACGCTCTGGTGGCTCGCGGCCCGTGATCCACCGCATGATCGACTGGTTACTGATACACAGAGCACGTCAAGAGCCGCCGATAACGTGCTCTACGTATCTTTAGTCGCCGACGCCCACCGCGAGACACCCGGGCCGGGCCGGGCTGTACTCAAGATCGACGGTGGCTGTCGCGGCCGGGGGATGCGCGGCGCGGCGGTGTGCCGTTCTCGCGGAACCGCCGGGTGGTCCACTGGTGAGTGATGCGGCCTCCTGGCCGTGAGGCCCGGGTGCCGGGCGGGCATCGGCCGAGGACGCGAGTCAAAGCCATGATCGACTTAAGCTGAGTGGCATTGCGGCGGCCGGGCTTCCCGTCAGATCCGCGGGGTCCGGCAACCCCTCGGCGAGAACCCGGGCGGGGTTTTCTCGCGACCGGCCACGGATCTGACAGGGAGGAGCGCCAGCGACGACCGGTGCCCGCGGGAGCATGCGGGACCCGGGCAGGCCGGGAGTGGGAATATCGATATCCGCGAAGCGGGTCTTGCCCGGGTTGCGGCGGGTTTCGCGCGGGATTTCGCGGTTGGTCAACGATGCGCAAGGTTCGGCGGATAGACCACGTGCATGACTATCGACAGGCGTGGACTCATCCGGGCCGGGTTCGGCGCGGGTGCGGGACTTATCGGCGGGCAACTGCTGGCGGGCGGCGCGAGCGCGGCCCCCGCGTTCCACCCGGGCGGACGGCCGGTGCTGACGCACGGCGTGCAGAGCGGCGACGCGACCGCGAACTCCGCGATCGTCTGGACCCGCTCGGACCGGGCCGGGCGGATGCTGGTGGAGGTCAGCCGGCGGCCGGACTTCCGGGGCGCGCGGGTGCTGCGCGGGCCGGTGCTGACCGCGGGCTCGGACTTCACCGGCAAGGTGCGGCTGCGTGACCTGCCGTCCGGCTCCAAGGTCTACTACCGGGTGCGGGTGGAGGGCGACCGGCAGGCGAGCGCGCCGCTGACCGGCTCGCTGACCACGGCGCCGACCGGGCGCGACGACATCCGGTTCGTGTGGACCGGTGACGTGGCCGGTCAGGGCTGGGGCATCAACCCGGCGTTCGGCGGCATGAAGATCTTCTCCGCGATGCGCGACCGCCGGCCCGACTTCTTCCTGCACAGCGGCGACACCGTGTACGCGGACAACCCGATCAGCGCCAGCGTGACGCTGCCGGACGGGACCGTGTGGACGAACGTGGTGACCGAGGCGAAGTCCAAGGTGGCCGAGACGCTGGACGAGTACCGCGGCCAGTTCGCCTACAACCTGCTGGACGACCCGTACCGGCGGTTCGTGGCAGAGGTGCCGCAGATCAACCAGTGGGACGACCACGAGGTCACCAACAACTGGTACCCGGGCGAGATCCTGGACGACGCCCGGTACACGGAGAAGCGGGTGGACGTGCTGGCCCGCCGCTCCCGGCAGGCGTACTTCGAGTACCTGCCGCTGCCCGACCTGTCCGGCCCGATCTACCGCAAGCTGTCGTACGGCCCGATGCTGGACGTGTTCGTGCTGGACATGCGCACGCTCAAGGACCCCAACGACGGCAACACCTACGCCGACCCGAACCGCGGCCTGCTCGGCGCGGCGCAGCGGCGGTGGCTGATCGACGGCCTCAAGCGGTCCCGGGCCACCTGGAAGGTGATCGCCAACGACCTGCCGATCGGCCTGGTCGTGCCGGACGGCGCGGCGGCTCAGGAGGGCGTGGCCCAGGGCGACCCGGGCGCGCCGCTCGGCCGCGAGCTGGAGTTCGCCACCGTGCTCCGCGAGGCGCACCGGGCGAAGGTCAGCGGCATCGTGTTCCTGACCGCGGACGTGCACTACACGGCCGCGCACCACTACGACCCGGCGCGGGCCGCGGTGCAGGACTTCACGCCGTTCTGGGAGTTCGTCTCCGGCCCGGCGCACGCGGGCGCGTTCGGGCCGAACGCGCTGGACGGCACGTTCGGCCCGGAGGCGGTCTTCGTGAACGCGCCGCCGGCCGCGAACACGTCGCCGTACGCCGGGTTCCAGCACTTCGGCGAGGTCAACATCGACGCGCGGACCGGCGCGTTCACGGTGGACCTGCGCGACATCGACGGGAAGTCGCTGTTCCGCAGGACGCTGCCGAAGCCGTGACCGAGGTGAGCCGGGGCGCCGCGCGGCGCCCCGGCTCTCACAGCGTGTCCAGTGAGGCGCGCCGCCGCGACTCCGCCTCGAAGATCCGCAGCAGCACGGCGGCGAGCGCGGCGTACGCGAGCGCGATGCCGGCCTCGATCAGCAGGTCCGGCGCCACCGCGGCGATCGGCGCACCGCCCGCCGCGTCCCGGGCCGCCGCGGCCGAGTGCGTGATCGGCAGCACCGTCCCGATCGCGCGCAGGACCGGCGGCAGCTGGTCGAGCGGCACGTTCACGCCGGTGAGCAGCACCATCAGCGCGGACGTCACGTTCGAGATCACCCAGATGTCGCGGAACCGCAGCCCGAGCGCGCCCAGCGTCAGCCCGAAGAACGCGGACGCCACCGCGCCCGCGGCCAGGCAGAGCGCCAGCAGCGGGATCGCGGACGCCGGGATGTGCAGCCCGAGCAGGCCCGCGCCGAGGGCCAGGATCACCGCGGCCACGAACAGGCCGTTCAGCGCGTACGGCGTGGCCCGGCCCAGGAAGATCAGCGTGCGGCTGCGCGGGGACAGCAGCACGTGGCCGAGCGTGCCGAAGCGGCGCTCGTTGCCGATCGCCATCGTGCCGCCGAACACGCACGTCCACGCGGCGGCCAGCACCGCGTTGCCGACGATGTAGAACCGGTCGTCGCCGACCGACAGCTGCCGGCCCACGTAGGCGAAGAAGATCAGCTGGAAGAGCGGCCCGACCAGCAGCGACCCGATGAAGACCGGCGGCGTCGTCCAGTTGAACAGCGCCCGGTACGCGATCACGCTGCCCATCCCGAGCAGCCGGAGCGTGCCCCTCATGCCGGACTCTCCTTCGCGCCGCGGTTTCGTTGTGGTCGGTGCTGAGCCGATGATTCGCTCGCTCATGCCAGCGCCAGCGTGGCCGCCGCGCGGGCCCGCCGCTCCACGTGGACCAGGGACAGTGCGCCGAGCGCGAGGCAGATCGCGCTGATCCCGGCGCACCAGGCGAGCGACGGCCAGACCGCGCCGCCCGCGGTCGCCTCGCGCATCGCCCGCGCACCCCAGGTGGTCGGGAGCACGGCCGCGAGCGGGCCGGTCCACGCGGGCAGCGACGAGATCGGCAGCAGCATGCCGGAGAGCAGCCAGACCGGGTACTCCAGCGCGTTCTGCAGTGCGTTCGCGTGGCGCAGCAGCACGAACAGCGACGCCAGCAGGATGCCGAACGCGCCCAGCGACAGCACCGTGACCGGCGCGGTGACCAGGAACGCCCACGGGCGCGCGAAGTCCAGCCGGATGCCGTAGAGCACGCGGGCCCAGACGAGCGTGGCCAGCAGCGCGTAGCTGCCGATCGCGCCCTGGGCCAGCGTGATCGGCAGGAAGATCATGACGGGCCGCCGGGGCGCCAGCATCAGCATCTCCAGCGTGCCCTGCCAGCGCTGGGACTGGATCGCGCCGCCGGCGCCGAACAGCACGGACGACCAGACGCCCATCATCCCGGCGCCGACCGCGGCCTGAAGCAGCTTCTGCGGCTCCGCGGACGCGCGGAACAGGTACACCGCGAGCGTGGCCTGCACCACCGGCACCACCACGAACACCGCGAGGTCGAACGGCGACCGGGACACGTGCTTCATGTGGAACAGCATCCCGAGCACCAGCATGCGCAGGCTTCTCACACGATCACCGGCTCCCGCTTGCCGGCCGCCGCGATGATCGCCACGTACGCGTCCTCCAGCGTGGGCTCGCGGGACGTGACCCGGCCCAGGCGCACCCCGTCCAGCCGGCGCAGCACGTCCTGCTGCACGTCCACGTCCGCGTCCGACTGCACGGTCAGCACCTGCACCTGGCCGCGCTCCTCGACCGCCGCCTCGCGTACCCCCGGGAGGTTTTGAAGATCTTCAAGAGCGTCCGCGGGTACGCCGTAGGCCTCGATCTCCAGCACGCGCCGCCCGTCCGCCCGGTGGCGCAGCTCCGCGGGCGTGCCCAGCGCCTGGATCTCCCCGTCCGAGATCACCGCGATCCGGTCGCAGAGCTCGTCCGCCTCGGCCATGTAGTGCGTGGTCAGCAGCACGGTGGTGCCGGTCGCGGCCAGGTTCGCCACGGTGGCGCGCAGCTCGCGGGCGGCCACCGGGTCCACGCCGATCGACGGCTCGTCCAGAAAGATCACCTCGGGGGAGTGGAGCAGACCGCGCGCGATGTGCAGCCGCTGGCGCATGCCGCGCGAATACCCCTCCACCCGCTCCCGCTCCCGGCCGGTCAGCTTGACCAGCTCCAGCAGCTCGGCGATCCGGCGCTTTTGCTCGCGCGCGGGCACGCCGTACAGCTCCGCGAAGTACCGCAGGTTGTCCAGCGCGGAGAGGCGCTCGTAGAGGCCCCGGTCGCCGCCGAACACGTACCCGATCCGCCTGCGCACCTCACGGGTCTGCCGCTCGACGTCGAAACCGCAGATCCGGGCGGTACCGGAGGACGGGATGAGCAGCGTGTTCAGCATCTTGATGGTGGTGGTCTTGCCGGCCCCGTTCGGCCCGAGCAGGCCGAACAGCTCGCCCCGGCCCACCGTCAGGTCCACGCCGCGCACCGCGTGCACCTCGGTGGTCCTCGGTCTCAGCCACCCCGTGCGGCTGCGGTAGGTACGCCGCAGCCCCTCAGCCTCGATCGCGTTCTCCATGCGCCCGAACCTAGAGCGTGCGGGGCACGGCGAGAAACGAATTCGGGTCCGGCCGAACCACCGGTAACTCGGATGAGGCCGGCGGGGGAGGGTGGGTACTCTGGAGGGCAGCAAGGCGTCGATCCGGCCATCACCGGGGAGCCTCCGGAAGAAAAGCCCCCTCTGGGGGCCGAGTAGAACCGGACGGGACGGCCCGTCACAGCCGGCAATGAGCGGGCGACCGGATCCTCGGTCGTCAAGCGGGGTGGTACCGCGGGCCTTGGCTCGTCCTCGCAGACCTTGAGTGAGCAGGCTGCGAGTAGGAAGTGACCACCGATGGCGTACCCCAAGAACGCTGCGACGCCCGGCGTGCCGGCCAGCCCGGACCTGCCGGCGGTCGAGCGCGGCGTCCTGGACTACTGGGCGTCCGACAAGACCTTCGAGGCCTCCGTCGAGGCCAGGCCGGCCGGGGATGACGGCAAGAACGAATACGTCTTCTACGACGGCCCACCGTTCGCCAACGGCCTCCCGCACTACGGCCACCTCTTCACCGGCTACGTCAAGGACCTGGTCCCGCGCTACCAGACGATGCGTGGCCGGCGGGTGGAGCGGCGGTTCGGCTGGGACACCCACGGCCTGCCCGCGGAGGTCGAGGCGGAGAAGCAGCTCGGCATCTCCACCAAGGCCGAGATCCTGGACCTGGGCGTGCAGACGTTCAACGACGCCTGCCGCACGTCGGTGCTGAAGTACACCAACGAGTGGGAGCGGTACGTCACGCGCCAGGCCCGCTGGGTGGATTTCGAGAACGACTACAAGACCCTCGACCCGGACTACATGGAGTCCGTGATGTGGGCCTTCAAGACGCTGCACGACAAGGGCCTGGTCTACGAGGGCTTCCGGGTGCTGGCGTACTGCTGGCGCTGTGAGACGCCGCTGTCGAACACCGAGACCCGGATGGACGACGTCTACCGGGACCGGCAGGACCCGTCCGTCACGGTCTGGTTCCAGCTCGACTCCGGCGAGAAGATCGGCGTCTGGACCACCACGCCGTGGACGCTGCCGTCGAACCTGGCGCTCGCGGTCGGCCCGGACATCACGTACGCGGTGCTGGAGAAGGACGGGTCGCGCTATCTGCTCGGCGAGTCGCGGGTCGCGGCGTACGCCAGGGAACTGGAGGGCTTCGAGCAGGTCGGCACCGTGCGGGGCGCCGAGCTGGTCGGGAAGCGGTACACGCCGCTGTTCGACTATCTGGTCGAGCAGGCCGGGCCGAACGCGTTCCAGGTGCTCGGCGCGGACTTCGTCACCACCGAGGACGGCACCGGCGTGGTGCACATGGCGCCCGCGTTCGGCGAGGACGACCAGAACGCCTGCAACGCGGCCGGCATCCCGACCATCGTGACCGTGGACGACCACACCCGGTTCACCGCGCTGGTCCCGGACTTCCGGGGCGAGCAGGTCTTCGACGTGAACAAGCCGGTCATCCGGCTGCTCAAGGACCGGGGCGTGCTGCTGCGGCAGGACACGTACACGCACTCGTACCCGCACTGCTGGCGGTGCGAGACCCCGCTGGTCTACAAGGCGGTCTCGTCCTGGTTCGTGGCGGTCTCCACGTTCCGGGACCGGATGGTCGAGCTGAACCAGCAGATCAACTGGACGCCGTCGCACATCAAGGACGGCTCGTTCGGCAAGTGGCTGGCGAACGCGCGCGACTGGTCGATCAGCCGCAACCGGTTCTGGGGCTCGCCGATCCCGGTCTGGAAGTCGGACGACCCGCAGTACCCGCGGGTCGACGTCTACGGCTCCTACGAGGAGCTGGAGCGCGACTTCGGCGTGCGCGTCACCGACCTGCACCGGCCGTTCGTGGACGAGCTGACCCGGCCCAACCCGGACGACCCGACCGGGAAGTCCACCATGCGCCGGGTGCCGGAGGTGCTGGACTGCTGGTTCGAGTCCGGCTCGATGCCGTTCGCGCAGGTGCACTACCCGTTCGAGAACGCGGAGTGGTTCGACCACCACTACCCGGGCGACTTCATCGTGGAGTACATCGGCCAGACCCGCGGCTGGTTCTACACCATGCACGTGCTGGCCACCGCGCTGTTCGACCGGCCGGCGTTCCGCAACTGCCTCAGCCACGGCATCCTGCTCGGCGAGGACGGGCGCAAGATGTCCAAGAGCCTGCGGAACTACCCGGACGTCTACAAGGTGTTCGACTCGCACGGGTCGGACGCGATGCGGTGGATGCTGATGTCCTCGCCGGTGCTGCGCGGCGGCGACATGGCGGTCACCGAGGTCGCGATCCGCGACGCGGTCCGCCAGGTGCTGCTGCCGCTGTGGAACGTCTGGTACTTCTTCTCGCTCTACGCGAACGCGGAGGGCTACGAGGCGAGGCGGAGGACCGACTCGGCGAACGTCCTCGACCGCTACGTCCTGGCCAAGACCGGTGAGCTGGTCACGGCCGTGCAGCGGCAGCTGGACGACTACGACATCTCCGGCGCCTGCGCGACCGTCCGCAACTACCTGGACGCGCTGACCAACTGGTACGTGCGCCGGTCCCGCGACCGGTTCTGGGAGGGCGACCGCGACGCGTTCGACACGCTCTACACCGTGCTGGAGACGCTCGCCCGGGTGGTGGCGCCGCTCGCGCCGCTGACCAGCGAGGAGATCTGGCGCGGCCTGACCGGCGGGCGCTCGGTGCACCTGACCGACTGGCCGTCCGCGGAGGAGTTCCCAGCCGACCACGCGCTGGTCGCGGCCATGGACTCGGTCCGGGACGTCTGCTCCGGCGCGCTGTCGCTGCGCAAGGCCCGCGCGCTGCGCGTCCGGCTGCCGCTGCCGAAGCTGACCGTGGCCACGCCGGACGCGGACTCGCTCGGCGACTTCACCGCGCTCATCGCGGACGAGGTCAACGTGAAGGAGGTCGTGTTCACCACGCAGGTGGAGGACTACTGCCGGCAGGTGCTCACGGTCGTGCCGCGCGCGCTCGGCCCGCGCGTCGGCGGCGCGGTCCAGCAGGTCATCAAGGCGGTCAAGAGCGGCGACTGGCAGTTGGTGGACGGCGCGCCGGTCGCGGCCGGCGTCACCCTCCAGGACGGCGAGTACGAGCTGAAACTGGTCGCGGTGGACGTGGAGAACTCGGCGACGCTGCCGAACGGCGGCGTGGTCGTGCTCGACACCGCGGTCACGCCGGAGCTGGCCGCGGAGGGCCTGGCCCGGGACGTGGTGCGGGTGGTCCAGCAGGCCCGCCGCGACGCGGACCTGAACGTCTCCGACCGGATCACGGTCACCCTCTCCGCGTCCGACGAGGTGGTCGCCGCGGTCCGGGCGTACCGCGACTTCGTGGCCGGCGAGGTGCTGGCCGACGACGTGGCCTTCGCGGCCGGCGTCACCGGGTTCACCGGCGAGGTCGGCGACGGCGAGGAGGTCGTCGTCCAGGTCGTCCGCTGACCGTGTGTTCCTTAGCACCCCGTGCCGCCCTCACCAGGCGGTACGGGGTGCTTTCTTTTCGGCATCCGTCGGCTACCGTGTGATCGCCCCGGCTCCGGGGCTCACGTCGCAGGAGGGTCGAGGGTTGCCACCGCTCTATTCGTTCGGGAAGGTCACGGTCGGTCCGCTCCTGAACCTGATCTGGCAGCCGGAGGTCGAGGGCCGCGAGAACATCCCGGACTCCGGCGGCCTCATCTTCGCCAGCAACCACCTCTCCGTCGCGGACGAGGTGCTCTCCGCGGTCGTCGTCCCGCGCCACCTCGCGTTCTGGGCCAAGTCGGAGTACTTCAAGGGCACCGGCCCGCGCGGCCTCTTCGTCAAGCACCTGCTCCAGGCGCTCGGCGCGATCCCGGTCGAGCGGGCCGGCGGACGCGCCGCGCTCGCCGCGTTCGACGCGGCCATCCCGGTGCTCCAGAGCGGCGGCCAGGTGGTCGTCTACCCGGAGGGCACCCGCTCCCCGGACGGCCGCCTCTACAAGGGGCGCACCGGCGTCGCCCGCCTCGCCACCATGGCCGGCGTGCCGGTCATCCCGGTGGGCGTGCTCGGCACCGACCGGATGCAGCCGATCGGCCAGCGACTGCCGAAGTTCCGGCCGAGCGGCGCGGTGATCCGCTTCGGCAAGCCGATGGACTTCACCGGCCGCGCCACCGACACGCTCGGCCTGCGCGCGATAACGGACGAGGTCATGGCCGAGATCCAGAAGCTGACCGGCCAGGAGTACGTCCCGAACTACGCACCGCCGAAGACCTCTTAGGAAATCATGTTCCCGCTTCCGGCGGGGTTGCGGTCCGCATGCTCGCAGCGGGCACCGGCCGGCCGAGGAGGCGGAGCGTTTACTCCGGTCAGGGGTGGGTGGTCGGGGCGGCAGCCGGGCTGCCTGCCGGTCGCGTGGTGGCCGGTCAGGGGGCGTCGGAGCCGCGGGCCTGCTCCTGGGCGACGACGGCGTCGATGTCGTCGATCCGGTCGAGTTGCTGGAGTGAGCGCATCATCCGGACGTTGCCGGAGAGGCGTTCGCGCGTGCGGTGCAGGAAGGACCAGTAGCCGGCGGTGAACGGGCAGGCGTTGTCGCCGAGGCGGACTCGGGGGTCGTAGCGGCAGCCGCCGCAGTAGTCGCTCATCCGGTTGATGTAGTTGCCGCCCGCGGCGTACGGCTTGGTGGTTATCCGGCCGAGGTCGGCGTACTGGCTCATGCCGACCACGTTCGCCACCATCACCCACTCGAAGCCGTCGATGAAGTTGCGGTGGAACCAGTCGGCCATGTCGGCCGGTCGCCAGCCGCGTTGCAGCGCGTAGTTGCCCAGCACCATCAGGCGCGGGATGTGATGCGCGTAGCCGCGATCGCGTACCCCGGCCAGCACGTCCGACAGGCAGGCCGCCTCCACGGCGTCCGCGTCCAGGTTCGCGAACCAGGCGGGTAGCCGGTTGCGCGCGGAGAGCTCGTTGACCGAGCGGTATCCGGCGTCGAAGTACCAGTAGAGGTGCCAGACGTAGTCGCGCCAGCCGATCAGCTGCCGGATGAAGCCCTCCGCGCTGGCCAGCGGCACCGAGCCCGCCCGGTACGCCGCCTCCGCGCGGCGCACCGCCTCCATCGGGTCGAGCAGCCCCAGGTTGAAGCTGGACGAGAGCAGGCTGTGCGCCATGAACGGGTCGCCGGAGAGCATCGCGTCCTCGTGCGGGCCGAAGCGCGGCAGCCGGTACGTGACGAAGTGCCGCAGCCGGTCCAGCGCCTCCCCGCGGGTGGCCGGGAAGATCCGCGGCCCGTCCCGGCCGGTGAACTCGACGCCCTCGGCCGCCCACCGGTCCAGGTCCGCGCGGACCTCGGCGTCGATCTCGTCCTCGACGATCTCCGGCGGGGGCGGCACGTCGAGCCGGGTCACGCCGCGCGGCGGCGGGTTGCGGTTGTCCGCGTCCAGGTTCCACTTCCCGCCGGCGGGAGTCCCGTCCGGCTCCATCAGCACGTCGTGCCGGTGCCGCGCGTACCGGTAGAACTCCTCCATACGCAGCGTGCCGCGGCGCGCGTCCGCCCACCCGACGAACTCGTCGTGGCCCGTCACGTATCCGCGCGGCGGCAGCACCGTGACGCCGTCCAGCCCGCCGACGAGCCGGCGGGCGCGCAGCGTGGTCGGCGCGCACACGTCGACCGGCTCGCCGGCCAGGCGCAGCGCCTCCCGATACGTCCGAGTCTTCCGGTAGAGCACGCGATCGCCCAGCTCGGCGGCCCGGTGTCGCATCGCGGAGAGCATCAGGTGCGCCTTCTGCCGGTGGAACGCGCGGCGCTCGAAGACCGCCCGGGACTCCACCATCAGCACCGGCTGGTCCGGATGGTCCAGAAAGTGCGGCCCCAGGTGGTCTCCGAACAGCCAGCGCCGCATGCGACGAATTCTTTCCCCGCCGCCCGCCCGGCCCCCCGGTGACGCACCGTTTATGTTTGTGGTTCAGCTCACATGCAACTTGCACGTGCGGCCGCTTCCACGCGTCAGACCGTGATCTGCTCCCGGGTGATCACGGCGCCCCGGATGCGGTCCAGCAGCGCCGCGCTGTCCGCGACCGAGCGGCGGGTGAAGACCGCGGTGCCGAGGCTGCCGTGGTCGGCCCAGCCGCACACCACCACGGTGGCGCCGTCCGCCTCTCCGGTGCCGCAGCGCTGGAAGCCACCGCTGTCGCCGGCGTCCACCGGCTCGACGCCGGACAGCCCGTACACCTCGGTCAGCCGCGTCATCTCGGCCTCCAGGTCGGTCTCCGGCGACCAGCGGAACCCGGTCACGCCGAAGACGGTCACCTGCTTGCCGCCGGCATCGCCGTAGACGCCCGCGAACGTGCTCTCGGCCAGCAGGTGCGCGCCGCGCATCTCCGCCTCCAGCGACTGCGACGTCTCGTCCGCCTCCGCGCCGCTGCGCAGCGACAGGTCCGCTATCGCCTCCGGCAGCGACGCCTTCGCCGGGTACTGCTGCCACAGCGGCGTGCCGAAGTAGGCGGGCACGCCGCAGCAGCAGGCCACGGTGAGTAACAGCATGGTGAGCAGCACCATCGGCCAGCGGCGGCGCCGACGCCGGCGCATCTGCGGCGGCGGGTAGCCCCCCGGCGGCGGATAGCCGGGCGGCGGGTAACCCGGCGGGCGGGCCGGCAGCTGCGGGCGCGCGGCCTGCTTGCGGTCCTTCTTCCGCTTCTTCGCGGGCGCGGGGGGCGGCACCGGCCGGCTCTGCGCGGGCGGTGGCGGTGGCGGCGGTTGCTGCGGCCGGGTGTACGACGGCGGCGCGTACTGCGGCGGCGGCTGCGGCGCCCGCGGCGGCTGGGACCGTGGCGGCTGGGACGGTGGCGGCTGGGACGGTGGCGGCTGTGGCTGGTGGGACCGCGGCGGCTGCGGGGGAGGACCGGGCTGCCGGGCCGGCGGCTCGACCGTGGTGCGCGGCAGGTCCGCCCGGTCGATCCGGGTCGGGGGCGGCGGCGGGTACTCGTAGTGCTGGTCCGGCACGTGCTCGTCCCAGTCGGCCGTGCCCTCCCACGGGTCCACTGGCGCGGGCAGGTCCAGCGTCGGGTCGAGCGGCCGGTCCGGCTGCTCCTCGGCCCGGTCGCGCCCGAACCCGAACCGGCGGCGCTTCTTCGGCCCGGGCGGCGGCACGACGGCCGCACCCCGCCACGGCGCCGGCCGCGGCTGCTCGGCCGGGAGCGTCTCGGTCCCGTCCGCGGCCGCCTCACCCTCGCCGGCGGCGGCGGCCGGCGTGCGCGCGGTGTCCTGGCTCGCGGTGTCGTCGTCCGTGGCCGGCCGGTCCGGCGCCGGCATCGTCGCGGTGCCGTCCGGTCCGGTGGCGGCGCTTCCGTCCGTACCCCCGGACGGGTGTGATGGTGCGGCCTCGGAGCCGGCGGCGGCCGGCGGCTCGGGCTCCGGGTGGCGGTCCGGCCGGTCTTCCGCCATCGTCGCTGTCTCCTCGCCGTTTCAGGGTCGTGGGCCGTGCGCGTGCCCTCACAAGCGAGGTTATCCCCGCCGGTCCAGCACGCTCCGTGACGGTTTCGGTGCGGCGGTCCGGGTCGCGGAGTGCTCACCGTGGCCGCGTACCCTGGTTGGTTGATCCCGGGAGGTTTCATGAGCACCGCTGGTTCGAGGGACGCCGTATCGGTCTGGCCCCAGCTCGAACAACTGCTGCCGCTGGTCAGCAAGCCGATTCAATACGTCGGCGGCGAGCTCGGCGCGGTCGTCAAGGACTGGGACTCCGCGACCGTGCGCTGGGCGCTGATGTACCCGGACGCCTACGAGGTGGGCGTGCCGAACCAGGGCGTCCAGATCCTCTACGAGGTGCTCAACGAGCAGCCGGACGTGCTGGCCGAGCGCACCTACGCGGTGTGGCCGGACCTCGAGGCGCTGATGCGCGAGCACGGCGTCTCCCAGTTCACGGTGGACGCGCACCGGCCGGTCGGCGCGTTCGACCTGCTCGGGCTCTCGTTCGCCACCGAACTGGGTTACACGAACCTGCTGACCGCGCTGGACCTGGCCGGCATCCCGCTGGACTCCGAGGACCGCACGGACGCACACCCGATCGTCGTGGCCGGCGGTCACGCCGCGTTCAACCCGGAGCCGATCGCGGACTTCATCGACGCGGCCGTGCTGGGCGACGGCGAGGAGGCGGTCCTCGAGATCACCGAGATCGTCCGGCGGTGGAAGGCGGAGGGCGCGCCCGGCGGCCGGGACGAGATCCTGCTGCGCCTGGCGCGCACCGAGAGCGTGTACGTGCCGCGCTTCTACGACGTCGACTACCTGCCGGACGGGCGGATCCAGCGGGTCGTGCCGAACCGGGCGGACGTGCCGTTCCGGGTGAACAAGCGCACGACCATGGACCTGGACCAGTGGCCGTACCCGAAGAAGCCGATCGTGCCGCTGGCCGAGTCCGTGCACGAGCGGTACGCGGTGGAGATCTTCCGCGGCTGCACGCGCGGCTGCCGCTTCTGCCAGGCCGGCATGATCACCCGACCGGTGCGCGAGCGCTCGATCGAGACCGTGGGCCAGATGGTGCGCCAGGGCCTGGAGTTCTCCGGTTACTCCGAGGTCGGCCTGCTGTCGCTGTCCAGCGCGGACCACACCGAGATCGGCGACATGTGCTCCGGCCTGGCCGAGCAGTACGAGGGCACGAACGTGTCGCTGTCGCTGCCGTCGACCCGGGTGGACGCGTTCAACATCGAGCTGGCGCAGGAGCTGTCCCGCAACGGGCGGCGCACCGGCCTGACGTTCGCCCCGGAGGGCGGCTCGGAGCGAATCCGCCGCGTGATCAACAAAATGGTCAGCGAGGAGGACCTGATCCGCACGGTCGTCACGGCGTACACCAACGGCTGGCGGCAGGTGAAGCTGTACTTCATGTGCGGGCTGCCGACCGAGCAGGACGAGGACGTGCTGCAGATCGCCCGGCTCGCGCACGAGGTGATCAAGGCGGGCCGCGCCGCGACCGGGTCGAAGGACATCCGCTGCACCGTGAGCATCGGCGGGTTCGTGCCGAAGCCGCACACGCCGTTCCAGTGGGCGCCGATGGACCGGCCCGAGGTGATCGACAACCGGCTGCGGATGCTCAAGCAGGCGATCAACAGCGATCGGTCGCTGGGCCGCGCGATCGGCTACCGGTACCACGACGGCGAGCCGTCGCTGATCGAGGGCCTGCTGTCCCGCGGTGACCGGCGGGTCGGCGCGGTGATCCGGCGGGTCTGGGAGAAGGGCGGCCGGTTCGACGGGTGGAACGAGCACTTCTCGTTCCAGCGCTGGGTGGACTCCGCGGCCGAGGTGCTGCCGGCGTTCGGCGTGGACCTCGACTGGTTCACGGTCCGGGAGCGCGACGAGACCGAGGTCCTGCCCTGGGACCACCTGGACTCGGGCCTGGACAAGGAGTGGCTGTGGCAGGACTGGCAGGACGCGCTCAGCGAGTACGAGCAGGACGACTGCCGGTGGACGCCGTGCTTCGACTGCGGTGTCTGCCCGAGCATGGACACCGAGATCCAGATCGGCCCGACCGGTAAGAAGCTGCTGCCGTTGACCCCGCTGAACACGTCCGGCCCGCGAGTGCACGCACACTGAGGGAGGACAAGACCGTTTCGGGTGGCATTTTGCCGAAATAGGGGTATTAATGTCGTTCGGGTGACCGCGACCACCACCACCCTGACCGGAATCCCGTTCAACCGGCCGTACCTGTGCGGCCTGGAACGGGAGTACGTCGGCGAGGCGATCGGGCTCGGTGCGCTCTCCGGTGACGGACCGTTCACCGCGCGCGCCACCGGCCTGCTGACCCGCCTCGTCGACGCCCCGGAGGCGCTGCTCGCCACCTCCTGCACACACGCGCTGGAGATGGCCGCGATCCTGCTGGACCTGCGGCCCGGCGACGAGGTCATCGTGCCGTCGTTCACGTTCGTCTCCACCGCGAACGCGTTCGCACTGCGCGGCGCGGTCCCGGTCTTCGTGGACTGCCGGCCGGACACGCTCAACCTGGACGAGCGGTGCGTCGAGGAGGCGATCACGTCGCGCACCCGCGCGATCGTGGTCGTCCACTACGGCGGCGTGGGCTGCGAGATGTCGTCGATCGCGGCGATCGCGGCCCGGCACGGACTGACCGTGATCGAGGACAACGCGCACGGGCTGGGCGGGACCTACTACGGCCGGCCGCTCGGCTCGTTCGGCGCGCTGGCCACGCAGAGCTTCCACGTCACCAAGAACGTGCAGTGCGGGGAGGGCGGCGCGCTGGTCTTCAACGACCTCAGCTACTTCACCCGCGCGGAGATCGTCCGGGAGAAGGGCACGAACCGCAGCCAGTTCTTCCGCGGCATGGTGGACAAGTACCGCTGGGTCGACGTCGGCTCGTCCTACCTTCCCGCGGACCTGCTGGCCGCGTTCCTCACCGCGCAACTGGAGGCGTTCGACGACATCCAGCGCCGCCGGCACGCGGTCTGGTCCGCCTACGACACCCGCCTGGCCGCCTGGGCCGCCGAGCACGGCGTCGAGCGCCCGGTGGTGCCGGTCGGCCGCGAGCACCCCGCGCACCTCTACGCGCTGCTGATGCGCGACCTGATCGACCGGCAGGAGTTCATCCGCCACCTCGGCCACCGTGGCATCCAGGCCACGTTCCACTACCAGCCGCTGCACGCCGCCCCGGCCGGCCGCCGCTACGGCCGCGTCGCCCCCGGCGGCTGCCCGGTCACCGAGGACATCGCCGACCGCCTGGTCCGCCTCCCGCTCTTCGCCGGCATGACCGCGGCCGAACTCGACCAGGTCGTCGACGCGGTCACGTCGTACCGGCCGGCCTGAGCCCCGGCCCTCGACCGCCGTGGGCGGGCAGGGCCGCGACCAGCGTGGTGACCGCCACCGCGACGCCGCCGAGCACCGCCAGCGCGGCCAGCGCGGTGGCGCCGGCCGCCACGGTGGACAGCGTCACGCCCAGCAGTGCCCAGACGCCGGTCAGGCCCGCGGCCAGCCGCGCCGGGAGCGTGCGGCACGCCGCCGCCACCAGGGCGATCACGCTGAGCACCGCGCCGCAGAGCAGCGCGCCCAGCAGCGGTGCCGAGGGCCGGTCCAGCACGCGGGGATCGTGAGGTCTGCCCTGGTCGAAGCCGGCGACGGCCGGGGAAGCGGCCTGCGCCAGCGCGGTGACCAGGACGATCCAGCGACCTGCCCGGGTCTCGGTCATCGGCTCGGCCTCCCTAGGAGCGCAGCTCCAGCCAGAGTACGTCCGTCGGGGTGCCGTCGATGTCGGTGCGGTAGTGCCGTTCCGGCACCTCGACGAAGCCGTTGCGGCGGTGCAGTGCCAGCACCGGGCGGTTGGCGGCGAGCGTGCGGGCGCCGAGCACGGCCAGCCGCAGCTCGTCCCGCGCGTAGCGGATCGCGGCCTGCTCCAGGCCGACCCAGGCGCCGAACAGCGCGCCGCGCGGGCGCAGCCCGTCGAGGTCCAGGAAGAAACCCCATTCGGCGGTCCGGCCGACCGGGTCGTGATCCTGGAACGTGACCGCGCCGGCCGGCCCGCCGTCGTGCTCGTAGATCAGCACTCGCCGCCCGGGGTCCGATGAGACCCGTGACCACCAGGCGCGATGCACCTCCGGCGTGATCACGTCGCGGTAGAGGAACTGCGCGCGCACCTCGGGGTGGTTGCGCCAGCGGCGCACGTCCTCGAGGTCGCGCGGCTCAGCGGGACGGAGCATGGACCGGGCCCTCCACCTGTTCGCGGATCACGTAGCCGGGCCGGCCGCTGCCCGTGGTGTGGATACGCGCGATGTACTCGCCGAGCACGCCGACCGCGATCATCACGGCGGACGAGGAGAACGCGACCATCGACGCGATCGTGGTGAACCCGGCGATCCGCGTCTCGCCGGTCGCGTACGCCCAGATCAGCCGCGCGAGCAGGCCCAGCCCGCCGAGCCCGACCAGGAACCCGGCGTACGTCACCAGGCGCAGCGGCGCGGTCGAGTAGCCGAACGTCATGTCCGCGGCGTGCCGCAGCAGCCGGCCCGGCGTGTACCCGGACCGCCCGGCCGCGCGCGGCGCGATCCGCACCCGGACGCCGGCCACCCGGGTGGTGCCCCAGGACAGTCCCACGTCGATCGCGGTCCCGGGCCCGCGCACGCCGTCCAGCCCGCGCACCAGGAACGCCCGGAACGCCCGGAACGCACCGACCAGCCGGGCGTTACGCACCCCCATGGCCCCGGCCAGCCCCGCCTTGACCAGCCGGGACGCGGCGTCGCGGAGCAGGCCGTGCTCCTCGGTGACGGGCAGCCCGTAGACCAGGTCCACGTCATCGGTCAGCGCGGCCACCAGGCGCGGGATCTCCGCGGGCGGATGCTGGAGGTCGTCGTCCATCGTCACGATCACCTCGTGCCGGGCCGCGCGCAGGCCGGCCAGCAGCGCGCCGTGCTGGCCGACGTTGCGGGCCAGCCGGATCGCGCGCACCTCCGGGCGGTGCCGGGCCAGCGCGGAGGCGGTCTCCCAGGTCTCGGTGCCGCCGTCGTCGTCCACCACCAGCACCACCTCGTGCCCGGTCAGCACCTCGCCGAGCTGCGACACCAGCGCCGGCAGCGTCCCGGCCGAGCGGTAGCAGGGCACGACGACCGAGATCCGCATCCACACCCCTCCACCTGGGCCACCGTCTTCCTCGGTGGATCGTTGAACACGCGTGACTTGCACCGCGCAGAGGCGACTGCTCCGCCCCGTGCTCAACGACCGACGCGCTCACTACGTTCTCGCCGGGGGACTCGGCGCGGTCGTCTACTACGGCCTCTTCTCCGCGGGCTGGCTGCTGTCCGGCGGGCGGGCGCCGTACCTGCTGCTGGCCGTGCTCGCGAACGCGGCGACCGCCGTGCTCACCTACCCGGTCTACCGGCGGATCTTCGGCGCGACCGGCTCCCGGGCCGCCGGACTGCTCCGGTTCTACCTGGTCTCGCTCGGCAGCCTGGCCTGCACGCTGGTCGGGCTGCCGCTGCTGGTGGAGCGCGCGGGCCTGCCGGTGCTGCCCGCGCAGGCGCTGGTCATCGTGGCCGCACCGGTGATCACCTATCAGCTGCACCGCGGCTGGTCGTTCCGGTGACCGCCACGCTCACCCGCGCGGACTCCGCGGAGCCGGCCGCCGCGCTGCCGCGCCGGGGCCGGTTCGCCCGCGGAGCCGGTCTCGTCGTCCGCTTCCTGCCCGCGGCGGTCACGGCCGCCATCACGATCACGATCCTTCGCTGGTACGGGGTGAGCGCGCGCGACATCGCGGCGTTCTCGGCGTACCTGGGCCTGGCCGTGCTGCTCCCCGGCACGCTGGTGTGGCGGGCGCTGCGCGGCGGCGCCGGCGCGCTGCCCGCGGACGTGGCCGGCGGCGCCGCGATCGGCTACTCACTGGAGATCATCGGGTACGTGGCCGCGCGCTGGGCCGGCCAGCCGCGGCTCGCGCCGGCGCTGCCGGTCGCGATCCTGCTCGCGTTCGTCCTGGTCCGGCCGCTGCGCCGGTTCTGGCGGGGGGCGGGCGCGCCGGTGCCGCGCCGCTGGGCGTGGGGGGTGGCGGTGGTCTGCCTGCTGGTGCTCGGCTGGACCGCGGCCACGTTCTTCCGCGCGCACGGGCTGGACTGGCCGTCGGCCGGCTCGCCCTATGTGGACATGCCGTTCCACCTGGCGCTCGCCGGTGAGCTGAAGAACCACGCGCCGCCGCGGATCCCGTACCTGGTCGGCGAGCCGCTGCACTACCACTGGTTCGTCTACGCGGACCTGGCCGCGACCAGCTGGGGGACCGGCATCGAGCTCCAGGTGCTGCTGCTGCGGCTGAGCCTGCTGCCGATGGCGCTGGTCTTCGTGGTCGGCACCGCCGTGCTCGCCACCACCCTGGTCGGCGAGTTCCGCGCCCGGGTGCCGTGGTGGACCGGCCCGCTCGCGGCGCTGCTGCCGCTGGTCGGGGCGCCGTTCAACCCGTACCGGGACGTGCCCGCGTCCGTGCCGCAGGGCTCGATCCTGGACGCGCTCTGGCTCAGCCCCACCCAGACGTTCGGTGCGATGCTCGCGATCGCGGCCGTGCTGCTGCTGATCGAGCTGCTCCGCGACGCCGTCGGCGCCGGCCGGTGGGCGATGCTGATCCTGCTGCTCGCGGTGATCACCGGCGCCAAGGCGACCTACCAGCCGCTGCTGCTGGCCGGTCTGGTGCTGGCCGTGACCGTGCGCTGGATCGGCGAGCTGCGCCCGCCCCGGGCCGCGCTCGCCGCCACCGGCCTGACCACGGTCACGCTGGTGTTCGCGCAGCTCGTGCTCTTCTCCGACTCGGCCGGCGGGCTCAGCGTCCGCCCGCTCTCCACCGCGCTCAACTCCGAGCTCGGGCACATCGCCGGCACCGCCACGCTGCCGCCCGGCACCGAGGGCGGGCCGCCCGTGCCGACCCGGTACTCCGCGATGGACGGCGTGCCGTTCGGCGGCCAGGACGTGGACCCGGCCACACTCGCGCCGATCGGCGTCACGGCCGCGACCGGCGGCACCGCGGTCGAGGGCGCGGCCGCGCCCGCGCCCGGCGTGCTGGGGGAGGGCCTGATCCACCTCGGCCTGACCCGCGTCGCCGAAGTCGGCTGGTGGCCCGCGTTCACCCTGGCCACGCTGGTGCTGCTGCTCTGGATGAGCATGGTCGGCGGCGCCTGGGCGATGCTGCTGCGCCCGCGCCGGCTGGTCGACCCGGGCGTGCTGATCTGCCTGGGCGTCGTGGCGGCCGGGTTCGGTGCCGCGCTCACGTTCGAGCATCCGGGCGCCAGCCAGCTCTACTTCGTCAACTCGGCGCGGCCGTACCTGGGCTGCCTCGCGGTCGCCGGGCTGGTCGTGGCCACCGCGCGGCGACGTACCGCCGGTGGCCGGGTCCTGGGGTTCTTCTCCTTCGCGGCGGGCGCCGGCGCGATCTGGGCCGGCCACGACCTGATCGGGGCACCCCGCGACAACCAGGGCTTCGGCGCGGTGCTGGCGCCGCTCGGCGTGCTGGCCGTCGCCGGCGTCGCGGTCTGGCTGCTGGTCTGGGGCCTCGCCCGGCTCCGGCAGCGGGTGCGGCCGGCCCGCCGCGCCTGGTTCGCGGTCTGGCTGACCATGCTGGGCATGGTGGCCCCCGGCGCGGTCGCCGGCTACGCCTCGCCCATCGTCGCCGCCGTCCGCGACGGCTGGCGCGACGTGCCGATGGAGGCGGAGCCGGCCGAGGTGCGCCCCGCGCTGCCGGCGGGTGCCATCGAGGCCGGCCGCTGGTTGCGCGACCATTCCGCCCCCGGCGACCTGGTGGCCACGAACGCGCACTGCCGCGCGCTGCGCGAGTGGGTGTGCGACAACCGCACCTTCTGGGTGTCCGCCTACACGGAGCGCCGCGTGCTGCTCAACGGCTGGGGCTACACCGTGACCGCGCACACCGAGGCCGCCCGCACCGGCACGGTGGTCAACCGCGTCGACTTCTGGGACCGCTCCCTGATCAACCTCAACGACGCCGCGTTCCAGATGCCCTCCGCCGTCAGCGTCGGCCGCCTCGCCGCCGACCACGGCGTCCGCTGGCTCCTCGTCGACCGCCGCACCAGCACACCCCCACCCGAACTCTCCCGCTACGCCATCCCCCGCTTCACCTCCGGCCTCTGCGACGTCTACGAACTCCCGCCGTCCGCCGCCTCCTACCGGGTCACCTCCGCCGACTAGCTCCGCCCCTCACCGGCCCGGGTGCCGGCCTGGCACCGCTCCCGGCCTCCGCCCGGCGGTCTGTGCCGGTGTTCGCCCGGTGCGAGCGGACGTCTTCGGAGCACGGGCCGTCGCGGTCGGGATAACGCCGACCGTCTGTGCCGGTTCACCGGGTGCGAGCCCTTCGGACCTGCGTACCGGTGATGCCGGTGTTGGCCGCACCTCGGAACCCGGCCCGGTGCCACGTCCCGCCGGCCGGAACCGGCTCCCGCGCCGGGCTCAGGAGGTGGCGGGGCGGAAGCGTGCGACCAGGGCGTCGAGGCGTGCGGTGCGGTGGTCCGGACGGAGGCGGCCGTGGCGGTCCAGCATGACCAGGCCGTGCAGGGCAGCCCAGAGGACCTCGGTGAGCGTGTCGGCGTCGCGGGGGGCGGTGACGGTGGCGACGGCGTCGCGCAGTGCGGTGAAGGCTTCGGTCAGCGGGGTGGGGGCGTCCCCGGCCGCGAAGCGGAGGCGGGTGGAGCGGACGAACATCGCGTCGTACAGCGCGGGGTTCTTCGCGGCGAAGCCGCTGAACGCGGCGGCGGCGCGGCCGAGCTCGTCGTCGGGCGAGGTGGTGTCGCGGCGGGCCTCACGCAGCGACGCGGCCAGCTCGCCGAAGCCCTCCAGCGCGACCGCCTCGACGATCTCCTCCATCGACCGGAAGTGCTTGTACAGCACCGGCTGGCTGTACTCGATCTCGGCGGATAGCCGGCGCGTGGTGACCGCGTCCCAGCCCTCGCGCTCGGCCAGCGCGCGTGCCGTCGCGGTGATGAGCCGTTGCCGGGCGATGCGCTCGCGCTGCCGGCGCTCCTCGATGGTCATGCCCCACTCTAGCACTGCTAGCGAATTTAGCGGTGCTATTGACGCGTCGATGCCGAAGGGTTAGCGTTGCTAGCGCTAGCGGCGCTAACCACCGCTTCACCTGAGGAGACACCGACATGACCACGTCCGCGCACCGGCTCGCCGACCTGTTCGTCGAGATGATCAATTCGCACGATCCGGACCTGGTGGACCGCTTCGTCGCCGAGGACTACATCAACCACAACGCCGTCGTCCCGGACGGGCGGGAGGCGAACCGCTCGTTCTGGACGGCCTTCCTCACCGGGCTGCCGGACGCGCGCGTCACGATGGAGGATCTGGTCGTCTCCGGCGATCGCGTCGTGGGCCGCTTCACCTATCGAGGCACCCACACCGGGGACCTGCTCGGCATCCCGGCCAGCGGCGCGACGGTCGAGATGCGCAGCATCGACATCTGGCGCGTCCGGGACGGCATGTTCGCCGAGCACTGGGACGAGCTGAACCTGATGGAGGTCTTCCAGCAGGTCGGCGCGCTGCCCCCGCTCACCGGCATGAACGCCCCGGCGTGACGTCCGCGACGGATACGTGGTCGCCGTTCCGAGCCCCCTGAACAGCGACCATGTATCCATGGCCACTGGACGGTGGCTCCTATAGGGCATATTTCGGACGCTGGGCGCGCACGTGCTGCCGGCCACCCGATCGAGGGGCCGTGGGGACGTGCGATGGACGCGCCCGCGTGCCGCGGGCCGATCGAGCCGGCGTCGGGCGGCGGGTGGGCGCTGTGGGGTTTGGTGAGTGCACGGATCTGGCAGGGAGGAGCGCCGGCGACGACCGGTGCCCGCGGGAGCGGACGGGAGTGGGCACGCCGGAAGCGGGAGATCCGCCTTCAGAAGGGTTTATGGGCCCGTAGGAACAGCGAGACCCCGGGAAGCCCACCGGTGGGAAGGTGGCGTTCGAGGCGGACGACGGCGCCGAGCAGCGTGTTGAGCAGGGGCGGAACGGCGGTCACGTCGTGCCGGAGCGCGGTCTCGCTCGGGCGGGCGGTGGCGGTGCGGCGCAGCGCGACGGCGGGGCGGAGCAGCACGTTCCAGCTCCACAGCGCGTCGACGCGCAGGCCGGCTCCCTCGATCAGTGCGCGCAGGCCGGCGCGGTCGTAGCGGCGGACGTGGCCGCTGAGGTCGTCGAAGGACGACCACAGCCGCATGTCCGCGGGTACGGCGATGAGCGCGGTCCCGCCGGGACGGAGCACCCGGTGGATCTCGGCGGCGGCGAGGTCGTCCTCCGCGATGTGCTCCAGCACGTCGAACGCGACCAGCAGATCGTGACCGCCGGACTCGACCGGCAGATCGCGCGCGTCCGCCCGGATCGCGTCCAGGCCGCGGGCGCGCGCGATCTCCACGCCCTCCGGCAGCTGCTCGGTGGCCAGCACCCGGTAGCCGAAATCGCGCATGACCAGGCAGTTTCCGCCACCGGCGGCGCCGATCTCGATGGCCTGGCGCTGGGGTGGATCGTTGCGCAGCCGTCGAAGCTCGCGGGCGAGCAGCGCGCGGCGCTCGCGGTACCACCAGTGCCGCTCCTCGACCGCGGCGGACGAGCGGATGTCGGCGCCGCGCATCAGGCGCGCAGCCGGACGGTGCTGTGGTCGCCCACGATCAGTTGATGGGCCGCGGGGGTACGCGGTGCGGGCAGCACCCGCGCGTCCCGCCCGATGATCGACTCGCCGATCCGGGAGACGCCGCGGACCGAGGCGTTGTCGAAGACGATCGAGTACTCGATCTCCGCGTCCTCCAGCATGCAGTTGTCCGCGATCGAGGTGAACGGGCCCACGTACGACCGGAGGATCTTGGTGCCGGTGCCGATCACGATGGGGCCGCGCAGCACCGAGTCCTCCACCACGGCGCCGGCCTCCAGCACCACCCGGCCGATGATCTCGGTACGGCCGGCCACCGTGCCGTCCAGCCGCGGCTCGACCGACTCCAGCACCATCCGGTTGCACTCCAGGATGTCCCGCGCCCGGCCGGTGTCCTTCCAGTAGCCGCTGACCAGGTGGGAGTGCACGCGGTGGCCGTGCGCGATCAGCCACTGCACCGCGTCCGTGATCTCCAGCTCGCCGCGCGCGGACGGGCCGATCGCGCGCACCGCCTCGTGGATCGCGGGGCTGAACAGGTAGACGCCGACGATCGCCAGGTCGCTCTCCGGCTCGGCTGGCTTCTCGGTCAGGCCCACGATCTCGCCGCTGCGGCCCAGCGTGGCCACGCCGTACGAGCGCGGGTCGTCCACGGCCGCGAGCAGGATCTGCGCCTCGTAGTCGCCGGCCCGGAACGCGGAGACCAACTCCTGCACGCCGCCGAGCAGGAAGTTGTCGCCGAGGTACATGACGAAGTCGTCGTCGCCGAGGAACTCCCGGGCGATCAGCACGCAGTGGGCGAGCCCGCGCGGCGCGTCCTGCGGGATGTACGTGATCCGCAGGCCGAACCGGGACCCGTCGCCCAGCGCGGCCCGCACCTCCGCGCCGGTCTCGCCGGTGATCACGCCGACCTCGGTGATGCCCGCCTCGCGCACCGCCTCCAGCCCGTAGAAGATCACCGGCTTGTTCGCGACCGGGAACAACTGCTTCGCGGACGTGTGCGTGAGCGGCCGCAGCCGGGTGCCCCGCCCGCCGGCCAGCATCAGAGCCTTCATGCCCGGTTCAACGGGCTGCGTAGGCGGATGGCGACGGCGAGTCGCGTCGCGTCGGCGGTTACGGGAAGATGGGCGGGACCCACCAGAGGACAAAGGAGCACCACGATTCCTCCGAAGCCACAGCCAGAGGGGGGCCAGGCACCCGTTGTGCAGCGGATCCGGATCCGTTATGCCAAGCGCGGCCCGCTCCGGTTCACCTCGCACCGGGACTTCGCGCGCGCGTTCGAGCGGGCCCTGCGCCGCGCGGGCATCCCCATCGCCTTCTCCCAGGGCTTCACGCCCCACCCCAAGATCTCGTACGCCTCCGCGGCGCCGACCGGCGTGGCCAGCGAGGCGGAGTACCTGGAGATCGGCCTCCAGGCGCGCACCGATCCGGAGACGGTACGCGCCGCGCTGGACGCCGCGCTCTCGCCCGGCCTGGACGTGCTCGACGCGGTCGAGGCCGGCCCCGGCAGCCTCGCCGACCGGATCGACGCCTCGCACTGGCGGATCGAGCTGCCCGGGATCACGCCGGAGACGCTCGACCGGGCCGTCACCGCGTTCCGCGACGCGCCGGAGGTGAGTGTCGAACGCCTCACCAAGCAGGGCCGTCGGCAGCTCGACGCCCGTACGCCGGTCACCCGCATCGAGGTGAAATCGGAGGAGGGCGCACCTTCCGGGGTCGGGGCCGCACCGTGTGCGATACTGGACCTTGTCGTGCGGCAGGTCACCCCGTCCGTGCGACCCGATGACGTCCTGTCCGGCCTCCGCGTGGTGGCCGACCTGGAGCCGCCGGTGCCGCCGAGGGCGACCCGGCTGGCGCAGGGCATGCTGACCGCGCAGGGGGAGATCGTCGACCCGCTGGCAGCGGACCGCGACGGGGCAACCATCGGTGGGAGCTAGCCGGGTTTTCCGGTCAGCACTCGTCGGCAGACTTCGGTAGTTCGCGCCTTACGGTTCTCCCGGCCATCGGACGGCGGCGGGAGGGTCGCGCGGCGCGACACCGGAACACTTTTGCGGCGACCCTGCGTGGCAGCGCTCACCCGCGCCCGGGGCCGCCAGAACTGGAGAACGCCCATGCTCGACCAAGAGCCAGAGGGCGGTGAGCGGACCGGTTCCACGCCGGCCGAGAACACCGTCGACAGCACCAACCCCGATGCTCCGGCAGATCCGGACATCCCAGACACGCAGGAGCCGGACCGCCCGGCACCGGTGGATTCCCCCGCGCCGGCCGGCACCGCCGCCGAGGTGCTCGGCGAGACCACCCCGGTGCAGGCCGTGCCGGTGATCGAGGACACGGCCGAGGACGAGACCGTCCCGGCGGACGACGAAATCGCCCCGGCGGTCGGTGAGTCCGTGCCGATCGAGTCGCTGATCGGCGTGGACGCGTCCGGGCCGATGCCGCTGGACGCGGGACCGGCGCCGATGGAGGACGCCGACCCGGGTCCGGTGCGGGTGGAGCCCGCCGCGGCGGACGCGGCGGTGACCAGCGCCGCGTCCTCCGGCGAGGCCGGGCCGGCCGACCCGATCGGCGGCGCGAGCGCGCCGCTGGGGGTGACGGAGGTCATCTCGCCGGTGGTGGTGAGTGAGCCGCCGGCCGAGCCCGACGTTCCGGCGGATGCCGGCGTCTCCGCGGATGCGGACATCGCCGGGTCCGAGGCACCCGCTGCCGTGATCGCGCCCGGCGTCCCGGATGGGACCGCCGAGGCCGGCGTGAGCGCCGAGACCGTCGAGTCCGCGGCCGCCGCCGGCGCGTTCGAGGCCGGACCCGGCGCCGTGCAGGACGCCGGGACCGACGGCCCGATCTCCCCCGAGGCCGTCGCGATCGTCGCCGCCGCCGAGACCTCGGCCGCGCCGGTCAAGGCGACCCGCACCCGGACCCGGACCCGCAAGGCCGCCGTCCCCGCCGCCGAGGGCGAGGGCGAGGACGCGCCCGCCGCCCCCGCGCGCCGCACCCGCACCCGCAAGACCGCGGCCCCGGCGCTCGCCGCCGCCGAGCCGGCCGCGGAGGAGCACGTGGGCGCCGAGTCGCACCCGGAGACGCAGGCGGGCGTGAACCCGGAGATCAGCCCGGTGCCGATCGCGCTGGAGGGCGACGAGCCGCCCGTCGCGCCGGTCAAGGCGACCCGCACGCGTACGCGTACCCGCAAGACCGCCGCCCCCGCGCCCGACGAGCAGCTGCCGATCGTGGTGGTCCCGCTGGACGACGAGCCGGAGGACGAGTCCGGCACCGTCACGCCGGTCGCCGCCGCGACCGGGGAGCCGGCCGAGGCCGGGGAGCCGGCCGAGGCCGAGCCGCGCACCCGCCGCCGGCGCGCCGCGGTGCCGCCGCCGGTGCTGTTCATGGCGCCCGAGCCGGAGCCGGTGGTGCCGGTCACCCGGCGCGCCGAGCCGCCGGCCGCCGTGCTGGTCCCCCCGGCCGAGCCGGTCGCCGCGCCGGTCGCGGAGGACGAGGAGGCGGAGCCGGTCGAGACCACGCGCCGCCGCCGTCGCCGCCGGGGCGCGAGCGCCGAGGTCGCGGAGCCGGAGGAGGACGAGGTCACCGAGGTCCGCGGCCGGGCCGCCGACGCGGACCTGGACGAGACGGACGAGACCGCGGACGACGTCGAGGACGAGCTGGACGGCGAGTCGGACGACGACGACGCGGGCCGCCGCCGTCGCCGCCGTGGCCGCCGTGGCCGTGGCCGTGGCCGGGGCACCGCCGACGACGAGCTCAACGGCGACGAGCCGGTCGAGGCCGACGCGCCGGTGGCCGAGCCGGAGGACGACGAGGACGAGGACGGCGGCGAGCCGATGACCCGCCGTCGCCGCCGCCGGCGCCGCAAGGGCTCGGGCGACGCGGACGAGGCCGACGAGGCGGGCGTCCACACGGTCGTGCGCATCCGTGAGCCGCGCGCCGTCGCCGACGAGGTGCAGGGCGTCTCCGGCTCGACCCGGCTGGAGGCGAAGCGCCAGCGCCGCCGGGACGGCCGTGAGCAGCGCCGGACCCGGCCGCCGATCCTGTCCGAGGCCGAGTTCCTGGCCCGCCGCGAGGCCGTCGACCGGGCCATGGTGGTCCGGCAGAAGGGCGACCGTACGCAGATCGCGGTGCTGGAGGACGGCATCCTGGTCGAGCACTACGTCAGCCGCGGTTCCGCCGGGACCATGGCCGGCAACGTGTACCTCGGCAAGGTGCAGAACGTGCTGCCCAGCATGGAGGCGGCGTTCGTGGACATCGGGCGCGGCCGCAACGCCGTGCTCTACGCCGGCGAGGTCAACTGGGACGCGACCGGCCTGGAGGGCCGCGCCCGCTCGATCGAGCAGGCGCTGCGCTCCGGCGACTCCGTGCTGGTGCAGGTGACCAAGGACCCGATCGGGCACAAGGGCGCGCGGCTGACCAGCCACATCGCGCTCTCCGGCCGGCACCTGGTCTACGTGCCGCACGGCAACGCGTCGGGCATCAGCCGCAAGCTGCCGGACAACGAGCGCAAGCGGCTCCGCGACGTGCTGAAGAAGCTGGTCCCGGACGGTGCCGGCGTGATCGTGCGCACCGCGGCCGAGGGCGCCAGCGAGGACGAACTGGCCCGCGACGTCAAGCGGCTCCAGGCGCAGTGGGAGGACATCCAGGCCCGGGCCGCGGAGGGCGGCGCGCCGGTCGCGCTCTACGAGGAGCCCGACCTGCTGGTACGGGTGGTCCGCGACCTCTTCAACGAGGACTTCCGCGAGGTCACCGTGCAGGGCGAGGACGCCTACCACATGGTGGAGGACTACCTCACCCACGTCTCCCCGGACCTGGTCGACCGCCTGCACCGCTACACCGGCACCGGCGACATCTTCGCGGACAAGCGGATCGACGAGCAGATCCTCAAGGGCCTGGACCGCAAGGTCTTCCTCCCGTCCGGCGGCCACCTGGTGATCGACCGCACCGAGGCGATGACCGTGGTCGACGTCAACACCGGTAAGTACACGGGCGCGGGCGGCAACCTGGAGGAGACGGTCACCCGCAACAACCTGGAGGCGGCCGAGGAGATCGTGCGTCAGCTGCGGCTGCGTGACCTCGGCGGCATCGTGGTCATCGACTTCATCGACATGGTGCTGGAGAGCAACCGCGAGCTGGTGCTGCGCCGGCTGACCGAGTGCCTGGGCCGGGACCGGACCAAGCACCAGGTCACCGAGATCACCTCGCTCGGGCTGGTGCAGATGACCCGGAAGCGGATCGGCGCGGGCCTGCTGGAGGCGTTCAGCGAGACCTGCGATCACTGCAAGGGCCGCGGCCTGATCGTCCACACCGAGCCGGTGGGCGAGAAGCCGAGGAACGGCAACGGCAACGGTCACAGCCACGGCGCGAACGACCGGGTCAAGGCCGTGGCCTCGGCCGCACCGCCGCGCCAGGAGTCCGGGCGCGCGGAGAGCCGGTCCGAGGGCCGTCGGCGCGGGCGGAAGGCGGCGGCCGAGCTGGTGGTGGCCGAGTCCGCGACCGCGCAGGCGGTGCTGGCCGAGCCGGAGACCGCGCCGGAGGACGAGATCGAGCCGATCTCGCCCGCGCCCAGCGGGGTGTCCGGGATCGTGCAGCAGGCCGCCCCGGCGCCGTCACTGTCGGCGTACGAGGCCGCGAGCTACGACGACACCATGGGCTACGACCTCTCCCGGTACGAGAACTCGGCCTACGACGAGGACGACGGCGACGAGGACGACGGCGAGCCGGCGCGGCTGGCCGGTGCCGAGGACCCGGACGCGCTCGGCGAGGACGACGACGCCGAGGGCGGTGCCGGCGGGCGACGCCGGACGCGCCGCGGCACCCGCCGCCGTACCCGCCCCTGACGGCATACCGTCGCAGGCCCGGACCGTGCGCGGTCCGGGCCTGCCGGTGTGCCCGCGCGAGGGCGGCCCGCACGCGCTAGGGTCGACGGCGGTCGACGGCCCCAACCCAGGAGCACCCCCATGACCCGCCCCCGTTCCGCCGCCGCGGCGCTCGCGCTCGCGTCCGTGCTGCTGTTCTCCGCCGCGTGCTCGTCCGGCGAGGAGGAGCCGGCGACCGGCGCGCCGTCCGCCGCCGTGTCCGCGCCGACGAGCGCGTCCACGCCCGCGCCGGGCGCCACCGGCACCGCCGCGCCCGCGACCGGTGCGCCGGCCGGCTCGGTGCCGATCCCGGCGGGCAGCGGCCCGGCCGGCGGCAACGCGCAGGCGGTCTGCGACACCGTGACGAAGGACAGCTCCACCGCGGTGACGGAGTACGTCGGTCAACTGTCCAAGCTCGCCCAGGCCGGCCCGGACACCCCGGAGGGGCGGACGGCCCAGGCCGCGGCGGAGAAGGCGCTGGACGACTGGGAGGCGTCGCTGCGCGCGCAGGCGGGCTCGGCCACGGACGCCCGGCTGAAGGCGGTGCTGACCAACATGGCGTCCCAGGTGGGCACCATGACCGCGGACCTGAACGCGATCGGCGGCGGCCAGGTGGAGCAGCTCCAGGCGATGCTGGACGAGCTCTGCGGCGGCTGACCAGGCCGGTCCCGGCACCCGAGTTGGGAGGCCGGGGGCTGATGGCGTACCCTTGCCGTTGGCGCACCTTCGTGCGCCGCGTTCGCGTGCGCCATTCGGAGGTCATCTCCCGTTCACTGGCACGGCGCGAGCACTGAACCATCCGCCAGCGGTTGCGTCGTCATTCTGCGCGCCGCTTGTCAACGACAGGGAGTCCGCGTCTCATGTACGCGATCGTCAAGACCGGCGGCAAGCAGTACAAGGTCGCCGAGGGCGACGTGATCGAGGTCGAGAAGCTCGTGGGTGAGCCCGGCGACGCGGTGAAGCTCGCGGCGCTGCTCCTCGTTGACGGCGATGACCTGGTGACCGACGCGGCGCAGCTTGCCAAGGTTGCGGTGTCCGGCGAGATCGCCGAGCACACCAAGGGCCCGAAGATCCGGATCCACAAGTTCAAGAACAAGACCGGCTACCACAAGCGCCAGGGGCACCGTCAGCCGCTGACCCGCGTCAAGGTGACCGGAATCTCCAGCGGGAAGTAGGGGCGGCAGCTCATGGCTCACAAAAAGGGTGCTTCCAGCTCGCGTAACGGTCGCGACTCCGCGGCGCAGCGGCTGGGCGTGAAGCGCTTCGGTGGTCAGGTCGTGAAGGCGGGCGAGATCCTGGTCCGTCAGCGCGGCACCAAGTTCCACCCGGGCGAGCTGGTCGGCCGCGGCGGCGACGACACGCTGTTCGCGCTGGCCCACGGGTCGGTCCAGTTCGGCACCACGCGTGGCCGCAAGACGGTCAGCATCGTGCCGGTCGAGGCCTGATCTCGACTTTTCCGAAAGCGGGCCGGGGCTGCGTGCCCCGGCCCGCTTTCTTTCTGGGTTGTATGCGCACGAACCGGAATAGAACCGGCACGGTGCATCCTTGAGTTACCCGGGCGCGCCTCTCGGCGTACCCCCGGATGTTTTTGATCTTTAAGGGGCTGGAAGTGGCGACGTTTGTCGACCGCGTGGTACTGCACCTGCAGGCGGGGAACGGCGGCCACGGCTGCGTCTCGGTGCACCGGGAGAAGTTCAAGCCGCTCGGCGGCCCGGACGGCGGCAACGGCGGGCACGGCGGCAGCGTCCGCCTGGTCGTCGACCCGCAGGTGCACACGCTGCTGGACTTCCACTTCCGGCCGCACATCAAGGCGAAGAACGGCGGCGGCGGCGCGGGCGGCAACCGGGACGGCGCGAACGGCGGCGACCTGGTGCTGAAGGTGCCGGACGGCACGGTGGTGCTCTCCCCGGACGGTGAGGTGCTGGCCGACCTGATCGGCGCGGAGGCCACGTTCGAGGCGGCGCGCGGCGGGCGCGGCGGCCGGGGCAACGCGGCGCTGGCGAACTCGCGGCGCAAGGTGCCCGGCTTCGCGGAGCTGGGCGAGCCCGGCGACACGCTGGACGTGGTGCTGGAGCTCAAGAGCGTCGCCGACGTGGGCCTGGTGGGATTCCCCTCGGCCGGTAAGTCGTCGCTGATCTCGGTGGTCTCCGCGGCCAAGCCGAAGATCGCGGACTACCCGTTCACCACGCTGGTGCCGAACCTGGGCGTGGTCCAGGCCGGCGAGCGCGTGTTCACCATGGCGGACGTGCCCGGCCTGATCCCCGGCGCGGCCACCGGCAAGGGCCTGGGCCTGGAGTTCCTCCGGCACATCGAGCGGTGCGCGGTGCTGGCCCACGTGATCGACTGCGCGGCGCTGGAGACCGAGCGCGACCCGCTGAGCGACATCGACGCGCTGGAGGCGGAGCTGACCCAGTACGGCGGCTTGGCGGACCGGCCGCGCGTGGTGGTGCTCAACAAGATCGACGTGCCGGACGCGCGCGACCTCGCCGAGATCGTCCGGCCGGAGCTGGAGGCGCGCGGGCTGACCGTGTTCGAGGTCAGCACCGTGACCCGCGAGGGACTGCGCGAGCTGACGTTCGCGCTGGCGAAGCTGGTCGAGGAGAACCGGGTGGCGGTCGCGCCGGCCGAGCCGTCACGGATCGTGATCAGGCCGGTCGCGGTGGACGACAGCGGCTTCACGGTCACCCGCGAGGGTGAGCCGGACCCCGAGGCCGAGGAGACGGTCTGGATCGTCCGCGGCCCGCGCCCGGAGCGCTGGGTGCGCCAGACGAACTTCGACAACGACGAGGCGGTCGGCTACCTGGCGGACCGGCTCAACCGGCTCGGCGTCGAGGAGGCGCTGGCCAAGGCCGGTGCCGCCCCGGGCGACGTGGTGCGCATCGCCACCTGGGAGTTCGAGTGGCAGCCGGACGTCGGCGAGTACCTGGCCGGCCCGCGCGGCACCGACCTGCGCCTGGAGGAGAAGAACCACCGGCCCACCGCGGCCGACCGGCTCGCGGCGCGCAAGGCCCGCCGGGTACACACGGTGGTCCCGGAGGAGTCCGCCTGGATCGCGACCCTGGAGTCGGAGAAGGCGGCGGATGCCGAGGGTGAGTGGTAGTGATCACCACAACACCGGGCCATGTTCGCGAAACCTAGTAGAAAACGGGCGTGACTAACCTCGGACCATGTTGATCGAGCCCCGTACCGGCACCGACCCCGAGCTCCACGCGCTCATCCGCGAGCAGCAGCGGGAGCTGGCCTCGGTGAGCGGTGCCGACGAGGTCGGCTATCCGGCGCGCGCGGGCGCGACGTACCTGGTGGGGATCGTCAACGGGCACGCGGTGGCGTGCGGCGCGGTGGTCACGCGCGACCCGGACACCGCCGAGATCAAGCGGATGTACGTGCGGCCGGAGTTCCGCGGCCGCGGCTACTCCCGGGCCATCCTGGCCGAGCTGGAGGAGCTGGCGGCCCGCGCCGGGTACAGCGTGGTGCGCCTGGAGACCGGCGGTTACCTGCCGGTGGCCATGTCGCTCTACCGCAGCGCGGGCTACCGCCCGATCGGGGCGTACGGCGAATACCTCGGCAACCCGCGCAGCGTCTGCTTCGAGAAGCGCCTGCCTGTTCTGGCCTGATTTATCGGGGAATGACGGCCCGAAGCGCGCGCTATCGGGGGATGGCGACGACCGTCCGGCGGTGAAACGATGGTCGACTATGGACGAGACGCGCCTGGACACCCCGGCGGCGATCGACGAGCACCTCACCCGGGTGCTCACCCGTGCCGACCGGGCGCGATACGGAGTGCGTTTCGTGCTCTGCGACCGCGACAACCGCGTGCGCGTGCACTGCCCGGTCGACGCGCCACCGCCGTTCGCGGACGGTGACGGCCCGCGTGGGACGGTCGCCGCGTTCGCGGCCACGCTCGCCGGCGAGCCGCCCGGCGGGGGCGTGCTGATGGTGCTGACCCGGCCCGGTTCCGGCGCGGTGAGCGCCTCCGACCGGGCCTGGTTCCACGCCACCTACGAGGTGTGCCGGGCGGCGCGCGTGCGCGTGCTCGGCGTCTACCTGGTGACCCCCGCCGACCTGCGCGAGATCCTGCTCGACGACGCGCTCTGACCCGCTCCGCGCCGACCGGTCCGGCCCGCTCGGGCCGGCCCCGCGGTGCCGGCCGTCGCGGGTGCCGCCCGCCGGTGCCGTCCGTGCCGGCCGCCGGCGGGGAGGGGCCAGAAAAGGGGGGCCAGCGGTGGTGTGGTGTGCCGGCCCCTGTCGGTGGCTCCTCCGGGAGGGGCGGTGGCGGGTGGAAGGTGGTGCGTGCCGGGGGCGAGGGTCGCGTCCGGTACGGCCGGACCCGCGCGGTGCGGTCGGGCTCATCGGCTACCGGGCGGGCGCGTCGCCCGCCGGAGGGAGACACATGGTGAACGTCACGGTTGTTCATCCCATCCCCGACATCGAGGCCGCGCTGGCCGCGTGCCGGCGGGCCGGGCTGGTCACGATCCGGGCCGGGCAGGGACCGCTCTGGGGGTGGGTCGAGTGTGCGACCGGTGCCCGGCGGATCTCGGTCCCGGTCCGGGCGGACGATCCGGCGCGGCACGGCACCCGGCTCATGATCTTCCTGGACAACCACGTCACGCACCGGGCGCGTGCGGGCCGGCGGGGCGGGAGCGGCCGATGATGCCGGTGTTCCAGTTCCGCATGGTGGTGGACACGCCGCCCACCGAGGCGCAGGCGGTCGCGCTGGTCGGCCTGCCGGACGCGCCCGCGGTCGAGGTCGCGCCGGAGGAGCAGGTGGGCGTGGTGTGGTTCGACCGGTCGGCGCCGCGGCTCGCCACCGCGATCGTCTCGGCCGCGCACGACCTGGAGCGGGTCGGGCTGCGGCCGATCCGGGTGGAGCCGCGCGACCAGGTCACGGTCCCGGAGGCGGCGGCCCGGCTGGGGCGGCCCGCCGAGTGGTTCCGCACCTGGCTGACCGGCACGCTGGGGGAGCCGGGCGCGCCGTCCCCGATGCCGATGCGGCCCGCGGGCCGGGAACGGTTCTTCAGCTGGGACGACGTCGAGGCGTGGGCACGCGAGCGGCTCGACCCGGACCTGCCGGACGGTCCTCCGGTGCTGACCGCGGCCACGCTGGTGCTCCGGCTGCGCCGCTGCGGGCGGGGCGTGGACGGGCTGCCCGAGCTGCTCGACCTGATCGAGGCGCGGCCATAGGCACGCGCCGGCGACCGTCCACGATCGAGGCTCGATCCGGGACGCGCCATGTTCATCCGGGCTCCCGTCCGGCTACCCTCACTCGGTCGTGACGGAACACGTGGATGGGGAGCGCATGCCGGCGAGGCACGGTGGGCGGCGGACGGCGCTGGTCGGTCGGGTCCGGTCGGTGCCGTGGGTGCCGGTCCTGGGCGTGGTCGTGGTGGTGACCGGGCTGCTGGTGGCCGCGCTGACGCTGGTGCCGTTCGACGCCGCGCAGCAGGCCGCCACGCCGTCCGGCGCCGATGAGCCGGTCACGCCGTCCGACCCGGGCCCGGGCTCGCCGGAGCTGTCCCGGGTGCCGGGTCTCGGCGTCCCGACGCCGAGCGGCGTGGGCGAGACCTCACTGATCGCGGGCACGGAGGCGCCCGGCCGGCAACTGACCGACGCCTCCGGCACCTATCGCGTGCTGAACTCCTACGGCGACTCGTTCATCGCCGAGGTGCTGATAACCAACCCCACCACGGGGGTACGGCACTGGTCGCTGCAGATCGAGTTCGAGGACAACGTGGGCGAGCTGCACACGTTCTGGGTGGAGTCCGCGCCGCAGGCGACGATGAGCCGGGACGGCGCGCTCTACACGTTCATCAGCACCGTGCCGCTGAGCGCGGGCGCGTCCGTCTCGCTGCGGCTGCAGTTCAACCGCACGGGTGAGGACGCGCCGCCCCGGCTGTGCACCGTCAACGGCGCGACCTGCGGGATCGCCTGAGCGGCCCGGGCCGGGTCACTCCAGGTCGAACTCGCCGTCCTTGGCGCCCTCGACGAACGCGTCCCACTCGGCCTGGGTGAACACCAGGACGGGACCGTCCGGGTCGGCGCCGTTGCGCATGCCGATCAGGTCGTCGACGAAGGCGACCTCGACGGAGCTTCCGTCGCCGCCCTCGCCCGGCCCGGCCGACTGCCACACCGCGCGGGAGAGGTCGAAGTCGCCCTTGGGGTGAGGCGTGGTCATGAGGTCTCCCTGGGTTCTGGGATTGCGGGGGATCGGTGCTCGACGGATGTGACCGGGCCCGCGTGCGCCACGTCACATCGCGGGATACAGGTTACCCGGAGTTGCCGCCGGGGCCGGAGCGGGGAGGATGGTCCGATGCGCAGCCTGACTCGTGCGGAGGCCGTGGAACGCGCCGCACTGCTGACCGTCGACGGCTACGAGATCCACCTTGACCTCACGGGTGGTCCGGAGCTGTTCCGATCGAGCACCACCATCCGATTCCGGGCCGCGTCGCCCGGACCGACCTTCGCGGAGGTGAAGCCGCACCGGCTCCTCTCCGCCCGGCTCAACGGCACCGACCTGGACGTGGCCACGCTGGACGGCAACCGGCTGCCGCTGGCCGCGCTGCTCACCGGCGACGCGGAGAACGTGCTGACCGTCGAGGCCGAGATGGCGTACACGAACACCGGCGACGGACTGCACCGGTTCGTGGACCCGGCGGACGGCGAGGTGTACCTCTACGGTGGCTCCTTCCTGGACGAGTCGGAGAAGGTGTTCGCCTCGTTCGACCAGCCCGACCTGAAGGCGCCGTTCACGCTCACCGTGCGCGCGCCGGAGGGCTGGCTCGTCGCGGCGAACGGTGCGGAGGCCGCTCGCCAGGACGGGCTCTGGACCTTCGCCACGACGCGGCCGCTGGCCACCTACTTCTTCTCGCTGATCGCGGGCCCGTACCACCTGGTCACCGGCGAGCACGACGGCATCCCGCTGGGGCTGTACTGCCGGGCCTCGCTCGCCGGCGACCTGGACAAGGACGCGGCCGAGATCCTGGACGTCACGGCCCGCTGCCTGGACCGGTTCCACGAGCTGTTCGGGGTGCGCTACCCGTTCGGCAAGTACGACCAGGCGTTCGTGCCCGAGTTCAACGCCGGCGCGATGGAGAACCCGGGCCTGGTCACGTTCCGCGACGACTACGTGTTCCGCTCCGCGGTCACGGAGACCGAGCACGAGCTGCGCGCCACCGTGATCGCGCATGAGATGGCGCACATGTGGTTCGGCGACCTGGTGACCATGCGCTGGTGGGACGACCTGTGGCTGAACGAGTCGTTCGCCGAGCACATGGGCTACCGGGTGATCGCCGAGGTGACCGACCGGCAGACCTGGACCACGTTCGGCATGCGGCGCAAGGGCTGGGGCTACGCGGCCGACCAGCGTCCGTCCACGCACCCGGTGGCGCCAGCCGAGCTGGAGGACTCCGCGCTCGCGTTGCTCAACTTCGACGGCATCTCGTACGCGAAGGGCGCGGCCGTGCTGCGCCAGCTGGTCGCGTTCCTCGGCGACGAGGCGTTCCTGACCGGCCTGCGCGACTACTTCCGGGCGCACGCGTTCGGCAACGCCACGCTGGCCGACCTGCTGGACGCGCTGAGCCGCGCGGCCGGCCGGGACCTGACCGGCTGGGCGGACCTGTGGCTGCGCCGCCCCCAGGTCAACACGCTCACCCCGGAGATCACGCCGGGCCCGGACGGCACCTGGGCCGAGGTCGCCGTCCGGCAGACCGCGCCGCCGGACCACCCGACGCTGCGCCCGCACCGGATCCGGGTCGGGCTCTACGACCGGGTCGGCGCGGAGGTGGTGTGCCGCGAGCGGTTCGAGACCGACCTGACGCCGGAGACCGACGGCGGCCGCACCGTGCTCGACCGGCTCGCCGGGGCGCGCGCGGCCGACCTGCTGCTGCTCAACGACGGCGACCTGACGTACGCGAAGGTGCGGCTCGACGACGCCTCCGCGTCCGCGGTGCCGCTGGTGCTGCCCGGCCTGGAGGACTCGCTTACCCGCGCGGTGATCTGGAGCGCGACGATCGACGCGGTGCAGGACGCGGACCGCCCGGTCGCGGACCTGGTCTCGCTGGTGCTCGCGGCGCTGCCGGCCGAGCGCGAGGTGATCATCGTGGAGGACGTGCTGCTGCTCACCGGCCGGCTGGTCGACCGCTACCTGGACGCGGCGGCCCGGGAGGACGCGCTGCTGCTGGTCGCGACCGCCTGCGACCGGCTGCTGGCCGCCGCGCCGCCCGGCCACTCGCTGCAACTGGCGGCCGCGCGCAGCCTGATCGGCTCCACCCGGGACACGGCCCGGCTGCGGGACTGGCTGGCCGGCCGCGGTGTTCCGGAAGGGCTGGCGGTCGACGCGGACCTGCGCTGGCGCCTGCTGGCCGCGCTGGTGGTGCTGGGCGAGGCCGGCGCGGCGGAGATCGAGGCGGAGTCCGAGCGGGACCGCAGCGCGGCCGGCGAGCTGTGGGCCGGCACGTGCACGGCCGCGCTGCCCGACCCGGCGGCGAAGGAGCGGGCCTGGCAGCGGCTCTACACGGACGAGACGCTCTCCAACCGCATGCTGGTGGCGTACGGGCAGGGCTTCTGGCAGCCGGAGCAGAGCGAGCTGACCGCGCCGTACGTGGAGCGCTACTTCGCGGAGATCCCGGAGGCGGCGCCGCTGCGGTCCGGGTGGTCGGCGGAGCGGCTGGCCGCGCTGACCTTCCCGGCGTACGCGGTGTCGCCGGAGACGCGGGCGGCGTCGGCGCGCCTGCTCGCGCGCGAGGACCTGCATCCGGCGGTACGCCGCGCGGTGACGGACGCGGATGACGACATGCGCCGCGCGCTCCGGTCGCGAGGCCTCTGACGAAGGATTTCCGGCGACGAGGGTGCGGACGCCGTCCGTACCCTCGCTGCCTTTGATCTCGAAGGTCCTGGACGGTTTGCCGGACGGCGTGTCGCGAGGGAAGATCATTCAGTGGCGGAACCTGGGCGGCGGATCGGCATCATGGGCGGCACGTTCGACCCGATCCACAACGGTCACCTGGTCGCGGCCAGCGAGGTCGCGGACCGGTACGGGCTGGACGAGGTGGTCTTCGTCCCGACCGGGCAGCCCTGGCAGAAGGGGCGGCAGGCGGTCACCCCGGCCGAGGACCGCTACCTGATGACCGTGATCGCGACCGCGTCCAACCCGCGCTTCACGGTCAGCCGCGTCGACATCGACCGGCCCGGTCCGACCTACACCGTCGACACGCTGCGTGACCTGCGTGCGATCTACGGGCCGGAGGCGGAGCTGTTCTTCATCACCGGCGCGGACGCGGTGGCGAAGATGCTCTCCTGGAAGGACGCGGAGCGGATGTTCGCGCTGGCCCGGTTCGTCGGCGTCACCCGACCGGGGTTCGAGCTGTCGAACGAGCACCTGCCGGAGGACGCGGTCAGCCTGGTCGAGGTGCCGGCGATGGCGATCTCGTCGACCGCCTGCCGCGCGCGCGTGGTGGCCGGCAAGCCGGTCTGGTACCTGGTCCCGGACGGTGTGGTGCAGTACATCGCCAAACGAGGCCTGTACGCTGGGTAGTTTGTCCCCCTCTGTCCGATCTGGGGATGAAGTGAGGAGACGATCGACCCTCGGTTGTGAGACCCTGGAACGGTTGTTGCTGTACCCATGGAAGGAGCCCGGGTGACGGTACCCGAGCGCGCCCTCGAGCTGGCCCTGACCGCCGCTCAAGCCGCCGCCGACAAGAAGGCCGAGGACGTCGTCGTCATCGACGTCGGCGACCAGCTCGTCATCACCGACGCCTTCGTGATCGCCTCCGCGCCGAACGAGCGGCAGGTGCTCGCGATCGTGGACGCGATCGAGGAGGAGCTGCTCAAGCTGCCGGAGAAGGCGAAGCCGGTCCGCAAGGAGGGTGAACGATCCGGTCGTTGGGTCCTGCTGGACTTCAACGACATCATCGTGCACGTCCAGCACTCCGAGGAGCGCGAGTTCTACGCGCTCGACCGCCTGTGGAAGGACTGCCCGATCGTCCCGTTCGTCGACCGCGACCTGGTCGACGCCGAGGCGGGCGCGGGTTCCGCGGCGTGACCAGACTGATCATCTGGCGGCACGGCAACACCGACTGGAACGCGGCGGGCCGCGTCCAGGGGCAGACCGACGTGCCGCTGAACGATCTCGGCCGTTCGCAGGCCGCCACCGCCGCGCGACTCATCGCCGGTCTGGAGCCGTCCGCGATCTACTCCAGCGATCTGCTGCGCGCCCGGCACACCGCGGACGCGCTGGCCACGCTGGTGAAACTGCCCGTGACCGAGGACCCGCGACTGCGGGAGCGGCACTACGGGCTGTTCCAGGGCCTGACCGACCCGGAGATCGCCGAGGCCCACCCGGAGGCGTTCGCGCGGTGGCGCGGCGGCGATCCGGACGTCGGCGCCGAGGTCGAGCGCAACGACGACGTCGGCAAGCGGGTCGGCGAGTCGCTACGCGAGATCGCCGAGCGGCACCCCGGTGAGGTCGTCGTGGTCGCCACGCACGGCGGCGCCGCGCGGCAGGGCTTCGGTGACGTGCTGGGCTGGCCGTCGGACGTGATGTCGGCGATCCGCCCGCTGCAGAACTGTCACTGGACCGAGCTGGTCGACACGCCGAACCGGGGCTGGCAGTTGCGCGCGCACAACGTGGGGCCGTGGCCGGAGAAGGCGATCCCCGCGCCGGTCTGAGCGGAACCCGGCGCGGGCCGGTAACGTCCCACTCATCATGACCATGCGCCGGTTCTCCCTTCTCGTCGCGGCCGCCGCCCTGCTCTCGGTGGCGGCATGCGCGTCCTCCCCGTCGTCGACCGAGTCCGGGGCGCCGTCGGCCTCGCCCGCGGTCTCGGTCTCACCCGCGGTCTCGGTCTCACCCGCGGCCTCGGTCTCGCCCAGCGCCGCGGACTCCGGACCCTCGGCGGTGCCCGGTGGGCCGGCCGAGCCGGGGCTGCCGATCGAGACGCCGCCGGATATGACCGGCAAGTCGGGCAAGCCGCTGGAGATCACCGTGACCGGCGAGGTGACCGCCGGCGTCGAGCCCGGCTGCCGGCTGATCTCGGACGGCCGCGCGTCGTACCTGCTGATCGGCGGCGACCAGACGATGGCCCGGGTCGGGGCCCGGGTGACCGTCACCGGCACGCTCGCCCAGGACCTGATGAGCACCTGCCAGCAGGGCACGCCGCTCCAGGTGGAGTCCGTGAAACCGGCCTGATCGGCCCGCATGCGTTACCGTGCCCGGCATGTCAGTCGCGGTCGTCACGGACTCCACGGCGTACCTGCCGGACACGGACGGGCTCACGGTCGTGCCGTTGCACGTCGTGGTCGGCGACCGTGAGCTGCCCGAAGTGCCCGGTTTGCCGCCGGACGAGCTGGCCCGGATGCTGCGCGACCGGCGAGTCCCGGTCACCACCTCCCGGCCGGCGCCGGAGCGCTTCGCGGAGGCGTACCGCCGGCTGCTGGACGGCGGCGCCACCGGCGTCGTCTCCGTGCACCTCTCCGCCCGGCTCTCCGGCACGGTCGAGGCCGCCCAGTTGGCCGCCGCGCCGTTCGGCGACGCGGTCCGCGTGATCGACTCCCGGTCGGCCGGCATGGCCACCGGCTTCGCCGCGCTCGCCGCCGCCGGCTGCGCGGACCTCGACGAGGCCGCCAAGGCCGCGCAGACGTCGGTCGAGCGCACCACCTCGCTGTTCTACGTGGACACGCTCGACTTTTTGCGCCGCGGCGGGCGGATCGGGGCAGCGTCCGCGCTGGTCGGCACCGCGCTGTCGGTCAAGCCCATCCTGCGCGTCTCGGACGGCGCCATCGTGGTGCGGGACAAGGTGCGCACGGCCGGGCGCGCGCTGGCCCGGCTCGCCGACCTGACCGTGGACGCCGCCGGCGACGGCGACGCGGACCTGGCCGTGCACCACCTGGCCGCGCCCGACCGGGCCGCCGAACTGCTGTCCCGCATCGCCGCCCGGCTCGGCCCCCGCCTGCGCGAGAGACACGTCACCGAGATCGGCGCGGTGGTCGGCGCCCACCTCGGCCCCGGCGCCATCTGCACCGTGATGCACCGGCGGTGATTTGCGGAATTCGCCGCCATCTGCAACCCGGGGACGTGAGCATGGTTCCCATGACGGGCGACGAACACTACCGCGTGGCCGAGAAGCTGCTGGGCCGCGCCGGCTACGAGGCCGACCGAACCGCGTGGGTGACCCAGGCCAAGCCCGGCGACGAGGGCAACCCCGCCCACCTCCAGGCCAACGCCAACCACATCGCGGCCGCCCACGTGCACGCCCTGCTGGCGCTCGCGGCCTCCAACAACCCCTCCTACGGCGAGGTCCTCATCCCCGACGTCCCACCGAACCACAACTAGCGGCCCTTCCCTCCCGCTTCCGCGGGCGCTGTGCCACCCCCGGACCCCGATTTTCCCGCTTCCGGCGTGACCCGGTTCCGCATGCTCCCGCGGGCAAACCTCGCCGCGGGCTACGACTCCGCTGGCGCTCCGCTCCGCTCGCGGCGTCGGAGCCGGTTCCGGCGTGGCCGGGGAGATCACGCGGCGATCGTGGCGGGTCGGCTTGCGTGGCGCGCGGAATCACACCGCCGGCAAGCCGGTCCGGCGGCGGTGGGCGGAACGCTCGCCACCAGGTGGTGTTCCCGCCGGAACGGAGGCCGCGGCGTGGGTGGTGCACCGGCCGCCCGCGGGACCGGCAGGGAGGAGCGCCAGCGACGACCGGTGCCCGCGGGAGCATGCGGATCGCCACCACGCCGGAAGCGGGAAACAAGATCTTATGGCTGTATTTCGCAGCCCTTGAGTTCCGTGCGGGTGGCCTCGTCCGGGAAGGCGCTGGCGAGGTGGCGGGGTGGTGTCAGGCCGTCCAGCGGTGTGAACAGGTCGCGGAGGGCCAGTTCGGCCCACGGGACGAAGAATGTGCCGCCGTCGCCGTCCGCGATCGCGACCAGGTCGGCGACCGGCATCAGCGCGGGTGACTCGCCGGACCAGAGCGCGTAGGTGAACGTGGAGCCGTCCGGGCGCTGTGCCATCCGCAGCGGCAGCGGGGTGCCGGGCAGGCCGTCGGCGGTGCGGTGCTGCCGGTCGTATTCGCGCAGCGCCAGCAGTCGCTCGGCGCGCCGGACCGCGTGGTGCAACGGGTGGCCGGGCGGCGCCTCGTAGGGCACGGTGCGGCCGAGGTCGTCGCTCACGTAGGCCATCGGCGACGTGGACCGCGCGGACTCCAGGAACTCGGCCTCCACCAGCGGGAACGTGGCCAGCAGCGTGTCCGGGTCGTCGGTGGTCACCACCACGGTCGTCCGGTCCGGCAGGAACGCCACCGGGCGCTTGCCGCCGAGCCGCGCGGCGAGGCCGGCCAGCCAGCCGTCGACCAGCGGGAACGAGGCGCAGTACGAGTCGCCCTCGTCCACGAAGTGCAGTATCGTCGGCAGGCTCTCGCCCGGCTTCGGTGGCGCCACGGCGCCGGCCCGCAGGTTCGACCGGGCGGCGGCGTAGGCCTCGTCCGCGGAGACGCCCCAGGTGCGCAGGTGGTCCGCGGTCACGTAGGCCATCGACGCGGGCAGGTCGATGACCAGCAGTTCGGCCAGGAACGGCAGCGCGGGGCGGGTGATCGGCGCGCTGTGGTCGACGGCCATCGGCGCCGCGCCGCGCAGCACCGGGCGCAGCATCGTCCGCGCCCGGTCCCAGTCGTCGGGCGTCGCGGGCAGCCGGATCAGCGCGTCCACGAACGCCTTCACCCGGGCGCGCTGCTGCGGCACGGGTGCGGCGCAGATCTCCACGTAGAGGTTCTCCAGGTACAGGACCGCGCCCTCGTACTGGACGGCGAACGAGCCGGGGTCGAATCGGGCGTCCCGGATGCCGTGCCGGCGGAGCCGGCGTACCACCCGCTCGGCCAGGTCTTCCCTGGTCAGCGGCGCTTTGCCGGTGGTGCGGCGCCAGAAGAACACCTGGGTTCACCTCGGTCTCGTCATGCCTTCGGCGGTCACGTCTCGTGATCACCAGCCGGGCCGGGATGGTAGCAGCAACCGTCCACCATCAGGGGGCCGTCCACAGGCGGGTTCGGTGTCCACAGAGTCGATGGCCATCGATTTTCATGGACCATTCCGGCCGTACGGTGCCCGCGTGGACGACGAGGAACGGCAGCAGCGACGCAGTGATCCGTTCGGGCCGGGCGGCCGGTTCGGGCGGTGGGACCCGGGCGCCCGCGGCGTGCGGGTGATCGCGGCGGTGGTGCTGGTCGTGGCGCTGGGCGCGGCCGTGGTGGCCTGGCAGGCCCGGCCACGGGCGGAGGCGGTGGTCGCACCGCCGGTCCCGGTCACCGCCGACCCGTCCGCCGAGGGCGCCGCCACCGCCGCCGAGGTGGTGGTGGCGGTGGCGGGCAAGGTGCGGCGGCCCGGCATGGTGCGGCTGCCGCCGGGCGCCCGGGTGGCGGACGCGATCGAGGCCGCCGGCGGCGTGCTGCCGGGCGTCGATCCGGCGCTGCTCAACCTTGCACGGAAGGTGACGGACGGTGAGCTGATCCTGGTCGGGGTGAGCGCGCCGCCGGGCGTCCCGGGTGCCGCTCCGCCGCCGGCCGCGGCCGATGCGCCCGGTGCACCGCTGAATCTGAACACCGCGACGCTGGCCGACCTGGACGGGCTGCCGGGCGTGGGGCCGGTGCTGGCGCAGCGAATCCTCGACCACCGGGACAAACTGGGCGGCTTCCGCGCGGTGAGCGACCTGCGCGAGGTCGAGGGCATCGGTGACAGCCGCTACGAGCAGCTGAAAGACCTGGTGACGGTGTGAGCTCCCCGGAGGCCCCGCTCGACCTGCGGCTCGGCGGCGTGGCCGTGGGGACGTGGCTGGCCGGGCTCGCCGCGCTGCACCTGCCGGTGTGGCCGTCGATCGCGGTCGCCGGCCTGGCGGCGCTGCTGGCCGCGGTCGTCCGGTTCGCCGGGCGGCGGCTCGGCGGGGCGCGCTGGATCGTCGCCGGCCTGCTGCTGGGCGTCGCCTGCGGCGCGGCGGTCACGGCCGCGCGCGTCGCGATCCGGGACGCGGAGCCGCTCGCCGGCCTGGCCCGGGAGCGTGCGCCGGTGACGGCCCGGCTGACCGTGCGGGACGATCCCCGGCCGCTGTCGGCCGCGACCGGGCGCGCCCCGACCTGGCTGGTCCCGGCGCGCCTCACCTGGGTGGCGCCGGAGGGCGCGGCGGCCGGGCACCGCGTGGACGTGCGCGTGCTGGTGCTCGGCAGCGGCGACCGCTGGCGCGGACTGCTGCCCGGCCAGCGGGTCCAGGCCGAGGGCCGGCTGATGCCCGCGCGCGGCGGCGACCTCACCGCGGCCGTCCTCGCGGTCGACGCCGAGCCGGCCCCGCACGGCGAGGCCTCCTGGGCGCAGCGCGCGGCCGGCACGCTCCGGGCCGGGCTGCAACGCGCCTGCGCCGTCCTGCCGGCCGAGCCCGGCGGACTGCTGCCGGGCCTGGTCGTCGGCGACACCAGCCGACTCGACCCGGCCGTGGAGGAGGATTTTCGCACCACGGGAATGACGCACCTGTGCGCGGTCAGCGGGGCGAACATCGCGATCGTCATCGGGTGCGTGCTGTTCGCCCTGCGCCGGCTCCGGGCCGGGCCGGCGCTCTCCGTCGCGCTGGCCGCGTGCGCGCTGGTCGGGTTCGTGATCCTGGCCCGGCCGTCGCCGAGCGTGGTCCGGGCCGGCGTGATGGGCGCGATCGCGCTGATCGCGCTGGCCACGTCGCGGCCGCGCAGCGCGGTCCCGGCGCTGGCCACCACCGTGGTGGTGCTGGTGGTGGCGGACCCGGAGCTGGCCGGCGACGCCGGATTCGCGCTGTCCGTGCTGGCCACCGGCGGGCTGCTGGCGTTCGCGAGCCGGTGGCGGGACGGGCTGCGGCGCGCCGGCGTGCCGGGCGGGCTGGCGGAGGCGCTGGCCGTGCCGGCCGCCGCCCAGATCGCCTGCGGGCCGGTGATCGCGGGGCTGTCCGGTGCGATCAGCCTGGTCGCCGTGCCGGCGAACCTGCTCGCCGCGCCCGCGGTCGCGCCGGCCACCGTGCTCGGCGTGATCACCGCGGTGGTCTCCCCGGTCTGGCCGGACGCGGCCGAGCTCACCGCGTGGCTCGGCGGCTGGCCGGCGCGCTGGCTGGTGCTGGTCGCCCGGTTCGGCGCACGCGTGCCGTCCGGCACCGTGCCCTGGCCCGGCGGCGTCGGCGGCGGGCTGCTGCTGGCCGCGCTCACGGTCGCGCTGCTGCTCGCGTTCCGCCGCCCGCTGGTGCGGCGGGCGGTCGCCGTGCTCACCGCCGCCGCGGTCGTCGGCGCGCTGCCGGTGCGGCTGGTCGCGTCCGGGTGGCCACCGGCCGGCTGGGTGGTGGCCGGCTGCGCGGTCGGGCAGGGCGACGCGACCGTGCTCCCGCTCGGCGGCGGCCAGGCCGTGGTCGTCGACGCCGGACCCGAGCCCGCGCCGGTCGACCGATGCCTGCGCGACCTCGGCATCCACCACGTGCCGCTGCTCGCGGTCAGCCACTTCCACCAGGACCACATCGGCGGCGTCGCCGGCGTGTTCCGCGGTCGGCGGGTCGACGCGGTCGTCACCACGGCCTGGCCGGAGCCGGCCGCCGGCCACGAGCTGGTGCACGCGGAGGCGGCCCGGCACGGCACGCCGGTCCTCGCCGCGACCGCCGGATGGCGCTGGGCCGCGCGCGAGCTGTCCGTGGAGGTGATCGGGCCGCCGGAGGAGCTGCGCGGCACCCGCTCCGATCCGAACAACAACTCGCTGGTGCTGCGCGCCACCGTGGCCGGCGTGCGGATCCTCCTGATGGGCGACGCGGAGAACGAGGAGCAGGACGCGCTGGTGCGGGCCGGGGGAGCGCTGCGGGCGGACGTGCTCAAACTGGCGCACCACGGCTCGGCCTATCAGAGCCTGGACTTCCTGGCGGCGGCCGACCCGGCCGTGGTGCTCGTCTCGGTCGGCGAGGACAACGACTACGGGCATCCCAACCTGGCGCTGCTGGCCAGGCTGAGCAGGGACGGCGCGCGCGTGTTGCGTACCGACGAGCAGGGCGATCTCGCCGCGATCCGGACCCGCGACGGGCTCGCGGTCGTCGTCCGGGGGACGCCGTGAGCGGCCCGGACCCCGTTAGAGTGACCGAGGGCGGTGCCCCGGTGCCGCGTGCGACGATGTCCCGCGTGACTGCCGCGAATCCTCCTGCGTTGACGCTCGTCCTGGGTGACGAGGAGCTGCTGTCGGCCCGCGCCGTCGCACAGGCCGTCCAGGCCGCGCGGGCGGTGGACCCGGGCGCCGACGTGCGGGAGTACGAGGGCGGCACGCTGATGCCGGGCGAGGTCGCGGAGATGCTGAGCCCGTCCCTGTTCGGCGGCCGGCGCGTGCTCGTGCTGCGGTCCGGGCAGGACGCGCGCAAGGACCTGATCGCCACGCTGCTGGCGTACGCGAAGGACCCGGACCCCGAGGTCAACCTGATCGTCGGCCACCTCGGCGGCGCCAAGGGCAAGGCGCTCGCGGACGGGCTGAAGTCGGCCGGTGCCGCGGTCGTCGCCGTGCCCAAGCTGAAGGGCGCGCGGGAGCGCGTCGCGTTCGTCCGCGACGAGATCCGCCGGCTCGGCGGCTCGTGCACCGAGGACGCGGCCACCGGGCTGCTCGACGCGGTCGGCAATGACCTGCGCGAGCTTGCCGCCGCCTGTTCGCAGCTGATGGCCGACACGGACGGCCGGATCACCGCGGAGACGGTCGCCCGCTACTACCGGGGACGGGCCGAGGTCAGCGGCTTCACGGTCGCGGACGCCGCGATCGTCGGCGACGTGCCCGGCGCGCTCGAGGCGCTGCGCTGGGCGCTGCACGTCGGCGTCGACCCGGTGCCGATAGCGGACGCGCTGGCGGACGGCGTGCGCACGGTGGCGCGCGTGGCCTCCGCCGGGCGCGGCAGCGCGTACCAGCTGGCCGGCACCCTCGGCATGCCCGCCTGGAAGATCGAGCGCGCGCAGAAGCAGTCCCGTGGCTGGAGCCCCGAGGCCCTGGTCGACGCCATGCGCGCCGCCGCCGACTGCAACGCGGCCGTCAAGGGCGGCGCCGAGGACCGCGGCTACGCCCTCGAACGCGCCGTGGTCGCCGTCGCGACCGCCCGACGCGGAGGTGGCGGCCGATGACGGCCCGGCCGCTCTACGCCCGGATGCTCCGCCTCCGGCACCTCACCCCCGGCGGCCTGCTCTGCTTCGTGTACCTGGAGGGCGCGTTCGGGCTCGGCATCCTGCTCGCGCTGGCGGAGTTGGTCACCTGGTGGGGCATCCTGGTGCTGCCCGCGTCCATCGCCGTCATGGTCAAGCTGAACGACGTGATAGCGGGCGTCGGAGCCCGCCACCCGTCGCGCGGCACCGCGGGCGCCGCCGTCCGCCGCGACCTGGCCGCCCGCGCCGCGACCGCGCAGGCGGAGCCGTCCCGCGACACCGTGGACCGGGAGGACGGCGGCGTGCACGCGGCTTCCACGGACAGCGAGGTGTACGGCGCCGCGCACGCACGCGGTGCCGCGGATGTGCGGACAGCCGCGGGCAGCCGCGGCCTGGACGGAACACACGGCGAGAACATCCGGCCCGACACGGCTCCGAGGACGGCCGGTCCCGTCGGCGGGCGCGGCCCGGCCGGGCCTCGGTTCGCCGGTCAGAAGGTCGACCCCGAGCCCGCGACGGAGCTTCCGGCGACGCCCCGGCACGGCACGGTCTACGGCACCGCGAGCACGGCCAGTGCCCCGGATACGGACGGCGGCGACGGCGTGCGTCCCTGGGGGACGGCTTTCCCCGCGGACCCGGGAACACGTCCCGAGCACGCCGTCCAGGACGATTGGCGACTCGGCGGCAGCTGGCGGTCCGAAGGACCGGACCGGGACGATTCGTGCGCAGGCGGAGGCGGACAGGCGGATCAGAGCCGGACGCCCGCGTGGAGTGAGCGGACGCTGCCCCTTCGGCAGACCGGCTCGGCCGGGACGGGTGAGCCGACTTGGCCCGGGCAGGTGGATCGGACTCCGGCGCCTGAGCGGAGTGAGCGGACGCAGCCGCTTCCGCGGGCTGATGCCGCCAGCACCGGTGAGCCGAGCCGGACGGCCGAGTGGAGTGAGCGGACCCAACCGCTTCGGAACACCGGTGCGGCGGGGACGGGTGAGCCGAGCCGGACGCCCGAGTGGAGCGAGCGAACGCAGCCGCTGCGGCAGGCAGGCGCGGGCCGGACCGGTGAGCCGGGCCGGCCGGGCGGCGTCGACGGCCCCGGGAACCCGGGTCGTCGCCCCGGCGTGCCGAGCGGCCGGCGGTCGAACGAGTCCTACCGCCTGCCGCCTCTCGGGCAGTCCGCGTCCGGCGGTGGCCGTGCGCCGACGAGCGGCGGGGCGCCGTCCGCGCGCCGCGCCGCCGACGGTGGCCTGCACCGCTTCCCCGACCAGTCCGCGCCGCGGTCCGGCGGGTTCGGCGGCGACCGGCGACCGGCCGGGGAGGCCGGCCGACAGGTCCCCGGCGCCGGGCACGGCCGCCGTTCGGCCGAGGCCCCCGGCAGGCGCGACGGCGATGTGCGGATCGATCCGCGTTCCGACGCCGGTCGCCACTCCGATACTCCGCAGCAGCGAGCCCGGCAGTCCGCCACCCGCCGTTACGAGTGACCCGGCAGAACCCTCCCCGACCGGGATAATCGGCCACCCGCACCGCCTACGGCGGTTGGCTGAGGTCCGGCAATCGGCAGCACCTTGGCGCCGGTACCGGCTGGTGCTCCGGCAACCGGCATCGGTTCGGCGCCGGTACCGACTGGTGCCGCAGCCATGTTTTATGGCGGCCTGCCGTGTTTTAGCGGCGGCCTGCCGTGTTTAGCGGCGGCCTGCCGCTGTCCGCGCGTTTACGTGGCCGTGTTGGTGTGGTGTGACCCATCGGGCCCAATCCAGTTGGGGCGGCATTCCCCCACACCGACGCGGTGACAGCCGCTGACTGACGCGGTCGGCTTGGTTTCGGTTAGCGCGGGAGTGGAGCCGGGCTGGGGCCGCAGCCGGGGCCGGGCCGCAGCCGAGGCCGGGCCGCAGCCGGGACCGGAGTCGAAGCTGGGGCTGGGCCGAAGCCGGGAGCGGAGTCGAAGCTGGGGCTGGGCCGAAGCCGGGACTGAGGCGAAAGCCGGCCCGGCTCCGGCCGAGCCAGGGCTGCGGCCAAAGCGAAGCCGGAGCCGGGGCTGGGGCTGGGGCCGAAGCCCGGGCCAAAGCCGGAGCCGGGGCTGGGGCTGGAGCCGGGGCTGGGGCTGGGGCCGAAGGCCGGGCCAAAGCCGGAGCCGGGGCTGGGGCTGGAGCCGGGGCTGGGGCTGGAGCCGGAGCCAGGGCTGGAGCCGAAGCCCGGGCCAAAGCCGGAGCCGGGGCTGGGGCTGGAGCCGGAGCCAGGGCTGGAGCCGGGGCTCGGGCCGCAGCCGGGGCCGGGCCAAAGCCGGAGCCGAGGCCGGAGCCAGGGCCGGAGCCGGGGCTGGAGCCGAAGCCGCAGCTGAGGCCGGAACCGGTAGCCGTGCCGGAGTCTGTGTTGGCCGGTCGCCGGCGCAGCCCCGGTCAGCGGCATCAGCTCCGCCACGCTGGCGGTGACAGCCGGTCGGTGACGCGAAGGCTGGGGTGGTTGCGATGAGGGCCGCGCGGCTGCAAGGGGGCGGCGCCGGTGAGAGTCGCCGACGCGGGCGGGTCAGCGCAGCAGGGGCTGGGAGGCGCCCATGAGCAGGTAGTGCGGTGGTATGCCGTTGAACGGGAACGCGGGCGTCAGCTCCGTGAATCCCAGCGTCGCGTAGAGGTGCCGGGCCGCCGTGCTCTCGACGCGGACGCTGAGCAGGACCCGGGAGGCGGGGCTGGCGTCGCAGACCGCGGTGATCAGGGTGCGGCCGAGGCCGTGGCCCTGGTGGGCGGGGTGGACGTGGAGTTCGGTGAGTTCGAGGGTGTCGGGGGAGAGCCAGGAGGCGGCGCCGGCGGCGGCGAGGCGGGGGTGGACCTGGCGTTCCCACCAGCTGCGGTCGCCGGCGGGGAAGCCGTAGCAGAAGCCGGTCAGCGTGGGGCCGTCGAACGCGCCGCGGGCGATGAGGCCGGGGTGGCTGGCGTGTTCGGCGAAGATGTCGCGGCGCTGGAGTTCCTCGGCGGGGGTGAGGCCGAACGCGGCGGCCATGACGGCGGCGGCGGGGACCACGGCGGAGGCCAGGTCCAGCGAGGCGATGATCATGAGGGTGTGGGAAACGCAACGACGGGCACCGCGGGGCCTCTGGTGGAGGCCGGTGCGGCGCCCGTGCGCGACGTGCGGAGGATCAGGCGGCGGTCAGCGAGTGCAGACGCTTCGCGATGGCCGACTTGCGGTTCGCGGCCTGGTTCTTGTGGATCACGCCCTTGCTCACGGCCACGTCGAGCTGCTTGCTGGCATCCCGCAGGAGCGTGGTGGCGGTGGTGGTGTCACCGGCCTCCGCGGCGGTGTGGAACTTGCGGATGGCCGTCTTCAGCGACGACTTGACCGACTTGTTCCGCAGCCGGCGCTTCTCGTTCTGCCGGTTGCGCTTGATCTGGGACTTGATGTTCGCCACGCGACAGCCACGTCCTTACGAAATTGCGATTACTGACGACAAAAGGTGGTTCAAGCTGGTGCGCGCGGGCAACATCGAGGTGCCGCAGCACGCGAAAGACCAGAGTACCAGCCCGGTCGGCCACCGGCCAAAACGGCTAGTGACCAGGTGCAAGCCACCCACGGCGGGTGGCCAGCCAGTGCAGCGCCATCTCGCCGCTCCACCGCTGGTGCCCCCGAATATACGGTGAGGCGCTGCTCGGCCCGGACTCGGCCCTGGTCAGCCAGTAACCGGAGAGCGCGGCCAGCGTCGCGTCCAGCGCCTCGGCGGGCACGTCGCGGCCGGTCGGGTGGGTGGCGAACAGCCGGTCCGCGTCCAGGCCGCTCGCGTGCGCGGTGACCAGCAGCGTGGCGGTGTCGAAGAACGGCGCGCCGCGGCAGCACCAGGTCCAGTCGCAGATCCAGGCCCGGCCGGAGCCGTCGATCATGACGTTGTCCAGCCGCAGATCGCCGTGGATGACGCCGTCGCCGCCCGCGTGGTCCGGGGCCAGCCGCTCCAGCGCGGCCAGTTCCTCCCGGCGCCCGGCGGCGTACTCGGGCATCGGGGGTGCCGGCTCCCGGCCGGCGACGATCTCGGTCCACCAGGACAGCTCGTGCCGCAGCAGGCCGGGCAGCGGCGGCAGGTCCATCGCGGTCAGCTCCGCCGGTGGGGAGGCGAGCGCGTCCGCCGCGGTGGCCCATGCGTCCAGCGCGGCGTTCAGCTCCGCCGGGGACCAGGGCAGCCGCGGTACGGACCCGTCCACCGCCTCCAGGCAGGTCGCGTAGTACCCGGCTGCGGTCAGCGACCACAGCGGGCGCGCGGCCGGGACCGCCTCCGGCAGCGCGCCGGTGATCGCCACCTCGCGGTACTGCCAGTCCGCCAGGTGCCGCTCGTGCGACAGCGACGCGGCCTTCACGAAGTATCGCCGCCCGGAGCCGGTGTCCAGCACGCCGGCGAATCCCCTGGTGAACCCGCCTCCGGCGGTCGTGGCCCAGACCACCGGCGACTCCAGGCGCGCCGCGATCGCGGCGCGCAACCCCTCGGGGAGGTCGGCCCACGACGGCCGCAGCGCGGTCGCACCGTACGGGACCTCCGGCAGCGAGACCACACCCATCGCCCCATCCTGCCCGGCGGTGCCGGAAATCGTTACCGCAGGGGGCACTACGGCAGCGCGCGGAGCGCGTGACGGCACCGGGCCGCGAAGCGATCGAGGCGGGGGAGTTCCCGGGCGTACCCTCTGATGCTCGTGGTCTTGTGCTCTTCTACCGGCGGGTCGCCGGGCGGCGTCGGCGGCATGGGACCATGGAGTGCGATCCGACGCGTGAACCCAGCGGCCTCGACGACAAGAACGGACGAACGTGCCACCCATGCGTGACCCCGGCGCGACCGATCCCGGCGCCATCCGGAACTTCTGCATCATCGCCCACATCGACCACGGCAAGTCGACGCTGGCGGACCGGATGTTGCAGCTCACCGAGGTGGTGGACGCGCGCCAGATGCGGGCGCAGTACCTCGACCGGATGGACATCGAGCGCGAGCGCGGCATCACGATCAAGTCCCAGGCGGTACGGATGCCGTGGACCGTGCGGGAGGGCGAGCGCGCGGGCGAGACCGCGGTCCTCAACATGATCGACACGCCGGGCCACGTGGACTTCACCTACGAGGTGTCGCGCAGCCTGGCCGCCTGTGAGGGCGCGATCCTGCTGGTCGACGCCGCGCAGGGGATCGAGGCGCAGACGCTGGCGAACCTGTACCTGGCGATGGAGAACGACCTCCAGATCATCCCGGTGCTGAACAAGATCGACCTGCCGGCCGCGCAGCCGGAGAAGTACGCGGAGGAACTCGCCCACCTGATCGGCTGCGAGCCGGACGACTGCCTCAAGGTCTCCGGCAAGACCGGCATGGGCGTGGCGCACCTGCTCGACGAGGTGGTCCGGCAGCTGCCCGCGCCGAAGGGCGAGGCGGACGCGCCGGCCCGCGCGATGATCTTCGATTCGGTGTACGACATCTACCGCGGCGTGGTGACCTACATCCGGGTGATCGACGGCAAGATCGAGGCGCGCGACCGGATCAAGATGATGTCCACCGGCGCGGTGCACGAACTGCTGGAGATCGGCGTCATCTCGCCGGAGATGCAGAAGGGCACCGCGCTCGGCGTCGGCGAGGTCGGCTACCTGATCACCGGCGTGAAGGACGTGCGGCAGTCCCGCGTCGGTGACACCGTCACGATCAACTCCAGGCCGGCCACGGAGGCGCTGGGCGGCTACAAGGACCCGCGGCCGATGGTCTACTCCGGCCTCTACCCGATCGACGGCTCGGACTACCCGGCGCTGCGCGACGCGCTGGACAAGCTCAAGCTCAACGATGCGGCCCTGGTCTACGAGCCGGAGTCGTCCGCGGCACTCGGCTTCGGCTTCCGCTGCGGCTTCCTCGGCCTGCTGCACCTGGAGATCATCCAGGAGCGGCTGGAGCGCGAGTTCGGCCTCGACCTGATCTCCACCGCGCCGAACGTGGTCTACCGCGTGCAGATCGAGGGCGGCGAGGAGGTCACGGTCACGAACCCGAGCGAGTTCCCGGCCGGCAAGATCGCCTCCATCTGGGAGCCGACCGTGCGCGCCACGATCCTCGCGCCGAATGACTACGTCGGCGCGGTGATGGAGCTCTGCCAGGGGCGCCGCGGCCAGCTCAAGGGCATGGACTACCTGTCCAGCGAGCGGGTGGAGCTGCGTTACACGCTGCCGCTCGCCGAGATCATCTACGACTTCTTCGACCAGCTCAAGAGCCGGACCAAGGGGTACGCGTCGCTGGACTACGAGCCGTCCGGCGAGCAGGAGTCCGACCTGGTGAAGGTGGACATCCTGCTGCACGGCGACCCGGTGGACGCGTTCAGCGCGATCGTGCACAAGGACAAGGCGTACAACTACGGCGTCACGATCGCCTCCAAGCTGCAGAAGCTGATCCCGCGGCAGCAGTTCGAGGTGCCGATCCAGGCCGCGATCGGCAGCCGGATCATCGCCCGCGAGACGATCCGCGCGATCCGCAAGGACGTGCTGGCCAAGTGCTACGGCGGTGACATCTCCCGGAAGCGGAAGCTGCTGGAGAAGCAGAAGGAGGGTAAGAAGCGGATGAAGATGGTCGGCCGGGTCGAGGTGCCCCAGGAGGCCTTCATCGCGGCGCTGAACACCTCCGACAGCGGCGACGCGGGCAAGGGCACGGGCAAGAAGTGACGGTGCACTGCTCGCGGTGCGGTGCGGCGCTGCCCACCGCACCGCCGTCGGTCTGCGCGTCCTGCGGCTACCACGTGTACGTGAACGCGCGCCCCACCTCCGGGCTGATCATCCTGTCCGAGTCCGGCACCGAGTTCATGGCGCTGCTGCGCGCCCGGGAGCCGCGGGCCGGCCGGTGGGAGCTGCCCGGCGGCTTCTGCGACGGCTGGGAGCACCCGGCCGAGGCCGGCGTGCGCGAGGCGCGCGAGGAACTCGGCGTGGACATCACGCTGGGCGAGCTGGTCGGCATGTACCTGGGCTCGTACGAGTACCAGGACGAGACGCTGCCCGTGCTCGACTGCATCTACCTGGCCACGCTGCCGGCCGGCGCGTCGATCACGCTGGACCGGGACGAGGCGTCGGAGCTGACCTGGTTCCCGATCGCCGCGCCGCCGGCGATGGCGTTCGAGACGATGGACCGCGCTCTCGGGGACGCCCGGAAATTGTTATTGCGATAGGCGGTTTGGTTTCCGCGCACTCCGGGAATCCATCGATCACACACGACGAGGATTCGTGCAAAACCCCGGAGTAGGAGGCGACTCAAATGACCCTCATGGGCATCATCACCGCTCTCATCGTCGGTCTGGTCATCGGCGCGCTCGGCCGTCTGGTCGTACCCGGCCGTCAGAACATCCCGCTGTGGCTGACCCTGGTCATCGGCGTCGCGGCCGCCCTGCTCGGCACCGTGATCGCCCGGACCATGGGTTACGCGGACACCGCCGGCTTCGACTGGCGCGAGCTGGTCACCCAGGTCGTGCTGGCCGCCATCGGTGTGGCGCTGGTCACCGGCTTCGCCGGCCGCCGCAGCGTCAGCCGCTACTGACCTCTTCGGGTCCCGAGCCCGGCCGCGTCACGCGGCCGGGCTTTTTCATGCGCATATCCCACTACCTGTAGGTGATGTGAAGGGCGCATGACTGAATTCGACTATTCACGTGAATGGTGATTGTCCGCGCGCGCGGCTGGGTAATGAGCGCCGGTTCAGTCGAAGACCTCGGCCACGACCCGGCCGGTGCCCGCGGCCGGAACGCCCGCGATGGGCGACCAGTCGCCGTCCTTCGCGTCCCACTCCAGGCCGCCGAAGAGCACGCGCTCGACGCCGTGGTCGGTGGCGTGCGAGACGAGCCAGTGCGCGTACCGCCAGCCGTCGCGGTCGTCCCGCACCTCGACCGTGAGGCCGGCCCGGTCCGCCGTGGCGGCGCGCAGCTTGCCCCAGTCCGCGCTGAGGCCGTCGGCGAGCGCGGCCGCGGCCGCGGCGCCGCGGACCTCCGGCTCGCCGCTGATCGTGCAGGAGACCGCGCCGGTGGCCTTGCCGAACAGCGCCTTGGCCAGCACCTCGGACTCCTCGGCCCACTTCTGGTACGCCTCGGGGAACGCGCTGCGCTGCACCCGCTGGGCCGCGTCGGTGACACGCATGTCCTCCCAGCCCTCGACCTTGCGCAGCGCGCCGTAGAACCGGGCCGCCGCGTACCGCGGATCAAGGATCTCGTCGGGCGTGCCCCAGCCCTGGCTGGGCCGCTGCTGGAAGAGGCCGACCGAGTCGCGGTCGCCCCCGGAGAGGTTCTCCAGCTTCGACTCCTGGAGTGCGGTGGCGAGCGCCACGACCACCGCGTACTCCGGCATCTCCTGCCGGATGCCGACCGCGGCGATGGTGGCCGCGTTGGCCATCTGATGCGCGTCCAGGTTGACCTGGCCGTCCGCCGTGACGACGCACGCGTGGGCCAGCACGAGCGGAACCGCGGGGAGGGTGTCGCGCCAATCGTGCCGGGCGGCAAGGGCGCCGAGCGCCGCGACCAGAGCCAGAACCGCGCAGACGGTCACAACTCCCCGTATCCGCAATCGTCACCCCCACGTCCTGAGGCGTCAAGCTTACCGACGCTCCGCCGCCGCCCGGACGAGTTGGTCAGGGGACCCAGGTCGGCGCGCGTTTCTCCCGAAACGCCAGGATGCCCTCCCGGCCCTCCGCGGATCGGAAGTAGTGGTCCGAGGCGTCCGCCATCCGGGCCAGTTCGTCACGCACAGTGACGTCCTGGAGCAGTCGCCGGGCGCCGGCGAGCGCGGCCGGCGCGCCCTTGATCAGCGACGCGCAGTACGCCTCCACGGCCTCGTCCAGCGCGTCCGCCGGCACCGCCCGGGTGACCAGCCCGATCTCCGCCGCGCGGGCCGCGGAGAAGACGTCACCGGTCAGGAACAGTTCGGCGGCGGCCCGGGCCGAGATCCGGCGGCGCACCGGCACGGAGATCACCGCCGGGATCACGCCCAGCCGGACCTCGCTGAACGCGAACGTCGCCTCCTCCGCGCAGACCACGATGTCCGCGGCCGCGATCAGGCCGATGCCGCCCGCGCGCGCCGGGCCACCGACCCGCGCCACGATCGGCTTCGGTGACTCCCAGAGCGAGGCCAGCAGGTCGGCCAGCGGCACCACCGGCAGCGTGCCGTCGCCGTCGAACGCGGCCGCGGTCTCCTTCAGGTCGGCGCCGGCGCAGAAGACCGGGCCGGTGTGGGACAGCACGATCACCCGGACCGCCGGGTCGGCCACGGCCGCGGCGAGCGCCTCGGACAGCGCCGCGATCAGGGGGGTGGACAGGGCGTTGCGGTTGTGCGGGCTGTCCAGCGTGAGGGTCGCCACCCCGGTGCCGGCCGCCACCCGCAGGAGCGCGGACGTCATGCGGGCACACTAGTGGAGTGCCAGGCGAACTTCCCGACGGCGAGGCCGTACCCCGTGACGGCGCGCTGCCCCCGGCCGCGCTCGAGGCCTCCGGCCGGCGTGGCTTCGGCGTCTACGTGCACGTGCCGTTCTGCGCGAGCCGGTGCGGGTACTGCGACTTCAACACGTACACCGCGACCGAGCTGGGCGGTGGGGCGAGCCGGGACGAATACGCGGAAACCGTGCTGGCCGAGCTGCGTCTCGCCTCCCACGTTATGACGAAAAAACCGGAAAAGGTGGACACGGTGTTCGTGGGGGGTGGGACGCCGACGCTGCTGCCGGCCGACGACCTCGCGCGCATCCTGGAGGCGATCGACGACACCTGGGGGCTCGCGGCCGACGCGGAGGTGACCACGGAGGCCAACCCGGAATCGGTTGATCTGTCGTATCTTCGGCGCCTGCGCGCGGCCGGCTTCACCCGCGTCTCGCTGGGCATGCAGTCGACCGCGCCGGGCGTGCTGCGAATCCTCGAACGGCAGCACTCCGCGGGCCGTGCGCCGGCCGCCGCCATCGAGGCCCGGGAGGCCGGGTTCGAGCACGTCAACCTGGATCTGATCTACGGCACGCCGGGGGAGACCGCGGACGACTTCGACCGCTCGCTGGCCGCGGTGATCGACGCCGGGGTGGACCACGTGAGCGCGTACGCGCTGATCGTCGAGGACGGCACCCGGCTGGCCGCCCGCATGCGCCGCGGCGAGCTGCCGTACCCGGACGACGACGTGGCCGCGGACCGCTACCTGGCCGCGGATCGTGCGCTGACCGCCGCGGGCCTGCACTGGTACGAGGTGAGCAACTGGGCCGCCACGCCCGAGGCCCGGTGCCGGCACAACCTGCTCTACTGGACCGGCGGCGACTGGTGGGGCCTGGGCCCCGGCGCGCACAGCCACGTGGGCGGCGTGCGCTGGTGGAACGTCAAGCACCCCGCGGCGTACGCGAAGCGCCTGGCCGCCGGCGAGACGCCCGCGCTGGCCCGGGAACTGCTCACCGACGCCGACCGGCACCTGGAGGACGTGATGCTCCGGGTCCGGCTCGCCGAGGGCCTGCCGCTCGCCGCGCTGGACGAGGCCGGTCGCGCCGGGGCCAAGGGCGCGCTGGTCCGGGGCCTGCTGGAGCCGGACGCCTACGACGCGGGCCGGATCGTGCTCACCCGCGACGGCCGCCTGCTCGCCGACGGCGTGATCCGCGACCTGCTGACATGAAGAGACCCCGCGGCCGGGTGAGGTCGGCGCACGGGGTCGGGACGGAACTCGTCCTGTCTACTTCACGACACGCCAGGTCATCGGGTACGTGTACCACTCGCCGTCGTTGACCTTGATGGTCGCCATGATGCCGAAGATCACCACGACCAGCCACACGATGCCGGGCAGGAAGAACAGCAGACCGAACGAGCAGGCCGTGAGCACCAGCGAGACGAGCGCCGCGATGCCCCAGGTGATCTGGAAGTTGAGCGCCTCGACCGCGTGCGCGCGGACGACCTGCGACTCGTTGCCCTTGACCAGCATGACGATCAGCGGGGCCAGGAAGCCGAACAGCACGCCGCCGATGTGGGCGAGGATCACCCAGGTCTTGTCGTCGTTCGCGTAGTTGGCCTTGGCGCCGGAGTAGCCGGGCTGGCCGAACTGCGGACCGTAGCCGGCACCGGGCGGCGCGCCGTAGCCGCCGGGCGGGGTGCCGCCACCGGGCGGGGGACCGTAACCGCCGGCCGGCGGCGGGTAGGCACCACCACCGCTGGTGGGCGGCGGATACGCCCCAGCTCCGCTGGTGGGCGGCGGGTAGGCGCCACCCCCACTGGTGGGTGGCGGGTATGCCCCTGCTCCGCTGGTGGGGGGCGGGTATGCCCCGGCTCCGCTGGTGGGCGGTGGGTATGCCCCGGCTCCGCTGGTCGGTGGTGGGTAGGCCCCGGCCCCGCTGGTCGGCGGCGTGGGGGGCGGGTACCCACCGCCGTCCGGGGGCGGTGGCGTGCTGTACGACGGCGGCATAGGAGCGGTCGGGTCGTTGTGACCCGGGTAGCCCTCACCAGGCGGACGAGGCGGTTCGGTCATGCCCGCCACGGTAGAGGGGTCGATCAACTCAGGCCAGTACCCGGTACCGCCCGCCTCCGGCGCGCCTACCAGATATCAGAAATATCGCATATGTAGAGCAAAGTGATCATCGCTTCTCGCGCACGTGCGACGTAGACTGGCACTCGCTACAGTCGAGTGCCAGCAGTGCAGCAGCATCGGCGAGAGGATCCTGGGGGACCGGCGGGAAGGTAGGTTGGCGATGCCATTGGACGATCGCAAGCTCGCCGTTCTGCGCGCGATAGTCGAGGACTACGTCGCGACGCAGGAGCCGGTCGGCAGCAAGGCCCTGGTCGAGCGGCACAATCTCGGCGTCTCCCCGGCCACCGTGCGCAACGACATGGCGGTGCTCGAGGAGGAGGGCTACATCCGGCAGCCGCACACGAGCGCCGGCCGCGTCCCCACGGATCGCGGCTACCGGCTGTTCGTGGACCGGCTGTCCCGGGTCAAGCCGCTCAGCCCGGCCGAGCGCCGCGCCATCGAGCGGTTCCTGGCCGGCGCCGTCGACCTCGACGATGTGGTGCATCGCACTGTCCGGCTCCTGGCGCAGCTCACGCGGCAGGTCGCGGTCGTGCAATATCCCAGCCTGGCCCGGTCGTCGGTGCGTCACCTGGAGCTGGTCCAGGTCTCCACCACCCGGCTCATGCTGGTCATGATCGCCGACACCGGCCGGGTCGAGCAGCGCCTGGTGGAGCTGCCCGAGCCGACCGACACCGACGTGGTGCTCGACCTGCGCACCCGGATCAACGAGAAGCTCTGCGGCAGTCGCCTGGTGGACACGCCGGCGCTGGTGGAGACGCTGCTCGACGAGATCCGGCCGGAGCAGCGGCCGACCATGGCCGTGCTCTCGTCCGTACTGCTGGAGACGCTGGTCGAGCGGCGCGAGGAGCGGGTTGTCCTGGCGGGCACCGCGAACCTGACCCGGGGTGGCATCCTGGACTTCCACGGTTCGCTGCGGCCCATCCTCGAGGCGCTGGAGGAGGATCTGATCCTGCTCAAGCTGTTCGGGGAGGTCGAGCCGACCACCACGCGGGTGATGATCGGCGACGAGACCCAGGTCGACAACCTGCGGTCCGCGGCGGTGGTCAGCACCGGCTACGGGCCGCACAGCACGATCGTGGGCGGGTTGGGCGTGCTCGGCCCGACCCGGATGGACTACCCCGGCAACATCGCGACGGTGCGAGCCGTGGCACGCTACGTGAGTGAACTGCTGGCGCAGAACTAACCGCCGGCATTCCTGATCCAGACAGACATGGGGACACCGAACGCAGTGGCCAGGGACTACTACGGGATCCTCGGCGTGAGCCGGGACGCGACCGACGACGACATCAAGCGGGCCTATCGCAAGCTGGCCCGCCAATACCACCCGGACGTGAATCCGGATCCCGAGGCGCACGAGAAGTTCAAGGACATCAACGCGGCGTACGAGGTGCTCTCGGACGACAAGAAGCGTCAGATGGTCGACCTCGGCGGTGACCCGCTGGCCCCCGGCGGCGGTGGCGCCCCGGGCGGCCCCGGCGGTGCGGGCCCGTTCGTCGGGTTCCAGGACATCATGGACGCGTTCTTCGGCTCCGCGGCCGGCGCGACCCGGGGCCCGCGCCCGCGCACCCGCCCGGGTGCGGACGCGATCCTCCGGCTGGAGCTCGACCTGCAGGAGACCGCGTTCGGCGTCGAGGCGCCGATCACGGTCGACACCGCGGTCATCTGCACCACCTGCTCCGGCGCCGGCACCGCGGCCGGCACCCACCTGGCCACCTGCGAGACCTGCCAGGGCCGCGGCGAGGTGCAGTCCGTGCAGCGCACGTTCCTCGGCCAGGTCGTCTCGTCCCGGCCGTGCACGGTCTGCCAGGGCCACGGCACCGTCATCCCGAGCCCGTGCCCGACCTGCGCGGGCGAGGGCCGGGTGCGCACCCGCCGGTCGCTGACCGTGAAGATCCCGGCCGGCGTCGAGGACGGCATGCGCATCCGCCTCGCCCAGCAGGGCGAGGTCGGCCCGGGCGGCGGCACCGCCGGTGATCTCTACGTCGAGATCCACGAGCGCCCGCACGACGTCTACTCGCGCCGCGGCGACGACCTGCACTGCCGCGTCACCGTGCCGATGACCTCGGCCGCGCTCGGCACCCGGCTGACCATCAAGACGCTGGACAGCGAGGAGCAGATCGACGTCCGCGCCGGCACCCAGCCGGGCGCCACCATGCGAATCCGCGGCAAGGGTGTCCCGCGCCTGCGCGGCCAGGGCCGCGGCGACCTGTTCGTGCACCTCGACGTGCGAACGCCCACCAAGCTCACCTCCGACCAGGAGCGCATGCTCCGCGATTTCGCCAAGACCCGCGGGGAGGACGTGGCCGAGCTGTCCAAGCAGGGCGGTTTCTTCTCCCGCATGCGCGACGCCTTCAACGGGCACTAGCGGGTGTCGGCGCCACTCTTCCTCGTCGAGTCGCTGCCCGCGGCCGACGAGTGGACCCTGGACGGCCCCGAGGGACACCACGCGGCGAACGTGCAGCGCCTGACCGCCGGCGAGGAGCTGATCCTCGCCGACGGTCGCGGCGGCACCGCGCTCGCGCTCGTGCTCGCGTCCGGCAAGGGCAGCCTCAAGATCAAGATCGTGTCGCGCGGGTACGCCGAGAGTCCGGACCCGCGCCTGGTCGTGGTGCAGGGCCTGCCCAAGGGCGACCGTGGCGAGCTGGCCGTCCAGGCGATGACCGAGACCGGCGTGGACGAGATCATCCCGTGGTCCGCCGGCCGTTCCGTCACCGTCTGGAAGGGCGACCGGGGCACCAAGGCCCGCGACAAGTGGGCCGCCACCGCGCGCGAGGCCGCCAAGCAGGCCCGCCGCCCCTGGCTGCCCACGATCGCGCCCGGCGCGCTGAGCACCGCGCGCGTCGCGGACCGGCTGCGCGGCGAGGCCGCCGCGTTCGTGCTGCACGAGGAGGCCACCGACCGCCTCAGCCACGTCCCGTTGCCGGCCGCCGGCGAGATCATCCTGGTCGTCGGCCCGGAGGGCGGCATCGCCCCCACCGAGCTGGACGCGTTCGCCGACGCCGGCGCGCGTCCCGTACGCCTCGGTGATCTGGTCCTGAGAACCTCCACCGCCGGGGTGGCCGCGCTCTCCGTCCTCTCCGCCCGCCTCGGCCGCTGGTGACCGCCGTGCCCGGCGTCACGGTGCGCCCGCTGGCCGTGGACGACCTGGACACGGTCGTCGCGTGGTTCGCCCAGCCGCACGTGGCCCGCTGGTGGGAGGCGTCGACCGAGCCCGCCGCGGTCCGCCGTCGTTACGCCGACCGGATCGCCGGCCGCGAGCCGACCGAGGCCTTCGCCATCGAGTCCGGCGGCCGCCCGGTCGGCCTCATCCAGCGCTACCTGATCGAGGACCACCCCGACTGGGCCGACGCGCTGCTCGCCACCGGCGCGTTCGCCGTCCCCGCCGCCGGCATCGACTACCTGATCGGCGATCCCGCGCTGACCGGCCGCGGCCTGGCCGCCGCCGCGATCCGCCACCTCGCACCGGCCACACTCGACCGCCACCCGCACCTCGAGGCCGTGGTCGCGGCGCCGTTCACGGCGAACGTGGCCTCCTGGCGCACGCTGGAACGCGCCGGCTTCACCCGCACCTGGTCCGGCCCGATCGCCGGCGTCGACTCGCACCTCTACCTGCTGCGCCGTTCGTGAACGTTCCGTGTGCGTACCGGCAAAGGCCTTGCTCTCGATCCACACCGGATAGTTGACTCTCGTCGGCCGGCGCGGATCCGCCGGTCGGAGAGGAAGCACACGTGAAGAGGACATGGGTCGCGGCGATCGTCGCCGGCCTCGGCGTCGTGCTCGGATCACCGGGCATCGCCGCGGCCGCCTGGCACTCCGGCTCGGCGCCACGGGTGGTGACCGGCTGGACCGACTCGGCCGCGCCCGGTGTGGCGTTCCCCAACGACAACCGGACCCATCTGCCGCTGGGCACCTGGCAGGACGAGGCCGGGGTGTCCCACACCTCCCGCGTCTACGCGACGTTCGATCTCTCCCGCTACGACGGCGCGCTGGTCACCGGCGGAACGGTCTACGTCACCGAGCGGACCGCGGCCGACTGCACCAAGCGCTCCATCGAACTGTGGCGCACCGAGCCGGTCCCGGAACCGCCCGCCTGGGATCGGGCGCCGGCCGAGCTGGCGCAGCTCGACGAGATCCAGACCCCGGAGTACTGCCCGACCGCGCGGATCGGCTTCGACGTCGGCGCCGCGGTCGCCGAGGCGAGCGCCGCCGGGCAGCGGCTCATCACGTTCGTGCTGCGGGTGTCCGCCGCACACGAGGCCGACCCGGCGTACGGCCGGCGGCTCAACTGGTACAACGACGTCGCCCTGAGGCTGTCGTACAACACCGTCCCCGCGGTCGACAGCGACAACCTCTTCACCACCGGCCGGTCGTGCGTCAAGGCCGCGCCGTACCCGGCGATGGGCACCGCGGCCCTGCAGGCCCGGCTGACCGACGCGGACGAGGGGGAGGAATTGACGGCCGAGTTCGCGGTCTGGCCGGTCGGCAGCCCGGACGCCCGCCGGACCTACCTGGACTCCACCGAGCGGGAGTCCGGCCGGGTCGCCACCGTCACCGTGCCGGCTGCGGACCTGGCGCAGAACCAGGCGTACGGCTGGCAGGCGCGGGCGCTCGACGGGACGGAGACCTCGGCCTGGTCGGACACGTGCTACTTCACCTGGGACGGCGTCAAGCCCTCGGCGCCGGTGGTCACCTCGACCAACTTCCCGGCGGGGGACGCGCCGGGCCCGGCCGGCGTGAAGCCGGTCTTCGTGCTCGACGGCCACGGTGACCCGGACATCGCGGGCTTCCAGTACGACTGGTACGACTGGGACACCACCTGGCCGTGCCTGCGCGAGATCAAGCCGGGTCGGTACGGCCAGTGGGAGTGCACCGACCCGCTGGACGCGCCGGATCGGGTGCGGGCCGACAGGCCGGGCGGCACGGCCACCGTCGCGGTCAACCCGGACTCGTACCGCTCGATGTCGCTCTTCGTCCGGTCGGTGGACCTCGCCGGCAACGTCTCCGCGCCGGCCCGCTACGACCTCAACGTGCCGTGGTCCATGCCGGACGTGACGGCGGAGAGCGGCACGCCGGAGTGGAACCGGCCGGTCCAGCTCACGATCACCCCGGCGCCGGGCGTCACGGCCACCCGGTATGAGGTCGTCCGCGGCCAGAACGCCGCCGAGACCGTCGTGCCGGACGCGGACGGTGTGGCCCACTACAGCCTGGTCGCGACCGAGGTGAACGGCGAGTACGTGACGATCCGCGGCATCGGTGCGGACGGCTTCGTCTCCATGGCGGCGACCTGGAGCTACGCCTTCACCCCGGAGCCCGGCATCCGCGCCGACGTGTACGACAACACCGTCTGGCCACCCGGCGGCGGCGTCGGCGTGCCGGGCACGTTCACGTTCTCCCCGCCGCCGGGCTGGACCGAGGTGGCCGAGTACCGCTACTCCTTCGACTGGGAGAGCGAGCCGGCCGTGGTCCCGGCCGGCGCGGACGGCCGGGCGACCGTCACCTGGACGCCGGAGGCGGAGGGGCGCTACCGCCTGATGGTCTACGCGGTGAAGGCCGACGGCACGTGGAGCGAGTACGGCGCCTTCTACAACTTCGAGGTGCCGGCGGACGCCGGCTGACCGGCCGGGCCGGCGAGCTCCTCGATCAACGGGAACAGCAGCTCGGCCCCGCCGCGCGTGTCGGGGAACATCTCCAGGCCGGACAGCTCCTCCCGGGCGTACCAGCGGAACGGCAGCTCCGGATCGGTCGTCGGCGAGGCACTCCCGGCGACGGCCAGGTAGAGGTGGTCGACGTGCACGTGCGCGGACGCCAGGCGCCTCTCCGGCGGCACGTCCTGCTCCGTGATCCACACCGGCACCGGTACGCGGGCCGCGGCCGGATAGCCCGGCAACGAGCCCGCGTGCGGCGCGAGCAGGGTCGCGGCCAGCCCGGCCTCCTCACGCACCTCCCGGAGCGCGGCCTCCGCCGGGTTCTCGCCCGGCTCCACGTGCCCGCCCGGCAGCATCCACCGCCCGAACCGCGGATGGCGGATCAACCCCAGCCGCCACCCACCGTCCACGCGGCCGAACAGGAACACGCTCGCGGTCGCATGCTTGATCACACCCACCCGCCCATCCTGCCGGACGCCGTGCGACCGCCGGGCGTGGCCGGTCAGATGCTCAGTTCGGTGGTCAGGCGGCGGTCGTGGAGGGAGTGGGCGGCCTCGACGCGGTAGGTGCCGGGGACCGCCTGCCAGCCGTCGTCCCAGATCTGGAAGGCGCGTGGCGGCAGCGGGATGCGGGCCTCCACGGTGTGGCCGGGGGCGGCGGACACCGGGGCGAAGCCGGCCAGCCAGCGGTCCGGGCGGTCGACCGTGGTGCCGACGGCCGCGCCCAGGTAGATCTGGACGATCTCGCGGCCGGGGCGGGAGCCGGTGTTGCGCAGCCGGACCACGACGGTGCCGGCGTGCGCGGGGTCGGTCTCGACCGCGATCGACTCGTACGACCACGTGGTGTAGCCCAGCCCGTGCCCGAACGGGAACAGCGGCGCGGCGGCGGTGCCGGACCGGTAACCGACGAAGACGCCCTCCTCGTAGGCGAGGATGCCGCCGGACGGCGTCGTGGAGAGCGCGTCCTCGTCGCGGCGCGGCCAGGTGGTGGGCAGCCGGCCGCCGGGCTCGGCCAGGCCGAGCAGCACGTCGGCGAGCGCGGCGCCGGCCTCCTGACCGGGGAACCAGGTGAGCAGCACGGCCGGCACCTCGTCCAGCCACGGCATCAGCACCGGCGAGCCGGCGTTCACCACCACGATCGTGCGCGGGTTGGCGGCGGCCACGCGGCGGACCAACTCGTCCTGGCGGCCGGGGAGCGCGAGCGTGGTGCGGTCGAAACCCTCGGACTCGACCTCCTCGGTGGTGCCGACCACGACCACGGCCACGTCCGCGTCGCGGGCGGCGGCGACGGCCCGGTCGAGCAGCTCGTCGGGGGAGGGGCCGGGCGGCGCGTACCCGAGGCCGACGTTGACGAAGCCGGCGACGGCGGGCCGCACCTCCAGCGTCAGCGACACGTCGACCGCCTCACCGGCGGTCAGCGGCACCGGGAAACGGCGCTCGACCGACTCGTGGAACACCGTCTCCGGGTCCGCGTCGTCCGCGAAGACCGCGCCCTCGAAGATCACGTCGCCGGCCACCCGCAGCACGACCTGCCCGAACCCGATGATCGACAGCTCGTGCACGCCGGAGGCCGGTGGAGTGAGCCGGCCGGTGATCTCCACGGTGGAGAGCGCGTCCGGGTCCACGCCGGACGGCGGCGCGCCCATCCACCGTACGGTCGCGACCGGCAGCGGCGTGCTGTGCAACACCCGGAAGCCGGACCCGCGCAGCGTGGCGGTCAGGCCGTCGCAGGCGAGGGCGGGCAGGTGCGGACGCGGGTCGGCGCCCGGCGCATAGACCACGGACGCGCCGGGCAGCGCCGCGGCCAGCCCGTCGCGCGGCGAGATCACGTACGGCGGGAACACCTGCGCGCTGCCGCCGCCGAGCACCCGCGCGTCCGCCGCGAGCGCGCCCAGCAGCGCCACCCTGCGCAGCTCGCCGCCGTCCAGCGGCAGCAGGTTCCGCTCGTTGCGGGCCAGCACGAACGACCGGGTCGCGATCTCCCGGGCCACCTGGGCGCCGTCCAGCGCGGGCAGCGACGGCCGGACTCCGGGCGCGCCGTCCAGGATGCCGACCCGGGCCGCGAGGCGCAGCACCCGGCGTACCTTGTCGTCCAGGACCTTCTCCGGTACCTCGCCGGCGCGCACGGCACGCAGCAGGGCCGGCCCCCACGGGTCGCCGAACGCGGGCATCACCACGTCGAGACCGCCGAGCGCGCTCGCCACCGTGCTGCGCGCCGCGGTCCAGTCGGAGACGATCGCGCCGTCCCAGCCCCACTCGCGCTTGAGCACGTCGTTCTGCAGCGGGCCGTGCTCGGTCATGGTCAGCCCGTTGACCGTGTTGTACGCGGCCATCGCGCCCCACGCGCCCGCGGCCGTGATCCGCGCGAACGGCGCCAGGTACAGCTCACGCAGCGCGCGCTCGCCGATGCGCACGTCCACGCTCATCCGATCGGTCTCGGAGTCGTTGCCGACGAAGTGCTTGACCGTGGTGCCGACGCCCTGGTCCTGCACGCCGGTCACGTACGCGGCCCCGACCTCGCCGGTGAGCAGCGGATCTTCCGAGTAGCACTCGAAGTGCCGGCCGCCCAGCGGGGATCGGTGCAGGTTGACGGTCGGCGCCAGCAGAACGTGCACGCCCTTGCGCCGGCACTCCTGGCCGAGCATCCGGCCGGCCGTGCGGGCCAGCTCCACGTCCCAGGTCGCGGCCAGCGCGGTCGGGCTGGGCAGCACCACCGACGGGTCGTCCGGCGCCCAGCCGGTGCCGCGCACGCCGACCGGCCCGTCGGACATGACCAGCGACGCGAGCCCGATCTCCGGCAGCGCGGGGAGCGCCCAGAAGTCCTGGCCGGACAGTAGCCGCACCTTGTCCTCGACGCCGAGCCGCGCCACCGCGCGCTCGACCGCCTCCTCCCGCCGCGCGTCGTCCGACATGCCCGCACCGCCCTCGCCTCGTGTTCGCCGACCGTCCGATCCTGTCAGCTCCGCCGCCCGGGCATCTCTAAGATTTCCGGATGAGCGCTGACTGCCTGTTCTGCAAGATCGTGGCCGGGGACATCCCGGCCGACGTGGTGCACGAGACCGAGACCACGCTGGCCTTCCGCGACATCGGCCCGAAGGCGCCGGTGCACGTCCTGGTGATCCCGAAGGAGCATCACGCCGACGTCGCCGCGCTCGCGCTGGCGGACGCCGGGCTGGCCGGCGAGGTGCTGGCCGCGGCCGCGGCGGTGGCCCGGTCCGAGGGGCTGCTCACGGACGGCTTCCGGACGATCTTCAATACCGGCGGGTACGGCGGGCAGGAGGTCTTCCACGTGCACGCGCACGTGGTCGGCGGCGCCCCGCTCGGCCCGATGCTGAGCCCTCGGTGACCTCGCTGCTCCGTCTGGTACAGGCGGCGCAGGCCGAGGGCCGGATTCCCGCGCTCCAGGTCGCGCTGCACCGCGCGGACCGTCCGCTCTGGACGGCCGCGATCGGCACCTCGGGCACGGACCGCCCGCTGAACGACGACACCCGGTTCCGGATCGGCTCGGTCACCAAGACGCTGACCGCGGTGCTCGTGCTCCAGGCCCGTGACGACGGCCTGCTCGACCTGGACGACCCGCTGGGCCGGCACCTGGACGTGCCCGCGCACGGCGAGCTGACCATCCGCCGGCTGCTGTCGCACACGTCCGGCCTGCAGCGCGAGCCGTGGGGAGACGTGTGGGACACGCTGGTCACGCCGGAGACCGGCGCGCTGCTGGCCGAGCTGGCCCGGGCCGAGCGGGTGCTGCCGCCCGGCCGCCGTTTCCACTACTCGAACCTGGGCCTGGCACTGCTCGGCCAGGTGGTGGCCCGGCGCCGCGGCGGAACCTGGGCCGAGGTGCTGCACGACCGGGTGCTGCGCCCGCTGCGCCTGCACGCCACCACGGTCGACCGGCCGGAGCGGGCCGCGGTTGGCTACCTGGTCGACCTGTACTCGGACACCGCGCGCCCGGAGCCGCCGTTCGACATGCGCGCGGCGGGCCCGGCCGCGCAGCTGTGGAGCACGGCCGCGGACATGGCGCGGTGGGCGGCGTTCCTGGCCGACCCGGCCGCGATCGACCCGGCCGGGCGGGTGCTGGCGCCGGCCACGCTGGACGAGATGCGCTGGCCGGCCACGCCGTGGGACGAGACGGTCTGGGCGCGCTCGATCGGACTGGGCCTGATCCTCTTCCAGCCCGGCCCGCGGATCGTGCACGTGGGCCACGACGGCGCCATGCCCGGCTTCCTGGCCAGCGTGTACGGCCGGCGCGGCGGCCCGGGCACGCCCGGCGCGATGGGCGTGGCCGTGCTCGGCTCGTCCGGGACCGCGGACGTGACGCACGAGCTGTCGCACACGCTGCTGAGCGCGGCGGTGGAGTCCGACCCGGCGGAGATCACGCCGTGGCGGCCGGGCCCGCCGGTCCCGGAGGCGTACCGCTCGGTGCTGGGCCCGTGGTTCGCCGAGGGCTTCCAGCACGTGTTCTCCTGGCACGGCGGCACGCTTCAGGCCCGCTACCCGGACGCGCCGGCCGACCGGCCCCCGGCGATCTTCACACCGCTGCCGGACCGCGCGGACGTGCTCCGCACCGTCTCCGGCCGGGAGGTGGGCGAGCTGCTGCGGCTCACCCGCGACGAGACCGGCACGGTGGTCCGCATGCACTGGGCGACCTACCGCTTCACCCGCACCCAGGAGACGTTCGACGGCGTCTCGTGACCGGCCGGGCGTCCCGCGGCGGCGCCGGGGGACGCCCGCGGCTCAGCCGGCCGCGGCCTCCGGGAGCGTGCCGGCCGGTGCGGTGAACGCGCGCAGCTCGGCCAGCGAGCCCGCGGTCAGCGTGAGCGTCCACTCCGCCCGCGGGTCGACGATCATGCCCCAGTCCGGCTCCGGCCAGTCGTTGAGCAGGTCGTCGAAGGAGACGGTGAGGAACGGCACGCCGATTCCGGCGAACTCGGCCAGCCCGTCCGGCGAGGTGAAGACGGGCAGGAAGATCGCGTTGTCCGCGCCGCGCACCACGGCCGGGCGGACGCCGGTCTCCGGCGACGGGTCGTCCAGCAGCGGCATGGAGACCGCGGCCGTGCGCAGCGCGGACACGTACCCGGTCAGGTCGCGCGACGCGACCGCGTCGGACAGCACGGCGCGCAGCGCGGCCAGCGGGTCCTCCGGCCACACCGGCGCGGCCTCCGGTTCCGGCACCACGGTCAACGGCGCCGGCGGTACGGGGGCCGTCCGCACCGCCACCGGCAGCGCGAGCGTGGCCTCCGCCTCCGGCACGACGATGAACTCCGGCTCCGGCACCAGGGTCAACGCCGCGGACGCCGGCGGCGCCTCCGCCGGCTCCGGCACGACCGTGAGCGTGGCAGCCGGCTCGGGCGCGGGCGGCTCGGGCGGCTCGGGGGCGGACGGCTCCGGCGCGAGGTCCGGCACCACGGTCAGCACCGGCGCCGGCGTGGGGTCCGCCTCCGGGTCCGACTCGTAGAACGTCAGCGTGCCCGGGTCCGGCGTGATCAGCAGGCTCGCGCCGTGCACCGCGAACCGGCACAGCCACTCCACGTGCTCGACCGTGCGCGGCACCTCGTAGGTCCACACGCCCTGCCCCGGCGCCGGTGGGCGCCAGTCCAGCTCGGTCAGCATCGCCGGGTCGTACGCCGGGATCTCCGCCGTCACGGAGTCCGCACGCACGGTGAGCCACAGTCGCCTGTCGGTGCCGGCCAGTGCGAACCGCGTCTCCCGATCGCATGCGAACAGTGCGTCGTGAACCGCGGTCAGCAGGCCCGCCCAGCCCGCCTCGCCCATGCCCCTACCTCCCCGTGCTCCGGCCGTCACCGCAGGCCATGCCGCCGGCCGGGGTGGCGGCGGTGGCGCGATTGTAGCTGCCGGACGCGCGAAGTCGACGCGAAGAGACGAATGACGGACATCGAATGCCGGGCCGGCGGTGGGCCGTCACGCACTGTGACGACCCACCGCCGAGGTATTCATCGCCGTCGGTACGTGGTCGCCGGCGTGTACCGGGTCTGCCGCGGCACCAGGAGCGGGTGCTCGCGCCCCTCGGTGTCGGTGCCGCCGTCGACCAGCTCGCTCATCCGGCGCACCGTCGGGTCGCCCTCGTCCGCCGTGTAGTCGCGGGGCCGCGTGCGGTCCGCGCCGCCGTTGCGGTCGATGCCGCGCAGCACCGGCGTCAGGACGGCCGCGACCAGCAGGTTCACCGCGAGTGCCACCACGCCGACGTAGATGCTGCTCTCCGTGTCCAGGCCGAGGTTGGCCAGCGGCCAGGCCGACCCGCCGAAGTGCTCGCGGATCACCGTGGCGCCGTCCGGCCCGCCCACCTGCGGGATCTGGTACAGCATCGCCAGCCCGGCCACCAGCCCGGCGCCGATGCCGGCGATCAGCGCCCAGCGGTGCAGCCAGCTCGTGTACAGGCCGATCGCCACGGCCGGCAGCGTCTGCATGATCACGACGCCGCCGATGAGCTGGAGGTCCACCGCGAACTGCGTGTTGAGCAGCAGGATCACGAGCACGGCGCCGAACTTCACGGTCAGCGAGGCGATCTTGCTGACCGTGGTCTCCTCCGCCTCGCTGGCGTCCGGCCGGATGTACTCGCGGTAGATGTTCCGGGTGAACAGGTTCGCCGCGGCGATCGACATGATCGCGGCGGGCACCATCGCGCCGACGCCGATCGCGGCGAACGCCAGGCCCGCGCACCACTCCGGGAAGGCGGAGTTGAACCAGAGCGGCACCACCGTGTTGCGGTCGCCGCCGACCGGCTCGATCCCGCTGAAGATCGCCGCGAAGCCGAGCAGCATGAGCACGCCGAGGGTGAGCGTGTAGAGCGGTAGCGCGGCGAGGTTGCGCCGCAGCACACCGCGGTTTCGGGCGGCGAGCACGCCGGTGAGCGTGTGCGGGTAGAGGAACAGCGCGACGGCCGAGCCGAGCGCGAGCGTGACGTAGCTGAGCTGGTCGTGCCCGTCCAGCAGCAGTCCGTCGTCGGTGCGCGGCGTGGAGGCGAACCGGGCCTCCGCGACCCGGAAGACGCCGTCCCAGCCGTTGGCGTTCGAGCTGACGATGATGAACGCGGCCAGCACGGTCCAGACGACCAGCGCGTCCTTCACGATGGAGATCAGCGCCGGCGCGCGCAGCCCGGAGTTGAACGTGTAGAGCGCCAGCACCACGAACGCGGCGGTCAGCGGCCACCCGCCGGGCAGGCCCATCACGGTGAAGACCGCCTCGATGCCGATCAGCTGCACCGCGATGTACGGCATGGTGGCCGTGATGCCCAGCACCGCGACCAGCGCGCCCAGCCCGCGTGAGCCGAACCGGGCCCGGACGAACTCGGCCGGGGTGACGAAGCCGTGCACGTGGCAGACCGACCAGAAGCGGCTGAGCACCACGAACAGCATCGGGTAGACGATCACCAGGAACGGCGCCGGGAAGAAGCCGGCGGCGCCGAGACCGTACACCAGCGTGGGCACGGCCACGAACGTGTAGGCGGTGTAGACATCGCCGCTCAGCAGGAAGAACGTGACCCAGTTGCCGAACGCGCGGCCACCGAGCCCCCATTCCTCCAGCGTGTGAATGGAGGCGGGGCGGCGCCACCGGCCCGCCGCGAATCCCATGATCGTTACGACGCCGAAGACGAAAGCGAAGATCCAGAATTGGGTCTGGTTGTCGGCGAAGGACGGCATCGGAATCGTCACCGGTCCTTCGTGGCGAGGTGCACCACCGTGATGACCAGGGAGGCCAGCCCCGCGAAGGCCAGCTGGGACCAGTAGTAGAACGGCAGCCCGAGGAACCGCGGGTTCATGTCGTTGTAGAGCACCGGCATCAGCGGGATCACGATCGGCACCCAGAGCAGCCAGTGCCACGGGCTCGAGTCGGGGCGCTCCTCGTCGGCCGTGCCGGTGCGGCCGTCGGGGTGTACGTACCGATCCGGTCGTGATCGTGATCGTGACCCGGATGATCGTGCTGATCTTGAATATGGCGCGCGGCCATAGAAGTCATCGGCCATGCCGGACTCCATTCGGAAAGGATTGTTTCCCGAGCAAGGAACGTCGAATTGCGCCGTACGGCGATCGAATACTGTCGTCGGCTGAGTGGTCGCGCAGTAACCCGATGGAAATCTCGACTGAATCGTTATCCATGCACGGGAAGTGCATGGATGGTGCAGCTAATTGCATCCGTCACCGTGATCGGTCGGATACTGCGAGTGATCTTCGGGCGCCGAAACCGGCGTGCCACCCGGGGAAATGGCGTCGGTGCCTCCGGCGTTGACCCGATACGATGGCAGCTACTCGCCCGCCGCGCCGACGGGGTGCGGCATCAAGATCGGAAGCAGGTGGCGGAGGCCCGCGGGCCGCACTATGACCGGCACACCAAACCCGGGAAACGCCCGGGCGCAGACCAAGATCACGGTCTCCGACTCGAAGATCATGGTGAACCTGCTCGGCCCGGGCGACGAGATCCTCCGGCTCATCGAGCGTTCACTGCCCGCGTGTGACGTGCACGTCCGCGGCAACGAGATCACCATCACCGGCGCCCCCGCCGACAACGCGCTCGCCGAGCGCCTCTTCGCCGAGCTCGTCGAGTTGATCGAGAAGGGCGAGACGCTCACGGTGGACGCGGTGCGGCGCACCGTCGGCATGCTCCAGCAGGGCACCGCCGAGCGGCCGGCCGACGTGCTGACGCTCAACATCCTGTCCCGGCGCGGCCGGACCATCCGGCCGAAGACGCTGGGCCAGAAGCGGTACGTGGACTCGATCGACGCCAACACCATCGTCTTCGGCATCGGCCCGGCCGGTACCGGTAAGACGTACCTGGCGATGGCGAAGGCGGTCCAGGCGCTGCAGGCCAAGCAGGTCAACCGGATCATCCTCACCCGGCCGGCGGTCGAGGCGGGCGAGCGGCTCGGCTTCCTGCCCGGCACGCTGAACGAGAAGATCGATCCGTACCTGCGGCCGCTCTACGACGCGCTGCACGACATGCTCGACCCGGAGTCGATCCCGCGCCTGATGCAGGCCGGCACGATCGAGGTCGCGCCGCTGGCGTACATGCGCGGTCGCACGCTCAACGACGCGTTCATCATCCTCGACGAGGCGCAGAACACCACGCCCGAGCAGATGAAGATGTTCCTCACCCGGCTCGGCTTCGGCTCGAAGATCGTGGTGACCGGCGACGTCACGCAGGTGGACCTCCCCGGGGGCACCACCAGCGGGCTGCGTACCGTGCGTGAGATCCTGGACGGCGTCGAGGACGTTCACTTCGCGCAGCTGGGCAGCGCCGACGTGGTGCGTCACCGCCTGGTCGGCGACATCGTCGACGCGTACGCGAAGTGGGACGCCGACCAGGACCAGGCAGGACAGGTCCGCACCGCCAACGTGCACGGCCGCGCCGGCCGCCGGCGCTGAGCACGGCAACGGGAAACAGGGAAAGAGACGACAACCGCAGTGTCCATCGAGATCGCCAACGAGTCCGGGGTCGACGTCGACACCGATGCCATCCTGGACGTGGCGCGGCACGCCCTCGACGAGATGGGTGTGAATCCGCTCGCCGAGCTGTCCATCCTGCTCGTCGACATCGAGTACATGTCGGAGCTGAACCACCGGTGGATGGGCGGCGACGGCCCCACCGACGTGCTCGCCTTCCCGATGGACGAGGGGAGCGTGGACCACGGGCCGGGCGAGTCGTCCGGCACCGAGCCCGCGCTCCTCGGCGACATCGTGCTCTGCCCGGAGGTGGCGGCCAAGCAGGCGGTCACCGCGGGGCACACCGCCGCGGACGAGATGCACCTGCTCACCGTGCACGGCGCGCTCCACCTGCTCGGCTACGACCACGCGGAGCCGGAGGAGGAGCGGGAGATGTTCGGCCTCCAGGCCCGCCTGCTCAGCGGGTGGCAGGCCCAGCGCCGATCGGCGAAAGAACCCTCCTGATGCTCGCCGCATCGGCCGTCCCCGCGGGGCTACCCGACCTCCAGCTGCTGTTCATCGCGGCCGGGCTGGTCGTCCTCGCGGGGGTCTTCGCGATGACCGAGGCGGCGCTGGCGGCGGTCTCGCCCGCGCGCGCCGCGGAACAGGCCCGGGAGGGCGCGCGGGGGGCGCACACGCTGCAGATCGTGGCGTCGGACGCCGCCCGGCACATCAACCTGTTGCTGCTGCTGCGGCTGCTCTCCGAGCTGACCGCCACCACGCTGGTGGCGCTGGTCGCGGTGGACACGTTCGGCGCCGGGTGGCGGGCCGCGCTGATCACCGCGGGCGCGATGACCGTGGTGAGCTTCATCGCGGTCGGCGTGGCCCCGCGCACGGTCGGCCGCCAGCACGCGTACGCGGTGGGCCGCGCCACCGCGCCGCTGGTGCGCTGGCTGGGCCGCGCGCTCAACCCGCTCGCGTCGCTGTTCATCTTGATCGGCAACGCGCTCACCCCCGGCAAGGGTTTCCGCGAGGGCCCGTTCGCCAGCCAGGTGGAGCTGCGCGAACTGGTCGACCTGGCCGAGCAGCGCGGCGTGGTGGAGCACGGCGAGCGCGAGATGATCCACTCGGTCTTCGGGCTGGGCGACACGATCGCGCGCGAGGTGATGGTGCCGCGCACCGAGATGGTGTGGATCGAGGGCCACAAGAGCCTGCGGCAGTCACTGATGCTCTTCATGCGCTCCGGCTTCTCCCGCATCCCGGTGATCGGCGAGAGCGTGGACGACGTGCTCGGCGTGATCTTCCTCAAGGACGTGATCCGCCGCACCCAGGGCGACGATCCGGCCGCGGACGCCACGCCGGTCGCGGAGCTGATGCGCGAGGCCACGTTCGTGCCGGAGTCCAAGCCGGTGGACGACCTGCTCTCCGAGATGCAGGCCGCCCGTACCCACCTGGTCGTGGTGGTCGACGAGTACGGCGGCACGGCCGGCCTGGTCACCATCGAGGACATCCTCGAGGAGATCGTCGGCGAGATCACCGACGAGTACGACGTGGACGAGCGCCCGCCGGTCGAGCGGCTGGCGGACGGCGCGGTGCGGGTCACCGCCCGGCTGCCGATCGAGGACCTGGGCGAGATCTTCGCGGTCGAGCTGCCCGCGGACGAGGTCGAGACCGTGGGCGGCCTGCTCGCCCAGGCGCTGGGCCGCGTCCCGATCCCGGGCGCGACCGCTAATGTGGGCGGGCTGCGCCTGGTCGCCGAGGGCACCACGGGCCGGCGGAACCGGATCGACTCGGTCCTGGTGCGCCGCGCGCCCGAGGACGGGCCCGCGGGCGAGGCAGCCGCCGAGGACGACACGAGCGCCGACGAGAGGCAGACCGCTGATGCCTGAGCCCACCATGACCGCCGTACCGGCCCCGGCCGGGGAGGTGACGCTCGCCGCCGAGGACGCGAAACTGGTGACGCTGGCGCGCAGCGCGCGGGCCCGGGCCGGCGCCGTGGAGGGCGCGGCCGTGCGGGATCAGGACGGCCGGACGTACGCGGCCGCCACCGTGGCGCTGCCGTCCCTGGCGATCACCGCGTTGCAGCTGGCGGTCGCGTCCGCGGTCGCCGCCGGCGCGACCCGGCTGGAGGCGGCGGCCGTGGTGACCGAGGCGTCCGCGCTGGACGGCTCCGGGCACGCGGCCGTGCGCGACCTGGCCGCGGACGCACCGATCGTGGTGGCCGGCCCGGACGGCACCGTCCTCGGCACGGTCGTGGAATGAGGGCGGCGTACCGGGCGGGCTTCGCCTGCTTCGTGGGCCGGCCGAACGCGGGCAAGTCCACGCTGACCAACGCGATCATCGGGCAGAAGATCGCCATCACGTCGAGCAAGCCGCAGACCACCCGGCACGTCATCCGCGGCGTGCTGCACCGGCCGGACGGCCAGATCGTGCTGGTCGACACGCCGGGGTTGCACCGGCCGCGCACGCTGCTCGGTGAGCGGCTGAACGACCTGGTCCGCACCACGTGGAGCGAGGTCGACGTGATCGGCCTGTGCATCCCGGCGGACGAGCCGGTGGGCCGCGGCGACCGGTTCATCACCGGCGAGATCGCGGAGCTGAAGGCGACCGTGCTGGCCGTGGTCACCAAGACCGACCTGGTCTCCAAGAAGCAGCTCGCCGAGCAGTTGCTGGCCGTGCACGAGCTGGGCGACTTCGCGGAGATCGTGCCGGTCAGCGCGGTCTCCGGCGACCAGGTCGGCACGCTCACCGACGTGATGGCGAAGTACCTGCCGGAGTCCCCGCAGCTCTACCCGGACGACATCCTCACCGACGAGCCGGAGCGCGTGCTGATCGGCGAGCTCATCCGCGAGTCCGCGCTGGAGGGCGTGCGGGACGAACTGCCGCACTCGATCGCGGTCCTGGTCGAGGAGATGGTGGAGGAGGAGTCGGTGCTGCGCGTCTACGCGGACGTGTACGTCGAGCGCTCCAGCCAGAAGGCCATCATGATCGGGGCGAAGGGCAGCCGGCTCAAGGAGGTCGGCACGCGCGCCCGGGTGGAGATCGAGAAGCTGCTCGGCCGCCGGATCTACCTGGACCTGCACGTTCGCGTGGCCAAGGAGTGGCAGCGCGACCCGAAACAGCTCCGCCGCCTGGGCTTTTAGCTGCGTCTATGCGCATTTCGCGCACGAAACGATCTCTATAACGGTTCGGGCGGGTAGGAGTGTTCTTGTCCACTCCGCCCGTCCGTGGTTACTCATCCGTACCCCGGTAGGCTTGCCGTGATGCGCGTAAATGGAGCCTTCCGCAGCATTTTGGAGCATTTTGTCCGTCTGAACCGGGGCGCGGCCCACGGTTCGACGGTCGCCCTTTCGGGGTAAAGGCTCACCGGCTTCCCGTTGCTGATTCCCGTCCGGGGCGGACCGCGCCGGGCCCGACCAGGCTTGGGTAGATGAGAAATCGATATCTCGACCTTTTGCGTGCGGCCGCCGTCCTCCGGGTGGTCGTTTATCACGTCACCGGTCTGGCCGCGCTGACCGTCGTCCTGCCCGCGATGTCGGTGATGTTCGCGCTGGGCGGCTCGCTCATGGCCGCCTCGGTCGATCGTTTCGGCGTCTCCGCGATCGGCCGCCGCATGCGCCGGCTGCTGCCCTCGCTCTGGGCCGTGATGGCGATCTTCCTGCCGGTCATGCTGGCCACCGGGCTCGACTGGGACTGGCGCATCCTGTTCTGGGTGGCGCCGTTCATCGACCCGCCGGCCAGCGGCCTGGGGCTGGCCGCGCTCTCCGCCAACTGGTACCTGCGCGACTTCCTATGGTTCGTCGCGCTCTCCCCGCTGGCACTCCCGCTGTTCCGCCGGTTCCCGCTGCCCACGCTGGCCGCGCCGTTCGTGCTGCTGGTCGTCACCGAGCTGAAGCTGGTCGCGATCGACAACTACGTGCTGCGCGACATCGGGCTCTACTTCGGCGCCTGGCTGCTCGGCTTCGCCCACCACGACGGCATGCTGCGCCGCCTCACCTGGCGCCGGCTCGTGCCGATCGCGGGCGTGCTGGCGGTCGCGGGCGCGGCCTGGTTCCTCACCCATCCGGGCCCGCGCGGATACGACCTCAACGACATCCGGATCGGCAACGCGCTCTGGTCCACCGCGTTCGTGCTGATCGCGCTCGGCCTGGCGCCGGACGCGCTGCCCTGGCTCAGCCGCCGCCCGCGCCTCGACCGGCTGGTCACGCTGCTCAACAGCCGCGCGCTGACCATCTACCTCTGGCACGTACCGATCATCGTGGGGCTCGGCTGGGTGGCGACCCGCTTCGGCTGGCCGCAGACCGGCGCGCCGGCGGTCACGGTCAAGCTCGCGGCCGTGCTGCTGCTGCTCGCGGTGGCGGTCGCCGCGTTCGGCTGGATCGAGGACGTCGCGGCCCGGCGCCGCCCCGAGCTGATCCCGGGCGGCGCCGTGCCGGTGCGGCCCCGCAAGCCGCTGCCAGCGGAGGAGGTGCTGGTCTCAGCCGCGCAAGACGTTCAGGTCGCCGCTGTCCGCGCGTAGGTCCAGCACGGCGGTGGCGGCCGGGTCGTTGTCGATGCCCACGTCCACCTGCCCGGAGTCGGCGGCGGTGCGCACCCGGTACTTCCCGTCCGGCACCCGCAGCGTCAGATCGCCGCTGTCCACGGTCACGGTGACCGAGGCGGGCGCGGCGAGCGCCAGGTCCGCGTCCCCGGACTCGACGGCCGCGGTCACCGTGCCGGCCAGCCCGCGGCCCTCCAGCGTCCCGGACTGCACACGCAGGTCGGTCGTGCCGGTCACGTTCGCCAGCCGTACGTCGCCGGAGTCCGACTCGACGCGGACCGGGCCGGACACGCCGTCGGCCGTGAGCGAGCCCGAGTCGACCTTCAGGTCCACGGCGCCGACGCCGGTCAGCCGCACGTCGCCGGAGTCGCTGCGGCCGGTGACCCGCACGCCGCGCGGCGCGCTGACCGTGTAGTCGACGCCGCACTGCGGGCCGCAGTCCGCGTCGATCACCAGCGCGGTGCCCTCGATCCGGTACGCGGTGTCCGGCGCGGTCGCGGTGCTGTAGTGCACCACGCGGTCGACCTGGGTGTCCGTGCGGTCGGCGGTGGTCACGATCACGTCGCCACCGTCGCCGCCGACGATGCGCACCTCGGTGATACCGACCGTCTCCGTGGTCCGGAACTCCATCTCGCGGAGGTTCCGCGGGTCACAGCCGGCGCTGAGCGCGGCGAGCACCGCGATCCCGGCCACCGCCGTGGTACGTCTGGTCATGCCCCCGACCGTAGTGCGCGCGTCCCGTACCCCGGATCCAAGCTTTCCCCTGAGAACTCCCTGATAGTGCTCAGGGGGCAGAATGGGAGGGTGGCCCGCATACCCCGGCAGCTCTACCGCGACGACGGACTCGTGCTGCGCGTGCAGAAGCTGGGCGAGTCGGACCGGATCATCACGCTGCTGACCCGGCACCACGGCCGGCTGCGCGCCGTCGCCCGGGGCGTGCGGCGCACCACCTCCCGGTTCGGTGCGCGGCTGGAGCCGTTCGGTCACGTCGACCTGCAGTTGGCCGGCGACCCCAAGGACCACGGCGGCGGCCTGCACACGGTCAGCCAGGTCGAGGCCGTCGAGCTGTACGGCAAGCGGTTCCTGGCCGACTATCCGCGCTACACGGCCGCGAGCGCGGTGGCGGAGACCGCGGAACGGCTCACGCCGGTGGAGCGGGAGCCGTCGCTGCGCATGTTCCAGCTCACGCTCGGCGCGATGCGCGCGCTGGCCGCGGGCGAGCACCTGGCCACCCTGGTGCTGGACGCCTACCTGCTGCGCGGCATGGGCCTGGCGGGCTGGGCGCCGGCGATCACCGAGTGCGCGGTCTGCGGCGAGCCCGGCACGCACCGCGCGTTCTCCGTACCGGCCGGGGGAAGCGTCTGCCCGGACTGCCGCCCGCCCGGCGCCGCGCACCCCGCGCCGGCCACGCTGGAGCTGATGAGCGCGCTGGCCAAGGGCGACTGGCGGACGGCGGACGGCGCGGACCCCTCCCACCAGCGCGAGTGCAGCGGCCTGGTGGCGGCGCACCTGCAGTGGCATTTGGAGCGCGGGTTACGCTCCCTGCCGCTGGTCGACCGCAGTTAGTTAGGAAACCGACATATCATGCGTGCCCTCACCCGGCGCAGTACGGCGCCCGTCCGCCCGCCCACGCCGCACCCGTCCGGTGCGCGTCCGCCGTCGCTGCCCGCGGACTCGCTGCCGAAGCACGTGGCGATCGTGATGGACGGCAACGGCCGGTGGGCCAAGGAGCGCGGCCTGGCCCGGACCAAGGGGCACGAGGCGGGCGAGCACTCGCTGTTCGACACCATCGAGGGCGCGATCGAGCTGGGCATCCCGTACCTGTCGGCGTACGCGTTCTCCACGGAGAACTGGCGGCGCTCGCCGGACGAGGTGCGTTTCCTGATGGGCTTCAACCGCGACGTCATCCACCGCCGCCGGGACGAGCTGGTCGACCTGGGCGTGCGCGTGGTCTGGTCCGGCCGGGCCGGCCGGCTGTGGAAGAGCGTGATCGGCGAGCTGACCACGGCCGAGGAGATGTCCCGGAAGAACACCACGCTGACGCTGCAGTTCTGCGTGAACTACGGCGGTCAGGCGGAGATCGCGGACGCGGCGCAGGCGATCGCGCGCGACGTGGCCGCCGGCCGGGTCAAGCCGGAGAAGGTCAACGAGAAGCTGCTGGCGAAGTACCTCTACCACCCCGAGGTGCCGGAGGTCGACCTGTTCCTGCGCCCGTCCGGGGAGCAGCGCATCTCGAACTTCCTGCTCTGGCAGTCCGCCTACGCCGAACTGGTCTACCTGGACACGCTCTGGCCGGACTTCGACCGCCGCCACCTCTGGTACGCCTGCGAGCTCTACGCCCAGCGGGACCGCCGCTTCGGTGGCGCGCTGCCGAACCCGGTGCCCCCGCCGAAGCCGGAGAATGACTGACGACTCAGTTGGTTTGTGCATCATCCGAAGACGCGAACTTCGATACACGTTCTGATGTGGACGACCCCTATGCTGTCGCGGACCCATTGCCGCGATGGAAGGTTGTCCCATGGAAGGTGCGGAACGTCCCGTCTGGGCGCCGGCCGAGGTCGACCTGACCAAGCCCAGTGTCGCCCGCGTGTACGACTACTACCTGGGTGGATCGCACAACTTCGCGGTGGACCGGGCGTTCGCCGCCAAGGTCCTCGAGGCGATGCCGGACCTGCCGAAGCACGCGCAGGAGAACCGCGCGTTCCTGCGCCGCGCGGTACGGGCGCTGGTCGCCGAGGGCATCGACCAGTTCATCGACCTCGGCTCCGGCATCCCCACGGTCGGCAACGTGCACGAGGTGGCGCAGGCGCTCAACCCGGACGCCCGGATCGCCTATGTGGACTGGGACCCGGTCGCGCTCGCGCACAGCCGCGCCATCCTGGCCGGCAATCCGAACGCGACCGTGGTCGCCGGTGACCTGCGCCGCCCCGCCGAACTGCTGGACGAGCCGGCGCTGCTCGAGGCCGTCGACCTCAGCCGCCCGGTGGCGGTGCTGATCGTGTCCGTGCTTCACTTCGTGCCGGACGACGAGAAGCCGGAGGCGATCGTGGCGACGCTGGCGCAGAGCGTGGCACCGGGCAGTTTCGTGGTCATCTCGCACGCCAGTAACGACCGCTCCGGGCAGCCGGACCAGGCGGACAAGGCGGAGGAGATCTACAACCGGACCGCCAGCCCGTTCCGCATGCGGGACCGGGCGGAGATCGCCGCGCTCTTCGGCGACCTGGAGCTGGTGGAGCCGGGCGTGGTCCAGATGCCGCTGTGGCGCCCGGACTCGCCGGAGGACGTCGGCCCGGACGCCGCCACCTACCCGGGGTTTGCGGGTGTCGCCCGAATCGGCTGAACCGCTCGCGGAGCGCCTCGCCCGGGCCTGGACCCGGGCGATCAGCCGCACCAGCTACGTGTCGATGGCGCACCGAGAGTTGATCGACTATCTGACCGACTCGGCCAAGCGGCTCGCCGGCACGCTGGAGGCCGACCGCTACGACCCGGTCACGCCGTACAGCATCGGGTTCGCGCTGGTCGAGGACCACTTCACGGAGCCGGCCTCGCTGGACCGCACGCTCACCGTGCTCGGCGAGGAGCTGGCCGGGCCGGCCGCGGAGCTGGGGCGTACCCCGCGGCTCGCGGCCATGCAGGGCGCGCTCGCGGCCGGGTTCGCCCGCGCGCTGAAGGACCGCACGCTCGCCGAACAGGAGAGCATCCGGGACGCCGCGCTCACCGCCCGGTCCGCCGCGGAGGAGGCCCGCTGGACCAGCGAGGCGCGGTTCCGGGCGATCTTCGCGGAGGCCGTGATCGGCATCGGCGTGGCCGAGCTGGACGGCTCGATCATCGACGTGAACTCCGCGATCTGCGACATGTTCGGATACACGCGTGAGGAGTTCTTCACGCAGAACGTCACCACGTTCATCCACCCCCAGGACGCGCCCGGTGTCTGGGACCGGTACCGCGACCTGATCGACGGCAAGCTCGACCACTTCCGGCTGGAGAAGCCGTACGCGCGCAAGGGCGGCGGCAGCATCTGGACCGACCTGGTGGTGTCGCTGGTCCGCGCGCACGACGGCACCCCGCGGTACGTGGTCGCCATGGTCGAGGACATCACCGAGCGGCACCGGCTGCAGCTCCAGCTCGAGCACCAGGCGCTGCACGACCCGCTGACCGACCTGCCGAACCGGACGCTGCTGTTCACCCGGCTGGAGGAGGCGCTGGCCGACCCGGAGACGGACGGCCGGGTCGGGCTCTGCTACCTCGACCTGGACGGCTTCAAGGCGATCAACGACACGCTCGGGCACGCGGCCGGTGACCAGCTGCTGCGTACGGTCGCGGGCCGGCTCGCCGCCGCGGTCTCCGGCGGCGCCGCGAACGGCACGCTGGTCGCGCGGATGGGCGGCGACGAGTTCGTCGTGCTGGTGCCGCGCTCGTCCGGCACCGCGGAACTGGTCGGCGTGGCCGAGGCCGCGCTCGCCGCGGTGCGCCGCCCGGTCCGGCTGGAGGGCCGCTCCCTCACGGTCTCCGCCAGCGCCGGGCTGATCGAGCGGCCGGCCGGCGGCGACACCAGCGCGGCCGAGCTGATGAAGGCCGCGGACACCACGCTCTACTGGGCGAAGGCGGACGGCCGCGACCGCTGGGCGTTCTTCGACCCGGAGCGGTACGCCACCGACATCAGCCGCTACCGGCTCTCCGCCGAGTTGCCGCGCGCGCTGGCCCAGCACGAGTTCTTCGTGGAGTACCAGCCGCTGGTCCGGCTCGGCGACGACGGCCTGGCCGGCGTGGAGGCGCTGGTCCGCTGGCAGCACCCGGAACTGGGGCTGCTCCGCCCGGACCTGTTCGTGCCGCTGGCCGAGGAGACCGGCGTGATCGTGCCGCTCGGCCGCTGGGTGCTGCGCGAGGCGTGCCGCCAGGCCGCCCGCTGGCGCGCCGCACACCCCGAGAAGGCGCTGCTGGTCAGCGTGAACGTGGCCGTCCGCCAGCTCCGCGAGCCCGGTTTCGTGGCCGACGTGCGCGAGGCGCTGGCCGCCACCGGCCTGGAGCCGGGCGCGCTGCAGCTGGAGTTGACCGAGAGCACGCTGATGGGCACCACCGGCGAGCCGCTGCGCCGCCTGCGCTCCCTGGCCGACCTGGGCGTGCGGATCGCGATCGACGACTTCGGCACCGGCTACTCGAACCTGGCCTACCTGCGCCACCTGCCGGTCACCGGCCTGAAGCTGGCCGGCACGTTCGTCACCGGCAAGACCCGCGCCGACCTCCCGGACCGCGTCGACCGGGAGATCCTGGCCGCCCTGGTACGGCTGGCGCACGCGCTCGGCCTCACGGTCGTCGCCGAGGGCGTCGAGACCGCCGACCAGGCGGCGCTGCTTCGTACCCTCGACTGCGACATGGTCCAGGGCTGGCACTACGCCCGCGCGGAGCCCGCCGACGCCTTCAGCGCCCGCCTGGCCGCCACGCCCTGACGGCGCCGGTCCCGCTCAGTGGTCGGCGCAGCAGGGGGTCGGGTTGGGCACCTCGAAGGGCGCGAACCGGCCGCCGACGATCGGGACCAGCACGAGCTCCAGCCTGCCGGAGCGGATCAGCGGGCGGACGAAGTCGCGGGTCTCGACGACCGCGTCCGGGGCGGCGTCGGCGCCGCCGAGCACGGCGACGCGCTCGATCGCGCTCAGCTCCAGGATCTCGGCCGCGGTCAGCGTGCCGGTGAGCGCCTCGACGCCCGGGAAGATGACCGCGCGTCCGGACACGCGGTCCCGGTGCCGGGCGGCGGCCTCGTCGGCCGCCGCCCGCAATTCCGGGTCCGTCTCGGGCAGGTCGACGTGTTCGGGAGCCGCGAAGCTCAGAGCGACGTGCGGGTACGGCGAGGGCACGTTGTGCGTGCACGCCACCAGGCCCGGCACGGCGAGCGCGGCCGGCAGGTGGTCCGACAGCCAGTGCTCGGCGTCCGGGTCGGTGGCGTGTCCCAGGCTCAGCCCGAGATGGACGGTGGACATCAGTAGGGCAGGACCCAGATCGGGTTCGCGTAGAACCAGAGGTCCAGCCACGGGTCAGCGTCGCCGACCACGTCGAGCTTCGGGCCGACCGGGTCGACGGCGGCGCCGTAGATGCCGGTCTGGGTGAAGTTGCCGTCCGTGCCGCGCACGCGGAAGTAGAACGGCGAGGAGACCCGGCCGAACGAGTACGTGAAGGAGACGGTCTTCTTGCCCTTCGCGACCTCGAACGACTTGACCACCTTGGTCTGCGGCGCGGTGAACACGTCGCGGTTCGCGGCGGCACCGGTGACCGCGCCCATGATCAGGTCGACCCGGGCCAGCACCGGGAGCAACTGCGCCCAGTTCGGCTTGTCGGCCAGCTCGACGTCGATGGTGACCTCGACCGGGGTGCCCTTGCGGACCTTCAGCACGCCGCCGAGCGGGGTGCCGCCCTTGCGGTTGCGGTCGCCCTGCACCCGCGCGCGCACGTCCAGCGACTTGATCAGGCCGCCGTGGTCCACCCAGACGCGGCCGGCGCGCAGGCCGTCCATGAGGTGGCGGTAGTCGCCGCCGGCGGCGCCGACGTGGGTGCGGCTGTAGAAGCCCGGCCAGAAGTCACCGGCGGTCACGTCCGGCTTGAAGCCGTGCTGCGGGTCGTTGTAGCGGCCGTTCGCGTTGAAGTCGCTGTTCGCGCCGCGGACCGAGGTGTCCCAGAGGACGTTGTGCGAGTCCGAGTTCGCGGTGATCCACCACGGCTTGCCCTCGGCGAGCAGGCTGTCCCAGAGGCCGCCGACCGTGGAGGTCATCCAGTCGAAGCCGCCCCAGGTCCGGTAGCTCTCCAGCGGGTACCCCGGGAACGAGTCCGCGCCCGGGCTGCTGTCGTAGAAGCCACGGCCGCCGCCCGGACCGAAGTTGGCGGTGGGGATGGCGGCGGCCTGGTGGCCGGGCGCGCCCTCGAAGCCGAGCGCGATCTCCGGCTGCGCGTCGCGCCAGCCGCGGATCTCGTGCGGCGAGTCCAGGCCCTTGCGGGACGGGTGGTTCGCGAAGAACATCGCGTCGTTGACCCGGCGGGCCTTCTTCGCGGCGGCGAGGAAGTTGAGGCCGGCGATGGCCAGCGCCTCGTTCGCGGCGGACTGGGAGCTGGCGCCCTTGACGCTGCCGTCGAAGTTGTTCTCGAACTCCTTGAGGACCTCCACCTCCTTCTTGCCGGGGTGGACGATGATCGTGCCGTGCTCGGCGGCCGGGATGTTCCACTCCAGACCCTGGAAGACCAGCGCCTCGGGGAACAGCTCGCGGGCCGCGACGATGTCGGGGTTGACCTTCTCGACACCGATCTTGGCGTGCGTGGCGCCGCCGTGGTCCGTGATGACCAGCCAGTCCAGCCCGTACGCCACGCCGTGCTGCACGTGGTCGGCGACCCGGTACTTGGCGTCGCTGCTGTACTGCGTGTGGATGTGGTGGTCGCCGGCGCGCCAGGTGAAGTCGCCCTGCTTGGTGGAGCCGCTGTGCGCGACCGCGATCTCCGGCGTGCCGAGCACGCCCGCGGCGGTGCCCGCGCCGGTCAGGCCGGCCGCGGCGCCGAGCAGGCCCGCGCTGCGCAGGAAGCCCCGGCGGCTCACGTCGGCGGGGGAGAGCTCGCTGTCCGGGATGGACAGGTCGAGCGCCTCCGGCGTGGGAGCGCCGTCGTGGTCGTGGGAGTGACCGTGGTCATGATCGTGGGTGTGCGGGTGGCCGTGGCCCATGTCGCATCTCCTGAGTTCGCGATGATCCGATGGTCACGCTCGTCTTCCCGGGCAAACGGAGGGTGACGTGTCGTGGGCACGTATGCGAACATGCGCATTGATCTTCAAAAGATCGGCCGGAACGTGCCGACCAGCGCACTCACGGTCAGCGCCGTCGCGCTGAGCCCGCCGGCCGCGACGATCAGCACCGCGTCGGCCGGGCCGAAGCGCTGCCGCCGCGCCACGGTCCGTGGGGTGCGCGCGTCGAAGCCGCGCGCGTCCATCGCGGTGGCCAGCCGCACGCCCCGCCGGATCGCGCCCACCAGCAGCGCGAACGCGGTCGAGGCGAAGATCCGTACGGCGGTGAGCGGGTTGCCGCCCGCGTCCACGCCCCGGGCCCGGCGCGCCGCGGCCAGCGCGTGCCACTCGTCGGTGAGCAGCGGCACCATCCGGAACGCGGCCAGCGCGCCGATGGCGAACCGCGGCGAGAACCGGGCGTTCTGGATCAGCGCGTCGGCCAGGTCGGTCGGGTCCGTGGTGGCCAGCACGATCAGGCCGGGCAGCGCCACCGCCACCACGCGCAGGGTCAGGCCGAGCGCGGTCCACAGCACGCCGGTGGTGAGCGTGAGCGGGCCGGCGTCCAGCAGCACGGCGCCGGACCGGTCGGCCGCGAACAGCAGCACGGTGACCAGCAGGCCGCCGATGCTGAGCAGCAGCGGCGCGGCCCGGCGCAGCAGGGTCAGCGGGCGCACGCCGGCCAGCGGCAGCACGGCCAGCTCGACCGCGATCGCCACGGCCGGCGCGACCGGGTCCAGCGTCACGATCAGCGGCAGCGAGAACAGCAGCGCGGCGGCGAGCTTCGCGGCCGGGTTCCGCCGGGCCAGGACCGGCGTCACGAGCCGGCTCCGAGCGTGGTGACGTCGTCGGCGAGCGCGGTGACGAAGTCGGGGTCGTGGGTGACCGCGACGACCGCGGCGCCGTCGTCGTCGCGCAGCCCGGCGAGCAGGTCGGCCAGCTCGGTCCAGGTGCGACGGTCCTGGCCGAACGTGGGCTCGTCCAGGACCAGCACGGACGGGCCGGCCGCGAGCGCGGTCGCCACGCTCAGCCGCCGCGCCTCGCCGCCGGAGAGCGTGAACGGGTTCGCGCCGGCCAGCCGGGTCAGCCGCAGCCGGTCGAGCAGGCCGTCCACGGTCGCGGTCACCTCCGCGGGCGGGCGGCGCAGGCGGCGCGGGCCGAGCGCGAGCTCGTCCCGGACCGTACCCGCGAGGAACTGGTGCTCCGGGTTCTGGAAGACCGAGCCGATCCGGCCGGCCAGCGCGGCGGCGCGCCACCGGTGCGGCGGACGGGACGCGTCCGGCCCGGCCAGCGCCGGCGCGGCCCGCACCGCGCCCGCGCCCGGGGCGAGCAGGCCGCCGAGCAGCCGGGCCAGCGTGGACTTGCCGGCGCCGTTCGGGCCGAGGACCGCGTGCACGCGCCCGGCGCGTACCGCCAGGTCGGTCTCGGGCAGGCGGCCGGGGACCGCGACGCGCGAGGCGCGCAGCAGCTCGTCGCCGGCCGCGCGGGACGCCCGCCGGGGCGCGATCGGACGGCCGGGCACCCAGATGCCGGCCTCGGCCAGCGTGGCGCCGTGCTCCGCGAAGATCCGGTCCGGCGGGCCGTCCGCCAGCACGCCGCCGCCCGGCGCCAGCACCACCACGCGGCCGACCAGCGGCAGCACCTCGGCCACCCGGTGCTCGACCACGATCAGCGCGGTGTCCGGGGCGAGCGCGCGGGCCAGCGCGTCGCGGATCAGCACGGCGCCGGCCGGGTCCAGGTTCGCGGTCGGCTCGTCGAGCAGCAGCAGGCCGGGCCGCATGGCGAGCACGCCGGCCAGCGCCAGCCGCTGCGCCTCGCCGCCGGAGAGCGCGGCCGTGGACCGGTCCCGGCCGTACCGGAAGCCGGTGCGGGCCAGCGTCTCGTCCACCCGGGGCCAGATCTCGCCCGGCGGCGTGCCCAGGTTCTCCAGCCCGAACGCCACGTCGTCGCCGCTGCGGCTCATCACCAGCTGCGCCTGCGGGTCCTGGAAGAGCAGCCCCGGACGGTCGGCCTTGATCGTGCCCTCGGACTCGCCGGAGTCGGAGGGGAGCAGGCCGGCGAGCGCCGCCAGCAGTGTCGACTTGCCGGCGCCCGAGGCACCGAGCAGCAGCACGCGCTCGCCGGCCTCCACGGTCAGGTCCAGGCCGCGCACGGCCCAGTCCCGCCGGCCGGCGAACCGCCACCCGAAGCCCCGGACGTCGGCCCGCATCTAGACCGGGGCCCGGTCGCGGCCGGACGGGAACCGGTCCAGCACGCCGGTGGCGGCCAGCGCGCGGGTCAGCGCCCAGCCGCCGGCGCCCGCGATCACGGCCGCGCTCAGCGCGGTGATCACGATCATCGGGACCCGGAACGCCCACAGCTCGTTCGCGGCGTAGTAGACGAACGTGTCCCACAGCCCGGCCGCGAGCCCGGCCAGCAGCCCGGACAGCACCGCGACCGGCAGCCGGAACGAGCGGTAGCCGGTCGCCAGGAACGCCAGCTCCGCGCCGAACCCCTGGAGCAGGCCCTGCGGGATCACCGTGGTGCCCCAGGCGTTGCCGAGCAGTGCGGAGATGATCGCGGCCAGCGTCTCCGCGTAGAGCGCGGCGCCGGGCTTACGGATGATCAGCCCGGCCAGTACGCCGGGGACGAGCCAGACGCCGTAGATCACCGCGTGTACGGGCGGGAAGAACGCGAACGCCGCGTCCGTGGCGCCCCACAGCAGGTTCCACGCCCAGAAGACCACGCCGAACGCGGCGGCGATCACCGAGGCGACGACGATGTCGACGGTGCGCCATCTGTTGGAAGAGTTGCTCATGACGGTATGCCCCCTGAACACGATGGGGGGAAGACGCGCGCCACGGGCCCGGTGGACGGACTCGTGGCGCGGCGATGAGGTGACGACCGAACTCCCTGCGCTGGCATTACCCAGATCAGGTGGTTGAGGGTCTGCGGCGACTCTGCCGCACTCTCAGCGCTGTGCGCTCCCCTGTCGGATGTGAAGTTGTCTCCCGACGCTACCTCAGGGTGAGCGGGGGGTTCCGGCTAGGGTTGTGGGTGTGACGCAGACCTTCTCGGGCGACGAGATCGACTGGGCGGCCCCGCCGCCACCCGATCCCAAACCGCCGCGCCGGAAGTGGCTCGGCGACCGGATCGGGTCGGTCGAGGTGCTCGCCGTCCTGCTCGTGTTGCTGGTGATCTTCCGCAACCCACTCGGTGGCCTGATCTCCGCACCGATCCTGCAGACCTGGACCACGGTCTTCGTCTCGGTGATGGTGCAGGCCGTGCCGTTCCTGGTCTTCGGCGTGCTGCTGTCCGCGGTGATCGCGGTGTTCGTCCCGCGCTCGTTCTGGGCGAAGGCGCTGCCCCGGCACCCGGCGCTGGCGGTCCCGGTGGCCAGCGCGGCCGGCGTGGTGCTGCCCGGCTGCGAGTGCGGGTCGGTGCCGATCGCCGGGTCGCTGATCCGGCGCGGCGTCACCCCGGCCGCCGCGCTCGCGTTCCTGCTGGCCGCGCCCGCGATCAACCCGATCGTGCTGGCCGCGACCGCGGTCGCGTTCCCGAACAATCCGGAGATGGTGGTGGCTCGCGCCGCCGCGAGCCTGATCGTGGCGATGCTGATGGGCTGGCTCTGGCTGCGCGTCGGCAAGGCCGAGTGGATCAAGCTGCCACACCGCCCGGACCTGGAGGGCGTCTCCAAGATGCAGGCGTTCTGGGCCGCGGCCCGGCACGACATCACGCACGCGGGCGGCTTCCTGGTGGTCGGCGCCGCCGCGGCCGCCACGATCAACGTGGTGGTGCCGGAGGCGTGGCTGCAGACCCTGGCCGAGCAGCCGGTGCTGGCCGTGCTCGCGCTGGCCGTGCTCGCCGTGCTGCTGTCCATCTGCTCCGAGGCGGACGCGTTCGTGGCCGCCTCGCTGTCCCAGTTCTCGCTCACCGCGCGACTGGCGTTCCTGGTGGTCGGCCCGATGGTCGACCTCAAGCTGATCTCGATGCAGATCGGTGTCTTCGGGCGCCGCTTCGCCACCCGGTTCGCGCCGGCGACGTTCGTGGCGGCGGTGCTGGTGGCTTCCGGCATGGGGTGGGTGCTGTTGTGAACCGGCAGGCTCAAGCGGTGATCATGCTGCTGTTCGGCGGCGCGATCCTGAAGGCGTCGATCGGCGACCTCTATCTGAGGTACGTCAAGGAGGCGCTGCAACCGTTCCTGATCGCCTCGGCGCTGCTGCTCATCGCGGCCGGCGTGATGACGCTCTGGTACGACCTGCGCCCGTCCCGCGCCGAGGTCCACGATCACGACCACGGTGACGGCCACGCGCACCACGAGCCGCGCGTCGGCTGGCTGCTGATCCTGCCGGTGCTCGGGCTGCTGCTGGTGGCGCCGCCCGCGCTCGGGGCGTACGCGGCCGGTCAGTCCGGCACCGCGCTCGCCGGCCGGCAGGCCGAGTCCGACTACCCGCCGCTGCCCGAGGGCGACCCGGTCGAGATCACCATGCTCGACTACGCCTCCCGCGCGGTCTTCGACGAGGGGCGCTCGCTGACCGACCGCCGGCTGCTGCTGACCGGCTTCGTCACGCAGGGCCCGGACGGGCAGCCCATGCTGGCGCGCATGATCCTCAGCTGCTGCGCCGCCGACGGCCGGCCGATCAAGGTCGGGCTGAGCGGCAACGTGCCGGCGAACGTGCCCTCGGACACCTGGATCGAGGTCACCGGGGCGTACACCGCACAGACGGCCAAGGACCCGGTCAACGAGGCGACGGTGCCATACCTGGAGGTCGAGACGTGGCAGGAGATTCCGGCCCCGAAGCAGCAGTACGAATGAGTGTTTCTCCACCACTCCCAAGCGGGCCGCCCCCGGAACGGCAGGTCGAGAAATGCTCATAGCGGCTCGCGGGCTGACGTTCGACGTGTTCGCCGGCGGGCCGGCCGACGGCGAGCCGATCCTGCTGCTGCACGGCTTCCCGCAGCACAGCGCGGAGTGGGACCTGGTGGTGCCGCACCTGCACGCGGCCGGGATGCGGACGTACGCGCTGGACCAGCGCGGATACTCGCCCGGCGCGCGGCCGTCCGGCGCCGCGGCGTACCGGATCGACGAGCTGGTCGCGGACGCGGTGGCGGTGCTGGACGCGCTCGGCCTGGAGTCCGCGCACGTCTGCGGGCACGACTGGGGCGCGGCCGTGGCCTGGGCGCTGGCCGGCGAACACCCGGACCGGGTGCGCACGCTCACCGCGGTCTCCGTGCCCCACCCGCACGCGTTCGCCTGGGCGGTGCGCAACGACCGTGACCAGCGCCGGCGCTCCGCGTACATGCTGCTGTTCCGGCGGCGGTTCCTGGCCGAGGCGGTGCTGCTCGCGTTCGGCGCCCGCGCGCTGCGCGGCATGCTGATCGCCGCGCGCGCCGACCGGTACGTCTCCCGCATGCGCGAGCGCGGCGCGCTGACCGCGGCGCTGAACTGGTACCGGGCGCAGAGCACGCTCCGCACCCCGCCGATCGACGTGCCCACCGCGCTGGTCTGGAGCGACCGCGACCCCGCGCTCGGCCGCACCGGCGCGGAACGCACCGCGCGGTACGTGCGCGCGGACTACCGGTTCGTCGAGCTGCCCGGCGTCGACCACTGGATTCCGGAGCGGGCGCCCCGGGAATTGGCCGACGCGATCCTGACCAGGGCCGGTATCGTCCCGAAGTGATCTCACTGCTGCCGCCGACCCGGTCCTCGCTGGCCGCGGACCTGGCCGCGCTCGGCGTCCGTCCCGGCGGCGTCCTGCTGGTGCACTGCTCGCTGCGTGCGATCGGCTGGGTGTGCGGCGGCGCGGAGGCGGTGGTGCTGGCGCTGCGCGACGTGCTCGGCCCGGACGGCACGCTGGTCGTCCCCACGCACACGCCGGTGAACTCGGACCCGGCCCGCTGGGCCGCGCCGCCGGTGCCGGTGGAGTGGTGGGACGTGATCCGCGCCGAGACGCCCGCGTTCGACCCGGCGCGCACGCCGAGCCGGGCCATGGGCGCGGTCGCGGAGCAGGTGCGCACCTGGCCGGGCGCGCGCCGCAGCGACCACCCGCAGGTGTCGTTCGCCGCGCTCGGGCCGCGCGCCGCGGAGATCACGGCCGGGCACGCGCTCGATGACGGGCTCGGCGAGACCTCGCCGCTGGGCGGGCTCTACCGGCTCGGCGCGGACGTGCTGATGCTCGGCACCGGCTGGGACACGTGCACCGCGTTCCACCTTGCCGAGTACCGCTGGGGTGCCGCGCCCCGGCACACCGAGGGCGGCGCGGTTCGCGGCCCGGACGGCGCGCGCACGTGGGCGACCTGGGAGGACGTGGCGTTCGACGAGTCCGATTTCGAGCTGATCGGCGCTGATCTCGCCGAGTTCGTCCCGGTCCGCACCGGGCCGGCCGGCACCGGGACCGGCACGCTCGCCGCGCTGCCCGCCGTCGTCGACTTCGCCGCTCGCTGGCTGCCGCTTCACCGGGTTTGATCTTCATTCCGCAGGGGCATCCACAGAGCCCTGATGGAACGTACGGAGGGCGGGCATGGCGCACAGCAAGGAGACCGAGAAGCAGCGTTGGGACCGCAATTTCGCGGATCTGCTCCAGGAGCTGCGGGTGGCGCAGACCGGCGTGCAGATCCTCTTCGCGTTCCTGCTGACGCTGCCGTTCGCCTCCGGGTTCGGGCAGACCACGCAGCTCCAGAAGGACGTCTACCTGGTCGCGCTGGTCGCCGCCGCGTTCGCCACCGCGATGATCATCTCGCCGGTCGCGTTCCACCGGGCGCTGTTCCGCCAGGGCCGCAAGCCTGAACTGGTCCGGTTCGCGCACCGGATGGCCACCGGCGGGCTCGCGTTCATGCTGATCGCGATGGTCAGCTCCGTCTTCGTGATAACCGACTTCCTGCTCAACGTCACCTGGGCGATCGTGCTCACCGTCGTCACCGGACTGTGGTTCGCCACGTTCTGGGCGTTCCTGCCCTGGTCGCGGCGCGCGTGGGCGGACGATGACGACGATGACGTCGCCTATGCGGAGGAGAAGAGGGAGCCGGCGCTGCCCAACCCGCGCTGACAGCGGGTAGCGTCTTGTCCAGGAGGGTACGGCGCGCGCCCGTACCGTGTCAGGGGTTAAGCCGTGACGACCACAGAGCGCAACACGCCCGCCGGCCAGGGCGCCGACGTCACCGCGCGTGAGGCCCGCCGGGTCGCGGAGGAGGCCCGCACCCAGGACTGGGACCGGCCCAGCTTCGCCCGGGAGTTGTTCCTCGGCCGGTTCCGCCTCGACCTGATCGACCCGTGGCCGGACGACGACCCGGCCCGGGCCGGCGACGCCGCGGAGTTCCTCGGCCGGCTGGAGGCGTTCCTGCGCGCCGAGGTGGATGCGGAGCGCATCGAGCGGGAGGGACGCATCCCGGACGAGGTCTTCCAGGGCCTCGCCGCGCTCGGCGCCTTCGGCATGAAGATCGATTCCCGGTACGGCGGGCTCGGCCTCTCCCACCTGCACTACTGCCGCGCGCTCACCCTGGTCGGGTCCGTCAGCCCGGCGCTGGCCGCGCTGCTGTCCGCGCATCAGTCGATCGGCGTACCGCAGCCGCTCAAGCTCTTCGGCACGGACGCGCAGAAGCGCGCGTTCCTGCCCCGGCTCGCCGCCGGCGAGGTGTCCGCGTTCCTGCTCACCGAGCCGGACTCCGGCTCCGACCCGGCCCGGCTGCGCACCACGGCCACGCCGGTCGAGGGCGGCTACCGCCTCAACGGCATCAAGCTCTGGGCCACCAACGGTACGATCGCGTCGCTGCTGGTCGTGATGGCACGCGTGCCGGACGCCGGGATCACCGCGTTCGTGGTCGAGGCGGACAGCGACGGCATCACGGTCGAGCGCCGCAACGAGTTCCTCGGCCTGCGCGGCCTGGAGAACAGCGTCACCCGCTTCCACGACGTCTTCGTCCCCGACCGCAACGTGGTCGGCGGCGTCGGCAAGGGACTGAAGATCGCGCTGACCACGCTCAACACCGGCCGGCTCTCGCTGCCCGCGCTGTGTGTCGCCGCCGGGAAGTGGTCGCTGGCAGCCGCGCGCGACTGGTCCGCCGCGCGGGTCCAGTGGGGACAGCCGGTCGGCCGGCACGAGGCGGTCGCGAAGAAGCTGTCCTTCATCGCCGCCTCCACCTACGGCATGGAGTCCATGCTGGAGCTGTCCTGCCTGCTCGCGGACGAGGACCGCGGCGACATCCGGATCGAGGCGGCGCTCGCCAAGCTCTACGCGAGCGAGCTGGCCTGGCAGGTCGCGGACGAGCTGGTGCAGATCCGCGGCGGGCGCGGCTTCGAGACCGCGGCGTCGCTGTCCGCGCGCGGCGAACGCCCGCTCGCCGCCGAGCAGCAGCTGCGCGACCTGCGGATCAACCGCATCTTCGAGGGCTCCACCGAGATCATGCACCTGCTCATCGCGCGCGAGGCGGTCGACGCCCACCTCCAGGTCGCCGGCGACATCATCGACCCGGACGTCGGCCTGACCGGCAAGGCGCGCGCCGGTGCCCGGGCCGGCGCGTTCTACGCCAAGTGGCTGCCCACGCTGGCCGTGGGCAAGGGCCAGACCCCCGGGGCGTACGCGGACTTCGGGCACCTGGCCACGCACCTGCGCTACGTCGAGCGCTGCTCGCGGAAACTGGCCCGGTCCACGTTCTGGGCGATGGGCCGCTGGCAGGGCAGGCTCGAACGGAAGCAGGCGTTCCTGGCCCGCATCGTCGACATCGGCGCCGAACTCTTCGCCATCTCCGCCGCCTGCGTGCGGGCGCGCGCCGAGGCCGCCGCCCACCCCGAGGTGATAGAGCTGGCCGACCTGTTCAGCCGCCAGGCCCGGCTGCGCGCGGACGCGCTCTTCGCCACCCTCTGGGAGAACACCGACTCGGTCGACAACGCCGCCGCCCGGCGCATCCTGGCCGGGCGGTACGCGTTCCTCGAGCGCGGCATCATCCCGCCCGGCGGCGCGGGGGAGTGGGTGGCGCCGTGGCAACCCGGCCCGGCTACGGTCCCGGACGTCCGGCGGCGCCTGCCTACCGCTTCCCCCGCAACCCCAACGACCTGAGTTCGAGCGCCGCGAGCGCGTCCAGCGTGGCCTCGTCGCCGCGCCGCCAGGCACCCGCCACGTCCGGGTTCAGCTTCGCCAGCCGGCGCACCGGCTGGCCGGTCAGCGCGCGCAGCGCCAGCAGATCCCGCCCCGCGATCGACCCGCGCGCCTCCGCCGCCGACCCGGCCCGGCGCATCCACCGCAGCCGCAGCGGCAGCCAGGCGAACAGCACCAGCCCCAGCGGTACGGCCACCAGCGCCAACGGCAGCGCCCACGCCAGGTCCGCGACCAGTTCCTGCTGATCGCGCCCCGCGTTCGCCAGCCCCCGTGCCGCCTCCGCCGCCTGCGTGAACGGCGCGGTCAGCTCGTCACCCGCGATCGGCACGCGCCCCACCTTGTTGCCCGCGTCGGTCAGATTGCCGGCCATGCCCTGGCCGGCCTCTTCCAGCTTCTGACCGGGCACGGCGAGCTTCTCGATCAGGTCCCGCAGCCAGAGCCCCAACCTGATCCAGGCATAGACCCACGCCACCACCAGCAGATCCGTGACAACCTGACGGACGAACACGGGCATACGATCCGCGTAAATCTTCACGCGCCCAGGGTCCCCCACGCGGTGTGCGGTCGCACGCCGGGTCCCACCGCCCTTCCCCGCGCGGGGGACTCGTTCCGGGGGCCATCACGTCCGCGTCACGGAGCGGCTTCCGGCGGTGGCGATATTTCGGGCGCGCTGCGCCCGAAATATCGTTATAAATGTTGCTGGCTGGCTTCGGTGGTGATTTGCGGCGGTGTCGGTCGCAAAGGATGGCCGCTCCGACGCTGACCATCCTTTCGAGGAGCCATGAGTAGCGTGACTACGTGAGCCGTAGGCACGTTATTCGAGTCAAATAAGGTGCCTGCGGCTCACATAGTCACGCTACTTATCGGCGATCGCGCCGATGGCGCCGAAATATCGGATTTGGCCGGCGGCAATGCGAACTTATGATCGGCGCATGGCGCATGGCGCATGGCGCATGGCGCATGGCGCATGGCGCATGGCGCATGGCGCATGGCGCATGGCGCATGGCGCATGGCGCATGGCGCATGGCGCACGGCGCACGGCGCACGGCGCACGGCGCACGGCGCACGGCGCATGTGGATTGACGGATAGGAGGTCGTCAGGCCGACATAAGCGGAAATTTCGGGCAAAATTTTTCGGCGGCGGTCGGCAACAGCACCGCTGTCAACACAGCACCGCTGTCAACAGAGCACCGTGGTCGACGAGGGCGCCGCGGCTACCGATAGTGCCGCGGTTGCCGATAGTGCCGCGGTTGCCAAGAGTGCCGCGGTCAACGAGAGTGCCGCGGTTGCCAAGAGTGCCGCGGTCAACGAGAGTGCCGCGGTTGCCGAGAGTGCCGCGGTCAACGAGAGTGCCGCGGTTGCCGAGAGTGCCGCGGTTGCCGAGAGTGCCGCGGTCAACGAGAGTGCCGCGGTCAACGAGAGTGCCGCGGTCAACGAGAGTGCCGCGGTCAACGAGAGTGCCGCGGTCAACGAGAGTGCCGCGGTTGCCGAGAGTGCCGCGGTCAAGGAGAGTGCCGCGGTCAAGGAGAGTGCCGCGGTCAAGGAGAGTGCCGCGGTCAAGGAGAGTGCCGCGGTCAAGGAGAGTGCCGTGGCCGACAAAAACGCTGCGGTCGAATACCACACGACGCGACATCGTCGCTTTCACGGCGAATCCGTGCTCCCGGATCGCGACGTCGACCGGTGCGGCCGTGTAGCGCTCCGCACATCGGTGCCGGTGGCGGCTCGCGCCCTGGCGTGCCGAGTGGGTGCGGTGCCGGGAGAGCGGATCAGGCGTCGGCGCAGGACTTGCAGGTGCCGAAGATCTCCAGGGTGTGGCTGACGTCGACGAAGCCGTGCTGGGCGGCGACCCGGTCGGCCCAGGACTCGACGGCGGGGCCCTCGACCTCGACCGTGCTGCCGCAGGAGCGGCAGACAAGGTGATGGTGGTGGCCGGAGCTGCAGCGGCGGTAGAGGTGCTCGCCGCCGGGCGGGCGCATCACGTCGATCTCGCCGCTGTCGGCGAGGCCCTGGAGGGTGCGGTAGACCGTGGTGAGGCCGACGCGCTCGCCGCGGTCGCGCAGCATCGCGTGCAGGTCCTGGGCGCTGTGGAAGCCCTCGACCTCGGCGAGCAGCGAGCTGACCGCGTGGCGCTGGCGGGTGTTGCGGACGGCGGCCGAACCGGCCGTGTTCTCAGCGATCATCGGGCATCTCCGGCGGGCGTGGGCGCGTGGCTGTGCACGGTGTCCTGGGGGCGGCTGGTGACGACGGTGGCGCCGGACTCGCCGGCGTGACTCACCGCGTCCGCCACGATGTGCGCGATGTGTTCGTCCACGAGCGTGTAGGCGATCTCCCGGCCGCGGCGGGAACCGCGCACCACCCCGGCACCGCGCAGCACGCGCAGGTGCTGGGAGACCAGCGGCTGTGGCGCGCCCAGCGTCTCCACCAGGTCGTGCACGCACTGCTCGCCCTTGGCCAACTCGGTGACGATCGCGACGCGGATCGGCGCGGACAGGGCACGGAGGAGCTCACTCGCGGCCTCGTAGGCCCCATACCCCGTCGCTCCGGTCACCTAGCAACCGTACAACCGACCGGCACGGTCAATGATTGAGCACCACGTCCGGTGGCTCGGTGCTGGTGACGGGGGCGGCGGGGATCATCCGGCGGCGGACCAGGCGCCACACGCCCGCGCCGACCGCCAGGCCGAGGAAGACCGCGATGGTGAGCAGCACGATCGTGGCGCCGAGCGCGGTGTTCGCCTCCCCCGCGAGGGTGACACCGGCGCCGGCCGAGGCCACGCCGATCAGCATGGCGAGCGCCATGGTGGCGCGGAACCCGCGGGTGACCTGCTGCGCGGCCGCGACCGGGACCACCATCAGGGCGCTGACCAGCAGCAGGCCGACCGCGCGCATGGCGATCGTGACGGTGACCGCGGTGGTGGCGGCGAGCAGCAGGTTGAGGGCGCGCACGGGCAGGCCGGAGACGCGCGCGTACTCCTCGTCGTGGCAGACCGCGAACAGCGCGGGCCGCAGCGCGACCATGGTGATCAGCACCGCGAGGCCGAGCGCCACGATCACGGTCAGGTCGTCGACCGAGGTGGTGGTGAGACTGCCGAAGAGGTACGCCGTGAGGCTGTTCCCGGTGCCGGTGGGAGAGAGGCCGACCAGCACCACGCCGCCCGCGATGCCGCCGTAGAAGAGCACGGCCAGCGCGAGGTCGCCGGAGGTGCGCCCGCGCTCGCGGACCAGCTCCACGCCGATCGCGCCGATCGCGGCCACGATCACGGCGGTGAGCACCGGGGACTGGCCGGTCAGCAGCCCGACGCCGACGCCGGTGAGCGCCACGTGCCCGATGCCGTCGCCGATCAGCGAGAGCTTGCGCTGCACCAGGTAGATGCCGAGCGCGGGCGCGGTCAGGCCGATCACCAGCGCGCCGACCAGCGCGCGGATCATGAAGTCGTACTGGAACAGGGTCACCCGTCCACCGCTCCCCGGACGATCGCCAGGCTCGGGTCCTCGGCGCAGTGCTGATGCTGGTGGTCGTGCCCGGCGTCGGCGTGGTGGCCGGCGGGCGCGGGCACGTCCGGCCCGTCGTACGCGATCCGCCCGTCGTGCACCACCACGGCGCGCCGGATGAGCGGTTGCAGCGGGCCCAGTTCGTGCGCGACCAGCAGCACGGTGCCGCCGGTGCCGAGGAAGCCGCGGAGCGCGGCCGCGAACGCGACCTGGCTGGCGGAGTCCACGCCCGCGGTCGGCTCGTCCAGCACCAGCAGTTCCGGCTGGCCGGCCAGCGCACGGGCGATCAGCGTGCGCTGCTGTTGGCCGCCGGAGAGCGTGGCGACCGGGTCCTTGGCGCGGCCGGTCAGCCCGACCGCCTCGAGCGCGGCGGCGACCGCGGCCCGGTCGGCCGCGCCCGGCGGTCGCAGGATGCCGCGGCGGGCCAGCCGGCCGGCCGCGACGACCTCGCCCACGGTGGCGGGCACGCCGCCGCCCGCGTCGAGTCGCTGTGGCACGTATCCCACCCGGTGCCACTGCCGGAAGCGCCGCAGCGGCGTACCGAACAGCGAGACGCTCCCGCCGGAGAGCGGAACCAGGCCGAGGATCGTGCGGATCAGCGTGGATTTGCCGGAGCCGTTGGCGCCGAGGACGGCGACCACCTCACCGGCGGAGACCGTCAGTGAGACGTCGCGAAGCACGGGGCGGCCGTCGTAGCCGACCACCCCGTGCTCAACCGAGACGATGTCCATCACGAACAGCCTAGTGCGGCCTTCAGCGACGTGAGATTGGTCCTCATGACGGTGAAGTAGTCGCCGCTCGCGCCGTCGGCCAGGCCCTCGATCGGGTCGAGCACCGCGGCCTTCGCGCCGACCTCCTGCGCGATCGTCTCCGCCAGCTTCGGGCTGACCAGCGTCTCGAAGAAGATCGTGGTGGCGCCGTGCTCCTTCGCCTCCGCGGCGACCTCCGCGAGGCGCTGCGGCGACGGCTCGTCCTCGGTGGAGATGCCGGAGATGCCGATCTGCTCGAGTTGGTACCGCTCGGCCAGGTACGCGAACGCGGTGTGGCTGGTCACGATCTCCCGCCGCTCGCAGGTCTTCAGGCCGGCCGTGAACTCCGCGTCGAGCGCGGTCAACTCGGTGCGCAGCGCGGCGGCGCGCGCGGTGAAGTCGGCCGCGTGGCCCGGGTCGGCCTCGCCGAGCTTCGCCGCGACCGCGTCCGCGACCGTGGCGAGCCGGGTCGGGTCCAGCCACAGGTGCGGGTCGCTCCCGCCCTCCGCGGCCTCCTCCTCTTCCGCGTGCTCCTCCTCACCCTCCTCGTGGGAGTGCGCGCTCTCGGTCGCGGTCAGCAGCGGCACGGCCGTGCTCGCGTCGAACGCGCGGTCCGGGTTGTTCTGCGCGACCGCCTCGTCCACGGCCGGCTGGAAGCCCTTCAGGTACACCACCAGCCGAGCGTCGGTCAGCTGCCCGACCTGCTGCGGGTTCAGCTCCAGGTCGTGCGGCTCGGCACCGGGCTTGACCAGGTTGGTGACGGAGACCGCGTCGCCGCCGACGCGCTCCGCGACGAACTGCAACGGGTAGAACGCGGCGACCACGCCGAGCCGGTCGCCGGCCGCGGCCGCGGCGCCGCCGTCGTCGCCGCAGCCGGCGAGCGCGGTGGCACCGAGCAGTGCGGTGGCGGCGACGGCGGCCAGGCGCGGGCGGAATATCCTAGATGTCCGAGAGCCGGGGGTGTTGCTGCTTGACATGATTTCCACTGTCCGGAGCGTGGAAATCATTGTCAAAGACGCATGGGTGCATGTGACGCGCGCTCAGCCGAGCTTCCAGATCGCGGCCACGATCAGCAGTGCCACCATCGCGATCCGCACCGGGCGCAGCGACGGCGAGGTGACCCGCCAGGCGGCCGCGGCCAGCGCGGTCACGGCCGCGGCGAGCACCAGCAGGATCACGCCGCCGGCCGGGCCGGGGATCAGCAGCCCGAGCAGCACCACCAGCAGCGTGGCGAGGAACACGCCGGTCGGGTTCAGCCGGGACAACCGCGCGAAGACTCCGGTCACAGGGCACCTGCTCCTCGTCGTACCGTATGGGGGTTTCGATTGTCGGCCGAGAGGATCCGCCGGTGCTAGTCATCAACCGCTTCGTCGTGGCCGAGGACGCGGCCGGCGGCTTCGAGGAGCGGGGGCGCGCGGCGCTCGCGGCGCTGGCCGCCCGGCCCGGCTACCAGGCCGGCCGGCTCACCCGCGCGCTCGACGACCCCGCCCACTGGAGCCTGGTCACCGAGTGGGCCTCGGTCGGGGCGTACCGGCGGGCGCTGAGCGACTTCGACGTCAAGGTCTCGGCGATCCCGCTGATGGCCGAGTCGATCGACGAGCCGTCCGCGTTCGAGGAACTGGCGACCGCGGAGCCGGGCGGCGAGGTGCGGGTGGCCGGCAGCGATCGGGCCGCGCACCCCCACCGCTAGATCGAGCCATTAGTGTTGAAGCCATGAGCCTCGCCGGATCCGAAGCCGCGCCGCCCCCGCCCGGGCCCGGGGTCGCGCCGCCGTTCCCGGCGCCGCCCGCCGAGGGGCGCGCCGGGCGGATCTGGCTCGGCGTCGGCATCGCCGCGGCCGTGGCGGCGCTCTGCTGCGGCGGTGGCGCGGTCGCGGTGCTCGGCATCGGGCTGACCACCACGCAGGCGCTCACCGAGCAGGCGCGGGCCCAGGTCGGTGAATACCTGGACGCGCTGGCGGACGAGGACTACTCGCTGGCCTACAGCTACCTGTGCGACCGGGAGCAGGACAACCAGACCCGGCGCGAGTTCATCGACTCGATGGCCGGCCGGCCGGTGATCTCGTCGTACCAGTTGGGCGAACTGGACCCGTACCAGACGGATCTGCTCATGCCGGCGCAGCTGACGTATTCCGGTGGCCAGCAGGTCCGGGTGCAGTACATCCTGGTACAGGACACGAGCACGGCTCAGCTCGAAGTCTGCGGGACCCAGGGGTAACCTTCAACGGTTCCGCACGATGTCGTCTACAACAAAGCGCCGACCGCCAGCCGGCGTAGAAGGAAATCATGCCCGCCGATCGCATTGACTCCGTCGTCAGCCTCGCCAAGCGCCGCGGCTTCGTCTTCCCGTCCAGCGAGATCTACGGTGGCACGAGGTCGGCCTGGGACTACGGTCCGCTCGGCGTCGAGCTCAAGGACAACGTCCGCCGGCAGTGGTGGAAGACCATGGTCCAGCAGCGGGACGACATCGTCGGCCTCGACTCGGCCGTGATCCTGGCCAAGGACGTCTGGGCCGCCTCCGGCCACCTCGACGCGTTCGTCGACCCGCTGACCGAGTGCCAGTCCTGTCACAAGCGCTTCCGCGCGGACCACCTGGAGGAGGCGTTCGAGGCCAAGCACGGCCGCACGCCCACCGACCTGGGTGAGATCAACTGCCCGAACTGCGGCAACAAGGGCACGTTCACCGCGCCGCGCATGTTCAACGGCCTGATGAAGACCTACCTCGGCCCGGTCGAGTCCGACGAGGGCCTGCACTACCTGCGCCCGGAGACCGCGCAGGGCATCTTCGTCAACTTCGCGAACGTGATGACCGCCGCGCGCAAGAAGCCGCCGTTCGGCATCGCGCAGACCGGCAAGTCGTTCCGCAACGAGATCACGCCGGGTAACTTCATCTTCCGGACCCGCGAGTTCGAGCAGATGGAGATGGAGTTCTTCTGCCAGCCCGGCGAGGACGAGCAGTGGCACGAGTACTGGCTGCAGGAGCGCTGGAACTGGTACCTCGACCTCGGCCTCTCCGAGTCGAACCTGCGCTTCTACGAGCACCCCAAGGAGAAGCTCTCCCACTACTCCAAGCGCACGGTCGACATCGAGTACCGCTTCATGTTCGGCGGCACCGAGTTCTCCGAGCTGGAGGGCGTGGCGAACCGGACCGACTTCGACCTCACCACGCACAGCAAGCACTCCGGCGTCGACCTCTCCTACTTCGACCAGGAGAAGAAGGAGCGCTGGACGCCGTACGTGATCGAGCCGGCCGCCGGCCTCACCCGCGCGGTGCTGGCGTTCCTGCTCGAGGCGTACGACGAGGACCAGGCGCCGAACACCAAGGGCGGCATGGACACCCGCACCGTGATGCGCTTCGATCCGCGCCTGGCGCCGGTCAAGGTCGCGGTGCTGCCGCTGTCCCGCAACCCGGAGCTCTCGCCGAAGGCGAAGGAGCTGGCCACCACGCTGCGTAAGCGCTGGGTCGTCGAGTTCGACGACTCGCAGGCGATCGGCCGCCGCTACCGCCGCCAGGACGAGATCGGCACGCCGTTCTGCGTCACCGTCGACTTCGACACGCTCCAGGACAACGCGGTGACGGTCCGCAACCGCGACACCATGCAGCAGGAGCGCGTCTCGCTCGACCGGATCGAGACCTACCTGATCGAGCGCCTTCCCGGCTGCTGACGCGTACCGGCCCCGGCCACGTCGGATCAAGAAGCGTTTCCCGCTTCCGGCGTGGCCGGGTTCCGCATGCTCCCGCGGGCACCGGTCGGCCGTGGCCGGCCTCCCTGTCAGGACCGTGGCCGGTCACCAGGAGGACCACGCCCCGCGCTCAGTGCGTGAAGCCGCCGGGGCGGTCGTTGCGGTCCGCGATCAAGCCGGCCAGCGTGGCGAGCGCGATCTCGGCCGGGGTGCGGGAGCCGATGTTCAGGCCGATCGGCCGGTGGACGCGCGCCAGTTCCTCGGTGGACAGTGCGCCGGCGTAGGGCGCCTCGCGCCGCGGATTGCCGACCACGCCGATCCAGCGCGCGTCCGTGGCCAGCGTCTCGGTGAGCAGTGTGATCAGCTCCGGCCGGTGGTGGTCGGTGAAGACCACGTCCGTGTGCGCGTCGATGCCGGCCGCGGCGAGATCGGCCACGACGGCGTCGCCACCGGGCCGCGGCGTCCCGGCCAGCTGCTGGGGGTCCGGCTCGACCAGCACCACGCGGTACCCCAGATCGAGCCCGAAGCGTCGCAGGAACTCGGTCATCGGTGAGGCGAAGACGGCGACCAGGCGCCGCGGTCCGTTGTCGGTCGTCACATCGGACAGCGTGCCAGACCGCGGTCCGGCGGGATACGACGTTCGGCCGACCGCGACGGCGCCGTTCCGGCACAGTTGACCGGCATCGGCGGCCATAAGCGCAGGTCGCGTGCGAACGCGCGAAATCCGGCAGGTGTGTGCGACCCGCGCGTGTACTAGCTTGCTGGCAATCCACCTGCTCGGCCGTCAGGGGTAGACGTGCGTCACCACGGAAAAGCCAGGTTCCGGCACGCGGCATCGCGCCCGCGTCACCGTCGGGGTGCCGTGCTCGCCGCGGCCATGCTGGTCCTGATCGGGATGGGCGCCAAGGCCGCGTCCGCCGCCACCGCGGTCGAGGTGACGGCCAAGCTCGGCGGCGACCCGGTGACCGTCCGCACGGTGGACCCGGGGCAGGACGCGATCGTGTCGTTCCAGGGCCGGGCCGGGCAGCGCGCGCTGGTCGAGATCACCGAGATCCAGCTCGGCAGCATGTGGGTCTACCTGCGCGACGCCAGTGGCACCACGCTGCGCCAGATCTCCTGCAGCGACGACCTGGACTGCGTGCTGGACACCGCCGGGCTGGCCGAGACCGGGCGCTACTCGGTGTACCTGGACATCTCGCCGGCCTCCTTCGGCCTGGCCACGGTGCGGCTGCACGACGTGCCACCGGACCTCGACGCGGCCTACACGATCGGCGCGCCGGCCACCACGGTCACCACGGAGGCGCCCGGCCAGGACGCGCGCCTGGTGTTCCGCGGCCGTGCCGGGCAGCGCCTCTTCACCCGGATCAGCGCGGGCACGGTCGGCTCGATCACCGCGTACCTGCTGGACGCGAAGGGCGCTCCGCTCGGCGGCGGCATCTGCGACGTGCCGTGCGACCTGGACACCGCCACGCTGCCCGCGGACGGCGAGTACCGGCTGCTGCTCAGCCCGTCCGGCGTGCGTACCGGCTCGCTGACCGCGCAGATCCTGGACGTGCCGGCGGACGCCGAGGCGGTCACCGGCATCGGCCGGCCCGCGCCGGTGACCATCGCCGCACCCGGGCAGAACGCGCGCGTGCTGTTCGACGCCAACGCGGGCGACCGGGTCACGGTCGCGGTCACCGACAGCGGCTTCACCACCGGCCGGATCTCGCTGTTCGGGCCGAAGGGCGAGACGCTCGCGACCGGCGACTGCACTCGCGACTGCGCGCTGACCGGCGTGTCGCTGGCCGCGACCGGCACGCACACCGTGCTGCTCGATCCGGCCGGCGCGCAGACCGGCACCGCGGTCGTCACGATCACGGTCTCCGCGCCGGACCTGCTGGTCGGTGTGGAGCCGGGCGGTGACCCGGTCACGCTGACCATCACCGAGGCCGGGCAGAACGGCGCCGTGGTGTTCACCGGCACGGCCGGGCAGCACGTGTCCGCCGTGCTCACCAAGGGGTCGCTGGGCAAGGCCACCGCGTCGCTGCGCGCGCCGAACGGCACCATGCTGACGTCCGCGTCCTGCGCGGTCTCCTGCTTCCTGGACGGGCGCTCGCTGCCCGCGACCGGCCGCTACACGCTCCACGTCGACCCGGACGGCGCGAACACCGGCGCGATCACGGTGCGCGTGCACGACGTGCCGGCCGATCCGGTGGTGATCGCGGTCCGCGGCGGCGAGGCGGTCACGCTGACCACCACGACGCCGGGGCAGAACGCGTTCGCGGACGTCGCGGCCGCGCGCGGCGACCGCACCTTCATCCAGCTCACCGGCGGTACGTTCGGCGGCGCCTCGGCGTACCTGCGGGACCCCTCCGGCACCGACCTGATGGTGACCCAGTGCGCGACCGGCTGCGTGCTCGACGCCGGCACGCTGGCCTCCGACGGCGTCCACCGGATCGTGCTGGACCCGCACGGCGCGGAGACCGGCGGCATCACCGTGAAGGTGCATGCGGTCCCGGCCGACTCGGTGGTTCGCACCACGCCGGGCCGCGGCCCGGTCACGGCCGCGACCAGCACGCCGGGCCAGGCCGCGACCGTGGTGTTCGACGCGGCGGCCGGGCAGCGGCTCTCCGCCCGGCTCGGCGGCGGCACGTTCGGCACCGCCGGTTCCGCCTCGGCCGGCCTACGCCGACCGGACGGGACCTGGCTGGTCAGCCCGATGCTCTGCGGCACCTCCTGCTTCCTGGACACCGTCACCGCGGACGCGGCCGGCACGTACACGCTGGTCGTGGACCCGGCCGGCGGTGCGGTCGGTTCGATCACCGCGGACGTGTTCGACGTGGTGGACGCCACCTACGACGCGGTGGCCGGCGGCGACGCGGTCGGCATCAGGACCGGCACGCCCGGGCAGAACGCGGTGGTGTCGTTCCGCGGCGGCCAGGGCGTGCGCGTCTCGGCCCGGCTCACCGGCGGCACGTTCGGCTCCGCGAGCCTGGTGCTGCGCGGCCCGGACGGCCTCACGCTGGCCACGGTCGGCTCCTGCGGCACCACCTGCTTCGCGGACGCCGTGTCGCTGCCGGCGGCGGGCGTCTACACCGTGCTGATCAACCCGGGTGCCGCCGCGGTCGGCGCCGCGACCGTGCAGCTGTACGAGGTGCCGCCGGACGCGGCCGCCTCCGTGACGATCGGCGGCGGGCCGGCGACCGTGTCCGTGAAGGTGCCGGGACAGAACGCGGGCGTCACGTTCGAGGGCACGGCCGGCCAGACCGTCACCGTGGTGATCGAGGCGGGCCTGGGCAGCACGGCGTACCAACTGCGCGGCGCGGACGGCGCGCTGCTGGCCGGCCGCTCCGCCACCTCCGCCGCCACCGTGACGCTCGGCCCGGTCACGCTCACCGCGTCCGGCACGCAGACGCTCACGCTGAACCCGGCCACGCACGCCGTGGGCTCGGCGACGGTCACCGCCACGTAATCTTGCCCGCGTGACATCGGCGGCGGAGAAGGTCGGCTCGATCCTGAGCGGCGCGACCGCGTACGAGACGGGCCTGGACGAGCTGACCGTGCTGCCGCCTGCGGACGTCGACCCGGCGCTCTCCGCCGCGCTCCGCCGGGCCGGGGAGCGGCTGTTCCGGGCCGGCTGGCAGCCGGTCGAGCTGCACCGCCTGGTGACCCGCCGGTCCGGCCCGGACGCGGCGCGGCTGGTGGCGGACGCGGCCGGCGCGCTGCTGCACCGGACGCCGGCCGCGGATCCGCGCTGGGCCGCGCAGGCCGCGGAGATCGGCGCGGACCGCTGGTGGACGTCGGACGCGGACTACCCGTCGGAGCTGGCCCGGCGGCTGCGGGCAGACCGGGTGAGCGTGCTCGACCTGATCCTGTCCACGCTGCTGGTGCTGCGCACGCTGCCGCCGATCGAGATCCTGCTGCCGCCGCCCGGCACCACCGCGCCCCGGCGGAACGCGGAGCGGTCGGACCACCGGGTGCTGGAGCGGGTGCGGGCGCTGCTGGCCAAGGCCGAGTCGACGGACTATCCGGCCGAGGCGGAGGCGTACACCGCCAAGGCCCAGGAGATGATCAGCCGGCACAGCCTGGACGAGGCGCTGCTCACGGCCGACCGCGCCGAGGTGGTGCCGCTGGCCCGGCGGATCGCGGTGGACGCGCCGTACGAGAGCGAGAAGGCCGCGCTGCTGCACGCGGTGGCCCGTGCGAACCGCTGCCACGCGGTCTGGAGCCCCGAGTTCGGCTTCGCCACCGTCTTCGGCTTCGACGCCGACCTCGACGCGGTCGACCTGCTGCACGCGTCGCTGCTGGTCCAGGCGCAGCGCGCGATGTCGCGCACCGAGCCGCCCGGCGGCAAGGCGGGCAAGTCCCGGCTCAAGGCGTTCCGCGCGTCGTTCCTGGTCGCGTTCGCCGCCCGGATCGGCGAGCGGCTGGCCCGGGCCGCGCGCGCCGCCCTCCCCGACGCCGGCGGCGACCTGCTCCCGGTGCTGCGCTCCCGCGACGTCCAGGTCCGCGAGACCATGACCCGCGTCTTCCCGCGCACCGAACGCGCCCGCGGCGCCCGGGTGGACAGCGACGAGGGCTGGCGCGAGGGCCGCGCCGCCGCCGACCGCGCAACCCTCACCTGACGCCTGCCACCGTTCGGCCCGAGCAGCGCGCGCGACCGCAGTCGATGGATTCCGCGTTAGTCAACCTAGGTTGCTCTCCACATACGTGGCTGCGCGCGGGGTAAGCGGGGAGGCATGGCTGAGAAAACCGTCTCCGATGTCCTGGTCGAGCGGCTCGAGGCGTGGGGGGTGAGCCGCGTCTTCGGCTACTCCGGGGACGGGATCAACCCGGTGCTGGGCGCCATGCGGCGCGCCGGGCGGCCGGAGTTCGTCCAGGCGCGGCACGAGGAGACCGCCGCGTTCATGGCGACCGGGCACGCGAAGTACACCGGCGAGCCGGGCGTCTGCCTCTCCACCCAGGGACCCGGGGCCGCGCACCTGCTCAACGGGCTGTACGACGCGAAGCTGGACGGCAAGCCGGTGGTGGCGATCGTCGGGCAGCAGCAATCCACCGTGCTCGGCAGCGCGTACCAGCAGGAGATCGATCTGGTCCGGTTGTTCGGCGACGTCTGCGCGCAGTTCGTCCAGGCCGCGTACACGCCGCAGCAGGTGCCGATGCTGATCGACAAGGCGTTCCGGACCGCGCTCGCCACCCGCAGCCCCACCTGCGTGGTGCTGCCGCACGACGTGCAGTCCGCGCCCGCGCCCGACCCGGAGGAGCAGTCGCACGGCGTGCTCGTCACCAGCCCCGGCCTGCGCCCCGCCCGCCTCATCCCGCATGCGGCGGACGTCGAGGAGGCCGCGAAGCTGCTGTCCGAGGGCGAGCGGGTGGCGATCCTGGTCGGCCAGGGCGCGGCCGGCGCCGCGGCGGAGGTGACCGAACTGGCCGAACGGCTGGGCGCGGGCGTGGCCGCGTCGCTGCTGGGCAAGCCGGTGCTGGACGAGTCCCTGCCGTTCCACACCGGCGTGATGGGGCACCTCGGCACCACCGCGAGCGCGGAGCTGATGCGCGCGGCCGACACGCTGCTGCTGGTCGGCACGAACGACCCGTGGACCGAGTTCTACCCGAAGCCGGGCCAGGCCCGCGCGGTGCAGATCGACGTGGACGGCCGCCGGCTGGGCGTGCGCTACCCGGTCGAGGTACCGCTGCTCGGCGACGCGGCCGAGACGCTGCGCGCGCTGCTCGCCGCGCTCCCCGACCGCCCCGCGAAGCCCTTCAAAGATCAAGTGCATGCGTGGGTACGCCGCTGGCACGCGATCGCGCAGGACCGCGCGGACGCGCCCGCGGAGCCGATCAACCCGCAGCGCGTGGTGCGCGCGCTGAACGGCCGGCTGCCCGCGAACGCGCAGGTCTCGGTGGACGTCGGCTCGGTCGTCTACTGGTACGCCCGGCACCTGCGCCTGCCGCCCGGCGTGCCCGCGCACCTGTCCAGCACGCTCGCCTCGATGGGCTCCGCGCTGCCGTACGGCCTGGCGGCCAAGCTGGCGCACCCGGACCGCCCGCTGGTCGCGCTGGCCGGCGACGGCGCCATGCAGATGAACGGCCTGGCCGAGCTGATCACGGTCGCGTCCCGGTGGCGGGACTGGGCCGACCCGCGCTTCGTGGTCTGTGTGCTGAACAACCGCGACCTCGCGGAGGTCAGCTGGGAGCAGCGCGAGACCGAGGGCGAGCCGCGCTTCCCCGCCTCGCAGCACCTGCCGGACGCGCCGTACGCGGGCTGGGCCGGCCTGCTCGGCCTGCACGGCATTCGCGTCGGCGACCTCGGCGCGCTGGACGCGGCCTGGGACGAGGCGCTCGCCGCGGACCGCCCGGTGGTGATCGACGTGCTCACCGACCCGGCCGTGCCGCTGCTCCCGCCGCTCCAGGACGACGAGACGATCGCGCCCATGTTCGCCGCGCTGGAGGCCGAGGGCGGCGACCTCGCCCGCCGCGCCGCCGAGTACCTGCGCCGCGAGCGCGCCACCGAGGCCTGACCGGGACCGACGGCGTTTCCGCCGGTCACGGCCCGGGTATCCGATTCGGCACCCGGTTGAGGAGTGCCCATGACCCAGCCCGCGAGCGAATCCCGACCACACGGATGGGTCGCCACCGTGCGGCGTCGTACGCGGTCGGTGCTGGCCGACCGCGCGCGGCGGACGTCGCCGCCGCCGTTCACCGCGTCGCCGTTCACGCCGCCGGACCGGCGTGCGGAGCCGCCGGTGGTGGTGATGGAGCGCGCGCCGACCACGGACGACCTGGTGCCGCGCGGCGTGCGGATCGCCGGCTCCTGGGCCTGGCGGCTGATCCTCTTCATCGCGGCCGGCTACCTGCTGTTCCGGGTGATCGGGCTGCTCCGCGTGGTGGTGATCCCGGTGGTGGTGGCGCTGCTGCTGGCCGCGCTGTTCGAGCCGGTGGCGGCGCGCCTGCGGCGGCACGGCACCAACCGGTCGGTCGCGGCCGCGCTGGTGCTGGTCGCCGCGCTGGTGCTGGTCTTCGGCGGCCTGGGCCTGGTCGTGCAGACGTTCATCGCGCAGTACGACGACCTCGCCCGGCAGGTCGGCGACGGCATCGACGAGGTGCAGGCGTGGCTCACCGAGGGGCCGCTGCACCTGTCGCAGGGCCAGCTCAACGGGTACGTCGAGACGCTGCAACAGCAGATCTCCGGTAACCGCGGCGCGCTCACCACCGGCGCGATCACCACGGCCACCACGGTCGGTGAGCTGCTCACCGGGTTCTTCCTGGTGCTGTTCACGCTCTTCTTCATGCTCCGCGACGGCGGCGCGATCTGGTCGTTCCTGTGCCGGCTGCTGCCCGCGGGCGCGCGGCTGCCGGTGGCGCGCGCCGGGCACTACTCCTGGCACACGCTGGTCGCGTACGTGCGCGCGACCGTGTTCGTGGCGTTCGTGGACGCGGTCGGCATCGGCATCGGCCTGGCCGTGATGGGCATCCCGCTGGCCGTGCCGCTGATCGCGCTGGTCTTCCTCGGCTCGTTCGTGCCGGTGATCGGCGCCACCGTGACCGGCGCGGTCGCGGTGCTGGTCGCGCTGGTCTCGCAGGGACTGTGGAGCGCGCTGGTCGTGCTGGCCATCGTGATCGCGGTGCAGCAGCTGGAGGGCCACGTGCTCCAGCCGTTCGTGATGGGCCGGGCGGTGGCGCTGCACCCGCTCGCCGTGATCCTGGCGCTCGCGTCCGGCGCGGTGCTGGCCGGCGTGATCGGCGCGCTGGTCGCGGTGCCGCTGCTGGCGGTGCTGAACACGGCGCTGCGCTACCTCTTCGACCATCCGGGCGGGGAGCCGACGCCGGATCGCACGCCGCCGGGGACCCGCCCGGCCGGGCCGGACGACGCGCCGCGGCCGGTCGAGACGGTCGACCCGCGCACCTTATGATCACGGCGTGATCGCCACCGAGAGCCCGCGCCCGGCCGCGGTCTTCGGCGACCACTCCTTCCGCAAGGACTTCTACCAGTAGGTCCGGACGGTTCCGCGTTCCTGGCGTACGTACCGGTGGAAGGGTCTGTCATGCTTTTCGATCTTCATCGTCATCTCGAGGGGACGCTCCGCGTCGCCACCACCCGCGAACTCGCGGCACGGGACGGGCACCCGCTCGCGTCCGCGCACGACCTTGACGACCTGCTGGTCGCGCGCGGTCCGCTCGGCGGCCTGGTGCCGTTCCTGGCCAAGGTGGACGCGGCGCCCGCGGCGTTCTCCCGGCCCGGGGACTGGCAGCGCGCCGCGCGCGAGTGCGTGGCCGACGCGGCCGCCGAGGGCCTGGACTACCTGGAGATCCGGTTCTCGCCGTGGTTCATCCGGCAGGAGACCGGGCTGGCGCCGGAGGCGGTGATCGACGCGGTCGCGGACGGCGTGCGCGCCGCGTCCGCCGAGACCGGCGTGCGTACCGCGCTGATCGGCATCCTGCTGCGCGACCTCGGCCCGGAGCGCGGGCTGGAGCAGGTGGCGACGCTGCTGTCCCGGCGCGCCGACTTCCACGCGGTCGACCTGGCCGGGAACGAGGGCGGCGTGCCGGCCGCCGACTTCGCGCCCGCGTTCGCCCGGGCCCGCGACGCCGGGCTGCGCGTCACCGTGCACGCGGGCGAGGGCGCCGGCCCGGAGAGCGTGTGGGCCGCGGTGCGGCACCTCGGCGCGGAGCGGATCGGGCACGGCGTCCGGTCCGTCGAGGACCCGGCGCTGCTGGACCACCTGGCCGCGCGCGGCATCACGCTCGAGGTGGCACTGACCAGCAACCTGCACACCAGCGTGGCGCCGAGCTACGCGGCACACCCGATCCGGCGGCTGCTGGCCGCGGGCGTGCCGGTCGCGCTGGCCACGGACGACCCGCGCGCGTCCGCGACCACGCTGCCCGCCGAGTACGAGGCGGCGCGCACCCGGGTGGGACTCACCGACGCCGAACTGACCCGGATCGCGGAGACCGCCCGGGCCGCCGCGTTCGCCTGGCCCTAAAGCTGGCGGAGCGCGCGGTGGATGACGTCCGCCGTGCGCTCCGGCGTGGTCGCCTCGATGAACAGCCGGCCGGCCGCGGCCGCGTACTGGTCCACGTCCTCCTGCCGGTCCAGGTAGAGGCCGCCGGTCAACTGCTCCAGGAACACCACGTCCGGCACCTCCTCGTGGGCGAACCGCAGGATGCTGAACGCGCCGCCGGCCGCCGCGTGCCCGCCCGCGCTGAACGGCACCACCTGAAGTTGCACGCTCGGTGCCTCTATCAGCTTCAGCAGCGCCTCCAACTGCTCGCGGTGGATCGCGCGGCCACCCATCGGGCGCAGCAGCACCGCCTCGTCGAGCACCGCCCACAGCCGTGGGCCGCCGGGCCGGGTGAGCATGGTCTGCCGGGCCATCCGCAGCTCGACGCGCCGGTCGATCTCCCGCTTCTGGCGCCGGCCGTGGCCGATGGCGATCACCGCCCGCGCGTACGCCTCGGTCTGCAGCAGACCCGGCACGAACTGGATCTCGTAGCTGCGGATCAGCTCCGCCGCCTGCTCCAGGTCGAGGTAGTTGAGGAACCAGGCGGGCAGCACGTCCGAGTACGCCTGCCACCAGCCCGGCCGGTTCGCCTCCCGGGCCAGCGCCAGCAGTTCGGTGCGGTCCTGCTCCGGCACGCCGTAGAGCGCGAGCAGGTCGGTGACGTCGCGCTCCTTGAAGCCGACCCGGCCCAGCTCCATCCGGCTGATCTTCGATTCGGACGCGCGGATCGAGTAGCCCGCGGCCTCGCGGGTGACGTCGGCGGCGATCCGCAGGCCGCGCAGGCGCGCGCCGAGCTGCATACGGGCGACCGTCGGGCCGGCGCCCTCGGCCGGTCCGCCGACGTGTCGGGACGGGGTACTCACGGCTTACGGCTTACGGCCGACCGCGCCGTACTGGTCGATCGGGGGCGCGTCCGACTCCGGCCTCCACCGGGTGACGGGCACGATGCCGGGCTCGACCAGCTCCAGGCCGGCGAAGAGCGCGGCGAACCGCTCCGGCGTGCGCAGGTGGTATGTCGGGTTCGCCGAGAGATTCCAGATCCGGACGGCCTCGGTGTTCTCCGGGCTGGTGTCGCTGCCGTCGTACATGGCGAAGTAGCTGCCGGACGGAAGCGCTCCCAAGTACGTGTCGATGAGCGCCTTGGCCTCGTCGTCGCTCTCCACGTGGCCGAGCACGCCCATCAGGTACAGCGCCACCGGCCGCGTCAGGTCGAGCGTCTTCGCGGCCTCGGCCAGGATCGTTCCGGGGTCGCGCAGGTCCGCGTGCAGGTACGCCGTGGCGCCCTCGGGCGTGCTGGTCAGCAGGCTCCGCGCCTGCGCCTGCACCATCGGGTCGTGGTCGACATAGACGATCCGCGCGTCCGGCGCCACCGACTGCGCGACCGTGTGCGTGTTCTCCGCGGTGGGCAGCCCGGTGCCGATGTCCAGGAACTGCCGGACGCCCGCCTCCGCCGTCAGCCAGCGCGTGACCCGGGCCAGGTAGGCGCGGGAGAGCCGCGCGTTCTCCGCGAGCTGCGGCAGGTTCGCCAGGATCTCGTCGCCCACCGCGCGGTCGGCCTCGAAGTTGTCCGTGCCGCCGAGCAGATAGTTCCAGATCCTGGCCGTCTGCGGTGCCGACGTGTCCACGTGCGCATCCTTCGGAGGGTCGATGGTGCGGGCCGGGCGGTTTCGGCAAGCATAGTGCGTCTTTGTGCGCCGTCCACAAAGGCCATGACGCCGCACCGGTGCGGCCGGAACGGCCGGACCGGTGCTCCGCTCCCGCGTCAGGGCCGGACCGCGCGGCCCTGTTCGGTCGCGACCGTGCGGTCGTAGTGGGAGTGCGGGGTGGTCAGCGTGTAGCGCTCGCGGGTGGAGGCGCGGCCCTGGCGCTCGGGGCGGGGGACGGTGGTGAGGTACGAGGCGACGCCGGTGTACGTGTCGGTGAACCGGACCGGGCCGCCCGGCGCGCCGGTGGTCACGGCGGCGTCGGTGAGCGTGATCTCGGTGGTCAGGCGGCTGTCGGGGGCGAGCGTGGTGGTGCCGTCCATGCCGTACCGGCGCTCGGTCCGCACGGTCGTGGGGTGCCCGCGCCCGGTGCGGGTGGTCACGCCGTCGGTGTCGGTCCAGGTGGCCTCGAGCGCGTCGGCCGACTCGCCCTCGGTCCAGGTGTGCACGGAGTCGTTGGTGACCGTGCGGGTCACCGTGGTGGTGACGCGACCGTGCGAGGTGTCGACGTACCCGCTGGTGGTGAGGCTGTGCCGGCCGGTGGTGGGCACGGTGCGGCCGTCCGCGACGGAACTCGCGGCCGGCGGGCCCTCCGCGACCGTGGTGAGCGCGCCGGTGACCCGGGCGCGGTGCGGGTCCTGCCAGGCCAGGATCGCGGTGGGCACGTCCCAGCCGGGCCGGCCGGCGGGCACGCCGAGCACGGACACCTGGACGCGGTGCGCGCGGCCGTCGGTGAGCAGCCCGGCGAACGGCGTCAGGTCGTAGCGGATCGGCCGGATGTCGAACGCGCGCGGCGCGGGCACGGTGTACCAGAGGAACGGGTTGGACCAGCCGCCCGTGTAGACGTGCGGGAACGGCGCGGCCACGCCCGCGAGCACACCGTCGACCCGGATCTGCACCTCGCGGTACGGGCCGGAGTCCGCCGGGCAGGAGTAGTCGGTGCCGGGCGGCGTGGTCAGGTACCAGTACTCCTCGCACCCGCCGCCGGAGCCGGTCGCGTAGACCTCCGCGACCAGCCGCTCGGAGTTGCGCGGCACGGTCAGGTCACCTGTCAGGCCCGTACCCTCCTGGCGCTGGTCGGCCAGGCCGATGACCCGGTCGGGGCCGCCCGCCGGCGCGCGGCCCGGATGGAAGGTCAGGTCCACGGTCACGTCCAGGACACCGGTGTACGTGTCGTCGACCACGTTCCCGATCAGCATCTCGACCGGCTGCGGCGTGCTCAGCAGCGGCGCGTAGCCGGTCACGTCCTTGTCCACGGTCCACGCGATGCCGTCCGGGCTGGGCTGCGGCGTCGAGTGCTTGAAGATCGTGACCCCGCCCACGCTCAGGTAGCCGAGCCGGTCGTACTGGCGGCCGGCGACCGCGCCACGCAGCGTGAGCACCACCTTCCGCCAGGGCCCGCGGCAGGCCGCCGGCGGCGTGAACGTGCCGGTGAACGGCGTGAAGTCGCGGAACTCGGTGTCCACGATCCGGGTGGTGCAGGACCGGCCGGGCGGGCGCTCGACCGGCGGCGCCGCGGTGACCGGATCGTCCCAGTCCGAACCGAATGTCGGCGGGACCGGGTCCGCCCCGCTCGCCGGGCCCGGCATGACCGTCATCGCCGTCGCCGCGACCACCAGCGCCACGACGGTCCTCAGTCCGAATCGATACACGTGCCCATCCGATCCGAGAAGATCGTCCGTTGTCAACGTCCGGCGTCGTTTTGGGTCTCGCCTCGACGCTGTGGGATTCTCGACGGGTGACGCTTACGCTGGGCCGCTACCCCGTCGACCCGCCCGTCGTGCTCGCGCCGATGGCCGGGATCACGAACGTGGCCTTCCGCCGGCTCTGCCGCGAGCAGGGCGCGGGGATCTACGTGTGCGAGATGATCACGACGATCGCGCTGGCGCACCGGAACCCGAAGACCGAGCGGATGATCGAGTTCGGGCCGGAGGAGAACCCGCGGAGCATGCAGCTCTACGGCGTGGACCCGGAGATCACGGCGCGCGCGGTGCGGCGGATCGTGGACGAGGACCTGGCCGACCACGTCGACCTCAACTTCGGGTGCAGCGTCCGCAAGATCACCAGCAAGGGCGGTGGGGCGGCGATCCCGTACAAGCGAAAGCTGTTCGGCGCGATCGTGAAGGCCGCGGTGGACGCCGCCGCGCCGGCCGGCATCCCGGTCACCGTGAAGATGCGCAAGGGCATCGACGACGAGCACCTGACGTACGTCGAGGCCGGGCTGATCGCGCAGGAGGCCGGCGCGCGCTGGGTGGCGCTGCACGCGCGCACCGCCGCGCAGCGCTACTCCGGCACCGCGGACTGGGCGGCGATCGCCCGGCTCAAGGAGGCGCTGGACGTGCCGGTGCTCGGCAACGGCGACATCTGGGAGGCCGACGACGCGCTCCGGATGATGCGCGAGACCGGCTGCGACGGCGTGGTGGTCGGCCGCGGCTGCCTCGGCCGCCCGTGGCTCTTCGCCGACCTGGCCGCCGCGTTCGCCGGCCGCCCGGACCGGGTGATGCCCTCGCTCGGCGAGGTCGCGCAGGTCATGCGCCGCCACGCCGAACTGCTGTCCGACTGGTACGGCCTGGAGCGCGACGGCGTCACCGACTTCCGCAAGCACGTCGCCTGGTACCTGAAGGGCTTCCCGGTCGGTACGGAGATCCGCCGCTCGCTCGCCATGGCGTCCTCGCTGATGGAGCTCGACGACCTGCTCGGCAAGCTCGACCACGACGCCCCGTTCCCGGTCGAGGCGCTCGGCCAGCCCCGCGGCCGCACCAACTCCCCGGCCCGCGTCATCCTCCCGCACGGCTGGCTCGACGACCGCGAGGACGCCGCCGTCCCCCAGGGCGCCGAACTCGACGACTCCGGCGGCTGACGCCCCCGATCGCCCGGCCCGCGACCTCAGAGGAACTGGCTGTTGAGGTAGCCGATGATGACGGCGGTCCACCAGGCGAGCTGGGAGAGGGCGGTGGCGAGGCCGGCCTGGATCAGCAGCGGGGTGGGCGGGCGGTAGCCGCGGAAGCGGGAGAGCCGGGTGGCGAGCGTGCCGGCGTAGATGCCGTTCAGGCCGACGACCAGCACGGCCAGCAGCTTGATCGTGGTCAGGTGGGTGACCTGCGGGCTGAGTAGCAGGCCGGAGCCGAGCAGGCCGGTGAAGCCGATCCAGGTCGGGGTCAGCGCGCCCTCCGCGGTGCGCAGCACGTCGCCGAAGCTGCGGCGGCCGGCCAGGAACAGGATGCCGGACCAGTCGACGAAGAGGACCGCGCCGAAGCCGATCAGCATGGAGATCAGGTGGACGAAGAGCGCGGCGGCGCGGACGTCCGGCGGCGGCGTCACCCGCGGGGCGATCACCACCACGGCCAGCCACAGCAGCGAGACGACGGCCGCCCGGGTCGCGGGCGGGAGACGTCGGCGGTGGCGCCCGGGGAGCGCGATCAGTGGCTGACCGGCCATGGGTCCCTCTCCTTCCGCAGTGCCGGGCCGAATTGTGGCCCATCCGGAGACGCGGCGGTGCGGCGCGGATAACAGAAACTCCGGGGCGAATCCGAGCACCGCTCGGATGTGCCAATAGTCACGCTCCCCTCGCACTGAGCGACGTTCTCGCTTAGATTGCGCCCACTGACCGGCATCGACCGGCACCCACGTTCAGCGCGGAACGGACGGGAGATCAGCATGCGGTACGTCTACGCCTTCGAAGAGGGCAACAAGGACCTCAAGGACCTGCTGGGCGGCAAGGGGGCCAACCTGGCCGAGATGACGAATCTCGGCCTGCCGGTCCCGCCCGGGTTCACCATCACCACCGAGGCCTGCCGGGCCTACCTGCACGACAAGCGGCTGCCGGACGGCCTGGACGAGCAGATCGACGCGCGGCTGACCGCGCTGGAGGAGCGGATCGGACGCCGGCTGGGCGACGCCGCGGACCCGCTGCTCGTCTCCGTCCGGTCCGGCGCGAAGTTCTCCATGCCGGGCATGATGGAGACCGTCCTGAACGTGGGGCTCAACGACGAGAGCGTGCACGGGCTGGCGGCGCAGGGCGGCGAGCGGTTCGCCTGGGACTCGTACCGCCGATTGATCCAGATGTTCGGCGCCACCGTCTGCGACGTGCCGGCGGCGGACTTCGCCGCCGCGCTGGACGAGCTCAAACACCGCAGGGGTACGCGGGACGACCTCGGCCTGGACGCGGACGACCTGCGGACGCTGGTCGGCACGTACAAGAAGGTGTTCGCGGAGCACACCGGCCGGGACTTCCCGCAGGAGCCGCGCGAGCAACTGCGGCTGGCGATCCTCGCGGTCTTCGACTCGTGGAACGCGGACCGCGCGGTGCTCTACCGGCGGCAGGAGCGCATCCCGGCCGACCTGGGCACCGCGGTCAACGTGGTGGCGATGGTCTTCGGCAACCTCGGCCCGGACTCCGGCACCGGCGTGGCGTTCACCCGCGACCCGGGCACCGGCGCGCAGGGCGTCTACGGCGACTACCTGGCGAACGCGCAGGGTGAGGACGTGGTCGCCGGCATCCGCAACACCGTACCGCTGCAGGAGCTGGAACGGCTGGACAAGACCTCCTACGACGAGCTGCTGCGGATCATGGCGCGGCTGGAAGAGCACTACCGCGACCTGTGCGACATCGAGTTCACGGTGGAGCGCGGCAAGCTGTGGATGTTGCAGACCCGGGTCGGCAAGCGCACGGCCGCGGCGGCGTTCACGATCGCGGCCCAGCTGGTCGACGAGGGCGTGATCGACCTGGACGAGGCGGTCCGCCGGGTCTCCGGCGCGCAGCTCGGCCAGCTGATGTTTCCCCGGTTCGACCTCTCCGGCGCGCGCGAGGAACTGACCCGCGCGGTCGGCGCGTCACCCGGCGCCGCGGTCGGCGCCGCGGTGTTCGACGCGCGGCGCGCGATCGAGCTGGCCGAGCGCGGCGAGGCGGTGATCCTGGTCCGCCGCGAGACGAACCCGGACGACCTGGGCGGCATGATCGCGGCACAGGGCATCCTCACCTCGCGCGGCGGCAAGACCAGCCACGCGGCCGTGGTGGCGCGCGGCATGGGCAAGACGTGCGTGTGCGGCGCGGACGACCTGGAGGTGGGCACGGACTCGTTCACCGTCAACGGCCGGCGGATCGCCGAGGGGGACACGATCTCCATCGACGGTACGACCGGGCGCGTCTACGCCGGCCAGGTGCCGGTCGAACCGTCCTCCGTGGTGCGGTACTTCGAGGGCACGTTCGAGGGGGACGACCCGCTGGTCACGGCCGTGGACCGGCTGATGCGGCACGCGGACTCGCGGCGGCGGCTGCGGATCAGGGCCAACGCGGACACCGGCGGGGACGCGGCCCGGGCCCGGCGGTTCGGCGCGGAGGGGATCGGGCTGTGCCGTACCGAGCACATGTTCCTCGGCGACCGGCGCGAGCTGGTGGAGAAGCTGATCCTGGCCGAAGGGCTGCCGGAGCGGGAGGCCGCGCTGGCCGCGCTGCTGCCGTTGCAGCGCGCGGACTTCGTCGAGCTGTTCCGCGCCATGGACGATCTCCCGGTCACGGTCCGGCTGATCGACCCGCCGCTGCACGAGTTCCTGCCGTCGCTGACCGACCTCGCGGTGCGCGTCGCGGTCGCGGGGGAGCGCGGCGAGGACGCCGGCCGGGAGCGGCAACTGCTCGCGGCCGTGCAGCGCATGCACGAGCAGAACCCGATGCTGGGGCTGCGTGGCGTACGGCTGGGGCTGGTCGTGCCCGGCCTGTTCGCCATGCAGGTGCGCGCCATCGCGGAGGCCGCGGTCGAGGTCACCCGCGCCGGCGGCACCGCGCGCCCGGAGATCATGGTGCCGCTGGTCGGCGCCGTGCAGGAGCTGGAGACGGTACGGGCGGAGGCCGAGCGGATCCTGGCCGACGTGATCGGCGACAGCGGCGTGGCGGTGGCGATCGGCACCATGATCGAGGTGCCGCGCGCCGCGCTCACCGCGGGCCAGCTCGCGGAGGCGGCCGAGTTCTTCTCGTTCGGCACCAACGACCTGACGCAGATGGCCTGGGGCTTCTCCCGCGACGACGTGGAGGGCGCGTTCTTCTGGCGCTACCTGGAGCTGGGCATCTTCGGCATCTCGCCGTTCGAGTCGCTGGACGCCGACGGCGTGGGCCGGCTGGTCCGGATCGCGTCCGAGGAGGGCCGGGCCGCGCGGCCGGGCCTGAAGATCGGCGTCTGCGGCGAGCACGGCGGCGACCCGGACTCCGTGCACTTCTTCCACCAGGTGGGGCTGGACTACGTGTCGTGCTCGCCGTTCCGGGTGCCGATCGCCCGGCTGGAGGCGGGGCGCGCGGCGATCTGAGCGTGCGGGCCCGCTGCGTCACGGCAGCGGGCCCGCCGCGCTACACGTCCAGGTCTTCCTCGATCTTCTTCAGCTGGTGGCGCGCCATGGCCAGGTTGGCCCGGTTCTTCAGCAGCGCCAGGTAGAGGAACAGCCCCTTGCCGGAGCGACCGGTCAGCGGCCGGATCAGGTGGTACTGACCGCCGAGCGTGATCAGGATGTCCTCGATGCCGTCCTTGAGGTTGAGCATCTCCATCGCGCGCAGCTTGGCGCGGACCACGTCCGTGTTCCCGGCGGCTGCCACCGTCAGGTCCAGTTCCTTGGTGCCGCCCGCGACGCCGAGCGCCATGCCGCTGGTGTAGTCCACCAGCGCCACGCCGATCGCGCCGTCGATGTTCATCGCTTCCTTCAGCGCCAGGTCCATGTCGGGCATGTCAGTCTTCCTCCGTACCTAGGGGTTTTATCCGGCGCGCTGGCCGGGAACGCTCGACTGCAGCGCGGCCATCGGCGTGCGCTTTGCCAGGGGCACCTGGCCCTCGACCGGGATGACCTGCGCGGTCTGCGCCGGCGGTCGCGTCTCCACCGGGTCGAGCAGCTCACCGAGGCGTCGCGCGGTGCGCCGCGCCTCGTGGTGGATGCGTGCCACGTTCGCGCTCGGCCTGGCGAGCACGGCGAGCAGCGTGCGGACTCCGGCGGCGTAGATCGCCACGTACCCGCCGGATGATTCGATCATGGTTTCGCGCAGGTCGCCGTGGCCCACGGTCTGGGCGAAGCGCTGCGTCAGGCCGAGGTTCGCCGCGGCGAGCGCGGCGATCGTCTCCGGCTGGAGCCCGGGGGCGTCGTACGCGAGCAGCATCCCGTCGACGCCGGCGATCACGGTGGCCGACAGATCGGGCAGCCGGCTGCGAAGCCTGGCGAGCTCGGCCAGCACCGCCCGGTCGGTTTCCACGGCAGTTCTCCTTCGCGAGGGCAGGGATGGGAACGCTAGGTCGGTGAGGGTGGTCGTGCGGTGCCCGCGTCCGGTGCGCGGCCGGGGGAGCGCGGACCGCGGTGGTGCTCACCGCAACGCCTTCAGCGCGCTGCGGATGCGCGTGAGCAGGGCCTCGTCCGGGGCGTCGCCGCGCAGCGGGCCACCGTCCGGCGCGGTCCGCACGTCACCGGCACCGCTCGGCATCTGCTCCCCGGGACTGCGGCGCGGCAGCCCCTCGGTGGGTACCGCGGCCGCGGCCGCGGCCCGGTTCCCGGCCCGCCGCCGCCCGCCACCCTTGCGCGGCAACCGCACCGTGTCGGCCGCGGGCCCCGACGTCTCGGCCGGGGGTCTCGCCGTGCCGGGCGCGGTCCTCGCCACCTCGGCCGGGACTCTCGCGGTGTCGGCCGGGGGTCCCGCCGTCTCGGGCGTGGCCGGCTCGCGTGGCGTGGCCGGCTCGCGTGGCGTGGCCGGCTCGCGCTGGGTGTGCGGCTCGCACTGGGTGTGCGGCTCGCGCGACGTGGCCGGCTTCCGTGGTCTGAACGGCTCGCGTGGCGTGAGCCGGACCGTCGGTTCCTCCACTGTGGGCGGCGGGATCACGATGGCGGCGGTCGCCACCCGTGCCGTTTCGGACGCCGCCGGTACCGCGGCGCGCGGTGCCCCGGCACCTGCCGGTGCCCCGGCACCTGCCGGTGCTCCCGCGCCCCCCGGTGCTGCCGTGCCCGCCGGTGTCTTCGCGACCACCGTCGCCTTCGGGTCGCCGCCGCCACGCCGCGCGGCGGCCCGCCCGCCGGGCGCGCGCTCCTCCGGCGGCGTCATGATCAGGCCGGCCGCCGCCAGCTCGCGCACCTGCTGGAGCGTCACGTAACCGGCCCGGCCGAGGAGCCGGGCGAGCGTGGGCGGGGTGCGCTCGCCGTCCGCCGCGATCAGCAGCTCGTACTGCAGCGCACTCAGCACGACGCGCTCGACGGGCGGCCGGGCGACCGGCCGAACCGGCGCCGTGTCCAGCGTGGACGACTCGAAGACCTCGTCGAGGAGGCGCCGCCGTCGCGTCGTCTCCCGAGCCAGCACGTCCGCGTCCACTCGGCAGACCGGGCCGAGCCAGTGCCGTTCGCCCGCCTCGAACCGGACGGGCACGGCCGCCGGTTGCAGCACGAAGTACGCCGCGTCATAGATCACCCCAAGAACACAGAGCTCAAGCTCGCCTTCCGTAAGGTGCCCCTGTTCCACGAGCAGGCGACCGACACGGTGTGCGTCTTTTCCCGAGGCGACCGCGGATTCCCACGTGCGGGCCGCGAGCCGGCCGGACGCGGTCAGCAGCTCGCCGGGCCCCGGCGCGGCCGGCGACTCGGCGTAGCCCACCTGCCCCTTCGTCAGGTAGATCACGCCGCCGGGGTCGCCGTCGACGTGCAGCGCGCCGGTCTCACCGGCGTTGACGAGCTGACTCAGCGCCCGGCGGGGCAGGGTCGCCTTGGCGGCACGGGCGGGCTTCACGTGTGGGCTCCTCGCCGGTCCTCGGCGATCACGCGGTCACCAGGCCTTCGGCGAGCGTCCGGAGCCGGTGCCGGCCGACCGCCAGGTTGCCGAGGTCCCGGTCCAGCCACAGGTAGAGGGCCAACCGGCTGTCGAACCCGGTGCGCAGCAGCCGGATCAGGTGGTAGCCGCCCGCGGTGGTGATGATGACGTCCTCGACGCCGTCGCCGGGCCGGGCCGACGCGAACGGCGACCGGGTGATCGCGGCGTGCACGATGTCGGCCGTGCCGGTGGCCGTGCCCTCCGGGTCGTCGCCGGGTGCGGCGCCCGCGGAGCCCAGCGCGAAGCCGGTGGTGTAGTCGACCAGGCTGGCGCCGATCGCGCCGGGGATTGTCATCGCCTGCCGGAGGCAGTCGTCGATGCCGGACACACGCTCTCCTCTACCCGGCGCGGATGCCTCGCCTCCGCTCCGGCCAGCGGAAGGCGATCGGACGCCGGGCAATGGTGGGGGGACCGGCGACCGCCGGTCGGTGACGTTGTGCTCCCGGCACGCTACTACCGGGCATGGAAATTCTCTATCCCACTACGGTGTGCTCCGAGCCGCGCCTCGTACCGTGATGGCAGACCCAGGATTTATGGCGCTCAGTGGAACGTAGGGTGCCGCGATCGGTTTCCCGGCGTAACGTGTTCGTCACCTTGCCGCCAGCGGCCGGACGATGAGGAGCACCATGGGCAGCGAGTGGGAGAACGTGGTCGTCGACGCCGAGGACCCCGGCCGGCTGGCCCGGTGGTGGGCGGAGGCGCTGCACTACCAGGTGACCTACGAGCGCCCCGGCGAGGTGGAGATCCGCCGCAAGGCCGGCGAGGCCCCCGGCATCGTCTTCGTCGCGGTCCCCGAGCTCAAGAGCGTGAAGAACCGCCTCCACCTCGACCTGCGCCCGGAGAACCAGGAGGCCGAGGTGGAGCGCCTGGTCGACATGGGCGCCCGGCACGTCGACGTCGGTCAGGGCAGCGTCGACGGCTGGGTGGTGCTGGCCGACCCGGAGGGCAACGAGTTCTGTGTGCTGGCGCCGCGCTCCTGAACGGCGGCGGAAATCCCGGCGACGGCGGGGCCGTGAGGTGGGGTGCGGCACTACGCTCGACCCATGATCGTCGAGGACGCGGAGCGGTGGGCGGACGAGACGGCCAAGGACACCGGGTACGGGCGCACGCCCTTCCAGCGGGACCGGGCGCGGGTGCTGCACTCGGCCGGGTTCCGGCGGCTGGCGTCCAAGACGCAGGTGCACGTGGCCGGGGCGGACGACTTCCCGCGCACCCGGCTCACCCACTCGCTGGAGGTGGCGCAGATCGCCCGCGAGATGGGCGAGCGCCTCGGCTGTGACCCGGACGTGGTGGACGTGGCCGGGCTCGCCCACGACCTGGGCCACCCGCCGTTCGGGCACAACGGCGAGGCCGCGCTGGACGCGGTCGCGGGCGCGTGCGGCGGCTTCGAGGGGAACGCGCAGACGCTGCGCGTGCTGACCCGGCTGGAGGCGAAGGTCGAGGGCGCCGGGCTCAATCTGACCCGCGCCTCGCTGGACGCCACCTGCAAGTACCCGTGGCGCCGGGACGGCGTGCGCCGCAAGTTCGGCGTCTACGCCGACGACCTGCCGGTCTTCGAGTGGGTACGGAAGCACGCCCCGGAGCCCGAGCGGAAGTCGCTGGAGGCCCAGGTGATGGACTGGGCGGACGACGTGGCGTACTCCGTGCACGACCTGGAGGACGGCATCCACGGCGGCTACATCGACCTGGAGCGGCTGGCCGTGGACGCCGACGAGCGGGCCGCGCTCTGCGCCGACGTGTCCGGCGTCTACTCCGAGGAGCCGGTCGACCTGCTCGGTGCCGCGCTGTCCGAGCTGCTGGCCGGGCCGCTGCTGGCGCCGGTGCTGGCCTACGACGGCAGCCACCGCGCGCAGATCGCGCTCAAGCGGATGACCAGCGTGCTGACCGGGCGGCTGGTCGCCGCGCCGGTCGAGGCCACGGTCGAGGGCTTCGGATCACGATCCCTGCGCCGGTACGCCGCGGACCTGATCGTCCCGCGCGACGTGCGCATCCGGTGCGCGCTGCTGAAGGGCATGGCGTTGCGGTACGTGATGCGCCGCCCCGGCGCGGCGGCCGAGCAGGAGCGGCAGCGGGAGGCGCTCACCCGGCTGGTGCACGTGCTGGCCGTGCGCGCGCCGGAAGGGCTGGACCCGGTGTTCGCGCCGATCTGGCGGGCCGCGCCGGACGACGCCGCGCGGCTGCGCGTGGTGATCGATCAGGTGGCGTCGCTCACCGATCCGGCCGCCGTCTCCTGGCACCGCGCGCTCACCTGAGGACGAAACCGCCGACTGGCCCCTCCGGGTCGCGCGGCTCCCGCCGTACCCTTGGAACGCTCTGATGGTTGTGACCGTGGGGGTCGGGACCGGGGCGCGCGGAGCGGGAGGTGCGGCGGGGATGGCCGGCAGGATTCGGGACGAGGACATCGCGCTGGTGCGTGAGCGGACGGCGATCGCCGACGTGATCTCCGAGACCGTCACCCTGAAGTCGGCCGGCGGCGGCAACCTGAAGGGACTCTGCCCGTTCCACGACGAGAAGACGCCGTCGTTCACGGTCTCGCCGGCGCGCAACGTCTACTTCTGCCACGGCTGCGGCAAGGGCGGCGATGCGATCAAGTTCCTGATCGACGCGGACCACCTGACGTTCGTCGAGTCGGTCGAGCGGCTGGCCGGCCGGGCCGGCATCCAACTGCGGTACGAGGAGACGCCCGGCGGCCGCCCGTCCGGTCCCCGGCAGCAGCCCGGGCAGCGGCAGCGGCTGATCGCGGCGCACGCGGACGCGGCCGACTTCTACCGGGCCCAGCTGATCACGCCGGGCGCGCGGGCGGCGCGCGAGTTCCTGGCCCAGCGCGGTTTCGGGCGCGAGCACGCGGAGGCGTACGGCTGCGGGTTCGCCCCCGAGGGCTGGGACCCGCTGACCCGGCACCTGCGGCAGAAGGGCTACACCGCGGACGAACTGGTCACGGCCGGGCTGTCCCGCCCGGCGCGGTCCGGTTCGCTGATCGACCGGTTCCGGCGGCGGCTGCTCTGGCCGATCAGGGACATCAGCGGCGACGTCATCGGGTTCGGCGCGCGCAGGTTGTTCGACGACGATGACGGACCGAAGTACCTGAACACGCCGGAGACGCCGCTCTACAAGAAGTCGCACGTGCTCTACGGCATCGACCACGCGAAACGGGACATCGCGCGGGAGAGTCGCGCCGTGATCGTCGAGGGCTACACCGACGTGATGGCCTGTCACCTGGCCGGTGTGCCGACCGCGGTGGCGACCTGCGGCACCGCGTTCGGCGAGGACCACATCAAGGTGCTGCGCCGGCTGCTGATGGACGCGAACGACCTGGGTGGCGAGATCATCTTCACCTTCGACGGCGACGCGGCCGGTCAGAAGGCGGCGATGCGCGCGTTCTCCGACGACCAGCGGTTCGTGGCGCAAACGTTCATCGCGGTCAGCCCGAACGGCATGGACCCGTGCGAGCTGCGCCTGCACCGCGGCGACCTGGCCGTGCGCGACCTGGTGGCCGCGCGCGAGCCGATGATCGCGTTCGCGCTCCGGTCAATCATGAATCAATACGATCTGGACACCGTGGAGGGCCGGGTCGCCGCGCTGCGCTCCACCGCGCCGCTGGTCGCGCAGATCAAGGACCGCTCGATGCGCCCCGGCTACACTCGCAAGCTCGCCGACGACCTGGGCATGGACATGCCCGAGGTGGAGCATGCGGTCCGCCGCGCCGGTGGGGCCGCGCCGGAGGACGGCCGCCGTCGGCCCGCCCCGCGACCCACGTCCGCGCCGCAGCTCCAGGTGGAGCGCGAGGCGCTGAAGCTCGCGCTGCAGGAGCCGGTGCTGGCCGGCCCGATGTTCGACGCGCTGGACGCCACCCACTTCACCGACCCGGTGCACGTGGTGCTGCGCGGCGCGGTGGCGGACGCCGGCGGCACCACGTCCGCGGCCGGTGGCGGCGTGGTCTGGATCGAGAAGGTCCGCGACCTCTGCGACGACCTCGGCGCGAAGGCGCTGGTCAGCGAGCTGGCGGTGGAGCCGCTGCGGGTCGACCGCGACCCCGACCCGCAGTACGTCGCGGTCACGCTGGCCCGGCTGCAGTCCGCCTCCGTGACCGCCCGGATAGCGGACCTCAAGTCCAAGGTGCAGCGGATCAACCCGGTGGCCAACAAGGACGAGTACTTCGCGCTCTTCGGGGAACTGCTGTCGCTGGAACAACACGCGCGCGCCCTGCGCGAGCAGGCCGTCGGGGGGTTGTGAGGTGTTCGGTTTCCTTCGCCGGTCGCGCCCGCCGGCCGCGCTGCGCCCCGTGCTCGACCGGGACGAGCGCATCCTCACCTGGGCCAGCACGTCCACCGAGGGCGTGGTGGTGGCCACCAACCGCGGGCTCTGGCTGCCCGGCCTGCACCGGCTCGGCTGGCACGAGATCCTCAAGGCGGTCTGGTCCGGCCGTGAGCTCACCGTCATCGCCGGCCGGGTCGCGGAGGAGCGCGAGGGGTACGCCGTGGTGGTCGACGAGCCGGCGATCTCCACGCTGCTGCTCGCGCCCGGCCACGTGCCGCACCAGGTGCAGGTGCGCGTGACCAAGTCGGTGGCGATCACCCACCACCACCCGCTGCCCGGCGGCGGCGTCCGGGTGGTGGCGCGCCGGGTGAGCGGCGTGGACGGTCTGCGATGGACCGTGCGGTACGACACCGGCACGCCGATCGACGACGAGGTGCGCGCGCGGACCGACGACCTGGTCGCGCACGCCCGGCGCGACGCGGAGGCGGCCACACCCCGGTAAATGCGTCGGAATCTGTCGTACCCCCGGTCTAGGGTCGTGGCATGACTGCGATGATCGAGGCGGCGGGGCTGGTCAAGCGCTTCGGCACGTTCACCGCCGTGGACGGCATCGACGTCACGGTGCAGCCCGGCGAGGCGTTCGGCTTCCTCGGGCCGAACGGCGCGGGCAAGAGTTCCACCATGCGCATGATCGGGTGCGTGTCCCCACCCACCAGCGGCCTGCTGCGCATCCTCGGCATGGACCCGGTGCGCCAGGGCCCGGCCATCCGCGCCCGGCTCGGCGTCTGCCCGCAGTTGGACAACCTCGCGCCCGACCTGACCGTCCTGCAGAACCTCACGACCTACGCGCGATATTTCGGCATCTCCCGCCGCGAGGCCACGCGCCGCGCGCTGGAGCTGCTCGACTTCGTGCAGCTCACCGAGCGCGCCGGCAACGAGGTCGAGCCGCTCTCCGGCGGCATGAAACGGCGGCTCACCATCGCCCGCGCGCTGATCAACGAGCCCGACCTGGTGCTGCTCGACGAGCCCACCACCGGGCTCGACCCGCAGGCCCGCCACCTGGTGTGGGAGCGGCTGTTCCGGCTCAAGCAGCGCGGCGTCACGCTGGTGCTCACCACGCACTACATGGACGAGGCCGAGCAGCTCTGCGACCGGCTGGTGGTGATGGACGCCGGCCGGATCGTGGCGGAGGGCTCACCGCGCGCGCTGATCGAGAGATATTCCACGCGCGAGGTCGTCGAGCTGCGCTTCCGGGCCGAGTCGCAGGCCGGGTTCGCCGCCAAGCTGGACGGCATCGGCGAGCGCACCGAGGAGCTGCCCGACCGCGTCCTGATCTACGCGGCCGACGGCGACGCCGCGCTCGCCGAGGTGCACGCGCGCGGGCTCACCCCGGCCGGCGCGCTGGTCCGCCGCAGCTCCCTGGAGGACGTGTTCCTGCACCTCACCGGCCGGACGCTGGTGGACTGATGACCGCCGCCTTCGAGTTCCATCTGGCCGAGTTCGCGCGCAACTGGCGCGGCTCCGTGTTCGGCTCGTTCGTCGTCCCGCTGCTCACCGTGGTCGGCTTCGGCCTGGGCGTCGGCGGTTACGTCCAGGGCGGCGTCGACGGCGTCTCCTACCTGCACTTCCTCGTCCCCGGCCTGCTCGCCGCCACCGCACTGCAGATCGCGCTGAGCGAGGCCACCTGGCCGGTGATGGCCAACATGGAGTGGATGAAGACCTACTCCGCGCAGGCCGCCACGCCGCTGCGGCCCGCGGACGTGTTCGGCGGCCACCTGCTGTTCGTGCTGTTCCGGGTGACCGCGGGCGTCGGCGCGTTCCTCCTGGTCGGCGCGGTGTTCGGGGCGCTGCGGTCGCCGTGGGCGGTGGCCTGCCTGCCGATCGGCGCGCTGCTCGGCCTCGCCGTGGCCGCTCCCGTCTTCGCGTACACGGTGTCCGTGCCCGGCGAGGTGTGGCTGAGCCTGCTGATGAGGTTCGCGGTCCTGCCGATGACGCTCTTCGCCGGCGTCTTCTTCCCGGTCGACACGCTCCCGGTCGCGCTGCGCTGGCTGGCCTACGCCACACCGCTGTGGCACGCGGCCGACCTGAGCCGCGCCGCCACGCTCGGCCGGGCTCCGGACTGGTCGCTCACCGGGCACCTGCTCTACCTCGCGCTCTGGGCCGCCGCCGGGACCGCGCTGGCGGCGCACCGCTTCCACCGGCGGCTGGGGGTCTGATCATGCTCACCACGCTCGCGGTGCCCCGCCTCGCCGGCTCCGGCGGACGCGTCCTGGCCGTGGCCGGCCGCAACGTCGTCGCGCTGCGCAGCGTCGGCTGGCTCGTGTTCGCGTCCGGCGCGCTCGAGCCGTTCCTCTACCTCTTCTCCATCGGCATCGGCGTCGGCGCGCTGGTCGGCGACATGACGCTGCCGGACGGCACGGTGGTCGGCTACGCCGCGTTCGTCGCCCCGGCCATGCTCGCCGCGTCCGCGATGACCGGCGCGCTGACCGAGACCACGTTCAACTTCTTCGGCAAGATGAAGTTCTGGAAGCTGTACGACAGCGTCCTGGCCACCCCGGTCGGCCCGATGGAGGTCGCGCTCGGCGAGCTGAGCTGGGCGATGGCCCGCGGCGCGCTCTACGCCGGGTCGTTCCTGACCGTCATGATCGCCATGGACCTGACCAGCCCGTGGCGGGCGCTGCTCGCGCTGCCCGCGACCGTGCTGATCGGCTTCGCGTTCGGCGCGGTCGGCATGCTGACCGCCACCTGGCTGCGCGGCTGGCAGGACTTCGACCTGATCGGCACCATCCAGTTCGCGCTGTTCCTCTTCTCCGGCACGTTCGTCCCGGCCACGGCCTACCCGGCAGTGCTCCGCTGGATCGTCGAGGTCACGCCGCTCTACCGCGCGGTCGACCTGATCCGCGGCATCACCGCCGGCGACCTCGGCTGGATCCAGGCGCTCGACGTGGCGTACCTGCTGGTGATGTTGATTTTCTGCCTCTGGGCCGCCTCCCGCCGGATGAGCCGCATGCTGCGCAAGTAGGGGCCGGCACTCCTCCCGGAATCCGGGGTGAACCGCTTCGGCGCGACGGGCGTATTGGTCGCAGCGGATCCTTCGGAGCACGGGAGGAGAGCACGATGGCGGGACCTGGACCTGTACCTGTTTTCATGCCGCCGGGCGCGGTCATTCCACCGGAGCCGGCGGGGCAGCAATACGTGACCGTGTCAGGGCAGCCCAGCCGGCTGGCGCCGGCACCGGGCCACCCGGGCATTTCGACCGAGTGGGACGCGTCCACGCTGGAGGGCGCGATCACCTGGCTGGAGACCCACTCGCGATATCTCGGCGGCACCCTGGCGCCCGGGATGGAGAGCGACATCCGCGACTGGCTGCTGCCGCCGCCGGGCGGCGCGTCGCCGTTCGGCACCTTCCCGACGGCGCTCGACCTGTCGCAACGGCACATCGCGCACTACACCGCGGCGGACGCGTCGGTGCGGAGCGTCGCCACCGAGCTGTGGCAGGCCGCGCAGGCGCTGCGGGTGGTGCTGGACCAGTACAAGACCGCGGAGGAGGCCAACGAGCTCAGCGCCTCGTCCTTCGACCAGATCTTCACGTCGCAGGCGGCGCCCGCGGCCGGCCGCTACCCGGCGGCCACGGCCGTGCCGGCGTCCGCCACGCCGGCGTCCGCCACGCCGGTGTCCGACGTGCCGGTGACCAGCACGGTGGCCGTGGAGCCCGCCGTTCACACCACACCTTACGAGGGGTGACCCGATGGCTGACAAGTACGGGGTGCAGTCCTGGGAAGAGATGGTCAGGCAGGTCGTGGTGCACGGGAAACCGGCCCACCTGCGGAGCGCGGCGGCCGGCTGGGAGCTGGCGCTGCGCAACCTGAACAGCGTGAAGACCAGCCTGGACGGCAACGTGGCGGACCTCGGCACCACGTGGAAGGGCGAGGCCTACGAGTCCTTCAAGGCGCACATCGAGCGCATCTCCGCGAACCTCCAGTCGATCTCCGACGGCGCGAACGAGCTGAGCACGGTCGTCGGCACGCTGAACGAGTCGGCGGACCGGCTGGAGGCCGCGCAGTCCGAGATCCCGATCCCGGCCGGCATCGAGGACGAGGTCGCCGCGGCCCGCAACGAGGACCAGGGCATCGCGGACGGGCTCTTCGAGGCGGCGGCGGTGGCCGCGATCGGCCTGCCGTTCGGCCCGCTCGGCGTCGCCCTGGGCACGGCGGCGGGCGCGGCGCTGGCCGCGACCGGCGCCATCGACGCGCTCCGCGACTGGCTGAACGACCGGACCGACGAGGCCCGAGTGATCTACAACCGGGTGAACTTCGAGATCGAGGGCGAGGCCGCGGGTACGCCGGGCGGCAACATCACCGCGGGCGCGGACGCGCTTCCCTATGCCGAGGTGCCGCTGTCGACCGCCGGGCCGGGCGGCGGCCTCGGCGCCCTCACCGGCGGCGCCGGGGTCGCCGGCGCCACCCCGGCGCTGAGCGCGGCCCCGTCCACGGCCGCCGGCCCGTTCGACCCGGCCGCGGGCGGTACGCCGCCGCTCGGCGCCGGCACCGCAGGCTTCGACCCGTCGGCAACCGCGGCCCCGCCCGCCACCGGCGCGTTCGATCCGAGCACGACCTCACTTCCCGCGGCCGGTGGCCTCGCTCCGGGCACCGTCCCGAGCGCGAGCACGATCGACCCGGACGCGCTCGGCGGCACCGGCCTGGCCGGCGCGGGCGGCGGGCTCGGCACCGGCGGCCTGGGAGCGCCCAGCGCCGGGGGTCTCGGCGGGCTCGGCACCGGCGGCCTCGGCGCCGGCGGGATCGGTTCGCCGTCCGGTGCCGGCGGTCCGGGTGCCGGGGGCCTGGGTGCCGGTGGTCTCGGCGCCGGCGGGCTGGTCGGCGGTGGTGCGCTGGGCAAGCCGGTCGCCCCGGCCGTGCCCGGGATCGCCGGGGTCGGCGGCGCGGGACCCGTGGCCGCGGGAGCGCGGGGCGCGGGCAAGGGCGCGGCCGGCAAGCCGACGCTCCCCGGTGGCGCCGTCGCCGGAAGCGCCGCCACCGGTCGTCCCGGCGCGCCCGGACCGGCCGGCCTCGCCGGCGCGGGTCAGGGCGGCGCCGGTTACGGCGCGGAGGAGGAGCACGGCACCTGGCTGACCGAGGACGAGGACGTCTGGGGCGGCAACGAGGCCGTGGCTCCCGGGGTGCTCCGCTGAGTCGCGGGGCTAAAGGCCGAGATAGCGGCCGAGCATCGGGTTGATCAGCTTGCCGGACGGGTCCAGCTCGGCGCGCAGCGCCAGGAAGTCGGGGAAGCGCGGGTAGCGGGCGCGCAGCGCGGCCGGGTCGGTGGCGAAGACCTTGCCCCAGTGCGGCCGGGCGTCGAACGGCGCGAGCCGCTCCTCCAGCGCCTCGACGACCGGTGCGACCGCGTCCGCGTCGGGGTGCCAGGTGAAGTGGATCGCCACGCTGTCCCGGCCGTGACTCGGGCTGAGCCAGAGGTCGTCGGCCGCGATCGTGCGGATCTCGGAGATCTGCAGCACCGGCGCGACCCGGTCGCGGATCGAGTCCACCGCCTCCAGCGCGGCCAGCGCGTTCGTGGCCGGGAGCAGGTACTCCGTCTGCAGCTCGGCGCCGCTGCTGGGCGTGAAGTCGAGGCGGAAGTGGGGGAGGCGCTCGTGCCACGGGCCCGGCACGCCGCCCTGCTCCGTGCAGTTCACCGCAGACATGCCGGGGACCGGGTGCAGCGGCGTCTCGGCGATGGTGGCGCCGTGCCAGCGCGTGGGCAGCGGCGCGTCCGCCGGGTCGCGCTTGACCCAGATCTGGTTGATCACCGAGTCGGTCCAGTCCGTGAACAGGCTGACCGAGTAGCCCGCGCCCATGATCTCCGGCCAGCCGGTGGACAGCTGCGACCAGGGAAGACGCTCGTAGACGTACTGCGCGAGGTCGAACGTGGGGCGGACGCGCAGCGTGACGTCGACGACGATGCCGAGCGCGCCGAGGCTGACCACCGCGCCGGCCAGCCGCGGGTCGTCCCGGCGCAGCTCCAGCAGTTCGCCGTCCGCGGTGACCAGGCGCAGGCCGGTGACGGCCGCGCCGAGGCCCGGGCTGGCGACGCCGGAGCCGTGCGTACCGGTGGCGACCGCGCCGGCCACCGAGATGTGCGGCAGCGACGCCAGGTTGTGCAGCGCGTACCCGGCCGCGTGCAGCCGGGAGGCGAGTTCGCCGTAGCGGACGCCCGCGCTCACGGTGACCTCGCTGGCGAGCGAGTCGATGTGCACGGTGGAGGGCAGCGACGCGACCGAGACCAGGTCACCGTCGGTGTCCGCGATCCGGTTGAACGAGTGGCCGGTGCCCAGCGGGCGCAGCCGCTCGCTCGCCGCCACGACCTCGCGCAGTTCGTCCAGCGTGCCGGGCGAGTGCACCCGGGCAGCCCCGAACGTGACGTTCCCCGCCCAGTTCGTGACCGTCATGCCGGACCACTCCGTCCGCTGCGGATTCGTGGTGGTCGGCGCTGAGCCGATGATTCGCTCGCAAGCTCGCTCATGCCCCCGCCTTCACCAGGTCGTCGGCGATCTCGCCGATCGTGTCCAGACCTTCGAGGCGGGCGACCCACGCGGCGGGCAGCGCCTCCTCGCCGTGCCGGGCGCCGAGCAGATTGCCGCAGATGGCGCCGGTGGAGTCGCTGTCGCCCGCGTGGTTGACGGAGACGAGCAGCGCGTCCCGGGTCCGGTCCGGCTCCTCGAACGCGAGCGCCGCGTAGACCGCCATGGCCAGCGCCTCCTCCGCGATCCAGCCGAGCCCGATCCGCTCGATGCCGGCGTTACCCGCAGCGTACGGCGTGTCCAGCGCCCGGCGCAGCGCGGTCAGCGTCTCCTCGTGCCGCTCGCGCGCGGTCAGGATGCCGATGGCACGCTCGGTCGCGGTGCGGACGTCGTCGCCGTCCAGCAGGTGGCGGACGATCGCGGCGAACGTGCCGGCGGCCAGGTAACCGGTCGGGTGGCCGTGGGTGTGCACCGCGCACTCGGCCGCGCGGGCGAACGCGTCCTCCGCACTCACCGCCGGCCACAGGCCGAACGGCGCGGACCGCATGACCGAGCCGCAGCCCTTGGAGTCCGGGTTCGCCGGGTGCGCGAACGTGCCCATCCGGCCGAGCTGGAGACCGCTGAGGCAGGCGTTGCCCGGTGCGCGCCGCGCGTAGAGGAACGGCCGGGCGGCGAGCCCGTCCGCGTGCTCCGGCGGGCCGGGCAGCCACTGCGTGTCGTACCAGCGACGATGGGCCTGATAGACGGCCTCGGGGATGCCGCTGCCGCCGGACCGGATCAGGCCCTCGACGGTGAACAGCGTCATCTGCGTGTCGTCGGTGATCAGCGCGAGGCCGTCGGCGGACAGCTCCAGGTCGGTGACCCCGGGCTCGCGATCGAACTCCACCGGGTTGCCGAGCGCGTCCCCGACCGCTCCGCCGAGCAGACAACCACGGACCCGGGACTCGCGCGCCAGCTCCCTCATAGGTCCGTGATCCTACGGCAGCCTTGCGCGGGTCAGCGATGATCAGCCGCGGGGAAGGAGCATGCACCCGAAAGTTTGATCTAGGTGGATGTCGTCGCCGCCGGGCGGGCTGGTCCGCGCGGTGGGCGAGATTGCCGCCGGGGGTACGGATGGCCGTATTCTCGGCAGCACATCGAATCCGACAGGGGGAGTCAGCGGTGAGGCCCACCAGAGCCCGGCGCCACCGTACCGGCGGGGTGATCCGGTTCACGGCAGCCACGCTGGCCGCGATGCTGGCCGGCGGCGCGCTGTTCGTGTCGCCGTCCGCCGCGGTCGCGGCGCCGACGATCGCGGAGCGTCAGCAGTGGTACTTCGACCTCCTCAGGATCTCCGAGGCGCAGAAGATCAGCAACGGCGCGGGCGTCGTGGTCGGCGTCGTGGACTCGGGCGTCGACGCCTCGCATCCTGATCTCCAGGGCCAGGTCCTTCCCGGCAAGGGCGTGAACGGCGAGGCCGCGGACGGCCGGTCCGACCGGGAGGACGGGCACGGCACCGGCATGGCCGGGACCATCGCCGGCATCGGCGGCGGGCCGAACCGGATGACCGGGATCGCGCCGGGCGTGAAGATCCTGCCGTACGCCGTGGGCGCCGACGACCAGAGCATGGAGCTCGGCGCGGCCGGCATCCGCTGGGCGGCGGACAACGGCGCCAAGGTCATCAACCTCTCCTGGGGCGGCGGCACCGTGACGCCCCAGTACCTCGCGGACGCGGTCAACTACGCGCTCAGCAAGGACGTGGTGGTGGTCGCCGCGGCCGGAAACCTCTCGGAGGGCGCCCGCGAGGTGATCACGCCCGCGCGGATCCGGGGCGTCATCGCGGTGACCGGCATCGGCACCGACGGCGCGTTCTGGGCCGCCCAGTCCGCCCAGGGCAGGGGTGCGGTGCTGTCCGCGCCGGCCCAGGACATCATCGGCCCGCAGCCGCCCGCGCTGTCCGAGAGCGGCTACGGCATCGGCGGCGGCACCAGCGCGGCCGCCGCGATCGTCTCCGGGGTGGCGGCGATGGTCCGGGCGAAGTACCCCGACCTCGACGCGGCCAACGTGATCGAGCGGCTGATCCGGACCGCGGACGACAAGGGCCCCGAGGGCTGGGACGGCCAGTACGGCGACGGCATCGTCAACCCGGTCGCCGCGCTTACCGAGGACGTGCCGGCGGTGGACCGGAACCCGCTGCTGGGCGACGACACCGACGGCGGCACCGCGGCCGAGCCCGCGCCGGAGGACGACGGCCTCGCCGGCAACACGGTGCTGCTGATCGCCGGCGGCATCTGCCTGCTCCTGGTGGTCGTGGTCGTCGTGGCGATCATCGCGGCCGCGTCGCGTGGCAACAAGCGCCGCCCCGGCCCGCCGATGCCGGTCGGCGCTCCCGGACCGTATCCGCAGCCGGGACCGTATCCACCGCAGCAGGGCGGCTATCCGCCACAGCAGGGCTCCCCGGGATACCCGCCGCCGCAGCCGGGACCTCCGGGATACCCGCCGCAGCAGCAGTACCCACCGCAGCCCGGCCCGCAATACCCGCCGCCCGGTCCGCCGTACCGCGGCTGACCGGCGTACCGGCCACGGACCGAACATCGTGACAACGGGGAGGAAGACGAGATGACAGCCGAGGAGAACAACGGACCGGCCCGGGAGGTGACCCCGGTCTTCATACCGCCGCTGGCGGCCACGCCGACGGCGGGTGTGGGCTTCTGGTCCTCGAACGACGTCAACGCGGCGCGTCAGCCCACCGAGATCAACAGCACGTCCGGCGACCCGGGTCTCAACACGGAGTGGGATGCCGACAGCCTGGACGGCGCGATCCGCTGGCTGGAGGAGCACTCGAAGTACCTGGGTGACCGCCTGCTGCCCGCGATGAGCGACGACATCGGCAGCTGGCTGACCGGGCCGGCCTCGGCGCAGGGCAAGTCGCCGTTCGGCACCTACCCCGCGGCGCAGGCGATGGCGCAGCGGCACCTCGGTCACTACCAGACCGCGGAGCAGTCGGTCCGGACCATCGCCGAGGAACTGCTGCAGGCCGCCGAGGCGCTGAAGCAGGTCAAGGAGAAGTACGAGACGGCCGAGCGGGCGAACGAGATGTCGGCGCAGGCGTTCGAGCAGGTCTTCGCGTCCGAGGTGCAGACGGGGGAGTACGGGTCCGGGTCCGGGTATCCGGCCACCGGCACCACCGCCACGCCGGCCTCATACCCGAGCGACGGCACCTCCTCCGGCGACTCGGCGTACGGAGGCTAGGCGATGGCGCGCAATTGGGGCGAGGAGTCCTGGGAGAACATCGTCAACCAGGTGGTCATCGACGGCCGTCCCGGTGACCTGCGGACCGCGGCGCTCGGCTGGGAGGCGGTGCTGCGCAACCTGAACAGCGTCAAGACCAGCCTCGACCAGAACGTCAAGGACCTGGGCACCGTCTGGAAGGGCGAGGCCTACGAGGCCTTCAAGAAGCACATCGAGACCATCTCGGAGAAGATCCAGAAGGTCGCGGACGAGGCGAACGGCGGCGGTGGCGGCGGCGTGGTCGCGAGTCTCAACAAGACGGCCGACGACCTGCACGCGGCGCAGGAGAAGATCCCGATCCCGATCGCCATGCAGCCCGACGTGATGGAGGCGCGGAACTCATACCTGACCATCCCGATCGGCTCGTTCGAGAACGCGATCAAGGTGGACATCGCGGGTGCGATGGGCGCCTACCGGGATCTCGGCAACGCGCTGACCGGCGGGCTCGCGCAGAAGGTGTGGACCGCGGTGCAGGACGCGGTCACCAACGGCAGCGACGAGGCGCTGGGCTACTGGAAGACGCTGAACGGGCAGGTCGCCGACACGACCGAGGTGACGCCGGCCGGTACCCCCGTCGACGTTGCCAACCAGACGCCCTACGAGCAGGTGCCCACCGGCAGCGGCGGCCCAAGCGGCGGCGTCGGCGGGGTCAGCGGTGGCGGTGGCATGGGCGGCGCGCCGAAGCTGGGCGCGGACCCGTCCGGCATCGGCTCCGGTGGCATTCCCGGCGGCGGCGCCTACGACCCGACCGGCGGAAGCCCGTACACGCCGCCGATCAACGACGGCACCAGCGGGTTCGACCCGGACGCGGGTACCGGCTACACGCCCGGCGTCGACACCGGCTTCGATCCGAAGACCGGCTCCGGCACCGGGCTGGCCGGCGCGGGCGGCGGGCTGGGCACCGGCGGTCTCGGTGGCGGTGGCCTCGGCTCCGGCGGCCTCAGCGGCCTGGGCGCGGGCGGTCTCGGCGCGGGCGGCGGCTCCGGCGGCGGCATCGGCTCCGGCGGCCTTCCCGGCGGCGGCGCGCTCGGCAAGCCGGTCAGCGGCGCCGCGCTCGGCGGGATGGCCGGCATGGCGGGCATGGGCGGCATGGGTGCCGGCGCGGGCGCGCGGGGCGCGGGCAAGGGAGGTGCCGGAAAGGGCGGCAAGCCGATGCTCTCCGGCGGCGTGGCCGGCGGCAAGAGCGGCGCCGGCCGCCCGGGCGCGGCCGGGCTGGCCGGCATGGGCGGCGGACCCGGCGCCGGCTTCGGCGGCGAGGAGGAGCGCAGCACCTGGCTCCAGGAGGACGAGGACGTCTGGGGCGGCGGCGACGCCGCACCGGGCGTGCTGCGCTGATCGCGCTCACGTGACGAGGAGTGGCGGGGCCGATGACCCCGCCGCTTCACGTGAGGCCGGTCGATGAGATCTCGATCACGCGTGCGGCGCGAAGTATGGATCTTCTCGTTCGATGATCGCAAATACCGCTAAAACGGACAAGGTGTACGTCCAATGGGGGTTGACCGCCCATGGGCGTCGATCCGAAAAGCGACGTTTCCGCAGGTCAAATGGTGGGGCGGGCGGGACTCGAACCCGCGACCGAGGGATTATGAGTCCCCTGCTCTAACCGGCTGAGCTACCGCCCCGGCGCGGGGATCGTATCCCGTACGCCTGTGCCCCGGCCACCGGCAATCGGGCGGGACAGGCCACCTTTGATCAAGCCATACCTCGCCTATATCGGCCGAATATCGCTTAAACGGAGATCAACCGGCCGTCCTTCTTCGGTGAATCGTGCATACCCCCAACGGGACGGCCGGCTCCCCCACCGCATCCGGTCGCCCAGGTCGTGTACCAGCGCGCGCCAGCAGCCAGCAGCCAGCGGACCACCACCGGTGTCCAGCGGCACGCCGACCGCAACGGCGCTACCGAATCCGCCATGATCACCAGCTTTACGACCGCCAGCGCGGAGAACATGGCGCCCAGCACCACGCCCGCCGAGGCACCACGCCGCCGGTCTCCCGATCCCGCGATCCTCCTAATCGACGCATAAAACGACGCAACACGGATGCGGCGCGGAAGGGGCGGCGCGGAGGGGGCGGCGCGCAGAGGGCGCGGAGGGGGCGGCGCGGAGGGGAGCGGCGCAGAGGGCGACGCGGAGCGGAACGTGGTGCGGAGGGGAGCGGCGCAGAGGTCGACGCGGAGGGGAACGTGGCGCGGAGCGGGGAGGGCGATGCCGAGTGCAGCGCAGAGGGAGAGTAGCGCCGCCCGGGCGGGAAAGCCGACAGCGAAGAAAGCGGAGGTAAAGCAACGCCGGAAAGGCCCGCAACCACCCCGACCCGCGTAACGCAACCACCGCACCGGAGCCCGAAAGATCTCCGCCCGTAGTACGCAACCTGCGCCGACCCACGCAACGCCACCACCGGACCGTGGGGTTTCCGGGGCTCGGCCCCGGAGCAGAATGCGAGATCCCCCCTGCCCGCGCTCTCCGCGGGCAGGGGGGATCCAGGGATCTCGCTCCCCCGATTGGACTCGAACCAATAACCTGCCGGTTAACAGCCGGCTGCTCTGCCAATTGAGCTACAGGGGATCGTTTCAGTTGTGGCCCCAGGCCCGCGGATCTCTCCGCTCCCTGGCGACGGGCATAACCTTACATGACCCACTGGGGGGTTCTGCCACCGGGTTACCGAAGGCCACGTGCCAGGTTTTCGGACATTTCCGCGACTACCGCACATGGGGGCATGGTGCGGGGGCAGGATGGGTACGTACCCCGGCAGCAACGAACGACAGGCGCGACAGCGCTGCCCGCAGGGCGGTGCTGCGTCAAGGCACGAGAGGAGCCGCCAACATGCGCGGAAAGCTTCTGTTCATCGGCGGGCTGGCCGCGGGCTTCGTCCTGGGCGCCCGCGCCGGCCGGGAGAAGTACGAGGAGCTGCGGGTGCAGGCCCGCAAGGTCCTGGACCACCCGACCGTGCAGGAGGCCGCCGGCGTCGCGCAGGCGCAGGCGAACCGGCTGTACAGCGAGGGCAAGGACAAGCTGGCGCACAGCAAGCTCGGCGAGCGGCTGGCGACGACGAACACCACGTCGACCAGCACCAGCACCACCCCGACCTCCTCGATCACCGCGGCCGACGACACGTTCGCCGGCTCCCGGAGCAGCAACACCTCGATCTGATCGTCAGCGAGTTCCACGGAAACGGCCCCCGGTGCGTACCGGGGGCCGTTCTCGTGTGGGGGTTACTTCTTCACCTTGCGGTCGTCGCGCAGCTCCAGGAACGGCTCCTTGTCCGGGGGCGTGCCGGCCGCGATCGCGCGCCGCCGCTCCAGTTCCGCGTCCATCTCCGCGCCGAACAGGATGGCGATGTTGGAGATCCACAGCCAGACCAGGAAGACGATGATGCCGGCCAGCGTGCCGTACGTCTTGTTGTAGGACCCGAAGTTCGCCACGTAGAACCCGAAGCCCGCGGACGCCACGACCCAGAGCAGCACGGCGACGAAGCCGCCCGGGGTGACCCAGCGGAAGCCGCCGGTCTTGGCGTTCGGCGAGGCCCAGTAGAGGACCGCGAACATCAGGCTGACGATCACCAGCAGCACCGGCCACTTGGCGATGTCCCATACGGTCACGGCGGCCTCGCCGAGGCCGATCGCGGAGCCGACCCGGTCGGCGAGGCCGCCGGTGAACACGACGATGACCGCGCAGGCGATCAGCATCAGGCCGACCAGCGCGGTGACGCCGACCCGGATCGGCAGCGTCTTCCAGACCGGGCGGCCCTCCGGCACCTCGTAGATGGCGTTGGACGCGCGCATGAACGCGCCCACGTAGCCGGATGCGGACCAAAACGCGCCGGCGAGACCGACGAGCGCGATCAGGCCGGATGACGTGTCGGCGGCGCTGAGCTGGCCGGCCATGCTCTCCAGGATCTGGGTGGTCTCGGCCGGCAGCAGTGGCCGGACGCTGTCCACCACGCGGGTGAGCGTGTCGTCGCCGAGCAGGCCGAGGACGGCCGCGAGCACCAGCAGTCCGGGGAAGATGGACAGGACGCCGTAGTAGGTGAGTGCGGCGGCCCAGTCGGACAGGTTGTCGTCCTGGAACTCGGCGATCGTCCGCTTCACCGCGTTCCACAGTGAGTTGCCGCTGAGCTGGGCGGGGCTGTCCGGGCCGGCCTCCGGTGGCACCGGTCCGCCGCCCGCGTCGTCCTTGGGCGCGTCCTTGGCGTCGCTCCGCGCCGGTGACTCCTTGTCGTGATTGTCCTTCTTCGTCTCATTGCGGTGCCGGTGCAGTAGTGACATCGCCGTCCTCCCTATTCCGCGTGCCTCCCCACTGACTGCCCTGACCAGCGAAAATCTAACCCTGCGGGCGCTGTTGCCGACTTTTCGGGCATGACCCGTGCACAGCGGACCGCCGTCGCCGCCGCGTGCGCCGCGCTTGCCGCGCTGCTGACCGCCGGCGTGTTCCCCGCGTCCGGCGGCGCGCTCGGCCGTGGCGTGTCGTCGCTGCTCACGCTCGCGGTGGCGGTCACCGCGGCGGTGCTCTGCCTGCGCGCGGCGCGGCACGCCGGGCACCGCCTCGCCCGGGTCTCCTGGTATCTCCAGGCCGCCGCGTGCGTGGCCTGGTCGTCCGGACCGGCCGGCTGGGCCTGGGGCAACCTGATGGCGCACTCCTCGTCGGCGCCGTCCCCGCTGCTGGTCGGCGCCCGGCTGGCGTTCTTCGCGCTGATGCTGGCGGCCGTGTGGACCACGTCCCCGGCCGTCGGCGTCCGGGCCCGGCTGCGGATGGCGCTCGACGGCGTGGTCGCGGCCGCGGCCGTGTTCATCGTGGTGTGGGGTGCGTTCTTCGGCGAGATCTGGGCGCAGGCGGGCCACGACCGGCTCGGCGTCGCGTTCGGGCTGACGTACGTGCTCGGCGACATGGTGCTGCTGATCTTCTGGACCGTGCTGGTGCTCACCGAGTTCCCGGCCGGTCGCCGGCGCGGCCCGCTGCTGGTCGTGGCGTTCCTGGCCACGCTCACCGGCGCGGACGCCGCGTTCGCCTACCTGGTGCTGCACGAGGGCCGCCCGTTCGACGCGGTCAACCCGGGCATCTGGGCGCTGGCGTTCGCGTTCGTCGCCGCGGCGGCCGCGACGTGCCGGGGCGGTACCTCGCCGCGCCGCGAGCGGAGCGCCGACTCGCGGTTCGCGGTCTACGGTCCGTACCTGCCGATCATCCCCACGGCGGTGTTCTGCGGCTTCCAGCTCGCGGCCGGGCGTACGCCGGACGGTGCCGTGAACCTCGGCCTGGTCGTGCTGTTCTCGGCCGTGATGGCCCGCCAGTTGCTGGTGCTCGCGGAGAATCGCGCGCTGCTGCGCCGGCTCGCCGGCAGTGAGCGGGTGCTCCGGTACAAGGCCACCCACGACTCGCTGACCGGGCTCGGCAACCGGGCGATGCTCACCGCGCGCCTGCGCGAGCTGCTGCCCGGCACGCCCACCCGGCTGAGTCTCGTCTTCCTGGACCTGGACGACTTCAAGGAGGTCAACGACAGCCTCGGCCACCCGGCCGGCGACACCGTGCTGATCACGGTCGCGCAGCGGCTGGTCGGCGTGCTGCGGCACACCGACACCGTGGTCCGGCTCGGCGGTGACGAGTTCGCCGTGCTGCTGGAAGACTTCGACGGCGACCCTCGCGCGTTCGCCCGGCGCATGCTGGACACGTTCGAGGAGCCGTTCGCGGTGGCCGGCCGCCGGATCGCGCTCGGCGCCAGCGTCGGCCTGGTCGAGGTGGCCGAGGACGACCCGCGCGACGCCATCGAGGTGCTCCGGGACGCGGACATCGCCATGTACGCGGTGAAGCGCGCCGGCAAGAACAACATCCAGCTGTTCAACCCCGGCATGCACCACACCACGTCGGAGGAACTGGAGCTGCGCGCCGACCTGGTCCGCGCGCTCGACGAGGGGCAACTGCACGCGGCGTACCAGCCGATCTGCGACGCCGTCACCGGCGAGGTCCGCGGCTTCGAGGCGCTGGCCCGCTGGACGCACCCCACGCGCGGCCCGATCCGCCCGGACCGCTTCATCGAGATCGCGGAACGCGCGCAGCTCAGCCGCAGGATCACCTCCGTCATGCTGGATCACGCGCTGTCCGACCTGCGGGCCTGGATCGACTCCGGCGCCCGCGCCAACCTCAGGGTCACGGTCAACGTGGGCGCGGCCGAGCTGAGCGACCCCGCGCTGCCGGACCGCCTCGGTGACGCGCTCTCCCGCTGGGGCCTGCTCGGCGACAACCTGGTCATCGAGATCACCGAGACCGCGCTGATGGACGACCCGGAGGACGTGGTCGCCGCGATTCGCCGCATCCAGGCACTCGGCATCGACCTGGCGATCGACGACTTCGGCACCGGCTACTCGTCGCTGGCCCGGCTCAGCCGCTTCAACGTCGAGGCCCTCAAGATCGACAAACTGTTCGTCGCGGAACTCGGCACGCCGCGCGGCCGGGACATGGTGGCGGCGCTGATCGCGCTGGCCCGTTCCTGCGGCATGTCCACGGTCGCCGAGGGCGTGGAGGAGCCGGCCCAGCGCGACGCACTGCGCGACCTCGGCTGCGACTACCTCCAGGGCTACCTGCTGTCCCGCCCGGTCCCGGCCGCCGAGGTGCCGCCGCTGCTCGCGGCGAGGGTCTCCTAGACCCTTTTCGATCTGCCCACTTCCGGCGCGGTCGCGATCCGCATGCTCCCGCGGGCACCGGTCGGCCGTGGCCGGCCTCCCTGTCTGATCCGTGGGTGGCCGGCTTCAAACCACGTTGGTGGCCGCAGCGGCCGGGCTCGCGGCGCGGTCACGTCTGATCCGTCGGTGGCCGGCTTCAGTGCTCGCCGGGACCCGCGGCGCGGTCACGGCAGTGGCAGGTCGCGGGGTGGGCGGTAGGACCACTCGCGGTCGGCGTCCGTGATCGGGCGGAGCACGCGGGCCGGGACGCCGGCCGCGACGACCATGGGCGGGACGTTCCCGGCGACGACCGCGCCCGCCGCGATCACCGAGCCGCGCCCGATCGTCACGCCCGGCAGGATGGTCGCGCCGGCGCCGATCCACACGTCGTCCTCGATCCGGACCGTGGCGGAGAACTGGGTGCCGTCGTGGCGCAGGTCCGGGTGGACCGGGTGGCCGGTGGCGGTGATCGTCACGTTCGGCGCGAACATCACCCGGTCGCCGACGAACACCTCGCCGTCGTCCACCACCGTCAGGTTCACGTTGACGTACACGTCGTCGCCCAGGTGCAGGTGGCGGCCGTACGCGACGCGGATCGGCGGCTCGACCCAGACCCGCTCGCCGACGCCGCCCAGCATCTCGCGCAGCAGCCGGTCCCGCTCCGCCGTCGCGCGCGGGCTCGTGCGGTTGTACTCGTCGGCGAGTTCCTTGCCGCGGGTCCGCTCCTCCGCCAGGCCCTCCAGCCCCGGGTCCGCGTCCCGGTAGAGCTCCCGGGCCGCCATCCGGCGGCGGACCTCCCGCTCGCGCTCGTCCATGCGCCACCCTCCGCCCGACCTGATCTTCGCAGCTCACAACCTAGATCACGTGCGAGGGCGCGGTCGAGACCGGTGATTTCGCCGATGCACGCGGGCCGCCCGAACGCGCACCCTGATCGATGTCCGTCGAACCGCATCCGTCCCCGAGCTGCGGTTCCCCGATCGAGGCAGGGAGTACAACGACGTGCACAAGCCACGATTCCTGAGCGCGGCCGTCCTCGCGCTCGCCATGGCCGCCGGCGGTCTCGCCGGTGCCGCGCCCGCGTCCGCCGCGGCCGACAATCCGTACGAGCGTGGGCCCGACCCGACGAACGCGAGCGTCGAGGCGGTCCGCGGCCCGTTCGCCACCGGCGAGATCAGCGTGTCCTCGCTGCTGGTGAGCGGCTTCGGCGGCGGCACCATCTACTACCCGACGAGCACGGCCGAGGGTACGTTCGGCGCGGTCGTCATCTCGCCCGGGTTCACCGCGTACCAGTCGAGCATCGCGTGGCTCGGCCCGCGCCTGGCCTCGCAGGGCTTCGTGGTCTTCACCATCGACACGATCACCACGCTGGACCAGCCGGACTCGCGCGGCCGGCAACTGCTGGCCGCGGCCGACTACCTGACCGGGTCCAGCGTCGTGCGCGGCCGCGTCGACGGCTCCCGGGTCGCGGTGATGGGGCACTCGATGGGTGGCGGCGGCTCGCTGGAGGCCGCGCGCAGCCGCCCGTCGCTGCGGGCCGCGATCCCGCTGACCGGGTGGAACACCACCAAGATCTGGTCCACGGTGCGGGTGCCGACGCTGATCGTGGGCGCGGACGGCGACACGGTCGCGCCGGTCGCCACGCACTCCGAACCGTTCTACGCCGGTCTGCCGTCGTCGCTGGACAAGGCGTACCTGGAGTTGAACGGCGCGACCCACTTCACGCCGAACGCGTCGAACACCACGATCGCGAAGTACGGCATCTCGTGGCTGAAGCGCTTCGTGGACGACGACACGCGGTACACGCGATTCCTCTGTCCCGGCCCCGGCGTGAGCCTGAGCGTGGAGGAGTACCGCAGCACCTGCCCGTTCTAAACCGATATATCACTGTATAGGCGTGGTGTGCCGTACATTTGTGCGACACGCCGCGCCTCTTCCCGGTTTTCCCGCCGCGAGGTTGTACCTTGCTCGGATGGCGCAGACCCGCACGCCGGACGCCCGGCTCGCCCGGCTCCGCGGCCCGGTGGCCCCGCGCCGCCACAACGCCCGCACGATCGCCGCGCTCACCGGCAACCCGGGCTGCGACCGCCGCGCGGTGATGGACGGCGCCGGCGTCGACAAGATGAGGGTGGCCCAGCACATCGGGTTCCCGGGGCGGTTCGGTCAGTCCTCGTTCGCGATCGTGCGCGGCAACGTCTTCGAGGCGCGGCTCAAGGCGAACGACGGCGCCGAACTGGTCGGCCTGCTCGGCGTCGAGGTCCCGAAGTACCTGGACCTGTCCGGCGGGCCCAAGGCGTCGAACGAGGAGCGCTACGCCCGTACCCTCGAGGCCCTGCGCGACAACCCGGACACGCTGCTCGATCACCCGATGCTGCGGCTGGCGGTCGCCGGCAAGCACGTCTACCTCGAGCCCGACCTGGTCGCGTTCCAGGTGGACGGCCGCTACCACATCGTCGAGATCAAGTCCTTCCCGGTGATCGACGAGCAGGCCGACCCGGGCAAGGTCTCCGCGGCCGCCACCCAGGCCGCGGTCTACGTGCTGGCGCTGCGCGAGGCGCTGGCCGAGGCCGGCCGCGACCCGGAGACGGTCTCGCACGAGGTGCTGCTGGTCTGCCCGAAGGACTTCTCCAACACGCCGATCTCCAGCATGATCGACGTGCGGCGGCAGCTCGCGGTGCTGCGCCGCCAGCTGTCCCGGATGGCCGGCATCGACGCGCTGCTCGACCGGCTCCCCGACGGGATCACGTTCGACCTGCGGGCCGGCGAGGACGGCGAGCCCACCCGCGACCCGGCCGAGCTGATCGCGGACGTGCGAGCGGTCTCCGCCCGCTACGCGCCGGACTGCCTGGCCACCTGCGAGCTGTCGTTCTTCTGCCGCGACGAGGCCCGCACCGCCACCGCCGTGCTCGGCCGGTCGGTGCGCGAGGAACTGGGCGGCATCGAGGACGTGCGGACCGTGCTGGCGCTGGCCACCGGCGCGATCGAGCCCACGCCGGAGCAGGCCGAGGCCGCCGCGCTGCTCCGGGCCGCGCACCGGCTCCGCGCGGAGCTCGTGCCGTGAGCACGCTCACCTCGCTGGCCAAGGCGCAGGCGGTCGTGGCGGGACGGGCACAACCGATCGCCACGGTACGGCACGCGCACCTCTCCGACCTGCCGCTGGTCTTCATCCCGCTGACCATGGCGGGCGAGGCGAACGCGCCGCTGGCCGCCATGCTCGGCACCGACGAGAACCGGCCCGAGCTGCTGATCGTGCCGCAGCCCCGGGACCGCGCGCAGCGCTTCGACTTCGCGGCCCGGCTCGCCGAGATCCTGCTGCCGTACGTGGAGGGTTTCTGCGCGGCCACCGAGGCGGTCGCCACCGACCGCGGCCGGGACGTGCGCTACCGCTACCTGGAGGCGCCGCAGGTGATCGTGCCCGCGCCGGCCGGCATCGGGTTCGTCCGGCTGTTCGGGCGGTCCACCCGGTTCCGGCGCACCGACGGCGACTATCCGGTGCACCCGTCCGTACCGCTGCTGGGCCGGTGGTTGACGTTCTTCGCGGATCGGGCGGAGCAGCCCGGCTCGTCCATGCTGCTGTCCATGACCGACCTGCTCGCCGCGCACTGGGCCACCGGGCAGAGCGGTCACGAGGACGCGCACCTCGGCTCGCTGGTCAACTGGATCGCGCCGCCGCCGGGCAGCACCGGCGCCGAGGCCGCGCGGCGCGCGGAGGACCCGGAGGTGTGCCCGCCGGCCGGCCCGGCCACCGACCCCGGCTTCGACAACGACGTGCTCGGCCCGGCCATGGACGTCTACCGGGCCGCGTCCGAGTCGGACGATCCGGAGGCGGAGCGCGAGGCGTACCGGCAGCTCCAGGAGTTGCTCCGCGGCCAGCTGGCGCCGACCTGGGAGCTGATGTGGCGCGGCCTGCGGATCATGCGGGCGATGCCGGCGGGCGCGTCGGTCGAGGGCCGGTGGGCGCAGGACCGCGACGTGTTCAGCGACTTCTCGCTCTACGTGCAGGGCGGCGGCGCGCCGCAGGCCCGGCGGGACGGCGCGGTGGCGGCCGCGACCCGGTTGCACAAGCTGGAGCGCGCCATGCAGACCTACGCGGTGGAGCGCGCGTTCGACGATCCACTGATCATGGCGGAGCACCGGCTGGGCGGCGAGGCGTTCGTCGGCGAGGTCACGCTCTCCGCCCCGACCCGGGTGGACGACACCGGCAAGCGCCCGGTGCTGCGCCCCCGGATCCAGGTGGTGACCACGGATCCGGTGCTGTTCACCGAGGGTACGACGCTGGTCTCGCCGTCCAAGCCGGCCCAGAAGGCGCGCGTGATCTACGTGACGCCGGTGGAGGACGGCGACAAGACCGAGGTGGTGCTGGAGCTGTCCGGCGGCATGGGCCGCGGCCTCAAGGCGCCGCCCGGCAGCGTGCCCGAGGTGGGGGAGCGGATCTGCTACACCAGCCTCAGCCTCGGCTACGCGCCGCCGGGCACGTTCCCGTCCCGCGAGGAGACACCCTGGACCCACGGCGGCCCACCGCACTACTCGATCGCCGACGACCCCCTCGACCAGGGCGACCACGCGGCGGCGGAGGACTGGTCATGAGCGAGCTTGCGAGCGAATCATTGGCTCAGCGCCGACCACGCTGGGATCGCAGTGTGCGCGCGGAGCCCGGCACATGTGAGCTTGCGAGCGAATCATTGGCTCAGCGCCGACCACGCTGGGACCGCGGCGTCGCTGGCGGCCCGGCATGAGCGCCCCGCCGGGGGTGGCGGCGAACGCCGTGGTGGACGCGGTGCTGGCGGATCTGGGCCGGGGTGCGCACCGGGGCGTGGTGGTGGACTCGCCGCCCGGTGCCGGGAAGTCCACGCTGGTGGTGAGGGCCGCGCAGGTGCTGGCCGCGGCCGGCGAGCAGCTGATCGTCATCGCGCAGACGAACGAGCAGGTCGACGACCTGATCGACCGGCTCGCCACGGCCGCGCCGGAGCTGCCGATCGGCCGGCTGTCCGCCGGTGACTACCGCGCGTCCGAGCGGGTCTCGCAGCACCGGTCCGTCACGGTCGGCGCCAAGATCGGCGACGTGAGCCAGGGCTCGGTGATCATCGCCACGGCCGCGAAGTGGGCCACGGTCGGCGACGGCTCCTGGGCGTGGGCGATCGTGGACGAGGCGTACCAGATGCGCTCCGACGCGCTGCTGCGGGTGGCGTCCCGGTTCTCCCGCGCGCTGTTCGTGGGCGACCCCGGCCAGCTCGATCCCTTCTCCACCGTGGAGTCGGCGCGCTGGACCGGCCTGACCTGGGACCCGATGCTCAGCGCGGTCTCCGTGCTGCTGCGCCACAACCCCGGCCTGCCCGTCCACCGGCTCCCGGTCTCCTGGCGGCTGCCGCCGTCCGCGGCCGAGGTGGTCGCGCCCGCGTTCTACCCGTTCACCGGCTTCCGCGCCGGCACCCGGCCGGAGGACCGCGCGCTGGTGCTGGACGCCGGGTCCGTCGGCGCTCCCGTTCCGGCCGTCGCCGGGCCTGATCCGGACGCGGTCGACGCCGCGGTGGCGCAGGCGGCCGCCACCGGCTGGGCGCTCTACGAGCTGCCGGCCCGCCACACGTTGCGTACCGACGGAGAGGCGGCCGCCGCCTGCGCCGCGCTCGCGCTGCGGGTGCTGTCGGCCGGCGCGGTCGCGGTCTCCGAGCGGTCCCGGGACGGCGCGCCGGTGGACGCGAGCCGGATCGCGATCGGCACCGCCCACCGCGACCAGGCCGCGGTCATCCGCAACCTGCTGCGCGGCACCCCCGGCGAGACGATCACGGTGGACACCGCCAACCGCCTCCAGGGCCGCGAGTACGACGTGACCGTGGTGCTGCACCCGCTCTCCGGCCGCCGCGACGCCACCGCGTTCCACCTCGAGTCCGGGCGCCTGTGCGTGCTCACGTCGCGTCACCGCCACGCCTGCATCGTGGTGGCCCGCGCCGGCATCCCGGACCTGCTGGACGCGCACCCGTCGACCGACCCGGTGCACCTGAACGTGCCGGTCAGGTTCCCGGACGGCTGGGAGGCGAACCACTCGATCCTGGCTCACCTGAGCGCGCACCGCGTCGTCGCTCCGCGTCAACGGGTATGACCGGCGTCACAGGCGGAGCGTACCGGGTCAAGTCGTGGTCGTGGATGTTTCTCAGGTCGGCGGACCAGGGAAAAGCCCGGAATGTCCGGGTTTAGGGGCACTCGGGTCGAAGCGTAAGCCCGGCCGGACCTGTAGCCTGCCATGGGGTCCGCGATCGGCCCCGCACACGACCCGGCCACAGACATCCAGGCACCGGCGGAGGAGGGGACGCGGGTGAGCGACGCACGCCCTGCCTTCCGGCGCGTGCCGGCGGACATGTTCGCCTTCACCACCACCGAGCGGGCCGACCTGCACACCGCGGTCATGCAGGTGTTCGGCGAGGCCGCGGAGCGACTGACCGCGGTGCTGACGTTCGATGAGGTCCTGGCCGGGCTGCCGGAGATCGGGTGGTACGAGCCGGTCTCCGACGAGTCACTGGAGTACACGCTCGGCGCGCTCCACAAGCACGGCCTGGTCGACCGCACGCAGAACCACGCCGCGCACTACGCCTCCGCCGCGGAGTACGAGCGCCGCAACCTGCACTACTCGCTGAGCCGCAAGGGCGAGGCCGCGTACCAGGGACTGCTGCACGCGCTCGACCTGCTGGACGACGCCGGCGCGCTGCCCGTCTCGGTGCTGGACGGGATCGCCGCCCGGCTCGGCGAGCTGGACGCGCTGCAGGCCGACGAGGGCGCGGACGACCGGCGCGTGCACGCCGCCCTGACCGAGCTGGAGGGCCACCTCGCGGCGCTGCGGTCCGGCGTGATCCGGTTCAACGGCCGGCTGCAGCGGCTGCTGCGCGACGAGGGCGCGGACCCGGCCACGTTCCAGGAGCTCAAGCAGGCGACGATCGCGTACCTGACCGACTTCGTGACCGACCTGGACGCGCGCCGGCTCACCATCGCCGAGGCGGTGGCCCGGGTGGAGGAGCGCGGCGTCGAGGCGCTGCACGCGCGGGCGCTGCGCGGCGCCGACCTGCCCGCGCTGCCCGGCCACGCCGACCCGGCCCCGCGCTTCCTGGAGCAGCGCGCCGCCCGCTGGGCCGGGCTGCGCGCCTGGTTCCGGCCCGCCGACGGCGGGCGGGCGCGGGTGGAGGAACTGGCCGACACGGCCCGCCGCGCGATCGTGGCGCTGATGCGCGCGCTGGAGCGGCTCAGCGAGAGCCGCCGCCGCGGGTCCAGCACCGCCGCGGACTTCCGCACGCTGGCCCGCTGGTTCTCCACCGCCGAGTCGGACGAGACCGCGCACGAGCTGTGGGCGGCCGCGACCGGGCTGTGGTCCGCGCGGCACACGCACCTGGCGCCGGACGACCCGACCGCGGTCGGGCCGAGCACGTCGTGGTTCGCCGCGCCCGGCGTGCACGTGTCGCCGCTGCTGCGCACGCACGGGCAGTCCGACCGCGCCTCGCGCACCGCCCGGGTGCGGGACACCACGGAGATCCGCGAGCAGCGCCGGCAGCGCGCGCTGCGCGAGCGGCTGGAGCTGGAGGAGGCGTGGTCGCGGCTGGCCACGCCCGGCCCGGTGCGGCTGTCCGCGTTCGCCCGGCTCGACCAGGGCAGCTTCTCCCGCCTGCTGGAGCTGCTGGCCCGCGCGCTGACCGTGCCGGCGCGCAAGGGCGAGCGGCGCGCCTCCACCGCGGACGGCCGGCTCGTGGTCGTGCTGCTCCCGCCGCCCGACCACCACCTGGCGTACCTGCGCACCGCGCGCGGCGTGCTGGTCGCCCCCGACTTCATCGTCTCGATCAGCGAGTCCCGCCCCGGCCAGGCCGCCCCGGTCCCGCTGCGCCCGGCCTTCCGGCGCGAGGCCACGGCATGAGCGAGCTTGCGAGCGAATCATTGGCTCAGCGCCGACCACGCTGGGATCGCGGTGTGCGCGCGGAGCCCGGCACATGTGAGCTTGCGAGCGAATCATTGGCTCAGCGCCGACCACGCTGGGATCGCAGTGTGCGCGCGGAGCCCGGCACATGCGAGCTTGCGAGCGAATCATTGGCTCAGCGCCGACCACAGGGGCGCCGCAGCACCGCCGGAAGACCGGCATGACCGACCTGCGGTCGGAGCTCGATCGGCAACGGGACCTCGAGCGGGCGCAGGCGATCCGGGCGCTGCTGGCCCGGCCGCTGCTCACCCGCGCCGTCGACCCGGACGATTTCTTCCTGGTGGCGCGGCACGCGGCCGAGCTGGTGCCGTGGTTCGCGGAGCACACCGGCTGGCGGCTGTCCGTGGAGGCGCGGCAGGGCTACGCGCGGCTGGCCAAGGTCTCCGCCCGGCCGGACGGCACCCGCCCGCCGCGCCGCCCGCGCGGCAACCGGGACCCGTTCGACCGCCGCCGGTACGCGCTGTTCTGCGTGCTCGCGGCCGAGCTGCTCACCGGGCAGGTCACCACGATCGGCATCCTGGCCGGCCGGCTGACCCAGGCCACCGCGGTCGAGCCGGCGATACCGACGTTCGACAGCGCCAGCCGCGAGGACCGGCGCGCCTACGTGGACGCGCTGATGATGCTGGAGCGGTTCGGCGTGCTCACCGCCACCGACGGCAGCACCGACGCCTACCTGGAGCACGCGGACGCGAAGGTGCTCTACCGGGTGGACGCGACCCGGCTGGCCCGGCTGCTCTCCGCGCCGCAGCCGCCGTCCCGGCTGCCCGGCCCGGACGTGTCCGCGCTGGTCCGCGAGGACCGGTACGACGACGACGCGGATCGGCTGCGGCACACGGTGATCCGCCGCCTGCTGGACGACCCGGTGGTCTACCTCGATGAGCTGGACGACGCGGAGCGGGCGTACGCGACGAGCGCCCCCGGCCGGCGCGCGATCCGGGCCGCGGTCGAGGAGGCGGGCCTGCAACTGGAGGAGCGCGCCGAGGGCATGCTCGCGATCGACCCGGACGCGCTCGCCACCGACGAGCGCTTCCCCGCGGAGAACAGCGTGGCCGCCCAGACCGCGCTGCTGCTGCTCGACTCGGTCCTGGCCGCGCACCCGGCGCCGGTGCCCACCGCCGTGCTGGCCGAGCAGATAGTGGCCCGGTTCGCGGAGCTGCCCGCGTGGGCGCGCACCTACCGCTCGGACGGCGGCGCGCAGCGGCTGCTGGCCGAGGCGCTGGCCGTGCTGGGCAGGTTCGCGCTCGTCACCGTGGACGGCGACGTGGCGAGGGCCCGCCCGGCCGCCGCCCGGTACGCCCCCGCACCGGCCTCCACCGCGAAGACCCCGAGACCCCGGAGAGCGCGATGACCCTGCTGACCCTGCCCCAGCAGCAGCCGTCGGACGACCCGTTCGCGGTCGCGGTCGCGCGGCAGCTGGCCGGCCAGCTGCGCTCGGACCGCTGGGCGCCGACCCGGGCCGGCGTGCTGAACGTGTGGCGCTACTTCGACGAGATCTTCACGTTCCATCACGGGCGGCTGCTGCTGCGCGGCCCGAACGGCACCGGCAAGTCCAAGGCGCTGGAGCTGCTGCTGCCGTTCCTGTTCGACGCGTCGCTGCGCCCGTCCCGGCTGTCCACGTTCGGCGGTTCCGAGCGCACCATGCACTGGAACCTGATGGGCGACGGCTACCCGCACACCACCCGGGTCGGCTACGTCTGGCTGGAGTTCGGCCGCACCGATCCGCAGGGCGCGGCCGAGTGGTTCACCTGCGGCGCCCGGCTGTCGGCGTCGTCGAACACCCGTACCGTCGACGCCACGTTCTTCACCACCAGCTCCCGGGTCGGCGTGCCGGGCGGGTTCTCGCTGGTCAAACCGGGAAACGTGCCGCTGACCAAGCCGGACCTGGCGGCCGCGCTGGAGGGGCACGGCACGGTGCACTCCGGGCCCGAGCCGTACCGGAAGGCGGTCCGCGAAGCGGTCTTCCGCGGCCTCTCCGACGCGCAGTACGAGGCTTTGATCGCCACCCTGCTGCAACTGCGCACGCCGAAGCTCTCCGAGCACCTCAACCCGGACGCGCTCTCCGAGGTGCTGTCCAAGGCGCTGCCGCCGCTCGACCCGGCCGGGCTCACCGAGATCGCCGAGGGCTTCGAGCGGCTGGACCGCAGCCGGGAGCGGCTGAGCGCGCTGGACGCGGAGGTCGACGCCGCCACCCGGCTGGCCGAGCGCCAGCAGCAGTACGCGCGGCGCGCGCTGCGCCGCGGCGCCGCCGACCTGATCCACGCGGACGCGGAGCTGGACGAGGTGGCCGGCGAGGCGGCCCGCCAGCGCGAGGCGCACGCCGCCGCCGTGGCGGAGCAGGCCGAGGTGACCGCGCGGCGCGAGGAACTGGAGCGCGACGTCGCGCTGACCGAGGAGGCGATCGGCGGGCTGCGGGACAGCGCGGCGTACCGCGAGGGTCAGCAGCTCGACCAGTTCCGCGCCGCGCTGCGCGAGGCGAAGCGCGCCGCGGAGGCGGCGGAGGCGGCCGACACGGCACGGCGCGACGACGCCACCGGTGACGCCGCGCGCGTCGAGACCCGCCGCGCGGAGCTGACCTCCGCGTCCGCCGCCGTGGAGCGGACCTGGCACGAGACCAGCGCGCTCGCCCACCGCGCGGGCCTGGCCGGCCTGGTGGAACCGCTGGCGGACGAGCCGATCGACCAGGCCCGGGCGCTGCTGCGCGGCGTGCTGCTCGGCCGCGAGGGCCAGGTCGAGGAGGTGCGCGCCGCGATCGCCGCGCACGCCCGGGCCAGCGCGGACCGGGAGCGGGCCGCCGCGCGCCGCGAGGCCCGCGCGGCCGACCGGGACGAGACGCAGGCGACGCTGACCAAGGCCCGCCAGGCGTACGAGGAGCGCGTCGCCGCGCACCGGGTGAGCATCGCCGCCTGGGCCTCCGCCTGCACCGTGCTCCCGGTCGCGCCGGTCGCGCCGGTGCTGGCCGACCTCGGCGCGGACGAGGTGGCGCTGGCCTCGCTGATCGGCGACGTGACCGCGGAGGTGCGCGAGCGGATCGCGGCCGACCACACCGCCGGCATGGCCGCGGACCGCGAGCTGCTGGCCAAGCGCACGCCGCTGTCCGCGGAGTACGCCGCGCTGACCCGCCGCCCGCCCGGTGAACCGGCCGCGCCGGCGCACCGCACCGCGTCCCGGGAGGCGAACCGCCCCGGCGCGCCGCTGTGGCGGGTGGTCACCTGGCACGAGGGTGTGCCGCCGGCCACCCAGGCCGCGGTGGAGGCCGCGCTCCAGGCCTCCGGCCTGCTGGACGCGTGGATCCGCCCGGACGGTTCGATCGGGATGGCCGCGGACGGCCACGACTCGTTCGTCGCCTCGATGGGCGCGGTGCCGGCGCCCGGCGACTCGCTGCTGTCCATCCTGGACGCGGCACCGCCGGAGCGCGGCGAGGCGGCGCCGGTCGCGCCCACCGTGGTCCGCCAGATCCTGAACGCGATCGGGTACGGCGAGACCGCGCCCCGGCACGGCGCGGGCGTCGGCGCGGACGGCAGCTGGCGGCTCGGTCTCGCGTACGGCAGCTGGGCCAAGCCGGAGGCCGAGTTCCTCGGCGTGGACGCGCGCGAGCGGGCCCGCCAGCGCCGCCTGGCCGAGCTGGGCGGCGAGCTGGCCACGCTGGACGCCGCCCGGGAGAAGGTCGCGGTCGCGATCGCCGGCCTGCGCACCGAGCGCGCCACGCTGGACGCGGAGGCGGCCGCCCGGCCGTCCCTGGCCGACGGCGCCCGCGCGCTGGAGGCGGTGCAGCGGGCCGAGCTGCGGCTGGCCGCCGTGCAGGACCAGCTCACCGGCGCGGAGTCGGACCTGGCCGCGGCGGAGGAGACGGCCCGCGCCACGCTGCGCGAGCTGACGCTGACCGGCTCCCGGCAGAGCCTGCCCACCACGGCCGGTGACCTGGAGCAGCTCGCGGACGCGCTGCGCGCGCTGCGCCAGGCCGGCGAGGGCTGGCTGGCCGAGCGCGCCCGGCGGGACTACGCGGCGGACCGGCTCGCGGACGCGGAGGAGGCGGCGGCCCGCTCCACCGCCGCGGCGGCCGAGGCCGAGGCCGCGCTGACCGCCGCCCGGGAGAAGGTCGACGCCGCGCAGACCCGGCTCGAGTCGGTGGCCGGCGCGGTCGGCACCGACTTCAGCGCGGTCCTGGACCAGGTGGACGTGCTCCGCGCCCGGGCCGAGGGCCTGCGGCGGGACGAGCGCGCGCTGCGCCCCCGCCACGACGAGCTGATCAGCCGGATCAGCGACCTGAACGCGCGCGCCGAGGCTGCGGAGCGCGCGCGGGACGCGGCCACCGCCGCCCGCGACGAGGCGGTCGGCCGGCTGGCCCGGCTGGCCGGACTGCTCGGCCCGGACGCGGGCCTGGAGACGCGGCTGACCGGGCTCGGCGCGGTCACCGCCACGCTGCAGGCCGCACGCGCGATCGCGGAGGAGTGCGGCCGGCTGCCGCACGGCCCGCGGCACCTGCGCCAGGACGAGAGCGCGCTGGCCGACGTGCTGCACACCATCCGCGAGTCGCTGACCGGCTACGCCGACCTGGCCATGGAGGCCGACGAGCAGTGCGACGTGCAGGTGGTCTCCGCCACCGTGGACGGTCTGCGGATCAGCCCCGGCCAACTGGCCGCGCGCGTCACCGCGGAGCGCGACGAGACCCGCGCCCGCCTGGGCGAGGAGGAACGCGCACTCTTCGACCACACGCTGATCGGCGACACGCGCCGGCACGTGGCCGAGCGAATCCGGCAGGCGACCGGCCTGGTCCGGCAGGTCAGCGCGCAGCTCGAGCAGGTGCGTACCGTCTCCGGCCTGGGCGTGCGGCTGGTCTGGGAGGTCAACCCGGAGCTGGGTCCCGGCCTCAAGCAGGCGCGCGACCTGCTGCTGGCCGACCCGTCCACGCTCTCCGACGACGAACGCACGGTGCTGCACGCGTTCTTCCGCGCCCGGATCGACGAGTTGCGCACCACCGGCGCCGCGACCGGCTGGGACCAGCAACTCAGCGAGGTGCTCGACTACCGCCGCTGGCACCGGTTCGTGGTGCAGATGCGCTCCGGCGGCGAGGACTGGGCGCCGGTGACGCGCAAGCAGCACGGCGCGAAGTCCGGCGGCGAGAAGGCGATCGTGCTGCACCTGCCGCTGTTCGCCGCCGCGGCCGCGCACTACCGGGCCGCACCCGAGGCGCCGCGGCTGATCCTGCTGGACGAGGTGTTCGTCGGCGTGGACCAGATGAACCGCGGCCAGCTGATGGAGGTGCTCACCGGCCTGGACCTGGACCTGATGCTCACCTCCGACCAGGAGTGGTGCACGTACGCGGAGGTCGACGGCATCGCCATCCACCAGCTGATCGCCGGCGACGCGGACGGCGACGAGGCGGTCACCACCGCGCGCTTCGTCTGGACCGGCCAGGACTTCCTCCCCGCCGACGAGCCCAGGACGCAATAGCGGCAACTTTGAGTGGGTAGGTTTGCCCGCATGGCGGTCTTGATCGACCTCGACACCCTGCACCACACCGTCGCCCCGGTGATCTTCGACGCGGCCTACACCGTCGCCGAGGACCTCGACGACCTGCGCCCCTACTCCGGCGGCGCGCTCGGCACCGTCGGCCAGGACACCCCGGCCCCACAGCGCGCCTGGGCCGGCTTCGTCGACGGCACCCTCACCGGCCGCTGCGAATGCGGCACCATCGCCACCGCCCCGGAGAACTTCTGCGTCCACCTGGTCGCCGTGGTCATCGCCGCCCTCAACGAGGCCTTCCCCTGGCCCCCCGCCGCCGACCTCCCCGACACGCTCGACGACACCCCCGACACCCCCACGCCCACGTCACCCACCGCTCCCGGCGCCGCCCCCCAACCCGAGTCCCCCGAGGCCGCCGTCCGCCGCCTCGCCGGCGTCGCCGCCACGCTGCCCCCGGTCACGCTCGCCCGCCTGATCGCCGAACACGCCGCCACCGACCCCCGCCTCGAATCCGCCCTTCTCGCCGCCGCCGGCCTGCCCACCTCCCGCCTGGCCAAGAACCCTTAGCCTTCACCCGCTCCCGGCGTGGCCGCGACCCGCATGCTCCCGCGGGCACCGCTCGGCCGTGGCCGGCCTCCCTGCCAGTCCCGCCGCTGCCCACTCAAACCCCACACCCACCCTCCACCTCCCACACCGCGCGGCGCTTCCCCGCTCGCGCCACGCCTCGCGCCTCGCGCCGGGTGTCGCCGCACCTCGCGCCGGGTGTCGCGCCTCGCGAGGGTTTCTCAGCTCGCACACGGGCTCCGGCGACTTTTCCGGCGCGGCGGGGAGCCGGCCCCTATGGGGGGCGCCGACCGCCCTGGGGTGCCGGCCACGCTCGGCGTGTGATCGGCCGGTCATTCATCCGCCGGTCACCAGCGGCCCCCAGGGGAAGGTATGTCGAATCGTGGCTCTGTACGCGAGTTTCGGCACCGGATGTCGCTCAGCTTCGGCCCCATCGAGATCTCGGCTCTTTCGATGTTCGCGAGTTTGGGCGCCACCCCAGCACGCGGCGAGATCACCACGGCATTCTGGTGCCGGCAGGGGACGCCGGTAATCCGGTTGCTGCGACCGGCATGCTTGACCTGTGTTCCTGCTGAAGGTGGCGCTGGCCCCGGCATTGGTCGTCGTGTCGTCGCTGGCGGGTAGGCGCTGGGGTCAGCAGGTGTCGGGCATGCTGGTGGCGTTGCCGATCGTGGCGGGCCCGATTCTGCTCATCACCTGCCTCGAACAGGGCGCCCGGTTCGGGTCACGAGCGGCGGGCGCTGCCCTGCTGGGCCTGGTGACGCTGGCGGTGTTCGCGCTGATGTTCGCGTGGCTGGCGCGGTTTCTCGGCTGGGCGCCGACCCTGCTGATCTCCTGGACCGGTTGCGTGCTCCTGGATCTCGCCCTGTCGGCGGTCCCGGTCGATCCGTGGTGGGGTCTGCCCGTGGTACTCGTCGTGGCGTGGCTCGTGGCCCGGCTCCTGCCCGCTCCGCCGTCCGACGACGGTGCCCCGGTCCGCTGGCCGTGGTGGGACCTGCCGGCCCGGGCCGCCGCGACCGCCGCACTCGTGGTGATCGTCACCGGGGCCGCCACCACCCTAGGTCCGGGGATGACCGGCGTCCTCGCGCCCTTCCCGATCGCCACGAGTGTCGTCGCCGCGTTCGCGCTGGCGCAACTCGGCCCGGCCGGTGCGGTGCGGGTGGTGCACGGCATCCCGCGCGGGCTCCTGGGGTTCTCGATCTTCTGCTTTCTGGTGGCCGTCCTGGTCGTACCGCTCGGCACCGGCTTCGCGTTCGTGACCGCGGTTGCCGCGACGCTCGCCGTCCAAACGGCGTGGCGAGCGGTCACCGCCCGCAGGGCGGTAATTCCAGGACGCGCACCGCAACGGTCCGACACCATACGACCATGACCGACCTCTGGTATGCGATGCCGGTGCTGTCCGGCCGGCTGGTGCGCCTGGAGCCGCTGGCGATCGAGCACGCACCCGGATACCTCGCGGCCACCGGCACCCCGACCCAGTCCGCCGAGATCTTCCGATGGCAGAGCCCGGCCGGCGGCGCGCTGGCGGCGCCCGCGACCGTCGACGACGCCGCCTCGCACATCACCACGGCCCTGACCGGCCGGGCACACGGCCGGCGATTCCCGTACGCGCAGATCGACGCCCGCACCGGCGAGTTCGCCGGCACGACCTCACTGACCGATGTCGACCCGGTGCAGCGGTCGGTGACGATCGGCTACACCTGGCTCGGGCAACGGTGGTGGGGCACCGGCGTCAACGCCGAGGCGAAACTGCTGCTGATGACGTACGCGTTCGACACGCTCGGCACCGTGCGGGTCGTGTGGGTCACCGACATCCGCAACAGCCGCGCCCAGGCGGCGATCGAACGCCTCGGCGCGGTCCGAGAGGGCGTGCTACGCAAACATCGCCGCCGCGCCGACGGCTCCTGGCGCGACACCGCCGTCTACTCACTGCTCGACGACGACTGGCCCACCGCGAAACAGACGCTGCAGGCCCGCATCACCCACCTGACCGACCGGTGACGATGTTTGACAGGACCCCGGCAGAACACACTCGATGCGGCATGAGCGGATGCTCGAAGCTTCACATGCGGGCTGTTCATCCGCTGACGATGATGACTTCCTCGCCTTCACCCTTGGGCACCTCGAAGCCGCTGAGGAAGCGCGTAAGGGTGGCCTCGTCGATGGGAAAAGCGGCGTTCGCGTCGAAGCGCAAACCGCGCTGGGCCAGGCGTCGGCGCAGGAGAGCGGGTGCGGCGTCAAGGTAGATCAGCCGCCACCGCGCACCAGACCCTTCGATAAGCTCCTTGCACTCTTCACGGCTACTGCGCTGCCAGAAGCTTGAGTCGACCACGACGTCGCGACCTTCGGCAATGAGGTCGAGGAGTCGTAGGCGCAGGTGAGCCTCAGCGATGGGCCCGTACTCCGGATAGGCAATCGGATCGTAGTCGATGCCATAGCGACCGAAGCGGGCCCAGATCTCCTCGTCGATGGACAAGCGCACGTAACCGTCAGCTTCGAGTCGTTGGGCGTAGGTCGTCTTCCCGGACCCTGCCACTCCGCACATCAGGACGACAACCGGCTGGCGTGAGTCGTCGCCGCTCACTTCCGTCATGGCGAGATCGTGGCACGAACGGTCATTCTCTTCCTGGCAACCGCCCGCTCATCGGCAGAGTCGCGTGTCGGCCAGCCGGCCGGCGATACGTAGCGTCACGACGGAGGCAGGTGTCGCGCTCGACCGGCGGCAGATCCGGATGCGGGACGTGGGTACGATCGTCCGTCACGTCATCCGGATGGACGCCGACCGGCGCTCCAAGGCCTGGCCCGCTTGTGACCGTGGTGACGGACAGCCCAACGCCTCCGAAAACCTGTCCACCCGCACGCCCGGCCGGCGGCTATGAGAGTGCGAAACACGATCTTCGCGCCGCAGGGATGCTGTCGGGACATCGGCAGTGACCTCCTCCGGCCGGGGCGTATGCCGGATCCACGGTGACCATCCCGGCACATCGGCGTTCTCCTCGTCGGCCGGTCCGGTACGCGGCCCGCCCGTGCGGACGAGACGGACCGGTGTCCTCAGGCCGGTGTCACCCGCTGCACGATCAGGGTGGTCGTCACGTCGCGCCCGCCGCACCCGGCGCCGTTGGTCACCTGACCGACGGCGGTGACCCGGCTTCCGTCCACCAGCCCGCCGGCCGCGGTGCCGGTCAGCTGCCACCACCGGGAGCCCACCCGCAGCAGAGTGCAATCCCCGGACCGGTCGACGACGCCGGTCAGCGTCCGCTCACCGTGCGGCAGACCGCCGGGCAGTTCCCCGGGCCCGGGCGGTGGCGGCGGACCGGCCCCGGTGGACGGCGGCGGAGCCGGCGCCCCGATCGCCGGCCCGCCCGGGGATCCGGAAGGCGGCGCGGCCGTTGGCTCGGCCCGGCTGGTATCCGCCGGTGACGCCGGGCTCGCGTCCGACGGCGGCGCACCGGACGGCGTGCCCGTCGAGGGCGGGGAGGCGGGCGTCGAACCGCAGCCGGCCGCCAGGCCCAGGACGGCCGCTACGATAGTGATCACCAGGGGCCGCGTGGCGTTCGGTGTACCCATGCCGGATTGGACGCCGTCCCGCGCCGTCCGGCTCCCGGGTCTCACCGATCGTAGAAACGCCCGTAGCGGCGCAGCAGACGCCACTGCAGCGCCACCGCCGTGACGGTCAGCACGAGCATGACGACACTCGCGGCGGCGGCATAGCCGTATCGCAGGTACTCGAACGCGGTGCGGTACGCGAAGAGCGGGACGTACGTGGTGGCGTAGGGTGGCGGGCCGCCGTCCGTGACCACCAGCGCCGGGACGAACGAGAACTGCAGGCTCTGGATCGCGTCGCGGATCAGCAGCAGCCCGAGCACCGGCCCGATCAGCGGCAGGGTGATCCGGCGCAGCACGTCCCAGGCGGTCGCGTCCTCCAGCGCCGCCAGCTCGTAGACGTCCGAGGGCAGGGCACGCCGGGCGGCCAGCAGGATCACGAACGTCTCACCGATGGTGAACAGGCTCATCAGGACGATCGCGGCCCGGGCGTCGACCGGGTCGGTGAGCCACTGCGGCGGGGTCCGGCCGAACGCGGTCAGCCCGTTCTGCCCGCCGGCGCGCAGCACCTGGCTGATCGGGCCGTAGAGCGGATTGAGCAGCCACAGCCAGAGCAGGCCGTAGGCGATCTCTGGCACCGCGGCCGGCAGCACGGCGGCGGTGCGGGCCACGCCGGACGCCGGGGTCCGCCGGTGCAGGAGCAGCGCCAGGGCGAGCGCTACCAGCAGCCGCAACGGCACCGCCACGGCGGCGAACGTCAACGAGTTGACCAGCGCCGTCCGGAAGATCGGATCCGCGGCCAGCGCGGTGAAGTTGCCGGTGCCGGCCCAGCGCGGGGGCCGGATCAGGTCGTAGTCGGTGAAGGCCAGCGCGAGCGTCACCGCGAACGGGGCGAGCACCAGCACGACCAGTCCCAGCAGGTACGGAGCCAGCAGCAGGCCGAGTTGCCGGTGCCCCCGGTCGGGTCTCACGCGACGCCGACCCGGCGGCCGGCCTCATCGAAGACGTGCACGTCGGCCCCACCGACCGTGACCCGGACCGGGTCGGCGACGGCGGGGCGCGACGCCGCCGGCACCCGGGCGACGATCAGTTCACCGCCGTCGGCCAGGCGCAGGTACGCGTACGCGTCCTCGCCGACCAGGTCGACCCGCTCCACCACCGCGGCCGTGCCCTCGGCGCCGAGCCGCACCGCCTCCGGCCGGAAACCGATCCGCCGGCCCGGGGCGAGCGCGCCGTCCGGGGCGAGCGGGCCGACCGCCGGGAGCACGTTCATCGGCGGGGAGCCGACGAACCGGGCCACGAACAGCGTCGCCGGGGCCCGCCAGATCTCCTCGGGCGTGCCGAGCTGCTCCAGCCGGCCGTCGCGCAGCACCGCGATCCGGTCGGCTAGAACCAGCGCCTCGGTCTGGTCGTGGGTGACGTGCACGGTGGTGACGCCGAGTCGGGCGTGCAGGGCCTTGAGCTCGCCGCGCGTCTCGGCGCGCAGCGCCAGGTCGAGGTTGGACAGCGGCTCGTCGAGCAGGAACAGGTCGGGCTCCCGGACCAGGGCGCGGGCCAGCGCCACACGTTGCCGTTCGCCGCCGGACAGCTGTCCGGGCCGGCGACCGAGCAGGTGCGCGCAGCCGACGGTCGCGGCCGCCGCGGCCGCCCGCTCGCGGGACACCGCGCGGGGCACGTCGCGCACCTCCAGCCCGAAGGTGATGTTGTCCAGCGCGGTCAGGTGCGGGAAGAGCGCGTACGACTGGAAGACCATCGACACGTTGCGCCGTCCGGGCCGCAGCGCGGTGACGTCGCGGTCGCCGATCAGCACCCGCCCGGAGGTGGCCGGCTGGAGCCCCGCCACGACCCGGAGCAGGGTGCTCTTCCCCGCACCGGACGGCCCGAGGACGACCAGCAGCTCACCGCGGCGCACGTCGAGGTCGAGATCGTGCAGCACCTGGGTGCGGCGGTACGCGGCCGACACGCCCGCCAGCCGCAGTCCGGTTCCGGTCATGCAGTGATCATCGCGGATGTTCCCCGCGGGCGAACAGCGGGCGGGTCTGCTCGTCGAGCTGCCGGATCACGTCGTCCAGCCGGTCGCCGCGGTAGAGCGCGTTCTCCAGGATGCCGCTGGTGACGTCCTCGATCTCCGGCCAGGTGGAGATGGTGGGCAGGGCGCGTACGGCGGGGATCGCGTCGAGGAACACCCGGGCGCTGCGCGGCGGCTGTGCCGGGCCGAGGAACGCCGGGCTGTTCGACACCTCGATGTGCGACGGCACGGTGCGCCCGGTCGCCGCGATGATCCGCTGCCCCTCGGCGCTGACCGCGTACTCCAGGAACTTCCACGCGGCCTCCTTGTTCTCCCCGCCGCGGGTCATGCAGTAGGCATCGGAGTGCAGGATTCCGATCGGCCGGCGGTAGACCGGCAGCGGCGCCACGTCCCATTCGAAGCCGGTGATCGACCGGAACGTGGTGGTGGAGCGCCGCGACGACAGCAGCATCGCCAGCCGGCCGTTGGCGAACCGCGACTCGTCGTCCTCGGCCTCCACCTCCTCGTCGGTCGGCACCACCCCGTACGCCAGCCGCAGGTCGACGAGGTTCTTCAGCGCCTCGCGGGCGGCCGGGTGATCGAGGGTGAGCCGAGTGGGCCGGGCCGGATCGTCGACGATGTCGCCGCCGTTGGACCAGACGAACGGGGCCAGCCGGATGATCGACGGCTCGATGCCGAGACCGTGCACGGCGGGCCGTTGCGCCGCGCCCTCGCTCTCGGTGCCGCGGATCACGCCGCCCTGGGCGTCACGGGTCAACGCGGTCGCGGTGGTCAGCAGGTCGTTCCAGGTCCAGCCGGGCTGCGGCAGCGGCACGCCGTGCTTCTCGAACAGCGTGCGGTTGTAGTAGACGGCGAGGCTGGAGACGTTCTGCGGCAGGCAGAGCTGGCGTCCGCGCCAGGTGAACGCGTCCATCGCCACCGGGTAGTAGTCGGCCGGGTCGATCGTGCCGGACGCGGCGATGCGCTCGTCCAGCGGCTCCAGCACGTCCTTGACCGCGAACTGGCCGTAGAAGCGGTAGTTCATCAGGAACAGCTCCGGCGGTTCGCCGCCGGCGATCGACGTGGCCAGCCGGGCGACCAGATCCTTGCGATCGCTGGCCTCGACCAGCTGCACCTGCCGGTCCGGGTGGGCGCCGGTGTACGCGCCGACCAGCGTCCGGTACGCGTCGAGCTCCTCCGGGGCACCGAAGACGAGCAGGCGCACCCGCCCCGCCGTGTCGCCGCCGTCGCCGCCACCCGCGCACCCGCCGGCGGCGATCAGCAGCGCGATCAGCAGCAGCGCGGTCAGTCGTCGCAGTTTCATCACCACAACCGTCCCGTCGAATCGTCGGAGTGCGGGAACCAGCGCTGGGCCAGCATGAACACGGTCACCGGCGGCACCGTCGCCACCACCGCCCCGGCCAGGAACACCGGGAAGTTGGTCGGGTCGAGAACCGACAGCGACCGCAGCGCCAGCGGGAGCGTGAACAGGTCGCGGTCGTAGACGTAGACCAGCGGGTCGAGGAAGTTGGACCAGGTCAGGATGAAACTCAGCGCGGTCAGCCCGGCCGTCACCGGCCGTACCCCCGGAAGGGCGAACCGCCACCAGGTCTGGACCGGGGTCAGGTCGGCCAGCCGGCAGGTGTCGTACAGGTCGGCCGGCAGCCCGCGGAAGGCGAGGTAGTAGATGAGCACATAGAGCGGCGACGCGCCGAGCAGAGCCGGCGCGATCAACGGGACGAGCGTGTCGGTCAGCCCGAGCGTGCGGAAGACGACGAAGCGCGGCAGCAGCAGCGCGGTGGCCGGCGCCATCAGGGCCAGTAGGGAGGCCGCGACGACGAGCGCGGTCACCCGCCGGGAGATCCGGGCCAGCGCGAAGCCCGCCCACGCGGCGACGAGCACGCTCACCGGCACCGCCACGGCCGCCACCGCCAGCGAGTTGAGCGTGGCGCGCCCCAGCCCACCCAGCTCGAAGGCGCGCGCGTAGCCGTCCGTCGACAGTGGATTGGGCACCAGCCGCGGGGTCGGCGGTGGCGGCTGACCGGGTGCGGTCAGCGAGCCGGACACCAGGAGTAGCAGCGGCGGCACGAAGACCAACACCACGAAGACCGCGCCGAGGGTACGCCACAGCCGTGCGGCCCGGGACGGAAACGGTGCGGGGCCGCTCGGTCGGCCCCGCACCACGGTTCTTCCGGGCACTACCGCTTCAGCTCCAGCTTCCAGGCGCTCAACCCGTGCGAGGCGGCGTACAGGATTCGTTTGCCCGGGACCACCGTCAGTCCGGTGACCTCGACGTTCGGCATGCCGGCCGCGGCCTTGACCCAGGTGGTCGTGCCGGCGGGCAGGCGCAGCACGCCGAAGTCGGTGGCCGCGTACAGGTCCCCGGTCACGTCGTCGCGCACCAAGTCGGTCACCGGCTGGTCGCCGAGGTTGTACGACCGGTCGTTCCAGGTCGAGGCCCCGTCGGCCGCGACGGTCACCTCGAACGCGTGCCCCGGCGTGGCCGGTGTGTTCGAGGCGAACCCGCTGTAGGACACCCACGCCCGGCCCGGGTCCTTCGGGTCCGGATGGATGCTGCTGACGAAGCGGTTGGGCAGCGGCCGGTCGTCGTCGATGCGGGTCCACCGCACCGCGGACGCGGGCTCGGCGTCGGCGTTGCGGGACACGAAGACCCGGCCGGTCGTGGTCGCCGCCCAAGCGGTCGAGGTGTCCGCCGGCGAGCGTTCGACCGCGGCCATCGCGCCGCCGGCCTTGTCGCCCCAGAGCGCGTCGGTCAGCGCGGTCGGGCCGAGCTGCTCCCAGTCGCCGCACTGCGCCTCGAAGGTGCCGGTCCAGGTGTTGCAGATCCGGTTGGCCTCCTCGAGGCTGCGGTCGCCGAGACCGAACGTCTTGGTGCGGTAGACGCTGACCCCGGTGCCGGCGAACATCGTGCCGCTCACCCGCGGGTCGCTGATCACCGGCGCGTAGAACTGCGTGCCGGCCTGCGCGTCGATCGGCTCGCCGACGTAGATCCAGCCGCCGGTGTCGCCGTTGCTGAAGTTCACCTCGGTCTGCACGCCGGTGTAGGTGTGGAAGCGGAACTCGGGCCGGGCCACGTCGAAGCCGGACTGCCCGCCGTCACCGATGATCGTGTTCAGCCAGCGGCGCCGTTCCCCCTTGTTCTCCCAGGTGCCGTTGTCCTGGGTGCCGCCCTGCAACAGGTTCGCGTCGTGCGGGCTGACCGACAGGCTCATGAACTGCAACGTGGTCAGGCCGTCGTTGACCCCGTCCAGCTTCGACGGGATCCGCGACAGCATCTGCCGGCACCGCACGGTCTGCGCGGCATTCAACGCCCGCTCCGGGTCGTCGCACCAGGCCGACCGGTCGACGAACGTGCCGCTGGAGCGCATCACGCCACCGTCGTTGGTCTCGAAGAACTGGAACGGGTTCCGCGGGTTGGTGACGATGTCCTGCTGGTCCGGGTGCAGGCCGTTGGGATGCAACTCGTCGGTGCCGTCGAACGTCATGTCGGTACCGCTCACGCCCGCGTCGGTGGACAGCACCACCGCCCGCTTGTTCGCGATCGTCTCGCCGTAGACGTACGACCCGCCGGTGTAGACGATGTCCGGGTGGCCGTCCGGGGTGTGCACGAACATGTCGTACCAGCACTGGGCGCCGCACTGGTTATAGGTCGCATAGCCGGGATCGGCTACGTTCGCGCTGGTCAGGTCGGTGTAGGCGGGGACGCCGGCGGCCACGTCGTCACTGCGGAACAACCGTGAGTACGGCGCGCCGACGTTGCCCTCGTAGACGTACATCCGGGTCCGGCCGTCGGGCAGCCGGGTCACGTCGAACGCGGCCCGGGTCTGGAACACGGTCGGCGCCAGCGATGGCTTGATCTGCGTCCAGGTGGCGCCGGCGTCGGACGAGCGCCAGATGCCACGGGCGTACGACGAGGCGTACACGATGTTGCTGTCGCCCGGGTCGAGCTCGATGTGCCGCACGCCCCGCGGCGAGCAGGTGGAATTGTTCGCCCACTCCTCGGTGCTGCCCGTGCACTGTGCCGGGTCGGCCGAGCCGTTGTGGACGAATGCCCAGCTCCTGCCGCCGTCGGTGGACTTGTACAGCCCCCACTTCGCGGCATCCGGGACCGGGCGGGTGATGCCGCTGCAGCACACGCTGGACATGCCGCGCAGCGCCGTCGTCGTCGCCACGTACAGCGTCTGCCGGTCGCCGGGCTTGACGATGATCTCACCGATGCCCTTGCCGCCGAGTTCGTTCTTGCCCAGCGGCCCCTGCCAGGTCAGGCCGCCGTTGGTCGACTTGTAGAGGCCCACGCCGGCCACGCAGCCGGAGGCGCAGATGTTGGCCTCACCGGTGCCGACGTAGACGGTCAGCCCGGTCGGATCGTTGCGGTCGATGGTGACCGCCCCGGCCGCGTTGATGCCCAGCGGCCCGCCCAGGTAGGCCCACCGGGGCTTCGCCGCCAGGATGTCCAGGGTCGCCCAGACGCCGCCGCCGGCCGGGGTGATGTAGGCGCGGCACAGCCCGGGCACACAGTGGTGGCTGATCGCGATCGACGTGGTCCGGCCGCCGGCCACGTACGCGTTCGGCACGTAGTTGTACGAGTTGCGGAACTCGGTGAACGGGTAGAGCGCCTCGCTCGGCCCGACGTTCGCCCATCGGCCCTGATGCGACCGCCCGGCCGGCACGGGCCTGGCGGTCGCCTCGCTGAACGCCGTCCGTGACCGGTCCACCTGGGCGACCGAGATCGTATCCGCCGGGTACGCCCGCTCGTCGAACTCGCCCTGCCCCAACGCGCCCGGCGTGTCCAGCACCCCGCCGTTCGGCGCGCCCTGGCGCAGGCGGGCCAGGTGGGCGCCGAGTGCGCTCGGCATCTCACCGTCGCCGGCCGTCGCCGACGCCGCCGCCGGTACCGTGGCGCCCGCCAGATGCACACCGGCCAGGCCGGTAGTCGCGATCAGCACGCCGATCACGGCGCCGATGAGAACCTGCCGACGTCTGCGGGTCACGAGATCATCGCCCTTCCCGTCCGTCGCCGCAGCGCGCCGCCGATCGGCGGCCGTCACTACAACGCCTGCGGGGAGAATCCCAGACGCAGTGACGTCAGGCAATGAGTCTGTCTGGTTGATCCCTTTCCGGTGTTGCCACAGGCCCGGCGTCTTGGCCGATGTGCGCCGGATGCCCGGAATCGCCACGACACGCCCGGCGCGGCGGATCGCCGGCCAGCGGTCGAAGCCGGCCAAAAGCCGGCCGCAGAACGCCTGGCGCAACGGCGGGTTCGGCACCTGCGAGGCCGAGCAGGCCGGCGGCCCAGCCATGGCCACGGCGACGCGAGGTCTCATCGTGGCCGCCGACGAACCGACGCATGCCTCGATGCCGGACCTCGTCGCGAACCAGCGCCCACGAAGGAGCTGACTCGATACCGCTTCTCGGCTGCTTGTTGAAATGGATCTACGACCGTAGCCCGGCCAGGCTTGGTCGAGGTGATCGGTGGGGTGGCTCTCATTTCGGCTGCCCGTCCGGTGTTTGGGCGTGGCTCTCATCTGGCATGCGCCCCGCCGGTCACCGCGGCGTGGAGTGGCTCCAGGGGGGACTGCCCAGCTCAAAGTAGCGCTGCCCTCCCGCTGAACCCCTGTTCGGACAGGGCGAGGAGGCAAGCGTGGGCAATGTCATCATCGGGATGGATCCGCACAAGCGATCAGCAACGATAGAGATCATCGACGACGGGGAGACCGTGCTCGCGGGTGGCCGGTTCGACACCGGCCGGGACGGCTACCGCGCGATGCTCGCCCTTGGCCGGCGCCATCCGCAGCGGATCTGGGCGGTCGAGGGCTGTTACGGCATCGGCCGGCACATCGCGCAGCGGCTGGTCGCCGACGGCGAAACGGTCCTCGACGTGCCACCGAAACTGTCCGCACGCGTCCGGGTGTTCGCTACCGGCCAAGGACGCAAGAGCGACCCGGTCGACGCGCACAGCGTGGCCGTGGCGGCGTTACGTGCCAAGGGTGTGCGACAGGTTGCCGTCGATGACGAGACGGTGGCGTTGCGGCTGCTCGTCGACCGCCGCGACGAACTCGGCCGGACCCGCACCGACCTGCTCAACCGCATCCACAAACTGTTGCTGGAACTGCTGCCCGGCGGGGCGAAGACGTTCCTGTCCGCCGACCAGGCCCGCGCCCTGCTCGCCACCATCCGACCCCGTGACCTCGTCGGTCGCACCCGCCGGCGGCTGGCCTCGGAACTGATCGCCGAACTCGTCGGAGTGGACAAGAAGATCAAGACGGCGAAGAAGGAACTTGCCGAGCTGGTCACGGCCAGCGGCAGCAGCCTGCAAGACCTCAACGGCATCGGCCCGTCCGGCGCCGCCCGCCTCATCGGCGACATCGGTGACATCCGCCGCTTCACCAGCCGGGGACACTTCGCGTCCTGGAACGGCACCGCACCGCTGGACGCGTCCTCCGGCGACCAGCAACGCCACCGCCTGTCAAGGGCCGGGAACCGGCGCATCAACCGCGTCCTGCACATCATGGCCATCGTCCAACTCCGCCACGACACCCCCGGACGCGCCTACTACCGCCGCCGCCTCGCCGACGGCAAAACCGCGATGGAAGCCATCCGGGCACTCAAACGCCGACTCTCCGACGTGGTCTACCGACACATGCTCCGCGATATCCACCGGTCCCAGACGAGCCCGGGAGGACAACCGGGGGCGACTCTGCGATCCAGCGCGGCTGACCCAAACCCCGAGGTCAACACTTCGGAACAGTCACAACCCGGACCCGCCAACCACCACCCTAAAACACCAAACACCCACGCCGCTTGACAAAGAGGGGTGCCAGATCCGGATGGCAGCGCCGCTCCGGCCACGGCTACACCGCGTGACACCTAGCCCAGGGCTGGCGTGCGCTCGGACAGCGGCTACTCGTTCATTGACGTACGACCGCAGCCCGGCCAGGCTCGGTCGAGGTGACCGGCCGGATCGCTCGTACCGGCTGTCCACCGCAGTTTTGGTGTGATTCACTCATGGCATGCGCCATGCGCCATGCGCCATGCGCGGAGGCCTGGCACAAGGAGGCTTTCATCCTGGTCTGGTCAAGGGCGGAAGCTCGCCCGGTACTCCGTTGGGGTGCGGCCGGTCAGTTCCCTGAACGCGGCGTTGAAGGCCGACAGGGAGGTGTATCCGACCTTGAATGCGATCTTGGTTACCGGGGTGTCGCCCGCGGCGAGTTCCTCGATCGCGCTCACGACCCGCATGCGGCGCAGGACCGCTCGCCACGTCATTCCGGTCTCGTCCTCGAAGCGTCGGGCCAGCGAGCGCGGTGCGAGGCCGACTTCGTCGGCCACGTCCTCGAAGCGGACCTCGCCGCTGAGGCGCTGCTCGGTCAGCTCGAGGGCGCGGCGCAGTTGCGGTGATCTACCCACCGGCACGACGACCGGGCTCGGCTGCTCAGCTAGCCGCCAGGTCACCGCGGCGAGCGCGGCGAACAGCGTGTCTGTGTACGCCGTGCGGGGTTCGTCGCGTTCCTCCCACGTGCAGCACTCGCTCAGTAGGGCGCGGGCCAGCGGGTTGAGATCGAATACGGTCAAGGGCGCCGGCGGGGCCGGAGTGAATCGGGTGTCGAACAGGATCGACGCGGTCGTGACCGGCCGCAGGATGCTCACCTGGATCGGCCGGCCCGCCTCGACCAGGGCGGCCCGCGCCGGCGGCAGCAACCACGCCTGGCCCCGCACCTCCAGCCGGAGGGTCCCGGCTGAGGCGCAGAGCAGGTAGTGGCGGTCCACGCACAGATCGCGAGCGGGTTCCGGCGCGAATGTGCGTACGAAGCTGTACGCCCGGCGGGTCACAGCCGATCCTTCACGTGCATCGCCACGGCGGTCAGGCCACCGTCTCCACCAGGTCGGCGCGATAGCGCCGGCTCACCGGCGCTGCGATCATCATCGGCCGGATCACCTCGCCGAGGTGCGCGAAGCAGTCGGACCTCAGGTAGTCGGCGAACGAAGCCTCGTCGTCCCACTCGTGGACCACGGCGATCGCGGTGTCGTCCTCGCGCGCGGCGTAGACCCGGAACGCGACATTGCCCGGCATGGCGCGGACCCGATCGGCCTCCTGGTCGAATTGGACGAGGGCAGCGGGCCGATCGGTGGCGGCAGTCCTGAAGTCGAGGATCGCAATGAACACAAGGACCTCCTGAACGCGGTATCAGATAGCCCAATCCTCCGGCAGCACACGCCCAGCCCGCCTCTGCCAGCCGGACGCGTTCACGCTCCCAACGGACACGCCCGCCTCTGACGTGGATCCAGACAACCTCAACGCGGCTAGATCCGGATGGCGGCGCCGCTCCGACCACGGCTACACCGTGTGACACCTCGCCAGGCTGGCGTGCGCTCGGACAGCGGCAGATCCGGGCGTCTGTTCTTGAAACTAGAGATCGCGGTATAGGCCCTGCGTTCGGAGCCGGGCGACCCATTTCGGGTCAGGTTCGCCTCTCGGCTTGAAGCGGGGATTCCGGCTCGGGAAGTCCTTCGGGAAGATCGGAAACCGGGTCCGGCGAGACAGAACTGCGTGGAGGAAGTCAGTGATACCGCCGGGGAAGCGCGGCCAGACCCTGTTGCGTGCTTCGTCGGCTGTGATGGTCCACGCGTCTGGATCAGCTGAGGGCTCGAGAACCCAGTAAATCGTGTCACCGTTGTCAGTCCCGGCGACCGGCAGAAGTGTGCCTTCGGTGAACGGGATGTGCTCCCGGCCGCCGTCTCGCAGTTGGGCCAGAATCTCGTTCTGGCGTCTGGCCCGGTACGCGAGTTCGGTGTTCAGGAACGGCGTCACAGGTTGATAGACGGTGAGGAACCGGTCGAACTGTCCGGCACCGTAGATGTCGACGAGGCTCTTGTAGTCGGAGGTTAGGCGTAGGCCCATCTCGACCTCTACGAGATTCCAGTCGACCTCGACGTGACCGTGCGCCGGAGGCGGAGGAACCAACTCAAGGAGGTCCTGCAGTGCTGACACGCTGACTCCATCAACTTCAGCCGCTACGAACACGGCGCCACGTCGGGAGATCTTAAAGGACGAGGAGACCACGAACGTGTGCACTGATTTCGGCAGATCCGCGCACTCGCGTCCCGAGTGGCTTCCTGATCACTTGTACGCAGCGTGAGCGGGATCGCGAGCGGCCGTTGGCGACAGCGGGTGGTCAAGATTCGCGAGTGGTACCGATTCTCACGAACATTGCGGCCGCGGGGTGCCGGCAACATGGTGCCGAGGCCGCGAACATCCGGTGCCCAACTCGCGAACGAAGCCGGGATCGCGACGGCGAGATCACAACTCAACCCGAAGTATCGGGCGCGCAGGGCCCGATAGCCCCGCGATAAAGGCCGATTCGGCGCGACGCCCCTTGGGCGGTCGATCGGCTCAGCGAGGCAGGTCCACCACGGAGGTTGACCTCCCTGCCGCTCTCTTGATTGATCGATCAGCCCAGCACCCCCGCCGCCGGGTCGCCGCCCCGGGTCAGGCGGCGGAGGCCGCCGGGGCGGGGCCGCTGCGGACTATGCGGCCGGCGATGAGGACGGTGCGGATGTCGTCGGGGCCGAGGGAGGTGATGACGGCGCCGGCGAGGCGGGAGACGTCGGTGACGTGTTCGAGGCCGCCGAGGGTGACGATGTCGGCGGGGCCGCCGACGCTGAGTGAGCCGGTGCCGGCGGCGCGGAGGGTGTCGGTGGCGGCGTCGGTGACCGGGCGGGAGCCGGGCGTGGTGGGGGTGCAGGCGTCGCCGGTGCGCTCGACGCGCAGCGCGGCGCGCAGCCGGCGGAACGTGTCGGGTCCGGCCGGGAAGCCGGGCAGGACCACCTCGCCGCGTACGTCGATCTCGGTGGCGCCGTCGGCCGGGAGCCCGGGGCCGATGGCCTCGATCCGGTCGCCGGAGATGAGCACGTCGGTCGCGGGCAGCTCGCCGAGCTGCGGATCCATGGTGATCACGTGGCCGTTGCGGAGGACGATCATGTGCTGTCCCTCCCTCACAGGTGAAGCTCAACCAGGAAAGCTTTTCAAAAAGCTATCGACAAAGCTTTCAAGATGCAAGAGGAAATGTATGCTTGACCTCGTGAACGAGGCCACCACACGCCGGGACGCCGTCGACGCGCTCGTCGAGGCGTGGCGTGCGGACCTGCCCACGTTCGCGGGCGTGGAGCTGGAGCTGTGCAAGCGCGCCTCGCGCCTCAGCATCCTGATCCACGAGGCGACGAACGCGAGCCTGGCCGCGCTCGGCCTGACCAAGGCGGAGCACGAGGTGCTCTCCGTGCTCCGCGCCGCCGGTGAGCCGTACCGGTTGCGGCCGGTGGACCTGATCGACCGGCTGCGCTTCTCTTCCGGCGGCACCAGCAACCTGCTGCGCCGCCTGGTCGAGGACGGGCTGGTGGTCAAGGAGGCCGACGACCGCGACGCGCGATCCACCTGGGTGCGGCTCACCGCGCAGGGCATGGAGACGGCCGAGGCGGCGGTGCGCGCGCAGGCCGAGGCGCAGCACGCGGTGCTGGCCCGGGTCAGCCCGGAGGCCGCCCGCGCCGCCGCGGACGCGCTGCGCGAGGTGCTGCTGGCGCTCGGCGACACGCCCAGCGCGGACGCGGCGAAGAAGGACCCGAAGAAGCGGTGATCGAGGTCGCCCGTGAGGTCGCCCGGCTGGCCGGTGACGAGCTGCTGCGCCGGTTCCGCGGCCCGGCCCGCGTCGATGCCAAGAGCACCTCGACGGACCTGGTCAGCGACGCGGACCGGGCGGCGGAGGCGGTCGCTCTCGACTACCTGCGCCGCCACCGCCCGGACGACTCCGTGCTCGGCGAGGAGGGCGCATCGCACGACGGCCGGTCCGCGTACCGGTGGGTGGTCGACCCGCTGGACGGCACGGTCAACTACCTGAGCGGCATCCCGTTCTGGTGCGTGAGCGTGGGCTGCGAGCGCCGGGTGGACGGCGAGTGGCGGCCGTGGCTGGGCGTGATCAACGACCCGGTGCACGGCGAGGTGTGGACCGCGGTCGCGGGCCAGGGCGCGTTCCGCAACGGCGAGCCGCTGCGCCGCGGGCCCGATCCCGCGCTCGGCGACGCGGTGCTGGCCACCGGCTTCGCGTACGAGCAGGATCACCGCCCGCACCAGGCCGCGCTGGTCGCGGCGCTGGCGCCCGACGTGCGCGGCGTCCGGATGGTCGGCTCGACCGCGCTGGCGCTGTGCTGGGTCGCGGCCGGCCGGCTCGACGTCTACCTGGAGGACCGCACCAAGCGCTGGGACCACGCGGCCGGCTGGCCGATCGCCACCGAGGCGGGCGCGGACGTGCGGATGGTCGGCTCGGTGCTGCTCGCGGCGCCGCCCACGCTGGCCGGCGGGCTGGCGTCGCGCGTCGCGGCCCATGACCGCACGCTGATCCGTACTGCGGAAAACCACACTCTGTAGCCTGAACCGGTGCGGATCTGGAGCGCGATCGCCGGAAGCGCGCGCCTGGTCTGGGGCCTGGCGGTCGGCGCGCTCACCGCGGTCGCCACCCTGGCGGGGCTGGCCGCGGGCGGCGTGGTGCTGGCCCCGGCGCTGGCCTGGCCGTCCGCGCGCGAGGCGTCCATGCACCGGCTCACCCGCACCGTGCTGTGGCTGGCCGAGTTCGAGCGGGGCCGCCTCTACCGCCTGTTCGGCGACACCGAGGCCAAGACCTACCGGGGGTACGGACCGGAGCGCGCGCTCGCGTACCTCGGCGTCCGCTGGCCGGTGGGCCTGCTCGGCGGCGGCATCCTGCTGCTGTTCGTCTGGGGTGCGGGCACCGTCACGGTCTTCGTCTGGTACTGGCTCACCGGCCGCTACCCGGACAACATCCCGCCCAGCCCGTGGATCATCACGTACCTGACCGTCGCCTGTGGATTCGCGCTGTTCCTGGGCGTGCAGGGCCTGATCGGCGTGGTCCGGCTGGAGCGCAACGTCGCCCGCCGCTTCCTCGGCCCGACCCCGGCCGACCTGCTCCGCCTGCGGATCGAGCAGCTCGCCGCCACGCGCGCGGACGTGGTGGCCGCGGTCGACGCGGAGCGCCGCCGGATCGAGCGGGACCTGCACGACGGCGTACAGCAGCGGCTGGTCGCGCTCGGCATGCTGCTCGGCCGCGCCCGCCGCAGCGGCGCCGCCGGCGACGAGGCCAAGTCCGCGGACCTGCTGGCCCAGGCGCACACCGAGTCGCGGGAGATCCTGGACGAGCTGCGCGAGGTGGCCTGGCGGGTCTACCCGGCCGCGCTGGACACGCTCGGCCTGAAGGACGCGCTGGCCGGCGTGGCGGAGCGGGCGCCGATCCCGGTGACCGTGCGGTACGACGTGCCGGGCGTCCCGCCCGCGCCGGTGGTGACCGCGGCCTACTTCGTGATCTCCGAGGCGGTGACGAACGCGGTCAAGCACGCGTCCGCGTCCCGGGTGGAGATCGTGGTGACGAGGGAGAGGAAGACGATGACGGTCCGGGTGACGGACGACGGCGCGGGCGGCGCGGACCTCGGCGGTGCCGGCCTGACCGGGCTGGCCCGGCGGGTGGCGGCGCTGGACGGCCGGTTCACCGTGATCAGCCCGGTGGGCGGGCCGACCGAGGTACGCGCGGTGCTGCCGTGCGGGTGATCGTGGCGGAGGACTCCGCGCTGCTCCGCGACGGCCTGCGCCGGCTGCTGGTGGACGAGGGATACACCGTGGTGGACGCGGTCGGGGACGGTGCCGCGCTGGTCGAGTCCGTCTCCCGGCACCTGCCGGACCTGGTGGTGGCGGACGTGCGCATGCCGCCCACGCACACCGATGAGGGGCTGCGCGCGGCCGTGGAGATCCGGCGGCGGTGGCCGTCCATCGGCGTGCTGATGCTGTCCCAGTACGTCGAGCAGCGCTACGCCGTCGACCTGCTGACCGGCCACGGCACCCGGGTCGGCTACCTGCTCAAGGACCGGGTGGCGGACGTGGGGGAGTTCCTGGAGGCACTGGCCCGGGTGGGCGCGGGCGGCACCGCGTTCGACCCGGAGGTGGTCCGGCAGCTGCTGCGCCGGACCACGCACACGGACCCACTGACCAAACTGACCGGGCGGGAACGGGACGTGCTGGACGCGATGGCGCAGGGGCACAACAACGCGTCCATCGCGGCGCGCCTGCACGTGTCGCAGAGCGCGGTGGAGAAGCACGTCCGGTCGATCTTCGACAAGCTCGGCCTGGCGGGCGCGGACGGCTACAGCCGCCGCGTCCTGGCCGTGCTCAGATACCTGGGGGAGTGAGGTTGCGCGTGGCGTAGTGCTTCCGGATCCGGTAGAGCACGAACACCACCGCGATCACCGCGCAGACCGCCAGCACGCCCTTGGAGTAGACGCCGACGGTCTCCTCGACCACGTGCCAGTTCTCGCCGAGCACGTACCCGGCGACCACGAACACGGTGTTCCAGATCGCGCTGCCCAGCGTGGTGTAGAGCAGGAACAGGCCGAACGGCATCCGCTGCACGCCGGCCGGCACGGAGATCAGGCTGCGGAAGATCGGGATCATGCGCCCGAGGAACACCGCCTTGCCGCCGTGCCGGGTGAACCACGCCTCGGTCCGGTCGATGTCCGAAAGCTTGATCAGCGGCAGCCGGTCGGCGATCGCCCGCAGCCGGTCCCGCCCGATCGCGGCGCCGATCCAGTAGAGCACCACGGCGCCGACCACGGAGCCGGCCGTGGTCCAGAACAGCGCCGCGGCCAGGCTGAGGTCACCGCGCGACGCGGCGAACCCGGCGAGCGGCAGGATCACCTCGCTGGGCAGCGGCGGAAAGAGGTTCTCCAGCGCGATGAGGAGGCCGGCGCCGGGTGCGCCGAGCGCCTCCATGATCGAGACCGCCCAGCCGGCGATCCCGTCCATCGGCGGTTCGTTGGTTATAGCCATGGTGATCAACCGTAGGAATGGAGCGCCGTGCCCGGAATGGGGCGGACCGCCCGGTCCACCTGCGGAAAACCGCAGTATCGAACGGGGGACCCGCTGAACCCGATGACCATCCGTGTCCGTGGAAGTTTGTGCACCGGCGCTCACATAACCACCGGTGGATGGGAGATCAGGATGAAGGGCAAGAAGCTGGCCGTGACGCTCGCGGGCGCGCTGATCGTCGGCGGTGGCGTGGTGGCCGCACCGTACGCGTTCGCCGCCCAGGCCCCGGCGAACGACTGCGCGGACGTCGAGATCATCGGTGCCCGGGGGACCACCGAGCGACCCGGCCTGGGCGTGGTGCTGACGCCGCTGGCGCAGCAGATGACCCGGGAACTGCCCCAGACGGTACGCACCACCGCGCTCGACTACCCGGCCAACTTCAACTACGCCGCCAGCGTCCGCGCCGGCGTCACGCAGTTGCGGGAGGACATCGCCGCCACGGCGGAGGAGTGCCCGGACACCCGCCTGGTGCTGATGGGCTACTCGCAGGGTGCCGACGTGGTCGGCGACACGCTGGCCCGCCTCGACGACGACCTCGCCGGCAACGTCGCGTCCGTGCTGCTCTTCGGCGACCCGACGTTCACCCGCGGCGAGGATTTCAACGTCACGGACGGCACCCGCCAGGGCGTCTTCCCGCGCGGCGCCGGTGCGCTGGACGGCTTCGCCGACCGCATCCAGTCCTACTGCAACCGCAATGATCGCTTCTGCCAGTCCGGCACGAGTCTCGCCGCCCACATCGACTACGCCGGCTTCCGCGACGACGCCATCGCCTTCACCGGCGACCGGGTCGGATAACCCCGGACATGGCGGAGCCCCGGGTTACCCTACCCGGGGCTCCCACGGTGACCACCCAATTGCGCACGCCGGCGGCGTTTAAGACCGCGGATGAGTCTCAGGCCATCGCGCTCTGCCATTGAGCTACCGCGCCGTGATGGAGGCGCGAACCGGACTCGAACCGGTATCACGTGGCGTCATTCCGCGACCGTTCGATCCGGCGATCGGTGGCGAATGCTGAGCCTGGAGCGAGAGTCTGACCTTGACGTTGCCCGAGGGCTGCCTCTACCGGTTGGGCTACCCCGCGGCGCGTGGTCGCGGGGGAAGGGGTCGAACCTTCACTGTCACCGTCGGAGCGCTTCAGCCTGAATCGTTCAGTCTCAGCGTGTTCGAGTGCCTGTCGCGGCACCCCACCCCGCCGCTCCACAGCGGGGAGTCCTATGTGCACCTATCGTGCAAAGAGGTAGCCGAAAACGACCTCCCCGGCCTTGGCGTCGGTCACCTCGTAGGTGTTCGCCTGCTCGCGCGCGAACTTCACGGCCTGCTGCAGCCGCTGCACGCGCTCGCGCAGCTCCTTGACCCGGGTCGCGGGCAGCGCGCCGGAGAGCTTCACGGTGGTCCAGTATCCGACCGGCTGGTCCTCCGTGTACACCTCGACCTGGGCCGGGTGCTCCTTCGTCGCCTCCGCCTTGACGTGGTTGCGCATCACCTTGCGGCTGCGCACGGTCTCCACCGGGTCGGACGCGTACGCACCGATCTCCGGGCTGAACGTCCAGCTCTCCGCCGGGTCCAGCACGGGCAGCTTGTCCACGAACGTGTGCAGGTCGGCGAGCTGCTTCTCCAGGAACAGCAGGTACGTGACCGGCACGTCGCGCAGCAGCGCGCGCCCGTCGACCACCACGTCCGCCTTGGCCACCGTGTTCGCCGTGTCCTGCGTCAGCACCAGATCGAACAGCCGGGTGAGCGTCGTCGCGGTCTCGGCCAGCACGTCCTCCACGGACAGTTGCACACGCGTCGACTCGGGCGGCAGCTGCTCGCCCTCCTCGTCCTTGGGCCGGTACTTCCGGGAGATGCCCGACAGTAGCGGCGCCTTCTGCGTGTTCCGGTGCGCGTCGGTGAAGTCCCGAAGGCTCTGCGCCTTGACTCCCTTAGTGATCGCGATGATCTGGCTGAGCGTGGTCACCCGACGATGATGACCTACGGCCGCAAGGTCACGCGAGCAATATCGCGCTCGCCGTGACGACCAGCAGCCCTACCCCGGCGATCACCCAGCCCAGCCAGGCCGGCACGTCGTAGTTCATGACGGCACCCCTCACTCACGCTCTCACTGGTCTCACTCACGTCCAGTGTTCGAGCGCGGTTCAGGCCGGACAAGCCGGTCGCCCACGTGGGTGACCTGCGCGAGCACCGCCTTCACCCCGGCCGGGGTCATCCCCCGAAGTATTGATAGACGGAGTCCGGCGGGGTGACGGTCTGCGCGGCCGGCGGGGTCTCCACGGTGAACGGCTCGCCGAAGGCGGAGTAGCGCGTCTCCACCATCGGCGCCTTGCCGGCGGTGATCGACGGCAGGTCGATCTGCAGGTGGACCAGGCGGCCCCGCTCGTCCAGCGTGGCCAGGAACGGGACCGCGCGCGCCGCGTCGCCGAGCCCGGCGATGTCCGTGGTGCTGAACGACAGCCCGGTCCCGGTGCCGACCTGGGCCAGGTCCAGCGTGCCCTTGTAGCGCCCGTCCGGCAGCCGGCTCGCCTCCGTGATCGCGGCGAGCACGCGGTCGGCGCCGCCCGCGTCGTTCTGCCCGGGCGCGAAGCCGACCTCCCGGCCGCGGGCGATCCGCGCCGGGTCGATGCGCATCCAGCGGTCGTCCACGCCCGGGATCGACACGCCGTCGAGGTGCATGAAGACCGCGTCGCCGAGCAGCCTGGTCCGTACCGTCAGGGATTGGTCCTCGCCGGTCGCCTGGCGCAGCGCGGTCTCGGCCCGCCGGTTCGGCACGTCCATCCGGCTCGTGGTGCGCATCGCGTCGCCGGACGTCACCTCCACCGTGAAGCTCTCGCTCTGCAGGTGGTCGTCGGAGCGCGCCAGCGCGGTCATCGCGGCCCGCCCTTCCGCGTCCGGCGTGGCCGGTGCCGGTGCGCCGCCGTCGCAGCCGGCGGTCAGCGCGAACACCAGAGCGAACCCCGCGACGGTACGGCTGCGCACGCGCTCCTCCTCCGGCTCATGACATCGAAGTGCAACGATAGCCTGCCGAGCGGCCCGACGGGGTTGAGAGCGCTCTCTTGACACGGGGCAGCGACGGCCGTCACTCTTGTGCCCACCCCGTGAAAGCGCTCTCAGAGAGCGCGGCACCGGCGCTCCCCGGTTGCCAACGCCTCAGGAAGAGGTGCCGTCCCATGCCCGTCAAGACCAGAAACCGCCGGCGGTCGATAGCCGCCGGCGCCGTCCTCGCGCTCGTCTCCGGACTGCTCACCGTCGCCATCACCCGCACCGCCGACGCGGCCGTGGTCGGCGCCGGCAGCTACACCGAGACGCCCCCGGCCGGTGCCGCGCTGCCCAGCGGCTGCGGCGCACTCACCACCAACCCGCGGCAGTACGTGACCGGCAACGCGCCCTCCGGCGCCGTACCCACGAACGACTGGTGGTCCTCGCTGCTGTTCAAGCGCACCGACTGCGCCTACAGCGAGCCGCTGCACGCGCACCCGCTCTCCTTCGACACCGCCGCGGGCGGCCTCGGGCTGTCGTACACCACCACGCCGTCGATCAGTGGCACCGCGACCGGCGTGAGCGAGTACCACTACCACTACCAGCAGGACCTTCAGGTCGGCGTGGCCGGGCTGAACTCGCCGGACGTCAAGGTGGACGGCTGGAGCGACTGGACCGTCACTCCCTACTGGAGCGACGGCGCGCGCACGCTGAAGGCCACCATCGGGCACGGCCTGCCGTTCGCGTACTTCCAGATCACCGGCGGCAACGCGCAGCTCACCACGGCCGGCGCGCCGACCGTGTGGTCGAACAGCGGCGGCGTCATCGGCTTCACGGCCGGCGGCAGCGACTACGTGGCGTACGCGCCGTCCGGCGCGACCTGGGCGGTGAGCGGCACGTCCATCACGTCGTCGCTGGCCGGGCGCGGCTACTTCTCCGTCGCGGTGCTGCCGACCACGTCGTCCACCTCGACCGCGGCGAAGCAGGCGCTGGCCGGGTCCTACGGCACCTACGCGCACGCGCACGTGACCGGCACGCGGATCTCGTACACCTACAGCCCGAGCGGCAACAACGCGCTGAACACCACGTACAGCTTCACCACCACGGCGCGCGAGGGCAGCGCGAGCGGTACCGTGGTCGCGCTCTACCCGCACCAGTGGAAGTACCTGAGCGGGTCGACCACGATCGCGGACAGCTACGTCTCCGCGCGCGGCGCGATGCGGGTGATCACCGGTGCGTCCAGTTTCCGCACCGCGATGACGTTCCGCGGCGTGCTGCCGGAGGTGCCCGGCGTCGCGAACTCCGGCGCGGACCTGACCACGCTGACCAACTACCTCACCGCGGTGCAGGCGAACCCGGAGGACAACCGCGGGCCGGACACGTACTGGACCGGCAAGGGCCTCGGCCGCGCGGCCCGGATCGCGGAGATCGCGGACCAGGTCGGCAACACGGCCGTGCGCAACAGCGCGCTCGCCGCGATCAGGTCCCGGCTGACGAACTGGCTGACCGCCTCGTCCGGCGAGACGCAGTCGCTGTTCTACTACAACGCCAACTGGGGCACGCTGATCGGCTACCCCGCGTCGTACGGCTCCGACCAGGAGCTCAACGACCATCACTTCCACTACGGCTACTACGTCGCGGCCGCCGCCACGCTGGCCCGGTTCGACCCGGCGTGGGCCTCCACCGGCCAGTACGGCGGCATGATCGACCTGCTGATCCGGGACGCGAACAACTACGACCGGAACGACACGCGCTTCCCGTACCTCCGTGACTTCGACATCTACGCGGGTCACGACTGGGCGTCCGGGCACGGCTCGTTCGGCTCCGGCAACAACCAGGAGTCCAGCTCCGAGGGCATGAACTTCGCGAACGCGCTGATCCAGTGGGGCCAGGTCACCGGCAACACCGCGGTCCGCGACGCCGGCGTGTTCCTCTACACCACGCAGGCGGCCGCGATCCAGGAGTACTGGTTCGACTCGTCGGACACGAACTTCCCGGCCGCGTTCGGGCACAGCACGGTCGGCATGGTCTGGGGCAGCGGCGGCGCGTACGCCACCTGGTTCAGCGCGGAGCCGGAGATGATCCAGGGCATCAACATGCTCCCGATCACCGGCGGTCACCTGTACCTGGGCTACAACCCGGCCTACGTCTCGGTCAACTACAACGAGCTGACCAGGAACAACGGCGGGGCGCCGACGGTGTGGCAGGACATCCTGTGGGAGTTCCTGGCGCTCGGCAACCCCGATCAGGCGCTGGCCAACTTCCGGGCGAACAGCGGGTTCACCTCGGAGGAGGGGGAGAGCAAGGCGCACACGTTCCACTGGCTGCGGAACCTGGCCGCGCTCGGCACCGTCGACACGTCCGTCTCCGCGAACCACCCGCTGACCGCGACGTTCGTCAAGAACGGGGCGCGCACGTACGTGGCGTCGAACCTCAACTCCAGCCCGATCACGGTCACCTTCTCCACCGGTACGACGCTGACCGTGCCGGCCGGTAAGACCGTGACCACCGGCGCCTGGTCGTGGTCCGGCGGCAGCGGCGGGGGCGGCACCCCGCAGCCGACCACGCCCGGCCCGACCACGCCGCCGCCTACGACGCCGCCGCCCGCGGGTGCCGCCAACCGGTACCTGATCTCCGGCGGCGGGCTCAGCGGCACGGCCGCGGGCGCGGGCAGCGTGTCCGTCGGCTCGGCCGGCGGCGGCAACCACGACGGCACGCCGCGCAACCAGGTCACGTTCACCGCGACCGGCGTCACCAACACGTACACCGGCGGCAGCACCGCGTTCGATCTGTTCCTGGACGCGGGCACGAGCGTGGGCAACGGCACTCAGCTCCGGATCTCCTACGACCTGACCGGCGACGGCACGTTCGACCGCGTCGAGACGTACCGCTACTTCGCCACCGACCCGGTCGCCGGGTACGAGCACTACACACAGGCCGCCGGGCTCGCCTCCTCGTCGGGCACGCTCGGCAACCTGCGCAACGGCACGATCAGGGTCGAGGTGTGGAACGCGATCGGCAACGGCGCCACCACCCTCGGCGTGGGCAACCAGTCGATCATCCGGCTGCCGCTGTCCTGACCGACCCTTCCGTTCCCGCCCGGCCGGCCACGCGCCGTGCCGGGCGGGACGCATGCGGGCCACCGCACGGGCGCGCGGCCGGTAGGCTGCACGGCAGCGCGGAAAAGATTTTCTTTGATGTAGAGATCGTGTTGACGAGTTAGTGGGGTACGCACGTGACGGCGGCTCGGGAGCGTCCGACGTTGGAGGCCGTGGCCCGCCGGGCCGGTGTGTCGCGGGCGACCGTGTCCCGCGTCGTGAACGGCTCCACCACCGTCGCGGAGGACATCCAGGAGAAGGTCCGGCTCGCCGTCCGCGAGATGGGCTACGTGCCCAACCAGGCCGCCCGCAGCCTGGTCACCCAGCGCACCGACTCGATCGCGCTGATCCTGCCGGAGATGCCCAACCGGGTCTTCTCCGACGACCAGTTCTTCCCCGGCATCATCCGCGGCGTCAGCCAGGAACTCGAGGCCGGCGACCGTCAGCTGGTCCTGATGCTGGCCGGTTCCACCGCCGGCCACAGCCGCGTCGAGCGGTACGCGATGGCCGGCCACGTCGACGGCGTCATGTTCGCCTCCATGCACGGCGCCGACCCGCTGCCCGCCGCGCTGGCCGCGCTCGGCATCCCGGTGGTGTGCAGCGGGCGCCCGCTGCAACGCGACAGCGGCGTGCCCTATGTGGACGTCGACCACATCGAGGGTGTCTCCTCCGCCATGCGGTACCTGCTGGCGTCCGGCCGCACGCGCATCGCCACCATCGCCGGCCCGCAGGACATGATCGCCGGCATCGACCGCCTGACCGCCTACCGCGAGGCCGTCGAGGCCGACGGCCAGACCCCGCGCATCGCCTACGGCGACTTCACCCGCGAGTCCGGCGCCGTCGCCATGCGCGAGCTGCTCGACGCCGACCCCGACCTCGACGCGGTCTTCATCGCCTCCGACCTGATGGCCCACGGCGCCCTTCGCACGCTGCGCGCCTCCGGCCGCCGCGTCCCCGACGACGTCGCCGTGGTCGGCTTCGACGACATCGAGATCGCCCAGTTCACCGACCCACCCCTGACCACGGTCCGCCAGCCCATCGTCGACCTCGGCCGCCAGATCGCCCGCCAGATGCTCATCATCCTCGCCGGCGAGCCCGTCCCACCCGCGGTCCTCCTCCCCACGGAACTGATCGTCCGCGAGTCGGCATAACCCCCTTCCCTCGCTCCCCGCGGCCCGCCATCCACTCGCTCGCCGTGTCGCGGGCGCTTGCCGTGTCCCGCGCTCACCGACCGGGCACGGTTCCGTACCCGAAAGGGGCAAGGTCAACGACGGAATGGGCGCCGGCCACGGTATCGGCGGCCCAGGACGTGGCCGCCGTGCATGCGACCGCTGATCTCGGCGATCGTCGTTCGTGAAAAATTTTCCCACTTCCGGCGGGCCGGCGTCCGCATGCTCCCGCGGGCACCGGTCGTCGCTGGCGCTCCTCCCTGCCGGGTCCGTGGCCGCAAGACCGCGAGGGGTGTCGATAGCCGACAGCCGGTGCACCGCGTGGGTGCCTATCGTGGCGGTGAACCCCCTCCGGTGAGGAGGCGCGTGGGATGGACAGCTCGATCGTCGGTGCGATCATCACAGCCGCGGCGACGGTGCTGGCCGCGGCCTATACCGCCAGGGCCGCCCGGCACGGCCATCCGCGGCCCGCCGCCGGGCCAGGGGTGATCGAGGGCGGCACCGCGTCCCGCTGGCGGCCCGCGGCCGCGTTCGCCGTGGTGTCCGTCGTGGCCGGAGCCGCGACGATCGCCTGGTCGACCGGGCTGATCGGCCCCTCGCGGCCCGGCGGGGAACCCGCGACCGAGGTCTGTGGCCGGCGGATCGCGGTGCTGGCCACCATGACCGGGTCGCGCGCCGCGCACGGCGCCGCGGTCCACAACGGCGTCCGGCTCGCGGTCGACGCGCACAACGCCGCGCACCCCGGCTGCCCGATCGACACGCTGCCGGTCGACCAGGGCGACGACGTCCCCACCGAGAACGTGATCGCGGTGGTGCACGGCGGCTTCTCCGCGGCCGTCGCCGACAGCCAGGCCACGCTGCGGCGGACCGGCATCCCGCTGCTGGCCGTCGCGGCCGCGGACCCGGTGCTCACCGTGCCCGGCACGCCCAACCTGTTGCGGCTGGTCGGCAACACCGTCCAGCAGGCCGAACGGGACGCCCGCTACCTGGACCGGCGCGAGCTGGACGACCGGGTGACGCTGGTGGCGGACGGCTCCGGCATGGCCCGGCACGCGGTCACCACGCTCCGCCGGGTGCTGCCGGACACCGCGTTCGACGAGGTGGCCGTCGCCGACGCGAGCCCGGCCGGGATCGCCGACGCGGTCGCGCTGATCCGTGACTCCGCCCCGGACGCGGTCTACGTGCACGCGCCGGAGAGCGTCACCGCCGGGCTCGCCGCCCGCCTGCGCGAGCTCGGAATCCCGGCGCCGCTGGTGACCCCGAGCGGCTGGCCGTGCGACCGCGGCCCCGGCGACCCGGGCGTGGCCGGCGTGGTCTATCTGCACACCTGCCCGCCCACCGACCACCTCGCCGGCACCACCGACGAGCGCGCCCGCACGTTCGCCACGGACTATCGGGCGCGCTTCGGCGACACCCCGACCGGATACGCCGCGAGCGCGTACGACGCGGCCACGCTGATCCTGCGCGCGGTGTCCGGCGGCCACACCTCCGGCGAGGCGCTGGCCGGCGCGCTCCGCACGCTGCAGGGGGAGGGTGTGTCCGGCGGCTACCGCTTCACGCCGGACGGCGACCGGCACCCGGACACGCTCACCCACTGGTCGTTCGACGGCACCACCGGCACGACCCGGGCCGAGGGCTGAGGCGGTGGCCGCGCGGCGGGGGACCGTCTCTAGGGTTCAGGTATGGCGATCCTTCACAAGGCGCAACTCGTACCCACGAAGCTCGAACTGCTGAATGCCTGGCTGCCGGGGCGGTCCTGGTACGCCGGCCCGCCGAGCGCGGCGATCGAGAAGGTGGCCGCGTTCCGGTTCGACGATCCGGCGGGCGCGGTGGGCGTCGAGGCGATGCTGGTGCGGCACCGGGACGGCGGGCCGCTGCATCACGTGCCGCTCACCTATCGGGGCGCGCCGCTGGCCGGCGCGGACGAGCATCTGCTGGGCACGTTGGAGCACTCCGTGCTGGGCACCCGGTGGATCTACGACGCGGCCGGTGACCCGGTCTACGCCACCGCGCTGGCGCACGCGGTGCTGACCGGCGCGGGCAACGCGGAGGAGATCGTCGAGGGCGTGACGCGCCCGTCCGACTGCCGGGCGAAGGGCACCGGCACCGCGTCGCAGGCGCCCGCGGTGCACGCGCGCCCGGCCGTCAAGGACGGTGACCCGACGGTGATCACGGCCGGCGGGCTGACGCTGACGATCGCCCGCGTGGTGGACACCTCCGGCGCGGTCCCGGCGTGGGCGGACGGGCTGGAGCGCCTGGAGGCGGAGACCGGCGGCGTCCCGTTCACGCTGGCGACCGCGCACATCTGACCGGGTGACATCGACGGTGATTAGCATGCGGAGCGGCACAGTGGAGGGAGACGCATGGCCCGCTTCGCGCCCGTTCCGGTTCCCCGATGCCACGGCGGTGCCCGGCCCGAGCGGCTCGCGGCCGAGGTCGCGGGCTGGGTGACGTCCGCGCCGATGCGGGCGCTGGTGGCGGCGTTCGGCGGCGGGTGGCCGCCGGACCGCGGGCTCGACCACCTCCTCGAGTGGCTGGAAACGTTCTCCGGCACGCACTGGGACTTCCGCGGTGGCGCGCTGGAGCGGTACGAGGTGTCGCCGCCGGAGTTCGACCGGGAGACCGCCGCGCTGGTCATGGCGGCGGCCACCGCGCTCCGGCTGGTGACGCCCGCGCCGCCGCCGCTGACCGCGTACGACCACGTGCTCGTGCCGGGCGGGCTGGCCCGCGCCTGCCTCCAGCGCACCCACTTCGCCGCGTTCCTGCTGCGGGCGTGCGGGGTGAGCGCGCCGGAGGTGACGGCGCTGGGCAGCTACCGGCCGCTGACCGCGGCGGAGCGGGCGCTGCCACCGCTGAGCGACGGCGACGTGCGGTACGAGTTGGACGCGATGCACCTCGGCGTGCGGCGCGCGTTCGGCGTGACGGACCGGCGGCGGGAGGCGTTCTCCGGCGGTGACCCGGGCCACCACGCGTGGGCCGTCGACCGGTACCGGCCGGTGGGCGACGGCCCGGTGGTGCACGTGCTGGCCGCGCCGTCGAGCGAGCCGGACCGGCGGCGGGCGGACACGCCGGACACGTACCACTTCTGGGCGCGGCGGCTCGCCGTCCGGCCGGAGCACCGGATCCTGATCGTGACCTCGCCGATCCACGTGCCGTTCCAGCACTGCGAGGCGATCCGGGTGCTCGGCCTGCCGTACGGCTGCGGCATCGACACCGTCGGCTTCGACGTCTCCCGGTCGACCGCGCTGCCGCCGGTCGGTCCCACCGCGCCCGACCGCTACCTCCAGGAGATCCGCGCGGTGATCCGGTCGATGCGGGCGCTGCTGCGCGCGGCGGCCGCTCAGAAGTCCAGGTACACCCACGGGTCGGCGCGGGGGAACAGCGTGGAGATCCCGTCCCAGGCCTCGGCCGGCACCGCGCCGAGCCCGCGCGCCACGATCTCCTCCGGGCCGAGTGCGCCGTAGACCAGCCCGGACAGCGCGGCCGAGGTCAGCCGCACCTCGGAGGCGGACGCGCCGGGCGTGACGGTGAGCGCGCCGCCGGCCCCGTCCAGCGTCCAGTCGCCGCCGAGCAGCGCGTCGTCCACCACGGTGATCGTCACGCGGGCCTCGCCGGCCGGCAGCCCGGTCAGCGCGGGCAGGTCCAGCACCCGGACCATCGGCGGCGCCGGGTGCGGGATCGCCACCGTGCTGGCGATGGTGCCGGCGAAGTCGGTGCTCCACTGCTCCGGGCGCTCCGCGGGCGGCACGCTCAGCGTGATCGTCTGGACCTGGTCCGCGTGCCCGGCCAGGAACCGCAGCAGCAGCGCGCGGGCGATCGCCCCGTCGTGCAGGAGCACGCCGCCGGCGAGTTCGCCGCCGTATTCGGTGATCCGGTACGGCAGCGCACCCACCACCCGGCCGTCGCGGTGCGCGGTGACCAGCCAGTGCTCGTCGTCGTCGCGCGGCTGGTGCCGCCGGTACTCCGGGAACTCGGTGAAGCCGTGCCGGCTGCCCAGGAAGCGGTCCTGGAGCGCGAGCACGTCCTCCCAGCCCTCCGCGATCCGGCGGAGGCGCACCTCGCCGGGCAGGTCCACGGTGAGCAGCGAGGCCAGCGCCTCGGGCCGGAGCGTGACGGTCTTCGCCGCGGTGAGGCCCAGGTAGCCCAGCCGCGCGTAGAAGCCGCTCCGGAACGGGTAGAGCACGCTCAGCGGCCGGCCCTGCTCGCGGCCGCGGCGCATCAGGTCGTGCATGAGCGTGCGGACGTGCCCGCGCCGCCGGGCGAGCGGGTTGCTGACCACGCCGGCCACGCCGAGCATCGGGTGCACGACACCGCGCAGGTTCTGCCGCATCGGGATGCCGGAGACGCTGGCCAGCACCTCGCCGTCCTCCTCGGCGGCGAGCGTGGTGTTCTGCAACCGGAAGCTCATGTACCGGACGAGTTCCTCGGCGCGCTGCGGGGTGAGCGGCGTGGCGTCGAACGCGTACGCCCGGACCGGCATGATCCGGTCGGCGTCGTCGGCGGTGATCAGGCGAATCTCCATGTGCCCATCCCACCGTGCGCGGCCCGCCCACGCCATCGCATAAGGCCGGGCCGAAAACCACAGACTCAAAAATCCGGGGGTACGCCGTGAGGCCGGCCACTCGGCGCGGATTCGCGCTGGTGAGCGGTGACCAATATGTCCGAGATCACGGGCACCGCAACCCCTGGATGTCAGAGAAGTTACGTAGCGGTGTTGACTTCCCACACAGTCGGGCGTAAACAAAAGCAAAGCCAAAACGAAGCGGGGCGGTGGGAACGAGATGTACCCCGAAGAGCGCCAGCAGGAGATCCTGCGGCTCGCTCGCGCCAACGGGCGGGTGGACGTCATGGCGCTCGCCGACGCTCTCAACGTAACGGCTGAGACGATCCGGCGCGACCTCACTGTTCTGGAGCGGGCCGGCGTGCTGCGCCGGGTCCACGGCGGAGCGATCCCGGTCGAGCGGATCGGGTTCGAGCCGGCGCTCGCCACCCGCGATTCGGTCCTGATCAGCGAGAAGGAGCGGATCGCCAAGGCGGCGCTCGCGGAAGTGCCCTCGGAGGGGGCGATCATCCTCGACGCCGGCACCACCACGGCGCGGCTGGCTCAGCTGCTCCCCTCCGACCGGGAGCTGACCGTCGTGGTCAACTCCCCGGTCATCGCCGCCTCGCTCGGCCTCAAGTCCAACCTCAGCGTGCTGCTGCTCGGCGGCCGGCTCCGGGGCAAGACCCTGGCGACCGTCGACGACTGGGCGCTACGTCCTCTCGAGGAGATGTACGTGGACGTCGCCTTCATGGGTACCAACGGGCTCTCCACGGAGCGCGGAATGACGACACCGGATCCGGCCGAGGCCGCCGTCAAGCGGGCGATGATCAACGCGTCCCGCCGGGTGGTGCTGCTCGCGGACCACACCAAGGTCGGTAACGACTATCTGGCCCGCTTCGGGTCGATGTCCGACCTGGACCTGCTGATCACGGACAACGGGCTCGACGCCGACCTGGCCGACGAGGTCGAGGCGGCGGGCGTCCGGGTGGTGCGGGCATGATCCTCACGGTCACGCTGAACCCGAGCCTGGACCGGGCCATGGAGATCGACACGCTCACTCGCGGCGAGGTGCTCCGCGCCACGAACGCGCACATAGACCCGGGCGGCAAGGGCGTCAACGTCTCCCGCGCGCTGCTGGCCAACGGCGTCGCCTCCACGGCCGTCGTGCCGTGCGGCGGCGAGGAGGGCGCGCAGTTGGTCCGGATGCTGGAGGCCGAGGGCGTCGCCATGGTGGCGGTGCCGATCGCCGGCCGCACCCGCTCCAACATCACGCTGGCCGAGCCGGACGGCACGGTCACGAAGATCAACGAGTCCGGTCCGGTGCTCGCGCCGGAGGAGTTCACCGCGGTCACCGAGGCCGTGCTGAACGCCGCGCGCACCGCGGACTGGGTCGTGCTCTGCGGCAGTCTCCCGCCCGGCCCGTCCGTGGCGGCGTTCGGTGAGCTCTGCGCCCGGCTCGTGGCCGCCGGTGCCAAGCTCGCCGTCGACACCAGCGGTCCGGCGCTCGGCGCCGCTGCCGCGGCCGGTGCCGCGCTGGTCAAGCCGAACCGCGAGGAACTGGCCGAGGCCACCGGTGCCGAGCTGCACACGCTCGGCGACGTGGTGGACGCGGCGAACACGCTGCGCAAGGCCGGCGCTGGTACGGTCCTCGCCAGCCTCGGCGCGGACGGCGCTGTCCTGATCGAGGACTCAGGCGTGGTCACCGGGAAGTCGCCGGTGAGCGCGCCGCGCAGCACGGTCGGCGCCGGTGACGCGCTGCTGGCCGGGTTCCTGTCGGCGGGCGCGAGCGGGGAGGCCGCGCTGGCCGAGGGCCTGGCCTGGGGCGCGGCGGCGGTCCGCCAGCCCGGCAGCCGCATGCCGGGACCGGCCGACATGGAACGGGAGACCGTTCAGCTCGACCCCCGGCCCGATCTGGGCCGGCGGCTTCACCCCCGGGGCTGAGAGGCCCCAGCCGCACCACACAACTTCATCACGGGGAAACGCCTCACCGCATCACGCCGCGCGGCACCGCGCGGGTTCCTCCAGAACGGAGTCCCCCCTCATGAGCACATACACCCCTCAAGTCGAAGGCTCAGGCTTCCGCGCCTGGGTCCAGCGTCTCGGCGGCCACCTGGCCGGCATGGTCATGCCCAACATCGGCGCGTTCATCGCGTGGGGCCTGATCACGGCGCTGTTCATCCCCACCGGCTGGATCCCGAACGAGGGCCTCGCGCAGCTCGTCGATCCGATGATCAAGTACCTGCTGCCGATCCTCATCGGTTACACCGGTGGCCGGATCGTCCACGGTCAGCGCGGTGCCGTGGTCGGCGCCGTCGCCACCATGGGCGTCGTCGTGGGCGCCGAGATCCCGATGTTCCTCGGCGCGATGATCATCGGCCCGCTGGCCGCCTACGTCATCAAGCTGTTCGACAAGGCGATCGAGGGCCGGATCCGCCCCGGCTTCGAGATGCTGGTCGACAACTTCTCGGCCGGTATCGTCGGCGGCGCGTTCGCGCTGCTCGGCAAGATCTCCATCGGCCCGGCCGCCGCCGAGGTCATGGAGTGGCTCGGCAGCGGTGTCAACTGGCTGATCGACCACAGCCTCCTCCCGGTCGTGTCGATCCTGGTCGAGCCGGCCAAGGTGCTCTTCCTGAACAACGCCATCAACCACGGCGTGTTCTCCACGCTCGGCCCGCAGCAGGTCGCGGAGCAGGGCAAGTCGATCATGTTCATGATCGAGTCGAACCCCGGCCCGGGTCTCGGCCTGCTGCTGGCCTACTTCTTCTTCGGCCCGAAGCTGCTGCGCCCGTCCACCCCGGCCGCGATGATCATCCACTTCCTGGGTGGCATCCACGAGATCTACTTCCCGTACGTGCTGATGAAGCCGCGCCTGATCCTCGCCATGATCGCGGGTGGCGCGGCCGGCGTGACCACCTTCATGATCACCGGTGCCGGACTGCTCGCCCCGCCGTCGCCGGGCAGCATCTTCGCCTACTTCGCGGTGACGCCGAAGGGCGTCGGCAACTACGTCAGCATGATCGCCGGCGTGCTGATCGCGGCGGCGGTCACCTTCGTGGTCGCCTCCCTGCTGCTCGGCTTCGGGCGGCTGAAGGAGGACCAGGAGGTCGACGACGCCTCGGCCGAGGCGCTGGGTGCCGACAGCACGGACGGCGCGGTCAGGACCGACAGCCCGGCCGTGGCCCGCAACGCCGAGCCCGGCACTGCCTGACAGCTCACACCGCCGGCCCGCTCCGCCAGACGGAGCATTGAGGTGGGGGAGCGGGCCGGCGGCTCCCAGCAACTCCGATCGGAAGGCTAGACCGATGGCAACCATCAACGGCAGTGACGTCAAGAAGCTCGTCGTGGCCTGCGACGCGGGCATGGGCAGCAGCGTCATGCTCGCCAGCACGCTGCGCAAGCAGCTCAAGAACAACGGCGTGACCGTCGAGCACACCCCGGTGAACTCGATCCCCGCCGACGCCGACCTGGTGGTCTGCCACAGCGGGCTGGCCGCCCGCGCGCGGGCCAGCGCGCCCGGCAAGCCGATCGTGCCGTTCCAGGTGTTCCTCGGCGACCCGGCCGTCACCAAGGTCGTCAAGGCGATCCAGACCGGTGAGGACATCAATGCCTGAGCTGCTGGACCGTCAGGCCATCCGGCTCGACGCGGTCGCGGCCGACCGGGACGCGGCGATCCGCCTCTGCGGCGAGACGCTCGTCGCGATCGGCGCGGCCGAGGCCGGCTACATCGACACGATGCTGGCCCGTGAGCAGTCCGTCTCCACCTACGTGGGCGAGGGTGTGGCGATCCCGCACGGCACGCTCGGCGGCAAGGAACTGGTGAACCGGGACGCGCTGGCCGTGCTGCGCTTCCCGGAGGGCGTGGACTGGGACGGCAACCCCGTCTCTGTCTGCGTGGCGATCGCGGCCAAGGGTGACGGGCACGTCGAGCTGCTCTCCGCGCTGGCCGAGATCCTTCTCGACCCGGACCAGGCCCGCGCACTCCGCGAGGCCACCGACATCGACGAGGTGCTCCGGCTGCTCAAGCCGGTTGGAGAGGAACAGCAATCATGAAGGTAGTGCGTTTCCACGCCCCCGGGGACGTCCGCTTCGAGGACATGCCGGAACCGGAGGCCGGCCCGGGCGAGGTCAAGATCCGGGTGCGCAACTGTTCCACCTGCGGCACCGACGTCAAGATCTCCAAGTTCGGCCACCACCACATCCACCCGCCGCGGGTGATGGGCCACGAGATCGCCGGCGAGATCGTCGCGCTGGGCGAGGGCGTCGAGGGCTGGGCCGAGGGCGACCGCGTGCAGGTCATCGCCGCGATCCCGTGCGGGACGTGCGACGAGTGCAAGCGCGGCCGGATGACGATCTGCCCGAACCAGGAGTCGATGGGCTACCACTACGAGGGTGGCTTCGCGCAGTTCATGGTCGTACCGGCGAAGGTCCTGGCGGTCAACGGCCTGAACCGCATCCCGGAGGGCGTCAGCTTCGCCGAGGCGTCCGTGGCCGAGCCGCTGGCCTGCGTGCTCAACGGCCAGGAACTGGCCCGCGTGGGCGAGGGCGACGACGTGGTGGTCGTCGGCTCCGGCCCGATCGGCTGCCTGCACGTCCGCCTGGCCAAGGCGCGCGGCGCGGCCCGCGTCTTCCTGGTCGACCTGAACCGGGCCCGCCTGGACATGGCCGCCGACCTGGTCAAGCCCGATCTGGCGATCGCCGGTGAGGAGGTCGACGTGGTCAAGGCCGTGCTGGACGCCACGAACGGCCGCGGCGCGGACGTGATCATCACGGCCGCCGCCTCCGGCGCCGCCCAGGAGCAGGCGCTCCAGATGGTCGCCCGGCAGGGCCGGATCAGCTTCTTCGGCGGCCTGCCGAAGGACAAGCCCACCGTCACGGTCGACTCGAACCTGGTGCACTACCGCGAGCTGACCATCGTCGGCGCGAACGGCTCCAGCCCGGCGCACAACGCGGAGGCGCTGCGGCTGATCTCCACCGGCTCGGTGCCGGTGGCCGATCTGATCACGCACCGGCTGCCGCTGGACGGCGCGATCGACGCGTTCGGCATCGTCGCCCGTGGCGAGGCCATCAAGGTCACGATCGAGCCCTGACCGGCTGACTTCACACACTAAGGAGGCACCGATGCCCACGCGCACCGTTACCGTCGGATCCGCCAGTGGCCTGCACGCCCGGCCGGCCGCGCTCTTCGTCCAGGCCGCCGCGGCGGCGCCGGTCAAGGTGACGATCCAGGTCGGGGAGAAGCGCGCCGTACCGGCGAACAGCATGCTCTCCGTCCTGTCGCTCGGCGCGAAGAAGGGCACCGAGGTGGTCCTCGCGGCCGAGGGCGAGGGTGCCGACGAGGCGCTGGACAGCCTCGCCGACCTGCTCGCCCGCGACCTGGACGCCGAGGAGCCGGCCAATGGCTGAGCTGACCGGCATCGGGGTCAGCGCGGGCGTGGCGGCCGGTCCGCTGCTGCGGATCGCCGCGGTCCCCGCGCTGCCCGCGCCGGCGGCGGTCGCGGACACCGCGGCCGAGGTGGAGAAGGCGTTCGCCGCGCTGGCCGAGGTCGTCGCCGACCTCGGCCGGCGGGCCGACCGGGCCACCGACGCCACGGTCGCGGAGGTGCTGCGCGCCGAGGCGATGATGGCGGACGACCCGATGCTGCGCGACGCCGTGCAGGAGGGCATCGAGGGCGGTACGGACGCGGTGCACGCGATCGACGCCGCGTTCGCCACCCACCGCGCCGCGTTCGAGGCGGCCGGCGGCTACCTGGCCGAGCGGGTCGCGGACCTGGACGACCTGCGCGACCGCGCGGTGGCGGTCTGCCTCGGCCGGCCGATGCCGGGCGTGCCGCAGCCGGGCCACCCGTACGTGCTGGCCGCCCGCGACCTGGCCCCGGCCGACACCGCGGACCTCGACCCGCGGCAGGTCGTCGGCCTGATCACCGCGGACGGCGGCCCCACCAGCCACACCGCGATCCTGGCCCGCGCGCTCGGCCTGCCCGCCGTGGTCTCCTGCAAGGGCGTGCTGGAGGTGGCGGACGGCACGCTGGTCACGCTGGACGGCACCAGCGGCCACGTCGAGACCGGCGTGTCCGAGGAGACCGTGACCTCGGTGCGGAATGCGGCGGCCGAGGCGCTGAAGACGATCAGCGGCACCACCGGGCCCGGCCGCACGTCCGACGGGCACGCGGTCGCGCTGCTGGCCAACGTCGGCTCCGGCAAGGACGCGGCGGCGGCCACGGACGCGGAGGGCGTCGGCCTGTTCCGCACCGAGCTGCTGTTCCTGGACCGCACGCGCGAGCCCGGCCTGGACGAGCAGGTCGCCGCGTACCGCGAGGTCTTCGCCGCGATGGCGGGCCGCCGCGTGGTCATCCGCACGCTCGACGCGGGCGCGGACAAGCCGCTGCCGTTCCTGCATCAGGACGGCGAGCCGAACCCGGCGCTCGGCGTGCGCGGCCTGCGCATCGCCCGCCAGCGCCCGGAGGTGCTCACCACGCAGCTCGCCGCGATCGCGCAGGCCGCGATCCAGACGGACGCGGACGTGTGGGTGATGGCCCCGATGGTCTCCACCGTGGCCGAGGCCGCGGAGTTCGCGGCGCTGGTGCACGAGGCGGGCCTGCCCAAGGCCGGCGTGATGATCGAGGTGCCGGCCGCGGCGCTGCGGGCCGAGAAGCTGCTCGGCGTGGTCGACTTCCTCAGCATCGGCACGAACGACCTCAGCCAGTACACGTTCGCCGCGGACCGGCAGGTCGGCACGCTCGCCGAGCTGCTCGACCCGTGGCAGCCCGCGCTGCTGCAGCTCATCGCGGCCTGCGGCGCGGCCGGGAAGGCGACCGGCAAGTCCGTCGGCGTCTGCGGCGAGGCCGCGTCCGACCCGGCGCTCGCGCCGGTGCTGGCCGGCCTCGGCATCACCAGCCTAAGCATGTCCGCCCGGGCGCTGCCCGCGGTCCGGGCCTCGCTGGCCGCGCACTCGCTGGCCGAGTGCGAGCGGCTGGCCGCGGCCGTGCTGGACGCGGAAGACCCGGTCCACGCGCGGAAGCTCGTGTCTTAACCCCCACCCCCCCAAAAAAAGAAGGCCCCGCCGTACGTCGGCGGGGCCTTCTTCATGGACGGACGTCTTTACGAGCCGGTAACACCCTGATACCTTGCTGAAACGCCTTGCAAGGTTTTGCAGAGAGGGCACTCCTCTGCAAGAAGTTTCAGCGGACTCGTGGACAGGAAGTCCTCACCATGAAGAAACTCATCGCAAGAGCACTCGTCCCGGTGGCCGTCGCCGCCGCCGGGCTCGCCGCCGTCACCGCCACCACCGCCACCGCGCAGGCGGCCCCGGCACTCAACAACAGCGACGTCACCGCCAACCTCTGGGAGTGGAACTGGCGCTCGATCGGCGCCGCCTGCCGTGACCACCTCGGTCCGGCCGGTTACGGCGCGGTGCAGGTCGCGCCGCCCGCGGAGTCGGTCAGCCTGGCCACCAGCGACGGCGGCGCGCACCCCTGGTGGGAGGTGTACCAGCCGGTGTCGTACAAGCTGACCAGCCGGCTCGGCACCCGCGCGGAGTTCGCCGCCATGGTCACCGCCTGCCACGACGCGGGCGTGCGCGTCTACGCGGACGCGGTGATCAACCACATGGCCGGCGCGAACAACACGCTCACCACCACGTACGGCGGGTCCACGTACAGCCCGTCCGGGTACGGCTACCCCGCCGTGCCGTACGGCTACGACGACTTCCACCACGCGAACGACGGCTACTGCGCGGACGACGACGCGGTGATCGACGACTGGAACAACACGTCCGAGGTGCAGAACTGCATGCTGCTGTCGCTCTCGGACCTGAAGACCCAGAGCGCGACGGTACGGTCCAGGATCGCCGGCTACCTGAACGATCTGATCAGCCTGGGCGTGGACGGCTTCCGGGTGGACGCGGCCAAGCACGTGGCGCGCGCCGACTTCACCGCGATCCGCGGCCTGCTCCACCCGACCACGGCGGAGGGGCGGGCGCCGTACATCGCACAGGAGATCTTCACCGGCTCCACGAACCCGGAGCTGCAACCGGCCGCGTTCACCTCGAACGGCGACGTGCTCGGCTTCTCCTACGCGCAGGCGCTGCGCACCCAGTTCGTCAACGGCACGCTGAACAACCTGGCCGGCATCCCGTCGTGGAGCCTGGACGCGTCCAGCGACCAGACCGCCGCGATGATCACCAACCACGACCTGGAGCGGGACGGCACCACCCTGCGTTACTCCGACGGCGCGCGCTACCCGCTGGCGAACTACTTCCTGCTGGCCTACCCGTACGGGCAGCCGTTCGTCTACGACGGGTTCACGTTCAGCACGTCGAACACGGGCGCGTCCCCGCCCGCGGACGCCAACGGCTTCGTCACGGACGCGAACTGCGGCAACGGTCAGTGGCAGTGCCTGCACCGGTCCACCGGCGTGAAGGGCATGGTCGGCTGGCACAACGCGACCGCGGCGGCCACCACGGTCTCCGACTTCACCGCCACCGCGAGCAACGTGATCGGGTTCCGGCGCGGCGCGCTGGGCTGGTTCGGGCTGAACGCGTCCGGCGCCGCCTCCACCGCCACGTACCGCACCGGGCTGCCGGACGGCGTCTACTGCGACGTGATCACCGGCGGCGCGACCGGCACCGGCTGCGCGGGCTCGTCCGTGACCGTCTCCGGCGGGAGCGCGACCGTCACCATCCCGGCGAACGGCGCGTTCGCCATCCACGCGGGGTCCCGGTCCGGCGGCGGCACCGGCACGCCCACGCCGAACCCGACCGGGAACGTGGCGGTGACGTTCAACGCGAACGTGACCACCACCTGGGGCACCTCCGTGTTCGTGACCGGCAACGTGCCCGCGCTCGGCGGCTGGAACCCGGCCGCGGCGGTGCCGCTCTCCTCGGCGGGGTACCCGGTGTGGTCGGCCACCGTGACGCTCCCGGCGAATACCGCGATCGAGTACAAGTACATCAAGAAGGACGGCGCGGGCACCGTCACGTGGGAGTCCGGCGGCAACCGGGCCTTCACCACGGGCGCGGGCGGCACGACTGCCCGCAACGACGCCTGGAAGTAGGAGGAGGGCCCTGATTCCGGCTTAGGGGCGGGGGTCGGGGCGGCAGCAGGGCTGGTTGGAGGCCGTTTCCGTCCCGGAGGCGGCCTCCGTCGTCCGTACCGCGGAAAAATCTCGCCCGAGTTCCTGTTATCGGTGCCGGGGTGACCCGTCTCCTGTCCGCGCGGCCCTGGTCAGTCCCGTCGGGTTGCGCCAGGATGGCTGACCTAGGAGAGGGTGCGGATGTGGACTCCAGAGGTACGTGACCCGAGGGGCCCGGTCGGCGGCGTCGACCCGGCGACCGTCCGGGCGGCCCGGGAGGGGAACGCGGCGGCGCTGGACCGGGTGGTCGCGGCGTACCTGCCGCTCGTCTACAACATCGTGGGCCGGGCGCTGCAGGGCCACGCGGACGTCGACGACGTGGTGCAGGAGACCATGCTGCGCGTCGTGCACAACCTGCCGGAACTGCGGGACCCCGCCGCGTTCCGGTCGTGGGTGGTGGCGATCGCGATGCGCCTGGTCCGCGACCGGCACCGCGACCTGACCCGCGCCTACCCGGCGGACGCCACCCCGGACGACGTGGCGGACCCGGGCGCCGACTTCGTCGACCTGACCATCGTCCGGCTCGGCCTCTCCGGCCAGCGGCAGGAGGTCGCCCAGGCCACTCGCTGGCTCGACCCGGACGACCGCGAGCTGCTCTCGCTCTGGTGGCTGGAGTCGGCCGGCGAGCTCGACCGCGAGGACGTCGCGCACGCGCTCGGCCTGACCCGCCAGCACACCGCGGTCCGGGTGCAGCGGATGAAGGCGCAGCTGGAGGCCGCCCGCGTGGTGGTCCGCGCGCTGCGCGCGCACCCGGCCTGCCCGGACCTGACGCTGCTGGCGATCGGCTGGGACGGCCGCCCGGAGCCGGTGTGGCGCAAGCGCTTCGCCCGGCACACCCGCGAGTGCGACCAGTGCGCGCGGGCCTGGCACGAGATGGTCGACGCGGAGCGGCTGCTGGCCGGGCTGGCGCTGGTGCCGATCCCCGGCTACCTACTGGAGCCGGCGCTGCACGGCGCGGCCGCGGCCGCGGGGCACGAGGCGGCCGGCGGCTACGAGCCGGTCCACGGGTACGACGCGGCGCCCGCCCCGGACGCGACCGTGCAGCTCGGTGCCGCACCGCCGGACCCGAGCACCACCGCCACCCACGTGCTGGCCCGCCCCGAGCTCGCCTCCGCCGGGCAGGCCGGCGCGCACGCCGTACCGGCGAAGGCGGCCTTCAGTGGTCTTCTGGGTCTGAAGCCGCTCGCCGCCGCGCTGGCCACGGCCGCGGTGGTCACCGCCGGTGGCGTGTTCGCGCTGACCGGCCGCGACGAGCCGGTGCCGGCCGCGCAGGAGCCGCCGCCCGCCGCGGTGGTGCCGGTCACGTCGGAGAGCCCGTCCCCGTCGCCGTCCCCGTCCGCCAGCGCGTCGCCGTCGCCGTCACCCAGCGCCAGCCCCACGCCGTCCGCGACGCCACCCGCACAGCCGAAGCCGATCGTGCCCGCGGCCGTGGCGGCGTCGTCGAAGAAGGGCGTGAGCACCTGGCAGGTGGCCGGCGTCGGGCCGGGCATGACCGCGGTCGGCGCGTCCTGGTACTACACCTGGGGCGCCGGGCCGGACCAGGTGAAGGCGCCGTCCGGCGTCGAGTTCGTGCCGATGATCTGGGGTAGGGACTCGGTCAACGCGGGCACGCTGGCGCAGGCCAAGGCGAACGGCGAGACGCTGCTCGGCTTCAACGAGCCGGACCTGGGCGAGCAGGCCAACATGACGGTGGAGCAGGCGCTGGAGCTGTGGCCGCAGCTCCAGGCGACCGGCATGCGGCTCGGCAGCCCGGCCGTGGCCTACGGCGGCGACACCGCCGGCGGCTGGCTGGATCGCTTCATGGCCGGCGCGAAGGCCAAGGGCTACCGGGTCGACTTCATCGCGCTGCACTGGTACGGCTCGGACTTCAGCCCGGCCGCGGTCGGTCACCTGGAGGGCTACATCAAGGCCGTCCACGACCGGTACAAGCTGCCGATCTGGGTCACCGAGTACGGCCTGATCAACTTCGCCGGCTCGCCGAAGTTCCCGAGCGGGGCGCAGCAGGCCGCGTTCATCGACGGCTCCACCGCGATGATGGAGGGCCTGCCGTACGTCGAGCGGTACGCGTGGTTCTCGCTCCCGGTCGCGGACGACTTCGGCAACGGCCTCTACGACCCGAACGCCAAGGCCCTCACCGAGGGCGGCCGGGCGTACGCCGAGGCGGGCTGAGCGCGGGTCGCCCCGGCCGTGTTCACGGCCGGGGCACCAGCTCCCGGGCCGGGCGCGGCGCGGCCGTGGCCGGCGCGTCCGTCCGGGGCAGCAGCCGGGGCGGGCGCCGGGCCGCGACGTCCTCGACCCAGCCCACCGCCAGCACCGCGCCGGCCAGCAGCGCCAGCGCGATCACGACCGTACCGGTCTCGCCGGCGACCGTGCCGAGATTCCACAGCGCCACCGCGTCCGCCACGGCCAGCGCGGCCGTGATCGCCGGGTTGTGCCACAGGTAGATGGTCACGGCCCGCGCGTTGACCAGCGTGACCAGCCCGTCCAGCGGCGGTACGCGGCGCAGCCACCCGGTCGGCGGCGTCCAGCGCAGCAGCACCAGCGTGAGCCCGGCGGAGAAGATCGCGTAGGCGAGCGGCAGCTCCGCGATGCCGCCGTCCCCGGCGCGCCACCACCAGCCGAGCGCGCCCGCCACGCAGGCCGCGGAGAGCGCGATCGTGACTGGGCCGGGCAGCCGCCGCAGGTCGCCGTCGCGATGCGCGAAGCCGAGCATCCACGCGGTGGCGAACTGCAGCACGGTCACCAGCGTCCGCTCCGGCGTCTCCGGCAGCGGGATCGGCACGGTCAGCAGCAGCACCAGCAGGACCGGCGGCGCGGCCAGCATCGGCAGCGGCGCGCGCCGGTAGAGCCACAGCAGGCCGGGGGAGAGCACCACCAGCCAGAGGTACGTGACCAGATACCACAGTGGACCGGCCGCCTCCGCGCCGAACTCGTTCGCCGGCGGGTCCGCGATCGGCAGCACCCAGAGCAGCAGCCGCGCCCACGGCGGGTCCGCCCAGCCGTGCAGCAGCATGGCCGGGACCGCGACCGCGCCGAGCACCCAGAGCGCGGGCAGCAGCCGCCGCAACCGCTTCACGATCACGGTGTGGCCGGCCGCCGCCCGGTCCAGTGAGCGGGCCATCAGCGAGCCGCCGAGCGCGAACATCACGCCCATCGACGGGAAGATCAGCTCCAGCGCGGCGAGCGGGAACATGTGGTACGTGACGACGCGCGCGATGGCGACCGCTCGTAATAGGTCGAAGTAGCGCTCGCGGGTGGCGGCCATGGCGTCCTTCACGCTCGGGGTCGGCGGCCGCGCAACGGTAGCTTCGACGCGATGATCGGAGAAAGTCCAGGTCATCCGGGTGGGTGGTGTCCGTCCCCCGGCGAGGGGACGGACGTCACACGTCAGAAGACGGGCGCGCCCCCGCGCACCAGCCGCCAGGTCGGCGTGAATCCCCGCCGCGCACGCGTGACGGCGGCGGGGCTCTCAAGAGAAGATCAAATGTCCGGGTACGGTCGTGTGCAGCAACGTCTCGAAACCGGCCGGGCTGAGCGGGCGGGAGAAGAGGAAGCCCTGGCCGAACTCGTAACCGAGCCGGCGCAGCAGCCGCGCCTGCTCCGGCGTCTCGATGCCCTCCGCGACCGCGTTCAGGTCCAGCGCGTTCGCCATCTGCGCGACCGCGGTGGCCACCGCGGCCTGCCGGGTGACCGTGGTGATGCCCTCCACGAACGACCGGTCCAGTTTCAGCGTGGTCATCGGGCAGGTGAGCAGCAGGCCGAGCGAGGAGGCGGCGGTGCCGAAGTCGTCCAGCGCCAGCTTCACGCCGATCCCGCGCAGCGCGTGCAGCGCCGCGATCGCCTCGTCGTCGGAGAGCACCGCGGTCTCGGTCACCTCGATGGTGAGCAGCTCCGGTGGGTACCCGGAGGTGGCCAGCACGGCCGCCACCTCGTCCACGAAGCCGGGCTCGCGCAGCTGCCGGCCGGCCACGTTGACGTTCATCCGGAGCCCGCGCTCGCGCCAGCGCGCCGCCTGCCGGACCGCCTCGCGCAGCACGAACCGGCCGAGCGGCACGATCAGGCCGCTGGACTCGGCGACCGGGATGAAGTCGGTCGGGTGCACCTGGCCGCGCACCGGGTGCCACCACCGGACCAGCGCCTCACAGCCGGCGATCTCGCCGGTGTCCAGCCGGACCACCGGCTGGTAGACCAGGCGCAGCTGCCCCTCGTCGATCGCCTCGCGGAGCTGGCTGGCCAGTTCCGCGCCGTCCCGGATCCGCACGCCCATCTGCTGGGTGTACGCGACCCAGTTGCTCTTGCCGCGGTCCTTCGCCGCGTACATCGCGATGTCCGCGTCGCGCAGCAGCGAGTCCAGGTCGTCCGTGGCGTCCGCGCCGGCCAGGCCGATGCTGGCACGCACGATCAGGTCGTTGTCCTGCACCCGCACCGGGCGGCCGAGCAGCGTGAGGATGCGCTGCGCGGTCTGCGCCCCGGTGTCCGGGCCGGCGTCGCGCAGCAGCACCGCGAACTCGTCGCCGCCGAGCCGGGCGACCAGGTCCTGCTCGCGTACCGCGGCGCGCAGCCGGTCCGCCACGCTGACCAGCAGCGCGTCGCCGGCCGGGTGGCCCAGCGTGTCGTTGATGGTCTTGAAGTCGTCCAGATCGATCAGCAGCAGCGCCACGCTGGCCGGGTCGGCCGTGGTGCGCAGCGTCTCCGCCACCTGGTCGCCGAAGTGGGTGCGGTTCGCCAGCTGGGTCAGCCCGTCCACGGACGCGGCCTCGCGCAGCCGGGACTCGTGCCGGCGCAGCTCGCCGAGCGTGGTGTCCAGCCGGTTGATCAGCAGCGCGTTGTCGTGGAACGCGATCAGCTGCCGCGCGGCGACCAGCACGGTGATCATGGCGACGCCGGTGACCGCGCCCCAGAGCTGGTGCCCGGCGCCGGCCGGCAGCACCACGATCAGGATGGCGAAGGTCAGCGCGACCATGCCGTACGGCAGCAAGCTGTACGGCTTGCGGCGGCGCGGCGTGTTCACGTCCGGGTTCTGCCGGGTCTGCAACTCCTGGAGGCGCGGACCGGTCGCGATCAGCACCGACGGCAGCAGCCGCAGCACCAGCAGGCCCGGGTTGGTGTGCGGGGTCAACTCCTCCGGCGTGACCATGATGCCGCCGCCCTGGATGCCGCCAGCGATCGCCATCGGCCAGGCGGCGAGCTTGCTCATCGGCCGGCCGCCGCTGAGGATCAGCTTCACGGCCGCGAACGCGGAGACCATCACGATGCTGGCGGCCACGATCACGGAGATCATCGCGGCGTTCACCGGCGCGTCCGTGTCGATCACGAAGCACCAGGTCAGTACCGCGCCGGCGACCAGCACGGTCGCGGAGTCCAGCCACAGCGCCAGCCGCTCCTTGTGCGTACGGGTGTTCTGCGGGTGGATCAGCATCGCGATCACCACGGCGCCGAGCCCGACCGTGAAAAGCGCGCTCTGCACCGGCCCGCCGTTCAGCGTGCGCGCGTGCGGATCGACCGCGCTGATCGACGACTGGATCGTGTCCGCGACCGTGAACAGCGCGCCGGCGAACGACAGCACGCCCCAGAACCGGCGCCGCTGCGCGGCGGTGACCCGGAACATCCGGTACGCGAAGTAGCCGAGCGCGGCGTCCAGCGGCACCTGCGCCAGCCAGAACAGCTGCACCTGCGCGTCCACGTGACCGGCACCGGCGTAGAAGCCGGCGGTGGCCAGCAGCGCGACGCCCACGATGCCGAGCAGGACCGGATCGCGCCACGGCACGACGGCGGGGGCCTGGGGCACCGGAGCTCCTCCTGTCGTCGCGGCCGGGTCGTCGATTTCCGTATCGACGTGGGCGCGCGGGCTCTGAGGACATCACCGTGTGATCGGCGTTGCGCGAAGATCGACGCGGCCGCTATGGTTACGCTCATAACGAGATAAACTAAGGCCATGGGAGCGTGAGATGTCCGAGGCCGGGTTCCTCGCCGCGTACGACCCCCGGGACTACCCGGCCGTCGGGGTCACCGTCGACGTGGTCGCGCTCACCATCCGCGACGACCGGCTCTGCGTGCTGCTGGTGGAGCGCGCCGCGCCGCCGTTCGAGGGCTTCTGGAGCCTGCCCGGCGGCTTCCTCAAGCAGCGGACCGACGCGGGCGAACCCTGGGCGGAGACGCTCGAGGAGGCGGCCGGCCGTGAGCTGGCCGAGGAGACCGGCCTGGACGCGGAACGCCTCGGCCGGGTGCACCTGGAGCAGCTCGGCACGTACGGCGACCCGGACCGCGACCCGCGCATGCGGGTGGTCAGCGTCGCGTATCTCGGCTTCGGCCCGCAGCTGCCCGACCCGGAGGCGGGCTCGGACGCGCGCGCCGCCGCCTGGGTGCCGGTCGCGGAGCTGGGCCTGCCCGAGGGCGCGGACGCGATCCCCGGCCGGGCCGTGTCACAGCGCCCCGGCACCAGCCGCCGGCTCGCGTTCGACCACGCGCAGATCCTGTTCGACGGCCTGGAGCGGGCGCGCGCGAAACTGGAGTACACGGCGCTGGCCACCGCGTTCGTCGGCGAGACGTTCACCATCGCGGAGTTGCGCGCCGTCTACGAGACGGTCTGGGGCGAGCAACTGCACGGCCCCAACTTCCGCCGCAAGATCCTGTCGGTGCCCGGCTTCGTCGAGTCCGTCGGCGCCACCACCGAACGCGGCGGCGCCCGCGGCGGCCCCCGCTCCCAGCTCTACCGCGCCGGCGACGCCACCCTCCTGCACCCCGCCCTCCTCCGCACCACCACCGAGGAACAGATCCGCTAACCCCCCACCCCCCACCCCCCACCCTCTCTCTGCCGCGATCTAGGGCGTTTTCCGGTGGAGTGATCTCCGATTACACGAATACGGCCTAGATCGCGGCGCAGGGAAAGGGGGGGGCGGGGGCGGGGGGTCAGGGGTGGATGGTGTCGATGGCGCGGAAGATGCGGACGTCGGAGACGGGGGAGGGGGTGCCGAGGGAGGGGGCGTAGTAGTTGATCCGGAGTTCCTCGATCATCCAGCGGATCTCGGTGATCTGCTCGGCCGCGGGACGGCCGGGGCGCTGGTTGGCCAGCAGCCACTGGTACTCCTTCTGCACCTCGCCGAGCTGCTTGAGCAACTGGCCGTCGCGCTGCGCGCCGGCGGGCAGCTTCTCCAGCCGCTTCTCGATGCCCTGCAGGTAGCGCACCAGGTCCGGCAGGCGCTGCCACCCGGTCTCGGTGATGAAGTCCTTGTGCACCAGCCCGGCCAGCTGCGCGCGCACGTCGTTGAGCGCCGGGACCACGGCCATCGCGGCCATGCCGCCGCCGGACGCGGCCTTGCCGGTGGCGGCGATCCGCTGTTCGGCGGCGTAGGCGGCGCCCAGGATGCGCTGCACCCAGGAGACGATGTCCGCGACCACGTCGCCGACCGCCTGCCGGACCTTGGTCAGCAGCGTGTCGTACGCGGCGGCGTCCCAGGCCGGCCCGCCGAAGTCGGCCATCGCCTTGTCGACCGCGCAGGCCATGACGTCGTCGAGCAGCGCGGGGAAGCCGCCGTGCGGGTTGCGGGCGAGCGCGAGCTTCGTCGAGTTCGGCATGTCGGCGACGAACCGGGCCGGGGCGGGCAGCGCGAGCAGCAGCAGGCGGCGGTTGCCGGCCCACATGGCGCGCCGCTGCTCCGGCTCGGTGTCGAACAGCCGCAGGCCGACCGTCTTGCCCTCGTCCACCAGTGCGGGGAACGCGCGGACCACGTACCCGTTGCTCTGCTTCTGGAAGGTCTGCGGCACCGTGCCGACGTCCCAGGTGGTGAGCCCGGTGCGTTCGATGCTGGACGCGGAGGCGGCGAGCACCTGGCGGGTCTGCGGGCGCAGCCGGGTGCGCAGCGCGAGCAGGTCCTTGCCCTCGCCGACGGTGGCACCCTTCTCGTCCACCACCCGGAACGTCATCCGCAGGTGGTCGGGGAGCTTGCCGACCTCCCACGCGTCCGGCGGGATCGTCACGCCGGTGATCCGGCGCAGCTCGCGTTCCAGCGTCTCCAGCAGCGGGCCGTCGTCCGGGCCGACGCGCTCCAGCACGGCCCGGGCATGATCGGGTACGGGTACGAAGTTGCGGCGCAGCGCCTTCGGCAGCCCGCGGATCAGCGCGGTGACCAGTTCCTCGCGCAGCCCCGGCACCTGCCACTCGAACGCGTCCACCGGCACCTGGTTGAGCACCGGCAGCGGGATGCGCACGGTCACGCCGTCCGCCTCGGTGCCGGGCTCGAACTGGTAGGTCAGCGGCAGCGTGAGCCCTTCGACCTCCCACTCGTCCGGGTAGGCGGCCTCGTCCACGCCACCGGCACCCGCGTTGATCAGCATCTGCCGGTCGAACGTGAGCAGCCCCGGGTTGGTGCGCGACTCCTTCTTCCACCAGGAGTCGAAGTGCCGCCCGGAGACCACGTCGGCCGGGATGCGCGCCTCGTAGAGCGAGAACAGCGTCTCGTCGTCGACCACGATGTCGCGGCGGCGGGTCTTCTGCTCCAGCTCCTCGACGTCCTCGATGAGCCGGCGGTTGGCGTGGAAGAACGTGTGTTGGGTCTGCCAGTCGCCCTCGACGAGCGCGTGCCGGATGAACAGCTCGCGGCTCAGCTCCGGGTCGATCCGGCCGTAGTTGACCTTCCGCTGCGCGACGAGCGGCACGCCGTACAGTGTGACCTTCTCCATCGCCACCACGGCGCCCTGCTTCTTCTCCCAGTGCGGCTCGCTGTAGGAGCGCTTCACCAGGTGCTGGGCCAGCGGCTCGACCCACTCCGGCTCTATCTTGGCGGCGACGCGGGCCCAGAGCCGGTTCGTCTCGACCAGTTCCGCGGCCATCACCCAGCGCGGTGACTTCCGGTACAGCGCGGACCCGGGGGAGAGGACGAAGCGGGCGTTGCGCGCGCCGACGTACTCCTGCGGCTTCTCCGGGTCCTTCAGCCCGATCTGCGAGAGCAGGCCGGTCAGCAGCGACGTGTGCACCTTCTGCGAGTCGAGGCCGTCCGACTCCGGGGCGGAGCGCGGCACGTCCATCGCCTCGCGCAGCTGCGCGTAGATGTCCTGCCACTCGCGCACGCGCAGGTAGTTCAGGTATTCCTTCTTGCACATCCGGCGGAACTGGTTGCCGGACAGCTCCTTCTGCCGGTCGCGCAGATAGCGCCACAGGTTCCAGTACGTCAGGAAGTCCGAGTCCTTGTCGGTGAACCGCGCGTGCTGCTGCTGGGCCTGCTGCTGCGCGTCCTGCGGGCGCTCGCGCGGGTCCTGGATGGACAGTGCGGCCGCGATCACCATGACCTCGCGGACCACGCCGTTCTTCTCCGCCTCCAGCACCATCCGGGCCAGGCGCGGGTCGACCGGCAGCGCGGCCAGCCGGCGGCCGAGCGGGGTGAGCCGCTTCGCCGGGTCGAACGCGACCGGGTCGAGCGCGCCCAGTTCCTCCAGCAGGTTGACGCCGTCCTTGACGTTGCGCTTGTCCGGCGGCTCCACGAACGGGAACGCGGCCAGGTCGCCCAGCCCGAGCGCGGTCATCTGCAGGATGACCGAGGCCAGGTTGGTGCGCAGGATCTCCGGGTCGGTGAACTCCGGCCGGGAGAGGAAGTCCTCCTCGGTGTACAGCCGGATGCAGATGCCCTCGGAGACGCGGCCGCAGCGGCCCTTGCGCTGGTTCGCGCTGGCCTGGGAGATCGGCTCGATCGGCAGCCGCTGCACCTTGAGCCGGTGGCTGTACCGGGAGATGCGCGCGGTGCCCGGGTCGATCACGTACTTGATGCCGGGCACGGTCAGCGAGGTCTCGGCCACGTTGGTGGCGAGCACGACACGGCGGCCGGGATGCGGCGCGAACACGCGGTGCTGCTCGGCCACGGAGAGCCGCGCGTAGAGCGGCAGGATCTCGGTGTTCTTCAGGTCCAGCCTGGTCAGCGCGTCCGCGGTGTCCCGGATCTCCCGCTCGCCGCTGAGGAAGACCAGGATGTCGCCCGGGCCCTCACCCTGCAACTCCCGCACCGCGTCGAGAATCGCGGTGGTCTGGTCGCGGTCCGGGTCCGAGTTCTCGTCGTCCGGGTCCACGACCGGGCGATAGCGGACCTCCACCGGGTACGTACGGCCGGAGACCTCGATGATCGGCGCGGGCTTTCCGGTCGCGTCCGCGAAGTGCGCCGCGAACCGCTCCGGGTCGATCGTCGCGGAGGTGATCACGAGCTTGAGGTCGGGCCGGCGCGGCAGCAACTGCTTCAGGTAGCCCAGGATGAAGTCGATGTTGAGGCTGCGCTCGTGCGCCTCGTCGATGATCAGCGTGTCGTACTGGGTGAGGTTCCAGTCGTTCTGGATCTCGGCGAGCAGGATGCCGTCCGTCATCAGCTTCACCATCGAGGCGTCGCCGACCTGGTCGGAGAAGCGCACCTTGAAGCCGACGGTCTGCCCCAGCCCGGTCTTGAGCTCCTCCGCGATCCGCTCCGCCACGGTACGGGCGGCCAGCCGCCGCGGCTGCGTGTGCCCGATCAGCCCGCGCACGCCCCGGCCCAGCTCCAGGCAGATCTTCGGCAGCTGGGTGGTCTTGCCGGAGCCGGTCTCGCCGGCCACGATCACCACCTGGTGGTCCCGGATCGCGTCGCGGATCTCGTCGCGCAGCGCGCTGACCGGGAGCTGCTCCGGGTAGGTGATCTCCGGCCGGCTCTCGGCGCGCGCGGCTATCCGGGCCTCCGCGGCCTCGACCTCCGCGGTGATGGTCGCCAGGACCTTCGCCCGGGACTCCGGGTCGCGGACCTTGCGGACACCGTCGAGCCGACGGCGCAGCCGCCGCTCGTCGCGGAGCATCAGGTGGGGGAGGCGCTGCTGAAGGGCGGCGGGATTCGTGTGCATACCGCCGTCAAGGATAGGCCGGACCTCGCATTTTCCCGACTCGTTTACCGCCGGGCGAACCGGGCACCCCTGCGGTACGTGTCACATGGCAGGTGGTGCCGCATCCCGCGCGGGGTGCGGCACGTGTCACAGCCGAAGACGACTGAAAAATGCTTCGCCGAGCGCGAGAAGCGGTACATACGCTGACGAAGATCGTTCATCGGGGCCGACCTGGGGAGGGGCCATGAGACGCGGAGGCCCGGCCTGGTTCTTCGGCGCGATCGTTGCCTTCGGGCTCGGTCCGGCCGTCTGGATCGGTGGCACGCTCGCGAGCGCGGAGGCCGACGCGACCGTCCCCGGCGATCCCGCCCGGCCCGTGCCGTCCGTCTCGATCAGCACGGTCTACGTGGCCGTCGAGCCGTCCGCCGCGGTTGATGAGGGTGCCACCGGCGTCTCCGAGATCGCCGACGCCTGGACGCCTCCGGCCGCGCCACCCCTGACGCCGACCGCCGGCCCGACCACCGCGCGCCCGACCTGGGGCCCGCGCCCGGTCACGGCCGCCCCCTCCACGCCGCCGTCCGTCTCGCCGCCGGCCTCGGTGACCGCCACGCCACCGGCGTCCACCCCGCCGGCCGAGCACACCACGACGCCGTCCGCCTCCGCCTCGCCGGCCGATGGTGTGGATCTCGGCGACTGATCCGCCGGCCGCACGCGTGGGGCGCCCCTCCATCGGAGGGGCGCCCCATCACTCCGCGCCCGGGATGTCGACCGCGATCTCGTCGCCGAGCTTGTAGCCGAGTCGCAGTTCGAGGTCGTCGCCGGACCAGAAGCTGCCCGGGTCGTACCAGTTGGGCCGCTTGCCGGGCGGGAGCAGGCCCATCGCCTCGTACGTGACGGCCACCACCTCCGCGCAGTACGCCTTCTCCAGCTCGTTCTCCTGGCGCTCGCTCCGGCGGAACCGGATGTTCGGCACCCGGCCCTTCGCCCACCGCATGGCGAGCTGCGCGGTCGACGGGAACGGCGTGCCGTCCAGGCGCGCGATGGTCTTCAGTACCGCGTCCTCCATCTGGCGCGTCACGGCCGGCTCCAGCTGACGCAGCCAGCCGCGCTGGCCGTACCGCATGCCCCAGACCGTCACCGCCTGCCGCATGTCGTGCAGCTGAACGCCGCGCTGGTGGGTGCCGCTCCACAGGTCGGTCAGCGACCGGCCCAGCTCCGCGTGCCACATCAGGGGCGGCATGTCCTCGATGACCACGGCCATCCCCACGTGGTTCACCGGGCTGTTGGTCAGCGTCTGGATAGCGCGGTCGGCCGCGCTGCGTCCGCGAAAAACCCACATGTCACCCGTACGAGCGAGATCGACTGCCTCGTCCAGGGTGATGCTCGTCCCTTCGGCCATCGCATTACTCTAAGTGGATGCAGTGGTCAAAGGTGCGGCAGACCGGCAAGGCGCTCCCCTTCTGGAAGATCCTCGGTGTGGCCGGGGTGGTCGGCGTCGCCGCCACCGGCATCGTGGTGGCCCGCGCGGAGCGACGCCGCCGGGCGTACACGCCGGACGAGATCAAGGATCGCCTCCGCGCCCGGCACGCCGAGATCGAGAACTCGTAACCGCCCGCCGACCTCCGCGACCACGCCGGACGCGGGCGGATCATAGGGATTGTTCTACGATTCTGTCGTGACCGAGGAGTGGGGTACGCGACTCGCGGGCGACCGGGCGCTGCTCGATCGCGGGAGCACCGCGGAGCGGGTGGCGGACGTCCTTCGGCAGCGGATCACCGAGGGCGTGTTCCGGCCCGGCACGCGGCTGAGCGAGGAGAGCCTGCGCGAGGCGCTGGGCATCTCGCGGAACACGCTGCGTGAGGCGTTCCGGCTGCTCGCGCACGAGGGGCTGCTGGAGCACCAGCTCAACCGCGGCGTCTTCGTGCGGCTGCTGTCCAGCGCGGACATCCGCGATCTGTACGCGATCCGGCGCATCCTGGAGTGCGGGGCGCTGCGCAACCTGGACGCCGTGCCCGCGGCGGCGGTCGCGCGGCTCCGCGCGGCGATCGAGGCGGCGGACGACGCGGCGGCGCGCGCGGATTGGGGCGCGGTCGGCACCGCGAACATGCGGTTCCACCAGGCGATCGCGGACCTGTCCGGCAGCCGCCGGGTCGCGGAGTCGGTGCGCGCGCTGCTGGCCGAGCTGCGCCTGGTGTTCCTGGTGGTGGCGGACCCGCGGCAGTTGCACGAGCCGTACGTGGCGGGCAACCGCGCGCTCTACGAGCTGCTGGCGGCCGGCGACGTGCGGGCCGCCGAGGAGGCGCTGCAACGCTACTTCGACGACGCCGAGAAGCAGTTGCTCGCCGCCTACGCCGCGGCCGACCGATAGGGAGAGTCCACAGTGTCCGACGTTCCAGCGATCTTCACCGCCGCGGTGGCGGCCGATCCGGCCCGCCCGCTGCTGACCTACTACGACGACGCGACCGGCGAGCGCACCGAGCTGTCCGGCGTGACGCTCGGCAACTGGGTGTCCAAGACCGCGAATCTGCTGGTGGACGGCCTCGGCCTGGGCCCGGGCAACCGCGCGGACCTGCTGCTGCCGCCGCACTGGCAGACCGCGGCGATCCTGCTGGCGGGCTGGTCCGCGGGCCTGACCGTGGGCTACCGGCCGTGGTCGACCGCGGGCCTGGGCGCGGACACGGCCGTGCCGGACGTGGCCTTCGTCTCGCACGAGCGGGCGCGCAGCTTCCTGGAGGCCGTGCCGGACGCGGACGAGCGGTTCGTGCTGAGCATGCACCCGTTCGCGATGCCGATGCGCGAGGTGCCGGAGGGCTATCGCGACTTCAACGCGGAGGTGCGCGTGCACGGCGACGTGTTCCGCCCGTACGCGCTGCCCGCCGCCACGGACCCGGCGAGCCCGGACGGCACCACGTTCGCGCAGTGGGGCGAGATCGCCCGGCACATCGCGGGCGAGTCGGGCCTGACGTCCGGGGATCGGATCATGATCGACGCGAGCGCGCACGAGCAGCCGGTGCAGTGGCTGCTGGCGCCGCTGGCCGCGGGCGCGTCGATCGTGCTGGTGGCGAACGCGGACAAGGAGAAGCTGGCCGCCCGTGCGGAGTCGGAGCGGGTCACGCGCGTTTTGTAAAGGTTGCCTTGACACAGGGTGCGGCGTCAAGGCAACCTTGACGTCATGACGAACGCATCCGACATGGCACTCGCGGTCGACCTGACCGCGGCGACCGCGGCCGTGACCTCGGCCGCCGTCCTGGAGGTCTCCCGTCAGGCCGACGCGCTGCTCGGCGGCCGCAGGATTCCCGGCGGCCCCGGCTGGGAGGAGTGGTCCGGCAGTGCGGCGGAGGCCGAGTGGGAGGTGGCGAACCAGTTGGTCCAGCTCCGGCTGTGCCTCGCGGCGAACCTGGACCCGCTGTTCATCGTGCTCGGCCTGCGCCGCTGGGGCGTCACCTGGGAGGTGATCGCCAAGGCGGCCGGGACCAGCCGGCAGGCCGCGCACGAGCGGTGGGGCCGCCGCGTGCTGGAGATCCTCGACGGCTACGGCACCGGCGAGCTCGGCGGCCCGGTCGCGGATGACGAGCGCGACCTACGCTAGCGCCCTGCCGTAGTTCTCGACCGCCAGGTACGGGTTGAGGTGCGGGTGCCGGCTGCCGACCGCGACGTCCCGCCAGAAGCGCTGCAACGGGTTCGCCGTGCCGAAGCCGCTCGCGCCGTGCAGGTCGAGCAGCAGGTCCACGGCGGCCCGGCAGTCGCGCGCGGCGGTCGCCTCCTCCAGGTGCCAGCGCGGCATGTCGGACCGCGGCACCTCGTCCCCGTCCGAGGCGGCCGCCACCGCGAACGCGGTGCGCTCGGCCCGCTCGATCAGGTGGGTGGCGTCCGCCAGCCAGTGCCGCGCACCGGGCGACTCGCCCATCGAGGCGTACGAGGTCATGAACGGCTTGCGCCCGGAGGCGAACATGGCCCGCACGGTGTCCAGCGCGCCGTACGCCCCGCCGATCACCGGCCCCAGCACGGTCAGGCCGAACAGCATCACGTCGTTGACGCCGAACGGGACGAACGGTCGCACCCGCCCGTCCGGGATGCCGAGCCGGTCCGCGACCAGGGTGTGACTGCCGGTGGCGCGCATGCCCGCCACCCGCCAGGTCCGGTCGATGGTCAGGTCCGCGACCGGGATGTGCGCGAAGTGCGGCACGTCGTCGATCATCAGGGCCAGCCCGGCCCAGGCGGCGTCCTCGCAGCCGGAGACGTTGGGCCAGGCGCCGGTGACGGTCACGGTGCCGTCCGCCTCGCGCGTGCCCCGGCCGCACTCCGGCCGGCCCGAGCCGCAGGTGATCGCGTCCGGGTCCGCGAAGATCTCCGTGCGCACCGGGTCCGGGGCCATCCGCCGGGCCAGCACCTTGCTGGTCACGCTCACGCCGGCCACCCAGGCGGCGGACGGGTCCTCGCGGCCGAGCGCGATCAGGCGGCGCAGGATCGTCTCCGCGCTCGCGCCCTGGCCACCGTCCTCGGCCGGCACCGCCAGCGCGAAGTCGCCGGCCGCCCGCATCGCCTCAATCGTCTCCGCCGTCAGCCGGTCCCGGGCCTCGCCCTGCTCCGCCCGGTCTCTCGTGATCGTCTGGTCATCCATGATCAAAAGCCAACCAGCGGCGGTACGGACCGGCCATGCGCGATCGTGCCCGGCCGATACGCGTCTGTGCGCCGGATATCATCCGGAATCGTGGACGTGATCAGCGAGGCCATCGACGACCTGCGCATCGGGCGGGTCTACGGACGCCGCGCCCAGGTGCCGGCCACCTTCGCCGGCCGGTTCGAGGCGTGCGAGGGCGTCGGGTTCCACGTGCTGCTGCGCGGCACCGGCTGGCTGATCACCGAGTCGGACCCGCCCGCCCGGATGCGCGCCGGCGACATCGCGCTGGTCCCGCACGGCGCCGCGCACGGCTTCGCCCCGGAGCCGCGTGCGCTGGCCGCGCTGCCGCCCGCGCCGATGGGCCTGCAGAACCCGCCGCCCGCACCGATGCCGGTGGACATGATGTGCGGGATCTACCGGCTGGAGCACGGCGGCGGCATCCACCGGTTCCTGCGCTCGCTGCCGGACGCGGTGCTGGTCTCGCCGGACTACGCGCGCGAGGCCAGGCTGGGCGCACTGATCGAGCTGCTCACCGACGACCTGGACACCCCCCGGGACGGCCATCTGGTCACCCGGCCCGCGCTGGTCGACCTGATGCTGGTGCACGCGCTGCGGCTCTGGCAGGCGCGGCAGGGCGCGGCCGGACCGGCCTGGGACGCGCTCGGCGACCCGGCGATCGCGGCCGCGCTGCGCGAGATCCATGACAGCCCGCAGGCGCCGTGGACCGTGGAGCGGCTCAGCCGCGCGGCCGGGATGTCGCGGACCGCGTTCACCCGGCGGTTCACCTCGCTGGTCGGGACGCCGCCGATGACGTACCTGATCGGCCGCCGGCTGCACCAGGGCGCACAGCTGCTGCGCGAGACGGACGCGCCGCTGGCCGCGATCGCCCGCCAGGTCGGCTACGCCACGGAGTTCGCGTTCGCGGGCGCGTTCCGCCGCGAGTTCGGCATCTCGCCCGGCCGGTTCCGCCGGGTCAGCGAGCCGCTGCCGGGCTGAACCGGACCGGCGTGCCGGGCCGCGCCTGGCCGAGCCGGTCCACGTCGGACGGATCGACCACGCCGATCACCGGGTAGCCGCCGGTGGTCGGGTGATCGGCCAGGAAGACCAGCGGCTGCCCGTCCGCCGGTACCTGGATCGCGCCGAGCACCAGGCCCTCGCTGGGCAGCTCGCCGTCGACCGCGCGGTCCAGCGCCGGGCCGGTCAGCCGCGCGCCGACCCGGTCCGTCTGCGGCGACACCCGGTACTCCGCGCTCAGCAGCGTGTGCCGCGCCGCCGCGGTGAACCAGTCGTCGCGCGGGCCGAACCAGACCCGCAGGCAGAGCGCGGCCGGCGGCGGGGGATGGGGCGCCACGTCCACGCCCGGCGGCGGCGCGGTGACCGGCCCGACCGGCAGCACGTCGCCGTCGCGCACCGGGGCCGGGCCGAGACCGGAGAGCGTGTCCGTGGACCGGCTGCCGAGCACCGGCGGGACCGCGATCCCGCCGCCCACCGCCAGGTAGGCGCGCAACCCCGCGGTGGCGTGCCCGATCTCGATCACCGCGCCGGCCGGGACCGCCAGCGGCAGCTCCGGGTCCGCCGGCCGCCGGCCGACGGTGATCGGGCAGGGCGCGCCGGTGAGCGCCAGCGTCAGCGCGCCGGTCGCGCGCGCCCGCAGGCCGCCGAGCGTGATCTCCAGACCGGCCGCGCCCGGCGGATTGCCGGCCAGCCGGTTCGCCCGCCGCAGCGCGCCGGCGTCGAGCGCGCCGGAGCGGGACACGCCGAGGTGCGCGTAGCCGGGGCGGCCGAGGTCCTGCACGGTGGTCCGGACGCCGGCCCGGATGATCTCCAGCGCTCGCAAGCCCGCTCATGCCTCCTCGACGAAGCGCACGGTCGCGCCCGGCGTCAGCAGCGCGGGCGGGTCGCGGTCCAGGTCGAACAGCGCGGCCCGGGTGCGGCCGATCAGCTGCCAGCCGCCGGGCGACGCGGTGGGGTAGACACCGCTGTACGGCCCGGCCAGCGCCACGGTGCCGGCCGGCACGCGGGTGCGCGGCGTCGGGCGGCGCGGCACGTGATGGCGCGGCCCGAGCCCGGTCAGGTAGGCGAAGCCGGGCGCGAACCCGCAGAACGCCACGCGGAACGCGGTGCCGGTGTGGATCGCGATCACGCCGGCCCGGTCGGTGCCCCAGAGCCGGGCGACGTCGTCCAGGTCCTCCCCGTCGTACCGCGTGGTGATCGTGATCGTGGTGTTCTGGCCGTCCGGCTCCGCGGCGGGCGTCAGGTCGCGGGGGAGCAGCCGGAACACCCGGTCCGGATCGGGGACGCCGTCGAGCAGCACGGTGCGCGCGGCCGGCACGATGTCGGCCGCGGTCAGGTCGCCGCGCTCGCGCAGGCCGGTGAGCAGCTCGTACGCGGCCGAGACCGCCTCGGTGCCGGGCAGCTCGATCAGGATGGCGGACGGTCCGGCCCGGCGCACCTGCATGATCACGCTCCTCTATCCGTTACACCATCTTCATATTGGAGAATTGCTCAATCGTTCTACGATTTTCTACAGTGTGGCATACGGCACACGCATCCGCGATCCCCGTAGGGAGCCCGCCATGACGACCCGCAACCCGAAGGAAGCCCGCCGCGTCATCATCGCCAGCCTGGTCGGCACCTCACTGGAGTGGTACGACTTCTTCCTGTATGCCTCGGCCGCCGCGCTCGTCTTCGGCCGGCTCTTCTTCCCGAGCTTCGAGCCGCTCACCGGCACCCTGCTCGCCTTCACGACGTACGCGGTGGGTTTCGTCGCCCGCCCGCTCGGCGGCATCGTCTTCGGCCACTTCGGGGACCGCGTCGGCCGCAAGGGGGTGCTGGTCGCCACGCTGATCCTGATGGGCGGCGCCACCTTTCTCATCGGGCTGCTTCCGACGTACGCCACCATCGGCGTCGCCGCGCCCGTCCTCCTTGTGTCCCTGCGATTCCTGCAGGGGCTCGGGCTCGGCGGGGAGTGGGGCGGCGCGGTGGTGATGTCGCTGGAGCACGGCGACCCCGCGCGCCGCGGCCTCTCCGCGTCCTGGCCCCAGGTCGGCGTGCCGGCCGGCAACCTGCTCGCCTCCGGCGTGCTGTGGCTGCTCTCCGCGGTGCTGCCCGAGGAGGCGTTCCTCGGCTGGGGCTGGCGCATCCCGTTCCTGCTGTCCGGGCTGCTGGTGCTGGTCGGGCTCTGGATTCGCGTCTCGGTCACCGAGTCGCCCGCGTTCGCCGCGGTGGAGCGGCAGGGCGCGAAGGCCCGCCTGCCGCTGGTCGAGGTGCTGCGCCTGCATCCGCGCGGCCTGCTGGTCGCCATGGCCGCCCGGATCGGCACCGACGTCGCGTTCTACACGTTCAGCCTGTACGTGCTGACCTACGTCACCGGCACGGTCGGGCTGCCGCGCACCGTGGCGCTGACCGGCGTGCTGGTCGCGTCCGCGCTGCAACTGGCGCTGATCCCGCTGTTCGGCGGGCTCTCCGACCGGGTCGGCCGCCGCCCGGTCTACGCGTGCGGCGCGGTGCTCGGCGCGGTGTGGGCGTTCGCGTTCTTCCCGCTGCTGGACACCGGCAACACACTGATCATCGTGCTGACCGTGGTGGTCGCACTGGCCACCCACGCGATCATGTACGGCCCGCAGGCGGCGTTCGTCGCCGAGCTGTTCTCCACCCGGCTGCGCTATTCCGGCGCGTCGATGGGATACCAGATCGCCGGCATCTTCGGCGGCGCGCTCGCGCCGATCATCGCGATCCAGCTGGTCCGGTCCACCGGCGGCGCGCTGGCGGTCTCCGCCTACGTGGCCGCGTGCCTGCTGCTCACGCTGGTCGCGCTGGCCTTCGCGCCGGAGACCTCGCGGCTGTCCACGCTGGACGACGAGCCCGCCCCGGCGGCGGCCGCGTCCTGAGGCACGGCCGTCTCCGCGCCGGTCAGGCCGCGATCGTGACCGGCGCGGGGCGGCGGCGGGCGGCCGGGACGACCAGCGGCGTGCCCGACTCCGGGTCGGGGACCACGCGGCACGGCAGGCCGAAGACGTCGTGCACCAGGTCGGCCGTGATGATGTCGGCCGGGGCGCCCTGCGCCACGATGGCGCCGTCCCGCATGGCGATCAGGTGGGTGGCGTACCGGCAGGCCTGGTTGAGGTCGTGCAGCACCGCCACCATGGTGCGGCCGGCCTCCTGCAGGTCGGCGCAGAGGTCGAGCACCTCGATCTGGTGCGTGATGTCCAGGAACGTGGTCGGCTCGTCCAGCAGCAGGATGTCGGTCTGCTGGGCCAGCGCCATCGCCAGCCACACGCGCTGTCGCTGGCCGCCGGAGAGCTCGTCGACCACGCGGCCGGCCAGCTCGGCGACGCCGGTCGCGGCCATCGCCTCGCCCACCACCCGCTCGTCCTCGCGGGACCACTGGCGCAGCAGGCGCTGGTGCGGGAACCGGCCGCGGCCGACCAGGTCCGCGACCGTGATGCCGTCCGGCGCGATCGAGGTCTGCGGGAGCAGGCCGAGGCGGCGGGCCACCTCCTTGGCCGGGTACGACCCGATGCCCTTGCCGTCCAGCAGCACCGTGCCGGTCTTCGGCCTGAGCATGCGGGAGAGCGCGCGGAGCAGCGTGGACTTGCCGCACGCGTTCGGCCCGACGATCACGGTGAACGAGTTGTCCGGGATCTCGACGCTGAGCCCGGTGGCGACCGTGCGCGCGTCGTACGCCAGCGTCAGCCCTTCGGCGCGCAGTCTGCTCACGGTCAGCCTCCCGGATGGCGAATCAGGTGAGGCTAGCCTAACAAGGCGATCAACCGCGTCGGCGGAGGACCGCGATCAGGCGCCGCGCGTCCGTCGACGGGGAGAGTGTGACCAACTCCCAGCCGTACGCGTCGAGGTGCTCCACCGCGGCCATCAGCCGCGCCAGCCGCTCCGGCTCGGTGCTCCCGTCGGACAGCACCGCCAGGTGCTTGTAGTGGTAGAACCGCAGGTCCGCGCGCCCCTCCAGCACCGCGCCGACCGACACCTGCCGGGTCTGGACGATCTCCTCGGGGGACTGCCGGCTCGCCATGGTCCACACCGTATCGGCCGGCGATCACGATCAGAAGCCGGCGCCGGTACGGACGGCCGCAGCCGGTGCTGCCCCGCTCCCTCGCGGGGAACGGGGCACCACCGGTGGAGGGGGCACTCAGTCGTTGAGGCCGACCGGGGTGCGGTCGCCGGTGTAGATCGCCACGACCTCGTCGGCGTCGTCGATCTCGTCCTCGACCGGGCGCTCCGCCAGCGACCGGCGCGCGGCGACACTCACCGCGAAACCGGCCACCACGCCGATCACGGCCGCTCCCGCGATCAGCGTCCACGGCAGAGCCGGGCGCCGACCGGCGAGCGCGTCCAGTGCGGCCTGAGCGCGGTACTTGGCCTCGCTCGTGGCCGCGCCGATCGTGCCGGCCGCGGAGCTCACCGTGGAGCTCATCGTGCTCCGGGTGCTGCCGGCCAGGTCTCCGGCCGACTCCACCGTGTGCTTGAGGTAGTCCCAGGCCTGCTGGGTCGCCCTCTCGGTCTTGCTCTTGCGGTGAAGCAGGTTGGTTCCCATGAAGCTCTACCTCCTCCAGGTCCGTGCCGGCCACCAGAGAAAGCGGCGCCCGTGCAACATCTTTTCGAGCCCTGCGGTGGTGGTGCCCCCCGATCGGGGGGTGCAAACCCGTCCGCGCCGATTCGCCCGCGCCGGGACGCCGGGGTGTGCGCCGTCACGAATGCGCAGGTCTGCGGCGGGCGGCGGAGCCGGCCGGGATACGGTGATCGTCGGTTCCGGTCGCCGCACCCTTGGCCGCCGGACGCCGCCGCGCGCCGGGTACCCCGATCGGGTACCCCCGCGGCGGGTCCGGGCCGGTGGATCACCTGGTGACCGACCCGATCGGGTGAGTATCCCGCGCGAGGAATTTTCGCGGCGCCTGCTAAATGGGACGGTGGACGCCAGGCGTCCCTTGCTAACCTCTGTCACCGTCCGTCACGCTGGGAACCCTTCTTCGACCTGTCGCTCAGGTTCCACACAGGCGGAGTTGGTTCGCTGTCGCTAAGGTGGTGCGGGTCGCGGGCCCGGACGGGGTCGAGCCCGCGGAGATGTGATGCTTTACATGCAATATGGGCGTTTTTCCTGATTTGGCGTGGGGTTAGGGGCGTCATGCCGGTGAAAATGCCATGCGCGGCAGGGGCTAGCGACCGGGCTTCGTGGCGGAATACGCTCGGTCGCGGCCCGCGTACTGAAGAACCCCTTGTCAGATCGGGTGTGGGTGGAGGTGCTCGCGTGAGCCTGTCGATCGTCACGACCATGCTCCCCAATGATGTCGTCGAGATCGCTCCGCGCGGAGAAATCGATGTAGACACGGCACACGAGATCCGCGAAGCGGTCTCGGCGGTGCTCACCAAGGGGCGCCCGTCCCGCATCGAGCTGAACATGCGACTGGTCAGTTTCATCGACTCGGTCGGGATCAGCGCGCTCGTCTCGGGCTTCCAGGCTGCGGAGGTGACCGGCTGCAAGCTGGCCGTCACGCAGCCCAGCAGGTTCGTCCACCGGCAGCTCTGGGTAACCGGGCTGCTCGGTCTGTTCGGGGCGCCGGAGCCGTACTTCGCGGACGCGGCGCCCGAGGCTCCCGCCGGCGCCTGACCGCGCCGGCACCGAAAGGAGTCTTGCCCGGCATCCACCACTGCGGAAGAGTCCATGCGTGGCCTCCTCGCAGCCGGGTGCCGGGCGGACCCTGCGGATGGGCACCGCCCTCGCCCGCCGATACGTGCTGATCGGTCCCGTCGCCTGGGGCGGCGTCTCCACCGTCTACCACGCGATCGACACCTGGCACGGGCGCGCGACCGCGGTCAAGGTCCTCGCCTCCGGTGACCCGTGGGTGCGCGAGTGCGTGCGCCGCGAGGCCCGGATCACCGATCGGCTCCGCCACCCCGGCGTCCCGCGCGTCTACGACTACGGCGACGCCGGCCTGGCCGACGGCCGCACCGTGCCGTACGTGGCGATGGAGCTGCTCACCGGCGTCTCACTGGCCGGGCGGGTGGCCGGCGGAGCGCTGCCCTGGCGCGAGGCCGTCCGGATCGTCGCCACCGTCACGGACGTGCTCGCCGCCGCGCACCGGCGCGGCGTGGTGCACCGCGACCTCAACCCGTCGAACGTCATGCTCACCTCGCACGGCATCAAGATCGTCGACTTCGGCCTGGCCGCGCTGATCGAGCCGGACGGGGAGCGGCGCGCCCGGCTCGGCCCGCCGCCGTCCCCGGCCGACGACGTCTACGCCGCCGGCGTGCTGCTCTACCAGTTGCTGACCGGCCGCTCGCCGTACCCGGCGGCCCGGCCCGGCGCGCTGCTCGCCGGGCCGATGCACGGGCTCGCGCCCACGCCGGTGCTGCCGATCGACGGCCTGCCGTGCGCGGTCGCGGAGGCCTGCCGGTGGAGCATGCGCAAGCGGCCCGCGGAACGGCCCACGGCCGCGGAGTTCGCGGTGACGCTGTGGTGCGCGCTCACGGCAGCGCCAGCTCCACCGACCGGTCGTCGTCCACGGAGGTGAGCGGCGTGACCGTGGCGAATCCGTCCGCCAGCAGCGCCAGGTCGGTGCCGGGCGCGGCCCGCTCCTGGCTGATCCGCATCCCGGTGCGCAGGTAACCCTCGCCGGACTCCTCCAGCGCCACGGACACCTGGCCGAAGCCGGCCGGCGCGGCGCGGCGTACCCCCTTGAGCTCCTCCGCCGGCACGTCCGGGACGTTGAGGTTGAGCACGCTGCCGGCCGGCAGCCCGGTCAGCGTGGCCAGCAGGTTCACCGCGGCGGTGGCCGCGGTGTCCCAGTGCCGCCGGTCGTCGCCCACCTCGCTGAGCGCCTGGAGCGAGCCGCCGTCGACCAGCGGCGAGACCACGTCCAGCGAGACCGCGATCGCGCTCAGGCCGCCGGACGCCGCGGTCAGCGCCGCGCCGACCGTGCCGGAGTGCAGCACCGCGTGGCCCGCGTTCGCGCCCCGGTTCGGGCCGGAGAGCACCACGTCCGGCGCCCGGCCGAAGGCGTCGCGCAGCGCCAGGACCACGATGAACGCGGGCGAGGCGGCCACACCGTAGGCCGGCACGTCCGGCAACTCGTCGAAGGTGTGCGGCTCGACCACGATCTGGCCGTCGTCGTTCGGCGCGGCGATCAGCGCCGCGCTGTACCCGCTGTGCTCCGTGCGCGGCGCGGCCACGACCACCTCGTGGCCCGCCTTCACCGCCGCCGCTGCCAGCGACCGGAGCCCGATCGCGTCGATCCCGTCGTCGTTCGTGATGAGAACCCGCATGGTCGTATTGTCACCGCGGAGCGGCCCGCCTAACCCGTCCCCACGGCTTGAACACGGAGAGCGCGATCAGGAAGATCAGCAGCGCGCCGGAGACGCCCGGCGCCACCACCATGTTCAGCCGGTCCTCCCGGGCCAGCTCCGCGCCCGACTCGGCGGCCTGCCGCAGACCCGGCGTGAGCAGCAGGTATACCAGCCCGAGCATCACGGTGGTGACGATCAACTTGACCGTCACCCACCAGTGCGTGAGCAGCCCCCACGGCGTGAGCACCGCGTTCGCCACGCCGATCAGCCAGATCGCGACGGTGAGCGGCAGCAGCAGCCAGTCGCCGATCAGCGCGGCGACCGGGTAGAGCCCGTCCGGGGCCCGGCCGGACAGCGCCGCGGCGCCCAGCACCACCAGCACCAGATCCGCGCCGAGCCAGCTGACCGAGGTCGCCACGTGCGCGGTCAGCAGCGTCTTCCGCGCGCGCCTGTTCAGTGTGTTCATGACCCGGATCATCCCGGGGTACGGCGGGCGGCCGCGTCATCCCGGGGACGACGTCATCCGTACGACGGCGGGCGCAACCGCGCCCCGCTGGCCCTTAGGGGCACCCGGGCATACGATGATGAACGTCGATGGATTCGGGAGCCGGGCAGCGTCCTCGCCGATCACCCCGCCGCGCCCGCGGCGGCCCCCCGGAAGGATCCTCCCTTGGCTTCACCACGTCTCCTCCTCGCCGCGCTCCCGGCGGCCCTGCTCGCGGCCGCGGCCGCGGTGGCCGTCGCACCCGCCGCCGGCGCGGCCACGGCCTGCGAGACCGCGGTGCTCTGCGACGACTTCGAGTCGCAGACCGGCACCGTGCCGTCCGGCGCCTGGACCGTCACGTCCCAGGACTGCTCCGGCACCGGCACCGCGACCGTGGACACCACGGTCGCGCACAGCGGCACCCGATCGATCAGGGTGGCCGGCGCGGCCGGCTACTGCAACCACGTGTTCGTGCGCGCCGCGCCGGACCTGAGCGGCGCGCGGTTCGGCCGCTTCTGGGTCCGGCACACCACGCCGCTGCCGGCCGCGCACGTGACCTTCCTGGCCATGCGCGACACCAACGACGGCAACCGGGACCTGCGAATGGGCGGGCAGAACGCGGCGTTGCAGTGGAACCGGCAGTCCGACGACGCCACGCTGCCCGAGCAGAGCCCGGTCGGCGTGGCGCTCAGCCGCCCGCTGCCGGTGAACGTCTGGACCTGCGTCGAGTTCGCCGTCGACGGCGCCGCGGGCACGCTCACCACCTGGGTGGACGGCACCGAGGTGACCGGCCTGCGGGTGGATGGCGAGCCGACGCCGGACGTGGACCGGCAGTGGCTGACCAAGACGTGGCGGCCGGCGCTGACCGACTTCCGGCTCGGCTGGGAGAGCTACGGCGAGGGTGCCGACACGCTGTGGTATGACGACGTGGCGCTCGGTAGCGCCCGGATCGGCTGCTGACCGCGCCTCACCAGGAGCTGGGGCCGCAGGGCGTCGGGGTCTGCGGCTCCAGCTGGAGCGTGGCGTGGTCGATGTGGAAGTCGTGGTGCAGCGCCTCCCGGGCCGTGGTCAGCACCATCGCCGCCTCGGCGGCCGGGTCCAGGCGCAGGTGCGCGCTGGCCACGTCCATCCCGGAGGTGAGCGTCCAGACGTGCAGGTCGTGCACGTCGCACACGCCCGGGACCGCGGCCAGCCTGGTGCGCACCGCGCTCACGTCCAGGTGCGGCGGCGCCGCCTGCACCAGGATGCGCAGCGCGGCCATGCCCAGCTTCCAGGTGCGCGGCACGATAAGCACCGCGACCGCCACCGCGACCAGCGGGTCCGCGTACCACCAGCCGGTGGCGGAGATGATCAGTGCGGCCACGATCACGCCGACGGACGAGAACAGGTCGCCGAGCACCTCCAGGTACGCGCCGCGCACGTTGATGCTCTCCTTCGCGCCGGACCGCAGCAGCGCGAACGCGACCAGGTTGACCAGCAGGCCGCCGACCGCGACCAGCAGCATCGGCCCGGTGGCGACCTCGTGCGGCGCGCCGAGCCGGCGCACCGCCTCGATCAGCACGTAGACCGCGACGCCGGTGAGCAGCACCGCGTTCGCCAGCGCGGCCAGCACCTCCAGCCGGTACAGCCCGAACGTGTGCCGGTCGCCGCCGGTCGCCTTGGCCGCCGCGGTCATCGCGGCCAGCGCCATGCCGATGCCGAGCACGTCGGTGAACATGTGGCCGGCGTCGGAGAGCAGCGCCAGCGACCCGCTCAGGACCGCCACCACCGCCTCCACCAGCAGGAATCCGGCGAGCAGTGCGACGGCGGTCCACAGCCTGCCGCGGTGTCGCCGGCCGGTCTCGGCCAGCGCGTGTCCGTGGTCGTGTCCCGCTCCCACGAGCTACACCTTCCGTCGTCCCGCACTCACGTACGCAATATATGTTCGTATTGCTATGTATGCAAAGATGGGACTGGGAATCGCTGTCGACACGCGCGTGGCACCCGCCGGGCCCGACGGGTGCCACGCGCGCGGCGGTCACGGCTTCCGGATGGAGACCGCGGTGTAGGTCGTCTCCGGCGTGGGCGGCGTGGTGAACCGCGCGTTCGGGAACCACAGGCGGTCGCCGTAGGAGGCCACCGTGGCCGGCACGTCGAAGCTCGGGTCCGTGACGCGGGTGACCACCCGGCCGGAGGTGCCGTCGCGGGAGACGCGGACCACCGCCACCTCGTTGCGCCGGTTCTGCACCGCGTAGAGCGTGCGGCCCTCCAGCAGCAGGCCGTCGCCGTTGACCAGCGTCTCGCCGCCCAGGTCGACCGCGACCGCGGCGCCGGTGCGCGGGTCCACCCGGTACAGCACGCCGGTGGGGGAGTGCACCACCAGCAGCGCGCGGCGGTCCGGCGTGAGCGTGATCCCGTTGGCGTTGACACCGCCGGGCGTGAACGTGATGCCGGTCAGCGGCAGCGAGGTGGCGGACGCGGGCAGCTCGCCGCGCCGGCCGAGGGTCAGCCGGTAGAGCACCGGGTTGTACGAGTCGGTGAACCAGGCGCCGTCGCCGGTCAGCACCACGTCGTTGACGAACGCGCCGGCGGCGGCGAGCCGGTAGGACTTCAGCACCCGGCCCGAGCGGGCGTCGATGACGCGCGCGTCGCCGCCGGTGCCGCCGGCGACGAACAGCCGGTTCCGGTCGTCGAGCTTCAGGCCGAGCGACGGCGTGCCGGGGCCCTCGCTGAAGACCTCGCCCTCGCCGGTACGCAGGCTGGCGCGGTAGATCGACCCGCTGACCCGGGAGCCGAAGTAGGCGTACGGGCGGTCACCGATCGCGATGCCCTCGGGCTGCCAGCCGGCCGGCAGGTCGATGGTGGTGACGGTGCGCCCGCCGTGGGCGTGCGCGGCGCCGGGCGCGACGAGCGCGGCCGCGGGGACGGCGGCGGCGAGCGAGAGAACGGTACGGCGTTGCATGTTTCAACTCCATCCATGGACGTCTCTGATCCGTACCGAATCATGCCCCGCCCGCCCGGTTCCCGCAGCTGATCGGCTATTTGGCGGTTCAACGTTGAGAGGCCACACTTGGCGCCGTGCCGCCTGTTGATCATCAGATGCGATTCCCGCTGCTCCGCACCGCGCTCGCCGGCCTGAGGATGCACTGGGTCCGGCTGCTGATGACCGCGGCCGCGATCGTGGTCGGCGTGAGCTTCCTCGCCGGCTCGCTGGTCTACGGCGACACCGCGCGCGCCGCGTTCTACGACGACCTGGCGAAATCGTCCCGGAACGTGGACGTGGTGGTCCAGTCCGGCTGGAGCCTGCTCGACCGCGACACGCTGGACCGGGTGCGCGCGGTCGACGGCGTCGCCGCCGCGGACGGCAGGGTCATCGCGAACCTGGGCATGCTCGGCGCGGACGGCAAACTGCTGATCACCAGCGGGCACGTCGGCTACGGCATCTCCGTCCCCACCTCCCCGGGCCTGTCGCGCTTCGACGTGGCGGAGGGGCGCGTACCGGAGCGGACCGGCGAGATCGCGGTGGAGCGGCAGACCGCCGAGCAGCAGGGCTTCACGCTCGGCGGCGTGGTGCGGCTGGTCGGCCCCGACGGCGCGCCGGTCGACTTCACCCTGGTCGGCGTGCTCGACCTGGGCGTCAACAAGCTCTTCGGCGGCGCGTCCGTCGGCGCGCTCACCGACGCCGACCTGCTCCGGATCACCAACACGAACCGGTACACCCAGGTGGTGGCCACCGCGGCGCCCGGCGTCAGCCAGGAGGAACTGCGCGCGCGGGTCCGCGCGGCGGTGCCGGGCGGCTGGACCATGACCGGCGACGAACTCGCCGCGGAGCTGGCCACCGAGGCCGCCAAGTACGTGGACGGCTTCCTCTCCGTACTGATCGGGTTCGGCCTGGTCGCGCTGACCGTCTCCGGGTTCGTCATCTACAACACGTTCGCGGTGCTGGCCGCGCAGCGCGCCCGGGAACTCGCGCTGCTGCGCTGCGTCGGCGCGTCCCGCCCGCAGGTGCTCGGCACGGTGCTGATCGAGGCGTCCGTGCTCGGCGTGCTCGCCTCGCTCGGCGGCGTGCTGGCCAGCCTGGTGGTCGGCTGGGGCCTGCTCCTCTCCCGCGAACTGGTCGCCACCTCGATCCCGGACCACCCGCTGGTGCTGCGCTGGCCGACCGTACTGGTCGCGGTCGGCTTCGGCACCGCGCTGACGCTGCTCGGCGCGCTGGTGCCGGCGGTCGCGGCGAGCCGGGTGCCGCCGCTGACCGCGCTGCGCGACGCGGGCACGCGCGAGCACCGGGAGACCGGGCGGCGCGCCCGCGCGGTGGCCTGCGCGGTGCCCGCCGGGCTCGGGCTGCTGATCGCGCTGGCCGGGCTGGGGCTGGACTTCGCCGGGCTGCCGCTGGTGCTGGGCGGCGCGATGCTGATCTTCCTGGGCATGGTGGCCGGCGCACCACTGGTGATCGGGCGGGTGATCCGGGCGCTGGGCGCGCTACCGGCCCGGGTGTTCGGCGTGCCGGTGCGGCTGGCCACGCTGAACGCGTACCGGAACCCGCGCCGCGTGGCGGCCACCACGAGCGCGCTGATGATCGGTGTGACGCTGATGTCGCTGTTCAGCGTGCTGCTGGCCACCGCGCGCGACCAGGCCGGGCGGGAACTCACCGAGAACTTCCCGGTCGACTTCGTGCTGACGCCCAAGCGGGTGAACGTGGACGGGCCGGTCACCGCGGCGGACGGCGTACCGCGGGCCGCGATCGACGCGCTCGCCGCGCGGCCGGAGCTGGCCACGGTGGCGCCGGCCCGGCTGGCGTCCCGGGAGACCGACCCGGACTTCCACGGCGACGGCGCGGTGTGGGCCACCTCGGGCGAGGTGCGGCCCGAGGTCAAGGAGGGCGACCTGGGCGCGCTGACGGTCGGCACCGCGGCCGTGCAGCGCGACTACGCCACCGCGCGCGGGGCCGGGCTGGGCGATCGGCTCACGCTCCCGGGCGGCGGCACGGTCAGGATCATCGCGCTGTACGACGACGCGCCGCTGGACGCCTCGGTCATGCTCTCCTGGGACGGGTTCACCGCCGCGTACGGGGCGGGGCAGCCGAACCGGGTGCTGATCGACGTGGCCGCCGGCACGACCACCGACGCGGCGCGCCGGGTGGTGGACGCGGCGCTGGCCGGATATCCCCTCGTGCAGGTGGAGAGCGCGGCGGACCAGGCCGAGTCGCTCTCCGCGTCACTGGACGAGCTGCTGGCCATCTTCGCCGCGCTGCTCGGCATGTCCGTGCTGATCGCGCTGTTCGGGATCGGCAACACGCTGTCGCTGTCCGTCTTCGAGCGCACCCGCGAGTCCGCGACGCTGCGCGCGCTCGGCCTGACCCGCGCGCAGCTGCGCGCCACGCTGCTGAGCGAGGCCGCACTGATGGCGCTGGTCGGCGCGCTGACCGGCGTGGTCTTCGGCGCCGCCACCGGCTGGGCCGCGTCGCTCGGGCTGATCAGCGCGTACGGGAGTGGAGCACCGGTCCTGCCGGTCGGCCAGCTAGCCCTGTTCGCGCTGGTCGCGACGCTGTCCGCGCTGGTCGCGGCCGTGCTCCCGGCCCGGCGGGCGGCGCGCGCGTCCGTGGTGTCTGCGCTCTCCGACGCTTGATCCTTCAATCGTCCGGTCAATAAACCGTTGATCAGTGGAACAAAAAATCTACCGTACCGGGGCTAGATATTTGCCTGCGGCGGATCTAGTCTTTGTCTAGAAAGCTCGCTGGTGATGACCGAGAGCATGACGAGCGGGCAAGAGGCGCCGGATGCGCTCCCCGTGTCGCCGACAGGCGAGGGCGTTCACGCGTTCCGGCTCCGGAGGCCGAGTTGGTAAGGAGGGCTACGACATATCCCAGGTATTCGAAGCAATCCCGTCCCCAACCGACAAAGGGGTGGTCGCCACGAGCGCTGCCTTTGCCGACCTCGGTCGGCTCACGAGATTCGGGTAGTTTCTCCATCGCCGGGTCGCGGCCCGTTCCGCAACCGGAATGCACCGCAATGAAGATCACCCGGCAGATCGGATCGTTTCGCGCGGCACCGTTCGTCATCGTCGACGACGGTCCCGAGTGTGGAAACTGTCTGCCCGGGCCCCGGGGCGCCTAGCGCCCCGGGGCCTTTTCGACGCGCGAAAGGCACCGAGTGACCCGCCCCGGCCACGTCCACGACGAGCACTACCCCGCCTACACCATCGGCACCGCAGCCGACCTGGTCGGCACCACCCCCGCCTTCCTCCGTGCACTCGGCGACGCCGGCCTGATCACCCCCCAGCGCTCCACCGGCGGCCACCGCCGCTACTCCCGCCACCAACTCGACCTGGCCGCCCGCGCCCGCGAACTCCTCGACGAGGGCATCCCCCTCACCGCCGCCTGCCGCATCGTCCGCCTCGAGGACGACCTCGCCGAGGCCCGCCGCCAACTCGCCGAACTCAGCCCTCCCATCCCACCCCCACGCAACCCACCCGACTAACCCGCACCCATCGCCCCTGGCGCCGTGCCGCCCCGTGCCGCCCTCGCCCCGTGCCGCCCTCGCCCCGTGCCGCCCTCGCCCCACCGGCCCCTGGCGCCGTGCCGACCCGCGCCGCTCTGGCGCCGCGCCGCGTGGTCGCCGCCGCGCCGCGCCCGTCCGCGTCGATCTAGGGCGGATTCCGGTGCTTTGATCTCTGATCACGGGAATCCGCCCTTGATCGACGAGTGCGGGCCAGAGCGGTGCGGCGCTACCACCCGCCCTTGCGCACTGCTAGCGCCGCGCCGCCCCGGCCACGTCGCTGGCGGGGCCGCGTCGCCCCGTCCGCGTCGCTAGCAGCGCCGCGTCGCCCTGTCGGCGTCGCTAGCAGCGCCGTGTCGCCCCGTCCGCGTCGCTAGCAGCGCCGCGTCGCCCTGTCGGCGTCGATCTAGGGCAGAATCCGGTGCCTTGATCTCCAATCGCGCGAATTCGGCCTAGATCCACGGATGCAGGACGAGCGGTGCTCGCGGTGTCGCGGTGCGTGCTGGCGGTGCAATCGGTACGGCAGGGGGTAGTTGCGGTTGGGGACGTGGTTATCGGGGCGGATTCCGTGAGTGCCTCGCTTTGTGAGGCTCAGGCACGTTATTCAGGCCGAATAACGTGCCTGAGCCTCACAAAGTCGTTACCGGCGATCATGCTTTCCGTCGATATGGTGAAATATCGGGCGCGGAGCGCCCGTGCGCGGGCCGGGCTGCACTTAGGTCCGCAGCGCCACGGCGGGCGCGACTACCCACGGGAACCCGCCGTGCCACGCGGGCCGGCCGACGGCGGGAACTCGCCGTGCCACGCGGGCCGACGACGGGAACTCGCTGTGCCACGCGGGCCGGCCGACGGCGGGAGCCGGCCGTGCCACGGGAGGCGGCCGACGGCGGGAGCCGCGTGGTGTTGTTCGGCCGTGTACCGCGCGGGCTCGCGTGCGGGGCGGAGCGTGAGCGGAGCGGGCGGGTTGATCCGGGCTGGCTGGGACGGTCCAGGGTGGGTGGGGTTCGGGTTTGGCGGGAGTGGTTACGGGGCCGGCAGGGAGGAGCGCCAGCGACGACCGGTGCCCGCGGGAGCATGCGGACACCGGCCACGCCGGAAGTGGGAAAAGAAGAAGGCTAGTGGTACGACCGCGTGCCCACTGTGATCAGTTGTTGGGTGGCGCGGGAGAGGGCGACGTAGAGCGTGCGGACGCCGGATTCGGAGTCGGTGCGGATGTCTTCGGGTTCGACGAGGACGACGCCGTCGTATTCCATGCCCTTGGCCTGGAGGCTGGTGACGACCTGGACGCGGTCGTCGGCCAGGTCGGCGACCCAGGCGGCCATCTCGGCGCGGCGGGGGACCGGGGTGATCACGCCGACCGTGCCCTCGACCTGCTTGAGGAGTTCGGTGACGGAGTCGTGGACGGTGCCGGGGAGTTCGTCGGGGTGGACGGTGCGCTCGATGGGGGACACGCCGGTGGAGCGGACGGCCGTGGGGAGCGGCTCGCCGGGGAAGGCGCGGCGGATGACGGCGGCGGCGACCTCGAAGATCTCGCGGGAGTTGCGGTAGTTGGTGCTGAGCGTGAACTCGTGCCGCTTCTTGGTGCCGAGTGCCTGGTCGCGGGCGCGGGCGAGTTCGGCGGGGTCGCCGGTCCAGGCGGCCTGGAGCGGGTCGCCGACGATGGTCCAGGAGGCGATCGAGGCGCGGCGGCCGAGCATGCGCCACTGCATCGGTGAGACGTCCTGTGCCTCGTCCACCACCACGTGGGCGTAGTCGCGGTAGTCCTCGGGGCGCTCGGTGGCGGCGGCGCGGGCGGCCTGCTGGCGGTCCGCGTACGTGCTGACCTCCTGCACGCCGCCGCCGGCGTAGAACGGGTTGCGGTTGCGCTGCTGCGGCTTGCGGGGCTGGCCGAGCAGCGCGTCCAGTTCGTCGAGGAGTGCCACGTCGGCGATGGTCGGGCCGTCCGAGGCGAGACTGGTGAACGCGTCGCGGAGCAGCTTGATCTCGGCGTTGGAGAGGATGCCGTGCGCGTAGCGCCGCAGCCGCTCCGGGTCGGCCAGCCACTCCAGCACGCGGATCGGCCGCAGCCGGGGCCACCAGTTGCGCAGGAAGTCGCGGAAGTCGTCGCGCTCGGACAGCTCGGCCTCGAAGTCGGGCCGGGCGGGCAGCGTGGGTACGCGCAGGCGCTGCGCCTGCGTCCAGAGCGCCTGGAAGATGTTGTCGAAGCCGGCCCGGCGGGACTCGTTGCGGCGCGCGCCCCGGGGCAGCGCCCGCTCGCGCGCGCGGTCGAGGTCCTCGGCGGAGAGCCGCAGCAGCGTGCCGCGGTAGAGCAGGCGCAGCTCGGTGGGGCCGTACGGGACCGCGTCGCGGGTGGCGCGCTCCAGCACGGTACGCATGCGCAGCGAGCCCTTGACGGCGGCGACCGCGGCCGGGTCGACGCGCACCGCGTTGATGCCGGGCACCAGCGAGCCGAGCGAGTGCAGCGTGGCGGAGTCCTCGCCGAGCGACGGCAGCACGGTGGCGATGTAGTTGACGAACACGCCGGACGGGCCGACCACCAGGATGCCGCCGCCGGCGAACCGGTTGCGGTCCGAGTAGAGCAGGTACGCCGCGCGGTGCAGCGCCACCGCGGTCTTGCCGGTGCCGGGACCGCCGGACACGATCGTCACGCCGGAGGCGGGCGCGCGGATCGCCTCGTCCTGCTCCTGCTGGATGGTGGCGACGATGTCCTTCATGCCGGTGCCGGTGGCGCGGCCCAGACTGGCCAGCAGCGCGCCGTCGCCGACCACGTGCATGTCGTCCGGCGCGGCCTCCGGGTCGAGCAGGTCGTCCTCGACGCCGGTGACCCGCTCGCCGGTGGACCGGATCATGCGCCGCCGGACGACGCCGCGCGGGTCCTTCGCCGTGGCCTGGTAGAACGCGGCCGCGGCGGGGGCGCGCCAGTCGATGACCAGCGTTTCCGAGGCCTCGCCGCGGATGCCGAGCCGGCCCACGTGGTAGACCTGGCCGGTCTTGAGGTCGAGTCGGCCGAAGACCAGGCCCTCGTGTTCGGTGTCCAGCGCCTGGCGCCGGCGGGCCGCGTGGAAGACCATCGCGTCCCGCTCGACGAGCGCGCCGAAGTTGCCGACCCGGGCGAGGCCGTAGCCCGCCTTCTCGGCCTTCGCCGCCTCCTGGCGGAGCTGCGCGAGGCGGGCGTAGACGACGTCCACGTGGCGCTGCTCGAGGGCGATCTCTTGTTGCAGGATATTGGCGTCGGTCACCGGGTGTCGTGCTCCTGAGCTTTGGGTGCGGCCATCGAACCTACCGCTCCGCGCCCGGGCGTGTCGACGTTTTCCGCTACCGGCCGGTAGCGGCGGTGATCACGCGGCCTGCGTGGCGCCGGGGGACACGTCCCGGGACGGCCGGCGGGAGTGGCGGCCGGGGGCGCGCAGCGGCGTCGCCATGGCCGCGCGGTTGGTGACGGCGGCGAGCGCGGTCGCGACCTCGGACGGCCGCTCCAGCATCAGCATGTGGCCGCCGCCGGGGCAGAGCGTCAGCTCGGTGCCGGGCAGCGCGTCCGCGATCGCCTCCGCGCACGCGGGCGGCGTCAGGCGGTCGTCGCTGCCGGCCAGCACCGCCGCGGGTACGTCACCCAGCGTGGAGAGCGTGTCCAGGCGCTGCTGCATGCCGATCGAGGTGCGGAAGCCGCCGATCGCGCGCAGCGAGCACCGGCCCACGCTGGAGAGCGTGAGTCGCAGGTCCGCGCCCTCGCAGCGGTCGCCGTAGAGCAGCCAGCGGATGGCCGGCCCGAGTACGGGCAGCACCGCGCGGTGCGGGCGCCAGGTGCCGCAGCGGGCCAGCACGCCCGCGCCGGTCGTCTCGGCCAGCCGGAACAGCGTGGCCAGCCGGTCGGGGAGGCCGTAGTGGGTGCGGGAGGTGCCCTCGGCGGACGTGGAGACCAGCACCAGGCCGGCGATGCGGGACGCGAAGTGCTCCGGGTGCCGGTGCGCGTACTCCATGATCGTCATGCCGCCCATGGAGTGGCCGCAGAGGATCACCCGGCCGGTGGGGGCCAGTTCGTCCAGCACCTCGCGCAGGTCGTCGCCGAGCCGGCCGAGCGTGGCGCGGTCCAGCGGCGTGGCGTCGGAGCGGCCGTGACCGCGCGCGTCGTAGGCGACGATCCGCGCCCGGGTGGTGAGCCGGCCGGCGAGCGCGCCGAGCGTGCGGTGCCAGCAGCGCACGTCCAGCGTCCAGCCGTGCAGCAGCACGATGGTCAGCGGTGCGTCCGGGTCTCCGCCGGTCTCGGCGTGCACCCGGACGCCGTCGGAAAGGGTTACCTCCGTGCCGGTGGGGAGGAGGGTCTGGCGCTGCGACATGGGCACCTCCGCGAATGATTCGCCGCGGCCCACCCTGTACCCGCGGGTAACAATCATCACGCCTCGGCGCGAGAATTTCCAGCGGGTGAACGCGCGAAGGGCCGGCACCGTGACGGTGCCGGCCCTTCGCGAAGAGCGGTGACTCAGCCCTCGAAGACGCCCGCGTCGACGAGCTTCTTCTCGGTGGTGGACCAGCCGTCCTGCGGGTGCGCCTCGCTCAGCGCGGCCAGCTCGGCGCGGATCTTCGCACCGTGACCGGCGGCGGCCAGCACCCGGATCTCCTCCACGAACGCGTCGGAGGAGGTGCTCATGTGCGTGGTCTTGCCGTTGGTCAGGTTCCGCACGTACGCGTGCTTGCCCTTGTTGAGCGGGATCAGGTACTTGTACTCGCCCAGCACGCTCAGGGCGGCACCCTGGCCCTGTCCAGCGCGGACTGATGCGCGCGCGGTCTTAGAGGTGTTGCTCGCCACGGAGGTACTCCTTGCCGACATTCACAGAAAGAGAGAAGGCGACCATAGTCGCCCGCGAAAAGCCTACACCAGGGCGGGCGTACGCAGAAAAGCGGCCGATCCGAGAACAGAGTTGCCGGATTCTCTGGCGCACCATCCGCCACAGACGGCATCATGAAACCCGGCCGACCGTGGAGATCGAGGTCGTAGGGGAAGACGCACCTCGTGTCTTCGGGAGGTCACCGTGCCAACGCGTGGCGTCATATACGTCCACTCGACCCCGCTCGCCGTGTGCCCGCACGTCGAGTGGGCGATCGCGCGCGTCCTCACCGCGCCGGTCAAGCTGCATTGGTCCGCGCAGCCCGTCGATCCCGGCGCCCGCCGGGCGGAGTCGGGGTGGAGCGGGCGGCCAGGCACCGGGGCGGAGCTGGCGGCTGCGCTCCGGCAGTGGCCCATGATCCGCTTCGAGATCACGGAGGAGCCCAGCCACGGAGTCGACGGCGAGCGCTTCATGTACGTGCCGGGTCGCGGGCTGTTCCGCGCGACCTGCGGTGCGGCCGGCGACATCCAGCTGGGTGAGGACCGCCTGCGGGCCATCATGTCCTCGGCCCGGGGTCCCGAGGCGCTGGCGCACGCGCTCGACAAGGCGATGGGCACGGCGTGGGACGCTGAGCTGGAGCCCTACCGGTACGCCGGCGACGGCGCGCCGAACATGGTGCTGACCCGGGTGGGTTGATGGACGCTCGGGGATGACCAGCCGGGTTGCTTGATTCCGGCACGCCTGGTCGAATGGCGCGCGTGCCGGACATACCCGATGGCGTTCACCGGTCGATCCGGTGGCGCTCCCTCGCCGTACCCCCGCTGCTCCTGTCGCTCGTCCTGACCGGGTGCGGCACCCAGCCCTCGGCGGGACCCGAGCCGGCCCCGCACGCCACCGCGCCGCTGAGCGTGCCCTCGTCCGCGCCGGACCCCGCCACGCAGGCCGCGGCGCTGGTCGCGAAGCTGAGCGACGAGGACCTGGTCGGCCAGGTGCTGATGCCGTACGCGTACGGCGCGTCCGCGACCGACGTCTCGGCCGGCTCCAAGGCGGGCAACCAGGAGCTGGCCGGTGTGGACACCCCGGCCCAGATGGTGGAGAAGTACCGGCTCGGCGGCGTGATCCTGGTCGGCTTCAGCGCGGACGACCCGACCGGCAAGAACCAGCCGACCACCAACGTCGACAACCCGGCGCAGGTGCGCGCACTGACCACGGGGCTCCAGGACGCGCAGGCCAGGCTGGCGGCCGGTGCCGCGCCGATGCTGATCGGCACGGACCAGGAGTACGGCGTGGTCACCCGCATCCGCAACGGCGTGAGCACGCTGCCCGGGGCCATGGCGTTCGGCGCCGCGGGCGACGTCGGCGTGACCGAGAAGGCGTGGGCCGTGGCCGGCGGCGAGCTGGCCGCGATGGGTGTCAACGTGGACTTCGCGCCGGTCGCCGACGTGCTCGGCGGCCCCGGCGGCCTGGTGATCGGCTCCCGGTCGTACGGTGACGACCCGAAGGCGGTCGCGGAGCAGGTCGCCGCCGCGGTGCGCGGTCTCCAGACGCACGGCGTCGCGGCCGCGCTGAAGCACTTCCCGGGCCACGGCCACACCACCGCGGACAGCCACGACACGCTGCCGGTGCTCACCCAGGACCGCAAGGCGCTGGACGCCGGCGACCTGCCGCCGTTCCGGGCCGGCATCGAGTCGGGCGCGCAACTGGTCATGTCCGGCCATCTGGACGTGCGGGCGATCGACCCGGGCGTGCCGGCCACGTTCTCCAAGAAGGTGCTCACCGACCTGCTGCGCGGCGAGCTCAAGTTCGAGGGCGTGGTGGTCAGCGACGCGCTCAACATGGAGCCGGCGATGGCGTGGCCGGCGGGCGAGGCCGCGGTGCGCGCGCTCAACGCCGGCAACGACCTGCTGCTGATGCCGCCGGACCTGCCCGCGGCGCGGGACGGCCTGCTGGCGGCGCTGCGCGACGGCTCGCTCAGCAGGGAGCGGCTGACCGAGGCGGTCACCCGCGTGCTCACGCTCCGGTTCACGCTGGCCCGCGCGGAGGCGCCGCCGATGTCCACGGTCGGCGCCACGTCCGGGGCCGAGCCGCTGGCGGACCTGGCCCGCCGGTCGGTCACGGTGCTGCGCGGCGGCTGCGACGGCGCGGCGGTCGCCGGCCCGGTCACGGTCACGGTGGCGGGCGACCGCGCCGCGGCGAAGAAGACGCTGGAGGACGCGCTGCGCGCGGCCGGCGTGGAGGTGGCGGCGAGCGGCGGGCGGACCACGGTGCACCTGGTCGGGTACGGCGACGGCGCCGCCGACCTGTCGCCGGGAGCCCAGGTCACGGTGGCGATGGACCTGCCGTACGTGCTGGCGTCCGCGTCGTCGCCGACGCTGCTGGCCACGTACTCGCCCGCGCCCGCGCAGCTCACCGCGCTCGCCGCCGTGCTCGCCGGCAAGGCCAAGCCGGAGGGCACCTCGCCGGTGGAGGTCGACGGTCTTTCACGTACCACCTGCTGAACGGTCGACCGGCTGCGGTAGGTTCCCAGGGTTTCCGGCCGACGCCGATCCGACCGATGAAGGGATGAGTGTGGTCGCGGAGTTGACGAGTCCGACGACAGCGACGCCGCGGAGTGAGCCCGGACCGAGCAGGTGGCAGCGCTGGCTGCCGCTGGTCGCGGGTGTCGCCGCGGTGGTGATCGCGCTGCTGGCGTCCCAGACTCCCGTCCTGGACATCGTGAAGTACGCCGTGTACGCGTTCGTGGCCGTCCTGGTCCCGGGCACGCTGGTCTACCGGTCGGTGCGCCGGAATCCGCACACGCTGCTCGAGGACCTGGCGATGGGTGCCGCGGTCGGCATCTGCCTGGAGCTGGCGGCCTGGGCGGTGGCCGCTGCCACCGGGGTGCGCCCGTGGCTGTGGCTGTGGCCGCTGCTGGTGATCGTGCCGTTCCTGGCAGTGCCTGCGCTGCGCCGGCACTGGCTGCCGCGCGACTACGCGGCAAGGGTGCCGCTCGGCTTCTCATGGACCGTGACCGGCGTGGTCGTGTTCTTCATGGCCTACCTGTCGGAGACGTTCCTGCGGCGCAACGTGCTGATCCCCACCTCCGACTCGAACATGCAGTACCTCGACCTCGCGTACCAGCTGTCGCTCGCCGGTGAGGCCAAGTACGGCTGGCCGATCCACGTGCCGCAGGTGGCCGAGGAGCCGCTGTACTACCACTGGTTCGCCTACGCGCACATGGCGTCGACCAGCCTGATCGGGCAGATCGACCTGAACACGGTGGCGTACCGGCTGACCATCCCGGCGCTGTGTGCGCTGGCCATGGTGCTGATCGCGGTGGCCGGCTGGCGGTTCAGCGGCCGCGCCTGGATCGGCGCCGGCGCGGCAGTGCTGTTCGGCGTGATCGGCGAGGTCAACTTCACCGACCCGGTCAGCATGCCGCTCGGTACGCAGATGGGCTTCGTGGTCTGGCACGGCATGTCGATGATCCACGGCTGGGCGCTGCTGATCGCCATGATGATCGTGCTCGCCGACGTGATCGACCGGCGCCCTGACCGCCCGATCCGGTCACTCGGACCCGGCGCCTGGGTGCTGGTCGTGGTGTTCATGCTGGTCTCCAGCGGTGCGAAGGCCAGCACCATCCCGGTGGTGGCGGTCGGCCTGCTGATCACGGCGGCCGGTTTGCTGATCGCCGAGCGGCGGATCCCATGGGCGGTGATCTGGTGCGGGCTGATCGCCGGCGGCGCGCAGTTGCTGGCCACCGCGGTGCTGTTCCACTTCCAGGCGTACGGCGTGACGGTCAAGTTCGCGGCCACGCTGACCCGGTACACCGGCGAGTACGGGCCGTACCCGGCCGCGCTGATGATGGTGCTGGTCTGGTTCGCCTGGATCATGAACCTGCACCTGCGGCAGGGCGGCATCGTGGCGCTGCTGTGGGTGCAGCGCGGGCGGCTCGATCCGACCCAGTGGTTCCTGTTCGGCGGCGCGCTGGCCGGAATCCTGACGTTCCTGATCATCGACCAGCCGAGCGACGGCAACCAGTACTTCGCGCGCACCGGCTACACGTACAGCGTGATCCTGTCGGTCTGGGGTTTCGCGCTGTTGCTGGACAGGGCGCAGTACAGCCGGCGGGCCAAGATCATGCTGGCGATCGCCACCGGCGTGTTCGCGGTGCTGCTCACCGTGATCAACTGGGTGTTCGCGGTGGCGCCGGCGCAGTTCCCGTGGGTGGTCCGGGTCCGGCCGATCATCGGCTACGGCCTGGTGCTGGCCGCGATCGCGGTGGTCGGCGCGGCGCTGTGGTGGTTGCTGGCGCGGCGATTCACCGCCATGCGGGGCAAGGGCTCGGTGGTGCTGCTCGCCGCCGCGCTGACGGTCGGTGCGCCGGGTCTCGTGATGGACATGAAGAAGGGCATGGATCGGCCGAACGGCGGCGGTTACTTCCTGACCGCGATGCCGGGCTACCGGATCGACGTGGCGCGCTGGGTGCGTGAGCACAGCGACCCGGAGGACGTGCTGGCCACCAACAACCACTGCCGCGCGCTGGTGTTCGAGGAGAAGCGGTGCGACCCGCGCTCGTTCTGGCTCAGCGCCTACTCGGAGCGGCCGGTGCTGGTCGAGGGCTGGGGCTTCGCGCCGCGCGCCGCGCCGCTGGGGTTCGTCGACTTCTGGGACCAGGACCTGCTGGCGCTCAATGACCAGGCCTTCGTCGCGCCGACCGAGGCGACCCTGCACGCACTCCGGGACGACCACGGCGTGCGCTGGCTGGTGCTGGACCGGCTGCCGAACGGCACGGACACGCCGGTGACCGCGCCGAGCGAGGCGCTGGCCCCGTGGGCGACGCTGCGCTACGACAACGGCAAGGCCGTGGTCTACGAGCTGCTGCCCCGGTAACGGGTTTTAGGGGGCGGCTCACCCGAGCCGCCCCCTCATGGTGGTGCCGACTTACGCGCGCGTGAAGACCAGCGCCACGTTGTGCCCGCCGAAGCCGAACGAGTTGTTCAGCGCGGCCGGGATCTCCAGCGGACGGGCCTTGTGGGCGGCCACGTCCAGGTCCAGCTTGTCGTCCGGGTCGTCCAGGTTGATCGTGGGCGGGACGATGCTGTCGCGGATCGCCAGGATGGTCGCGATCGACTCCAGCGCGCCGGCCGCGCCCAGCAGGTGCCCGGTCATCGACTTGGTGGCGGTGACCACCGGGTGCGTGCCGACCGCGGCCCGCAGCGCCGCGATCTCCGCGATGTCGCCGACCGGCGTGGACGTCGCGTGCGCGTTCACGTGCGCGATGTCGGCGCCGGTCAGGCCCGCGTCGCGCAGCGCCTTGCCGATCGCGCGGATCGCGCCCGCGCCCTCCGGGTGCGGCTGCACGATGTCGAAGCCGTCCGAGGTGATGCCCGCGCCGGCCAGCCGGGCGTAGACCCTTGCACCGCGCGCGGCCGCGTGGTCGGCCCGCTCCAGCACCACGACGCCCGCGCCCTCGCCGAGCACGAAGCCGTCGCGGCCCTTGTCCCACGGACGGGATGCGCGCTCCGGGTCGTCGTTGCGGGTGGACATCGCGCGCATCGACGCGAAGCCGGCCATCGGCAGCGGGTGGATCACGGCCTCGGTGCCGCCGGCCACCACCACGTCGGCACGCCCGGCCCGGATCAGGTCCAGGCCCAGCGCGATCGCCTCCGCGCCGGTGGCGCACGCGCTGGCCACGCAGTGGACGCCGGCCTGCGCGCCGAGCTCCAGGCCGACGAACGCGGCCGGGCCGTTCGGCATCAGCATGGGCACGGTGTGCGGCGACACCCGCCGCGCGCCCTTCTCTTCCAGGATGTCGTCCTGGTCGAGCAGCGTGGTGGCGCCGCCGATGCCGGAGCCGATGCTCACGCCGAGCCGCTCGAGGTCGAGCCCGGAGCCGGCCAGCCCCGAGTCGGCCCACGCCTGGCGCGCCGCGATGATCGCGATCGCCTCCGAGCGGTCCAGCTTGCGCAGCTTCGGCTTCTCGATGATCTCGGAGGGGTCGACGGCGAGCGACGCGGCTATCTGCACCGGCAGCTCGGCCGCCCAGTCCGGGGTCAGCTTGCTGACCCCGGAACGGCCGTTGAGCATGCCGTCCCAGGTGGACGCCACGTCCCCGCCGAGCGGGGACGTGGCGCCGAGCCCTGTGACGACGACGTCGACAGAGGTCACTTCTGGTTCGCCTCGATGTAGGAGACGGCGTCGCCCACGGTCTTGAGGTTCTGCATCTCCGTGTCCGGGATCTTCACGCCGAACTTGTCCTCGGCCGCCATGATCACCTCGACCATGGAGAGCGAGTCGACGTCGAGGTCGTCCGTGAAGGTCTTCTCCTCGGTCACGTCGGACTGCTCGACGCCGGCGAGCTCGTTCAGGATGTCGGCGAGGCCGGTGATGATCTCTTCGCGGGAAGCCATGTGCGTGGTGGTCCTTTCGGGTTGGGTCTTGCTACTCGTTCGCGGTTCCGGGAACGAGAACTCAGGGGCAGCGCACGACCTGGCCGGCGTACGTCAGGCCGCCGCCGAAGCCGAACAGCAGCACCGGCGCGCCGGACGGCACCTCGCGCCGCTCGACCAGCTTGGACAGCGCCAGCGGGATGCTGGCCGCGGACGTGTTGCCGGACTCGACCAGGTCCTTCGCGACGACCGCGTTCGGGATGCCGAGCCGCTTCACGATGCCGTCGATGATCCGGGTGTTGGCCTGGTGCGCGACGAACGCGGCGATCTCCTCCGGCGCGACGCCGGCCCGCTCGCAGGCCTGCTTCGCCACCGGCGCGATCGCGGTGGTGGCCCAGCGGAACACCGCCTGGCCCTCCTGCTTGATGTACGGCCGCCAGCCCTCGATCCGCAGCACGTCGCCCTTCTCCGGCGCGGAGCCCCAGAGCACCGGGCCGATGCCGGACGGCTCGCCCTCGGGCACGGCGCTGACCACGGCCGCGCCCGCGCCGTCGCCGAACAGCACGGCGGTGGTGCGGTCGGTCCAGTCGGTGATGTCGGAGAGCTTCTCCGCGCCGATGACCAGCGCGTGGCGGGACGTGCCGGCCTGGATCGCGTGGTCCGCGGTGGCCAGCGCGTACGAGAAGCCGGAGCAGGCCGCGTTCAGGTCGAACGCGCCGGGCGCGGCGATGCCGAGGCGGGCCGCGACCCGGGTGGCGACGGTCGGGCACCGGTCCTCGGCGGAGCAGGTGGCGACCACGACCAGGTCGATGTCGGCGGCGGTCAGCCCCGCGTTGGCCAGTGCCTTCTCCGCGGCGAACGTGGCCATGTCCGCGACCGACTCGCCGTCCGCGACGCGCCGCTCGGCGATGCCGACCCGGTCCCGGATCCACTCGTCGTTGGTGTCGATCGTCTGGGAGAGCTCGTCGTTGGTGACGACTCGGGACGGCTGATAGTGCCCGAGCGAGAGGATGCGGCTGCCTGCCATGTCAGTTCTGCCCTTCGGGACTCGTGGTGGCTCCGTGCCGGGCGATCAGATCGAGCGCCGCGGGCAGGTCGTCCGGCGTGTTCAGGGTGACGATCTCGGGAAGGCCGGGGCCCTTGAGTTCACGCTTGATCAGTCCGGCGAGCGTGCCGGCCGGGGCCAGCTCGATCACCGCGGTGACGCCGCGCTCGGCCAGCGTGCGCATCACCAGGTCCCAGCGGACCGGCGCGGTGACCTGCCGGACCAGGCGGGACAGCAGCTCGGTGCCGTCCGCGACGGCGGCGCCGTCCAGGTCGGACAGCATGATCCGGACCGGGTCGGCGGTGGCCACGCCCGCGGCGACGGCGCCCAGCGCGGTCTCGGCGGGCGCCATGTACGGCGTGTGGAACGCGCCGGCCACGGCCAGCGGGATCACCCGTACGCCGCCGGGGCGGTCGGCCGCGAACGTGTCCAGTGCGTCCTTGGCGCCGGCGGCCACGATCTGCCCGGCGCCGTTGCGGTTGGCGGCGTGCAGCCCGTACGACTCGATGGCGGCCACCACCTCGTCCGGCTCGCCGCCCAGCACCGCGGCCATGCTCGTCGGCTCCAGCGCGCACGCCGCGGCCATCTCCCGGCCGCGCACGCCGGCCAGCGTGACGGCGGCCTCCGGGGTGAGCACGCCGGCGATCGCGGCGGCGGCCAGCTCGCCCACGCTGTGCCCGGCGACCACGGTCGCGTCGGTCAGCGGGAGTCGCTCCGCGGCCAGCAGCGCGGCCGCGACCAGCAGCGGCTGGGTGCGCGCGGTGTCCTTGATCTCCTCGGCGTCCGCCTCGGTGCCGAGGTGCACCAGGTCGACGCCGGCCAGCTCGGACCACGCGCGGAGGCGGGCCTCGGCGTCGGGGAGCTGGAGCCACGGCGTGAGGAAGCCGGGCTTCTGGGATCCTTGCCCTGGGGAGAGAACGGCTAGCACGGTTGACACTCTGCGGGATGCCGGCGCCGTCTATCGCTGCTGACAGGCACCAAACCACACTAACGGTTTTGTGAGATACCTACAAAGCTACGGCTGGCGGGGCATGGCGCGTGACGGAGGCAACACCGCGTTCGGCGGATCGAGGCGGCCGATGGTGAGCGCGATCCGCAACGCGAACGCGTCCCGCGGGTTCAGCGGCGAGAAGGTGGTCACCTCCGCGATCCGCTTCAACCGGTAGCGGACCGTGTTCGGGTGCACGAAGAGGCCGCGCGCCGCGCTCTCCAGCACGCCACCGGCCGCGAAGAACGCGTCCAGCGTCTCCATCAGCTCGCCGCCGGCCCGGGTGAGCGCGCCGTAGACCGAGTCCCGCAGCGTGCGCCGCGCCTCCGCGTCGCCGGCCAGCGCCCGCTCCGGCAGCAGGTCGTCCGCCGCGACCGGGCGCGGTGCCGACGGCCACGCCACCGCGCTGCGGTAGCCGGTCAGCGCCGCGCGCGCGGACTCGGTGGCCGCGTCCAGGCTCGGCACGGTCGGGCCGACCACCACCGGGCCCTCGCCGAACCCCTCCAGCAGCCGCTGCACGGTCACCACCGGGTCCGGCGCGCCGCCGATCACCAGCACCAGCCGGTCGCCGTGCCCGCCGCCGACCAGCTCCACGCCCAGCCGCCGCGCCGAGCGGTAGAACCCGTGCAGCACCGCGGCCAGCTCGCCGCCGGGGGAGCGGCCCACCGCGACCGCCACCGGCGCCGCGTCCGCCCAGCCCAGCGCCGCCGCCCGGCTGGCCAGCACGTCCGAGGAGTCGCCGCGCAGCAGCGCGTCCACCAGCATCGCCTGCAGCCGGGCGTCCCAGGTGCCGCGCGACTCGGCGGCCCGCGCGTAGACCCGCGCGGCCGCGAACGCGATCTCCCGGGAGAACTTGAGCATCGCCTCCCGCAGCGCGACCTCCTCGCCCGGCGCGGCCAGCTCCGGCACCTGCTCCTCGGCCACGTCGATGGTCACCTTGACCAGCGCGACCGTGTGCTGCAACGAGATCGCCCGGGCCAGCGCGCGGGGCGCGGTCGCGAAGACCTCGTCGGAGACCTCCTGCGTGTTGCCGCCGGCGCGCAGCCACTCCACCAGCGACCGGACGCCCGCCTGTGCGACGAGCATCACCCACGACCGCTGGTCGGCCGGCAACTCCCGGAACCACGGCAGCGTCTCGTCCATCCGGGCGATCGCGGCGGTGGCCAGGCCGCCCGCGCTCCGCTCGATGCGCCGTACCGTGGCGGCCAGCTCGCCGCCCTCCGGCTCGCCGGCCCTGGTGCCGCCCGTCGCCGTACCGTCCGCCGCATTCGCCACCGGCCAAGCCTGCCACGACGCTCCCGGCGCCCCGCGCGGCGCGTCCCGGATGACCATGTATTACCTGATCAAGGCATGGACGCGAGTGATGTTCACCGCAGCGTGTGAGGCCCCCACGGCGCCTGAAACCGCTTACTCTCGACGGGTGCGACCGCGGGGGCGCGCATGGTCGACCGCGCGCACCGCACGGAACGGGTTCAGCAAGGAGGAGCACATGGCGGAGGAAGGTCCAGCGGACTTCCCCGAGCCGGACGACAACGGATGCGGTGGCCGGGTGGTTCCCCGCCAGCACCGCTCCCACGCTTCTCCGGAGGACGTCACGGAGCTGCCGCTGCCCGGCTCCGGCAACCCGGGCGGCTGCCAGACCCGCCTCAACGGCTGGGCCGGCGCGCACCTGCACGGCGCGGTCCGCCCCCGCCGCCGCAAGATCGGCCGAGGCCGCCCGCCGCGCCGCTGGTGCTGATTCGCCCGCGTACGGACGGGATTCGCTCTACGTTCGGTGAGGTGGACGAGAAGCAGCGGGTGATCCTGCGGCAGGCCATGGCACTCGCGGACGAAGCCGGCCTGGACGCGGTCTCGATGCGTGCCGTCGGACGCCGGGTCGGACTCAGCTCGATGGCGCTCTACCCGTATGTGGGGAACAAGGAGGCGCTGCTCGACGGCCTGGTGCGGCAGTTGCTGGAGGAACTGCACGACTCGTCGGAGTCGGACGGCGACTGGCGGGACCGGCTGCGCGCGATCGCCCGTGCGGCGCGCGACCTGGCGCACGCGCATCCCGGTGCGTACCCGCTGCTGGTAGCGCGTCCGGCGGCGGAGGCGGGCGACGACGCGGACCGGGTGCAGGAACGCATCCGCGACGCGCTGCGCGACGCCGGCGTGGCCCGCGCGGAGGTGCTGCGGTTGCAGCGGATGCTGTCGACGTTCGCGCTCGGCTACGGCGCCTCGGAGGTGACCGGGCGATTCACGGCCGGCTCCGCGGAGGAGCGCGACGCGGAGTTCGAGGCGGACCTGGAGGACCTGCTGGGCCTCGTCGAACGGACCGCGGAGCGACGGTCCGGCTGATCCGCTTTCGGCCAGGGGCGGCCTGGGCCCCGCCCCCGCTGTGCGCACTAGTGACGGTCGGTCGGAATGCCGTCCTCGGCGACGGCGGTGATGAACGCGCTCCAGGCGGGCGCCGACACGGCAAGCCGGTCACCCTGTGGTGCCTCGGAGTCGCGCACGTACGCGGCCGATGGCGTCGTCGCCACCTCCACGCATGCGCTGGAACCGCAGGCGCGGTGCCACCGCAGCTGCAGATCGGTCTGCATGGGTGCTCCCTCCCTGTGCCTCGTCCTCCACCATAGGCATATGAGCGCACAGTAGGGAACCAGTGTCACGGGGTAGGCACCGGTGGCGTCCGTTGTATACCAGTCAGTCCCGGTTCATTCATCCTTTCCAAGGGGGTGCGACCGTCTGCACGCCCGCACCCTCTTGATCGGTCGTCACTTAGTGCTGATCTGGCCGCTCTTGATGTCGGAGATGAAGGAGCCCCAGGCCGCGTTGGAGAAGGCCAGGATCGGGCTCTGGATCTCCTTGGCGTCCCGCATGTATCGGCGCGCGTCGTCCGAAGCGATCTCGACACAGGCGCCGTTCCCGCAGTACGAGCTACGCTGCCAGCCTGCGAGGGTGTTGTGCGATGTCACTGGTTGTGCCTTTCTAGGGCCCCGGACTGCCCGGAGCTGTTCCGATGATCTATCTGCCTGACCCGGCGGAGGCGGCGGCGGCTTTCTCCGCGGCCTCCTGAATCATCTGGATGGAGGTCGCCTCGTCATGGGCGCCGGCCCAGAGATTCTCGAAAACCGTCAGATGTCTGCTGACGGCTGCCTGGTCCTCCACGAGTTCGTCGAGAAGGTTGCTCTCGCGATACATCACGGCGTCGTCGACGCCGTTGTCCCCGTCCTCGAGGGCGGAGTCGCCGCCACCGAGGCCGTAGATCTCAAAGGTGCCCAGCAGCGGCAGCGCGACGGCGGCGGTGAAGGGGATGATGCGCACCGTCACCCGCCCCTGCCCGGCCAGGGCATGCAGGTCGAACAGTTGCTTCGACAGCAGGCCGAAGTCACCCAGCGTGCGCTGGAGCACGGACTCGTCCAGCAGCAACCGGACGTCCGGCGCGTCGCGCCGGCCCAGGAACGCCTGGCGGCGCCGCTGACGTGCCTCCAGGCGCGCGGCGGTGAGCTCGGTGTCCACGTCGCCGAAGTGGGCCCGGAGGATGGCCCGCGCGTAGTCCGGCACCTGGAGCGGACCGGGGATGATCATCGGGAAGAAGTAGCGGATGCTCCGCGCCTCGGTCTCGAACTGGATGAGGCGGCGCAGCGCGGGCGGCACGTGCTCGCGGTAGCGCGGCTCGTCCCACCACTCGCGCTTGCGCGCGTCGCGCGCGGACTGCACGAGCCGCGCGACCTCTTCGCGGTCGGTGACGCCGAGGTACGTCAACAGCGAGCGTGTGTCGTTGACCGAGACGGTGACCTCGCCGCTCTCGATGCGCATGACCTTGGAGATGGACCACTCCATCTCCTCGGCGACCTGGTGCTGGGTGTAGCCCATCTCCTCGCGGGCGCGCCGCAGCGCGAGCCTCAGCCGACGTCGCGCGACGGCCGGCGATTCGCCCGGAGGCGTGGTCATGACGTCCAGATCCCCTATGTAGGAAGGTCACCCGCTGCAGAAAGCGATCTGCGAGGTCGCACTATGCGATCCATCTTACGGGGTTGACAACCGCCGGTGTGGCCGACTCGCCGTTGTGCTGGCGACCGGCTGATATTGCGACCGTCGATGCGTCGCTGTTCTGGGAGTCAGTAGCGGTGGGCTCGCGAAGATGACCTTGGCCGGACACTACGAAGGCACCCGGTTGCCGCCAGGTGCCTTCGTCCGCTCTCTTGCCGGCGACTCGGGAGGCCGTGCGCTGACCCGCCGAAATGCCGTTGTAAGTACCGATCTGCAGTGCCGCTCCAACCGTGAAAATAAGTCTGGCACGCCTCCGGGCATAAAGCCAGACCCCATTCTGCAAGGTCGCAGATCGCGGTCTGGCGGAGTGGATCTTCGATCTCCACCCCTCGGGGATCGGTGTCCTCTCGGACGGGGAGGGCGGCGGGGAAAGGTCCGTCCCGAGGAGGAGACGGGGTTCCGCTGCGCGGGCGACGACCCGGGGGCCGGGGGCCGCCCAGGATGGACGCATGTCGAAACCATGGCGTAACAGAGGACTGTGGAACCGGGCCGGGGCGGCCGTGGCCGCGATCGTGCTGGCCGGGACCGCGGCACTGACCCACACGGGGGTGGCGTTCGCCGCGCCGGGCAACGCGTTGAAGGGCGAGATCCAGCCACTGCTGGACGCGATCACCGCGTCCGGTGTGCCGGGGTCGTACGCGCAGGTCCGCCGGGACGGCAAGACGTTCACCGGCGCGTCCGGCGTGGCGTTCGTGGAGAGCGGCGCGCCGGCGCGGGCGGACTCGCGGCACCGGATCGGCAGCGTCACCAAGACGTTCGTCGCCACCACGGTGCTGCAACTGGTCGGCGAGCGCCGGCTGTCGCTGGACACCAGCGTGGATCAGCTGCTGCCGCGCTTCGGCCTGGACCCGGCGATCACGGTGCGCATGCTGCTCAACCACACCAGCGGCATCGGCAACTACACGCTGGGGCTGGACTCGCTCGAGGCGGTGGAGGAGTGGCAGACCCGCACCTTCGCGCCGGACGAGCTCGTCCGGCTCGGGCTGACGTTCCCGGAGACGGGCGCGCCGGGCGAGTTGTTGTCGTACTCGAACACCAACTACATCCTGGCCGGACTGATCATCGAGAAGGTGACCGGCAACGAGGTGGAGAAGGAGGTCAACCGGCGGATCATCAAGCCGCTGGGGCTGCGGACCACCTACTTCCCGGGCGCCGACCCGCGAATCCGCGGACCGCACGCGGGCGCGTACGTGCCGTGGCCGGACGCCGAGACCGGCGAGGTGACGCTGCGGGACTTCAGCGTCTACAACATGACCTGGGCGTGGACGGCCGGCGAGATGATCTCCACCATGCCCGACCTGAACACGTTCTACCGCGCGCTGATCACCGGCAAGCTGCTCAAGCCGGCGCAGCAGGCGGCGATGCTGGAGACGGTGCCGTGGTACCCGGAGATGCCCGAGGCGCTGCGGTACGGCCTCGGCATCTACGCGCTGCAGCTGCCGTGCGGCACCTTCTGGGGCCACGACGGCGGCGTGATCGGCCAGATCACGCAGGTGCTCACCTCGACCGACGGGCGCACCCAGCTCGCCTGGGGCGGTAACTACGGCATCAACTTCGCGTCCACGCCGGAGATGATCACGGCGCTCAACAACCTGATCGTCGGGTCGCTGTGCGGGCCGGAGGCCGTGGCCGGCGCCGACCAGCGTCGGGCGGCCGGTGCCACGAACGTCCCGCTCCTGCCGAGCGCGGTGCGGGTCGGCGACTGAATTCACCGGGGGGTACGGGTGAGCGTCTCGGCCGTCGCGGCCGGGGCGCTCATCCGCGTACCCGCTGATGCTCGTGATCGTGCCGCGTAGCGGCCGGGTGTGACGCCCAGGACGCGGGTGAAGTGCCGGTTGAGGTGCGGCTGGTCGTGGAAGCCGGCCGCGGTCGCGACCTCCGCGGGCGGCATGCCGGCCAGCAGCATGCGGCGCGCCGCGTCCACCCGGCGGCCGGTCAGGTAGCGGTGCGGCGGCAGGCCGAACGCCCGGGTGAACGCGCGGACCAGGTGGCTCGGGTGGGCGTGCAGCTCGGCGGCGGCGTCGCGCAGCGTCAGGCCGGTGACGGTGTCCCGGTCCAGCAGGTCGCGCAGGTCGCCGGCCAGGCCGCGGGCCGCCGGCGGCCCGTCCGGGACGTGCGGAAGCAGGTGGCCGCGCAGCCGGTCGCGGATCAGCGTCAGCCGGCTCTCCGCCTCCAGCGCGTCACCGGGGCTGACCAGCGACGCGTGCAACTGGTGGACGCGGTGGCGGAGCGGCGCGTCGTCCAGGCCGGGGCGGTCCACGGCGGCGCCGATCAGGTCCTCGCCCAGCACGCCCGGGTCGAGGTAGAGCACCCGCTTGCGGAAGCCGTGCGTGGTGGCGGCGCGGCCGTCGTGCGGCACGTGCGGCGGCAGCAGCGTCACCATCGCGCCGCCGGTGCCGTGATGGTGCTGCTCCAGGTCGTACGCGATCGCGCCGTCGTCGACGATCAGCAGCGTCCAGGCGTCGTGGGTGTGCGCGGGGTACGCGTGGGCGACGAACCGGGCGTGGAAGACCTCGCGCACGCCCGGCACGGTCGGCCGCCAGGCGGTGACCAGCTCACGCATGGTGAGAAACGTACAAGACCACCGCCTCGGCCCGGCACGAGACTGTGCCCATGAGTACGGTCCGGTTCGACACCAAGATTGCTGTTCTGCTCCGCGACGACCTGCTGACCTGGCAGCGGCTGAACGTCACCGCCTTCCTGATCAGCGGGCTCGCCGGCACGCGGCCGTCGCTGCTCGGCGAGCCCTACGCGGACGCCGACGGCACCGCCTACCTACCGATGTTCGGGCAGCCGGTGCTGGTCTTCGCGGGGGACGCCGCGCTGCTCACCGCCGCGCACGGGCGGGCACTGTCCCGCGGCGTACCCATGACGATCTTCACGGAGGAGCTGTTCACCACCGGGCACGACGCGGCGAACCGGGAGGCGGTGGCCGGGGTCAAGCGCGACGACCTGAACCTGGTCGGCATCGGCCTGCACGCGCCGAAGAACGCGGTCGACAAGATCCTCAAGGGCGCGTCACTGCACGGGTAACAGGTCGGCGGGCGCGCCCGGCGTCCAGTCGGCGGGGATCACCGCCAGCGCGTCCGCGGTCCCGGCGGAGAGCAGGCTGGCCGGCCGCGCGCCCTGGATCGCGGTGGCGTGGCCGCCGGTCAGGTGCACCGGGACGAGCCGGGTGCCGCCGTCGTACGGGTGGACCTTCCCGGCCACCGGCAGCCGCAGCGGCGCGGGCCGGGTGCGGCCCTGGAGCGCGTCGAGCAGCGGGCGGAGCAGCGTGACGGCGCCGACCAGCGCGGCGTACGGGTTGCCGGGCAGCCCCACCACCCACTGGCCGGTGCCGAGCCGGGCCAGTGCCTGCGGGTGACCGGGCCGGCAGGCCACCCCGTCGACGTGCCAGCGCGCGCCGGCCCGGGTGAGCACGCCGTGGAGATGGTCCGCGCGGCCGACCGAGGACGAGCCGGTCACCACCGCAACGTCCCAGTCCGTGCCGGTCAGTGACTCCGCCAGCAGCTCGGCCCGGTCCGGCACGTGCGCGGCCCCGGCCAGCGTGGCGCCGGTGCCCGCGAGCAGCGCGGTGAGCAGCGGGGTCAGCGCGTCGCGCACCTGCCCGGGGGCGGGGACGCCGGAGCCGATCACCTCGTCGCCGGTGGCGATCAGGCGTACCCGCGGGCTCCGGCGGACCGTCAGCTCGTCCAGGCCGGCGTGTGCGGCCAGGCCGGTCAGCGTGGCCGTCACGCGGGCGCCGGCCGGCGCGAGCAACCGGCCGGGCGTGAGGTCCTCGCCGGTGTACCGGATGTGGGTGCGGCCGGGCCCGGTCTCGGACGGGCGGACCGTGTCGCCCTCCACCAGGCAGAGCTCGATCGGCAGCACCGCGCCCGCGCCGGGTGGGACGGGCGCGCCGGTGGCGATCTCGACGGCGGTGCCCGGCGCCATCGCGGTCACGTCCGTGGCCGGATGGCCGGCCAGGACCCGGCCGGTGATCCGCCACGGCGCAGGGCCGGCGATCGCGTACCCGTCCATGGCGGCGGTGTCCGTGCCGGGCAGCAGCGCGGCGGAGACGGCCGGCTCGGCCAGCGTGCGGCCGTGCGCGCGGTCCAGCGGCACCCGCTCCGCGGGAAGCGGTACGGGCAGCGTGGCGGCCAGCCGGTGGGCGCGGTGCCAGGGCAGGTCGGCCGGCACGCCCGGCGCCGTGGTGTGGGGGTGGGCGTCGGTGCCCGGCGACGTCGGCACGGCGTGACCTCGGATCCGCTCGAACTGCCTGGTTGATCTTTCGCTGAGTATTGCCCCGGAGAGCGGGATCGCCCAAACCGTCGTTAGCGCGGGCGTTACCCGGCTGTGTCAGCATCGCGGCATGCCGCTGCTCTTCTCGTACGGAACCCTGCAGGATCCGGCCGTTCAGCGTGCCAACTTCGGCCGCGAGCTGGACGGACGCCGAGATCGGCTGCCCGGTTACGCGGCGGAACTGCTCGAGGTCGCCGACCCGGACGTGCCGCCGAGCCACCACCCCGTCGTCCGGCACACCGGCGACGACGCCGACGGCGTGGACGGCACCGTCTTCGACGTGACCGAGGACGAGCTGGCCGTGGCCGACCGCTACGAGATCGACGATCACCACCGCATCCTGGTCTCGCTCGGGTCCGGCGTGCGCGCCTGGGTCTACGTCGCGGCCTGACCAACCGTTGATCGCGGTTCGGTGACAGCCGGGCGCGCGCCCTAGTGATCAACCTCACAGGTGAATACGGTCGTCGATAAATCATCGCCGCCGTACGGCATGGAGGTCAGGACATGGGCATGCGCAGCAGGCGGGCGTTGGTGGCGCTCGTGGTCGGCTCGCTCGTCGCCGGCTGTTCCGACGGCGGCGGGGGTGCCGGCGGTGACGCCTACCCGGGGGAGAACATCACGATCATCGTGCCGTTCAGCGCCGGCGGGCCGACGGACACGGTGACGCGGATGATCGCGGATCCGATGGCGGCGGCGCTCGGCGGCGAGATCGTCGTGCGGAACGTGGAGGGAGCGGGCGGCACGATCGGGGCCGGCGAGGTCGCGCAGGCGAAGGCGGACGGCTACACCGTGCTCATGCACCACATCGGCATGTCCACCGCGCCGGCGCTGTACAAAAACCTGGGCTACCGGCCGCTGGAGGACTTCGCGACGGTCGGGCTGGTGACCGAGGTGCCGATGACGGTCGTGGCCCGCAAGGACTTCCCGCCCGCCACGTTCGCGGACCTGACCGCGCACGTGAAGGCGAACGCGGCCGACGTCACGCTGGCCAACGCGGGCATCGGCGCGGCGTCCCACCTGTGCGGCCTGCTGTTCCAGGCCGCGGCCGGCGTGCAGGTGCAGGAGGTGCCGTACCAGGGCACCGGGCCGGCGCTGACCGACCTGGTCGGCGGCCAGGTCGACTTCATGTGCGACCAGACCACCAACACCAGCGGGCAGATCGCGGCGGGCGAGGTGAAGGCGTACGCGGTCACCACGCCGGAGCGGGTCAAGAGCCTGCCGGACGTGCCCACCACGGCCGAGAGCGGCATGCCCGCGCTGCGGGTCAGCGTGTGGCATGGGCTGTACGTACCGGCCGGCACGCCGGCGGAGGTCGTGCGGAAGCTGTCCGGCGCGCTGCAGACCGCGCTGGCCGACCCGGCGGTCGTGGACCAGATGGCCAAGCTCGGCACCGCGCCGGTCGCGGCCGCGGACGCGACCCCGGACGCGCACCGCGCGCACCTGCAGGAGCAGCTCACCACCTGGGCGAAGGTCATCGCCGACGCCGGCGTCGAGGCCTCCTAGATGCGGTGGCGGCGGTCCCTCCCGGACGTGCTCGCCGGGGGCGTCTTCGTCGTGATCGGCGCCGCCTTCGTGGCCGGCGCGCTCGGCTACGACCGGGGGACCGCGCTGCGGATGGGCCCCGGCTACTTCCCGCTGCTGGTCGGCGCGATCGTGACCGGCCTGGGGCTGGCGATCGTCGTCAAGGGACTGGTCGCCGGTGAGGTGATCACCTGGGAGGCGGTGCCCTGGCGCGCGATCGCGCTGATCGCGGCCGCGGTCGCGTTCTTCGGGCTCTCCGTCGGCACGCTCGGATTCGTACCGGCCTCGGTGGTGACCGCGCTGCTCACCGCGCTCGCCAGCCGGCGGGTGCGGCCGCTCACCGCCGTCGCCGTCACCGCGGGGCTGACCGCGGCCGCCACGCTGATCTTCGTCGTCGGGCTGCAGGTGCGCATCCCGCTGTGGGGCGGGTAGGCGTGGACCTCCTCGGCAACCTCGCGCTGGGCTTCTCGACCGCGCTGCTGATCGAGAACGTGCTCTACTGCTTCCTGGGCGTGCTGCTCGGCACGGCCGTCGGCGTACTGCCCGGCATCGGCCCGACCGCCACCGTGGCGATGCTGCTGCCGATCACCTTCGGCTTCGAGCCGGTCACCGCGCTGATCATGCTGGCCGGCATCTACTACGGCGCGCAGTACGGCGGCTCGACCACGGCCATCCTGATCAACCTGCCCGGCGAGTCGTCCGCGGCCGTCACCGCGCTCGACGGCCACGAGATGGCCCGCCGCGGGCGCGCCGGCCCGGCCCTGGCCACCGCCGCGGTCGGCTCGTTCGTCGCGGGCACGGTGGCGACCGTGGCCCTGGCCGTCGCCGCGCCGCCGCTGGCCGGCCTCGCGCTGCGGTTCGGCCCGGCCGACTACTTCGCGCTGGTGCTGTTCGGCCTGGTCGTGTCCATCGCGCTGGCCCGCGGCTCCGTGCTCAAGGCGCTGGCGATGATCGCGCTCGGCGTCCTGCTCGGCACGGTCGGCCAGGACATCTACACCGGTACGCCCCGGTTCGTGCTGGGCCAGCGCGAGCTGTACGGCGGCATCGACTTCGTCTCCGTCGCGGTCGGCATGTTCGGCATCGCGGAGATCCTGCGCAACCTGGAGAACGAGCGGAGCCGCCCGGCCGCGATCGGCGCGGTCACCCACCTGTGGCCCACCCGGGAGGACCGGCGCCGGATCGTCGGGCCCATCCTGCGCGGCACCGGCCTCGGCGCCGCGCTCGGCGTGCTCCCCGGCGGCGGCCACGTGCTGGCCTCATTCACGTCGTACGCGGTCGAGAAGCGCATCTCCCCGCGGCGCGCGGAGTTCGGCCACGGCGCGATCGAGGGCGTCGCCGGCCCCGAGTCGGCCAACAACGCGGCCGCGCAGACATCGTTCATCCCGCTGCTCACGCTCGGCCTGCCCGCCCACCCGGTGATGGCGCTGATGGTCGGCGCGTTCATCGTGCACGGCATCACGCCCGGCCCGAACGTGATCAACGACGAGCCGGCGCTGTTCTGGGGCCTGATCGCGTCGATGTGGATCGGCAACCTGCTGCTCCTGCTGCTCAACCTGCCGTTGATCGGCATCTGGGTGCGCCTGCTGCGCGTGCCGTACCAGGTGCTGTTCCCGATGATCGTGCTGTTCGCCGTGATCGGCACCTACTCGCTCGGCTTCAACGCGTACGACGTCTACGCGATCGCGTTCTTCGGCCTCCTCGGCTACGTCCTGATCCGCTGCGGCTGTGAGCCGGCGCCGCTGCTGCTCGGCTTCGTCCTCGGCCCCCTCCTCGAGGAGAACCTGCGCCGCGCCCTGATCATCTCCCGCGGCGACGCCCTGGTCTTCCTCACCCGCCCGATCTCCGCCACCCTGCTGGCCCTGACCGCGGCGGCGATCATCCTGGTCACACTCCCCGCCATCCGCCGCCGCCGCGAGACCGTCTTCACCGAGGAGGAGTAGCTTGTGGGCGTGACGACCACGCCGTTGCCGTCCCGGCTGATCGGGGCCGAGAAGCGCATCCCGGAGGCGCTGGATCTCCTCGCCGGGCCGGATCGCGGCGTCGTGCGGCTGCCGGTGCGGCTCGCATGGTCCGGGTCCACCGAGTTCGACATCACCGATCACCGTCAGCGATTGACCCTGTATCGGACGTTGCTGAACTGCGGTCAGCGGCAGGACATCATCACGTACGTACATCCTGACCTCCTGCGCCGCGACTGGCCGCGCATCCGGCGGCTGACCTCACGGCAGTTGGTCGCACTCTGGGAGGCACGGCTTCCCGACCTGGCCACTGCCGGCTGACGGGCACCGCGGTGGACGATCTGCACAAGGCGCTACTGCGGGTCGGCTTCGCGGCCGGTCCGGAATTGGGCCTGGTCCTGGCCGGTGGGTACGCCCTCGCCGCACACCAGATCGTCGACCGGCCGTCGCGCGACATCGACTTCGCGACCGCCACCGCGCTGCCGCTGCCGCTGGTCGCCGAGCGGCTCGCCGAGGCGTACCGCAAAGCCGGCCACACCGCCGACCTCGTCGAGGCAACGCCTCGGATGGCCCGTCTGCTGGTGTCCGACGACTTCTGGACCTGCGAGGTCGACCTGCTCAAGGAGGCTATCGGGCCGCCGGTGCAGCTCAGCATCGGTCCGGTCCTCGCCTTCGACGACGCCGTCGGCCTGAAGGTCCGCGCGCTGTACGACCGCGCGGCGCACCGCGACTTCATCGACGTGCACGCCGCGCACGCACGGTACGGCTGGCGCGAACTCGAACAACTGGCCGCCCGACACACCGCGGGCTTCGCCCTGGAGGACCTCGCCGACCGGCTCGGCGCGGCGGAGGAACTGGACGAGCGGGGATTCGCCGCCTACGGACTGACCGGCGCCGACATCACGACGCTCTGCCGGTGGGCCGTCGAGTGGGAGTCCGACATCCGCGCTCGTCTCGCGGCCGGCGAGGCCGGACCGGTCGGACCTTCCGACGACGACTGGGATGCCTACCTCGACTGACGCGCCGGCAGGCACCCTTCGACGCGACTGGCAGAATCGCGGGATGGGTGCTGCTGAGCTGGTGCTGGTGCTGCGTTACCGCAAGGCGGTCACCTATGGGTTTCATGCGTTGCTCGGGGCGCTCGGGGAGCATGAGACCGCCACCCGGTACCAGGTGCGGTTCGGGGAGAGCGTGGAGGAGACGGCGCGGCACGTGCGGGAGGCGGCGGGGAGCCGGGTGCTGGTGCTCTGGTCGTTCTACTCGCCGGACGCGGCGGCGCTGGCCGAGGAGCTCAAGCGGGTCCGGGCGCTCGCCGACGGGCCGCACGTCACGCATCTGGCCGGCGGAGTGCACGCCACGGCGGAGCCGGTGCAGACGCTGGATGCCGGGTGGGACATGGCGGCGATCGGGGAGGGGGAGTCGACACTGCTCAGCCTGGTCGACGCGAAGGGCGACCCGAGCGGTATCACCGGGCTCGCCTACCGGGACGCGACCGGCGCGGTGAGGAAGACCGGCAAGGCGAGGCAGCGCCCGCTCGACGACTTCCCGGGCTTCGGCCTCAGATGGGACAAGTTCAACGCGCTGGAGATCACGCGCGGGTGCGTGTACGCCTGCCCGTAGCAACCTGAACTACTACATGTCAGCAAGCGGACTGACTCCTGCTGATCTCGGTGTGGCCATCGTCCGGAGCGATACGGCCACCAGGCGGTCCCATGGGGTGGCTTGACGGATGTCGTTGCAGGCGGAGGCGTCGGTGTTGTTGCCCGGTCCCGGTAGTGCGGCCGCGGCCACGCCTTGGCTCACCGCATCGATGTAGCGCGTCGACGTAGCTGCTGCTTGCCCGCAATGCAATTGAGTCGCTTTTGTCTTGTTCGCCGAACCGTCCGATCTTCTGCCAACTACGTAGAGGAGTCGGCTCGCTACTAGTTAGCGTGTGCGGCATGGTTCTGGCGCGGATGGCTTTGACTAACTATCGGGGCTTCGCCAGCCGGCAGTCCATCGAGCTCCGGCCGATCACCGTGGTCCTCGGCCGCAACAACGCCGGCAAGAGCGCCCTCGTCCGCGCTCCGGTCATCCTTGGCGGCGGCATCAAGACCGACTCGCTCGAACCGGTGGACATAGACAAGATCGACGAGGAACTGCTCGAATCGTTTGTCGATCTGATTCACGGCGGACAAGCGGCTGACCCAGGCATCGGTGTGGAAGTCGCGGTTCGGGCGGCGGAGGATCTCTACCAGATGACGGCGAGTGTCCGCCATCTGCCACAGAAGCACCGTGAAGTCGTTGAGTCGCTCGAGTTGTTCCGAACCGGGACGTCGATGGGCCGTCTGGTGCGGGTTGCCGAAATCCCGGAGACGGATCGCTTCCCGGTTTATGACGCCTACCTTGACGGACACGTGTCGCGATCCGCCGTCGAGTTCCAGGGGCTGCTGCCGCACCGCCTGATCGACGAACCGGTGGCGGGAGAAAGCCTTGTGAGCGTGGGCCGCCAGATCCGCGACCATTATCCCGACATTCGCTACCTCGGGCCCTTCCGTGACCGGCCGCACCGCCGCTACCGGTTGCCGGGTCGCACAAAAACGGAAGTCGGAGCGACCGGCGAGCACGCCGCCGCCATCCTTGCCGGTGATCGCGCCTGGGACGGGAGTCGCCTGATCCGCTCAGTGAATGAAGCCATGGCCGGCCATCTTCCGGGGTGGCGGGTCGATGCCGTCGACCGCTTCGGAACATGGGCCATCGTCTTGACCTCAGAAGCTGATCCCTCGGTCCAAGTGAACCTAGCCGACACCGGCACCGGCATCGCGCAAATGCTTCCGATCTTCGTCCAGCGTGCGATCGACCAAATCAGGCCGGGCCAGCGGCCGGTACTGGAAATCGTCGAGCAGCCCGAGCTCCATCTGCACCCCGCCGCGCACGCGATGCTCGCCGACGTGTACCTGAAGGCAGTCCGAGATACGTCGACGAGGTTCCTCATCGAGACACACAGCGAGACGTTCCTTCTCCGACTTCGCCGTCGGATCGCCGAAGGGAGATTCGGGGCTGATCCCACCACCGTTGCGGTTCACTTCGTCGATCGCGCAGACCGCAGTTCTGTCATCCGGCCGATCCACATCGATTCGGACGGCAACGTCGACTACTGGCCCGAAGGCGTGTTCACCGAGGACTACGACGAGACGCGTGCGTTGGTGCGGGCGCAGCGAGAAAGGAGGGTCGAGAATGCGGGTCGCGATTGACCGTGAGGTTTTCCGTGTGCGCCGGCCGGGGAAACGGGCTGTTCAAGCGGTGTTCGGCCTGCTGGAGACATTCGACAGCGGCCGGCACGACTGGGTCATCGATCCATTCACCGTTGACGACTTCGCTGCGTTTGTGCCGCTGCACTTCCCGTCCCTCGCCGAAACCTATGCTTCGTTGGCGCGCCTGGCCTCGAAGCGTGAAGCGGCATGGACCGGCATCGGCCAGCGCAGTCCCGTCGTGGTGGACGCCGACAATCTGGTAGACCTCGCGATAGACCTCGGCCAGTCAGCAGTCGTCGTGGTCGAGGATGAGTTCTCCGACGGCGACTACTTCCTCGCGACGCTGATCGCGGTTTTCGGTCCGGACCGGCTGCGTCGCGCGCATCAGCAGGGTTGGCTGAGAGTTCAACACAGCGGCGGCAGCGGCCGGATGCCACGGGTAGCCGCCAAGGCGGCCAAACAATTCCGGCGGTTGGTCCGAGTGATTGCGCTCCTCGACAGCGACCGGATGACCCTGGACGCGGTCGGCAACGTTGAGAAGGCCGCGAGCCTGGCCGAACACTGCGCCTACGTGCACCTACTGGCCTGGCGAGAGGCCGAGAACTATGTGCCCGACTTGGTACTCGAACATTGTGGAAACAGTGACGCGGCCAGCCTCCGTACTCAAGCGTTGAAGCGCCTGCTTCCCCGGCAGCGCGCTGTCTACGACATGAAAAAGGGATTTCGCAATGACATACCTGCCAGCCAACGCCAGGAGTTCGCCGATGTCCCCGACGACGACATGGCGATCCTCCGCGAGGGCTTCGGCAGCAATGTCCTGGCTACTCTCTTCCGCCTGCGGTCCGAGCTAACGGTGGCTGACTTCGAGGCCGTCGACCCTGATGCCGCCGCCGAGCTACGGGCCTTGCTTGCCGCCATAGATGCATTCGTCTGACCGTACTCCCGGAAGGAGCTCACCATGACGGACAAGCCGCTCTCCGCACGTGCGCGTCGGGCACTGATCGCTCTCGTGTTCCACCCCGACGCCACCACCAACCGCGTCATTCACGAACGCTTCGGCTTCAAGATTGAGGCGACTGAGCGTAACGAGCTTGACGGGCGAGGATTCATCACGTGGACGCGCGCGGCGCACAACGCCTACGCGCACCAGTTGACCGATGCGGGGCTGCGACGGTGCCGCACCGAGCTGTCGGCCGAGGCGCCGGACGGCGCCACACCCACCGATCGAATCTTGTACGCCACGTGGCAGCTCGTCGCCCGTACGCTGCCCGATTCGCTGCCGGAGCTCCGTTCGTATATCGGCGTTCCACCGCCGTCGTTGCCGGACCGCATCCTCGCGACCTACCGGAATCTGGTGAGCCGACCCGGTGGGACGGTCAGCCTGTCGGATCTGCGCAAGCACCTCGATGTGACGGACCGCGGTGAAGTAGACCGGACGCTGATCGATATGGATCGCCAGCGCCGCATTCAGCTCGAACCTGATCCGGACCGGGCAGCGCTCACGGCCGAGGCGCGGGATGCCGCAGTTGTTCTCAGTGGACAACAGATGCACCTGATTCTGGTGAGTGACCGATGAGGGAAGACGAGCGCCGGGCACTGGATGCTATTTCGTTCAACTGGGCGCCGACATCCTCCCGTGTGTGGCAGCCACCCGAAGCGCATGTCACTGGTCTGAACGAAGATGTCTATCGAATCATCCGAGCCGCCGTTCGCGAAGCCGCTGCAGATGACGACGAGAGCCCACTCGGCATCGTGGTTGAAGGGCAGCCAGGATCAGGGAAGACACACCTGCTGTCTTGGACCCGCGAATATGTTCAGGGCCAGGGCGGATACTTCCTGCTGGCAGGTCTGACGCGCGGACGAGAGTTCTGGCCCGACATTGTGCACACCTTCGTGGAGGACCTCCGTCGCCCCGGCCGGACCGGCACCCAGCTGCAACTGCTACTCACGCGCCTGGCCGACCTTGCCAAAGTAGATCAGGAAACCCGCGACCGGGTGGCCGGGACCATCGCCCTCACCCCCTCCGCGCTGATCGGATTCGAGCGAGCGGTTCGGCGCTTGGTACCCGGCTCGGGCCAGATGTTCGGGACGACGTTGCGGGCTGTGACAATGCTGGCGGCCGACGACCCCCGAATCACCGACATCGGCGAGGCTTACCTCGAGTCTCGTCTGGACGACGCAACCGAGGACTGGGCACGCTGGGGCCTTCCAGTCGCTTCGGCGGAACCGCGCGAAACCGCAGAATCTATGTCCCGGATCCTCGCTCTTACCGGACCGATAGCCCTGGCCTTCGATCAGATCGACACGATTTTTGCGCAATCCCGCACGTCCCACGACGACGACATAGTGCTGGCGCCGCTAGCAGATCAACTGGGCAGTGGCTTGATGGAGATCCGCCAGTCGCTGCGGCGTACCGTCCTGCTGGTTGCCTGCTTACGCCGATCTTGGGACCTGATCCGTGACCATGCCGTAGGTTCAGTTCCAGACCGATTTCGGCGAGAGACTCAGCTCCATCGCCTTCCCTCGGCCGAACTCGCCCGACGGCTGGTAGCCCGGCGGCTCGCCGCGACGTTCGAGCACTTGGGATTCACCCCGCCGTACCCGACGTGGCCAGTCCCGAAGGACGCGTTCAGCCACGCGCGGGATTTCACGCCACGCATGCTGTTGCAGCGGGTGGACTGGCACATCCGATCCTGCCTGCGCGCTGATGAGATCCGGCCGCTAGCCGACCTCCGGGACGCGACAGAGGATGCCCAAACCGAGCCGCCGAGGACGTCCGACACGGAGCTGATCGCCCTCGACGAGCGGCTTGCGACGCTAGTGGCGGAGGCGTCGGTCGACGCCGCGCTGTCGCCAGAGACGGAAGACGCGGCGATGCCGTCACTGCTCACCGCCGGGCTTCGTGCGTGGGTGATTGAAACGGGCGCCGCTAACGAGTACGAGGTTCAGGCCGGCTCCGGGGCCACTCCGGTCTTCCATGCGATGCTGCGGCACTTCCTTGACCCCGACACCGATGACCAGGAGCACTGGTCGATCCGTTGCATCGCGAAGGAGCACCACCGCTCGGTCATCGCCCGGATCGAGCGCTTGAAGCGAGCTGCTGCCCTCGACTCCCACGTGGCGAAGCGTGCTGCTGTCATCCTCCGCCCCGCGGGTACACACTGGTCGAGTGGTCCGGCGACCACCCAAACGTGGCAAGGATTCGAAGCAGCAGGAGGTCGAATCATCACGCCATCGCCGGATGACCTCAAGGTATTCGCAGCTCTACGCGTCCTGCTCGAGCAGCCCAGCAAAATGCTGACGGCATGGCTCATGGCTAGGCGGCCGGCTGGCGGCACGGTGCTGATGGGCCAGATACTGGGTGAGATGGCGGTTAATCGCAACGCTGCCTCCTCGACGCATGACGGCCCGGACCCGCCTCTCGGCGAGCCGGTCATCGACGGCAGAACGGTCGCTTTGGGTATTGCTGAGGACGGAACGCCGGTGACTATGCGCATAGAGTCGCTGCGCAAGCACGTAGCAATCTTCGCCGGTTCCGGATCAGGCAAAACCGTGTTGATCCGGCGGCTGATCGAGGAGTGCGCCTTACGCGGCGTGTCAAGCATCGTTCTCGATCCGAACAACGACCTTGCCCGGCTCGGCGATCCGTGGCCAGAGCCGCCCACCCGATGGGGCCCGGGCGATGCGGCGCTGGCCGCAGCGTACTTGAAACAGACCGAGGTCATCGTCTGGACGCCGCGCCGTCAGGCAGGCAGGCCACTTACTCTCCAACCACTGCCCGATCTCACAACGGTTCTGGACGACCCGGATGACCTCGCCATCGGCCTCGACATCGCGGTTGCTGCCCTGGCGCCTCGCGCGCGACTCTCCGGAAACACCGCCCGGACCGACCGCGGGCGAGCCATTCTGCGAAAGGCATTGGCGTACTTCGCACACCGAGGCGGCGGGTCACTGGCGGAATTCATAGCTCTGCTGGCCGACCTGCCCGAAGACGTGGCCTCCCTGGAACGGTCGGTGGACATTGCTAGTGACATGGCGCAAACCCTGACCGCCGCCTGCATTAATGATCCGCTCTTCGGCGGTGCGGGCACCCCGCTCGTTCCGGGCGCGCTCCTGGCCCCATCACCGGGCGTGCGCGCCCGGATCTCGGTAATCAGTTTGATCGGCCTGAGCAGTGAGGAGCAGCGGCAGAGCTTCGTCAACCAACTTCAGATGGGGCTGATGACCTGGATAAAAGCGCACCCTGCGAGCGGCCACTTGCTGAGCGGGCTGCTCGTGATGGACGAGGCCCAAACGATCGCACCCTCAGGTCTCACCACGGCAGCCACCGAAAGCACCCTTGCGCTCGCCAGCCAAGCCCGCAAGTACGGTCTGGGACTGATCTTCGCCACGCAAGCTCCGCGAGGCATCCACAATCAGATCGTCGGCAACGCGGCGACCCAGTTCTACGGTCTCATCAAGGCACCGGCGCAGATAGCGGCGGTGCGACAGTTGCTTCAAGGTCGCTTCAGCGAGCCCATCGATGTGTCAGGCCTGAAGCCAGGATCCTTCTACCTGTCCGACGAGAGCGGCGGGTTCAGTAAGATCTCCGTGCCGATGAGTTTGAGTCACCACCCGCCGAGCGCCCTGAGCGCAGAGGAGGTGCTTGCCAGGGCACGGCGCTGAGCCACCTGACGAAGTCGGGCCGATCGCAACCTGCTTGCAACGGCAGAGGCCTCCTGCTGCGGCTGGGCAGATTGCTCGGCAGCATCCCATCGGATCAGGCGCCGGCGAGACCGTGGCAGTGCTCCGTCGCTTCCGGGTGGCCCTCGTCGTGGAGACTTGGGCGAAGTGCGGTTGCCCATGGCAGGGATTTGGCGTTGGTGGCTGCGGCCCGGTAGCGGTTGGGGCAACGGAGCGGCGAGGGAGAGTCGCCGTTTCCTAGGCCACGTTGAGCTGAATGTTGCCAATTCGGGCGACGATGTCGAGGTGTCCGCCGAGTCCGATGACGTAGGCGCGCAGAGTGTCCAGCCCCACCGCGTCACCATTCTCAATCTGGCTGATGCGCGCCTGTGAGAGACCGGCGGCCTCAGCGAGCTGCGCCTGAGTCATGCCGAGGTGTTGCCGGATGTCGGCCAGCTGGGCGCCGCTGACAGCGGCGAGCATCTGCTCGCGCATGTGCTGACGCCGGGCCACTCGGTCGTTGCTGTCCCAGGTCGGGTCGATGGCGCGGGCCTTGGCCTTGACCTCGCGCCAGTTGGCTGCCTCAGTCATGACTGCTCCTCCTCTTTCAGCGCCGCTAGATGCTCGGCGAACCGGACATCGGCCAAGGGGATCGCCTCGCGGTATGGGGCTTGCCATCGGCCCGACTTGTCGCCGGCGACGAGGAACACGGCTTCGCGTGCCGGATCGAACGCGAAGATTATTCTAGCCTCGGTTGTCCCTGTGGAGCCCGGACGCAATTCCTTCATGTTGTGGAGGTCGCTGCCCCTCAACCGGTCGACCAACGGACGGCCCAGAGCCGGCCCTTGGGCGACAAGCACGTCGATTGCCTCGGAGATGAGATCCGCGGTCTCCGAGTCGGTGCGGCACAGATCGAGAAACCATGCTTCGACCTCGGGATGGAGCACTACCTCCCACATGGTTTCGAGTATTAGGAGAACTTATATTCCGTGGCCAGTAGTCTCGGTGCGGCGACGGTCGCACCAGCAGGTGCTGGCAAAATCGCCGCATGGCTGGTCTGGACTTGGTTCTGGTGCTGCGTTACCGCAAGGCGGTGACCTACGGTTTCCACGCGCTACTCGGCGCGCTTGGTGAGCACGAGACCGCGACCCGGTTCGAGGTCCGGTTCGGGGAGAGCACCGAGGAGACGGCCCGGCACATCCGAGAAGCCGATGACACCCGGGTGCTGGTGCTCTGGTCGTTCTACTCGCCGGACGCGGCGGCGCTGGCCGAGGAACTCCAGCAGATCCGGGCGCTGGCCGACGGTCCGCACGTCACGCATCTGGCCGGCGGGGTGCACGCCACGGCCGAGCCGGTGCAGACCCTGGACGCCGGTTGGGACATGGCCGCCATCGGCGAGGGGGAGTCGACGCTGATCAGCCTGGTCGACGCCAAGGGCGACCCCACCGGCATCACCGGCTTGGCCTACCGCGACGCCACCGGCAAGCTCGTCAGGACCGGTAAGGCGCGGCAGCGCCCGCTCGACGACTTCCCCGGTTTCGCCCTGAAGTGGGACCGGTTCAACGCGCTCGAGATCACCCGCGGATGTGTGTACGCCTGCCGGTTCTGCCAGACGCCGTTCATGTTCTCCGCGCGGTTCCGGCACCGCAGCGTGGAGAACGTGCGCTGGCATGTGGACCGGATGCGGGAGCGCGGGCTGCGGGACGTCCGGTTCATCACGCCGACCGCGCTCAGCTACGGCAGCCAGACCGAGGAGCCGAACCTCGCGGCGGTGGAGGAACTGCTGGCATCCTGCCGGGAGGGGATCGGGCCGGGTGGGCGGGTGTTCTTCGGGTCGTTTCCGAGTGAGATCCGGCCGGAGCACATCACCCGGGAAACGTTGCGGCTGGTCAAGAGGTACTGCGCGAACAACAACATCATCGTGGGGGCGCAGTCCGGGTCGGACCGGATCCTGGCGTCGGCCAAGCGCGGGCACGGCGTCGAGGAGGTCAGGCGCGCGGTGCGGCTCGGCGTCGAGGAGGGGTTCCGGATCAACGTAGACATGATCTTCGGGATGCCGGGGGAGGACGGGCAGGACACCGAGGACTCGCTGCGGCTCGCGCGTGAGCTGGCCGATCTCGGCGCGCGCATTCACGCGCACACGTTCATGCCGCTGCCCGGCACGCCGTGGCGGGACGCGCCGCCCGGCGACGTCGACCCGGCCACGATCAGCGAGGTGGACCGGCTGTCGCGGCGCGGCGCGCTCTACGGGCACTGGCAGAAGCAGCGCGACCACGCCCAGCGTCTCGCCGCGGCGGCCGAGGCGTACCCGCGCCCCGGCCGCAGCCGCACGCTGCTGCCGATGGTCAGGACCGAGCCGGCATCCGCCACACCTGAGTAGGTGCGCCGGTGCACGGCTGGGCCGAGAGCAGTGCGGTGTCCAGAATGGTCAGACACCGGTCGGTGCCGGCCAGCCGGAGCGTGCCGTTCGCCTGGTGCGCGAACCGCGGGGCGGCGTCGGTGCACTCGCCGAGCCGCACGTCGAAGCCGGCGTCCACGCGCACGATCAGGCACCGGGCGCCAGCACCGGCCGCGTACCACAGCCGATCCTGCTCGTCGTAGCCCCACCGCTGCCCGGCCGACCCGTCACAGGCCGCCACCCCGACGCCACCGCCACCGGCCGGCGCCTGGATGCAGCGGTCGTCGGCGCTGGTCGGCGTGCTCACCGCCGGCGCCTTGGGCGACGGCGGCAGCGTCGCCACCGGCGGCGCCGTCTGCGGCAGGCCCAGGCTCCACATCGGCGCGGGCACGCCCGCGGCATCCGCGGGCGCGTCCTGCTCCGCGCCCGACCCGCTGAGCACCGCGAACGTGCCACCGACCGCGATCAGCACCCCGGCCACGGCCGCGGCAACCACGATCAAAATCTTTCCAGGGGTACGCCGTCGGCCTTCCCCGCTGGACCCGCTGCCGCGAGCGGGTTCCACCGTCACGCCCGCACCCGGCCCACCGCTCCCCGCCTCCGGCGGACTCCCCGGCCCGGCGTGCCGCCCGGCCCCCTTCTCCGCGGCACTCCCGCTCCCGGCGCCGCCCTGACCACCCGCAGTCCCGGCGGCACTCGAACCAGCCGCGATACTTGGGCTAGCCGCGGTACCAGGGCTGGCTGCGATACTCCGGCTGCCCGCGGTTGTCGGGCTGCCCGCGGTTGTCGGGCTGCCCGTCGTTGTCGGGATGGGCGTGGTGCTGGGGCTGCCTGTGGTGCTGGGGCTGCCTGTGGCGCTGGGGCTGCCTGCGGTGCCCGGGCTGCCTGCGGTGCTCGGGTTAGTGGCGTTTCGTGGGCCCGCTGCACCAGTAGGGCTTGCGGCGTTTCCCAGGTCCACTGGTGTAGCAGGGCTGGCTGCGGTACCTGGACCGGCTGCGGTACTTGAGCCCGCTGCGATACCTGGGCTGGCCTCGGTACTCGGGCCGGCCGGGGTGCTGATGCCGGTCGGGGTGTTCCCGCCACGCGCGGTGCGCGGGTCGGTCCCGCCCGCTGAGGTGTCGTTCGGGATGCCGGCGTCGGCCGTCTTCGCGGTGCCCGCGTCGCGCGGCTCGCGCTCGCTCGTCGCGGTGCCAGGGCTGTTCGGCGCGCCCGCGTCACGCGACTTGCCCTCGCTGGTCGTGCCACCTGAGCCGACCGCCGCGCCCGTACCACCAGCGGACGAGTCGCTTCCGCGGTTCGCGGCGGCTGCGGGGCCGGAGCTACCACCCGGGCCGCCGCTCCCGCCGGCACCGGTCACGCTGCCCGCACCGTCGCCGCTCTCGGCGACATTCCCCTGCTGCGGGCTGCCGGCGTCGGCCGCGCCGGTCCGCCGGTCGGCGCTTGTTGTGGACGCGGGCTGCCCGGGGACGGGAGGTGCCCACGCGCTCGGGTTGGTGCCGGTGGCCCGGCTGAACTCGGCCGCCCACGCCGCCGCGTCGCTCGTCCCGCCCCCGCCGGAGCCTCCTCCGGAGACGCTCGCCGCACCCCGAACCCCGGCCGCGCCGGACGACCCGCTCGCGGCGGACGGCGACCGGACCGGGGCGGCCGGCGGCGTACCCGTGCTGGATGGTCGTGAGGCGGCGGAAGCCGCCGGGAAGGGGGTGCCGCCGCTGCCCAGCCACTCGCGGCAGTGGTCGATGATCGCGTCCGGCGTGGGGCGGGTGGCGCGGTCGCGGGCGACGCACGCGCGGATCAGCGTGGCCAGGCGCGGCTCGACGCCGTCGAGGTCGATGTCCTCGCGGATGACGCGGAGCGCGACCCGTTCGACCGCGCCGCCGCCGAACGGGCGCCGGCCGGTGGCGGCCAGGGCGGTGGTGGCGCCGAGCGCGAAGACGTCCGCGGCCGGGGTCAGGTCCTCGTCGTCCATCAGCTCGGGCGCGGTGTAGCCGAGCGTGCCCATGAACGTGCCGCTCTCGGTGAGGCCGGCGTCGTCGGCGCCGCGGGCCACGCCGAAGTCGATGAGCTGCGGGCCGGTGGCGGAGAGGATCACGTTCTGCGGCTTGAGGTCGCGGTGGCAGATGCCGTGCGCGTGGATCTCGGAGAGGCCCTCGGCGAGCGCGGCCATCAGCCGGACCACGTCGACGGCCTGCATCGGGCCGCTGGTGGCGACCGCGGACGCGAGCGTGGGGCCGGGGATGTACTCGGTGGCCATCCAGTACGGCGCGGTGGCCAGCTCGGCGTCGATCAGCGCGGCCGTGTAGGCGCTGCGGACCGTGCGGAGCGTGTCGGCCTCGCGCCGGAACCGGGTCAGCGCCTCGGGGTGGGCGAGGTAGCCGGGGCTGATCACTTTGACGGCGGCGGGCCGGCCGCCGGGTGTGCGCCCGAGGTAGACGACGCCCATGCCGCCGGCGCCGAGGCGCGCTTCGAGCTCGTAGCGACCTATCCGGGCCGGGTCCCCCGGCAGGAGCGGTTTCATGCGACCCCCTGCGAACGCGAATGCGTCCCACATGGTCGCAGAGGCACTTCCGGGCCGGCGCGCGGGTTCGTCAATGGAGCCGGCTCAGGTACCGCGCGGCGGACGCGGCCAGTGCCTCCTTCGCGCCGCCGGTGACCACACGCCCCCACCAGCCACCGTAGATGGTGTCGAACTCGAACGGCTCGACCAGCTCCAGCGCGCGCGTGATCACGGCCGGGCGCTCCGGGATGAGGTTCGGGTACGAGTACATGAAGCTCACCCACCGCCGGTCCATCACCACGGTGAAGATGTCGCCGGTGCAGAGCGCGCCGCCGCCCGAGGCCCAATGGAGCACGGTGCCGCCGGGGAAGTGCACGCCGCAGTTGATCAGCGTGCGCCCGGGCAGGATCTCCAGCGTCTCGCCCTCCCACAGGCGCACGTTGCCGTGCCGCTTGACCCACTGCCGGTCGGCCGCGTGCACGTACACCGGGATGTCGCCGAACGCGCGGCTCCACTCGATCATCGCGCCGTAGAAGTGCGGGTGCGAGATGGCGATGGCGGCCAGCCCGCCGCGCTCGTGCACGGCCGCGACCGTGCGATCGTCCAGGTAGGGCACGCAGTCGAAGAGCACGTTGCCGCCCTCGCCGGGCACGATCAGCGCGCGCTGCCCGATGGCCACGGCCGGCTCGACGCCGACGCCCCACAGATCGGGCGGTTCGGGGCGGACCACGCCGCGGTGCCCGGCCGCGGAGAGCCCGGCCAGCGTGGTCCAGCGCTGGCCCTCCCAGCCCGTGTATTGCCGCTCGTCCGCGCAGATGGCGCAGGTCCGCGCGTCGAAGCTCGCGGCACCGTACTGCACCCCGCAGGTGCGGCAGATCGGCAGCTCCGTCACCAGGAGAACCCTAGTCGAGCCGGGCGGTTGCTACAGAGTGCGGTGCATGATGTGCAGCCCGACGTACCCCTGCGTGGGGTGCCGGAACGCCTCCGGGACGGTCGCCAGGATATCGAAGCCGAGCGCCGTCCAGAGCTTGACGGCCGGCGCGTTGGTGGACACCACCGCGTTGAACTGCATGGCCCGGTACCCGTCGGCGGCGGCGTCCGCGAGCGCGCGCTCGCCGAGCGCCCGGCCGATGCCGCGCCCGCCGTGCTCCGGCGAGACCGCGAAGCCCGCGTTGGCCACGTGCGCGCCGTGCCCGGGCTGGTTCGGCGTGGTGTACGCGGTGCCGGCGATCGTGCCGTCCGGGTCGACCGCGACCAGCGTGCGGCCGGGCGGCGCGGTCATCCACTTGCCGCGCGCCCACTCCTCCGTGGTGTCCGGACCCCAGGTGAAGTGCTCGCCGGTCGAGATGACCCAGCGCAGGATCGGCCAGATGCCCGGCCAGTCCGCGTCGGTCGCCGTCCTGATTTCCATGCGGCCAGCCTATCGGCGTCCCACGACCGCGGTCGCCCCAAGATCATCATCCGAGACGATCGCCGCGGAGAGGCCGGCCGCGCGCAGCACCGACGCGGCCGCGGGCGCCTGCGCGCCACCGGTCTCGGTCAGCAGCAGGCCGCCCGGCGCCAGCCAGTCACCCGCGGACGCGGCCAGCCGCCGCAGCGGCGCGAGGCCGTCCGGACCGCCGTCCAGCGCGAACCGGGGCTCGTGGTCCCGCGCCTCCGGCGGCATCAGCGCCACCTCGGCGGACGGCACGTACGGCACGTTCGCCAGCAGGATCGTCACGGTGCCGCGCAGGTCCGCGGGCAGCGGGGCGAACAGGTCCCCGGTGTACACCCGCCCGCCGAGCGGCTCCACGTTGCGCCGGGCGCAGGCGGTGGCGACCGGGTCCACATCGGCCGCGACCAGGCGCGCACCGGGCAGCGCGGCCGCGGTGGCGGCACCGAGCGCGCCACACCCGCAGCACAGGTCCACGATCACCGCGGTGCCCCGGCCCACCGACCCCACGGCGGTACGGACGAGCAGCTCGCTGCGCCGCCGCGGCACGAAGACGCCGGGCGCCACCGCGTACCGCCGGCCGGCGAACTCCACCGCGCCGACCACGTGCTCCAGCGGCTCCCCGGCCACCCGGCGGGCGGTCATCGCGGCCAGCTCGCCCGGCGTGCCCGCGGCCGCGCGCAGCACCCGGGCCTCGTCCTCCGCGAACACGCACCCGGCCGCGCGCAACGTCTCCACCAGGTCGTTCACGGGCCGGAACGCTACCAGGCACGCATAGGAAACTGTCAGCAAACGCCCAGCGCCCCGAGCTGTCCGCCGGGCCGGTGCGCGCCGCATCCTCTAGGGATGGGGACCCCTGCGCCGGTGGCGATCGCGGCGGAACACCTGACCAAGTGGTACGCGGACGGGCGCGGCGTGCACGACCTGTCCCTGACCGTCCCGGCCGGCGAGGTGTTCGGGCTGCTCGGCCCGTCCGGCGCCGGGAAGACCACCACGCTGCGGATGCTGCTCGACCTGGTCCGGCCCTCGGCCGGGCGGGTGAGCGTGCTGGGCGAGGAGCCGAGCGCGGTCGCGGTGCGCGCCCGGATCGGGTACTGCCCGGCCGAGCTGACGTTCGAGCGCCGGGAGAGCGTGCTGTCGCTGCTGCACGCGCTGGACCGGGCGCGCGGCGGGCGGAACACGGTGCGGTTACGTACCCTCGCGGATCGTCTGGGTCTGGACACCGGCCGGCGGGCGCGCTCGCTCTCGCCCGGCAACCGGCGCCGGCTGGGGCTGGTGGCCGCGTTCATGCACGATCCGGACCTGCTGCTGCTGGACGAGCCGGCCGCCGGGCTGGACCCGGCCGGCCGCAGCGAACTGCTGGCGCTGATCCGCGAGACGCGGGAGCGTGGTCGCACGGTGGTGCTGTGCGCGCGGCAGGTGTCCGACACGTGGCAGGTCGCGGACCGGGTCGGCGTGCTGCACGAGGGCCGGCTGGTCGCGGTCGAGCGGGTGGAGCAGGCCGCGCACCGGCAGGCCCGGCGGGTGCAGGTGCACTTCGCGGAGCCGGTGCCGCGCGCGGACTTCTTCGGCCTGCCCGGCGTCACGGACCTGGGCGTGGACGGGCGGGTGCTGTGGTGCGCGGTGGACGGCCCGCTGGACCCGCTGATCAAGGCGGCCGCGCGGCACACGGTCACCGACATGATCATCACGGAGCCGACGCCGAGCGAGGCGCTGATCGACCGCTACTACACGGCCGTGCACAAGCCGTTCGGGAACCGGCCGTGAGCCTCTTCCTGCGTACGCTCGCCGAGTTCCACCGCCGGGCGCTGGGCTGGGCCGCGGTGGCCGCCGTGTTCGGCGTCGGCTACGTGGTCATCTACGACAGCCTCGTCGCGGACATCCCGCTCGAGATCGTGCCGCTCGCCGGCTACCTGGAGCTGACCGTCTACGGCCTGATGCCGCCGCTGCTGGTGGTGCTGTGCGCGATCGGGCTGGGCGCGCGGGCGGTCGCCGGCATCGAGGAGACCGGCGAGCTGGAACTGCTGCTGGCCGGCCCGATCGGCCGCCGCCGGCTGGTGCTCACCCGGTACGCCGGCTTCGCCGCCTCGATCGCACTGGCCGGGCTGACCATCTGGGCGGTGGTGCAGTGGTTCGTCTTCGTCGGCCGGATCGGCATCGACACCGCGCACGTGGCGGCCGCCTGCGCCGGGCTGGTGCTGGTCGGCCTGTTCTTCGGCTCGATGTCCTTCGCGGCCGGCGCGTTCACCGGCGACCGCGCGGTCGCGCTGGCGCTGGCCGGCGGCGTGGCCACGGTGGCGTACACGCTGCGCGCGCTGGCCGACACCGCCGAGGAAGCCCGGGCCATGCGCTGGCTGTCGCCGTTCCACTATCACCTCAGCGACTACTGGCCACCGCACCCGGCCGGCCCCGGCGGCTACGAGGTACTGCTGATCCTGCTCACCGCCGCCCTGCTCACCCTGGCCGTCTACGGCTTCGGCCGCCGCGACGTCGGCACCGAACCCGGCTGAATGATTGGCGCCCGCCGCGATCCGGGTATGAGGAGGTACATGGCGAAACGGAGTGACGTGGCGGTGATCGCGCACCGGCGGAAGGTGCTCGGCGGCGGGCTCGACGAGCTGCGCAAGCTGCTCACCGACGAGATCCACGACGAGCTGATCTGGTACGAGGTGCCGAAGAGCAGGAAGGCGCCCAAGAAGATCCGCAAGGCGCTCGACGAGGGCGCGAAGCTGATCTTCGTGTGGGGTGGCGACGGCATGGTGCAGCGCTGCGTGGACACGCTGGCCGGCACGGACGCGACCATGGCCATCCTCCCGGCCGGCACCGCGAATTTGTTCGCCACGAACCTGGGCATACCCGAGGACCTCGCGGAGGCGGTCCGGATCGGGCTGCACGGCACCTCCCGCACGCTCGACCTCGGCAAGATCAACGGTGAGCACTTCGCGGTGATGGCCGGCGCCGGCTTCGACGGTCACCTGATCAAGGAGGCGGACCGCGGGGCGAAGGAGCAGCTCGGACGCCTCGCCTACGTCTGGACGGGGCTGCGCCACATCCAGGACGATCCGGCACCGACCCGCGTCGTGGTGGACGGCACGACCTGGTTCGAGGGCGACGCGAGCTGCGTGCTGTTCGGCAACGTCAGCACGATCACCGGCGGGATCAAGGCCTTCGACGACGCCAAGCCGGACGACGGGTGGCTGGACGTGGGCGTCGCCACCTCACAGAACGCGATCGAGTGGGCGCGCACGCTGGGCCGGATGGCGCTGGGGCGCTCGGACCGCTCACCGTTCGTCCAGATCACCCGGGCCAAGCGCGTCGACGTGCGCTTCTCCCAGCCCACGCTGTACGAGTTGGACGGAGGGGACCGGTCGATGACCCGCAAGCTCAAGGCCAAGGTGGTCCCGGGGGCCATCACGGTCCGCGTTCCCTGAGGGGCGCGGCCCTCAACCGCGCGCGCCGGTCTCAGGCGCGGCGGCGGTGCCGGTCTCGGCCGCGCCGGTCTCTCAGGCGCGGCGGCGGTGCCGGTCTCGGCCGCGCCGGTCTCTCAGGCGCGGCGGCGGTGCCGGTCTCGGCCGCGCCGGTCTCTCAGCCGCGGCGGCGTGCCAGGTAGGCGATGCCGGCCAGGCCGCCCGTGATGAGCAGCAGCACGCCCGCGTTGATCGCCAGCATGCCGGGCAGACCACCCATACCCGCGAAGATGTCCGCTGCCGGGTCCACCTCCTGCTGCTCGTTGATCCGCTCGCCGCCGCCGACGCCGCCGGTCATCACGTCCATCGTGTCCGGCAGCGGCGCACCGGCCGAGCGCAGCGCCATCGGCATGTTGAGCCGGCCGAAGAACCAGGCGTCCGTGGTCTTCCCGTCCGGCTGCTGGCCCGGCCGGAACGCGCGCGGACCCCCCTCGGCCAGCGGGTACAGGTCGTACGAGTACCGGTCGCGGTCGCCGTACCGCACGATCAGCGTGTACTTCGGCCCGAGCTTCTTCTCGTCCGGCGTCGCGGCCCGGCCGCTCTCCCCGGTGAGCCAGCTCACCTGGCTGAGCATCGCCTCGAAGAGTTCGTCACCGTCGTCCTCCGCGGTGATCTCGATCGAGTCCTCCAGATCGTCGCCGGAGAGCACCACCGCGGTCGGCTTCGCGTCGTCGGCCAGCGCCGGTCCCGGGCCGACGAGCAGCGCGGTCACGGCCAGAACGGCCATGGCCGCACCGGTGACGAACCGCCGGACGTTCTCTCGGATCATGAAACCCGCCCGTTCCTCGGATCGAGACCTCTGCCCTGCCTACCCTTCTAGAGTTCGCAGGACACGCGAATGTTGCATCGGCCTTGGCCGGAATTTGGAACCATGTGCGACTCGCGGCCGACAAAGAAGATAAATCCTTGATCAGCCGCCGCATCGTAACCAGCTGGAGGTATCTGATGGGTCTCAGGGGCACACGCTGGACACTCGCGGTCTGCGCCGGCCTGCTGGCCGCGCTCGCCGGAGCGTCGCCCGCGCTCGCCCACAACTCCTTCACCGGCAGCAGCCCGGAGGACCGCGCCACGGTCGACACCGCGCCGAAGGAGATCGAGCTCCGCTTCCTCGACGCGGTCGAGGAGGACAGCACCACAATCACGATCACCGGCCCGGGCGGCGCGTCCAGCCTGAGCGGCACCCCTCGCTTCGACGGCAAGAAGGTGTTCGCCCCGTTCAAGCCCGGCCCGGCCGGCGACTACAAGGTCACCTACGAGATCCCCTCCGACGACGGCCACCCGGTCACCGGCGACTTCACGTTCACCCTCTCCGCCGCCGCCGCGTCCGCCGCCTCACCCACGCCGTCCGCCGCCCTCACCTCCGCCGTAGCCCCGGCGACCACCGAGGCCGTCCCCGCCACCGACGCCCCGGTCCTCAACCCCACCGCCGGCGACAGCACCGACCAGAACACCCCATGGTGGCCCTGGGCCGTCGGCGGCGTCCTCCTCGTGATCGCGATCGCCGGCGGCACCATCGCCTGGGGCCGCACCCGCACCCCAACCCCCTGACCCACCCGCCCGCACGCCCACCCACCCCGCGTGTCGACCCACCTCGCGCGTCGACCCACCCCGCGCGTCGACCCACCTCGCGCGTCGATCTAGGCCGGATTCGCGTGACTGGTGATCGACGCGCGGGAATCGGCCCTAGATCGGCGCGGGGTGGGCGGGGCGGCGCGGGCGTGTGGGGTGGGATGTCCGCCGGCGTGGCGTGCGCGCACCCTGCGCGTCGATCTAGGCGGGATTCACGCGACTGGAGATCGACTCGCCGGAATCCGCCCTAGATCGACGCGCAGGGGTGGAGGGCCGGCGAGGCGGAGCGCCTCGGGCGGAGCGCTCGCTGCGGCGGCGCCGCAGCGAGCCAGCCGGTCCCGCTGTGGCCGGTCACGCTGTGGCCGGTCCCGCTGTGGCCGGTCCGCTGTGGCGGGTCACGCTGTGGCCGGTCCCGCTGTGGCCGGTCCGCTGTGGCGGGGCACGCCGTGGCTGGTGCGGTGCGGGGCGGTCAGGCTGTGAGGCGGGTGTGGGCGGTGCGGAGGCGGGTGAGGATGCGGTCCCGGCCCAGGGCCTCCAGGGACTCGAAGAGGGGGAGGCCGATCGTGCGGCCGGTGACCGCGACGCGGATCGGGGCCTGGGCCTTGCCGAGCTTGAGGCCGCGCTCCGCGCCGACCGCCTCCAGGGTGGCCTTCAGTGCCTCGGGGGACCAGTCCTCCTGGGCCTCGTAGGCGGTGATGGTGGCGGCCAGCAGGTCGGCGGCGCCCTCCTTCATCGCCTTGGCCCAGGCGGCCTCGTCGGTGGGGGGCTCGGGGAGGAACAGGAAGTCCACGTTCTGGTTGATCTCGCTGAGCAGGGCGATCCGGGTCTGCGCCAGCTCCGCCACCTTCGCGAAGACCAGTGGGTCGAAGTCGGCGGCGTCCCACGGGCCGTTGGCCAGGAAGGGCTGGCAGGCGGCGATGAAGTCGTCCAGGCTGAGCGCGCGGATGTACTCGCCGTTGAACGCGCGCAGCTTCTTCTCGTCGAAGAACGCGGGGGAGGGGTTGACCTCCTCCAGCCGGAACTCGTCCTCGATCACGGACCACGGCACGATCTCGCGGTCGCCGGACGGGGCCCAGCCGAGCAGCATCAGGTAGTTGCGCATCGCGTCCGCGAGGTAGCCCTCGTCCCGGTACTGCTCCAGCGCCACCTTGTCGCGGCGCTTGGACAGCTTCTGCCGCTTCTCGTTGACCACGACCGGCACGTGCGCCCAGATCGGCGGCTTCACGCCGAGCGCCTCCCACAGCAGCTGCTGCTTCGGCGTGTTCGGCAGGTGCTCCTCGGCGCGGATCACGTGCGTGATGCCCATGATCATGTCGTCGACCACGTTGGCCAGCAGGAACACCGGCGAGCCGTCGCCGCGGGCGATCACGAAGTCTTCCAGGTTCTTGTTCTCGAACGTGGGCTCGCCGCGCACCAGGTCGATCACCGTGGTGGCGCCCTCGTCCGGCGTACGGAAGCGCAGCGCGCGGCCCTCGCCCGGCTCCAGCCCCTTGTCCCGGTGGAAGCCGTCGTAGCCCTGGTGCTGCGAGCCGTTGCGGGCCTGCACGTCCTCGCGGGTGCAGTCGCAGTAGTAGGCGCGGCCGGCCGCGTACAGCTTCTGGGCGGCCTCGCGGTGCTTCTCCGCGTTCGCCGACTGGAAGTACGGCCCCTCGTAGGTGCCGCGGCGGATGCCGATCCAGTCCAGCGCGTTCAGGATGCCCTCGGTCCACTCCGGCTTGTTGCGCGCCGCGTCCGTGTCCTCGACCCGCAGCACGAACACCCCGCCCTGCTGCTTGGCGTAGATCCAGTTCTGCAGCGCGGACCGGGCGCCGCCGACGTGGAACATGCCAGTGGGAGAGGGGGCGAATCGCACACGTACCGTCACCCGCTCAGCCTAACGGCGGCGCCCAGCCGATTTCGACGCGCCCCGAGCGGACGCTCACCGGGCCGCGACGTGGATCGCCACCGCGGCGCCCGCGAGAACCGCGCCGGCCGCCAGGTGCGCGGCGAGCCGCAGAGCCGCCCGCCGGTCGCCGGTCACGAAACCCGCGCCGTCGACCATGATCCGGGTCGGCCGCGACTCGTCGTAGATGACCGTGACGCGGTTGCCGCGCACGGTCGCGGCGGTCTGCCCGCGTCTCGGCTGGGCGATCACCTCGTGGTCGTTCCGCGTCCGGAACCGCACGACCGGCGTGAACCCCTCGGTGCCGTCGGCGCTCGTCACCCGCCGGACGTCGACGATCTCGCCGGGCACCCGGCGGCCGGTCCGCACCAGCGCCGTCGCGGTCCGGTGCCGGGTCACGCCGGTCCAGGCCGCCGCCACCGCGGCCCCGAGCAGCAGGAACGGCACTCCGACGGCGATCGACACCGGGCAAGCGTATGCGATCGGCCCGCGGCGGGTCAGCGGACCGTACGGATCTTGAGGACGAACGCGCTGCCCAGCAGCGTGATCAGTGCGGTCAGTACGTACAGCGTCGGATAGCCGCCGAGATGGACCACGATGGGGGCGGAGAGCAGCGGCCCGAGCACCTGCGGCGCGGCGTTGGCGATGTTGATGACGCCGAGGTCCTTCGCGCGGTGCGTGGCGGCCGGCAGCACCTCGGTGATCAGCGCGGCGTCCACGGCCAGGTAGACGCCGTAGCCGCCGCCGAGCAGGACGGCCGCCACGATCGCGGCGGGGAAGGTGGGCCAGACGGCGAGGATCGTCGCGGCCGCGGCCATCTCCACGCCGGACCAGATGACGAACGGCTTGCGGCGGCCGGAGCGGTCCGAGACGCGGCCGGCGAGCACGGCCGTGGCCATCATGCCGGCGGTGTAGAGCAGGATCAGGATCAGCAGGCCGGTCTCCGGGTCGGCGTGGTGCACGCCGTCGGCCAGGAAGTACAGCAGGTAGAGCGTGCCGAGCGCGTTCCCGAGCTGGACCAGGAAGCGGGTGCCCCAGGCCCAGGCGAAGTCGGGGTGGCGGCGCGGGCTGATCCACATCGCGGCGGCCAGCGCGCGCGGGGACAGCGGCGGGCGGTGGTCGCGCGGCAGCGGGTCGTCCGCGGTGCGCAGCGCGAACGGCAGGCCGAGCACCAGCAGCGCGATCGCGATCGCGGCGTACCCGCCGATGGTGCCGGTGAAGACCGCGGTGGTGAGGATCGCGCCGACGACCAGGCCGAGCGACTGCGGGATGCCGACCCAGCCGGAGACGGCCGCGCGCTGCGCCACCGGGACCCGGTCCGGAACGGCCGCGGTGAGCGAGGCGAGCATCGCGTTCAGGCAGATCTGCACGGCGGTCCAGGCCAGCGCCACGCCGAGCAGCGTGTGCTGGTGGGAGAGCAGCACCAGGCCGGCCGCGGCCAGCACCGCGCCGCCGAACGTCCAGGCGTGCCGGCGGCCCAGCTCCCGGCCGCCGATCCGCGGGCAGGTGCGGTCGGAGAGCGCACCGGCCACCGGGTTCGCGATGATCGCGGCGAACGCGCCGGCCGCCATCACCCAGGCGAGCGCGGCCTCCTTGCCGGCCGGGGCGATCCGCTCGATCTGGATCGGCAGCAGCACCTGGATCGGCGTGAAGAACGCCATCCAGAGGCCGAGGTTGGCGCTGAACAGCAGTGCGGTCCAGGTACGCGGGACGCGCACGGTCGGCTCGGTCAGCGCGGGCGGCAGCGAGGCGGGTGTGGGGTCGATGGTGGTCAGCTGCCACCTCCGGCGCGCGGGGGCCTGCGAAACGTGAAAGGTGTTCGGACCTTAGTCGCTCGACGCGCCGAACGGAAGGCCGCCGAGCCCGGCGCCTCCGCGGAGGCCGCCGGGCCCGGACCCGTACCGTCGAAATGATCTTCAGAGGCGGAACCGGCCGACCAGGGTCTGCAGGTGACTCGCGGTGCCGCTGAGCGTGCTCGCCGCCGCCTGCGAGGTGTCGACCGCGCCGCGGGTGGTGTCGACCGTGTCGTTGACCCGGTTCATGGTCGCCGCGATCTGCTCGCTGCCCTGCGCCACCTCGCCGATGTTGCGGGCCATCTCGTTCGTGGTCGCGGCCTGCTCCTCGACCGCGGCCGCGATCGCGTTCTGGAAGTCGTTGACGCGGGTGATCGTGGCGGTGATCGCCTCGATCGCCTGGACCGCCTTCGCGGTGTCGGCGTCGATCGCGGACACCCGCGCGGTGACGTCCTCGGTGGCCCGCGCGGTCTCCTGCGCCAGCTCCTTGACCTCGCCCGCGACCACCGCGAAGCCCTTGCCGGCCGCGCCCGCCCGGGCCGCCTCGATGGTGGCGTTCAGCGCGAGCAGGTTCGTCTGCTCCGCGATGCTGGCGATCAGCTTCACCACGTCCGCGATCTTCTCGCTGGACACGCGCAGCTCGTCGATCACGTCCGCGGCCTTCTTGGTCAGGCCGACGCCGTCCCGGCCGGCCGCGGCGGCCTCCTGCGCGTTGCTGGAGATCTCGCTGATCGACGCGCCCATCTCCTCCGCGCCGGCGGCCACCGTGGAGACCGCGCGGGAGACGTCCGCCGCCGTCCGGCCGGCCACCCCCGCCTCGGACGACGCGGTGGAGGACGCGGTGGCCAGCTCGCCGCCGACGTCCGCGACCCGGCCCGCGGCCTGGGAGACCTGCCGGGACGCGTCGGTGACCTCGCTCATCAGCTCGCGCAGGCCGGTGACCGCGGTGTTCAGCGCGTGGCCCATCCGGGCGATCTCGTCGCCGCCGCTCGGGGCCACGCGGACCGTCAGGTCGCGCTCGGCCAGCCCGGCCAGCGCGCCGGTCAGGTCGCCGACCCGGCGGGAGATGCGACGGGCCTGGCCGTACGCGATGACGCCGCCGCCGAGCGCGAGGATCAGGCCGACCGCGATGAACGCGGTGAGCATCTCGCTGCGGCCCGCCTCGACCTTGTCCAGCGCCGCGGAGTAGTCGGGCAGGTAGCCGCCGACCGCGATCGCCCACTTGTACGGCTCGTAGTAGCTGATCACGGTGCGGGTGTCCGCGACCGCGGAGTCGGTGGTGCCGGCCAACTGGTACGTGGCGGTGGCGCCCGCGTCCGCCTCCAGCGACTCGGCCGTGGAGATGATCTCGTCGACGTAGGCGGTGCCGTCCGCGTCCGTGGCGTCCAGCAGCGTCTCGCCCACCGCCTCCTCGATGTTCGAGGCGATCACCCGGCCCCGGTCGGTGGCGCCGGCGCTGAGCACCGAGACCCAGCCGTTCCGGCCGACCGTGGTGGCCGCGATGGTGTCGGTCAGCTCCTGGATCGCCTCGGCCTGCGGCACCCCGTAGAACAGCGAGCCGATCACCCGCCCGTTGGCGTCCTTGACCGGGTCGTACGCGGTGATGAACCAGGTGCCGACCACCTGCGCGACGCCGCGGTAGGAGTTGCCCGCCTTGATCGCGGAGGCGACCGCGTTGTCCGAGCCGTCCGCGTTCTTCGCCGGGATGTACGTACCGATCGCGCGGTTGCCGTTCGCCGCCTTGACGTTGGTGGCGACCCGGAGCAGGTCACCGGCCTCGTTCATCCGCTGGAAGACCGTGACGTACCCGCCGATCAGGCCGGTGATGTCGTCCACCAGCGGCGTGGCGCTCCGCAGGTCCCGGTTCTGGCCGAGCCATTCGCCGCCGACCTCGACGCGCGGCAGCGAGACCGCGGTGGTCTTCTGGTCCACCTGGTTGATCGCGTTCCACGAGACGGTCTGGCCGCCGTCGAGGCTCATCCCGCCGGAGTTGGCCAGCACCGTGTTCGCGGTGGTCATGTTCGCGTTGACCTGGTTCTGCACCGTGTCGCCGGACGCCTTCACCAGGCGGGTGATGCCGGCGCTGACGTGGTTGAGGTCGTCCTGGGTGAGCGTGTTGACGCTCTCCTCGGTGGTCTCCTGGAACGAGTTCGACTCGTAGGCGCCCACGCCGACCAGGATCGACGCGGTCACCACCACGCCGCCGACGCCGAGCATCAGCAGCTTGTGCCGCAGCTGGAACCCGTTCTGCAACCCACCAACACGCATGACCGGCCAGATCGACGGATCATGTCCTGTTCTGAGCGAAAGTGAGAAATCCCCTGCCGGTCGCCGTGGTGACGCCGGCAGGGGATTCGTGGCGGAATGTCAGGAATCGCCGCCGGTCTCGCCGACCGGCGCCGCGTGCACGTCGTCGATCGCGTACTTGCGGGCCGCGTCCCCGGGTACGCCGGCCGGTACCTTGCCGTCCAGCGCGAGCTGGCGCAGCGTGGCCACGGTGATCGACTCGGCGTCCACGTGGAAGTGGCGGCGCAGCGCGTGCCGGGTGTCCGACATGCCGAAGCCGTCCGTGCCCAGCGACGTGTAGGACCCCGGGATCCACCGCGCGATCAGGTCCGGCACCGCGCGCATCCAGTCGCTGACGGCCACCACCGGGCCCTCGACGCCGGCCAGCTTCTCCTGGACGTACGGCTTGCGCGGCGCGTCCGACGGGTGCATGAGGTTGTGCTCCTCGACCTCGACCGCGTCGCGGCGCAGCTCGGTCCAGGACGTCACCGACCACACGTCCGCGGCCACGCCCCAGTCCTGCGCCAGCAGCTGCTGCGCCTTGAGCGCCCAGCCCATGCCGGTACCGGAGGCCAGGATCGCCGCCTTCGGGGCGTCGCCGTCCACCGCGGGCGCGGGGGAGTAGCGGTAGATGCCCTTGAGCAGGCCCTCCACGTCCAGGTCGTCCGGCTGGGCCGGCTGGATGATCGGCTCGTTGTAGACGGTGAGGTAGTAGAAGATGTTCTCCTGCTTCTCGCCGTACATGCGGTGCAGGCCGTTCTCCACGATGTGCGCGATCTCGAACGCGTACGCCGGGTCGTACGCCACGACCGCCGGGTTCGTGGCCGCGAGCAGCAGCGAGTGACCGTCCTCGTGCTGGAGGCCCTCACCGTTGAGCGTGGTGCGGCCCGCGGTGGCGCCGAGCACGAAGCCGCGCGCCATCTGGTCCGCCGCGGCCCAGAAGCCGTCGCCGGTCCGCTGGAACCCGAACATCGAGTAGAAGATGTAGAGCGGGATCATCGGCTCGTCGTGCGTGGCGTAGGACGAGCCCGCGGCCGTGAACGACGCGACCGAGCCGGCCTCGTTGATGCCCTCGTGCAGGATCTGGCCGGTCGTCGACTCCTTGTACGACAGGAACAGCTCGCGGTCCACCGACGTGTAGTTCTGGCCGTGCGGCGAGTAGATCTTCTTCGTCGGGAAGAGCGAGTCCATGCCGAACGTGCGCGCCTCGTCCGGGATGATCGGCACCCAGCGCTTGCCGAACTCCTTGTCCTTCATCAGATCCTTGAGGAGCCGGACGAAGGCCATGGTGGTGGCGATCTTCTGCTTGCCGGAGCCGCGCTTGACGTCGCCGAACGTCTCGCTCGCCGGGATCGGCAGCTTCTTCGCCTCGGTGCGCCGCGACGGCAGGTAGCCGCCGAGCGCGCGCCGGCGCTCCTGCAGGTACTGCAGCTCCTCCGAGCCCTCCGCCGGCTTGAAGTACGGCGGCAGGTACGGGTTCTCCTCCAGCTGCTTGTCGGAGATGTCCAGGTAGAGCCGGTCCCGGAAGGTCTTCAGATCGTCGAGCGTCAGCTTCTTCATCTGGTGCGTCGCGTTGCGCGCCTCGAAGTGCGAGCCCAGCGTCCAGCCCTTGATGGTCTTGGCCAGGATCACGGTCGGCTGCCCGGTGTGCTCCATCGCCGCCTTGTAGGCCGCGTAGAGCTTACGGTAGTCGTGCCCGCCGCGCTTCAGGCCCCAGATCTCGTCGTCGGAGAGACCCTCGACCATCTTGCGGGTACGCGGGTCGCGGCCGAAGAAGTGCTCCCGGACGTACGCCCCGGACTCCGCCTTGTAGGTCTGGTAGTCACCGTCGGGCGTGGTGTTCATCAGGTTGACCAGCGCGCCGTCGGTGTCCGCGGCGAGCAGCGGGTCCCACTCCCGGCCCCAGACGACCTTGATGACGTTCCACCCGGCGCCGCGGAAGAACGACTCCAGCTCCTGGATGACCTTGCCGTTGCCGCGCACCGGCCCGTCGAGGCGCTGCAGGTTGCAGTTGACCACGAAGGTGAGGTTGTCCAGCTCCTCGCGCGCGGCCAGGCCGATCGCGCCGAGCGACTCGACCTCGTCCATCTCGCCGTCGCCGAGGAACGCCCACACGTGCTGGTCCGACGTGTCCTTGATGCCGCGGTTGTGCAGGTAGCGGTTGAACCGCGCCTGGTAGATCGCGTTCATCGGGCCGAGGCCCATGGAGACGGTCGGGAACTCCCAGAAGTTCGGCATCAGCCGCGGGTGCGGGTACGACGGCAGGCCGCCGCCGCGGTGCGACAGCTCCTGGCGGAACCCGTCCAGGTTGTCCTCGGTGAGCCGGCCCTCGAGGAACGCGCGCGCGTACATGCCCGGCGACGCGTGGCCCTGGAAGTAGATGTGGTCGCCGCCGCCCGGGTGGTCCTTGCCCCGGAAGAAGTGGTTCATGCCCACCTCGTAGAGGCTGGCGGAGCTCGCGTACGTGGAGATGTGCCCGCCCACGCCGATCTCCGGCCGCTGCGCGCGGTGCACCAGTATCGCGGCGTTCCACCGGATGAACGCGCGGATCCGGCGCTCGATCATCTCGTCGCCGGGGAACCACGGCTCGCGCTCCGGCGGGATGGTGTTGATGTAGTCGGTCGCGGTCAGCGGCGGCACGCCGACCTGTCGCTCCCGCGCCCGCTCCAGCAGTCGAAGCATGACGTAGCGCGCGCGCTTGGCGCCGCCCTCGTCGATCACTCCATCAAGCGACTCGACCCACTCACTGGTTTCTTCGGGGTCGATGTCCGGAAGCTGGCTTGGTAGGCCATCGCTGATGACCGGGCGCTTGCGTTCCGTGGCCACGGGCATTCCTCAGGGTAGATGGAAACGGCATATCTGTGGGATAAGTCTCTCTGGCCATCCTGCCTCGTGTGACGGGGGGCGTCACGCTTACCACCGTCAGACGCGATGCTTGACACAGATACCGGGCGGTAACTTCCGCTTAACGCGGGAGATGTCCGAGGTGGGAGACTGCGCGTCATGCGCACCGAGGTGATCACCATCCGTACCGGAGGCGAGCCCACCGTCGTGGACATCACGGACGAAGCCTCCCGTTTCGTGTCCGGGCAGGGCGACGGTCTGCTCAACGTCTTCGTCCCGCACGCCACCGCCGGCATCGCCGTCCTGGAGACCGGAGCCGGCTCCGACGACGACCTGCTCACCGCGCTCGACGACCTGCTGCCCACGGACGACCGCTGGCGGCACCGGCACGGCTCGCCCGGCCACGGCCGCGACCACGTGATGCCCGCGTTCGTGCCCCCGCACGCGACGCTGCCGGTGCTGGCCGGCCGGATCGCGCTCGGCACCTGGCAGTCGATCTGCCTGGTCGACCCGAACGGCGACAACCCGGAGCGCCAGATCAGGTTCTCCTTCCTGCCGGGCTGACCGACCTCGCGCCGCGCGGGCCGCCGGCCGGGGGAAACAGGAGCGCCAGCGCCACCGAGGCCGCCATCACCACACCCGCGGTCAGGAACACGGTGTCGATGGCGGAGACGAACGCCTGGAGCGCCGCCAGCCGATCCGCCGGCGGCAGCGCCGGGATCGCGGCCGGGTCCGTGGTCGGTGAGCCGGCCGCGAACCGCTGGACCAGGATCGTGCCGGACAGCGCGGCGCCGAGCGCGCCGCCCAGCGTCTGCGCGAACCGGATCGCGGTGGTGGCCACGCCCAGGTGCCGCGCGTCCACGGCCTGCTGCGTGATCGTGATCAGCCGGCCGACGACCTGCCCCAGCCCCGCGCCGAGCAGTGCCAGGACACCCCAGATCAGTGGGTACGGCGTGTCCGTGCCGAGCAGCCCGAACAGCGCGATCGCGACGGTCGTCGCGGTGAGGCCGCACAGCAGCGGGGCGCGGTCACCGGTCGCCGCCCGCCCGCCGGCGATCCCGGAGACGGTCATGCCCAGCGCCAGCGGGATCAGGTGCAAGCCCGAGGACCCCGCCGGTACGTCGCGCGCGACCTGGAGATACAGCAGTGTGTAGACGACCGCGCCGATCATGCCGAAGCCGACCAGCGCCTGCACCGGCATCGCCACCCGGAACGTCGGGTTCCGGAACAGCGACAGCGGCAGGATCGGCTCCGCGGCCGCGCGCTGACGCCACAGGAACAGCCCGAGCAGTGCCGCGGTCAGCGCGGCGAGCGCGAGAATCGGCCCGGACGTCCAGGCGTACCGGTCGCCGCCCCAGTCCGTGATCAGCAGCACCGCGCAGGCGAGCAGCGCGGCCAGCGCGGCACCGAGGTAGTCGATGCGGTGTGGCCGGTGCCGGGCGGACGTGGGCGCGGCCAGTGCGACCACGGCGAGGATCGCCAGCCCGAGCGGCACGTTCACATAGAAGATCCAGCGCCAGCCGAGGTGGTCGGCGAGCTGCCCACCGGCCAGCGGGCCGGCGACGAGTCCGACGCCGGCCACCAGCCCGCCGATGCCGGCGCCCCGGCCGGCGCGCTCGCCGGGCTCGGTGAGTTCCGCCATCAGCACCATGGTGACGCTCATCAGGCCACCGCCGCCGATCCCCTGGAGCGCGCGGAACGCGATCAGCCAGGCCATGTTCGTGGCCGCGCCGCAGAGCACGGAGCCGAGCAGGAAGACCGCGACGGCGGCCAGGAACACGCGCTTGGTGCCCGCCGTGTCGCAGAGCTTGCCGTAGAGCGGGAGCGCGGCGGCGGACGCCAGCGCGTACGCACTGACCAGCCACGGCAGTCGGTCGAGTCCGTGCGTGGGATCGAGGTCCGTGACGATCGGGAGGCTCGCCGCGGCCACGATGTTCTGGTCCAGGACGGCGAGGAGCACGGTGCAGAGCGCGGCCGCGAGCGTCAGCCGCCGCCGAAGGCGTGTCGTCATGAGCTTATGTTGGATCGAGTATAAGTTTATGACAAGTCAAAATTTATGCCTGGTATGTTTCCGGGCGTGGAGGGGCTGCGGGAGCGGAAGAAGCGGCAGACGCGGGCCGCGCTGATCCGCGCCGCGGTGGCCCTGTTCGTGGAGCGTGGCTTCGACGACGTCTCGGTCGCGGAGATCGCGGCGGCCGCCCAGGTGTCCAAGATGACCGTCTTCAACTACTTCCGCAGCAAGGAAGACATCGTCATGGCACCCGTCGAGGAGCACGCGGAGGAGTCCGCCCGGGCGGTCCGCGAGCGCCGCCCCGGCCAGTCCGCGGTGGACGCCCTGGAGGAGAACTTCCTGCGCGGCCTCGCCGAGCGCGAGCCGCCGACCGGGCTGAGCGACGCACCGTCCGTGATCGCGATCCAGCGGCTGATTCGTGAGACGCCGGCGCTACTGCAACGGCTGGCCGGCTTCTCCGCGCGGAACACCGGCGCGCTCGCGTCCGCGCTCGCCGAGGCGACCGGTGCCGCGCCGGACGACGTGCTCGCCCACACCGCGGCCGCGCAGCTCAACGCGGTCGCCCACGAGCTCGCCACGCGGAACGTGAGCCGGCTGGTGGCCGGGCTGAGCGCGGACGAGGCGTACCCGGTGGCGGTCGCGGAGGCGAGGGCCGCCTACGGCGTACTGCGCGACGGGCTCGGTGACTACGCGCGCTAACTTCGTGCCATGAGTCAGTGCGACCGCGGCGTGCCAGGAAGCGCCGCATGAGCGAACCGGTGATCACAGAGCCGGTCGACGCCGCGATCGTCGGCGTCACCGTCTACCCCGACCGTGCCCGCGTCACGCGCCGCGCCAGCGTGCGGCTGCCCGCCGGCGACCACACCGTCCCGGTCGGGCCGCTGCCGCAGACCGTCGACCCCGGTTCGGTGCGGGTCGGTGGGCACGGCGCCGCCACCGTGCTCGGCGTGGACGTGGCCACGTTCTACCGGCCGCGCAGCACGGACCCGGAGGTGACCGCGCTGGAGGAGCGGCGCCGGTCGCTGGAGACCGCGCTGCGCGAGCTCGACGACGACGCCGCGATCGAGAAGGAGCGCACGGAGTTCCTGCACGAGCTGGGGCGCCGGGCCGGCACCAGCTACGCCAAGGCACTGGCCGAGGGCACCGCCGCGCCCGGCGCGATCGCGGCCTTCGGCGACTCGCTGGCCGAGCAGCTGGCGGCCGGCAAGGCGCGGCAGCGTGACGCGGCCCGGCGCCGCGAGTCGCTGGACGAGGAGCTGTCCGCGGTGCACCGGGAACTCGCCGCGCGCTACGCCACGGCGTCGCCGGACCGGCTGGTGGCCATGGTGGCGCTGGAGATGGCGCACACCGGCGAGGTCGAGCTGGAGCTGTCCTACGTGGCGACCGGCGCGTCCTGGGAGTCCAGCTACGACGTACGGCTGGACGAGCGCGGCGACACGCTCACGCTGACCTGGTTCGGGCTGGTGTCACAGCACACCGGCGAGGACTGGCCGGAGACCGAGCTGCGGCTGTCCACCGCCCGCCCGGCGAGCCTGGTCAGCGTGCCCGACCTGGACCCGTGGTTCCTGGACCGGCGGCGCCCGGCGCCGATGCCCCGGCCGGTGCCGCCGCCCGCGCCCGCCTACGGCGCGGCCTTCGCCATGGAGGCGGCGGACGACGGGCCGGTCGCGGTCCCCGCGGGCGGGGCCCCGCCGCCGTTGCGGCGCGCGAAGGTGGCCGAGGCGGTCGCCACCGTGGAGCAGGGCACGGCCGCGGCCACCTACCGCCCGGCGCGCCCGGTCGCGGTGCCGGCGGACGGGACCGCGCACCGGGCCGTGGTGGCCTCGATGGAGCTGCCGGCCCGGCTCGACCACGTGACCGCGCCGGTCCGGGACACCAGCGCGTACCTGCGGGCCACCGTGACGAACACCGGCGAGCACACGCTGCTGCCCGGCCCGGCCGCGGTCTTCCACGGCGGGGACTTCGTCGGGCGTACCCACCTGAGGCCCTGGGCGCCCGGTGAGGAACTGGAGCTGGCGCTCGGCGTCGACGACCGGGTACGGGTGGAGCGCCAGCAGACCCGGCGCACCGCGTCCAAGGCCGCGCTCTCCGCCACCCGCCGGCACGAGGCGGAGTACACGATCACGATCGCCAACCACTCGCCGCGTGAGGCGCAGGTCACGGTGCTGGATCAGCTGCCGCTCTCCCGCGACGAGGCGATCTCGGTACGCGAGACCCGGCTCGACCCGGCACCGGCCGAGCGCACCGAGATGGGCGAGCTGACCTGGCGCTTGCGCGTGCCGGCCGGCGAGAGCCGCACGGTGGTGCTCGGCTTCCGCGCGGAGGTGGGCAAGGGCGTCGAGGTGGCCGGGTGGCGTGAGTGAACGCTCTCCATCGGACCGCTGGAGTGGCCCCGGGCGGTACGGGTCGGTAATGCTTTCGGGGTGACCACCCCTCAAGATCTCGACGAGCGGTTCCGGGAGGCGGTCGGCGCGCTGACCAAGCCGGACGAGCGGCGGACGTCCGCCGACCCCGTCCGGGACGGCAGCGGGTTGACCGGCGCCCGGGCGCTCGAACTCTTCGACGCCCAGCTGACCAGCCGCCACCTCGACCTGGCCTCGCGCTGGCTGCGCAGCTTCGGCGAGGGGTTCTACACGATCGGCTCGTCCGGTCACGAGGGCAACGCCGCGGTCGCGGCCGCCGTCCGGCACACCGACCCGGCGCTGCTGCACTACCGCTCCGGCGGCTTCTACTGCGCCCGCGCGGTGCAGGCGGCCGGGGGCGAGTCCCCGCTCGGCGACGGGCCCCGGCACGCCGCGGCCGAGCACGACGACGGGGTGTCGCTGGCCGAGGCCGCGCGGGACGTGCTGCGCGGCGTCATCGCGTCCAGCCGGGAGCCGATCGCGGGCGGCCGGCACAAGGTCTTCGGCAACGCGGCGCTGCACGTCGTGCCGACCACGTCCACGGTCGCGTCGCACCTGCCCCGCGCGGTCGGCGCGGCCGTGGCGATCGAGCATGCGCGGCACCTGGCGTCCGCCGAGCGCCCCGGCCCGGCCCGGCCGCAGCCGGTCTCGCCGTGGCCGCGGGACGCGATCGTGGTCGCCTCGTTCGGCGACGCGTCCGTCAACCACGCCGCCGCGCAGGCCGCGTTCAACACGGCCGGCTGGTCCGACCACTCCGGCTCCAAGGTGCCGCTGCTGCTGGTCTGCGAGGACAACGGGCTCGGCATCAGCGTGCCGTCGCCGGAGGGCTGGGTGGCGGCGCTGCTCTCCTCCCGGCCGGGCATCCGGTACTTCCACGCGGACGGCTGCGACCTGGCCGCCGCGTACGACGCCGCCGCCGAGGCCGCGGCGTACGTGCGTACCGAGCGCCGCCCGGCCGTGCTGCACCTGGAGCTGGTCCGGCTGATGGGCCACGCGGGCGCGGACGTGGAGACCGCCTACCGCACCCCCGCCGAACTGGCCGCGGACCTGGACCGGGACCCGCTGGTCGCCACCGCGCGGCTGCTGGTCGAGGCCGGACTGGCCGGGCCCGCGGAGCTGATCGGACGGTACGACGAGATCGGCTGGCTGGTCCGCAAGGTCGCGGAGGAGGTGCTCGGCGAGTCCAAGCTCGCCACCGCGGCCGAGGTGATGGCGCCGATCGCGCCGCGCCGGCCGGTCCGGGTGGCGCACGCGATCACGGAGGCGGCCTCGTTCGCGACCGGCCCGGGCGCGGCGGCGCGGGCGGCGGCGCTGGACCGGCTGCCGGAGACGCGCGGGCCGCTCACTCTCGCGCAGACCATCAACGCGACGCTGGCCGATGCCGCGCTCACGTACCCCGGCATGATCGTTTTTGGTGAGGACGTGGCCGCCAAGGGCGGCGTGTACGGCGTGACCAAGGGCCTGGCCGATCGCTTCGGCCGGGACCGGGTGCTGGACACGCTGCTGGACGAGACGTCGATCCTCGGCCTGGGGCTCGGCGCCGGGCTGGCCGGCCTGCTCCCGGTCCCGGAGATCCAATACCTCGCCTACCTGCACAACGCGGAGGACCAGCTCCGGGGCGAGGCCGCCACCATGCAGTTCTTCAGCCGCGGCGCCTACCGGAACCCGATGGTGGTGCGCATCGCCGGGCTCGGCTACCAGGAGGGGTTCGGCGGCCACTTCCACAACGACAACTCGCTGGCCGTGCTCCGCGACATCCCGGGCCTGGTGGTGGCCGTGCCGTCCCGCGCGGAGGACGCGGCGCCGATGCTGCGCACCTGCCTGGCGTCCGCGCAGACCGACGGCTCCGTGGTCGCGGTGGTCGAGCCGATCGCGCTCTACCACACGCGCGACCTCTACGCGGACGGCGACGGCGAGTGGCTGGCGCCCTACACCGCCCCGTCCGGGTGGAACGCGGCGCACGTCCCGATCGGGCGCGCCCGCGTCTACCCACTCGGCTCCGCGGAGGATCTGACGATCCTCACGTTCGGCAACGGGGTACGCATGTCGCTGCGCGTCGGCGCCCGGCTCGCCGCGGCCGGCTACGGCGTCCGCGTGGTGGATCTGCGCTGGCTGGCGCCCCTGCCGGTGGCCGACATCATCCGCGAGTCCGCCGCCACCGGCCGGGTCCTGATCGTGGACGAGACCCGGCGCTCCGGCGGCGTCGGCGAGGGCGTGCTGGCCGCGCTGGTGGACGCCGGATTCGTCGGAGCGGCCCGGCGCGTCGCGTCCGTCGACTCGTTCATCCCGCTCGGCCCGGCCGCCCGCCAGGTGCTCGTTTCCGAGGACTCCATCGCCCAAGGTGCCCAGGCCCTGCTCGCCCCGTGACACTATGTATCCCGATGAGCTGGATCGTCACGAGTAACCAACCGGACGCAACATCTCGCCGAAGGCTCGGTGTGCCACTTGCGTCCGGGCCGGTAACTGTGTGGACTACCGGTCATCGGGTTTCGGGGGAGACCCCGGTATCGGGAGACCTCAGTGCCGCCGACCGGCGGCCGGGGATGAGCAGGAGACAAGGAGGCACTCAACAGTGAGCGCGACCGCTGGTCAGGCCGCCGACGGCGTACGGAGCCTGGCGGACCGGTTCGGCATCGAACCGGGCATGGTGGTCATGGAGATGGGGTACGACGAGGACGTCGACCATGATCTCCGCGACGCCCTGGCCGACCGTAGTGGCAACGACCTGGTCGACGAGGACACCGACGAGGTCGTCGACGTGGCGCTGGTCTGGTTCCGCGACGGCGATGGTGACCTGTTCGAGCTGCTCACCGATGCGCTCGGCCCGCTGGCCGACGCCGGTACGGTGTGGCTGCTGACGCCCAAGGCGGGCAGGGACGGCCACGTCGAGCCGAGTGAGATCAGCGAATCGGCACCGACCGCTGGTCTGACCCAGACCTCGACGGTGAACGCGGGCAAGGACTGGACCGCCGCGCGGCTCGTTACGCCGCGTGCCGTCCGGGCCAAGAAATAACAAGCTTGCCGGCCGCTGCTCGCGAGCGGCCGGATGGTTTCACCGTCGCGGCGGCACCGGGCCCGTGCCGCCGCGGCTCAGCATGTCCAGCGACGGGAGGTCGGCGGCCGTGATCCAGGTGGGGGAGACGGCACCCGACTTCCTGCTCCGCGACCAGAACAACCAGGAGATCGGGCTCTCGTCGTACCGCGGCGGCCGGGCGGTCCTGCTGGTCTTCTACCCGCTGGCGTTCACCAACACCTGCCAGGGCGAGTTCCACGAACTACAGTCCCGGCTGGACGAGTACCAGAACGACACCGTTCAGGTCCTGACCGTCAGCGTCGACTCGATCTTCAGCCACCGCGTCTGGGCCGACCGTGAGGGCTTCACCTTCCCCCTGCTCGCCGACTTCTGGCCGCACGGCCAGGTCGCCCGCACCTACGGCGTCCTGGACGAACAACGCGGCACCGCCGAACGCGGCACCTTCATCATCGACCCCACCGGCACCGTCCGCTTCGCCGAACTCCAAGACCGCGCCCGCCCCCGCGACCAATCCGCCTGGCGCGCGGCCCTGGCCTCACTCCGCCTCTGACCCACTTGCAGGGTAGGCTGACGCAAGTTCCGGGCGCATAGCTCAGCGGGAGAGCATTCGCCTTACAAGCGAAGGGTCGCAGGTTCGATCCCTGCTGCGCCCACCGGCTGACCAGCACAAGGGCGGGCCGCGACAATCGTCGCGACCCGCCCGGTCTCATTTCTGGTCTCAGTTGTGACCCGGTGGTCTCATTCCGGTGCCCAGAGCAGGCCGGCCACCTGTCCGGCGACGCCGTCGATGAGCTGTGGCGTGAGGTGCTGGTACCGCGTGCTCATCGACATCTGCGACCAGCCCATGATCTCCATGACGGCCCGCACCGGCACGCCGAGCACGAGCAGCATCGTCGCCGCCGTGTGCCGGGCATCGTGCAGCCGCGCGTCCCGCATACCGGCCTCCTTCAGTAGTGCCTTCCAAGCGTCGTGATCGGCACGGGGATCAATCGGGCGGCCGTTCTCCTGGGTGAATACCCAGTCGCCTTCCTCCCAGAGATCCGCCGCCTTCTCGCGTTCTTTCTTCTGTGCCTCCCGGTGCTCCCTCAGCGCCTTGATCAGCGGCGCCGGGATACCCACACCCCGGCGGCCGGCGCGGGACTTCACGTCGACCTCTCGGAGGCCCCCGCCGTGTCGATCCGGGCAACTACTCGCGTGCCGGGTGCAGGTCGGCGGGCACGGGGGAGGGCACGCCCGCTGATGCCGGCGACAGTCCTTCGGGCAGGGCTCCCGCTTGTGGCGCGCCGCGCCACAAGCCCGAGGATCGCCGCAACCGTGCTCCCATCGGTGCCGCTGGAGCTGCTTCGGTGTACGAAGCAGTCCGCGCTCCAGGTCGATTCGGCGCCACTTGAGGCCCAGCGCCTCACCCTTGCGGAGGCCCAGCGCGAGCGCCAAGGCGAAGCGAACGCCGTTCCGACGCGTCGCGGCCACAGCGAGCAGGCGTTGCGCCTCCTCGACGGTGAACGGCTCGATCTCGTGCTCATCGAGCCGTGGAGCCTTCGCGAGCGACGCGGCGTTGCGGTTGAGATGGCCACGGCGTACCGCGACGTTGAGCGCCGTCCTCAGCGTGCGGTGGATGTGGTGGACGGTGCCGGGAGCGTGTCCGTCGCGGCGAAGCTTGGCGTACAGCTTCTCCACGTGCTCCGGCGACAATCGCTCGATCCGATGAGCCCCCAGACCGGGGATGAGGTGCCGATAGACGGCGGTACGGTAGCCGGCGAGCGTGGTCGGGCGGACCGATGGCGCCGCGATCGTCTCGACCCAGTGCGCCAACCAGGAGCCGATCGTGTAGCGCTGCCCGGCCGTGCGAACCGTGCCCTGGTCCCGGTCCCGCTCCAACTGCCGAACCTTCTTCGTGACCTCGGCCTCGGTCCTGCCCCGGACGTGCCGGCGATCGGGCTTGCCGTCGTCCTTCACCCCGACCGTGACGCGGCCGTGCCACGATCCGTCGCTGCCCTGATAGATGCTGGATGCGCCGTTCGGCTTGCGCTTTCCCATGCTGGCACCCCTTTCAGGCCGCGGTGTGGGGTGGGTCGGTGTCGAGCAGGTGATCGACGTACTCGGCGAGACAGCGGACGGGGACGCGGCGGAGCCGGCCGATCGTGACGGAGCGGATTTCGCCGTTCATCACGAGCGCGTACATGGTGGTTCGACCGATGCCGAGCCGCTGGGCCGCTTCCTCGACGGTCAGCACGACTCGGTCGTCGGCGACATGCACGCGCTCCTCCTGGTGGTCGAACGCAGAGATGGAGTGGGGCAGCTTGGTCGTTCGCACGGTTACGGCCTCCCGGTCTGAGGAGTCGCTGCCTTCGTAACAGCCTGGGTAGTTGGCGGTCGGTCGCTTCGACCGGCCGAGCAGAAAGACGGGCCAGCCCCGTTCGGTAGCGGTGAGCACCGCCCGTACGGTCGTTCCGTTCACCGCGAAAGTCCTTTCAAGGTTGCGGATTAATGCCGTGGTGCGGGCCGCCGGCGCGCGGCCACGTCGGCTGCAAGGTGTCGAAGGTGGGGAAGAAGCGCGATCAGCTGCCGCCGCGCGGCGGCTTTGCTGTCGGCGAGCGGGATTCGTAAGCGGATCTCCGCACATGTCCCGCCGTCTTCGTCGGTGCCCCGGCGCAGCTCGACGAGCCCAAGCCCGTCGCCCAGGTCGATGCGGAGCGCTCGTTGGTGCTTCGCCATGACGGGCCGCCCGCTCAGCTCGCGCCGTCGCGGTAGAGCCGCGCGGCTCGGTTGATCGCGCGGGTGCCGGTCCGCACGCGGAGCCCGGTGCCGTCGCACCGCCGGCACGCCCGGCTGACTCGGCCGTACTGGCGCCGCGCCCGGCCGGTGCCCCGGCAGACACGACACCGCCCGAACGGGCTGATCCGGCAGAAGCCGAAGTAACCGATGGTGACGAGGACAGGGATTGTGCAGAGCAGGGTCTCTAGCAGGTGAGAGGGGTGCACGAGCGCCTCCGTTGCCGGTTTCAGGGCGTGCGAGGGGAGAGCCGCTAGGTTGCTAGCGTCCTGGTAGATGGGGTTAGAGCCTGCTAGCGGAGGTGCTAGGTCTAGCGGCCCGCGGGTACTAGACCTAGCACCACAAGCGGCCTATCCGGCGTCTCGTCGCCGGTTACGTTCCGCGATGGCCGCGAGGAGCTGCGCTCTCTCGAACCCGCGCCGGTTCGCGCCGAGCCCGGTGCTTCGGTCGGTCCCCCAGACCTGGCGGACCTTGACCCGGTACGGCTTGAGCGCCACCGTCACCTGTTCGCTGTCCCAGCCCGCGTAGGCATCCGGCCGCAACTGCGCCAGCCGCGCCGCGACGGTCTCGCACCAGACTTTCGTCTCGCCGCTCAGCACCACGGCCGCGATGTCGTCGAGCACCGAGACGGAGGCGACGGCCGCCGGCGCGAACTCCTCGCCGAGCGCGTGCCCGGTGATCCGCCCCGCGTTCTCCCGCAGCGCCCGCGCCCGCCGCACCACCACCTCGGCCGCCGGCCCGTCGACGTTGTAGGTCCGGGTGATCTGCGGCTCGTCGCCTTCCCCGGCGAGATACCCGATCCCGAGGTCGCGCCGGCTGAACATGGTCGCCCGCAGGCCGTTGCGATACGCGCTGGTCCCGAGCACCATGTCGTTCTCCATCTGCCCCATGACCTTGAGGCAGAACCGCAGCACCGCGTTGCCCGAGATCCCTGTGGGCAGCGACTTCGCGTCGGGCCGCTGCGTGGCGAACACCGCGATGATCCCCGCCGCCGGCCCGCGCCGGACCAGGTCCTCCGCGATCTCCCGCAGTTCCTCGCCATACTCGGAGTGCTCGAACCACCGTTGGGGTTCGTCCACCACGATCAAGATCGGATGCAGCCGGTACGCCGTGCGCGCGGCCAGCTCCGGCGTGATCTTCGATTCGGGGCACAGCTCCCGCGGCAACTCCCGCAGGACCCGCGCCCGCCGCGCCAGCTCCGCCGACAGCTCCCGCATGTCCGCCAGCCCATACGCGACATCGTCGTCATCGGACCCGGCGCGGTAGCGATGGCAGACCGGCTCGACCGGGGCCAGGTCTCCCATGCCCTTCAGGTCGTACGCGTGGATCTCCGCGAGCACGTCGAGCGCCGCCGCGAGCAACAGCAGCCGCGCGGCCACCGTCTTGCCCATCCGCGGAATCGACCCGATCACCATCGAGGCGAACATCAGCGTCACCCCGACCGGCTGCCCTCGCTGGTCGGTTCCGAAAGGCACCGGCCGGAACAGGCTCGCCGTCCCATCCTTCAGCAGCGGCCACGCCGGCTGCTCGGCCTTCGACAGATCCTCGTCTCCGACCCACAGCACCAGCCGGCCCGGGTGCACTTCAACGTTGCCCTCCGGCCACACGCACCCGAGCGGCCGGCTCAGCGCGGACGCCAGCTCCTTCCGCTTCTCCACGACCTGGTCAACCGTGACCCCCGGCGGCAGATCGACGACGGCGCGCCATCCGGGACCGTCCCGGCTGATCGGCTCCGCGAACCGGATCGCGTCCTGAAGCCCACGACGGGAGATCGCCTGATTGATGCCCGCGACACCGATCGCGCCGAGCGCGGAGAGGACCACATCGGAGGTGAGGTTCGGCGCCCGCGTCGTCGAGACCGCGGTGTCGACGAGCGGCCGGTCCGCCGGCGTGCCCGCCACGCCGAGCACCGCCACCACGGCGACGAGCACCGCATACCAGGCGGCTTCCGTCCCGGCGACCACCAGCAGCCCGGCCGTAGCCGTCCCGCCGACTACGAACGCGACCAGTAACGCGGTCCGGAGCCGTACCCGCGCGTCCCGCTGCCGGGACAGCTTCAGGTACTCCTCCGCATTCTCCCGGCGCACCGCCGCCGCCCGCACCGGAGCGCCCTCCGCGTCGGCCACCCACCGGGCCGTGCCGGCGACGAGCCGGACCGCGCCGCGCGGCGCCCGGACGACGAGTTTCGCCGCGTACTTCGGGCTGCGCGTCAGGTGGTAGGCCCAGACGTGGGTGTAGTACGCGACCACCCACCGCGCCTGGATCTTCAGTTCCGTGCGGGACCGCGCCCACGCCGGGATGATCGGCCGGCGCTTCGCCGCCCGCAGACCGGCCGCGCTCCATCGCTGCGGCGCCAGCGCTTCCGGCGTATCGACCGGCGGCGGCCCGCCGGTCAGCTCGGCTTCGTGCCGAGCCCAATCGAAGTCATCTGGGCTTGTCATGATGGTCTCCTCCGCAGAGGTCTCTTCGAGGGCTGACGAGGAGGCCGGGGCGCGGCCGGAGGTTTGCGAGGCCGAATGGCCGCGCCCCGGGCGGAGCTACCGTTCGAGGTCGTCGGTAACCTCGCCGAACTCATCCGTGATCACGGCCGCGAGATCGTCGTACGCGCCGTCGTCGAACGCCGACACGAAGTCGGACGGCCCGACCGGCAACGCGGTGTCGATCTCCTCGCCGTCACCCGTGACGACCACCAGCTCGTACGGCGTGACGTACACGTCGCTGATGTTCGGCACGACGCTGCTGAGGTAGATCGCGATCGGGCAGGCCCGCCCGTCGCTGCGAAGACCGGTCCATCCGCCTGCGGCCAGGAACTCCGCGACGTCGTTCGTGGTCTCGCCCAGCGCTTCGAGCGCGAAGGCGAGGTGTCGTGCGGTCGCACTCATCCGAGAGGTCTCCTTCATGCGGCTTCGATCACGGGGGTACGCAGATGCCGGCGCACCGTCCGATCGGTGACCCCGACCCGCCGCGCGATCTCGACCGCACTCATGTCGGGATGGCGCTCGCGCAGCCGGGCGACCGCGGACGCGGTGTCCCGCTTGCGCTTCGGCTTCCGAACCACGGCGGGCTCCGGCCGGTGCGCGGTGTCCGGACTTTCGTCGTCGCTGTCGCCGACGGTTTCGGGCTGCGGCTCCTCGCCCGCATCCGGCGCGAACGCCGTACCGATGTCCGGGCTCGTGTCCGTTGTTGTGTCCGTCTTTTCCGGGGCTGGTGCCGGACTTTCCTCGGGTGGTGACGCGGCTTCGGGGAGAGGTGCCGTGGCCGCTTGGATGCGGCCGGAGAGTTCGACCAGGCAGACGGACGCGACGACGACCAGCCCGTCAACCGAGATCGGGATCAGGTACGGCGCCGCGCCGTCCTCGCCGTAGCGGGCCGCGACACCCGCCATGTGCCAGTACGACACCCACGCCGCGATCCCCGCGATCAGGGCCGTCGCCGCCATGCGCACCACCGCGAGCCCGCGCCGATGCACCGGCACCCGGGAGATCAGCTCGACGGTGAGCAGCAGCGCGAGCGGCGGCCACGCCGCGATGGCCTGCGAGATCGGGTTCGGCTCGGCGTGCAGGACGTTCGCCGCGACTGAAGTCGCGACGCCGAGCGCCAGCGCGCCCCGCACGCCCCACCGCAGCCGGACCAACTGGTTGTACGTCACTCGCTACCACCCAGCGAGTTCCCGATCGCGGTCATGCCCGACCGGACACCGTCGACCAGCGCATGCGCCGGTTTCGTCAGCACCCCGTTCGACCCGGCGACGACCAGGCCGAGCATGAACGCGCACAGCGCCGCACACACGATCCGACCACGCGTCCTGCGATCGGTGACGAGCACCGCGAGCAGCCCGAGCAGGATGAGGGAGAAGATTCCGAGACTCATCGGAGCCTCCAATCCGGTTCGATGCCACGAAAGCCCGTGGCCGGGCAAGGTCAGTGAGGTCCGCGTGGACCTGCGGTGGCACGCCGCCCGGCCGGACGACTCGGTCAGCCGGGCGACCAGAACGGCCGCCTCGTGCAGCACCCGGCGCTCGGCGAGCCGCAGCCGGCGCCACTCGTTCGCGGACGGCGACGGCTCCGCCGTCAACACCCGGATCTCCGCCGCGACGAGTTCCATCTCGGCCTGGATCAGCGGCCACTCCCGCTCGATCGCGTTCAGGCTCTCCGCCGCCGGCCCCGGCTCGTCCGGGTCGAAGCGCTGCTTGCTGGTGCTCATGAACGTGGTTCCTCTCAGACGAAGTCGATGGAACGGCACCGCACCACGAATACAACGTGGCGTTGTATTCGATGCCGCGGACGCTACAGCTTGACGTTGTATTGGTCAATCGACGATTGCCTACCCGCTCACGCGGCGCAGACCCTGGGAATGCGAGCGAGCAGCTCGCGGCGAGACTCGCGTAGGCTCGCCCGTGATGGCCGAGACGACGGACAACGACCTGCCCGCCGACTGGTGGACGACCGAAGACGTACTCGCGTACCTGCGATCAGCCGGCGCGCCGATCAGCCGCGCCACCTGGGCCGCTTACGTCTCCCGTGGTCAGGCTCCCGCCGCGGACCGCATGTTCGGTCGCTCGCCCGCCTGGCGCCCTACGGTCGTCCGCGCCTGGCAGGCATCCCGCCCGCGCCGCGGGTCGGTTCCGTCCGACTGATTCATGGTGCTCAACCTCCCTCCGAAGCGTTCCTCCGCTGACATCCAGTCAACCGGAGACATCGCGCGCCGCCGATGAAGGCAGCGCACATCATCGATGCATCGTTGATGCAGTGATGACGCATGTCGCTTCGGAAGGGAAGGAGCGTTCTGTCGGTGTGACGCAGACTCGCCCGGCCGGTCTACCGGATCACCCCCAAGAAGCGCCCCCCACAGCAAAGGCGATCCCTGGAGGCTCCACGGCCCGAGTCCGTAGCCGTTGCGGCGTCTATTGCTTACTTTCTGGGCTCGAAGTACAGCGAGAGGTCGTAACGTTCGTCGGGCGCGACGCCGTGGATATTCTCCTCAAATTGGACAGCTTCGATCTCGTATCTGCCGTCGTTCGCGTTGCACCACTCTGCGGCCTTCGCGAACAAAGCGCCCGGGGTGCTTGCGCTGAAATAGACGGCGGCGATGTGCTTGGACTCAGACATCGATCCACCGTAGCGTGCCGGGCCGCACACCTGGGGAGCTGCTGGAGCCATGCGAAATCGGACCGGCGTCCGCGCGGTGACACAGCAGCATCACTCGATTCGGGTATCGCCGAAGACGCACGGTGGTGCCGTGGAGGGAGAGGGTCGGCCTCTCGGACCGGCTTTGCGTGCCCGATGCTTCGCTGCCGGTCGATGCACAATCCGGGGTGGAACAGGCCGCCAGCGTGCAGATGCGGTGTGGAGCTGGCTGTCAGCGTTCGAGTTCTCGGTCACGGCGATAAAGGCTGGTCGGGGTGTGCCGCCGCCTGCGGTGCCGGTTGTCAGGCGGCGGCACACCGGGGCTGGATGCGCCGCTGAGATCCCAGGTTTGCGAGCCAGGGAGTGCGGCGCACCCACGTCCGATCGCGGCTGTGGCGCGCGAAAGAGCGACTGGGCGACTACGTGGATCGCGGCAGTGCGAGCGTTCCCGGGCCGGCCGTGTGGAGCTGATCCAGGAGGTGGGAGAGTCTGCGCGTCAAAGCGTGATGCTGAGACCGGGTCAGCGGCGGCCACTCCAGCAGTACGCCGTCAGTCCTCATCCCGACGTACGCCATCGGCGCTGCGATCTCTTGGCTTGCGCCCTGCGCGAGCCAGACGCGGATGACGTCATCGTTGCGTTTCTCGGTCGCCTTAACCTCCCGCGATCGGTGAGGCTCACCCGCCTTCTCCAGTCGGCTGCACCACGCGGGATGTCCGTCGGCCATGGCGCGGCGCTCTCCGGCCCTCCGCATCCTGCGCAGGTCCACCAGGGCATTGATGAATACCCGCGTCAGGCCGGTGGTCAGCACGCGCCTAGCGCGCATCTCGATGTCCTCGACCTCGATCGTGACGATCGCAGGCCCCGTGTCGCTTCCGTCCATCCGAGTCAGCCAGGCCCGTACGGTCGCATCGTCGGGGGCATCCGGATGGACCACGACCATGTGCGACTTGCGCTCGCCGACCTCCCCCAGCTCGTCACTGCACCAGCTTGGGTGTTTACGTTTTTCTTCCACTTGCCTCCTCCCTTCTGACTGAGCACTCAGGCAACGCATGGCGCTGCGGGCACTCACTGGTCCGGCGGTGGTAGCCAGCCGGTAGGCCGGACGGCGTCGGCCAGCGCCGCGGTGCGAATCCAGGCGCTCGTCTCGTCGCCGGGCACGCCGTCAGGCCGCACCACCACGCCTTTGACCCGCAGCCATTCGAGCGTGGGCAATAGCTGGTATTCCTCGCCGATTTCCGTCACGCGGATGGTCAGCCGGCCGCCGTCACCGCGATGGTCCATGGGAGCGAGGTCGAGCACAGTGCCCGGCACGATGTCCGGGCGGCACCGCGGTGCGGTCGGCTCCGCGTTCATGACGGCCACCGGCCGCCGTGACCCCGCGCTCGCTGGCCCGGCGTCAGGCGAAACGCCTCGTGGCGCGTCGTCGGGGCGTTCCACGCGGGGTCGCTGTGACCGCGGACCGGAACCCGAACCGCGCGAGAGACGACCTTGATGGGCTCGGCGGGATCGTGCGGGTTGAAGAACCACTTGATGCGCTTCCACGGACGCATCGCGACCTCCAAAGGTCTTGACGACATGCATGAGCGGCTGTGCGTTCGCTGCTGAGGTCCCACTCAGCCGATCCATCCCGGCGCGGCTTCGGTGGTACGGCGCCTTACTCAGACCCGGCGGCACGACGGCACCCGCTACGGGTCGAGTACCGCCGTACCGGTCTGCGGGCAGCCAGCACCGATGCGTCTAGCCCTAGAAACACCGAGGTGCTGGCTGCGGGACCGAACGTACACCTGTCTAGACGAGTCGTCTAGACGTGTGGTTCGCTTGTCTCATCTGTACGAGTTCTGGAGCGGCGTAGGGTGGCCGACGTGTCTAGCCCGCACCCCGACCGGCCGCGATACCGCACCGTGGCCGATGAGCTACGCCGCCGGATGCTCGCCGGCGCCATACCCGCCGGGTCGCTGCTGCCCAGCGAGGCCGCGCTGATGGACGAGTTCGGCGTCTCGCGCGGCACCGTCCGCGAGGCGATCGGCCTTCTCCGCGCCGAAGGGCTCGCCGTCACCGAGCAGGGGCGCGGCACCTACGCCCGGCCCGTCATGCCGGTCCGCCGGCTGGGCTCAGATCGCTACCGCCGTGAACTCGACCAGATCCGCGGTGCCGCCAGGCCGGAGACCTCGTTCACCGCGGACCAGGCGGTGCAGTGGTCGGACTACACCCTCGATAGGGAGTTCGCTGAGGTCCCGGCCTCGTCGGCGCGCGCCGAGCTGTTCGGCGTCGAGCCCGGCACCATGCTCCTGGAGCGGCGCTTCGTCTTCCGCGCCCACGGCGTACCGCAGCAAATGTCTGTGTCTTGTCTGCTTCTCGCGGACGTGGCGGGGACACCGGTCGCCGACCCGGCGAACGAGCCGTGGCCCGGCGGCAATACCGCTCAGCTCTACAGCCTCGGGATCGTCATCACCGGCATCCGTGAGCGGGTGCGTGCCCGGATGCCGGTCCGCGAGGAGACCGAGGCACTGCGCATTCCATCGGGTACGCCGGTCGTGACGATCACCAGGCAGACGTACGCCGGCGAGCGCGTCGTCGAGGTCGCGACCGACATCGTCATTCCCTCCGACCGCGTCGAGCTGGACTACTGGATCGACCTCACCCCGGAGAGCTGATGTCGCAGGTGGCCGACCGGGCGCACAGGCCGATAGTGCAAGCTGTAGTCCCACGAAGAATGTGAAACTGGAGGTAGGCATGGCGGCTCTGGAACGGACTCTCGTACTGCTCAAGCCCGACGCGGTCGCGCGTGGACTGGTCGGCAAGATCTTGCAGCGGTTCGAGGAGGCCGGCCTGAAGGTCGTCGGCACCAAGATGGTGCAGATGGACGCCGACCTCGCCAAGCGCCACTACTTCGACCTGGAGGAGCGGTTCGGCAAGTCGGTCTTCGACGTGACCGCGAACTTCATGCAGACCGGCCCGGTCATCGCGTACGTCTTCGAGGGCGTCGAGGCCGTCGCGAACGTCCGCCGCATGGTCGGCAGCACCTTCCCGAACCAGGCGCCCCCCGGCACCATCCGCGGCGACTTCGCGCACACGTCGAAGGCGTACACCGAGGAGAAGGGCACCGTCGCGGCGAACCTGATCCACGCCTCCGGCAACGTCGAAGAGGCCGCCTACGAGGTGGACCTGTGGTTCGACAAGTCGGAGCTGTTCGACTACCAGACCGTTGCCGAGAGGTTCCTGTTCTGATGCTTGACGACTCGGAGCCGAAGCCGTCGATCGAGGAACTGCGCCAGCAGTACGAGGAGGAGCGCCTCTACCAGGAGGACCGGGCCTCCGCCGAGTACGCGTACGCGCTTGCCGTCCGCCTCCGGGAGAACGGCGAGACGGAGGAGGCACGCAAGTACGCGAACGCGTGCCTCCAGCTCGCCAAGGCGATGCCGGCGCGGTCGCTCGACGAGGTCACCTCCGACCGGCAGACCATCGGCGGAGTGCCGATGCCGGACTACTTCCACGAGGGCGTAGTCCGGTCCCGGCTCGCGGATCTGCTCGACGCCGCGTAAGGCGGATTCGTCAGCGCAAGACGCCGTTGAGGTGTTCTTGCACCGGCTCGAACAGTGGGTACGGCACGTATTCGGCGAGGGTGGCGCGGTCGCACCACGCCACCTCCGCCAGTTCCTCTTCGTCGGCGACGCGCGCGGTGCCGCTGACCACCTCGCAGGCGACGTAGAGCATGAGCCGGCCCGTGTTGGGGTGGATGCGCTCGCCGAGCAGTTGCGTGGGGCGCACGGTCACGCCCGTCTCTTCCTCCGCCTCGCGGGCTGCGGCCTGCTCGTTGGTCTCGCCCGGCTCGACCTCGCCGGCGGGGAACTGCCAGGAGAGCGACCCCTCCTTGACCTTCCGGCGGACCATGAGCACCCGCCCCTCGTCAACGATGATGGCGGCGGCGATGGCAGGGCGTTCGTCGGTTTGAGTCATGGCTCCGCTTCCAGGTCTTCCAGGGCTTGAATCACGGGAGGAAAGACCCGGTCGGCGGGCACGAACTCGCCGAGACGCTGACGGGGAATCCAGACGGCATCGATGTTCTCGTCCGTGTCGCGGTTGGCGACCTCACCCGTCAGGTAAGAGCAGAGGAAATACTCGGCGAACACGCCGGTGACCGGATGTATGCGGCTCCCCAGCGGTCGCATGACCGTGCAGTGAATGCCGGTCTCGGCCAGCGTCTCTCGGACTGCCACCGTGCGCGGCTTCGCGCCGGGCTTGACGATCCCCGCGGGAAACTGCCAGGTAATGCCGTTCGGGTCGTCTTCGCGCCGACACACGAGAAGCACCCGCGCCCCGTTGACGACGACAGCTATCGCCACCGTGAGCGGTGCTGCGCTGCCGGCCGCCTCAACGTCGGCGCGATCCTCGGCGTTGAGCTGCCGCGCGAACCGGATCTTCACGGACTCGGCAGAACGCTCGTATGCCGTGTCGAGCGCCCGCTGTAGTTCCGGGCGGATGCGGACCTCGGGCCGCTCATGCCAGGCCGCGATCGTTCGCTTCGCGACGCCGATCAGCGCCGCCATCTCATCCTGCGACATCCGAAAAGCGGCTTGGAGCGCGCACGCGTGGCGCCCGGTCCACTCGTCGATGACGGTATGCCGCGCAGGCTGGCTCATACGAGTTCCCGGCTAGCCACTAGCGTGAGTTGGGACATCATCGTCAGCTCACTCGATGACCGTGAGTGTGGTGCCGACCGGATATGTCTCGATCTCACCGGACAAGCGGGTCACCGTTATGGCCCCGACCGCCGTTACGCTGTCGCCCGGCTTTAGCTCTACCGTCGACGGCGGCTCGGCCACGAACGTGCCGTGTCCGTGCCGAACCTCGATAAGCCCTTCTTGTCGCAGCACGGCAAGTGCGCGGCGAATCGTCTCCCGCGCCAAGCCGAACTCGTCGTGGAGATCCTTCTCGGACGGGATTCGATGACCAGGATGTAGATCGCCGGAGCGGATGCGGTTACGCAGCACAGTGGCGAGCTGCCGATACGCGGCACCTTCGCGATCCGGTGTGATCACAACATCACGGTAGGTGTCAACATCGGGGCGACGAGGCGCGTATGCGTCTAGACGTATATGCCGCTGCAATGCAAGCGAGGAGCTGCGATGGCCCTAGCTAGGGGAGCGCCGTGAAGTAGGGAGCATTCGCGTGCTTTTCGCCCGGCTATCGCCGTGCGGGCAGGCGGACTTGCCGGAAGGGTGTGTACCGCTGCTTCACTTCAAGCTATCAAATATTGACATGTGACGTAGAGTCAAGGAACCTTGTTCGGTGAACGTAGACGCAGCGGGAACCCTTGCCGAAGTGGACGCGGCGCTCATTGTTGCGATCGTTGTCGAGGCGAAATTTAGACCCGCAAGTGACTCAGATGAGCGTCGGGAGTGGGTAGTAGCGCCATACTTTTATGGCCTATTGGCAGTAGTGTTAAGTCTGGCGCTAGCAGTGATGAGCATATCTCATAATAAGGCGCTTGGAAACAACGCCAGCTTAGTTGCGCTGTGTGGCACATTTTATGGCGTGTTTTCATTGATGGGTGATCCTGCGAGTTTGGCCCCGCAGATAAGGAAAATGAGTCGAAAACAGCGACGGAGAAGTGCGGCGATTATACTCTCGATTCTCGTTTGGTTCGCCATATGGGCGATAGGTTTTATACCCAACTGGTGGTTCCCTTGGAGTCTACTCCGACCATTTGACTAATGGGCTGCATGATTCGAGTTCGGCAGTGGCGCAGGGAAAGTCCGCGGACGGCGTCTAACCCCGAGCATTTATTCAGGTGTCCAGTCAACAGATCACTGCTAAACAGTTTCGGCGATGAGCTGCCGCAGTGGGCGACGGTGGCCCGGGTGATCGAATCAGCGCAAGGGTCGAATGACCTTACTTCCGGCGCTAAGGGAAATCATTGTGTGAGGCGTGTCGCCTAGCATTGCTGTTAGGCTTCCATCTTCTTCACTGGTAGCTACGATGACTTGCAGCCCGTCACTGCCGTCCCTTCCAAGTCGTCTCAAGAATGTAGCAAAGTCGCGCCGATGTACTTCTTGTTGACGCGGCTCGTCTAGCACTAGGACTCCAAGATGATTGGTAGCATGCTTTAGGCTAACTTCTGCAAAAGAAAGCAAGTATGCCCATAGGGCCCTAATCATGTCGCTTGCGGATAAATCAAAGCCTAGATCGAACCCCTCATGGACCGGCCTGTACGTATCCTCTGAGATTGTTACATTTTCGGGTGCCATGGAGCTGAATTGGTAAGCCCGCAGTTGGTCTCTGAAAGATTCATTAATGAAATGAATCTTTTCTCTGTCGAGAATGCTGAGGGTGTCTCTGCCTGCGGCCTTGAGTTCCTCGTCGATGACGCGCCATGCTTGCGCACGATCCACTAGGTCGGTCTCGGCCGTCCGAACTTCGTCGGAAAACTTCAAAAGGACACCGATGTGTTCCTCTAGACGTACCTGCTGCGCGATTGCCGCGATTGACGGCATCGAGGAAGGAGCAGTCAGGGTGTCCTTAAGTGATCTGATGTGCGCACGAATCAAATTTGCTTCTCCGCGAAGTCGACGAACTTTCGTGGCCTCGACTTCTTGGCGGGCAAGCGAATCGGACAGCATGCCCTTAAAAGTTATTAGCTCCTGTTCGATCAACTTGATGTTGTCATCGACCGCCATTGGGGTAACGGTGATATCGAATCCGTCTGGAAGAAATTGACTGCACGTGGGGCAGTGAGGATTCTCGCCGAATAGAGCTGAATGTGAAGAGCCTAGACGCGTTAGAAGCGCAGCGTCCTTGTGGCGCTGTAAATCCTCCTCCAGTGCTACCACGCGTTCCCTAAGATGTGTTGCGCGCTGCTGAGCGGCGTCATGTTCGGCGATTGCTTCAACTGCGACCGCACCTAGAGAAACAAGACGGTCTTGCGACTCGGAGAGGTCCGCCTCTAGATCCTCGGATGCCGGCCCCGTATTGGGAATGACGGCGACTTCCTCCAGCATGTCCTGAAGCCTAGAAATCTCCTCTTCGAGGGTCGACCACGTTTTATCAGGTTGCGCTACGAGCGCGTTGATCTTGAATCCGTCTTGCGTGGCTGCCGGATTTGCCGGCACATTGCGCAGAGTCACGGATACGGATGCTGCTTCGTTAGACAGTGCGCGAAGACGTGCCTTCCAATCGGACTCCGCGACGGTCTTTGCATACTCAAGGCGTTGTCTTCGGAGCGCAAGATTGTACGCATCCAGATTCAGCGTGAACTCGGCGCTTCGCCGAACCGCGTCCCTGATTTGGAAATAGCCAGGGATTCTCGGCTGGACACTGAGCCAGCCTTGTTTCTGCTCCACAAATGAATAAGGGAAGAGGCACTCCGCGTATAGGGGTACTTCGCTTCCGTCGGTCTTCGTGACGCGTGGAATTGCCCAGCCGACAAAGTCGGCTAGGAAGTGATGAAACCCGGTGCTTCGTTGCGCGGCACCCGGCATGCGCACGAAATAGTCCTGTCGGGGCTGGTTGGTTAGACTTTCGGTGATGACTGGCCCGTGGAAAACTGAAACGAGGCGTGAGTCGACGTTCTCGTCCCGAACCGAGCGATGAACGGTGATCACCTCACCGCTGGAATTCTCGATCTCCAAGCGAACAAATGATCTACGTACGGCGTGCGCTTTTCCGTCTACTTCAACTTCATCGGTCATGGCGTGCGGCAGCGGGATGTCGCGCTTGGGGCTAAGCATTCCTTCAAGGCCAAGGGCGTACAGTATCGCTTGCAGGCATGTTGACTTGCCGCTACTATTGTCGGCCCGTAAGATATTCAACCCATTCTCGAACGTGAAGTCCGCTCCGCACACTGGTCCAGGCGTTAGAACCCTAAGCTGTACCGCTCTAATCTTTAGCATCAGTGCCACTCCAGCATCTGTCGTACCTTTGCCTGTGTAATGGATTTCGGCAAGATGAGAAGGGTGTTCTTCTCTTCTGTCAGAACACGCTGTTGCCTCGCCTCCGAGGCAACATCCTGTCCTTGCTGACTTAGCGTCAGAGTTTGATTCTTGTTTCTTCTAACGAGGCCAGAGGCAACGGTGAGCGAAATCGTTCGCGTTAGGGAGGGGTCATATCGCAGGATCGGGTCGTCCGGGCGTCGGTCGCCCGCAAACCATCGAGCGATAAGACGTCTTCCGCTTTCTGTTCGCAGAGCCCAGAGCAGAAGGTGTACCTGATCCAAGTTGGCGGTCTTGTTTCGACATTGATCGAGCACAAGCGTTAGCATCGTTACGCGCCATCCGATGCGAAGGTCGCCCGGAATTGGGTCGGGTCGATGTCTAAACCTCACAGGCGTTGTCAGCGCTCCAAATGCCTCTTCTAGAATGTCGTCCATTGGATTAAGCTGCATCCTCGAAGTCAAGTGGGCATCTAATTAGCCAGTCCGCGATTGTGCCCCACGCGATACCGTTAATGGCGCCCGGGCCGATCAGATTAACGTCGCGAGTGAGGGTGTTTCGGAGGTCGTTGACGATTTCCTTCACGAGCGTTGTTGACGGCGGTTTGCTGCCATCTAGGTGTTCAAGATCGAGAAAACTTTCCTGTGAACGAATTGTAGCGACGGCTACTTCCCATTGGTCGGGAAACCGGGTGCGTAGCTTTTCGAGGGTATTCCCACTTTCGATATGCTTTCCTAGCAGACTCTCAATGTATCTTTTGCGCCTCTCTTCCTCTGTGAAGATGTTCGTTAGCTTCCGATCTATCGTCTCGTACGGTTCCGAATTCTCGCTGATCCAAGCGCTTGTATCGTCACTGTTCACTGGGGAAATCGAGACTAAGTCAGGGGGGCGGGCTAAAAGTTTGCCGCGAGCATCGGCGAAGGAATCATCATTGGCGATCATGATGCGGAAATTGCTAGAATCGATGAATGGGAGATCCCAGGACTTGACTTCCAATGCCTTGGTTGTTGCGTGTTGAACTAATTCTTTCGAGTCCCATAGTGGAAGCATGAAGAAGTAGCAGTGTAGTTGAATGCTGCCTAGCATTCGTATGAAGTCTTCTTTTTTTATTAGAAGCTTCCCAATGTCTGTAGTGAGTTTATCTCGTTGTTTCTCGTAACGTTCTTTCGTTGGTACGGGCTCTTGTACGGCATAGCACTGGAATGCGTGCCCGTCGTGGGTGAATGCCTCGATGCCTAGATCGCCCTTATGGCGTGCGGGGACGGGCTGCACGCTGTCCCTGCCGTATGCCAGTTGAAGAAGTTGCAGGCACCACTTTTCCCAGTCCTCTCCCTGCCACAGCCGTACTGTTTCCAACCCTGAACCTCCCGGAGCGGCGATTAGGTGCGAGGGTGTCACGTTCTGTGAAACCCCCGTTACAGACGATAGAGGTGGACCGTCTGGAAGGGAATGCACCGCAGGGCCGGCCCCGTCTCCGTCAGTGGGTGAGGTGCGCTCGCAGCCGCGAATTGTGCAGGTGGCGGACTTGTTGGGTGACGAGGAGTGTTGCTTGGCTCTCATATTTGATTGCCGAGCGCGCCGCGTGTTCCGCCCCCGGGTCTCGCCTAGAACGCATGCAGTTGCGCGGTGAGGGTAGTAGTCCGTGGTTATGCACCCATGCGTGTTGATCTGGGTAGTCAGCCAGCGGATCTCGCCGAGTGATCCCCTCGGGGCTGGTGATCGCGCGGCCGAGCGCGGAGCTGGGACCGAGGTGATCTCCGCTCGCTTTTCGCGAAGGCCACGGGAAGAAGCTCAGTTGCCACGACTCCGGGATGGTGGGCTGAGAAACGAACACCACCTGGCGGTGCTCCGTATCAGGTTGATATGCCAGGCTCTGTCGCCGCGTACCAGGATGGTCCGAGTATCAAACTGAATATCAACTGCGGGGACCATGCTGGACGGCGGCGGACTTGCCTGGATGCTGATGCCCAGGTCGGAGGCGGTAGGCGGCGAGTTAGGCAACCCGTGATCTTTAGTTGACACGGAAGCGCGAGAGGGATCCTTAAGGTGTGGGGTGCGGTCTCGTTTGCGGTCTCGTTCGGCGGCGTCTGAGGCCGGTTGTAGAAGTTCGGAGGCGGCATATTCCCTGCTCACGGACCGTTTTGATCCTAGCCGGACGACCTCACGCAGAACTTACAAGCGAAGGGTCGCAGGTTCGATCCCTGCTGCGCCCACCGGCCGACCAGCACAGAGGCGGGCCGCGACATCCGTCGCGACCCGCCCGGTCTCGATGGTGGCCCGGCGTGACCGGATGCGAGGTCCCTTCGTCGTGGCGGCAACCCCCACGAAGCATCCGCGCGTTGTACCGTGCGAGTCGGTGGCCCGCTCGGAGTAGCGGCCGGGCCGTGCCGCCCCCAGACCGCTACCTGGGGAGATCGCCATGGGGGCACCGCACCCCGAGTTTGGTGCCGCACTGCGTCAGCTCGTCGAAGACCGGCGACTCAGCTATCGCGAGCTGAGCAGGCGCGCCCATTTCAGCACTGGATACATCAGCGACTTGATCAATGGGAGGAAGCCCGCGAACGCGGACGTCGCCAAGGCGCTGGACAAGGCGCTCGACACCGGCGGACGCCTGACGGCCATGATCGCCGAGTCGCCTCGCGAGGACCTGGACGACGAACTGGACGCGTGGGAACTGCTGCGCCGGATCGAAGCGAGCGACGTGGGCGCCGAGACCCTCGGCCGGCTGGAGAAGGCCGTGGACGAGATGGCGATGCGTTACGCCACCGATCCTCCTGAGGAACTGCTCCCGCGCGTACGGCATCACCTCGGCTACGTCGTCCGGCTCGTCGGCGCCCGGGCGACCCTTCACCAGCGACAGCGGATATTGGTGTCCGGCGCCTGGTTGTCCCTCCTCGCCGCGACCCTGCACATCGATCTTCAGCAGCGACAGGCGGCGCGCGCTCGCCTCGGAACCGCCCGCACCATGGCCGAACACGTCGGCCATGACGAGATCCGCGCGTGGTGCCTGGAGACCCGCGCCTGGGAGGTCCTGACCACGGGCGACTTCGCGGCGGCCGCCGCGCTCTCCCGGCAGGCGCAGGCCGTCGCCCCCCGCGGCGGCTCGGTGCTCATCCAGGCGACCGCCCAGGAGGGACGGGCGTGGGCGCGGATGGGGCGGGGGGCGGAGACGCGAGAAGCGCTCGGCCGCGTCGAACGTCTGGTGGCCGGCCTGGCTCGCCCGGATCGGCCGGAGCACCACTACCAGTACGACCCGGCGAAGGCCGAGAGCTACTCGGCCACCACGCTGGCCTGGGCAGGCGACGCCGCGGCGGTGGGGGTGGCGCAGACGGTCATCGAGTCGCTGCGCCTGGAGGGAGCGCGCCCCCGCCGGATGGCTTCAGCGCAGCTCGACCTCAGCCTCGCGCTGCTGGCTGCCGAGAAACACGACGAGGCGGCAGCACACGCCACCGAGGCGATCACATCCGGCCGGATCGTCGCCAGTAACTGGTGGCGCGCAACGGAGATCCTGAAGGCGGTGGACCCGAATGTGGCCGAGGCCGCGACACTGCGCGAGGCCTACCAGCAATACCGGCCAGCACACCATCCCGGCACGGCATAACGCGTTCGCTCCGTGTTCGCCGTCCTGCGAACAGGGAGTGAACGCGTAGCCCCTCGCCTGCCGATACGCCAACCCGTAGCGTTTCCATCACGACGCGGCGGCGCTCGATGAACTCCCGACCCGGCTGCCGAGCCGGTGCCTCTTGCCGCCGCCGCGTCATCGATGAGCGCAGCGGTGCGGGCTGGCCCCCGACACCGCCGCACTCCCCGGAACCGGGTGCGGTGGCAACTCGTGGCAACTTCCCGCTGCTGCCGCGCCCCCGAGAAAAGGGAGGTGCCCGGTGGTCGGGTGGCTGCATGGCCCTTCGTACGGCCCTCGGCGGGCGGACAGGCTCCTGCCGACGACCCCGCCACGGCCGAGGCCGGCCGCGACGACGATTCCCATCCGATATCCCGTCACGCTTGGTCAGGCGGTCGGGTACGACACGAAGCGCGCGCGGAGCGCGGCCGGCACCGGGTGCCCGCGATGAGCGCGTCCGCGTGGCTGCCGTCGGCGCAGGCGTCCACGGCGTCGATCAAGCCCGGCGCCACGCTGGCGCTCCAGCCGGCCGATCTCTGGGACGTGGCCGGCGAGGAGCCGCTGCTGCTGATCGTGCGGGAGGTCGGTGATGGTCTCGGCCATCCATCGCTGGAGTGGGCGCGGATCGTGGGCACGGAACTCGGCCCGGACGGCACGGCGGTGAACGACGCGCGTGCCGTGCTGGCCCGGGTCGCGGCGCTGCCCGGGGCGGTGCGCCCGACCGGGTGGTTGCCGTGACGGCCGGTGCGGGTCATCCGGGCTGGTGTGTGCCGGACGAGGGCCACCCGTGCAGCGTCCGCGGGCACCGCAGCCGCGTGATCGTGGTCGGGTCGGAGCCTGACGGCTCGATCGCCCGGTGGATGCGGGCCTCGGTCCGCGTGCAACTGTCGCTGCCGCCGGGCGCCGATGACGACCAGACGCAGGTATGGATCTCTACGGGACTGAAGTACGAGGAGCTGACGACCACCTCCGCCCGGCTCACCGAAAGGCAGTGGGACGACCTGGTGGCCCGGGTGGGGGCTGAGTTCGATAAGCACGATGGCACCGGGGAGCCGCTCAGGGAGTTCACCGGGTACAAGGCGCCGGCGATCCATAGCGAAGCGGGCGGGACGGCGAAGCCGAATCCGCCGCAGTCCGGTGGCGGCGTGGTCCGACCGACGCGAGGGACATGATGCGTAGCGACTGGACGGCTCTGCCCGACGCCGTCACCACGGAGATCGCCGACCGGGTCGGCAGGCCTTTCACCGTGCGCCCGGCGGCCGGCGGCGATCACGCGGAGATCGCCGCGGCGGTGACCGGACCGGCCGGGACGGTGTTCATCAAGGCCGCCTCCGGCGGTCCGGAGAGCGTGAGTTTCCGGTCGTTGCGCTACGAACTGGCGGCCACCGGTGCGGTCGGCCGGTGGCCGCCGGCGGTCCTCTGGCAGATCGAGACCGGTGGCTGGCTGGCCGGCGCGTTCGAGCACCTCGACGGCCGGCACCCCGACCTGTCCCCGGGCGGCCCGGACCTCGATCTGCTCGCGGAGGCGCTGGAGGACCTGGGGGAGATTGCCGCGCCGGACGGGACGTGGTTCACCCCGGCGGGCCGGCTCGGCTGGGAGCATCCCACGATGGACGGCGGCACCGTCGTGCACTCCGACCTCAACCCGGCGAATCTGATCGTCACCGCGACCGGGCTGCGGATCGTCGACTGGGCGTACGCGACCAGGGCGGCGCCGTGGCTGGAACTGGCGATGCTCGTCCAGTGGCTGATCGGCAGCGGGCACACTCCCGCGGCGGCCGAGGACTGGCTGGCGCGGTTCCCCGCGTGGGCGACGATCGACCGGGGCGTCCTGGACGACTTCGCCTTGCACAGCGCCGCGAAGTGGTCGGCCCGGGCCCAGCAGGGCACCGCCGGATGGGTGCACGACCTCGCCACCTGGAACGGGGCGTGGGCGGCGTACCGGCGCCGGTGAGGCGGGTCGTCGCTGTCCCCGCGTTTGCCGGAGATGTCGAAGGGCCGGCTCCTGAGGAGCCGGCCCTTCGACGGGTGGTGGTGAAGGGGGTCAGGGGCGGTCGATGGATTGTTCGGCGTTGGCGGCGGGGGCGGTGATGGCGGCGACGCGGGCGGCGAGGGCGTTGAGGACGGCGGGGGCGTCTTCGTCGGGGATGGCGTCGGCCAGGGCTTCGGGGGAGACGCTGGAGGCTTTGATCGCCTCGCTGAGTTGCTCGGGGGAGAGGTTGGCCATGGTGCTCGTGACGACCTGCTCGGCGTCCACGGTGCTCTGGTTGGCCGAGACGAGGACCGTCAGGTCGCGCTGGATGGCCTGGAGCCGGCGGAAGATCTCGGCCCGGTCGATGCCGCCGGTGTGGGTCGGTGCGACGCCCGGCGGGTAGCCGCCGTTGAAGAGCAGTCGCCAGATGTCTTCGGCCGCAGCCATGTCGCCCTCCTCAGAGCCGTGCGCCCGCCAGTCGGCGAGGGATTCGCCGGCGAGCACGGAGTAGATCCGGTTCATCGCGTCGCTGCTGTTGACGAAGCGCCGGATGAACGAGATGTGCAGGTGCCAGAGGTGCGTGGTGTCACGCCCCGGGTCCGGTCCGGCGTCCGCACCGACGCCGAGCGGCCGTCCGCCGGTGAGGACGTAGCAGTAGACGGACCGGTTGTCCTTGGTGCCGATGAACTCGCGGATGATCGGTACGCCGCCGATGTAGAGGCGTTCGTCCCGCGCCCGCGCCGCCACGTCCAGGCGCGACGTGTACGCACGCATGGCGGCCGCGGACATCGTCAGGTCGAGCGCCGCCGCCTTGTCGCCCGGCCCCTGCCGGTCGGCGGCGACGTCCGCGCGGGAGTAGTCACTGGTCGCTACCGCGTTGCGGTAGTTGTGGTAGCCCGGTTTGGCCGCGTAGATGCCGCCGAGCAGTGCGGACGATTCCAACCTGTCGAACCGTTCCCACAGTGACCAGATCTCGTCAGTGATCCGGGTCGGGTTGGGATTGCGCGCCACCAGCTGCACCTCCTTCTCGACGTCTTGACATGACCGTGGATATGCCCAATCGCAAGTGACGGTAGTGCTGGGTGAGGTTTCCGGCATGCCCTGGAAGGGAGATTTCCGCCGTTGATCCCCCTGACCAGGGCTGATCCGATGGCAGTATTGCGCGTCCGGGCAACCCTTTCGGGTGATCTAGGTACGTCCAAACCCGTCTTGACCTGCCCGTTGATGGAAAGCGGTATTCGTCCGGTCTGGGGGTATTCCAGGCCTCCGCCTGAAACCCGATACATGGACGAACTTCACTAAAGCCTGGTCGTGGTCTGGATGTCGCCCCGGGCCGCCGCCCGCCGTGACCCTCGGCGGGACGGTGCCCGAGGCGACGGCGACGCCGCCGACGGCGGGACGGTGACCGCGCCGGGCGACCGGCATCCACTCTGCCCGGCCGGTCGCCGATGCGACATCGGGTACGTAGACCGCTTAAGGGTGCTTAACGGACTTTCAGGGCGGCGACCCGGCCGACCCCGAAAGAGGTCACCTCAGCCAGGACCGCGCGGTCGGGGCGAGCCGCATGCGCTCGGTGCGGCCGGGCGGCAGCGTGCTGTCGTCGATCGGCCCGTCGGACCACGCGACGATCGCGTGCACGCCGGTACGCACCGGGAGCGCCGGATAGTCGTTCTCCGCGTACTCCGTGACCAGCGCGCTGGGCGTCGTCGGGGTGGGGGGAGGCGCGTCCGAGTACTGGATGAGCATGTTGATCGTGGTTGCCGGCACCGGGGAGCCCAGCGGCGCCCGTGCGCCGGTGTCGAACACGGCCGGTTCGGGCATCCGGAGCAGCAGCACGTCGTCCCAGGCGACCATCGTGCGGTTCGCCGCGTCGCGGTGCTCCCGCCAGACCGGGCCGCTGTAAAAGGTCTCCAGCGCGGCCCGCCGGCTCCGCATGTCCCGGAAGCCGCGCAGCCAGACGAAGCGGTCCGGGTCGTCGAGGTCGCGGAACTGGCCCAGGATCGCGGCGCCGGCCGCCTCCTGCGGCTCGATGAACTCTCGTTCGAACAGCTCGATCAGGTCGTCCCGCGCGCCCGGGTGGGTGCGGTATCGGCGCAGCTCGACCACCATCACGCCCATCTCTGCCATGCCCGCACTGTAGACGGTCGCGCGATTCAGATACTGTTGGCATCTGAATGTCGACGACATGTGAAGGGGTATCGTGACCGAGCTGAACCTGACCGACCCTGAACTGCTGAAAGACCCGATCAGCGGGTACGACCGGGCGCGCGAGACGTCACCGGTGGTGCGGCTGGTCACGCCCGGGTTCGGGGCGATGTGGGGCATCACCCGCCACGCGGACGCCCGCGCCGCGCTCACCGACCCGCGTCTCGCGCCGTCCTCGGAGAGCTTCATGCGGATGGCCGTGCCCGAGCACTGCCGGAAATACCTGCGCACCATGCAGGAGCAGGACGGCCCGGAGCACCGGCGGCTGCGCGGCCTGGCCCGCCCGGCGTTCACGCCGCGCCGCGCGGAGGACCTTCGGCCGCGCATCGCGCCGCTGATCGACCGGCTGCTCGACGAACTGCCCGGTCACGCCGAGGACGGCGTGGTCGACCTGCGCAGGTTCTTCGCGCAGCCGCTGCCGATGGACGTGATCTGCGAGCTGGCCGGCGTACCGGCGGAGGATCGTGATCGGTGGCGTGCGCACGGCGCGGTGATCCTGTCCGGCGACGGGCGCGCGCTGATGGCCGCGGTGCCCGAGATGATCGACGACGCGATCCGCGCGGTCGGGGACGGCCGCCCCGGCGACGACCTGATCGGGATGCTGGCCGTCGCGCAGGGCGACCGGCTGTCCGAGGACGAACTGGTCACGCTGGTCTGGCACCTGATCCTGGCCGGTCAGGTGCCGGCCAACCTGATCGCCAACTCGATGGCCACGCTGCTGGCCGAGCCGGAGCTGGTCGCCACGCTGCGCGCGGAGCCGGCCCTGCTGCCCGGCGCGGTGGAGGAACTGACCCGCTGGCAGCCCCCGCAGATGTTCACCATCCCGCGCTTCGCGAGCGAGGAGATCGAGGTCGGCGGCGTCCGCATCCCGAAGGGCGAGCCGGTCACGGTCGTGCTGCCGGCGGCGAGCCGGGACCCGCGCGCCTTCACCGACCCCGCGCGGCTGGATCTCCGCCGGGCCGAGGGAGCACATCTGGGGTACGGGCACGGCCCGCACTTCTGCCTCGGCGCGCCGCTGGCCCGGGTGCAGACCGAGATGGCGCTGGCCGCGCTGCTCGACCGGTTCCCCCGCATGCGCCTCGCGGTGGACCCGGCCGAGCTGCCCTGGGTGCCCGACCCGTCGACGCGGCGGCTGTCATCCCTGCCGGTGCGGTGGTAGTGGCCGCCGCGCCTACCCGGCCGCGGCGCTCCGGCGGGCACGGAGGTGGCGGACGGCTTCGACGGCGCCGGTCACCCGCAGCGCGAGACCCAGGCCGACCGCGATCGCGAGCAGCGTGTCGTCCTGGAACATCACCCCGCCGAGATGTCCGGTGAGCGCTGTGTAGGCGCTCCAGGCTGTGGTGGCGAACGCGACGAAGAGCGGGTACCCGCCGAGCGGACAGCGGACGAGCCCGGTGGAGAACCTCGCCACGCACCGTCCGGGACGCGGTCGGCCTCGCGCGTGACTAGCGGGTGCGGCGGCGCAGCGTGCGGGCGTAGTCCTGGAAACGGGCCTTGGCGATCGCGGAGCGGTCGAGGGTGCGGAAGACGATGCCCTCGGCCGCGCCCTCGCCCGAGTCGTCCAGTCGGACCAGCGTGGCCGGCAGCCGCGTGGCCAGCAGCTCCTGCGTCTCCTCCAGGCCGGCCGGGAGCTCCGCCGCGTCCAGCGTGAACAGCCGCGGCGCCAGGTCGACGCCGGCCTCGGCCGCGATCGCGCGCAGCGCGTCCTCGTCCGCCCACGGCTGGCCGCCACCCTCCCGCCACGCCGAGATCTCCTGCGGCGCCGCCGCGAGCAGCGGCACGTAGCCGTCGATCAGCGCGGTGTCGAAGAGCCGCCGGCCGACCGTGCCGCGCGTGCTGTACTGCTTGGCCTGGCCACCGATCTTGCCGCCGTACAGCTCCAGGTAGAGCACGCGGATGAGGTCGCCGGTCACCGCGGGGAGGCGCTCGGCCAGTGGCTTGAGGTTCTCCACGATGCCCTGCGACGGGTTGCCGATCAGGTCGCCCTTCGCGTAGAGCAGTTCCTCGCGCGAGCCGAGCAGGTAGCCGCCGTCCGGGAGCTGCACGATCCGCGCGTTCGTCCCGTCCACCTTCTCGGTGGCCAGCACCGTGCCGGTGAACGGGACCGTCTCGTCCAGCAGCCCGCCGTTGCGCGGGTCGAGCGCGTGGTAGGTCGGGATCGACGGGTACTTGGTCATGGAGTTGAGCGCCCGCAGGTCGGTGGCGCGAACGTCGAAGCTCATGTCGATCCCTCCTCGATGGATCGGGCCGCAAGATCACGGCGTTCGGTAAGGATGACAAGGGCGGACACCGGCGGCAATCGAAAAACGGGCGCGCGAAACAGCCCCGGAACCGACCGAAGATCGTACGGCGGGTAAAGTTTCGGCATCCTAGACGACGTTGATCCGTTCATCGGCACAGCGGCCACGGACCTGCCTCGGGCTGAGGGTCTGGCCGCCACCTGGTGGTGGCCGAAGCCGCAGGTCGGCAACACCCACCCCGGCGCCACCTCCCCGCTCGGCATGGTCTCCGCCTGCGCCTACTCCGGTGCCTACCCGACCGGGTACGGCCGGTACGCCAAGAACACCGAGGGCGTGCCGGAGGAGATGTTCGACCGGATGCAGGCGTCCGGCTTCACGCACTTCCAGCAGTCCGGCACCGGCGCGATCCGCAAGTACTACAACTACGTGCGGGTCACGCCGATGGTGCAGCCGCTGGACGACCTGGGCCAGTCCTGGCCGTTGCACGACGAGACGGCCGAGCCCGGTTACTACGCGGCCACGCTGGAGACCGGCATTCGCAGCGAGATCACGGTCGGCGACAAGGTGGCGGTGCACCGCTACACGTTCCCGCGGTCGACCAGCTCGCGCGTCGTGATCGACATGTCCTGCGGCGGCCTCGCGATCGAGCTGGGCCGCACGGTCCCGCTGCGCGCCCAGGTGGAGAGCATGGGCCAGGGCTTCGCGCAGGGCACGGTGTGGATGGAGGGCGTACCGCTCTCGGTCTTCATGCAGTTCGACGCGCCGCGCTGGCGGCAGATGCTCTGGTACGACCGCCGCCTGATCAACGGCGGCACCCGGCTGGACTTCGACAGCATCCGGCACACCACGCTGCGCCCGTTCGGCATGCTCTTCATGGGCCCGACCGCGGCCGGCCAGACCGTCGAGATCCGGATGGGCTTCTCGCTGCGCGGCCACGAGCAGGCCCGGCGCAACCTGGAGAAGGAGTGCGGCACGGAGGCGGCGGCGTTCGACGCGGTGCGCTCCCGCACCCGGGCGCGCTGGGGCGACCACCTGGACCGGGTGCAGGTGGAGGGCGGCACGCCGGCCCGCCGCACGGTGCTGGCCACCTCGCTCTACCACTCGCTGATCAAGCCGTGCTTCGGCGACGACGAGTCCCCGTTCTGGCCGGACTCCGGGCCGTACGCGTTCGACGTCTGCACCATGTGGGACATCTACAAGACCCAGCTGCCACTGCTCTCCGCGATAGCCCCGGACCGGGCCACCGACCTGCTGGAGTCGCTGATCCGGGTGTGCGAGGAGGAGGGCAACTTCCCGATCGGCTACCGGATGGCGCGCGGCGCGGACCGGTTCTTCCGGCAGGGCAGCGCGCTCGCGCACACCGCGCTCGCGGACGCGCACGCGCTCGGCCGCGAGGGCATCGACTGGAACTGGGCGCTGGTGCACATGGTCGACGACCTGCGCCGGATGTACGGCGAGGACTTCTGGGAGCACGGCGTGGTGCACCCGATCAGTCACACGCTGGACCTGGCGTACGCGCACCACGTGACCGCGAAGGTGGCCCGCGCGCTCAACGACCGCCGGCTCGCCGACGACCTGGAGGAGCGCAGCCGCGGCTGGCGCAACGCGTTCGACCCGGGGACCGGGCTGCTGCGCGACTCGGAGTTCTACGAGGGCGGTAAGTGGAACTATTCGTTCCGGCTGCTGCACGACATGCGCGCGCGAATCGCGCTGGCCGGCGGCGACGAGTCCTTCACCCGAATTCTGGACCAATTCTTCGGGTACGGCGCGGACCCGGTCACCCAGCCCGGCCGTGCGCCGAAACCGTCCGAGATGGCCGCCGGATACGCGCTCAACCGGTTCGAGGGACTGAACAACGAACCGGACATGGAGGCGCCCTGGGCGTACCACTACGCGGGCCGTCCGGACCGTACCGCCGAGGTCGTGCATGCGGCTCTGACCTGGCAGTTCGGCACCGGGCGCGGTGGTCTGCCGGGCAACGACGACTCGGGTGGACTGAGCGCCTGGTACGTCTGGGCGTCACTCGGCCTTTTCCCGGTCGCGGGTCAGAATCTTTTCCTGATTAATTCGCCCGCGTTTCGGAGTGCGACAATCCGGACCGGGGACGGTGAGTTCGTTATCGAGACCACCGGACACCGCGACTCGCCGATAGGGGTCGACGGTATTGATCGGACCCCGCCGGTCCAGTACGTTCAGGCCGCCACCCTCAACGGCAGGCCCCTGGAAGGCACGCATCTGAGTGCCGCGGACATTCATCGCGGCGGAAGATTGCAGCTCACGCTGGGTCCGGAGCCGTCCTCGTGGGGGCGCGGGATCCGCCCGCCGTCCCTGTCAGACTCGGCGGCAGCACCTTAAAAGGAAAGACCATGAAATACCCCCGTCGCCGTCTCGTGATCGTGGTCCGGGCCGATCCGGTCATCTGCGGCCATTCGGGTGAGGCGCGCAACCTGGCCGAGGTCGCGCTGACCCGCGGGTACGACGACGTGCGCCTGCTGACCTGGCCCATCCCGACGTTGCAGGCGGCCGGCCTGCCGCTGAAGCCGCTGGACCGGCTGCTGCCGTACAGCGAGGGCATCACGGTCGAGCGCCCGGAGCCGGTCGGCGACTACCGCGTGCCGGACGGCCGCCACCTGGCCGGGCTCACCGGCCGGCTGGTCGAGCTGCTCACCGAGCCGGTGCCGACCACGGTGCTGTCCATGTACCTGGTGCCGCACACGCAGGTGGTCAACGACGCGGTCACCGCGGTGCGGGCGGCCGGGTTCACGCCGGACGTCTACACGGTGGCGAAGGCGGTCGGCTCGGACGTCACCAACGTGATCCGCAACTGCCTGCGCGAGGGCCGGTTCGGCGCCGCCACCGTGCTGCTCACCCAGTTCCTGGCCAGCGACGAGGTGGTCGCCGTCTCCGACTACACGCGGGACGAGATCATCGCCTCGGCCGAGGAGGTGGACGCGGCCGTCGGCACGCGTTTCGCGGAGGAGTGCCGCCGCCGCGTCACGGTCAGCTACCCGCCGATCGACTCGTCCGCCTACCTGGATCTGGACCCGGCCGCGGTGGACGCCGCGCTGGCCCGCCGCGGCCTGGAGCGCGACGGCTACGTGCTGTTCCTGTCCCGCGTGGCGCGCGCCAAGGGCATCTACGACCTGGTCATGGCGTACGGCCAGATGGCCTGCCGGGACCGGGTCAAGCTGGTCGTCGCGGGCACCGGGCCGGCGCTGGAGCACGTGCGGGCGATGGCCAAGGAGGACGAGAACATCGTCTTCCTGACCGACGTGGACGACGACGAGAAGCCGCTGCTGATGAACGGCTGCGCGGCGTACGTGCTGCCGACCAAGCCGGAGCCGGACTTCGTGGAGACGTTCGGCATCGCGCTGGCGGAGAAGGGGCTGGCCGGTGGCGGGCCGATAATCACGGCACTCACCGGCGGTACGGGTGAGGCGGTCGGCGACGCCGCGGTGATCATCGAGGCCGGCGACGTGCCCGGGATCGCGGCGGCCGTCGACCGCGTGGTGCTCCGGATGTCCGCCGAGGAGCGCCGTGATCTCGAGGTCCGGGCGCGGGCGCACGCGATGACGTTCGACCGCGGCCAGGTCTTCGACGACCTCTTCCCGGCCAAGCCCTCGATCGTCGCGGCCTGATCCGCGCACGCCCGGGGAGCACGACCGGAACACCGAGCCGCTGGACCCGTGCGGGGATCCAGCGGCTCGGCCGGGGTGCGATGGATCGGGGCTAGAAGCCGCCCACCGTCAGGCCGCCACGCGAGAGCGCCTCGGTGACCGGCTGGAAGTAGGTGACGCCGCCGCTGGTGCAGTTGCCGGAGCCGCCGGAGGTGATGCCGTAGGCGACCGAGCCGCGGTACAGCGGGCCGCCGGAGTCACCCGGCTGGGCGCAGACCGTGGTCCGGATCATGCCGGAGACCGAGCCCTCGGCGTAGTTGACCGTGGTGTTGAGCGCGGTCACCTGGCCGGAGCGGGTGCCGGTGGTGCTGCCGCGGCGGGTGACCTGGGTGCCGACGGCCGGGGTGGCCGCGGAGGAGATCGTCTGGCTGCCGACCGCGCTCGGGTGCGCGATGCTGGTGTTCGTGTACCGGACGATGCCGTAGTCGTTGCCCGGGAAGCTGCTCACGGTACGGGTGCCGAGCGTCGTGGAGCCGTTGGTCCACGTCGACGCGATGTTGGTGCAGTGGCCGGCGGTCACGAAGTAGTACGTGGAGCCGGACCGCGCGTTGAAGCCGAGCGAGCAGCGGCTGCCGCCGGCGTAGATCGCGTCGCCACCGGTGATCGTGGTGGAGAGCTTGCCGGTGAACTCGAGGCGGGCCGCGGCGCCGGCCTTCTCCACCTTGGCCTTGATGATCGCCACGTCGGCGTCGCTGACCGTGTTGTCGACGGAGACCACGACCTGGTTCGCCATGACGTCGGTGCCCCACGCCGTACCGGCGATCGGGGTGGTGTTGAGGTCCGCGATCACGGCGTCGAGCTGCGCGTTGCTGAAGGTCACGGTCTCGGCGACCGCGCCCTCGGCGCGCACCGCGCGGGCGGCGGTCGCGTCGGTGACGGTGACGACCATGCGGTTGGTGTCCGCGTCGAAGTAGGCGCCCGCGGTGCGGGTGGCGCCGAGTTCGGTGCTGAGCGCCATGGCCGCGCCCGCGTGGGCCTCGGTCATGAGCGTGGGGGCGGCCTGGGCGTTGGTGGGGGCGATGAGAGCGCCGACGAGGATGGCGGGCGCCGCGATGATGGTCGCGGAGCGCCGGATCGAGGAGCTTGTGGATCTCACGTGGTCCTCCGTGGGGGTACGGATCGGCAGCGGACATTCCACTCGAATCAGCAGAGTTCAATGCCCCAGATGCGGAAAGACTCCCATCGGTCAATGTCCGTCACAAGGCCTATTTCCCGCATGAGGTACTGGACGATATGAGGGCTCTGAGCAGGGAAAACATCGCTCGGGAGGTCCGTGGGCCGGTCGTCGGCGGCCCCGGCAAGGGAAAACCCTTAAGGAATGTTCACCCCGGTGGCGGTCGAGGCGCCAGGACCTCGGGTTATCCGCCCAGATGATCGATAAACCTTGATTTCATGCTGGTTTCGGATGTCGTGCGTTCGACATCCGCGGGCGGTCGCCGTGTGCCATAATTCAACAGTCGATGAGATTGGAGGTGCGCTATGAACCGCACCGATGAGATCAACACTGAGGTCTGCGTCGTCGGCGGCGGGCCCGCGGGCCTGATGCTGGGCCTGCTGCTCGCCCGCGCCGGGGTGCGCACGGTGGTGCTGGAGAAGCACGCCGACTTCCTGCGCGACTTCCGCGGCGACACCGTCCACCCGTCCACGCTGGCGCTGATCGGCGAGCTGGGCCTCGCGCGCCGCGCCGAGGAGCTGCCGCACCGCAAGGTCCGCTACGTCACGCTCACGTTCGCGGACGGCACCCGCCGGATCGGCGACTTCAGCCGGCTGCGCGGCTGGCCGCCGTACCTGATGTTCGTGCCGCAGTGGGACTTCCTGGAGATGCTGGCCACGGAGGCGGCCCGCCACGACACGTTCACGCTGCTGCGCGAGACCGAGATGACCGCGCTGCTCCGCGACCCGGACGGCACCGTGCGCGGCGTGCGGGCGCACGGCCCGGACGGGCGGTCGCTCACCGTCCGCGCCGCACTGACCGTGGCCTGCGACGGGCGATCATCGCGGGTGCGGTGGGAGCTCGGCCTGACCCCGGTGGAGTTCGGCGCGCCGATGGACGTGCTGTGGTTCCGCCTGTCGCGCACCGAGCAGGACCCGGAGGGCATTCAGGGCCTGGTCGGCGCGGGCGGCGCGCTGATCTCGCTGGACCGGGGCAGCTACTGGCAGATCGCGTACCTGATCCCCAAGGGCGGCTACGACGCCGTGGTCGCGCAGGGGCTGGACGCGTTCCGCGCCCGGGTGGTCTCGCTCTTCCCGCGGCTCGCCGACCGGGTCGGGGAGATCACCTCGTTCGACGACGTGCGCATGCTGACCGTCCAGGTCGACCGGTTGCGCCGCTGGCACGTGCCGGGCGCGCTGCTGATCGGCGACGCCGCGCACGCCATGTCCCCGATCGGCGGCGTCGGCATCAACCTGGCGATCCAGGACGCGGTGGCGGCGGCCCGGCTGCTCACCCCGGCGCTGCGCGCGGGCCGGCTGACCGAGGCGGACCTGGCCGCGGTGCAGCGCCGCCGCATGCTGCCGACCCGGGTGACCCAGCGCGCGCAGCGGATCATGCAGCGTGGCGTGCTGGCACCGCTGCTGCGCACGGAGCGGCCGGTCGACGCGCCGCTGCCGTTCCGCCTGCTGGACCGTTTCCCGGTGCTGCGCGGCATCCCGGCGCGCGTGGTCGGCGTCGGCATCCGCCCGGAGCGCGCGCCCGTGCTGCCCGCGACCGAGCGGTATCCTGCGCGGTCGTGAGACTCACACTGCGCACAGTGGACCCGGACGCCCCGCTCGACGACCTGGAACCGCTGCGCGGGCTGATCGGCGGCGCGCGCGTGGTCGGGATCGGCGAGTCCGCGCACTACGTGCGGGAGTACCAACTCCTGCGGCACCGGCTGCTGCGGTTCCTGGTCGAGCGGATGGGCTTCACCGGGTACGCACAGGAGTCCGGCTTCAGCGAGGGCCTGGCGCTGGCGGCCTGGGTCGCGGGCGGGGCGGGGGAGTTCCCGGCGGGCGGGCTGACGTACCGGTTCGGCACCGCGCCGGAGACCCGGCGGATGTTCGCCTGGCTGCGCGCGCACGGCACGGTCCGCTACACCGGGCTGGACCTGCCCGGCGACCTCGCCTCGATGCTGCCCGCGCTGGACGGCCTCGCCCGGTTCGCCGCGGCCGTGGCGGACGCGGGAACCCGGGACGCGGTGGACTCGGTGCGCGAGCTCGCCGCGCGCTGGGCCGGGCCGCACACGATGCCGGCGTTCGCCGCCTACCTGGCGCTGCCCGCGGCGGACCGGGACGCGCTGACCGTCCGGCTGGCGGACCTGGCCGCGCGCCTGGACGCGCTGCGCCCGCTGCACGTGCGCGCGGCCGGCCGCGACGCGTGCGAGACCGCCCGGCACGAGCTGCGCCTCGCCGTGCTGCTCGACGCGCAGGTGCGGGCACAGGCCCGGGCCGCCGCCGGCGCCACGGCGGAGCTGGCCGTGAACGCGCGCGACACCGCCATGGCCGAGACCGCCCGCATGCTGCTCGCCCGGGGCGAACGCCTGGTCATCGGTGCCGCGAACTCGCACCTGACCCGCGTGCCGCTGCCCACCGCCGGTCTCGAACTGCCCACCCTCGGCAGCCACCTCGCCGCCGACCTGGGCGACGACCTGGTGGTGATCGCGCTGACCACCGCCGCCGGCCGCGTCCCGGCCCGCCGCCGCTCCGCCACCGCCCCGGAGGGTGTCGAGGTCGTCCCGGTGGACCTGGAACCCCCGGCGGAGGGCAGCATCGAGGCCCTGCTCGCCGCGGACGCCCCGGTGCTGGCGGACGTCCGCTCCCTGCCCGCCGACCGCAGCCGCGTCCTCGACACCTATCAGGACCTCCCGGTCGCCACCGCCTACGACCTCGTCGCCTGCCTCCCCACCATCACCCCGACCACCCGCTGACCCCCGGCGCGCGGCACCCGCCGCGAGTGCGGCGGGCGCCGCGGGGTTGGGGTGAGCAGCGGCGGGACCGGCTCCGATGCGGCGCCGGAGCGGCGGCGGAGGCGCCGCGAGGTTTGCCCGCGGGAGCATGCGGGGCCGGGGTCGCCGGGAGCGGGAAAATCCGGATCGTCCCGCCGCCGCCGTTGTTCCGGCGGCGGCGGGGGACAGTGCTACGTGGTGGTGGTCGGGGCCGCGGGGGTGGAGCCGGCCGGGGTGGTGGGAGCGGCGGTGGTGGCGTCCGCGAAGTAGTCCTCGCGGGTGGTGCCGTCCTCGCCCTCGGCCACGTTCATGGAGCGGAGGATGAGCGTGGCGATCACCGCGACCAGGACGTTGAGCGCGACCGCGACCAGGCCGACGTAGATCGTCATGGTGGTGTCGAAGCCGAACTTGGACAGCGGGAACGCGGAGCCCCCGAAGTGGGCGCGGCCGGTGGCGGCGTTGGGGATCTGGTAGAGCATCCACATGCCGAGGCCCATGCCGGCGACCCAGCCCGCGACCAGCGCGCCGCGGTGCAGCCAGCGCGTGTAGAGGCCGAGCGCGACCGCGGGCAGCGTCTGCAGGATGATCACGCCGCCGATCAGCTGCAGGTCGATGGAGAACTGCGGGTCCAGGAAGACGATGCAGGCGACGGCGCCGACCTTGACCACCAGCGAGGTGATCTTCGAGACGTTCGCCTCCTGCGCGGGCGTCGCGTCCTTGCGCAGGTACTCCTTGTAGATGTTGCGGGTGAACAGGTTCGCCGCGGCGATCGACATGATGGCCGCGGGGACCAGCGCGCCGATGCCGACGGCGGCGAACGCGACGCCGGCGAACCAGGCCGGGAACTGCTGGTCGAACAGCAGCGGCACGACCGTGTTGCTGTCCACCGTGCCCTCGCGCGCGCCGGGCAGCGGTTTCACGCCGGCCGCGATCGCCATGAAACCCAGCAGCGCTATCAGGCCGAGCAGCAGGCTGTACGCGGGGAGCGCGGACATGTTCCGCTTGATCACGCCGCGGTCGCGGCTGGCCAGCACGCCGGTGATCGAGTGCGGGTAGAGGAACAGCGCCATCGCCGAGCCGAGCGCCAGCGTGATGTACTGCAGCTGGTTGTTGACGTTGAGCGTGATCCCGTCGTTCGGTGCGGGGGACGCGGCGAATTTCGCCTCGGCCGCGTCGAAGATGGAGTTCCAGCCGCCGAGCTTGGCGGGCAGGTAGATCACGGCCACCAGGATCACGATGTAGATCAGGGTGTCCTTGACGAACGCGATCAGCGCGGGCGCGCGCAGGCCGGACTGATAGGTGTAGGCGGCCAGGATCGCGAACGCCACTATGATCGGCGCGTGCCGGGCCAGCGCGGAGTCACCGGTCACGCCCATGGTCTTCAGCACCGCCTCGATGCCGACCAACTGGAGCGCGATGTAGGGCATGGTCGCCGCGATGCCGGTGATCGCGACCAGCAGCGCGAGCGTCGGCGAGCCGAACCGGGCGCGCACGAAGTCGGCCGGCGTGACGAAGCCGTGCCGGTGCGACACCGACCAGAGCCGGACCAGGACCAGGAACACCATCGGGTACACGATGATCGTGTACGGCACCGCGAAGAACCCGGCCGCGCCCGCGCCGAACAGCAGCGCCGGCACCGCCACGAACGTGTACGCGGTGTAGAGGTCGCCGCCGACCAGGAACCAGGTGATCCATCCGCCGAAGTTGCGGCCGCCGAGGCCCCACTCGTCCAGGTGGTTGAGGTCCTGCGGCGCCCGCCACCGGGCCGCGACGAATCCCATCACGCTGACCAGCAGGAACAGTGCGGTGAAGACGACGATCTCGACGATGTGGTCGCTCATCGACGCTCACCCCGCCCGGTCATCCGGTAGACCACCGTGGTGGTGGTGACGCCGAGGATGATGAACGCCAGCTGCAACCAGTAGAACGTCGGGAATCCCAGCAGGCGCGGATTGTCGTGGTTGAACAGTGGCGTGGTCAGCGGCACCACGATCGGCACGATCAGCAGCCAGTTCCACGGGCTGCGGTCGCTGCGGGCCTGCGCCGGCGCGGACGCCGCGGCCTCGGTGTCCGAGATGTCCGCGGTCTCCGGGTCGGGCGGCGGCGTGGTGCTCGGTGGCTCGGCCATGGATAGCTACCTCCTGGAGATGGCGTACGTCAGGAGGCGACGGGAGCGCGCCGCCTCCCGGTGCAACGATCACGCTCGGGCGCGGGGAGACTACCCACGGGAAGATTACGGCTTGGGAGTGACTCACCTCACAGATCGGCGAGCGGTCGTGATCGTGCGCCGGGCGGCTATCGACCGCGGTCGAAACCGTTCAACGGTGCGCCGAATCGCGCCCCGTGGGATTCCCGGGGCGCGTCAATCGGCGGCGCTACGCCAGGTGCGCGGTGTCGTTGACCGTGCGGACCGCGACGTTGCCGTCCGGCCAGGTGTCCACGATGGAGATGCCGGCCGGTTCCAGGAAGAGCCGGTGCAGGAACGCGTCGGACGCGGCCAGCGCGTCCTGGAGCAGCAGCTTGATCGGCGACACGTGGCTGACCACCGCGATCGTGGTGCCCTCGTGCGCGGCCGTGATCGCGGCCCGCGCGCCCCGGATCCGCTTCGCGACCGCCTTGAACGACTCGCCCCCGGGCGGCGCCACCGCGGTCGACTCTAGCCAGCGCTGCATCTCGGCCGGCCAGCGCTCGCGTACCTCCGCGAACGTGCGGCCCTCCCACTCGCCGAAGTCGCACTCGATCAGGCCGGCCTCGGTCTCCACCGGTACGCCCCCGGCCGCGCGCGCGATCTCCGCGGCCGTGGCGGCGCAGCGGGACAGCGGCGAGGTGACCACCGCGGCCAGGTCCGGCGCGAGCGCGGCCACCCGGCGCGCGGCCGCCTCCGCCTGCGTCAGCCCGTGCGCGGAGAGCGGCACGTCACCGCGCCCGGAGTAGCGCTTCTCCGCGGTCATCCCGGTCTCGCCGTGCCGGACCAGGATCATCCGGGTCGCCGCGGTCATCGCCGGCGGCGCCCAGGACGCCGGCGGCGTGACCGTCACCCGGGCCGGCCCGGCCGCGTCGGCCGCGATCCGCCGGGCCAGGTCCTTGGCCGAGGGGGCGGCGGTGGCCACGTCGGCGACCGGCTGCGGCGAGACGCTGCGGCCGCCGTCCATCGCCTTGTTCGCCAGCGCGTCCGCGGCCTTGTTCCGCTCGCGCGGGATCCAGGTGAAGCCCACCTCGTCGAACTTCTTGATCAGCTGGGCCGCGGTGGCGGCGAGTGGGCGCAGCCCCGGGTTCTTGATCTGCCAGCGGCCGGACATCTGCTCGACCACCAGCTTGGAGTCCATCCGCACGTCCACCGCGGACGCGCCCAGCTCGGCCGCCGCCTCCAGGCCCGCGATCAGGCCCGAGTACTCGGCCACGTTGTTCGTGGTGACGCCGACCGAGTCGAAGCGCTCGGCCAGCACCTGGCCGGTGGCGGCCTCGATGACCACGGCGCCGTACCCGGCCGGGCCGGGGTTGCCGCGCGAGCCGCCGTCCGCCTCGACGATGACGCGCAGGCTCACAGGCCGGACTCCGCGGTACGGACCATGATCCGCCCGCACTCCTCGCAGCGCACCACCTCGTCGGCCGGCGCGGCCTTGACCCGGTGCAGCTCCTGTCCGTACAGCTCCAGGCGGCAGCCGCCGCAGCGACCGGCCCGGAACAGCGCGGCGCCGAGCCCGGCGTTCGCCTCGCGCAGCCGGTCGTAGAGCGCGACCAGGTCGCCGGGGAGGTCCGCGGCCAGCGGGGTCCGCGACTTCGCCTTGAACTCCTCCTCCTTGGCGATCTCGGCCAGTGCGGCGTCACGGCGGGCCTCGGCGGCGGCGCGGGCATCGCGCGCGGCCTGCTGCCGGCCGGCGATCTCGTCCAGCGTGGCCTGCGCGGTCTCCCGCTGCTCCATCAGCTCGAGCTCCTGGTCCTCCAGCTCGCTCTGCCGGCGGGTCAGGCTGGCCACCTCGTGCTGCAGCGCCTCCAGCTCGCGGGCCGGGCCGGTGCCGGCGGCCAGCCGGTTGTCGTCCTTCTCCCGGCGCGCGCGGACCTGCTCGACGTCCCGCTCCAGCCGGGCGATGTCGCGGTCCAGGTCGTCCACCGTGACCTGGGCGCGCACCCGCTCATCCTCCAGCGCGGAGAGGTTGCGGGCCAGCGTGTCCAGCTCCGCGTACTCCGGGAGCGTCTTGCGCCGGTGCGCGAGCTGGGCCAGGGACGTGTCGATCGCCTGCAGATCCAGCAGACGGCGTTGGGCTTGCGGCGCGGCCTTCACGACGAGGACTCCTTCTTCAGTTCTGACGAGAGCGGGGACGCCGCGTGCAGCGTCCAGGGATCGGTGTCCAGGTCCGAGACGATCACCTCGACCGGGTGCCCGGCGCGCAGCCAGGCCGCCACGTCGTCGCACCAGGGGCGCTCGGTGGCCCAGTGCGCGGCGTCCAGCAACGCGGGCCCGCCGCTCGCCAGGTGCTCACCGGCCGTGTGGTGCCGTAGATCGGAGGTCAAGTATGCATCGGCCCCGGCGGCGGCCGCCTGCGGCAGGAACGAGTCTCCCGCACCGCCGCAGACCGCGACCGTGCGGATCATCCGATCCGGGTCGCCGGCCGCGCGTACCCCCCAGGTGGTGGCGGGCAGCCGGGCCGCGGCGAACGCGGCGAACTCGCGCAGCGTGCGCGGCGACGGCAGCGTGCCCACCCGGCCGATGCCGAGCTCCGGGCCGGCCGGGTGCGGGGCGAGCGGGCGGAGGTCGCGCAGGTCCAGCCGGGCGGCGAGCGCGTCGGAGACGCCGGGGCTGGCCGCGTCGGCGTTGGTGTGCGCGGTGAACAGCGCGATGCCGCCCCTGATCAGGCGGTGCACGATCCGGCCCTTGGACGTGGTCGGCGCCACCGACGACACGCCCTTGAGCAGCAGCGGATGGTGCGCCACGATCAGGTCCGCGCCGGCCTCGAAGGCCTCGTCGACGGTCTCGTCCACCACGTCGACCACGCACAGCACGCGGCGCACGACCGCGTCCGGCTCGCCGAGCACCAGGCCGACGCGGTCCCACTGCTCCGCCCAGGCCGGCTGGTAGCGCGCCTCGAGCGCGTCCACCAACCGGCCGACGGTCGTCTGCTCGCTGGGGGTCACGGCCAGAACTCTATCGGCCGGGTCAGGCCAGGCTGCCGTCCGTGGGGAGTCGGACGCGCAGCACGTCCAGCGTCAGCGCCCACGGGAACCGGTCGACGTAGCGGTCGCCGGTGCCCGGCGGGTGCAGCTCCACGACGTCGTCGCCGAACAGCACGCTCACCCCCCAGGACCGCAGCCGCTCGATGTTCTCCCGGAACGCGGGATGCGCCGCCATGGCCTCGTTCGTGTACGGCATGGCGACGATCGGCAGTCCCTTGCCGTACGCCTCCACCAGCAGCCCGAGCGCGAGCGTGTCGGCGATGCCGGCCGCCCACTTGTTGATCGTGTTGACCGTGGCCGGCGCGACGATGATCGCGTCCGGGGCCGGCAGCACGTCCGCGTCGCCCGGGTTCTTGTAGGTGGTGCGCACCGGGTGCCCGGTCCGGGTGGTCAGCGCCGGCACGTCGACGAACTTGCGCCCGTCCGGCGTCGTGATCACGCAGACGTCCCAGCCGTCGGCCCGCGCCAGGTCCACCAGCACGTCCACCTTGCGGGCGACCGGAGAACCGCAGGCCACGACGTAGAGCACGCGCGATGCGCCGCCGCCGATCATGGTCGGTACACCTTCATACGCCAACTCCCATGTGCTCAGCCAACTCGGCGATGGCCGGAGACGGCGTACCGCGGGTGCGACGGAGCACATCCGAGATGACCGCGTGCGCGATCGGCCGGCAGCGGATCTCCGACGGTGCGAGCCGGTCACCCTCGAGCAGCATCTCTCCCGCCTTGTCCATCTCGCCCATCTGCGAATACCCGCGCGCGAGGTCAAGGTAATGATGCGCCCTGCGTTCCGGCAACAGTGCGTCGAACCCGCCGGTCTGGTTGATCCGGTCGTGGGTCTCGACCGCCATCCGGCCGTCACCCAGCTCGACCAGGGCGGCTGCGCGGTGCAATTGCACGTTGGTGGGGCCGAACGAGGTCCAGTAGTGGTTCGCGTCGCCGCCGACGTGCTCGGCGACGCGGGTGGCCTCGTTCATCAGATCGTGGACGGTGGCGGTGTCACCCAGCCGGGCCGCGGCCATGCCGCCCTGGAGCAGCAGCATGCCGTACACGCTGAGTCGCTCCGGCGTGCTGTCGGTGTCGCCGGCCGGCGCGATCTGGTTGGCGACGTTGACGTGGATCTCCAGCGCCGGCCGGGCGCGGCCGAGCGCCAGCAGCGAGCTGCCCACCCGGTACGTCGCGACGCCGGCCAGCAGTTGATCGTCGGCGCGCTGGCAGACCGCGATGGACCGGTCGGCCGCGAGCCAGGACAGCTCGTGCTCGCCCAGCTTGCGCAGCGTGGAGGAGGCGATCTGGTAGACCTGCCCGAGCAGGTGGGCGGCCTCCGGGCGGTCCGGGTCCGGCGTGGACGTGTCCAGCGCCTGCCCGTCGCGGAGCAGCTTGGGCAGCGCGCGGGCCAGCACGCCGTACTTCGCGTGCTGGAACGTCAGCCACGCGTGGCTGACCGCCTTGCGCATCTCCGGCAGCGGCGGCGCCTGCGGCGTGGCCGTGAAGAACGCGCTGATCTGGTTGTACCGTTCCAGCGCGGAGCGGATCTCCTCGACCTCGACCTGGTCGATGCAGTTCACCGTGTCCGGCCGGCGCTCCGGGTCCTTGCCGAGCAGCAACTGCACGTCGACCTGCAGCACGTCGGCGATCTCGTAGATGACGGAGAACTTGTCGAGGCGGCGCACCCCGCGCTCGACCTTGTCCACCCAGCTCTTGGACTTGCCCAGCCGGTCCGCGAAGACCTGCTGGGACATCTTGCGTCGGCCCCTCCAGTACGCCACCCGGCGTCCGATCGGCAGCTCGTCCACTGGCCCTCCCCATTGCTCCTGAACGCTTCTCCACCAGCGCTCCGATTCGGGCGCCCCCGATACGCGGATGGAGGAACGTTCGTGCGTGCTCGATATGGCGGCACCCCGAGCGGAGAAAAACGTCTTTGAATTTCCGGTGCCGGTGGGTCACTTGTTCGGTGCCGGTCGCACAGCGAGTGTGCTCGCCGAGCTACGGCGGTTCGTAACTTCAGATGCAAGTTGCAACCGGTACGACACTCGATAACGAAGTCGAGTGCGCGGGGTGACGGCTTGATCACCCTGGAATCCGGAAGAGTCGCTGACCTGGGGGGTTTCTAGCCATGCGGTGGAGCGCCCGACCACCATTCGTTCCGACGAGCCTGTCCGACATGGCCGGCGTGCTGCGCCGCCCGCGCCTGCGCCGGGCCGCGTTGCGGTACGCCGACCACGACTGGCCGGTGCTGCCCGGCGCGTGCCTGACCGGCGGGCGGTTCGCCTGCGGTCGGCCGGGATGTCCCACGATCGCGTGTCACCCGGCCGAGGAATCCTGGGAGCGCGCGGCCACCGCCGACACGGACCGGGTGGCGGCGTGGTGGCGGTCCCGGCCGCACTCCGTGCTGCTCGCCACCGGCCACGCGTTCGACGTGCTGGAGGTGCCCGCGCACCTGGGCCTGCGGGTGCTGGGCGCGGCCCGGCTGCTGGCCGGCGTGGTCGGCCCGGGGCGCGGTCAGGTGCGCGGCCCGATCGCGGTCACGCCCACCGCGCGATGGATGCTGCTGGTCGCGCCCGGCGATCCGCTGCGGCCCGAGCTGGACGAGTCGCTGGACGTGGTGCGGCACGGCCCGGGCTCGTGGATCCCCGCGCCGCCGACCCGGCTGCCGGAGGGAGCGGTGCGCTGGGCCGTCGCGCCCGAGGAGGTGCAGTGGCGCCTGCCGGACTCCTACGCCGTACAGGCGATGCTGGTGGACGCGCTCGGGCTCTACGGCCGGCAGACCGGCCTCCGGCCGCTGCTGCCCCGCCAGTCCACGGGTACGAGGTACGCGGCCTGAACGCCCCATCCGACCGCCTTTCCGATCTCACGAACGGCGCTTCCCGGCGCGGCAAACCGGGACTAGTAGGTGTCAACGTAGCGGGTGAGCATTAAGCGGGCGACCCCCGAAAGACCGACAAGCGGTTACGAAATCGTCGCGTCGCGCGGAAGTTGCAAGGCGGTTGCGGCGGTGGGAAAGCGCCGCCACCGTTATTCCTCGATGCCGCGGCCCCATCGTCGGCGTGAGCGCTCAAGCTCCTCAGCGCGCCGGTTTCGCCCTGCGGGTCGCCTGCGGCGGTTTCACGGTCTCAGGCGTGCCACCGCGTCCTTCTCCAGGGCGGCCCACACGGTGCCGTCCGGGGCGAGCGCGATGCCGTGCGGCTCGGAGTCCGGCGTCGGCAGGTCCCAGTGGCGGACGTCGCCGGCCGGCGTGACGTGACCGATGCGGTTCGCGGCCCACGCGGTGAACCAGACCCCGCCCGCCGGATCGGCCACGATCGCGTGCGGCTTGGCCCGGGGGTCGGGGAGGGGAAACTCGGTGATCGTGCCGTCCGCGGCACGCCGGCCGATCCGGCCCGCCAAGAGCTCGGCGAACCAGACCGCGCCCTCGGAGTCGCAGGCGATGCCGACCGGGCCGGCGTTCGGGGAGGGGAGGGGATGCACGGTGACGGTGCCGTCGAGGGTCACGCGAGCCAGCGCGTTGGCGCTGTTCAGCGTGCACCAGAGAGTGTCGTCGGCGCCGGTGGCGATCATCGAGGGGAAGGCGCCGGCCTCCGGGAGGGGAAAGCGGGTGACATTGCCGTCGGGGTCTCGTCGCGCGACGGAGTTGCCGGTCATCTCGGTGAACCAGAGCGCTCCGCCGGGCGCGGTCGTGATGCCGAAGGGGCCGGTCTCGCCGCTCAGCTCGGTCGCCGAGATCTCCCCGTCCCTCGTGATCCGCCCGATCCGGTGATCGCGTGAGCGGGTGAACCAGACGCCGCCGTCCACGCCCGGCACGATCACCGCCGGGCCGCTCTCCGGCGCGCCGAGATCGTGCACCGTCACGGCGCCGTCCGCCGGCGACACGCGCGCCACCTGACCACTGTGGATCAACGTGGTCCACACGTATCCGTCCACATCGACCGTGATGCCGTAGGGGCCGCCCGTGACCGCGATCTGATCAATCATCGTCACCATCCTCGCACCCGTGGCCACCGATTTACGGGTCCTCTAGGGGAAGAACCCCGATGAGCATCGGCCCGCCCCGGGCGCACGCTTCCTCCCATGACGCGTCTCTGCGCCGTCGGAGCCCCGCTGTTGCTCCTCACGTACGGCCTCCTCCACCGGCTCGACGGCGCCCGCGCGGCGTTCCTGCTCTCCATGCTGCTGTTCGCGCTGCTGGCGACGCTCCTCCGCCCGCTGGCCGACTCCCCGCACCCACCCCGCCACACCCTCGCCACGACGGCGACCGCGGCCACCGTGCTCGGCGCCGCCTCCCTCGGCCTGACCACCGCCACCGGCCCGGCGATTCCCGAGCCGTGGCCGCTGCTCGCCGCGTTGCTGTTCCAGCTCGGCCTGGTGACGCTGGTCGCGCTGCTCGCCGCCGCCCGCCCTTCGCACCTGCCCACCTGGTCCCCATACGCGGTCCTCGCCGGCTGCCTCGGCCTCACCGCGGTTCCCGCGCTGCTCCCGGTGGCCGCTCTCGCCATCGGCGCGGGCCTCGCCCCGCTCGCCCTCACCGGCTCTCTTCCGGCCCGCCCGAGAAGCAGAACGTGAGGCGCTCGTCCCGCTCCTGGTCCCGCAGCCGCGGCCCTCTTCTCACGAACGACGGCGCTTGGCGCTCCGAGTACCCGAACGGTCGTCGCCGGCCCGGAAGCGCCTCGACCAACTTCGCAGGCCGTTTCTGGATCGGCTGGCACCGCCGCATACCGGTGTTGTATGTGGGCTTCCGCGACGTGCGGCCCGGCGGCGCCTGGGCCGCGCCGCAGCCCGGCCTCCCACTTCGGTCCAGGCTCTGGCGGGCGCGGAGCCGCCGAGCGGCTCTGCGTGACCGCCCATCCCGCCACACTCGACGTCCCCCGGAAACCGGTGCGAGACCTCGGTCGGCGCTGGGCAGCAGGCCAGCGATCCCGCTGCGACGCCGGTGGTCGTCCGCGGGCGACCACCGGCGTTCGCGGTCAGAGCGACTTGTAGGACAGCAGGTAGTTCTCCGGCCAGCTGTGGAACGTGTCGATGTAGTACCGAGACTCGCCGCTGCAGTCGGCGTTGGTGTAGCCGACGACGCCGTTCGGGAACGCGTTGTTCCAGTCGATCGTCCACGTCGCCTTGGCCGGGATCGGGCGGCACAGGTCGTCCGGGGCTGCCTGGCGGCCGACCACCTCGAGCGGGTTGGACGAGTAGAAGACGAGGCCCACGTCGGGGTTCTTGAACGGCTCGCCGGCCTGTGCGGGTGACCCCGGCAGCATCACGGCCAGCGTCGTGGTCAGGACCGCGGCAAGACCGGCGGCGACCTTCTTGATGTTGGTGCGCATCATTGTCCCTTCAAGCGTCCGAGTGATCCGCTTCGATCAGAGCCTTCCTCCGACAGATTTACTTGTCAACGATAAGTTTGACCGTTCAACCAGTCTTGGGCTGCCGGCCGGCCGTGTCGGCGATGTCCGCCGGAGTCCGTTTTGCCAGCTCAGTTCGTCTTGATGACGGTCAGACCAGCAGACCACTGGTGAGTCGTAGGTTCTGACCAGTGATCCAGCTCGCATCCGGCCCGGCCGGCAGTCCACGACGCGGCCCGGGGACGTCGCCGGGGGTGGGAACGACGGAGACGTCAACCTGGGATCTCCCCCGGCAGCGGCGTGAGTCCGTCCCGGACGGTGTTCCTCGTACAGGGAGGCGGCCTTGCGACCGACTTTCCCGGGCGCTTCCTATTTCACCGCGGCGATGCGCCTGAAGATAGGGTTATCGGCTTCGTGCGCCTCGCGCCCGGCGGTGTGAAGGCGGCCAAACTCCGGTTATGCCATACGAGCGGACCAGTGGGGCAAGAGCTATGCTGCCGATGCGGCTCGCATCCTCGTCGCCCTTGCATTCAATCAGCTCAACCCGCGTGTAATCACGGCTGCGACCGGTCCCGTGAGCATGGGATCTCTCGCGATTGCGAATAGAGTCGGCATGGAGTATGAGGGCCGATTGCGAAATCATGTTATTCACCGATAACGCGTGGCGCGATTCTCTTCTCTCCTCGATTATCTCCTCATCGTGATATGCGGATTCGCTCTCACATCATGGCGCGAAAACCCCCGATTCCGTCGGCGGTCCGATGCGGCGACGCGGTCAGGAAGGCGATGAGCGAGCCGGCCTGTACGCCGGATTCTGTGGCCGGCGAGGTTTGTCGCCGGTGGCGGTCATCCATCTAGGCCCGCCGTTGCCGGCGGGCTCGAGCGGCCTACCCGCAGGCTCGGGCGGGCAGCCCTCGAACGCCTGCGCAGGTCCCCGCCTTGCGGCGGGGGCCCTTTTTGGCCTTGCTCCGGGTGGGGTTTACCGAGCCACCCCGGTCACCCGGGGTGCTGGTGGGCTCTTACCCCACCGTTTCACCCTTACCGCCACGACAGGTGTGTGGCGGCGGTCTGTTTTCTGTGGCACTGTCCCGCGGGTCGCCCCGGGTTGCCGTTAGCAACCACCCTGCCCTGTGGAGTCCGGACGTTCCTCGGCGATGACTCTGGGGAGTCATCAACGCGACCGCCCGGCCGACTCGCTCATCGCAAGCAGCATCCTACAAACGGGCGGCGGGGCTCAGTTGCGCGCGGTCGGTTTGTGTGCGGAGAGTGACACGTTCAGGCGGTGCATGAGCGTGGCGAGCGTGGCGCGGTCGGCGGCGTTCCAGTCGGCGAGGATCTTGCCGTAGATCTCGCGGCGGGCGGCGCGGACCACGGACACGCAGTGCAGGCCGTGTGCGGTGGGGGAGATGAGCGTGCCGCGGCCGTCGGCGGGGTCGGGGGCGCGGGTGACCAGGCCGTCGCGCTGCATGGCGGTGACCTGGCGGGTGATGGTGGAGCCGTCCAGGTTGAGGCGGGCGGCGAGCGTGGACACGTTCGTGGGGCCGGCCTCGTCGAGCTGCCGGAGGATCACGTAGGCGGCGCGGTCGAGCGCACGGTGCGGCTCCACCGGGGTGGCCCGCCGGGTGGCCTCGCCCATGCGCATGAGCAGCGCGATCTCGGTCTCGATGGCGCCGAGAACCTCGTCACTGCTGTCGTTCATCACATCGTCCCGCCTGCATGGAATCCGGCAACCCATGGTAAATCGACGGTCGGTGTGCCCGTGAGCCGCACAGTGAGTGCCGCGATCAGTCGAAGGGTTGATGCGTGCCTCGGATGTGTGCCCGGTCTCCCGGGTGAAGCAGTATCCCGCGTACCGAAACGGAGGTTGGTCCGAATATGCCGCACGAACTGGTCACGCACGCCCGTCACGAGGCCGCCTACCTGGGGGGCCAGGTCCGCGAACTCCTCGCCTGGTGGCTGGGGATCAGTTTCGGCGGGCTGTCCGCGACGCTGGGGCTGGTGATCGCGCTCTGGCCGGCGACCGTACACCTGTGGGGTGGCGTCTTCGTCGGCATGTGGCTGCTCGGCGTCGCCTTCTGCCGCGTGTCCGACCTGCTCACCGATCCGCGGGCGGCCACCCGCGGCCGGCGGCTGCCCGCCCGGATCGCCACCGCGACCGCGCTGACCACCGCGCTGGTGGTGCTGCGCGGTCTGGTAGGCGTGGACCGGCCGCTCGCGATCGCGGTCACGCTCGTGCTGGCGCTGATCGCGGCCGCGGACGTGTCCACCGCGACCCGCCGGGGCCTGCGCAGCCGCGTGGGTGCGCGCGCGGCCGTGTACCTCCCGGCCGCGCTGGCGGCCGGCGCCGGCGCGCTCTCCGGCCACCTGCCCGCCGCCACGGTCGCGGTGGCGGCGCTCGCGGTCGGCATCGTCGAGACCGCCACCGCCGCCACCACCGGCATGAAAAGCCTGCGCTGGCACGCCGCCGCCCGCGACGCCGGCCTGCTCACCGGCGAGATCCGCCCGTTCCGCGAGTCGCCGGAGGAGCTCCAGCCCGAGTTCGACGACTCCGCCGACGAGTCCCCGGAGACCGTGGCCGCCGCGCCGGTCCCGCCGAGGAGCGCGGCGGCGCGGCCCGAGCCCGACACCCGCGTTCCGGCTACGGCGGTTACCGGTGGCACCCCGCTCAGTCGTCGCCCGGCCGGCACCACGCCCCGGTCCGCCGGCCGTCCCGCCGGCCGCGCCACGGTCAACCGCCCCGCGGTCGGCCGCGCCCGCGTCAACAGCCAGGACTGAGAGCCCGCTTCCGCCGTTGTCCGGCCCGCGGGTACGGCGCCCGGCCCGGGGAGGGCCAACCCCGGACCCCGATTTTCCCGCTCCCGGCCCGGCTCGGCCCGCATGCTCCCGCGGGCAAACCTCCGGCTCCCCTCCGACTCCGCTGGCGCTCCGCTCCGGTCCGCCGGTCGGAGCCGGTGTCCGTGTGCGCACCAGAGAACCACGCGGCCCCCGTGGCTGGTCACCTGACCGCTGCGGGGACGATCCACGACCGGGATCGCCGGCCCGCGATGCACGACCGGCGGGCGTGTCGCGGCGATGCGTGAGGTGGGTGCCGGCCGCACGACGGGTGCGGCCGGGTCTGGATGCGTGATCGGCCGGCGGGCTTCGGTGGTGCCAGAGGCCAAGTGCCCGGGGCCTTGACAAGCGTCGCTGTCTTATCGATTATCGAGATATCGTTTTTCGATAAGACGGGGAGGCTGGACATGATCGACGGGTATCGGGACTGGCTGGGTGAGCTGCGGACCGCGCTCACCGTCGCCACCGTGCTGGGCGCCGTCGCGGGCATCGGCACGGTGGCGCAGGCCGTGACCGCGGACGCCGTGGAGCTGACGATCCAGACCGCGGGCGCGCCGCCGTATCCCGGGCTGCCGCCCCGGGTCTCGCTGTCCGACGGTGGCGCCATGGACGTGACCGTGGCGGATCCGACCTGGGCCGAGCGGTTCGCGTCGGTGGCGGTGGGCGTGCCCTCGTACCTGCTGGGCATGGTGATCATCGTGGCGCTCTGGCGGATCGTGCGCACGGCGCTGCGTACCGATCCGTTCGCGGCCGGGCCGGCGCGCGGCCTGCGGCGGCTGGGCATCGGCACGCTGGTGGGCGGCCTGGTCGCGGACGTGCTGAGGACGGTCGCGGGCGCGCTCGGCTCCACGCTGGTCTACGACGACGGCTGGGCGCTCTCCGCGTCGTACAGCTGGTGGTGGCTCCTGCTCGGTTTCGGTCTGGTCGCGGTCGGCGAGGTGCTCCGCCGGGGCGCGGCGATGCGGGCCGAGCTCGAGGAGGTGGTCTGAGCGGTGCCGCCGGAGGAGGAACACCGGATCGACGTGCACCTCGACGAGCTGCTCGCGGCGCGCGGCATGACGCTCACCGAACTGGCCGACCGGGTCGGGATCACGCTGGCGAACCTGTCGATCCTGAAGAACGGGCGGGCCCGCGCCGTCCGGTTCAGCACACTGACCGCGCTCTGTCAGGCGCTCGACTGCCAGCCGGGCGACCTGTTCACGGTCCGGAAGAGTTCATGAGGGATATTCCTCTGCGTTGATGCGGCATCTGGTGCCCGGTGCCCCGGCGGTCCACGGTGTACCCGTACTCGCGCCCACACCCCCGGAGGCGGCAGATGAGGCGACGGATCTTGACCATCGGTGCCGCGGCGGTGCTCGCCGCCGCGGGCGTGCTGCTCTCGCCGGGCGCCGCGTCCGCCGCGGACGCGTCCTACCGGACGTTGCGCAGCACCAGCAACCCGGACTGGATGGCGCGCGTGCCGGGCGCCACCAGCATCGCCGCGATGTCCATCCCGGGTACGCACGAGACGCTCTCCATCCACGGCGGCACCTGGACGCAGACGCAGGAGAACCACGGGAACAGCGGCGCCACGCTGACCGCGCAGCTCGACGCCGGCATCCGGGTGATCGACGTGCGCGCGCGGATCAACAGCGGCAACACGTTCACGATCCACCACGGCGCCACGTACCAGAACGCGAACTTCGACGACGTGCTGACCGTGCTGTCCGCCTTCCTGAGCGCGCACCCGACCGAGACCGTGATCATGCGGTTCAAGCACGAGTGCACCGCCCAGACCGGCTCGTGCACGGACGCGAGCGGGCAGCTGGCGTTCCCGGACATCTTCGACCGGTACCGGGACGCGCGGCCCGGCCTGTTCTGGGCGCCGTCCGTGACCCGGTCCGCCGCCGCGGCCACGCCCACGCTCGGCGCGGTGCGCGGCAAGGTGGTGCTGGCCGTCATGCACGGCCCGTTCGGCGGGCGGTACGGGCAGTACGGCCTGTCCCAGTTCACGGCGGAGTGGGGGGACGGCTCGTCCACGTACGTCCAGGACGAGTACACCGTGCCGAACGTGGGCGCCATCGCCACCAAGCGCGACCAGGTCCGCCGGCACCTGGACCGAACCAGTGCCGGCGACCCGGCGAAGATGTACGTGAACTTCACCAGTGGGGCCAGCGTCTTCGCCACCCCGGAGGCGGTCGCCGGCGGCGCGCTCGGCGTCCAGGGCGTGAACCCGTTCCTGCTGGTCTACCTGAACGAGGGCCCGGAGGTGCACCCGCCGGTGGTGCGCGCGGGCATGGTGCTGATGGACTTCCCCGGCGGCGGCCTGATCTCGCGGATCATCGCGCTGAACCCGGGTGTGTAACGTCGGGGCATGCGGATATCGGGTCTGCTCATCGGCAGATCAGAGGAGCTGCGGAGCGTCGGTGAGCTGATCACCGGCGCCCGCGCGGGCCGGGGCGGCACGCTGGTGCTGCGCGGCGAGGCCGGCATCGGCAAGACCGCGCTGCTGGACCGCGCGGAGGAGATCGCGGACGGCTTCGGCGTGCTGCGCGCGTCCGGGTCCGAGTTCGAGCAGGAGCTGCCGTTCGCCGCGCTCCACCAGCTCTGCCGGCCGATCCTGGGCCACCTCGGCGAGCTGCCCGCGCGGCACCGCGAGGCGCTGGAGGTCGCGTTCGGGCTGGTCGCGGGCCAGCCGGACGCGCTGCGCGTCGGGCTGGCGATCCTGGACCTGGTGACGGCGGCGGCCCGCGAGCGGCCGCTGCTGTGCCGGGTCGACGACGCCCAGTGGCTGGACGCGGCGTCGTCGCGGGCGATGCTGTTCCTGGCCCGGCGGCTCGGCGCGGACCCGGTCGTCGTGCTGTTCGCGGCGCGGCCGTCCGCCGCGCCGGGCGAGCTGGACGAGTTGCCGGAGCTGACCGTCGGCGGGCTCAGCGACGAGCACGCCCGCGGCCTGCTGGCCGAGCGCAGCCCGTTCCCGCTGGACGAGCGCGTCCGGGACCGGCTGGTCGCGGAGGCTCGCGGCAACCCGCTGGCGCTGCTGCACCTGCCCCGGGCCGGCGGCTTCGCGCCGCCCGGCGCCGCCTCGGCGCCCTCCCGGGTGGAGCGCGAGTTCGCCGCGCGGCTGACCGGCCTGTCCGCGGACGCCCGCATGCTGCTCGTCCTGGCCGGCGCGGACCCGACCGGCGACCCGGCCCTGCTCTGGGCCGCGGCCGGCGCGCTCGGCCTGGACGTCTCCGCCGCGGCTCCGGACGCGGCCGGCACCGGGCTGGCCGAGTTCGGCGCGCGCGTGCGCTTCTGCCATCCGCTGGCGCGGTCCGCGGTCTACCGGGCTGCGGACCCGGAGACGCTGCACGCGGCGCACGGCGCGCTGGCCGAGGTGACCGACCCGGTCACGGCGCCGGACCGGCGCGCCTGGCACCGTGCGCTGGCCGGTGGCGCGCCGGACGACGACGTCGCGGCCGAGTTGGAGCGCGGTGCCGTCCGCGCCCGGGCCCGCGGCGGGGTCGCGGCCGCTGCCGCGTTCCTCGAACGCGCCGCCGCGCTGTCCCTGGACCCCGGCCGGCGGATCGAGCGCACGCTGGACGCGGCCCGCGCGCACCTGGACGCGGGTGGCCTCCGTACCGCGGCGGAACTGCTCACCAGCGTCGACCCCGCGGTGCTGGACGAGACGCAGCGGGCCCGCGTGGAGATGCTGCACGGCCGGCTCGCGTTCACCCGCCCCGGCGACGACTCCGGCCCGGCGCTGATGGTGCGCGCGGCGCGGCGGCTGTCCGCCCGCGACCCGGACGCGGCACGCGAGTGCTTCCTGGACGCGGTCGAGATGGGCCTGCTGGTCGGGCGCGCCGGTGGCGTCGTCGAGGAGATCATGGCCACGGTACGGACCGAGGCCCCGCCGCCGAGCACGCCGGACGTGCTGGACGCGCTGATCCTGCTGGCCGCCAAGGGTCACCGCGCCGCCGCCCCGGTGCTGCACGACGTCCTGCACGACGCCGGCCGCCCGCTGTGGACGCACCGTCCCGCGCTGGCCATCATGATCGCCAGTGAGCTGTTCGACCTGGACACGCTGGACACGATCGCCGCGTGGCTGGTGCGCGCCGGCCGCGAGTCCGGCTCGCCGTCGATGCTCCGGCTCGGGCTCGCGCAGCGCGCCCACAACGCCACGCTCACCGGCGACATCGGGCAGGCGCTCGCCGCGGCCGCGGAGGAGGAGGCGATCCCGGACGCCGGCGGCTCCCCGGTGCTGTACCACCGGCTGCTGCTCGCCGCGCACCGAGGCCGCGCCGGCGAGGTGAGCGCGCTGGCCGGGGCGGCGGCCGAGGGCTCCGCGTACGTCACGAACCTGCACTGGGCCACGGCGCTGCTGCACAACGGGCTCGGCGACCACCCGGCCGCGCTCGCCGCCGCCCGGCGGGCCACCGCGCCCGGCGCGCTGTTCCTCACCGGCGCGGTGCTGCCCGAGCTGGTCGAGGCCGCGGTCCGCGGCGACGAGCCGGGCCTCGCCGCCCAGGCGCTGGACGCGCTGGCCGAGCACACCCGGGCGGCCGGCGGCGGGCCGGTCGCGGGCGTCGTCGCCTACGTCCGCGGGCTGGTGACCGGCGAGGAGGAGCACTTCCGGGAGGCGGTGGAGCGGCTGGCGGAGAGCCCGCTGGTGCCGTACCGGGGGCGCGCCCACCTGCTCTACGGCGAGTGGCTGCGGGAGGCCGGCCGGCGCGGGGACGCGGTGGCGCAGCTGCGCGCCGCGCACGAGACGCTGGCCGCGGCCGGGGCCGACGCCTTCGCCGCCCGGGCCGCCGCGCAGCTGCGCGCCGCCGGGGAGCGGGTCGCGGACCGGCCGTCCGCGCCGGCGCACGAGACCCTGACCATGCAGGAGATCGCGGTCGCGCGGCTGGTGTCGGCCGGCGCCACCTCGAAGGAGGTCGCGGGTCAGCTGTTCATCAGCAAGCGCACGGTCGACGCGCACCTGCGCAACATCTTCCGCAAGCTCGGCATCACGTCCCGCGCGCAGCTTGCCGGGAGGCTGTAGGCACCGGGTTAGGCAGCGCTTGCCGACGCGTACCGCCCCGTGAGCACCGCAGGATCGACCCGATGATCCATCGGGAAGATCGAGAGGTGCACGCGTGTCCGCTGCAGCCATGTCACGGGACGTCCGCCGGCGCTGGTGGTGGGTCCTCTGGGGCCTGCTCACCGTGTCGGCGCTCGGCATCACGGCGGTGTTCGTGCCGCCCTACCTGGTCGGCGGCACGACCGTGCCGGGGCTGAACCGGGCGATCCCGGGCTACTACGTCAGCCTGGTGATCCACGCGGTGCCGGCCGGGCTGGCGCTGGCGATCGGGCCGTTCCAGTTCGTGACGCGGCTGCGGCTGCGCTGGCCGCGGGCGCACCGGATCGCCGGCCGGGTGTACCTGATCTCCGTCGTGATCGCGGCGGCGGCCGCCGCCTACTCGTCCGCGGTCACCGAGAGCGGGTTCTCGCTGCAGGTCGCGTTCTACCTGCTGATCGCGGCGTGGCTGTACACGGGCGCGATGGCGTACCGCACGATCCGGCGCGGCGAGGTGCGACTGCACCGGATCTGGATGATCCGCAACTACGCGCTCACGTTCGCCGCCGTGACGCTGCGGCTCTACCAATTGGCCGGGCTCCAGCTGATGGAGGTGTGGCCGGCGCTGGAGTACCAGCAGGTCTACATCGCCAGCGCGTGGGCGTCGCTGTTCGGCAACGCGGTGATCGCGGAGTACTTCATCATCCAGCGCACGCTGGCGCCGCTGGCCCGCCGCCGCGGACGCTCAGAGCACGCCGGCCAGCAGCGGGAGGAGCTCGTCGGCCAGGCCGGGGGCGCAGGCGATCGTCGCTGACGAGCGGAACGTGTGGTCGCTGCCGTCCCGGTCGACGACGCGCGCGCCGGCCGCGTACGCGATCGCGGTCCCGGCGGAGGTGTCCCACGGCTTGTTGGAGAGCATGACCAGCGCGTCCAGCCGCCCGGCGGCGAGCCAGGCCAGGTCGGTGGCGGCGCTGCCCAGCATGCGGACTCGCTGGATGCGCGGCACCAGCGCCTCCAGGATCGCGAAGCGCTCGCGGTTCTTGGCGTCCGCGTCCTCGCCGACCGCGAAGTCACCGACCGCCACCAGCGCCTCGGGCAGCTCGGACACCCCGCTGGCCCGGATCGGCGCGCCGTCGCAGAACGCGCCGCCGGCCGGCGAGGCCCAGTAGCGGTTGCCGAGGAACGGCAGGTCGATCACGCCGAGCACGGACCGGTCGTCCTCGATCAGGCCCAGCGACACCGCGCAGATCGGCGAGCCGTGCACGAAGTTGACCGTGCCGTCGACCGGGTCCAGCGACCAGGTCAACCCGCCCCGGGCGCCGCGCGCACCCTCCTCCTCGCCGAGGAAGCCGACGCCGGGGGTGCGCTCGGCCAGGAACGCGCGGACCCGCTGCTCGATGGCGAGATCGACCTCGGACGCCATGTCCCGGTCGCCCTTCGCGGTGAGCACGCCGGGCAGCATCGTGCGCATCAGGTCGCGGGCCAGGTCGACGGCCTCGTGGGCGGCCGGGAGCAGCGTGTCGATCGCGGACATGAGGTTGATCTTAGGCGGGCCGTCGCGTTACCGGACCGCGGCGACCGCCGCGTCCTGGGCGCCCCGCCAGATCAGGCCGACCTCGGTGAAGCCGGCGTCGCGCAGCGCCCGGACGTGCCAGGACGCCGGCGGCAGCCACTCCTGGGCGTGGTCGGCCGCGAACAGCTCGGCGCGCTGGGCGACCAGCGGCCCGAGCGTCGGGTCCGACTTCGCGTGCTCCCACCAGGCGTCCCAGGAGAGCACGGCGCCGGCCGCGTACCGGGCCTCGCGGCGGTTCCGCGCCCGGTCGCCGAGCCGCTTGGACAGGTCGGGCAGGCCGTCGTCCGGCATGTGGTCCGCGTTGACCAGCAGCCCGCCCTGGCGCAGCACGGTACGGATCTCCGTGTAGAGCGTGGCCAGCCGCTCCGGCGTCAGCCAGTGCAGCGCGGTGGCGACCAGCACGGCGTCGTAGTCGCGGTGCGGCAGCGCGGCGGTCCACTCCGGCGTGTTCAGGTTCGCCGAGACCACCGTGGACCGCTCGTCCAGCGTGGCGCGCGCGATGGTGAGCGTCACCGGGTCCAGGTCGAGCAGCGTGGTGTTCGCCTGGGGGAAGCGGCGCTGGGCGCGCAGCGAGATGGAGCCGGTGCCGCCGGCCAGATCGAGGATGCGCGGCGCCGGCCACTCGGTGACCGCCTCCACCGCGTCCAGCATCGCGGCGAACCGCTCCTCACGGTCCGGGAGGTAGGCCTCTTGCTGCCGGTCCCAACTCTCCTGCCAGGCCGCGCCGTCGAACGTGTAAGGAGTCATGGGGAGCAGACTAGTTACCCCGCGGAGTCCTGTCGACACCGTTCGACGTCCCCCCGGGCACCCTGTTCGGAGTTCCGAAACGCACCGGCACGCCGGGGGAGTACAGCACGCTGGCCGGCGGGCCGGAGACCGACGGGAAGCCCGCGGCCGCGACCAGCTCGTCGTCGAGGTCGAGCAGCTCGGCGCGGTGCAGCGGCCATCGCGGGTGCACGTTGGGCAGGTGCACGCCGCGGCCGAACGCGTCCACGTGCAGGCCCCAGCGCGCGGTGAGGAAGTGCTCCAGCGGCGTCGGCTCCGCGATCGGCGCCCCGGCCCGCACCACCATCCGGCTGCGCGGGCGGCCGGGGCCGGGCCAGCGGCGGTGGTTGGTGTAGGTGAACACGTCGCCGTCGCGGCGCAGCGACATCCGCGACCACTTGTACGGCAGCCGGAACACCGACCGAGCGACCAGCACCGGCAGCAGCCGCGCCGCGTCCAGCGAGCGGAACACCACGGCGCGGCGGCCGTGCCCGTCCACCGAGTAGAGCCGCACGTTCGTCTCGCAGAACGTGCCGAGGTAGGGCAGGCCGGGGCCGCTCAGCGGGCCGAGCCCGACCATCATGAAGCCGATCAGCCCGACGTACGCGACGCCGTCGAACGTGTCCGGCTCGGTGCCCGGCGGCAGGAACGGGCGGACCTCGTCCGGATCCACCGGCCAGTGCAGGAACGACAGGTCGTGCCAGCGCTGCACCAGGATCGAATGCCGTACCGCGCGCGGGCTGGTGTAGGTGATCTCCTCGGGCGTCACGTGCGCTCCTCACTCAGGGCGGTGCCGATCAGGATCTCCGCGGCGGCGCGGGCGTGCCCGGCCGCCGCGTTGGTGCCGGCGATCGCGGCCGTGGTCTGCGCGCCCTCCGCCAGGATGGCGAGCTGCGGCGCCAGCCACTCCGGCGCGCCGGCCTCCGCGCAGAGCCGGGCCACGCGCGCCTGGAACTCCGCCTTGTGCGCGCGGACGATCTCCGCCACCCGCGGCGAGGCCGTACCCAGCTCGCCGAAGGTGTTGATGAAGACGCAGCCGCGGAAGTCGTCCTCGTCGAACCAGCGGGCCAGCATGTCGTAGATCGCCAGCAGCCGGTCGCGCGGCGCCGGCGTGCTCGCCACCGCCTCCTCGACCAGCGAGTTCCACAGCCGGTGGCGGCGGTCCAGCACCGCCTCGACGATCGCGTCCTTGGCCGGGAATAGCCGGTAGATACGCTTGAGCGGCACGCCCGCCTCGGCCCGCAGCGCGTCCATGCCCACGGCCTGGATGCCGCGGGCGTTGTAGAGGCGGTCCGCGGCGTCCAGCACCCGAGTGCGGATCTCGTCGTCGGTCGGCGTGGTCATGTTCCCTCCATGGTCCGTGACGCCTCTCACCGCATCGGCACTGGCGATCGAGAACGTCCGTTCTCTAGAGTACGTGGTGAGCGGAGAACGAACGTTCTCCACGGAGTTCACCGGAGGCAGCGATGCCGTACATCACCGTCGGTTCCGAGAACAGCACCAGCATCGACCTCTACTACGAGGACCACGGATCCGGGCAGCCGGTCGTGCTCATCCACGGCTACCCGCTCGACGGCCATTCCTGGGAGAAGCAGCAGGCGGCGCTGCTTGCGGCCGGATACCGGGTCATCGCGTACGACCGCCGCGGCTTCGGGCAGTCGAGCCAGCCCACCACCGGGTACGACTACGACACGTTCGCCGCGGACCTCAACACCGTGCTGGAGAAGCTCGACCTGACGGACGTGGTGCTGGTCGGCTTCTCGATGGGCACCGGCGAGGTCGCCCGCTACCTCGGCCGGTACGGCTCCGCCCGGGTCGCCAAGGCCGCGTTCCTCGCCTCGCTGGAGCCGTTCCTGCTCAAGACGGACGACAACCCCACGGGCGTGCCGCAGGAGGTCTTCGACGGGATCAGCGCGGCCGTGAAGGCGGACCGGTACAAGTACTTCACCGACTTCTACCGCGACTTCTACAACACGGACGAGAACCTCGGCGGCCGGCTCTCCGAGGAGGCGCTGCGCAACAGCTGGAACGTGGCGGCCGGCGCGTCCTGGTTCGCCTCCAGCGCGGCGGTCCCGACCTGGGTCACCGACTTCCGCGGGGACATCCCGAAGATCGACGTACCGGCGCTGATCCTGCACGGCACGGCCGACAACATCCTGCCGATCGACGCCACCGCGCGGGAGTTCCGCAAGCGGCTGCCGCAGGCCACCTACGTGGAGATCGAGGGCGCGCCGCACGGCCTGCTCTGGACGCACGGCACCGAGGTCAACGAGGCGCTGCTCGACTTCCTGCGGTCCTGACCGGACGCGCACACGACGAGGGGGTACGGCCCGCGCCGTACCCCCTCGTGGGTCTTTCCGGGTCTCAAGCGGTCTTCGCCCGGCGGAACGGCCGGCGCAGCACCAGCACGGTGCCGGCCACGAACGCCAGGCCCGCGATCAGCGCCGGCACCAACCCGCCGGCGACTCCGATGATCGGCACGACCGCCCACATGACGGCGATGCCGGCCAGGGCGCCGATGCCCGGGCGGTTGCCACGCGCGGCACGCATCCGCGCCACGAACGCCGGGTCCGTGAGGACCAGGTGTTCCTCGATCTCACTGAGCCGGCGGTTGTCCTCCTGACTGAGCATGCTGGCCGCCTTTCCCTGTTGCGCCGTCCCGACCATCTCGACACGCGCCGGAGCCGGGATGGTTGAGCCTCGTTACCCCACTGTGTCGCAGATCATGCTGATTCGGCCAGCGGGTTGCACATCATGCGATCTACCGGCTCCCCTGTCGACTCTGTCATCCGATGGGGTGGCTTCGTCGCCGGTTGCCGGGACTCGACCCGAGACGGCCCGTCCGCCTCTACCGTGGAGGTGAACCGGCTATTTGCGCGAATCGGTAGCGCATGGCCGCTTTGCGGTGCACAGTGATGTCATGAGCGACAGTGTCGGCCGCTTCTTCTGGTGCATACGGCACAACCGGGTGGAAACCGAGCCCGAGCTGTGCCCGGCCAAACACCGGATCGGCCCCTTCGCCTCCGCGGACGACGCCTCGCACGCCCTGGAGAAGGTCCAGGAGCGCAACGAGGCGTGGGAGGCCGAGGACGCACGCTGGACGGGGGAGCGTTAGGCCGGAGCGGCATCCGGAACGTGCCGCAACACAACCGCACCGGTACGTGGGTACCGGGCGCGATGGCGCATGCACAGGAGTCCCAGGGAGGACCGACCATGGCCGTAGCGAGAAAGTCCACCAGGACCTCGGCCACCACGTCTTCGCGATCGGCCCGCGCACAAGCGAAGCCCTCCGGCGGTACGGACCAGAGCGCGATCTCCATGGGGCCGGGCGCCGGGGCGGCCGCGATGCCGATCTCGGGCGAGGCGCCGGAGCAGGCCGGGACGCCGATGCCACCGATGGATCCGGCGGAGTCGGGTGCGGCACGCGCGGCGGCCGACCACACGGCACCGGCCACCGGCCTGGCCCCGATGCCGTCGATGGCGGAGGCGGCGATGATCTCCGCGCGGGACGCCGACGACGGCGCCGGGACGGAACCGGCCGCGGGCGTGCTGGAGCCGACCGCGCCGGCGATCGGGCGGGCCGCGCGGGTGCCGCGGACCGCGGCGCGCGCCGGCCGATCCGCCGGATCGTCCGGCTCCTCCGGCGCCGAGACACCCGCGGCTACTTCGGCCGCTGGGCGAAATATCAGTAGAAATGGTGATTCGCGAACGGGCTATTCCGGATCGGCGGCCGCGGGGGACGCCGCGGCCGCGCGGACCGCGGTCAAGGCCACCGCCACCGCGCGACGGTCGGCCGAGACTGCCGCGGACACCGCGAAGACCGCCTCGGCCAAGGCCCGGACCGCGGCCACGAAGATGCGATCGGCCGCGACGAAGGCCGGGGACGCCGCCGCCGGCCTCGACGCCCTGGCGTCGCGTCCCGCGCGCACGTCGGCCGCCAAGCCGTCGTCCCGCACGGCGAAGACCGCGGCCTTCACGGCGGACGACGTCGCGGCGGCCTCGCGGTCTGCCAACGGCTCCGGCCGAACCATCGACCCGGCGAGCACCGCTCGGCCATCGCGGGCGAAGTCCGCCGGGGCCGGCTCCACCACACGGAACGCTGGTGCCGCGGCGGCGAAGTCGCGGTCCGGGGCGCGGAGCTCGGCGGCGAAGGCCGCGTCCTTCACCGCCGGCGACGTGGAGACCGCGACGTCGCGGCGGACGGCTGCCACCGCTCGCCAGGCCGCTGCCTTCACCGCCGGTGACGTGGAGAGGGCCAAGTCCCGGGCGGGCGCCGGAAAGGCCTCGCGGACGACCGCCACCCCCGCGTCCGCGGAGCGGAGTCCGGCCGCGTCCACCGCGCGGAACCGGACCACCGCGGCCCGGAACAGTGCCAACACCGCCGCCACCGGGCGTACGGCGTCGACCGCCAACACGGGCGCGACCAGGAGCAGGAAGGCCACGGCTGCCGGCACCGGGGGCGCGACGGCGATCAAGAGCGCCGCCGGGCGCACCGCAGCGGGGTCCGGTTCGACCTCGGCGAAGACCGCCACCACCGGCACACGGGCCGCCGGCCGGTCGGCGTCGGCCGCCAACGCGGCCGGGGCCGCCCGGACCGTGAAGGCGACGGGCCGGTCGGCTTCGACGGCCAACGCGGCCGGGACCAGGGCCACGAGGACCGCGACGAGTTCCGGCACCGGGACCAGGGCCACGAAGACCGCCAAGGGTTCCGGCACCGGGGCCGTGAAGGCCGCAGGTGTCACCGGCGCGGCCGGGAAGGCGGCGCCGGCCCGGAGCGGGACCGCGAAGGCGGTCAAGAGTTCTGTCGCCGGGACCGGGGCGGCGGTCGGAACGGCTGAAGCGGCGAAGAGCGTCGGCCGTGCGACGGTGACCGCCGGCAGGGCCGGTGCCGGAGCCGCGAAGACCGCGACGGGTGGCGCGAAGGCGGCCAAGAGCGCCGGTGCCGGACGGGCGGCGGCGACCGCCGGCGCGGCCGGTACCAGGGCGGCGTCCACCGCTAACGCGGGTGGGGCGCGGGTGTCGAAGACGACCAAGACCGCCGCCGCCGGACGCGTGGGCTCGACGGCCAATGCGGCCAGGAGTACGACGGCGGCCAAGGCCGCGACCGCGGCGGGCCGGGCGGCCTCGGCGGCGAACGCGGCGGGGAGCAGGGCGGCGAAGACCACGGCCGCGGGCAAGGCCACCGGGGTGGCGAAGCCGGTCGCGGCCGGCGGGAGGTCGCGGAAGGCGCTGGCGGCGGAGTCGGGAAGCACGCCGGCGTCGCGGGCGGTCAAGGTCAGGGCCACCTCCGGGGAGTCGGGGACGCGTTCCTCCGCGGCGCGGAACACGGCCAACGCCGGCGGCAACGCGGCCGGGTCCGGCAGGCCGCGTGCGTCGCTGGCGCGGAACACGGCCAACGCCGGAGGTGGCGCGAAGGGCAAGGCGACCGTTCCGGCGACGGTGCCGGGGGCGCGGGCCGCCGGTGCGAAGGCCGCCACCAGAGCGGCGACGGTCCGCGAGGTGGGTGCCAGAACGGCCGCGGCCAGGACGATGGTGGCGCACACCACGCCGGCGCGCAAGATCGCCGGGACGGCCACGGCGGCGGGCAAGACCGCGGCGACCAGCAGGACCGCCGGGAATCCCGGGCAGGCCACGGCCGCGAAGACCGGCACGGCCGCGAAGAAGACCGCGGCGGCGAGCAGGACCGCCGCGAATGCCGGGCGGGCCACGGCGGCGAAGACCGGCACGGCCGCGAAGAAGACGGCGTCGGCGAGCAGGACCGCCGCGAATGCCGGGCGGGCCACGGCGGCGAAGACCGGCACGGCCGCGAAGAAGACCGCATCGGCGAGCAGGACCGCCACCATGGCCAAGAACACGGCGAAGAAGACCACGGCCGGCAAGACCGCCACGCCGGCCGCGGCCAGGACCACGGCGAACAAGACGACGGCCGCCAAGGCCGCCGCGGCCAAGGACGCGGTCGCCGCGTCGACGGGGAACCGGGCCGGGGCGCAGAAGGTCACGGCGAAGGCGGCCGCCGCCGGCCGCTCCTCGGGAACCAGCAGGACGCCGCGCAAGACGGCCGGAACCGTGGTCGCCGAGTCGTCGCACAGCGGTAAGGCGACGGCCAAGAGCACGCCGGCGAAGGCGGTCCCCGGCTCCGCGGCACGCCGGAGCCCGGCCGGCCGGGCTCCGGCGGACAAGGTCACGCCGGGGAAGGTGGCCGCGGCCGAGAGCGCGGCCGCCCGTTCCGCGACCAGGGCCACCACCGGCCGCGACGCGGCGAAGAAGGCCACGGCCGCGAGGCGATGACGCGCACGGCGTACCGCCGGATGATCGTGAAGTGCGAAGGGGCCGCGCCGGAGCGCGGCCCCTTTCGACGAGAACGGGTCAGTGGAACGTGTGCTCGCCCGCCGGGAACTCGCCGCCGCGGACCTCGTCCGCGAACGCGCGGGTGGCGCGGGTGAGCTCGCCGGCCAGGTCCGCGTAGCGCTTGACGAAGCGCGGGGCCTTGCCGGTACGCAGGCCGGCCATGTCCTGCCAGACCAGCACCTGCGCGTCCGTGTCCGGCCCGGCGCCGATGCCGACGGTCGGGATCTCCAGGTCGTGCGTGACGCGCTTGGCGACCTCGCCCGGCACCATCTCCAGCACCACGGCGAACGCGCCCGCCTCGGCGACCGCGTGGGCGTCCGCCAGCACCCGCTCGGCGTCGTCGCCGCGGCCCTGCACGCGGTAGCCGCCGATGACGTGCTCGCTCTGCGGCGTGAAGCCGATGTGGGCCATGACCGGGATGCCGGCGTCGGTGATCGCGGCGATCTGGGCGGCGGCGCGGCGGCCGCCCTCCAGCTTCACCGCGTGGGCGCCGCCCTCCTTCATGAACCGGACGGCGGTGCGCAGCGCCTGCGTGGGGCCCTCCTCGTACGACCCGAACGGCAGGTCCGCGACGACCAGCGCGCTGCTGGTGGCGCGCACCACGGCGCGGACCAGCGGCAGGAGGTCGTCGACCGTGACCGGGACGGTGGTCTCGTACCCGAAGACGTTGTTCGCGGCGGAGTCGCCGACCAGCAGGACCGGGATGCCGGCCTGGTCGAAGATCGACGCGGTGTACTGGTCGTACGAGGTCAGCATGGGCCAGCGCTCGCCGCGCTGCTTGGCGGCGATCAGGTCCCGCGTGCGGATGCGCCGGTTGGCGGCGATGCCGTACAGCGTGGGTACTTCCTCGGACATGGGAGTCTCCTCTCACCTCGAGGCCGCGCTCGCGGTCCCCGGGCTCCTAGCGGAATGGTCCCACCGGGAGCGCCGGGGCCGGAGAGGTAGTGGAAGATTTCACACGCGTTGATGCCTTGTTACGAATCGCGCTCCCGGAAGCGGTTCGTGATCGGCAGGCGCCGGTCCCGGCCGAACGCCTTGATCGAGATCTTCGGGCCGGGCGCGGACTGGCGGCGCTTGTACTCCGCGATGTCCACCAGGCGCAGCGTGCGGTCGACGACCGCGGGGTCGTGCCCGGCCGCGACCAGGCCGTCCCGGCCCAGGTCGCCGTCGACGTAGCCGGCCAGGATCGCGTCCAGCACGTCGTAGTCCGGCAGCGAGTCGGAGTCCAGCTGGCCGGGGCGCAGCTCCGCGCTCGGCGGCTTGGAGATCGAGTTCTCCGGGATCGGCGGCGTCTCGCCGCGGCGCAGCGCCTCCTCGTTGCGCCACCGGGCCAGCTTCCAGACCAGCGTCTTCGGCACGTCCTTGATCGGGTTGAAGCCGCCGACCGAGTCGCCGTAGAGCGTGGAGTAGCCGACCGCCAGCTCGCTCTTGTTGCCGGTGGTGAGCACCAGGTGGCCCTCCTGGTTGGAGAGCGCCATCAGCGTGATGCCGCGTACCCGTGCCTGGAGGTTCTCCACCGCGAGCCCGGAGAGCGTGAGGTTGGCCAGGAACGCGTCCACCATCGGCGCGATCGGCTGCACGCGGTAGTCCAGGCCCTGGCGCTTGGCCAGGTCGGCGGCGTCGTCGCGGGAGTGCTCCGAGGAGTACTCACTGGGCATGGAGACGCCGGTCACCCGCTGCGGGCCGAGCGCGTCGACCGCGATCGTGGCGACCACGGCCGAGTCGATGCCGCCGGACAGGCCCAGCACCACGGACGAGAAGCCGTTCTTCTCCACGTAGTCGTGCAGGCCGAGGACCAGTGCGCGCCAGATCTCCTCCGCCGCGGTGCAGCGCTCCACCACGCCGCCCGCAAGCCCGGCCGGGTCCAGCGGCGTGAGCCGGTCCGAGACGTGCGCGCGGACGACGCCCATGGCGCCCTCCACCGGACGGGGATCGGCCTCACCGGTGGGTACGTCCAGATCGTGGATCAGCATGGTCTCGGTGAACTGCGGCGCGCGGGCCAGCAGCGTGCCGTCCGCGGCCACGATCATCGAGTCGCCGTCGAAGACCAGCTCGTCCTGCCCGCCGATCATGTTGACGTAGGCGACGGTCGCGCCCGCCTCCGCGGCCCGGCGCTGCACCAGCGGCAGGCGCACGTCGTCCTTGTCCAGTTCGTACGGCGAGCCGTTGATGTTGACGACCAGCCCGACGCCGGCCTCCCGCGCCACCGCGAACGGGCCGCCGGCCTGCCAGATGTCCTCGCAGATGGTCAGCGCCACGTCCACGCCGCCGACGCGCACCACGGTCAGGTCGGCGCCGGGGACGAAGTAGCGGTCCTCGTCGAAGACGCCGTAGTTCGGCAGGTGGTGCTTGAAGTAGCGGGCGACGACCGCGCCGCCGTGCAGCACCGCGGCCGCGTTGCGCGGGCCGCGGCCGGGCGTGGCGTCCGCGCGAATCCGGGCCGGGCCGTCGGAGTCGAGGTAGCCCACGATCACCGGCAGGTCGCCGAGGCCGTCCTCGGCCAGTCCGGCGGCGAGCGCGTCGAGCGCGGCGCGGGACGCGGCCACGAACGACTCGCGGTAGATCAGGTCCTCGACCGGGTAGCCGGTCAGCATCATCTCGGGGAACGCGACCAGATGGGCGCCGGAGCCGGCGGCGGCGCGCGTCCACCGGCGCACCAGGGCGGCGTTTCCGGGTATGTCACCGACGGTCGGGTTCACCTGGGCGAGCGCGAGTCGCAACGTGGCCATGTGCTCATCTTTCCCTGCCGGACCCCGGTCACGCCGCATTCGGAGGGTGTTAACCCGGCCACGTTCGACTCATTCCGAGTCAATCAAGCCCTCGAGCAGCTCCATCTTCTCCACGGCCACGTCCAGCGTGAGGTCGGCGTCGCCGGACTCGACCGTGCCCTCCGGCCCGACCGTGCGCAGCACGGAGAGCATCGGGCCGACGCGGCCGACCGCGAGGTAGCCGGTCAGCGTGCGGTCCTCGCCGAGCGCGGTGATCCGCACGGCGTACGCGCCGTCCGCGCCGTCGCCGGTCACCTCCAGCTCGTGGAGCGAGACGGTGGCGAGCGTGCCGTCCTCCAGCGTGGTCTGGAACGTCCGGCAGTCGGTGACCGAGGTGCGGATCGCCTCGTACGCCGCGGCCGCGCCGTCGTCCGCGAACAGCGACAGCGTCTGCCGCAGCCGGGGCGCCAGCGGCAGGGCCGGCGCGCCGCCCCCCGTACCGCCGGTGGGGTCGAGGTCGGTCACGGCCCGGTCGGTGAGCTCGTGCCCGCTGGGGACCAGCTCCCACGGCGCGTCGAACAGCAGGCGGCAGCGTTCGGCGCGCGCGGCCGGCGCCGGGGTGGGCGCGGCGGGTGGTGCGGCGGGCTCGGGTGCGCGCGTGGTCGGCACCGGTGCCGACGGCCCGCGCGTCCGGCGTTCTCCCAGGTCCGTGCGGGACAGCAGCGCGCGGGACAGCTCCGGCTGGTTGCCGGTGAGCGGTGCGCCGGGCGAGCTGGGCGCGGCGGCACGCGGCGGCGGTCCCTCGTCGACGTGCACGCCCATCACGTTCAGCGCGAGCAGGAGGGCGGCGAGCAGCAGCCCGGCCAGCAGGCCGCCGGCGACCGTCAGGGGCCGCCCGCTCAGGTGTCGCATGTGCGCTCCCTCCGTCCGATTAGTACCAACGGCTACAAACCGGGCAGGTTGCGCGCCGGGCGTGAATATCGGCAGGTTTGAATGCGGCGTAACACGTACGAAACCCGACCGGGAGACACTTGCGCCGCTGAGCGCTCCGGTGGGGGTTTACATCGTGCGCCAGGCCCTCCGGCCTAGGTGGGCGTAAGGTCTCCATCAGGCGGTCGGCGCCCCGTATCCGACGGCCGTCCGGGACATGGCACGTCGTTGCGAGGGGTTACAGAGGTGGACCGACAGCAGGAGTTCGTGCTCCGCACGCTGGAAGAGCGCGACATCCGATTCGTCCGGCTTTGGTTCACGGATGTGCTGGGCACGCTGAAGAGCGTCTCGGTCGCGCCGGCCGAGCTGGAGTCCGCCTTCGAGGAGGGCATCGGCTTCGACGGCTCGGCGATCGAGGGCTTCGCCCGGGTCTTCGAGTCCGACATGGTCGCCATGCCGGACCCGACCACGTTCCAGGTGTTCCCGTTCGAGGGCGGCGTCAGCGGCGAGAGCGCGCGGATGTTCTGCGACATCCTGCTCCCCGACGGCAGCCCGTCCTGGGCCGACCCGCGCCACGTGCTGCGCCGCATGCTCTCCAAGGCCGCGGAGAAGGGCTTCACCTTCTACACGCACCCGGAGATCGAGTTCTTCCTGCTGGAGAACGGCCCGCTGGACGGCTCGGTCCCGACGCCGGTCGACTACGGCGGCTACTTCGAGCACACCACGCACGCGGTCGCGCGCGACTTCCGCCGCCAGGCCGTGCTCGCGCTGGAGCGGATCGGCATCTCCGTCGAGTTCAGCCACCACGAGGTCGCGCCCGGCCAGCAGGAGATCGACCTGCGGTACGCGGACGCGCTCACCACGGCCGACAACATCATGACGTTCCGGCACGTGGTCAAGGAGGTGGCGCTGTCGCACGGCGTGCGCGCCACGTTCATGCCGAAGCCGTTCACCGACCAGCCGGGCAGCGGCATGCACACGCACCTGTCGCTGTTCGAGGGCGAGCGCAACGTCTTCCACGACGCCAGCGACCCGATGAAGCTGTCCAAGGTGGCCAAGGCGTTCATCGCCGGCCTGCTGGTGCACGCCCGGGAGTACACGGCCGTCACCAACCAGTGGGTGAACTCGTACAAGCGGCTCTTCCCGCAGCAGCTGCCGAACCAGATCACCGAGTCGCCGGCGTACGTGTGCTGGGGCCACCTGAACCGCTCTGCGCTGGTGCGCGTCCCGGCGTACGGCAAGCCCAACTCCGCCCGCGTGGAGATCCGCTCGCTGGACTCGGCCGTCAACCCGTACCTGGGCTTCGCGGTCATGCTCGGCGCCGGGCTCAAGGGCATCGAGGAGGGGTACGAGCTGCCCCCGGGCGCGGAGGACGACGTGTGGGCGCTCTCCAACGCCGAGCGCAAGGCGATGGGCTACGAGGCGCTCCCGGAGAACCTCTCCGAGGCGGTCGAGGCGATGGCCGGCTCCGAGCTGATCGCGGAGGTCCTCGGCGAGCACGTCTTCGACTTCTTCCTGCGCAACAAGCGCAGCGAGTGGGAGCAGTACCGGCGCGAGGTCACGCCGTACGAGCGCCAGCGCTACCTCGGCGCGCTGTAGCGGGGTCCCGGGCCGTAACGCCTCCGCCAGGCTGAAGCGGCCCCTCCCCGCCGTCTCGGCCCGGTCCATCGCGGTGCCCGCCCGTGGCACGACCGTCAGGCAATACAGGACCGTGCGATTCGGATGCCGGCACCGTCCCGCGGGCGGGGTTAGGGACGCCCGCGGGACGGCTGTTCCGGGTGGCGGCCGGCGGGGGTGAACGCTGCCGTGGATCACCCCCGCCGGCGCCGGAGCTACCCCCGCGGCGGGGGTTTGGGGGCCGGCGAGACGCTGGGAGGCGTGCTCGGCTCGCCGCCGGGGTAGCTGTCCTGTCCGCCGTCGCGCGGCCGGCCGGAGTGCGACGGCCACGGCGAGGACGGGGTCCACCCGTCGCGCCGGCCGTCGCAGAACCGGTCGACCCGGTCAGCGCCGCCCGCGTCCCGGACCAGGTCGCGGTAGCGGGCGTCGCGCAGCGCGCGGTCGCGCTGCCGGTCGTCCATGCCGGTCAGCTCGCGGCAGAGCTGGCCGTCGCCCGCCGCGTCCCGGTCCGGCGCGCGGCGGCCGGTGGCCGGCGCGGACCGCGACGGGGCGGCCGTCGACGGGGTGGCCGTGGCCGGGGCGACCGGCGGCCCGGCCGTGACGCCGGGGCCGGTGGTGGAGGGCAGCGGACGGGTGGTCTGTGACCGGGCCGGCGCGGGCCGTTCGCGGGCCTCGGTGCCGCCCGGCAGCGGCGCGGCCACGGTGGCCAGCGCGACGCCGCCCACGCCGGCGACCGCGACCAGGCCGAACGTGGCGATCTTCGCGGTCAGCACGCGGGACAGCGCGTCGCGCAGCGCGGACCGGCGACGGCGTGGCGGTGCGGCGGCGCGGGCGGCGCGGAACGCGGCCAGCGCGTCGGCCTCGCCGGGCAACTCCCGGTCGGCCGGTGCGGGCGCGGAGGCGGCGGCGAGCAGCGCGGCCAGCGGCTCGCGGGAACGGCGGAACCGGCCCTCGCGCAGGAGGTCCTCCGCCGCCGCCCGATCGATCTTCCCGCTCTCGCTCATCTCACCTCCCTCAGCGCCGGGGTGGCCGAATGTGTCACGCGCGGGGCCGGGCGCGGCGGCGGGGTGAGGCGTTCGGCCAGCGTGCGGAGCCCCCGGTACGCCGCGGTGCGCACCGCGCCGGCGCGCTTGCCGAGGATTCGGCCGGTGGCCTTCGCGTCCAGCCCGATCACCACGCGCAGCATGACCGCCTCGGCCTGGTCGCGGGGGAGCGAGGCGATCATCGCGACCGCCGCCTCCGTGCCGAGCAGCTCCATCGCCCGGTCCGCCGCGTCCTCGCCGGTGGTCAGCCGCGGCTCGGGCAGCGCCTCGACCGGCAGCGCGGAGACCGGGCGGCGGCGCTGCGCGCGCAGGCTGTCCATGGCGCGGTGCCGGGCGATGGTGGCGGTCCAGCCGCGGAAGCCGTCCCAGTCGCCGGCGAAGCCGCCGAGGTCGCGCGCGATCTGCAGCCACGCCTCGGAGGCCACGTCCTCGGCGTCGTCGCCGACCAGCACGCGCAGGTAGCGCAGCAGTGCCGGTTGCTGGAGGCGGTAGAGCAGCCGGAACGCCTCCTCGTCGCCGGACTGCGCGGCGCGCAGCGCGACGTCGAGGTCCTCCGGTTGCTGCATGCGACGACCTCCACGCCCGTGATGTCCGACTGCCGGCCGAGGACCGAAGGTCCCTCACGTCCCAGCGCCGGACGGCGGGAAAGTGTTACAGCGCCACGGGCTCCTCGTCGAGCGCGTCCGTGTAGATCGTCGGGCCGAGGCCGGCGCGCTTCGCCGCGTACATCGCGATGTCCGCGTGTTGCAGCAACTGGCTGGCGTCCGCCGCGTCGGTCGGGAAGATCGAGATGCCGATGCTGCCGTGAGTGCGCAGCACCTGCCCGTCGCCGAGCACGATCGGCTCGCCGAACGCGTCCGCGATCCGGCGCGCCACCAGCAGCGCGTCGCCGGGCGCGGACAGCCGCGGCAACAGCACCGCGAACTCGTCGCCGCCGAGCCGCGCGGGCGTGTCCGAGTCGCGGACCGCGGACCTGAGCCGTTCCGCGACGCGTTGCAGCAGCAGGTCGCCGACCGCGTGGCCGAGCGTGTCGTTGACCTCCTTGAACCGGTTGAGGTCGATCAGCAGCAGCGCGATCCGGTCGTGGTGGCGCGCGGCTTCGCGTACCGCCCGGTCGGTCTGCTCGTGCAGCAGCAGCCGGTTCGCCAGGCCGGTGAGCGGATCGTGCAACGCCTGGTGGCGGCTCGCCTCGGCCTGCCCCTCGATCCGGCGCTGGTAGCCGACCAGCACGGCGGCGGACAGGCCGAGCGGCAGCAACACCAGCACGATCATGATCAACGAGGCGGTACGCAACCGGTCGTTCTGCCGCTCCGCCGACTCCAGGAACGCGGTGGTCTCCAGCCGGGTGCGATCCATCTGCGCGGTGATCTGCTTGCGCAGCGCCTGCTCGGCCAGGTCCGCCTGCCCGGCCTGCAGCCGCACCTGCGCGTCCGCGCCACCGTCGCTCAGCTCGATCAGCTGGCGCAGCGTCCGGCCGTACGACCGGTAGGCGGGCAGCACCACGGTCACCGCCCGGCGGTCGTCCGCGTCCGCGTGCCCGGCCAGCCAGAGCAGGTGCGGCTCGCCGCCACCGATGGCCGAGGCGAGCGGTTCGCGCCCGACGTCGCTGCCGGCCCGCAGGTAGTCGCGCATCGCGTCCTGCTCGGCGTTGAGGCTCTGGAAGACCTGTCCCCACTCGTCGCTGATCTGGTTGAGGCGCCCGACGCCGGACGTGGCCCGCTGCATCACCAGGTTCGAGGCCATGGCGAGCGCGGCCAGCGCGAGCAGGCTCAGCGCCAGGCCCACGATGGCCGTCCGGGCGGCGCCGCGCCCGCCGGGAAACCGCGCCGGCATGCGGCCCACCTCCCGTGCGATTCGTGCGGCCCTGTGGAGCTACCGATCGGATCGGCGTGCCGGGGCCTGAGGGTTAGCGCGCGTCGGTGATCGGCCGCAGCCGGGACCCGGCCTCCGCCCGCAGCCGCTCGACCCCCGCGCCGAGCTGGGCCGCCCGCGCCTCCGCGGAGGCCTGGCGAACGATGATCGACTCTACGTTCTCCGCGGTCACCGGCAGGCCGGGGACGTAGATCCAGCCGTCCGGCAGCGGGTCGCCGCTCGTGGCGTGCTCGGCCTGGATCCACCCGGCGACCGCGGCCTTGAGGTAGTGCTCCGGCGAGACCACCGCGGTCAGCGTGCCGTCGCGGACCGCGGCCAGCGACTGCGCGTCCAGGTCGAACGCGCCGGCCAGCCAGCGCGCGCCCAGTTCCGTCCGGACCGAGGCCAGGTTGTACGCGTCCGGGTCGCCGTTGCCGAGGAAGGCCAGCGCGTTCGGATTCGCGGTCGCCAGCCGCACCCACGCCGCCCGGTTCGCCGGCCCGTCCTGCGCGGTGTCGTACGGGCCGGTCACGGTCACCCCGGGCAGCCGCTCGCCGAACCGCTCCCGCATGCCCTGCGTCCGGTAGTCCATCGTCGGCACGCCGGGCGCGATCGTGCCGAGCACCACGGTCCCGGTCGCGCGTGCCGGCAGCCGCTCGATGATCGCGTCCGCCAGCATCCGGCCCAGCTCGTAGTTGTCGTTGCTGACCAGCAGCGGCACGCCGGACGTGGGCATCGCCTGCACGCCGACCGCGATCAGCTGGATGCCGGCCTTCACCGCGGCCGCCATCGGGCGGGCGAACAGCTCCGGCGAGAGCGTGGTGACCGAGATGCCGTCGATCCGGTCGTCCGCCATCTCCTCGAACCGCCGCACCTGGCGCGTGCCGTCGACCACCTCCGGGCCGGATACCGACGCCTCCACCCCGCCGACCCGTGCGGCACCGGCCTGGTAGCCGAGGGTGAGCTCCACGGAGAAGTTCGACGCGGTGTCCGGCACCACGTACGCGATCCGCGGCGTCCCGTCGCGCCGGGGATCGCGGCACGCGCCGAGCACGGCCAGCGCCGCCAACCCGGCGAGCACCCGGCGGCGAGTGGATCTCATGACTCCATTCAAGCTGTTTCGGACCGGTTTGATGGTGAAACGGCGCGGGCCGCGAGACGCGGGAAACGGCGCCGAAACAGATAGCCTCGGTACGTGAGTACGGCGCTGGTGGTGGAGAACGATCCCGCGGACGACGTCCGGCGACTCGGCGAGTGGCTGACCGAGGCGGGCCTGACCCTGGAGATCCGGCGCCCGCACGCGGGCGACGAACTGCCCGAGACGCTGGACGGCTACGCCGCGCTGGTGGTGCTCGGCGGCGCGCAGAGCGCCTATCCGGACGCGGCCGGCACACCCGGGGCGCCCTGGTTCCCGCGGCTGGAGAGCCTGCTGCGCAAGGCGGTCCGGCACCGGACGCCGACGCTCGCGGTCTGCCTCGGCGCGCAGCTGCTCGCCACCGCGCACAACGGCACGGTGGTCCGCAGCCCGTCCGGGCCGGAGATCGGCCCGGGCCTGGTCGGCCGGCGGGACGCCGCGGACACCGATCCGCTGTTCCGGTACGTACCGCTGCTGCCCGACGTGCTGCAGTGGCACCTGGACGAGATCACCGAGCTGCCGGCCGGCGCGGTGCTGCTGGCCGCCTCCACCCGATATCCGCACCAGGCGTTCCGGCTCGGCGACCGCGCGTGGGGCGTGCAGTTCCACATCGAGTGCGACGCCGACATGATCGCCCGCTGGGCCGCCAAGGACGACGGGCTGCTGGCCGACCTCGGCTACGCGCCGCAGGACGTGGTGGACGCCTGCGCGGCCGCGCTCGCCGACGTGGAGGAGGTCTGGCAGCCGTTCGCGGCCCGGTTCGCCGCGCTCGCGCTCGGCACGCTCAGCGGCGCCGGCCGCTCCCTGCCGCTGCTGGGACAGTGATGACCCGGCCCACCAGCGCGCGGCTGGCCCGCTACGGCTTCACGCTCGCCGGCACCGGCCCGAAGGCCGCGGACCTGCTCGGCGACCTCGGCCTGTGGAACGCGGACGCCCAGGAGCCGGCCGACGAGGTCGCCGGCGAGCTGCTCACCGTGCTGTCCCGGGTCGCCGATCCGAATTTGGCGCTGCGCCAGCTGCACCGCGTCGTGGAGGCCGAGCGCCGCGCGCACCCGCCCGCCGAGACGCCGCCCCCGCCGCCGGAGGGCCGCCTGCGCCGCGCGCTGCACCTGCACCGCCACCACGAGGAGCCGGTCGACGACGGTCTGCTCGGCACGCTGCGCCGGGACCGCGGGCTGGCCCGGCGCCTGCTCTCGGTGCTCGGCGCGTCCGGCCCGCTCGGCGACGACCTGGTCGCGGACCCGGACCGGTGGCGCGTGCTGTGCACGGAGAAGAACGGCGTGGCGCCGGACGCGGACGGCACGCTCGACGTGGAGGGGCCGCCGACGGTGGCGGCGCTGCGCCGGGCGTACCGCGTGGGACTGCTGAGGATCGCCGCGGCGGACCTGACCGCGGGCCGCAGCCTGGAGCAGACCATGGCCGCGATCACCGCGCTGGCCGACGCGACGCTGGCCGCCGCGTACGACCTGGCGGTGTCGGAGGTGCCCGCCGAGCCGAGCCTCGCGGTGATCGCGATGGGCAAGTGCGGCGCGACCGAGCTGAACTACGTGTCCGACGTGGACGTGATCTTCGTGTGCCGCGGCGACGAGGATCTCGCGGCCGGCACCACGGTCGCGGCCCGGCTGATCGAGATCTGCGGCCAGGTCGCCTGGCAGGTCGACGCCGCGCTGCGGCCGGAGGGCGGGCGCGGCCCGCTCGTCCGCACGCTCGCCAGCCACCTCGCCTACTACCACCGGTGGGCGCGCACCTGGGAGTTCCAGGCGCTGCTCAAGGCACGGGTCGCGGTCGGCGACCGGGCGCTGGGGGAGGAGTGGCTCACCCAGCTCGGTCCGCTGATCTGGCACGCGGCCGAGCGGCCGGAGGCGGTCGACGACATCCGCAAGATGCGCCGCCGGATCATCGACCAGGTCCCGCCGAAGCAGAAGGACCGGGAGATCAAGCGCGGCCCCGGCGGACTGCGCGACATCGAGTTCGCGGTGCAGCTGCTCCAGCTCGTGCACGGGCGGGTGGACGAGTCGCTGCGCGTCGGCGGCACGGTGCCGGCGCTGCGCGCGCTGGTCAACGGCGGATACGTGGGCCGGCAGGACGGCGAGACGCTGCTGCGCGGCTACCGGTTCCTGCGCGCGGTCGAGCACCGGCTGCAACTGCAACAGCTCAGCCGTACGCACACCGTGCCGGCCGACGCGGAGGCGCAGCGCTGGCTCGCCCAGTCGCTCGGCTACGCGCCGCTGCCCGGCCGGGACGTGGTCGAGGCGTTCCGCGCGGACTGGGTCGCGCACGCGGCCGGCGTTCGCCGCCTGCACGCCAAGCTGCTCTACCGGCCGCTGCTGGAGTCCGTGGCCCGGGTCCCCGCGGAGCAGCTCCGGATGTACCCGGAGTCGGCCCGCCGCCGCCTCCAGGTGCTCGGCTACGCGGACCCGGCCGGCGCGCTGCGGCACATCGAGGCGCTCACCGGCGGCCTGTCCCGCACCGCCGCGATCCAGCGCACGCTGCTGCCGGTGCTGCTGGAGGAACTGGCCGACGCGCCCGAGCCGGACCGCGGCCTGCTCAGCTACCGGCAACTGTCCGACAAGCTCGGCAGCGCGCCCTGGTACCTGCGCCTGCTCCGCGACGAGGGCCCGGTCGTGCGCCGGCTGGCCCGGCTGCTCGGCCTCTCCCGGTACGCGGCCGACCTGCTCGCCCGCGACCCGGAGGCGCTGCGCCTGCTGGCCGACGACGCGGAACTCACGCCGCGCGACCGGGACGTGCTCGAACCCGGCTTCGCCGCCGCGGCCGCGCGCCACCTCGCACCCGCGGACCCGCACCAGGCGATCGGCGCGGTCCGCGCGCTGCGCCGCCGCGAGCTGCTGCGCCTGGCCTGCGCGGACATCCTGGTCAACGCGGGCGACCTGGCCCCGGCCAAGCCCGCCGGCATGCTGGAGGTCGCGCGCGGGCTCTCCGCGGTCACCGACGCCACGCTCGCCGCCGCGGTGCGGGTGGCCCGCGAGGTGCACCGGGTCGACCCGGACCTGCGGTTCACCGTGATCGGCATGGGCCGGCTCGGCGGCGACGAGATGAGCTACTCCTCGGACGCGGACGTGCTGTTCGTCTTCGACGGCGGAGAGGCCGCCGCCGCCCACGCGGTCGCGGAGGAGCTGCGCCGGCTGCTCGGCATGCCCGCGCACGACCCGCCGCTCGGCATCGACGCGGACCTGCGCCCGGAGGGCCGGCAGGGGCCGTTGGTGCGCAGCCTCGCCGCGTTCCGGTCGTACTACGGCCGCTGGTCCAAGATCTGGGAGGCGCAGGCGCTGCTGCGCGCCCGGTACGTCTGCGGCGACACCGCGCTCGGCACCGAGTTCCTGGCGCTCGCGGACACGCTGCGCTACCCGGACGGCGGGCTCAGCCGCGAGCAGATCACCGAGATCCGCCGGATCAAGGCGCGGGTGGAGAACGAGCGGCTGCCGCGCGGCGCCGACCCGGCCACCCACACCAAGCTCGGCCGAGGCGGGCTCGCCGACGTCGAGTGGGCGGTGCAGCTGGTCCAGTTGCGGCACGCGCACGCGGTGCCGGGGCTGCGCTCCACCCGTACGCTCGACGCGCTCGACGCCGCCCGGGACGCCGGCCTGGTCGACGCGGCGGACGCGGCCGCGCTGCGGGCCGGCTGGACGCTCGCCGCCGAGGTGCGCAACGCGCTCACGCTGGTCCGCGGCCGGCCCACCGACCAGTTGCCCCGGCACGGCCCGGAGCTGGCCGGCGTGGTCCAGTTGCTCGGCGCCGCCGACCCGCAGGAGTTCGTGGACGAGTACCTGCGGACCACCCGGCGGGCGCGCGCGGCGACCGAACGCGTGCTCGACTCGTGACGGGTGTCCTTCCTCATGGCGGGCGGGTGAGCCGGAGCGCGGTGGCTTAGCCTTTCTCCGGCAACGCCGACGACCCGGAAGCAGATCTCACCGTGACCATCGCACCGCCTGCTGTGAAGAAGCCGCTGCTCGCACCGCTGACCACGGCCCGCTGGTCCGGATTCGCCGGCGCGGTGCTGCTGGGCGTCGCGGCCTACCTGGGCGGCGCGCTGCCGGTGCCGCAGCCCGCCTGGGTCTCCCCGGTCACGATCTGGCACACGGAGAACGGGCCGGCCTCCGTCGTGCTGTACTTCGCCGGCGTGATCCTGCTGATCCTGGGCTGGTGGCAGGCCCGGACCGGCGCGCTGACCGTGCGCTGGGTCGCGGTGACGGCCGCGCTGTGGTCGCTGCCGCTGATCGTCGCGCCGCCGCTGGCCAGCCGCGACGTCTACCCGTACTCCTGCCAGGGCGAGGTGTTCGCGGCCGGGATCGATCCGTACCGCAACGGCGTCGCCGCGCTGCCCTGCGAATGGCTGGACCTGGTCACTCCGATGTGGCGGGAGACCCCGGCACCGTACGGCGCGGTCTTCATGGCGGTCGCCGGGCTGGTCGCGCACGTCACCGGCACGCTCTGGGCCTCGATCGCCGGCTTCCGGGTCGCCGCCGTGGCCGGCCTGCTCCTCGCCGCGGTGAGCCTGCCCGCGCTGGCCCGCCGCGCCGGCGCCGACCCGGCCCGCACGCTCTGGCTGGGCCTGACCACGCCGCTGGTCGCGATCCACCTGCTGTCCGGCGCGCACAACGACGCCCTGATGATCGGCCTGTTCCTGGCCGGGCTCGCGGTCACGCCGCGGCCGTCCGACGACCGTACGCCCACCTGGTGGTGGCGGCTCGCCGCGGCCGGCGCGCTCATCGGACTCTCCGTCGGCGTCAAGGGCACCGCGCTGGTCGTGCTGCCGTTCGCGGCGCTGCTGGCGCTCGGCGCGCCGTTCCGCTGGCGCGCGCTCTGGCCGGTCGCCGCGGTGCTCACCGGCGGGGCGGTGGCCGCGCTGGCCGGCACCACGCTCGCCGCCGGGCTCGACTTCGGCTGGCTGGCCGCGCTCTCCAGCACCGGCGACTCCGTGGTGTGGCAGTCGCCGCCGACCTCGTTCGGCCTGACGATCGAGTGGCTGGCGCAACTGGTCGGCGTGCGGCTGCGCGCGTTCGGCGCGTTCCGGGTCATCGCGCTGGTGCTGCTGATACCGGTGCTGGTGGCGATCTGGTGGCACGCCCGGCACGAGCAGACCGACGCCCGGGTGCTGCACCACGCCGGCCTGGCCCTGGCCGCCACGCTCGCGCTCTCCCCGGTCGTGAACATCTGGTACATGACCTGGCCGATCGCGCTGCTGGCGATCGCCGCCGCGTCCGGTCGCGGCCTGCTCGGCCTGACCGTCGTCACGGTCGCCGGCCCGTTCCTGATCATGCCGGACGGCACCGGCCTCGCCTACTTCACCCGCATCCCCGGCGCGCCGCTGATGGTCGCGTTCTCCGTCTGGTTCATCCTCCGGCTGGCACGCCGCCTGCGCGAAGAGCGGCGAATCGCCGCCGCCTAGATGTGCTGTCCCGACAGGTTGGTGACGCGGTGGGCGGGTGGGTGGCCGCCGAGTGCGGTGTGGGGTCGGTGGTAATTGTACCAGTCGAGCCAGTGTGGGTAGGCGTTGTTGCGGGCGGTGTCGGTGGTGTAGGGCTGGTGGTAGGCCCATTCTTCGGTGAGGGTGCGGTGGAAGCGTTCGACTTTGCCGTTGGTTTGGGGTCGCCAGGGCCGGGTGTGGCGGGGTTGGATGCCGAGGTCTGCGCAGGTGTTGTGCCAGGTGTTTTTGGTGTAGGCCCAGGCGTTGTCGGTCAGGACGCGGTGGACGCGCACGCCGTGTGCGGTGAACCATGCGGTGGCGCGGCGTAGGAATCCGGCGCAGGTGGCGGCGGTTTCGTTGGGGAGGATTTCGGAGTAGGCCAGGCGGCTGTGGTCGTCGAGGGCGGTGTGGATGTAGGCGTAGCCTGCGCCGTTGCGGTTGGTGCGGCCGGTGGGTCGGCCGAGGGTTTTGTGTCCGCCGCCGTCGGGGATACGGGCGAGTTTCTTGACGTCGATGTGGACGAGTTCGCCGGGCTGGTCGCGTTCGTAGCGGCGTACGGGTTCGCCGGTGGCTCGGTCCAGGCAGGCCAGGACTGGTTCGCCGTGCCGGATGAGGATGCGGTGTGCGGTCGACGGTGCGATACCGGCGCGGGTGGCCAGGCGGGCAGGGCCGATGCGGTGCGCGCGGCGCATCGCGAGGACGTGTGCCTCGATCGGGGCGGGGGTGCGTGCGGGGCTGTGGTGCGGCCGGCTGGAACGGTCGGTCATCCCGGCTGGTCCGTGTTCGCGGTAGCGGCGGGCCCACCGCTGTGCGGTGGTCGGTGAGACCTGGAACCGTGCCGCGGCGGCCCGTAACGGCCATCCGTCATCGACCACGCAACGCGCCAGGCGCAGCCGCCCGGTCGGTGTCAGGGATGCATTAGCGTGCGTCATGAGGACCTTCCTGAGATCGGTGCGGCTGTTGTGGTAGCTCCACACCTATCCGGAAGGTCCTCACCTCATCAAGATCCCGTACCCGTCACCAACGTCCCGAGACAGCACACCTAGAGCCTGTGTCGGCGTGGGATGCCGGGCTGCGGCGCGACCCGGGCGCCGCGCACCCGGACGACACCTGGACCTCGCCGCGCTCCGACTCCCGACGCCGACACAGGCTCTGATGTCACCATCGGCGGATGGAGTCATTCGAGGAGGCGGTGACCGCGCTGCACGCGGCCGTGCTCACCGCCTGGAACACGCGTGACGCCGCGGCCTTCGCCGCACTGTTCGCGGACGGCGGCCAGCTCGTCGGCTTCGACGGCAGCCAGGTCCCGGCCGCGGAGATCGAGGCACACCTCACCCCCGTCTTCTCCGGCCACGCCACCGCCGCGTACGTGTGGCGCGTCCGCGAGGTCCGCCCGCTCGCCGACGGCGTGGCCCTGCTGCGCGCGATCGCCGGCATGCTGCCGCCGGGCGCGGACGTGCCGCATCCGGCGCTCAACGCCGTGCAGTCCGTGGTCGCCGTGCACACCCCGGCCGGCTGGCGCATCGCACTCCTGCAGAACACCCCGGCCCAATACCACGAACGCCCCGACCTGGCCGAGGCCCACACCGCCGCACTCGTGGACGACTGAGTGACGCACCTCTCCTGGTAGATCGAAATGTAGTAGTGCCTGGCCGGTTGCTGACGGTAGTGTCGTGGCGGTTGTTCGCTGAGACGCGGTGGGGGTCGGTCTTGCCGGACTGGCGTGAATTCGTGGGCATCGCACTCGACGTCTGGATCGCCGCGAAGGAGAGCCCGAGGCGGTCCGGCACATCGTCGAGGATCGGGCGGGCCCGGCTCGTCGAGCCGGGGTGGTACTCGGTGGATCTCCGGGGGACCAGGTTCTCCGGTCTCGATCAGATCGAGTCGCTGCGGCTGGCCGGGCCCGGCGGCCCCGAGTCCGGTCCGGCCCATCCGGTGCTGGAAGCCGTGCAGGAGGGCGAGGCGGTCCGCTTCCGGGCCCCGGAGTTCGCGGACATCGAAGACCCGCACCTCTGGCAGGAGAAACAGGACCCCATCCACCTGCTGATCGCGCTGCGCGATGGGATCGTCGGGCTCGGCGACGCCGGACTGGCGCACGAGCTGGCGGCCGGACGGCTCGCGCCGTCTCCCGCCGCTACCAGGGAGATCAGCGGTTTCACCCCGGCGCAGAACGCGGCCTACTCCGCCTGCCTCGGCCACGGCGTGCACCTGGTCTGGGGGCCGCCCGGCACCGGCAAGACGAGGGTGATCACCGAGGCGATCGACACGCTGGTACGGAGCGGCAAGCGGGTGCTGCTGGTCTCCGCCACCAATATCGCCGTGGACAACGCCCTGCTCGGCGCCGTCAAGAGCAAGCGGCACCGCCCCGGGGCCCTGCTGCGGGTCGGACCGCCGCATCACCCGGAGGTGCTCGCGCATCCCGACGTCTGCCTTCCCGCCCTGGTGGAGAGTCGGCTGGAGTCCGTCGCCCGGGAGCGCGCCCGGATCGAACGGCAGCTTGTGCGGATCCGTACGGAGCGGGACGAACTGGCCCGGCTCGACAGCGCGCTGGCCGGCTTCGACGTGGCCGCGTACCACCTCGCACGGCGCGCCATCACCTCGGCAGCGGCGGTGCCCGGGCTCGCCGAGGCGGCATCGGAGGCACGTGACGTGGCACGGTCGGCCCGGTCGCGCGCCGACGAGGCGAACCGCCGGAGTGCCGCCGCCGAACAGAGCTGGGCCGCCGGGGAACCCGCGCGGCAGGCGTACCGGGACATCGACCGGATGCGGCAGGACCTGACCACGCTGGAGGAGGCCGCCGACGGGCAGGCCGCTCAGGCGCTCCGCGCCCGGCACGCCGCGGACCTGATCGACACCGAGATCCGGGAGCTGAGCGCCGGCCACCGGCTGTCCCGACTGACGAACCGGGGCCGTCTGAGGAAGCTCGCCCAGGAACTGGAGCAGGCCCGGTCGGAGGCGGAGCACGCGCGGCTGCGGGCACAGGAGGCCAGGGAACTCGTCGAGCGGCATCGCCGGCAGACGGCGGATCGCATCCGGAGGACGGCCGACGCGGCCGGCCACACCCGTCAGGACCTCGACCGTCTGGAGGCGGCGCTGCGGGACGCGCGCGCGGAGGCGGCCCGCCGAACCGGGCTCGCGGAGGCGGCGGAGACCGCCCTCGACGCGGCCCAGCAGCGCTTGCTCACCGCGGAGGCGGCGGCGCCGACCGAGGCGCAGCGCGCACTCGTCGCGGACGCAGACGCGCGCGAGTTGCCCGCCCTCGACGCCCAGGCCCGGGTGCTCCGGACGCGTGTGAGCGCCGCCGAGGAGGAGCGGAGCCGGCTGGAGCAGGCGTTCACCACGGTGCATGAGCAGTACGCCCGCCTGAGCCGGGACGCCGAGGGCGAGATCATCAAGAGTGCCCGGCTGGTGGCGACCACGCTAGCCCGGCTCCGCACGAGCAAGCCGCTGATGGACGGACCGTACGACGTCGTGCTGGTAGACGAGGCCGGTGCCGCCAACCTTCCGGAGGTTCTGCTCGCGGTCTCCCGCGCCACCGGGGCGGCGGTGCTCTTCGGCGACTTCATGCAGCTAGGTGCCGTCATAGACGAGAAGCAGGTCAAGGAGTCCGACCGGCAAGAGGTGAGGACCTGGCTCCTCCGCGACGTGTTCGCGCACTGCGGCATAAAGGCGCCGGACGACGCGGAACGGCACCCGGGCTGCACCATGCTGGACGTCCAGCATCGATTCGGACCCGAGATCATGGGGCTGGCCAACGCGATCGCCTACGACGGCCGCCTCAAGGCGGGCGGGTCCGTCCGGCCGCACCCCGCGAACGATCCGGAGATCCTCTTCATCGACGTCGACGAGCTGGGCGACATCTCGCGCGTCCGGCCGGACGGCTGGCACAAGGGCTGGTGGCCGGCGGGCGCGTTGCTAGCCCGGGTGCTGTCCGACTACCACCGGGCCCGGGGCGAACGGACCGGCATCGTCACGCCGTACGGCCGTCAGGTCGAGGCGACGCTGGAAGCGCTGCGCGACCACGAGGCCGATTCCTCGGCCGTCACGGAGGTCGGCACCGCGCACCGCTTCCAGGGGCGTGAGTTCCCGATCGTCATCTTCGACATGGTCGAGGACGGCTACGGTGAACGCTGGATGGCCAAGGCGACCCGGGGCGAGGACCACTACCTGCGCGACGGCATCCGGCTCTTCAACGTGGCCGTCACCCGCACGCAGCACCGGCTGTACCTGATCGGCAGCCGGACGCGGCTCGCATCCGCGGCGGAGGGTACGCCGTTCCACTACATCGCGGATCTCGTCGCGCAGCGACGCGCGCGCGTCATCCGGGCGAACCAGTTGGTCAGCCCCACCAGCACGCCCAGCGGTGAACTCACCAAGCTCGCCGGGACGTTCACCGGCGAGCTCGCGGAACTGCTCGCCCAGCACGTCCGGGTCTGCGACATTCAGGACGAGCGCGAGTTCTACACCACGTTCGCCGACCACCTCGCGGCGGCACGGCACTCGATCTGGCTGTGGGCGCCGTGGACCGCCACGCGGGTCCGCACGATCCTGCCGGTCCTGCGCGACGCGGTGGGCCGTGGCGTGCGCGTCACGCTGTTCGTCCGCGACGAGAGCGACCAATTGCAGCAGAAGCCCGCGCATCAGCGGTTCCTGGCCGATCTGCGATCCGTGCTGGACACCGTGGTCGAGGTCAACGAGATGCACCAGAAGATCGTGGTGATCGACGAGCAACTGGTGCTGCTCGGAAGCCTCAACGTGCTCTCCCAGTCGTGGACGCGTGAGGTCATGGTGACCATGCGCGGGGCGTACTTCGCACGCAAGCTGCTCGAACACGAGCACGCCAGGGAGTTCAGCCGGCCACCGCTCTGCGGCGCCTGCGGGCAGAGCCGGATCGCCCTGCGCCGGAGGCGGAACGGTGCCTGGTACTGGCGCTGCTACTCGGAACGGTGCCCGCTGTGGCGGCCGGGCGGCCGTGCGAACTGGACCCAGGATGTCGGGGTCGGTGCCGGACCATCGCCGCGACGTGTCGGAGTCGCGGGACGCCCGAAGACCGGGGCGCCCCGTCATCCCTGAACGGCTCGCGGGCGACCCCGGCCGCCCACGGATCCGGCAGGGAGGAGCGCCAGCGACGACCGGTGCCCGCTCCGAGCAAGCGGAACCGGACCCGCCGGAAGCGGGAGAATGAAATGAAGGCTGTTATTCGCCCGGTACGTGGCGCTCCAGCGCCGCGATCGCCGCGCCCCGTGCTCCGGCCATGTCCAGGTCCGGGACCAGGGCGAACGTCGCCACGGCGGATTGTTCGGCGCGGAGCAGGGTGTGGTCGCGGACGGTTTTGATGAACCACTCGCGGAAGTGGGGCTGGGTCTCGACGACGCCGCCGCCGACGAAGTAGGCGTGTGGGTCGGTGAAGTTGGCGGCGACCGTGAAGAGGCGGCCGATGGCGGTGGCCTGCTGCTCGAAGACGCGCAGGGCCATCTCGTCGCCGGCCTCGGCCATGCCGCGCAGCTTCTTGGCGGCGGCCATGATGGAGGGTTCGTCGTGCAGCGGGTGGTCGGGGTAGCGGGCCAGCCAGTACGGCAGGAGGTTCTTGGCGATGCCGGTGAGGGAGGCGATGCTCTCCGAGTCGCCGGTGAAGCCGCAGTTGCAGGTCGGCAGCGGCTGGTCGTCCTCGATCAGGCCGTGCAGCGGGATGGTGACGTGGCCGAGCTCGCCGGCCATGCCCGCGGCGCCCCGGACGACCTGGCCGTTCTCGACGACGCCGCCGCCGAGGCCGGTGCCGACGATCGCGGAGATGGACGAGGTGTCCGCGGCGGCGGCGCCGAAGTAGACGTGGTGGGCGTAGAGCGCGGCCGCGTTGCCGTCGTTGTTGTAGACGACGGGCAGGCCGAGCCGGGCCTCCAGCGCGCCGCGGATGTCGAAGCCGTGCCAGGCGGGCTCGGAGAAGTTCGTCGAGCCCTTCTGCGAGATCACGCCGTCCGCGGTGGCGGGGCCGGGGGTGTCCAGGCCGACGGCGACGACCGCGTCGCGGGGCACGCCGGTGACGGTCAGGATGTTGTCGAGCGCGTCGGAGAGCGCGGTCACGGCCTGCTCCGGGCCTTCCTTGACCCGGCTGGGGATCTCGACCATGCGGTCGACCAGGAACTCGCCGGCCGCGGTGAGGACGGTCGCGTTGTTGGCGGTGCCGCCGTTGTCGATGCCGACGACCACCGGACCCTTGACCAAGACCATCGTCGCCTCCGCCGTACGCCGGAACCCTGCCCGCATCGTACCGACGATCTTCCCTGCCGGAGACGGATCGGCCCCCGGGATCGCGAGGTGATCCCGGGGGCCGGACGCCACGGCTCAGCGCGCGAGCGCGAGACCCTGCTTGTCCTTGAAGTTGCCGGTAACGATCAGGATCAGGTCGATGAGCCACCAGAGGCCGAAGCCACCGAGGGTGATCAGCATCAGGATGCCGGTGCCGATCTTGCCGACGTAGAAGCGGTGGATGCCGAGCGTGCCGAGGAAGATCTCAAGCAGAAGCGTGACGACCCAGGACTTCTGACCGACGGCGACGGGGGTGGTGGACATGATTCGAGTATCTCCTAGCTGAAAGTTCCCTGGAAAATCGATGCACAATAACGGGGCCGGGTGTGCATAGGCAACACCTCTTCGGCTCATTGCTACTCTTCTGCCGGTCGAACGTCTGCGGGGAGGAAATGCGATGCCGTCGGGCGGTTTCAGGGGCGACCTCTCGCAGGCATTCCGCGCGCGGATTCCGATCCTCTACGTCGAGTCGTACGAGGAACATCGCGCGCTCGCCGAAATCGCCGCGGTCGCCCGCGATCCGGAACTGGTCCGTACCCCGCGGGTGCTGCTCACGTGGTCGCCGACGAGCGGGCTGATCCAGCCGGACGGCACGGCCGTGCGCGGCGCGATCGACCCGGAGGACGCGCTCGTCGCCGCGCTGCGCACCGACGAGCCCAGCGTGTTCGTCTTCTGCGACCTGCACGGCACGCTCGGCCCCGCGGTCGTCCGGCTGCTCCGCGACGTGGCGGTCGCGTTCCGCGCCGGCCCGGTCCCGCGCACGCTGATCATCCTGGCGCCCGGCCTGCACATCCCGCACGACCTGGAGAAGGAGGTCTCGATCCTGGACTTCCCGCTCCCGGCCGAGACCGAGATCCGGGCGCTGCTGGACCGCATGATCGACGACAACGTGGCCACCGGCCGGATCACGGTCACGCTCACGCCCGGCGACCGGGAGCGCTTCGCCAAGGCCGCGCTCGGGCTCACGCTGCACGAGGCGGAGAACGCGTTCGCCCGGGCCATGGTGGACGACGCGGTGCTGGCCCCGGCCGACCTGGCCGTCGTCCACGAGGAGAAACGCCAGGCGGTACGCAAGTCCGGCCTGCTCGAGTTCGTCGAGCCGCACACCGGGCTGGCCGACGTCGGCGGCCTGGAGAACCTGAAGCGCTGGCTGCTCCGCCGGGACGGCACCTGGCTCGACGAGGCCGCCGCCTGGGGCCTGCCCGCGCCGCGCGGCGTGCTGATCACCGGCGTGCCCGGCTGCGGCAAGTCGCTCACCGCCAAGGCCGTCGCGGCCGGCTGGGGCCTGCCGCTGCTCCGCCTCGACCTGGGCCGGGTCTTCAGTGGCCTGGTCGGCTCGTCCGAGCAGAACATGCGCACCGCGATCCGCGCCGCCGAGGCCACCTCGCCGTGCGTGCTCTGGGTCGACGAGGTCGAGAAGGGCCTGGCCGCCGCCGGCTCCTCGACCGGCGACAACACCGGCACCGGCGCGCGCGTGCTCGGCACGTTCCTCACCTGGCTGCAGGAGAAGACGCGCCCGGTCTTCGTCATCGCCACCGCGAACGACATCGACCGCCTCCCCGCCGAGCTGCTCCGCAAGGGACGTTTCGACGAGATCTTCTTCGTGGACCTGCCCACCGGCCCGGAGCGCACCGCCATCTGGACCGTTCACCTCGCCCGCCGCCTCAGCCGTCCCGCCGTGGCCGGCCGCCTCGACCTCACGCCCGACCTGCTGCACGAGCTGACCAAGCTGACGCTCGGGTTCTCCGGCGCCGAGATCGAGCAGGCCGTGGTCTCCGCGCTCTACGACGCGTTCGCGGAACGCCGCCCGCTCCAGCGTGACGACCTGGTGCGCGCCGTCTCCAACACGGTGCCGCTCAGCGTGACCCAGTCGGAACGGATAGAGGCCATTCGCACCTGGGCCGCCAACCGCGCGGTCGCCGCGACCGCGCCGGAGGACTGGGATATGGGCACCGGCAACGGGCGGCCCGTAGAGTTCTGATCTCTGGCCCGTGCACATCTGCGGAGGTTGCGTTCCGGTGAGCTGGTGGCAACGCTTTACCACCCCGTCCGAGCCGTCCGGGGCGTCCGGGTTCGCCGCCGGGGTGCCCGTGCCCCGGCCCACGCCGCTCCCGCCGCCCAGCTCGCCGGCCGCGGAGGAGCAGTTGGTCCGCCCGGTGGTGCCGCCCGGCACCCGGCCGCCCACGTTCGTCGACCGCGTCGACGTCAACGCCGCCACCGCGGCGGAACTCGCCGTCCTGCCCGGCATCACGCTCGCCGGCGCCTCCCGCGCGGTCGACCTGCGCGACCTCGGCGGCCCGTTCACCGACGTGACCGAGTTCGCCACCGCCGCCGGCGTCGATCTGCGCGAGCACCCCCGGCTGCTGGACCTGCTGGCCTGTCACAAGCCGCAGAAGCCGTACCGGCGCGGCGAGCCGTACCTGCCGGACGCGAGGATTCTGGACGTCTGACCGTCTACTCCAGATCGACGGTCGACCGCGGCTCCGAGCGACGCCGGCCGGCGAGCGCGGTGCCCACCTTGCGCAGCAGCTCCGCGCCGGTGAACGGCTTCTCCAGCAGGACGATGTCGCCGTCGATGACGTGCGTGGAGCCGAGCAGCCCGTTGCTGTAGCCGGACATGAACACCACCGGCAGGCCGGGATGCGTCCGGTGGACGAGGTCGGCGAGCCGGGTGCCGGACATCTCCGGCATGATCACGTCGGTGAGCAGCAGGTCGCAGTCGTGCCCGGCCAGGATCTCCAGTGCCTCCGCGCCTCCGGCCGCCGCCAGCGCCCGGTAGCCGTGGCCGGACAGGATTCGCACGATCACCCGGGCCAGCGCCGTCTCGTCCTCGACCACCAGCACGGTACGGCCCGCGCCGCGCGGTGGCGCCGCCTCGCGCGCCGGGTCGTGCACGGTGGGCGCGGTGACCGTCGGCAGGTAGATCCGGAACGTGGTGCCGATGCCCGGCTCGGTGTAGACGTTGAGGCTGCCGCCGGCCTCGGTGACGATGCCGTAGACGGTGGCCAGGCCCAGGCCGGTGCCCTTGCCGCGCTGCTTGGTGGTGAAGAACGGCTCGAAGATGTGCTCCGCCACGTGCGGCGGCATCCCCTCGCCGGTGTCGGAGACCAGCAGCCGCGCGTACGTGCCCGCGGGCAGCGGCGGCTGCATGTCGAACTCGTCGCCGTCCAGCGTGACGAGGCCCGCCTCGAGCACGAGCGTGCCGCCGCCGGGCATCGCGTCCCGGGCGTTGATCGCGAGGTTCAGCAGCACCTGGTGCAGCTGGCCCGGGTCGAGGTGCACGATCGGCGGCTGCTCCGCCGGCACCGCCAGCAGCGTGATGTCCTCGCCGATCGTGCGGTCCAGCATGGCCCGGACCTCCTCGATCGCGTCGTTGAGGTCGACGTCGCGCGGCTGGACCGTGTCGCCGCGGGTGAACGTCAGCAACTGCCGGGTCAGCGCGGTGGCCCGGCCGGCCGCGGCGCGTACCTGCACGAGGTCGTCGTGGGCCGCCGGCCGGTCGGCGGTCTGCTCGATCGCGAACTCGGTGTAGTTGGTGATGATCGCCAGGATGTTGTTGAAGTCGTGGGCGACCCCGCCGGCGAGCCGGCCCAGGCTCTCCATCCGCTGCGCCTGGTTGGTCCGCTCCTGGAGCGCCCGCCGCCGGTCCTCGTCCTCCCGGGCCGCGGTCATGTCGCGCGCGACCACGGACACGCCGATCACGGTGCCGCCGGAGTCCCGGATCGGCGCGACGTTGAGGGCCACGTCGATCGGTGTGCCGTCCTTGCGCACCCGCTGCGTCTCGTACCGGACGCGGTCCTCGCCCGCCCTGATCCGGGCCAGCACGTCGTCCTGCTGCGCGTTGCCGTCGCCGTCCGCGAGCATCCGGGCCGGCCGGCCGAGGACCTCCTCGGCGGGATAACCGAACGTCCGCTCCGCACCCCGGTTCCAGGCCGTGATCACACCCTCCGGGGTGAGCCCGATGATCGCGTCGTCGCTGTGCTCGACCACCGCGGTCAGCCACGCCCGCTGCTGGGCGGCCTGCTCCCGGGCCCGCTGCTCCCGGCCGGCGGCCTCGGCCAGATTGCGCTGCCCGCCCGGATCGACGTAGATCGCGCCACGGCCCAGCAGCACGCCGTACCCGCGCCGCAGCGTCCAGTAGTACAGGCCGATCAGCGCGGTCAGCGTGTCCCAGGCCGCCGAGCTCCACGTCCAGCCCAGGTCCGCCACGTGCCCGGCGTGCGCGCCGGGCAGGCCCAGCACCGCCCGGGTCGCCATCACCGCGTGCAGGCCGTGCCCGACCGAGCAGCTGAAGAAGATCATCGCGGTGGCCACCGCCAGCTTGTTCGTGCGCAACTGCCCGGCCCGGCCCACGGGCACGGCGATCGCCACCGCGATCGCCGCGTAGGCGACCGTGATGGCGACGTTGGCCAGAAGGAAGATCTGATCCGGCACGTTCGGCTGATCGGCCCGGAACCTGACAACCTGAGGACTCGCCGCCGGCCGCCGGGGAAGCGAACGAAGGCCGGACCCCGAGGGGCCCGGCCTCCACCGGAAACGACCGCGCCCTACGGCGCGACCGGATCAGCAGTCGTAGTACATCGCGAACTCGTGCGGGGTCGGGCGCAGGCGGACCGCGTCGACCTCGTTGGTGCGCTTGTAGTCGATCCAGGTCTCGATCAGGTCCTCGGTGAAGACGCCGCCCGCGGTGAGGTACTCGTGGTCGGTCTCCAGCTTGTCGAGCACGGCGTCGAGGGAGCCCGGCACCTGCTTGACGTTGGCGACCTCCTCCGGCGGGAGGTCGTAGAGGTCCTTGTCGATCGGGGCCGGCGGCTCGATCTTGTTCTTGATGCCGTCCAGGCCGGCCAGCAGCATGGCGGAGAACGCCAGGTACGGGTTGCTCGACGGGTCCGGCACGCGGAACTCGACGCGCTTGGCCTTCGGGTTGGTGCCGGTGACCGGGATGCGGGTGCAGGCGGACCGGTTACGCGCCGAGTAGACCAGGTTGACCGGCGCCTCGAAGCCCGGCACCAGGCGACGGTACGAGTTGACCGTCGGGTTGGTGAACGCGAGCAGCGACGGGGCGTGGGTCAGCAGGCCGCCGATGTACCACCGGGCGGTGTCGGAGAGGCCGCCGTAGCCGGTCTCGTCGTAGAACAGCGGCTCGCCGTTCGCCCAGAGCGACTGGTGGGTGTGCATGCCCGAGCCGTTGTCGCCGAACAGCGGCTTCGGCATGAACGTGGCGGTCTTGCCCTCGGCCCACGCGGTGTTCTTGACGATGTACTTGAACAGCTGGACCTGGTCGCCCGAGTGCAGCAGCGTCGAGAACTTGTAGTTGATCTCGGCCTGGCCGGCGGTGCCGACCTCGTGGTGCGCCCGCTCGATGGTGAAGCCCGAGTTGATCAGGTTGGTGACCATCTTGTCGCGCAGGTCGGCGTAGTGGTCGACCGGCGGGACCGGGAAGTAGCCGCCCTTGTACGCGGTCTTGTAGCCGCGGTTGCCGCCCGGCTCCTCCTTGCCCGAGTTCCACCAGCCCTCGATCGAGTCGATGTGGTAGAACGCCTCGTTCGCGGAGGTGCTGTGGCGGATCGAGTCGAAGATGTAGAACTCCGCCTCGGGACCGAAGAACGCGGTGTCGGCGATGCCGGAGGAGGCGAGGTAGGCCTCCGCCTTCTTCGCGACGTTGCGCGGGTCACGCGAGTAGGGCTCCCGCGTGAACGGGTCGTGGATGAAGAAGTTCAGCGCGACGGTCTTCGCGATCCGGAACGGGTCGACGAAGGCGGACGCGACGTCCGGCAGCAGCAGCATGTCGGACTCGTGGATGGCCTGGAACCCGCGGATCGACGACCCGTCGAAGGCGAGGCCGTCGGTGAAGACGGAGTCGTCGAAGCTCTCCACCGGCAGCGTGAAGTGCTGCATCACGCCGGGCAGGTCACAGAACCGAACATCGACGAACTTTACGTCCTCATCCCTGAGGTATCGCAGCAGCTCCTCGGAATTGGCGAACACACGTCCTCCTGGCACGTCCACTTTTGGCTAGGCTGAGCGCGACCGTATGGCTGCGGGGTTGCCCGAGCATGTCTCGATTGTTTCTGCCGTGTTACGACCGGGAGCTGCTGGATTATCCACCGAACAGGTACGCGGTAACGGCCTGAACGGACCATACAACCCGTACGCTGCCCGGCGTCACGCCTCCCGAATACTGACCGTTAACCTCGGTTTCGTGGCCGCGAATCCCTCGAATAAACAGCAAAAGTCGAATGATCCGCCCGACGGCGAAATCGAACTCCCCACGCTCGGCCGCCGATTCGGCGCGCTCGCGATCGACTGGGCTCTCTGCCTGCTGATCGCGAACCTCTACGGCGAGCCCACCCGCGACGGCTGGTCCCCGGTCGTCGCGCTGATCTTCATCTACACGGTCTTCGCCGGCTTCTTCGCCCAGACACCCGGCATGGCGCTCACCCGCATCGCCGTCGTCGACGTGGACCGCGGCGGCGCGATCGGCCCGCTCCGCGGCCTCATCCGCGGCCTGCTGATCTGCCTGGTCCTGCCGATGCTGGTGTTCGACGACCGCCGTCGCGGCCTGCACGACCGGCTGGCCGGCTCGATCGTCGTCCCGGCGCCGCGCAAAAAGGCTTAACCGCTTCCGCCGTGGTGTGGTCCGCATGCTCCGGCGGGCACCGGTGGGCCGCATGGGCAGAGCGTTTACTCCGGTCCGGGGCGGCGGCCGGGCTCCCGCCGGTGCCGTGGGTGGCGGCGAGAAAGACCCGGGCCCGTGAGCCGCGGCGCCCCCGCGGCTCACGGGCCCGGGCGGTCAGCGCGCGGTGGCCAGCTCGTCGGCCGTGGTCACCACGTGGTCGACCATGCCGTACTCGAGCGCCTGCCGGGCCGTGAACCAGCGGTCCCGGTCCCAGTCCTCGGCGATCTGCTCCGTGGTCTGGCCGGTGTGCTTGGCGATCAGCTCCATGGTGGTGCGGCGCACGTGCATCATGCTCTGGGCCTGGACCGCGATGTCGGCGCTGGAGCCGCCGATGCCGCCGGAGACCTGGTGCATCATGATCCGCGCGTGCGGCAGCGCGTACCGCTTGCCGGCCGTGCCCGCGCAGAGCAGCACCTGGCCCATGGACGCGCTCATGCCCAGCGCCACGGTCGCCACGTCGTTGGGGACGAAGCGCATGGTGTCGTAGACGGCCATACCCGCGCTGACCGAGCCGCCGGGGGAGTTGATGTAGAGCACGATGTCGCGCTCCGGGTCGTCCGCGGCCAGCAGCAGCATCTGGGCGCAGATCGTGTTCGCGATGGCGTCGTCGACCTCGCGGCCGAGGAAGATGATCCGCTCCCGGAGGAGGCGCTCGAAGACCTGGCCCTCGAACAGGCCCGGCCCGGGGGCCTCCTCACGGCCGCGCGCGTGGACCGGCTGGGGGTGGACGGAGTGCATGGCACGCTCCCGAAAGTCGGGGGTGGGACGGACCCACCCGGTCGCTTTCGTTCAGCGTGCGGCGCTCATCGCCGTACCCTCGAAGGTTTCTCCTGAGCGGAGAATCGCTTCCAGCGCAACGGTGGCGCGCAGCCGCCCGGCGTTGCCGCCGCAGAGCCGGGCCGCGCTGCGCGGCGCACCGGCGGAGCCACGGGCCGAGGCCATGGCGCGGGGCGCGGTGCGGCGCGGATCGGTGCGGGCGAGCTCGCGCCGGGCCTCGTCGAGCAGGTCGCCGAGCCCGATGCCGAGCGCGCGGCAGATCGCGGCCAGGATCTCCGACGACGCCTCCTTGCGCCCTCGCTCGATCTCGGAGAGGTAGGGCAGCGAGACGTCGGCGTCGCGGGCCACGTCCTGCAGCGTGCGGCCCTGAGCGAGCCGGAGCCGGCGCAGAACGGACCCGATGATGCGGCGCAACAGCGGCACGACGACCTCCCGATCAGCGTCCGCGCATCTGGCGGAACTGGCCCTTGCTGGGACGCATGTTCTTCGGGATCGCGCCCTTCGGCATCTGCGGGCGGGCGAACAGTGCCGCGAGCCGCTTGTCGAGCGCGTTGACCTCGGCGCCGGAGATGTCGCGCGGCAGGCGCAGCAGCGTCATCCGCAGCTTGCGGATGGAGAGCTCGCCCTCGCCGGTGCCGATGATGTAGTCGTGCAGCGGCGCGTTGCCGATCACCTTCGACAGGCGCTTCTTCTCCTGGCCGAGCAGGTTGCGGACCCGGGAGGACTCGCCCTCGCCGACCAGGATCACGCCGGGCCGGCCGATCACGATGTGCACCATGTCGAAGCTGGTGGTGGAGCTGGCCGCGGGCCGCACCCGCCAGTCGCCGCGCATCTGCTCCAGGATCGACGCGGCGGCACCCGGCTGGCCCTCGGCCGCGGTCATCATCGCGCTGTTCGACCGGACGCTCAGCACGACCAGCGCGGCCAGCGGCGCGAGCAGGAACAACAGGATGACCGTGAAGATGCCCCAGTTCAGCAGGATGGCCAGCACGGCGAGCGCGATCGGGATCACCAGCGCGGCCGCGAGCAGCGGCGCGAACCACCGGTCGTGCTTGGCGGTGAACTGGAACACCATCCCGATCTGCTTCAGCCGCTGGCCGAACGAGACCTTCTCCTGGGGCTTTGCCATGTGTCGAGTCTACGGTGCCGCGCCACCGCTCCGCGCGCCCGTCCCGGCCCGGACTTCGTAAGTACCTTACGGCGCCAAAGGGCCTTACCAGGGCGGACTAAGGCGGGTCTTAGGCGCCGATATCGCCCGGGAATGCGGCGCGCGCCCCATGCGCCGGTGGTGCCTTCCCGAGGAGCGTAAGTGACGTCACCGAGACGGAAGGCGGATCGATCATGTTGCAGAACTCCGAGCTCATCCTGGCCCTGCACCGCACCCGCGAGGCCGACCTGATGCGCGCCGCGCGGTCGGACGCGCTGGCCGCCCGGGTACGCGCCCGGAAGGCGGGGCGCTGGCATCCGCGCCGGTCCGGACCTGCCCCGATGCGGGGCTGAACCGGCGTATCGGATGATGGACCACCCCGGAACCGCTGAGGGGTCGGCACGGGGGAACGCGGGCCGGGCGCCGGAGACGGCCGCCCGGCCCGTGCTGTCCCTGCTGCCGCCGCCCGCGCCCTCGATGAATTCGTCACACCCGCGTGGCATGCTCGTCCCCGTGACGGCATCCAGGCTCCCGGCCCGGCCGCCCGCGCTGGTCGGGCGCGACGCGGACCTCGCCGCGCTCGGCGAGGCGCTGAAGCGCGCCCGCGGCGGGGAGACCGCGGCGATGCTGATCGGCGGCGAGGCGGGCGTCGGCAAGACCCGGCTCTGCGAGGAGTTCGGCCGGTGGGCCGCGGGCGAGGGCGTGCAACTGCTCACCGGCCAGTGCCTGGAGCTGGGCGAGGAGGGCCTGCCGTTCGCGCCGTTCGCGTCCGCGCTGCGCGAGGTGCTGCGCCGCGGCGGCGCGCCGCTGTTCGCCGGGCACGAGCGCGAGTTCGCGGTGCTGCTGCCGGAGCTGGGCCAGCCCGGCGAGGCGCAGGCCAGCCGCGGTTACCTGTTCGACCTGGTCGCCGGCCTGTTCGCGCGGATGGCGGAGGAGCGGCCGCTGGTGCTGCTGATCGAGGACCTGCACTGGGCCGACCGGTCCACCCGGGACCTGATCGCGTTCCTGATCCGGTCCGGGCGCCGGTCCCGCGTGCTGCTCGTCGGGACGTACCGGTCGGACGAGTTGCACCGCGGCCACCCGCTGCGGCCCTACCTGGCCGAGCTGGACCGGGTGCGCGGCGTCGAGCGGCGCGAGCTGGACCGCCTCGACCGGGACGGCACCGCCCGCGTGCTCGCCCAGCTCTTCGGCACCGAGCCCACCGCCCGCGCGGTCGACGACATCCACGACCGCGCGCAGGGCAACCCGTTCTTCATCGAGGAGCTGGCCGCGACCGGCGATCCGAACTGCTGCGCCACCATGCCGGAGACGCTGCGCGACCTGCTGCTGGCCCGCGTCGACCGGCTGCCGGAGGCGGCACAGCGGGTGCTGCGCATCGCGTCCGTCGGCGGCAACCAGGTCGGCCACGACCTGCTCGTCGAGGCCGCCGGGCTGCCCGCCGAGCAACTGGAGCCCGCGCTGCGCGCCGCGATCGCCGGCCAGCTCATGGTCGCCGACCCGGACGGTGGCTACGAGTTCCGGCACGCGCTGGTCCGCGAGGCCGTCCACGACGACCTGCTGCCCGGCGAGCGCACCCGGCTGCACGCGCGCTACGCCGCGATCATCGAGGCGGACGCGTCGCTGGTCGGCGCGTCCCGGGCACCCGCCGAGATCGCCCACCACTGGTTCGTGGCGCACGACCATCCCCGCGCGCTGGTCTCCGCGCACGCCGCCGCCGACGCGGCCTGCCGGCGGTACGCGTACGCGGAGCAGAGCCGGCTGCTCGACCGCATGCTCGACCTGTGGGAGCAGGTGCCGGACGCCGGCGCGCTGCTCGGCATGACCCACCTCGACCTGCTGGAGGAGGCGCTCGGCGCGGTCACCGCGGCCGGCGACTACCACCGCGGCGTCAGCCTCACCCGGGCCGCGCTCGCGGAGGCGGACGACGCCGCGGAGCCGCTGCGCGTGGGCCGGCTGCTGGAGCAGCGCGGCCGCCTGCTGCGCACGCTCGGCAAGAGCGACGGCGCCGAGGAGTTGGATCGCGCGCTGGAGCTGGCGATGCGCTGCCCGCCCTCGGCCGCCCGGGTGCACCTGCTGGCCGACATCTCCGGCCACCTGGCGAAGATCAGCCGGGAGGGTGGCCGGGCCGCGGCCGAGGTGGTCCGGGTCGCCGCGCGGGACACGTCCGACCCGTCCGCCGAGATCGCCGCGATCCTGGCGCTGTCCCGCGTCGCGTGCCGGCTCGACTCGGTCGGCGGCGGCATCGACGAGCAGCGCCGGGCGATCGCGCTGGCCCGCCGCAGCGGCGACATCGAGGGCCTGGTCAAGGCGCTGATAAACAACTCCGACTCGCTGTTCGAGATCGGTGACTGGGCGGCCAGCGAGCGGGTCGCGTCCGAGGGCATGGCCGAGGCGAAACGCGTCGGCATCAGCCGCTCGGTCGGCCTCTTCCTGATCTCCAACGCGGCCGAGGCCCTGTTCGCGCTGGGCCGCTGGGACGAGGCGGAGGCGCGCTGTGCCGACACGGCCCGGCTCGACCCGCCCGGGAACCTGGGCGCACACTGGACGACGCTGCGCGCGCAACTGCGCCTGAGTCGCGGTGCGGCCGGCGCGGACGACGCCGTTGCCCGGGCGCTCGCCTTCCTGTCCCGGCCCTACCTGGAGGACCAGCTCCGGCTGCCGCTGGTCGAGCTGTCCATCGTGGCCGCCCGCGCCCGGGGCGACCAGCGCGCCGCGCTGGAGGCCGCACGCGCCGCGTCCGCCGACCCGCGCCTCGGCGACTACCCGCGCTACGACTGGCCACTGGCCGCCGCGATCGCCGCCGCCGCCCGCGACGCGTCCGACACCGCACTGGCCACCCGGATCGCGGACCTCGCCGGCACCTGGCTCGCCGAACACCCACCCCAGCGCGCCCACGCGGCCGAGACGGCCGCCCTGCTCGCCGGCCTGGTCCCGGCGTCCGCACTGGCCGCACTCACCGCCGTGGCGACGTCGGGCGCCCCGGCTGCCGCTCTCAGGGACGGTTCCGCGGCCGGCTGCCCTCCCGCGCCCGGCCCGCTCGACGCGCTCACGGACCCGTCCACCGGCGGTGCCGGGTCGTCGGTGGGCGGCGTCGGTCTGTCCGCCGGAGGCGCGGTGCCGGGCGGCGACGAGGCTGGTCCGTTCGCGGACGGCCCCGGCTCGGCGCGGTCCGGGGACGTGGTCGCCGCGTGGCGGGTCGCGGTGGAGGCGTGGCGGCTGGACGGGCGTCCCTACCACCTGGCCGGGGCGCTGCTCAATCTCGCCGAGGTGACCGCCGGGAGCGATCGGGACACCGCGACCGCCGCGCTGGAGGAGGCGTCCGTGCTGGCCGGCGCGCTGGGTGCCGCGCCGCTCTCCGCCGCGATCACCACGCTGGCCCGCCGGCTCGGCCTGCGCGGCACGGTCGCCGGCTTCGCGCCGGTGTCCGCCGCCCCCGGGGCCGACCTGCTCACCGAGCGCGAGCGGGAGGTGCTGCGCCTCGTCGCGGAGGGCCTGAGCAACGCGCGCATCGCCGCCGAGCTGTACATCTCGCCGAAGACGGCGAGCGTCCACGTCTCCCGCATCATCGCGAAGCTGGAGGTGGCGAACCGGGTGGAGGCCGCCGCGGTCGCACACCGCCTGGGCCTGCTCGACTCCCCGGCGGCGGCCGGCTAGGGGCGGGCGGCGAAATGCGACGGGAAACCGACCGCGTGGATGAGCGGCGATCTAGGATCGCCTTGGGTAACGTTCGCGTTACCCACTCCTTCGGCCGGAAGGAGTGGTTCACGCCGTGTGGAGGGGCTTTGCCTGCTTCCGGTACGCCCGAGCCCCGCCCGCCCGGCACGGTCGATCAGCGCCGGCCGCCGCGTGAGGGGCCGGCATGAGCCGCGACTTCCGCGAGCTGGGCGGGCGCGACGCGTACGCGCTGCTCGGTCTGGAGGAGGACGCGGACGCTCAGCAGATCAAGCGCGCCTGGCGGGCCATGTCCCGGCTGCACCACGCGGACGTCGGCGGCAGCGACAACGTCCAGTCCCTGCTGAACGTCGCCTACGACACGCTCTCCGACCCCACGCTGCGCGGCGAGTACGACCGCTACCGCCGCACGGCCTCGCTGGTCGGCGCACCTCCAGCTCCCTCGGCGCCCCCGGCGCCCTCACCGCCCCCGGCATCGCCGGCGCCCGGCCCGCCGCACGCGTGGGAACGCGCACAGGAGCCCGACGAGTGGGACCGCTGGGACGACGACGCCGAGGTGGACGAGCCCGAACCGAACCCCTGGTCCGCCCCGCGACAGGCCGACCCGCGCCGCGACTTCGTCTCCACCGCACGCCCGGTCGGCTACGACAACCTGGCCATCGTCTCGCTCGTGCTGGCCATCGTGTTCGCCCCGGCCGCCCTGGTCACCGCGCCGATCGCGCTGTTGCGGATTCGGCGTACCGGCGCCCAGGGCCGTGGCCTGGCGATCACCGCGCTGATCCTGGTCGGCGTCCTCACCATCGCGCTGACCAGCGGTTACGTCATCGGTGCCCGGAGCCCCGTGATCGCCCGCTGACCGCGGACGACCCGGGAGGTCAGGCGGCGGCCGCGGCCGAGCGCGCGTCGAGGGCCTGCTGGTAGAGCCGGCCGGCGCGGTAGGACGAGCGCACCAGCGGCCCGCTCATCACGCCGGCGAAGCCGATCCGCTCGGCCTCGGCCTGCAGCTCGATGAACTCCTCCGGCTTGACCCAGCGCTCGACCGGGTGGTGCCGCGGCGTCGGCCGCAGGTACTGCGTGATGGTGATCAGCTCGCAGCCGGCCTCGTGCAGGTCGCGCAGCGCCTGGCTGACCTCCTCGCGCTCCTCGCCGAGGCCCAGGATCAGGTTGGACTTGGTGACCAGCCCGGCCCGGCGGGCCTGGGTGATCACGTCGAGCGAGCGCTCGTAGCGGAACGCGGGACGGATCCGCTTGAAGATCCGCGGCACGGTCTCCACGTTGTGCGCGAGCACCTCGGGGCGCGCGTCGAAGACCTCGCCGAGCTGCGCGGGGTCCGCGTTGAAGTCGGGGATCAGCAGCTCGACGCCGCAGCCGGGCTGGAGCTTGTGGATCTGGCGGACCGTCTCCGCGTACAGCCAGGCGCCGCCGTCGGGCAGGTCGTCGCGGGCCACGCCGGTGACGGTCGCGTACCGCAGGCCCATGGTGGCGACGGACTCGCCGACCCGGCGGGGCTCGTCCGCGTCGAACTCGGCCGGCTTGCCGGTGTCGATCTGGCAGAAGTCGCAGCGCCGCGTGCACTGGTCGCCGCCGATGAGGAACGTGGCCTCGCGGTCCTCCCAGCACTCGTAGATGTTGGGACAGCCGGCCTCCTGGCACACGGTGTGCAGGCCCTCCCGGGAGACCAGACCGCGCAGCTCCGTGTACTCCGGGCCCATCTTGGCCCGCACCTTGATCCACGGTGGTTTGCGTTCGATCGGCGTGCTCGCATTGCGCGCTTCGATACGCAACATCCGCCGGCCCTCGGGGGCAGGGTGGGAGTTGTTGGTAACTGCGGTCGCTGTCGGCGGCCCGGAGCGCTCGATCGTCACGAAAGTCAGCCTACGCCCGGCATCGGGCGCGGGGAGGTGCACCGCGACGTGGCTCACGCCCGATCGCGTGTGACGGCCCTCACCACAAACGGCAAACAGCCGGTTACCCAATGGCAATCTCCACGACGGCCGCTCAGCGCCGAAAAAGAGTGCACAGAAAGGCAGAGAACCGCACAGAAAAAATCACAATCCCGCCACGGTACGACCGGCGCCGCCACGGATGCGGCTCGCACTGCCGCACTGTGGCCGGGTTGCCGCGGGCGGCAACGGCTGGCACCGATGTGGCCGGGTTGCCGCGGTGTGGCCTGGACCGCCGCGTCGCGCGTCGGCGGCCGGGTGGATCGAGCGCGATGCCGGAACGTCGCGTTTACGCGCCGCCCTCGCCACCCGCCGCCGCGATCGGCCCGGAGAGCGTGCCGAGGCGGCGCTCGACGATCGGCAGCACCTCGGCGACCGTGACCGGCCGGCCCAACTCCGCGCTCAGGGAGGTCACGCCCGCGTCGCGCAGGCCGCACGGCACGATCCGGTCGAAGAACGTCAGGTCGCAGTCGCAGTTGAGCGAGAAGCCGTGCAGCGTGGCGCCGCGCGCGACCCGGATGCCGACCGCGCCGACCTTGCGGTCCGGCCCGCGCTCGTCCGCGAGCACCCAGACGCCGCTGCGGCCCTCGACGCGGGTGACCGCCAGCCCGAGCTCCGCGCACGTGTCGATCATCAACTGCTCGACCCGGCGGACGTACGCGACCACGTCGATCGGGTCCGGCAGCTTCATGATCGGGTAGCCGACCAACTGCCCCGGCCCGTGCCAGGTGATCTTCCCGCCGCGGTCCACGTCGACCACGGGCGTGCCGTCCACCGGCCGATCCCACGGCTCGGTGCGTTTGCCGGCCGTGTAGACGCTGGGGTGCTCCAGCAGCAGCACGGTGTCCGGCGTCTCGCCCGCCACCACCAGGTCGTGCAGTCGGCGCTGCTCGGCCCAGGCCGCCTCGTAGCCGATGACTCCCGCGCGCACCGCGTGCGGTGCGGTAACCGTGTCCGTCACGGCTCCAGCGTAGACCGGCCCGCCGCCCATGATCACCACGCGTGGGTGACTCCGGCTTGACTCTGCTATTGGAAATGACTACCAATTTAGGGGGACCTGATACGCACAACGCCGTGTAGGGGAAATTTCGTGAAAGTAGCTTTCGTCGGTAAGGGCGGCAGCGGCAAGACCACGCTGGCCGGACTCTTCGCGCGTCACCTGGCCGCCGGCGGGGCGCCGGTGCTCGCGCTGGACGCCGACATCAACCAGCACCTGGCCGCCGCGCTCGGCGCCACGGACGACGAGGCGGTGCTGCTGCCCGCGCTCGGCGACCACCTCGGCGAGATCAAGGAGTACCTGCGCGGCGACAACCCGCGCATCTCCTCGGCCGCCGCCATGGTCAAGACCACGCCGCCCGGCCGCGGCTCCCGGCTGATCGGCATCGACCGGCCCAACCCGCTGTACGACGCGCTGGTCCGCGACGTGCGCGGCGTACGGCTGGCGGTGACCGGCCCGTTCGCCTCCGAGGACCTGGGCGTGGCCTGCTACCACTCCAAGGTCGGCGCGGTGGAGCTGCTGCTCAACCACCTCGCGGACGGCCCGGGGGAGTACGCGGTGGTGGACATGACCGCGGGCGCGGACTCGTTCGCGTCCGGCCTGTTCACCCGCTTCGACCTGACGTTCCTGGTCTGCGAGCCGACCGTGCGCAGCGTGGGCGTCTACCGGCAGTACACCGGCTACGCCCGCGACTTCGGGGTCCGGGTCGCGGTGATCGGCAACAAGGTCGACGACGAGTCCGACGTGGACTTCCTGCGCGCGGAGGTGGGCGACGACCTGGTCGGCTGGGTGGGCCGGTCCGCGTTCGTGAAGGCGGCCGAACGTGGGCGCTTCCAGCCGATCGAGGCGCTGGAGCCGGCGAACCGCGCGGTGCTGGACGACATGCGCGCGCGGGTGGACGCGTGCGGCAAGGACTGGACGACGTACGCGCGCCAGGCCGCGGAGTTCCACCGGCGCAACGCGGCGGCGTGGGCCAGCGAGCGGGTCGGCGCGGACCTCACGGAGCAGATCGATCCGGATTTCATTATCAATCCGTCAGCCATCGACGTAGCTCTCCGGAGTTAATAGACTCCCGTGGGTAACTGATTCACGGGCAACACGTTAGGAGAACCGTATGTCCCTCGACGTACCCACCGCCCTGCTTGACCGCGTGGAGCGGGGCGAGGTCGTCAACGACGCCGAGTTCGTCGACGTCGTCCGCCAGTCGCTGCCGTACGCCTGGATGATCGTGTCCGAGGTGGCGTCCCGCTCCGCCGCGAGCGACGGCGAGTTCGAGGACCACGCCGTCCCGCCGCCGAGCGAGAAGGAGCGTGGCCAGCTGCTGCGCGCGCTCGCCAGCGACGCCATCCGCGGCGGGCTGGAGCGTCACTTCGGCGTGAAGCTCGCGTTCCAGAACTGCCACCGGGTTGCCGCGTTCAAGCTCGCGGCGGTGGGTGGCGAGACGTACCAGCGGTTCATCTCGCCGACCGCGCAGATCGCCAACCAGAGCCCCGAGCTGCGCGACTGCTGATGTCCGGTCCCGATGCCGAGTCGCCGGTCCGCCGGCGGCTCGGCCTCTTCCTGCTCGGCGCGCACGGGCCCGCGTCCGTACCGTCGCTGGCGCGTGCGGCCGAGGAGGCCGGGCTGGACGACGTGTGGCTGGCCGAGCACCACTTCACGGCGTACGGCACGCTGCCGTCCGCGACGGTCGCGGCCGGCCACGCGCTCGGCGCCACCCACCGGATCGAGATCGGCACCGCCGCCTGCGTGCTCCCGGCCCGGCATCCGGTGGCGCTCGGCGAGGAGGCCGCGCTGCTGCACGAGCTGTCCGGCGGGCGGTTCCGGCTCGGCGTGGCGCGCGGCGGCCCGTGGGTGGACCTGGAGGTCTTCGGCACCGGCCTGTCCCGGCGCGAGCGCGGCTTCCCGGAGTCGCTGGACCTGCTGTGCGCGTGGCTCTCCGGCGCGCCCCGGGTCGGGTTCCACGGCGACTTCCACAGATTTCGGGAGGTGGCGGTCTCGCCGCGCGCGGCCGTGCCGGTCTGGGTCGCGGCGACCACGCCCGCGACCGTGGAGGTGGCGGCCCGGCGTGGGCTGCCGCTGCTGCTCGGCGTGCACGCCGACGCCGCGGAGAAGGCGGACCTGCTGGCGCGCTGGTCCGCGACCGCGGCGGCGCACGGGCACGACCCCGAGCGCGCCGACCACGCCTCCGTGCACCTGGCCCCGGGGCCGGCGCCGATGCTGGAGGAACTGCTCGCGCGCACCCGCGACTACGTGCGCATCGACGGCTCGCCGCCCGCGCACCGCGACCTGGACGCCTACGCGGCCCGGCTCCGCCGGATCCACGAGACGATCGAGGAGCCACCGGGGGTACGCCGTACGCTGCTCATGGTCGAGGCGGCCGGCGACCTCGGCGCGGTGGAGGAGGCGGTCTACGCCAGCGCGGCCCGGATGGCGGCCGGCAGCGTCGGGTGACGGAACTCGTAGCCCGCCCGCCGCAGCACGCCCGGCAGCGCGCGCGTGCTGGCCAGGATCTCGGTGGAGAACTCGCCCAGCACCGCCTGCAACGCGAACGCGGGCACCGGGATCAGCGCGGGCCGGTGCAGCGCCGCCGCCAGCTCCCTGGTGAACGCCGCGTTCGTGGCCGGGTCCGGGCCGACCACGTTGACCGGGCCGGCCAGGTCGTCGCGCTCCAGCAGGAACACGGTCGCGCCCACCCAGTCGGCCAGTGAGATCCACGGGATGTACTGCCGGCCGTTGCCGATCTTCCCGCCCAGCCCGGCCCGGAACAGCAGCACCAGTGGTTGCAGCAGGCCGCCGCGCTTGTCCAGCGGCAGGCCGGAGCGCAGGTAGACCACGCGCACGCCGGCGTCCTCGGCCGGGCGGGCCGCGGCCTCCCACACCCGGCACAGGTCGCCGAGGAAGTCGTCGGCGGCCGGCGCCTCCTCCTCGACCGGGGTGTCGCCGGTGTCGCCGTACCAGCCCTTCGCGGAGCCGTTGAGGAAGACCTTCGGCCGTTCGCTCTCGGGCAGCGCGGCGATCGCGCGGGCCAGCGTGCCGGTGGTGTCCACCCGGCTGCTGCGCAGCTTGCGCTTGTACGACGCGGTCCAGCGCTGGCCGCCGATGCTGGCACCGGCCAGGTTGATCACCGCGTCCACGCCGCGCAGCGCGGCCGGGTCGAGGTGGCCGGAGGAGGGCTTCCACGGGATCTGGTCGCCGGTCTCCGGCGTACGCCGCACCAGTTGCCGCAGATCGTGCCCGTCCGCCGCTAGGCGCTCGCGCAGCGCCGTACCCAAGAAACCTGACGCCCCCGCCAGCAGAATCCTCATGGAGCCATCATTCCCTGAAGATCGGGCGTTCACTCGACCTGGGGGCGGCCGGGGCGGAAGCCGGGCGGGGGCGAACCCCGGCGCGCGGCCGGGATTCGCCCCCAGGTTGAGCTACGAGTGGATCAGAGGCCCAGCTCGGCCTCGAAGTTGCCGGCCTCCAGCCGCTCCTTCATGGTGCTGAGGAAGCGGGCCGCGTCCGCGCCGTCCACGATCCGGTGGTCGTAGGAGAGCGCCAGGTACATCATGGAGCGCGGCACGATGATCTCGCCCAGCTCCGGGTCGTCCACGACCACGGCGCGCTTCACGATCGCGCCCGTGCCCAGGATGCCGACCTGCGGCTGGTTGATGATCGGCGTGTCGAAGAGCGCGCCCCGGCTGCCCGTGTTGGTCAGCGTGAACGTGCCGCCCGAGATCTCGTCCGGCCCGATCTTGTTGTTCCGGGTACGGTCCGCGACGTCCGCGATGCGCTTGGCCAGGCCGCCCAGGTTCAGGTCACCCGCGTCCTTGATCACCGGGACGATCAGGCCCTTCGGCGTGTCCACCGCGATCGCCAGGTGCTCGGCGTCGTGGTAGGTGATCGTGCCGGCCTCCTGGTCGATCCGCGCGTTCACCACCGGGTGCTGCTGGAGCGCCTCCACCGTGGCCAGCGCCAGGAACGGCATGAACGACAGCTTCACGCCGTGCCGCTGCTGGAACGCGTCCTTCACCTGGGCCCGCAGCTTCGCGATCTTGGTCATGTCGACCTCGACCACGGTGGTCAGCTGCGCCGAGATCTGCAGCGACTCGACCATGCGCTTGGCGATCGTGGCGCGGGTGCGGGTCATCTTCTCGGTCCGGCCACGCAGCGGGCTCGGCGCCGGCTTGGCCTTGGGCTCCGCGGCGGGGGCCGCTGCCGCCGCCGGGGCGGGAGCGGGCTTGGCGGCGGCCGCCTTCGCCTTCTCCGCGGCGTCCAGCACGTCCTGCTTGCGGATGCGGCCACCGACGCCGGTGCCGGTCAGCGAGCCGAGGTCGACGTTGTGCTCGGCGGCCAGCTTGCGGACCAGGGGCGTCACGTACGCGGCCTCGCCCTCGTCCGCGGCGCCGTTCGACGGCGCGGACGCGACGGCCGGGGCCGGCTTCGACTCGACCTTGGGCGCGTCGGCCTGCTTCGGGGCCTCCGCGGGCTTCGGCGCCTCGGCCGGCGTCGAGGAGGACGGGGCCTCCGCGGCCGGGGACGGCGTCGCGTACGACTCCGCGACGGGCTTGGCCGGGGCGGCCGGGCCGGGCTCCGGCGCCTTCTCCGCCGCCTTCGGCGCGGCACCGCCGGCGGCGCCGATCACGGCCAGGGCCGCGCCGACCTCCGCGGTGTCGTCCTGCTGGACCTTGATCTCCAGCAGCGTGCCCGCGGCCGGCGACGGGATCTCGGTGTCGACCTTGTCGGTGGAGACCTCGAGCAGCGGCTCGTCGACCTCGACCGGGTCGCCGACCTCCTTGAGCCAGCGGGTGACCGTACCCTCGGTCACGCTCTCGCCCAGCGCCGGCATGGTCACCACGGTGCCCTCGCCGCCGCCGTTGCCGTTGCCGCCGTCGCTACCGGAGGACGGGGCCGGGGCCTCCAGGTTCTCCGGGGTGTCCGCCGAGGTGGACTGCTCGGTGCGCGCCTCGACGGCCGCGTCGTCCGTGTCCTGCTCGTCCGCGTCCGGGGCCGGTGCGGCGGCGGGCGCGTCACCCTCGCCGCCGATGACCGCCAGCTCGCTGCCGACCTCGGCGGTTTCGTCCTCGTTCACCAGGATGCTGGTCAGCACGCCGGACGCGGGGGACGGGATCTCGGTGTCGACCTTGTCGGTGGAGACCTCGAGCAGCGGCTCGTCCGCCTCGACCGTGTCGCCGACCTGCTTCAGCCAGCGCGTGACGGTGCCCTCGGTGACGCTCTCGCCGAGCCGGGGCATGGTGACCGATACCGGCATGTCTCAAGACTCCTTAACAAGCAACCGCGACGGTATGTTCAAGATCAGGCGTGTGCGTGCAGCGGCTTGCCCGCCAGGGCCAGGTGCGCCTCGCCCAGCGCCTCGTTCTGGGTGGGGTGGGCGTGGACGAGCTGAGCGACCTCGCCCGGGAACGCCTCCCAGTTGTAGATCAGCTGCGCCTCGCCGATCAGCTCACCGACGCGCGCACCGACCATGTGGACGCCGACGACCGGGCCGTCCTCCACGCCGACCAGCTTGACGAAGCCGGTGGTCTTGAGGATCTGGCTCTTGCCGTTGCCGCCCAGGTTGTAGTTGTACGTCTTCACCTTGTCGCCGTACTGCTCGCGGGCCTTCGCCTCGGTCAGGCCGACGGACGCGATCTCCGGGTTCGAGTACGTCACCCGCGGGATGCCCAGCTCGTCGATGACGGCCGGGTTCTTGCCCGCGATCTCCTCGGCCACGAAGATGCCCTGCTGGAAGCCGCGGTGCGCGAGCTGGAGGCCGGGCACGATGTCGCCGACGGCGAACACGTTGGGCACGTTGGTGCGCAGGCGCTCGTCGGTGAGGACGAAGCCGCGCTCCATCCTGATGCCCTGCTCCTCGTAGCCCAGGCCCTGGGTGCGCGGGCCGCGGCCGACCGCGACCAGCAGCAGCTCGGCCTCGACGACCTCGCCGCCCTGGATGGTGGCGCGCACGCCGTTCTCGGTCTTCTCGACCTTCTCGAACGGCTTGCCGACCTTGAAGTTGATCTTCCGCTTGCGGAACGCGCGCTCGACGGCCTTGGAGACCTCCGCGTCCTCCGCGGCGACCAGGCGGGGCAGCGCCTCGATGATGGTGACCTCGGCGCCGAACGAGCTCCACACGCTGGCGAACTCGACGCCGATCACGCCGCCGCCCAGCACGATCACCGACTTGGGCACGCGGTCCAGCTTCAGCGCGTGCTCGCTGGTGATGATCTTCTCGCCGTCCACGTCCAGGCCCGGCAGCGTCCGGGAGAACGACCCGGAGGCGAGCACGACGTTGCGGCCGACGTAGCGATTGCCGTTGACCTCCACCGTGTTCGGCGCGACGAGCTTGCCCTCGCCCTCGACCACGGTGATCGACTTGTTGCCGTTGAGCATGCCGGACAGGCCCTTGTACAGACGGGAGATGACACCGTCCTTGTACGAGTTCACCCCGGCCATGTCGATGCCGTGGAACTCAGCCTTCACGCCGAACTGCTCGGACTCCCGGGTCTCGTCCGCGACCTCGGCCGCGTGCAGCAGCGCCTTCGTCGGGATGCAGCCGACGTGCAGACACGTGCCGCCCAGCTTGTCCTTCTCCACCAGGGCCACGGTCAGGCCGAGCTGGACCGCGCGGAGCGCCGTGGCATAACCACCGCTGCCGGCGCCGAGAATGACGATGTCGAAGGTTTCGCCGTTCGGCTGGCTCACAGTCAACTCCCAAGTCGCGTCGCTCATACGACGGTCATGCTGTCGTAACGTGCATGGTGCCGTGCCCATCCTGTCACTTGTGGAAGGGGGCCGCGTAGGGAGGTGCCCAGGAACACGTCCCCTGGCAGTACCCTTGCCTGCAAGTCGCCCGTGACGGTTGCGGATGGGGGAGACACACGGTGGCCTGGTTCAGGCGGCAGAAGAAGTCGGGCGGGGGCTCGGTTGCCCGAGCGGCGCAGAATGAGGCCCTGGAACACCTCGCACAGTTCGTGACCTCGCGTACCGGTGTCGAGGTCTTCATCGAGCCCAAGACGACCGTGACCGAGACCACGGTCATCCTGATAGCCCACGACGGCGAGTGGACCCGCCGTCGCATCGACTCGCCCGAGGGCGCGCGGCGGTTCGCGCACAGGATGGCGATTCCCGTGTACGACATTCAGCTCGTGGGCTATCCGCAGCGCATGCGCGATTACAACGAGCGTCGCAAGCGCGCGTCCTCCTGACCGCGAATCTATCGCTGATCCGGGCGCCCCGGTGACGGGACGCCCGGAATCGCGTGCTCAGCCGTTCGCGACCACGTCGTCGATCAGCGCGACCAGCGTGCGCACCGGCACGCCGGTGCCGCCCTTGGTCCAGTAGCCGGTGGCCTCGCCGGTGTGGAAGCTCGGGCCCGCGATGTCGATGTGCGCCCAGGCCACGTCCTCGGTGACGAACTCGCGCAGGAACACGCCGCCCTGCAGCATGTGCCCGGCCCGGTCCATGCCCGCGTTGACCTGCGAGATGTCCGCGACGTCCGAGTCCATGCCCTTGCGCACGTCGTCCGGCAGCGGCATCGGCCAGGCCGGCTCGCCGACCAGCTCGCCCGCGGCCTTCACCCGCTCGGTCAGCTCCGCCGTGCCCATCACCCCGGAGATCCGCTTGCCGAGCGCGATGACCTGGCCGCCGGTCAGCGTGGACGTCTCGAACAGGTAGTCGGTGCCGTCCGCGCAGGCCCGCGCCATCGCGTCGCCCAGCACCATGCGGCCCTCGGCGTCCGTGTTCAGCACCTCGACCCGCTTGCCGTTGAACATCGTGACCACGTCACCCGGCCGGTACGCCGAACCCGACGGCATGTTCTCCGCGATCGGCAGGTAGCCGGTCACCGGCACGGCCGGCTTCAGCTCCGCCACCGCCAGCAGGGTGGCCGCGACCGCGGCGGCACCGGCCATGTCGGACTTCATCTCCCACATGCCCGCGGCCGGCTTGATCGAGACGCCGCCGGTGTCGAACGTGATGCCCTTGCCGACCAGCGCGACCCGCTTGGCGCCCGCGGCCGGGGACTGCGGCGTGTAGGTCAGTTTCACCAGGCGCGGCGGGGCCTCCGAGCCGAGGCCGACCGCGAGAATGCCGCCGTATCCGCCCTCGGCCAGCGCCTTCTCGTCCAGCACCTCGACCTCGAGCCCGGCCTCGCGGCCCGCGGCCGCGACCTGCTCGGCGAACTGGGGCGGGCGCAGCTCGTTCGGCGCGGCGTTCACCCAGTCGCGCGTGCGCACCACGGCGGACGCCACCGCGGACGCCCGCGCCAGCGCCGCGACCAGCCCGGCGTCGGCCGCGTCCGGCACCACGACCCGCACGGTCCCGACCGGCTCACGGCGGCCCGGCTGCGGCTTCGTCTTGTACCCGGCGAACCGGTACGACCCGAGCACCGCGCCCTCGGCGACGGCGCCGAGCGCGGCCGGGCCGTCCGCGTCGTCCGGCAGCGGCAGCGCCAGCGCCACGGTGCCGGCACCGGCCAGCGCGCGCACCGCGGTCCCGGCCGCGCGGCGCAGCGCCTCCGGCTCCGGCGCGGCACCGGACGGCTCCGGGCCCAGGCCGACGGCCGCGACGATCGGCGCGGTCACCGTGCCTAGGGTTGCGATCTTGGTCACCTCACCGGCGCTGCCGGACGCGCCCAGCAGCCGCAGCGTCTCCGCCAGCCGGCCGTCGAACGCAGCCGTGATGCTCTCCGCGCCGCTGGCGATCAGCAGACCGGACGGCTCGTCGTCGCGGCTGTGCACGCCGATCACGACGGCGTCGACGGCAAGCTCGGCGGGGTCGCTGTCCACCAGGTGCAGGGAGGGATTGGGCTGAGTCACTCGGCTTCTCCGACGTCTGGGCGGCGTGCGGGTGCGCATCCGCTGGTGTGGTCGTCTGCGAGGCGTACCCGCTGGACAACATCATGTCCCGCCGATGCTAACCAGATGGTCGGATGCGGGTAAGTTGCCACCCATGAAGAGATCTCCCCTGCACGACCGGCACGTCTCCCGGGGCGCGAAGTTCGCGCCGTTCGGAGGCTGGGAGATGCCTCTGGAGTACGCGGACGGCGGCGTCATCGCCGAGCACACCGCGGTCCGCGAGAACGTCGGCGTCTTCGACGTGTCCCACCTCGGCAAGGCGCGCGTCACCGGGCCCGGCGCCGCCGCGTTCGTCAACGCCTGCCTCACCAACGACCTCGGCCGCATCGGCCCCGGCCGCGCGCAGTACACGCTGTGCTGCGACGACGCCACCGGCGGCGTGGTCGACGACATCATCGCCTACCTGCACGGCGACGACCACGTCTTCCTGATCCCGAACGCGGCCAACACCGCCGAGGTCGTCCGCCGCCTCACCGAGGCCGCGCCCACCGGCGTCAGCGTGCGGAACGAGCACGACGCGTTCGCGGTGCTGGCCGTCCAGGGCCCCGCCTCGCCCGCGCTGCTGGCCACGCTCGGCCTGGACACCGGTCACCAGTACATGAGCTTCGCCCCGGCCCGGCTGGCCGGCGCCGACATCATCGTGTGCCGGACGGGCTACACCGGCGAGATCGGGTACGAGCTGGTCGTACCGGCGGAGTCCGCCACCGCGGTCTGGGACGCGCTGTTCGACGCGGACCCCACGCTGAAGCCGTGCGGGCTCGGCGCGCGCGACACGCTGCGCACCGAGATGGGCTACCCGCTGCACGGCCAGGACCTGTCGCTGGACATCACGCCCGTGCAGGGCCGCTCCGGCTGGGCGGTCGGCTGGACCAAGCCCGCGTTCTGGGGCCGTGACGTGCTGCTCGCCGAAAAGGAGTCCGGCCCGCGCCGCGTGCTCGTCGGCCTGGAGGCACAGGGCCGCGGCATCCCGCGCGCCCACATGGACGTCTACGCCGGCGACGCCCGCGTCGGCGAGATCACCAGCGGCACGTTCTCCCCGACGCGCAAGGTCGGCATCGCGCTCGCCCTCCTCGACACCGTCCCCGGCACCTCCCTCGGCGACACCGTCCACGTCGACATCCGTGGCCGCCGCACCCCCATGACCATCGTCAAGCCGCCCTTCGTCACCACCTCGGTGCGCTAGCCCGCCGGCCGGGCGGCCCGCCGGTCGCACCGTCCACTGCCGGCCCGGTACGGCCGTGGGTGCCGTCCCGGCCGGCTCGCGCGGAGGCCGCCGCTGGAAACGCGGGCCCGCGGCCGCGAACGCCCCAGCGGCTCGCCGCCGCGATACTCAACGTCGCGCCCTCCGCGGCGCGCCGGCTGCCGCTCGCCGCTCGGTCCGTGCTCGGGCGCGCCGCGCCCGATCTGCTCCGAGACGGTCGCGCCGCGCCGCGCCCGATCTGTTCCGAGGTGGTCCGCCGCGCCGCGCCCGATCTGTTCCGAGGTGGTCCGCCGCGCCGCGCCCGATCTGTTCCGAGGTGGTCCGCCGCGCCGCGCCCGATCTGTTCCGAGGTGGTCCGCCGCGCCGCGCCCGATCTGTTCCGAGGTGGTCCGCCGCGCCGCGCCCGAAATTTCGGTATATCGTCAGTAATTCGATCGATGACTTTTCATCTATGTGAGCCTCCGGCACGTAATTTCGCTCGAATTACGTGCCGGAGGCTCACAAAGTGAGTTGATCATCGGCGCGACCTGATGGTCACCCGCGCGGTCCGAAGCCGAAATATCCCCCCGGCGATCCGCGGAGCGTGACTGGTCGGCGGAGCCAGAGTGGTCCGCGGAGCGAGAGTGTGCCCGGAGCGGGTGGTGCCCGGAGCGAGAGTGTGCCCGGAGCGAGAGAGCGGTCTGCGAATCCCGGGAGGGGTCCGCGCAGCGAGGAACGATCACCGGAGGGCGAGGGTGATCAGGGCGACGGTGGTGGCGAGTTCGAGGGAGGCGCCGAGGATGTCGCCGGTGATGCCGCCGAAGCGGCGGTGGCACTGGCGGAGGAGCAGGTGGGTGGCGGTGAGGGCGAGGATCACGGCCAGCGGGCCCTGCCAGGGGCGGCCGGGGACGGCGGGTACCGAGATCGCCACGGTCGCCGCGGTGCCGAGTGCCAGCGGGACCGGGGGCACGGTGTCCGCGACCAGGGCGCCCAGCCCGGTCGGGCGGGCGGGGGGCAGACCCCGGCGGCAGGCCCAGGAGATCGCCAGGCGCCCGGTGCCGTAAGCGGTGCAGACGGTGGACAGCACGGCGACCGGTGCGGCGTCCGGTAGCGCGGTGAGCGCGGCGGCCTGGGTGAGCAGCGCGAGCGTCACGGCGGCCACGCCGAACGGGCCGATGTCCGGCTTCTTCATCACGGCCAGCCCGGCCTCGCCGGCGCGGTAGGAGCCGAGCGCGTCGACGGTGTCGGCCAGGCCGTCCAGGTGCAACGCGCGGGTGAGCAGCGTGGACAGGCCGAGCGTGACGGCCGCGGCCAGCAACGTGGGGGCACCGGCCGCGTCGAGCAGCAGGAGGATGCCGGCGAGGAGCGCGCCGAGCGGGAGCCCGACGGCCGGTGCGGCGGTCATGGCTACCGCGGCGGTCCGCCGGTCGACGATGCCGACCCGCACCGGTACGACCGTCAGCGTGGTCACCGCCAGTCGCACGCCGTCCACCAGCAGCACCCACCGCCCGGCCGCCGCATCGCCGCCGCCCGGGGAGACCGCGGGTGCGGCAGGCCCGCCGCCGGAGGGTTCCGGGGCGGGCCTGGGCGCGGGATCGTTGTGCGGGGTGGGCAACGGGTCAGCGGCGCGTGGGGGCGTCCGGGTCGTCGGTGCGGCGCGGATTGCCGAAGCCGGGGAGCCAGGAGGTGGAGTCCTCGTCGTCCTCGGTACGGGACGTGCCGCCGGTGGAGATGACCGTGGTGGCCTCCGGGTCGTCCTTGGGCGGTACCCGGAACGCCGTGGTCGGTGACTCGTCGGCCGGCGGCGCGACGGAGAAGACCGCGGTGCGCTCCGCGTCGTCCTCGGTCGCGTCGGCGGTGCGGGACGGGAAGGCCGCCGCGCCGGCGCCGCCGGAGGTCGCGCTCTCGGGGAGCCGGATCACGGCCGTCTCATCGGCGTCCGACCCGCCGGCGCCGGTGATGACGGCTGTCGTGTCGGCGCCGGCACCCCTCGTGCCGATGCCGGGTCCCCCGTCGTTGCCGGTGCCACCAGCGCCGGTGATCCCGGTGGTCGCGTCGTTACCCGCGCCACCGGCACCGGAGCCGGAGACGTGGGTCGTCACGTCACTGCCCGTGCCACCGGCCCGCGCGATGTCGCCGGTCGTGGCCGCGCCGGAGCCACCGGCGCCCGGCAGGACGGTCGTCGTGTCGTTGTCCGTGCCACCGGCAGGAGTGATGCCGCCGGTCGTGGCCGCGGCGGAGCCACCGGCGCCCGGCAGGACGGTCGTCGTGTCGTTGTCCGTGCCACCGGCAGGAGTGATGCCGCCGGTCGTGGCCGCGGCGGAGCCGCCCGCGCCCGGCAGGACGGTCGTCGTGTCGTTGTCCGTGTCCTTGGAGTCCGTGTCGCTCGTCGAGTCGCCGGTGACCACGCCGACCGCGCTGGCCAGCGCGACGGCCGCATCGTCACCCGACGCGGCCCCGGAGTCGCCCGTGGACGCCGCGCCGGAGTCCGACGAGGAAGTGGAGGTGGCGGTGGACCCCGCGGACAGCGCCGCCTCCGCCAGCAGCCCGGCGGCTCCCGCCGACGCGGCCCCGGCCGCGGCCGTCGCGTCCAGACCCTCCGCCGGCCACGACGCGTCCCCCTCGGCGGACGACATGGACGGTGCGGCATCCCGCGGCGGGATGGAGGCCGCGAGCGCGATCGCGGAGCGCAGCACCGGCAGCGCGGCCAGCGCGGCCGTGCCCTCGCCGAGGTCGAGCCGCATGGTGAGGACCGGCGTGAGGCCGAGGACGTCCGCGGCGAGCTTGACGGCCGGGTCGCCGTTGTGGTCGGGGAGCAGGCACCAGTGCCGGGCCTGGCCGGCCAGGTCGCGGCTGACCAGGGCGGCGGCCACGCCGACCGGGCCGTCGAGGAGGACGGGGGTACGGCGGGCGGTGGCGCCGAGCAGGATGCCGGTGACCACGGCGATGTCGCCGCCGCCGACCTCGGCCAGGATGTCCTTGGCCTCGCGCCCACCCTTGCGCACCCGCTGCATGGCGTCGCGGACGGCGGCGCACCGGGCCATCCAGGCGTTGTCGTCGAAGTCGCCCTCGGGGGTACGGACCAGCGGCAGCACGGCGGACGGCTCCGCGCCGGCGGTGGCGGCCAGCACGGCTGCCGCGGCGGCCGGGGTGCCGGCCCCGGACGCGGCGATGACCAACAGATCGGCGCCGCTCTCCACGGCCTCCTCGGCGAGCCGCCAGCCGACCCGGAGCGCGTGGTCGACCTGGGCGAGCGTGAGGGCGGGACCGTCCTCGATGGCGGCGGACGCGGGCGCGTCCACGACCTGGAGCGTGGCTCCGGCGGCCGTGGTGAGCTGGGCGAGCGCGCCGATGCCGAGCCGGGCCTGCGCGGTGCGCCGGTTGGACTCGCCGTCCGGGGTGCCCGCGGACGCGCCGCCGGCGTGGTCGCCCTGGACCAGCAGCACCCGCACGGACTGCCAGGGGCGCGGCGTGTCGGTGCCCTGGGTGGCGGCGGCGAACCGGACCACGCCGGCCAGCTCGCCGAGGCCGGTGCCGGCCAGGTCGAGTGTGGCGAGCCGGTCGAGCGCGGCCGGTCCGGCCTCGTCGTCCGGCAGCGGCAGCTCCATGTTGGGCTGGATGACCAGGCCGGTACGCACCATCGGCAGCGCCTGCGTCGGCCCGCGCAGCACGTCCTCGGGCGAGGAGGCGGCGGCGGGCGCGGGCGGCGCGGCGACCGGCGTGATCACCTCGGGCAGCACGATCGGCGCGGGCACGTCCGGCAGCGCCGCGGGAGAGGCGGCGGCGGGCGCGGTCGCGGGCTCGGTGGCGGAGGCGTCGGCGGAGCCCTTCAGCCACGTCGGCTGCCCGGCCACCACCAGCACCACCGCGTCCACCGCGGCGGCCATCGCCTGGTTGATGGTGCCGACCGCGTCCGCGAACGCGCGGCCGAGCGTGGTCGTCGGCACCAGCGACAGCCCGACCTCCGGGCTGACCAGGATCAGCCGCGCGGCGCATCCCCGTACCGCCGCGGCGAGTTCTTGAACGGTCTTCACGTCGTCGGCGGGCTGGTGTGCCGGGTCGAGCAGCACGCCGGCCCAGCCGCCCAGGTCGTCGACGAGCAGCGTCTCGTCCGGCTTCGCCTCGGTGAGCGCGGTGATCAGCCGGCCCGGGTCCGTGCCGACCTCGTCCGTCTCCCAGGTCTCCGGGCGGCGCTCGCGGTGCGCGGTGATGCGGGCCGCCCACTCCGGGTCGTCGGGGGAGTCCGACAGCGAGACGGGGGCGGACGTGGCGAGGTAGCGGACGTTGGTCGCGCCGGACACGAGCGACTCGGCGAACTCCGACTTGCCGGATCGGATGCCGCCGAGCACGAGAAGGGTGTTCCACCCGTCAACGGACATGACCCGTACCTTAGAGCGATCCGCTGTGCGCGGTCAGCCGGGCCAGCCGACTACGCTTGTGCACGTGGCCTTCGATCCCGCCAGGGACGGGTGTCCGGCGATGAGGGGAGACGCGCTTATGCCGTGGAACTGGCGTTACGAGGACTCGGACGGCAAGCCGGTGGAGGGCCCGTCGGAGGCGTTCTCCAGCCAGGCCGACGCGGAGTCCTGGATCGGGCAGACCTGGCGTGAGCTGCAGGGGAGCGGCGTCAGCACGGTGGTTCTGGTGGAGGACGACCGGGTGGAGTACTCGATGAGTCTGCAGCCGGTGCGCGAGTGAGCGACCGGATGGGCAACCTCGTCATGGGGGTGCCGCGGGAGGCGTTCCGCCCCAGCCCGATCTTCCTCGGCCTGGTGGCGCTGTTCGTGACCGCCGGCGTGATGGCGTGGAGCGGCTTCGGCAACGTCGCGTTCGACGTGTTCCTGCTGGTGGTGACCGGCTGGCTGATCTCGCTGTGTGTTCATGAGTACGCGCACGCGCTGGTCGCGTTCCGGTCCGGTGACATCGACGCGGCGCACCGCGGCTACCTGACGCTGAACCCGCTGAAGTACAGCCACCCGCTGCTGTCCATCGTGCTGCCGGTGATCGTGGTGGTGCTCGGCGGCATCGGCCTGCCCGGCGGCGCGGTGTGGGTCAACCACGGCGCGCTGCGCAGCCGGCTGCGGTCGTCGCTGGTCAGCCTGGCCGGCCCGGCGACGAACCTGGTGTTCGCGGTGCTGCTGGCGCTGCCGTTCGTGTTCGGCGTGACCGGCGAGACGCACACCGAGTTCTGGGCGGGCATCGCACTGCTCGGGTTCCTGCAGCTCACCGCGTCCGTGCTGAACCTGATCCCGGTGCCGGGCCTGGACGGCGGCAACATCCTGCGGCCGTGGCTGCCGTTCTCCTGGAAGCGGACCTGGGACGTGATCGCCCCGTTCGGGTTCATCATGCTGTTCGCGCTCCTGTGGAACCCGACGATCGGCGGCGCGTTCTTCTCCGTCGTCTTCACGCTGGGCGACCTGATCGGCATGCCGTCGTACCTCTACGGCGACGGCTTCGCGCTGCTGCGCTTCTGGAGCTACTCGGCCGACTGATCAAAACCTCGAAGAAGCCGCGCGGGTACGACGTACCCGCGCGGCTTCTCGGTGGAGGTCCTACGGCCGCTCGGCCGGGGACTGGGTCTTGGCCGGGTCGCGCTCGGGCAGCTCGCCGAGCACCTCGTCGATCTGCTTGAGCAGGTCGTCCTCCAGCCGTACGCCGGCGGCCTTGGCGTTGTCGTGCACCTGCTCGGGGCGGGACGCGCCGACGATCGCGCTCGCCACGTTCCGGTTCTGCAGCACCCAGGCGAGCGCGAGCTGCGCCATGCTCAGCCCGGCCGACTCGGCCAGCGGCTTGAGACGCTGCACGGCGGAGAGCACGTCGTCGCGCATGAATCGCGCGATCGTCTTCGATCCGGACTCGTCCGTGGCCCGGGAGCCGGCCGGCGGCTGCTCGCCCGGCAGATACTTGCCGGTCAGCACGCCCTGCGCGATCGGCGAGAACACGATCTGGCTGATGCCCAGCTCCTGCGACGCCGGCACCACCTGGCCCTCGATGATCCGGTGCAGCGCGGAGTACTGCGGCTGGTTCGACACCAGGGCGATCTTCAGCTCCTTGGCCAGCGCGTGACCGGCGCGCAGCTGGTCCGCGGTCCACTCGGAGACGCCGATGTAGTGCGCCTTGCCGGAGTGGACCACGTCCGCGAACGCGGACATCGTCTCCTCCAGCGGCGTGTGGTGGTCGTACCGGTGCGCCTGGTAGACGTCGACGTGGTCGGTCTGCAGCCGGCGCAGCGAGGCCTCGATCGACTCGCGGATGTGCTTGCGGGACAGGCCGCTCTCGTTCCGGCCCGGTCCGGTGCGCCAGTAGACCTTCGTCAGGATCTCCACGCTCTCCCGGCGTACGCCCTTCAGCGCGCGGCCGAGCACCTCCTCCGCGCGCCCGCCCGCGTAGACGTCCGCGGTGTCGAACGTGCTGATGCCCACGTCCAGCGCGGCACGCACGCAGGCGACCGCCGCCTCCTCCTCCACCTGGGAGCCGTGGGTGATCCAGTTGCCGTACGAGATCTCACTGACCAGCAGGCCGGAACGGCCGAGGTGACGAAATTCCATGCGCCGACACTACCCAGTTTTCTCAGCCGCCCTTGGGGTTCGGCACCTATGGTGAGGAGGCCGGCCCGGTTCGCCGTCCGCTTTTCCGGGCCGGTCCTCCACGTCTAGAGGACCGGCTTCGTGTCCGCGAGCAGCCGGTCGATCTCGTCCATCACGTCCGCCCGGGACGCGTGCACCGGGTCGATCAACGGCTCGCCGCGGCGGTCGACCGCGCCCCACCGCCCGGTGCCCGCGCCGGCGCCGATCAGGAACGCCACCGGATGGATCACCATCGCCGGGTACGTCGGCGGCACCACCACGGTGCCGGACCGGTCCACCACGCCCTTGCGCCCGTTCAGGTCAACGATCGCCAGGCCCTCGTCGGTGAAGCCGTCCACGTACCGCCCGTCGGTCAGCGCGGTCGCGAACCCGCTGTACTGCGTCGGCACCACCACGCGCCCGGACGTGTCCACCGCGCCCCAGCCGCTCTTCCGCCGCACCGCCGCGATCCCCCGCCGGAACGGGCGCACGTCCTCGTACGGCTGGCCGATCACCACCGCGTTCGACTTGTCGATCGCCACCCAGCCGCCGTTGCCGTCCCGGGAGACCCAGGCCAGGCCGTCCGAGAACGAACCCACGCCGTAGTAGCCCGCGTCCGCCGGGATCAGCAGCTCGCCGGACTCGTCGATCAGCTCCCAGTGCTGGGCCTCCGGCCGGCGCACCCACGCCACACCGTCCCGGAACGGCTGCACGTCCGCGTAGCTCGGCGCGATCGCCGGCTCACCGTCCTCATCGGAGTAACCCCAGCGCTGCACGCGCTCGGAGAACATCGGCTGCGGCGGCCGGTGCACCTGGAGGATCTCGTCCTCGGTGCGCGGGTACGGGCCCCAGCCGTTCGCCGCCACCTTCGCGAACACGGCGTCCAGCGCCAGCTCGGTGCGCGAGATCAGGTCCGGGTCCTCGACCTTGCGCAGCTCCAGCGCGCGCTCGAAGTGGTGCAGCGCCTCCATGAACCGGCCCTGGTCGTACGCGGACCGCCCGGCGTGCTCGTGCATGGTGGCGCGCAGCCGATCCGGCAGCTCCGACGAGTTCGCCTCCGCGAACAGCCGGTCCGCCTCGATGAAGTCGCCGCGCCATTGGAGCACGTGCGCCAGCCGCGCCTGCGCGATCGCGATCCGGCGGAAGTGCCCGGTCAGCTCCGCGTGCTCCAACCCCATCCGGCCGTCGTGCAGCGCCGGGCCGAGATCGCCGAGAATCCTGCTGACCACCGCGCGGAGGCTCAGCAGCCGCGCCCGGGTGGCGTTGTCGGTGGCGCCGGCCAGCTTCTCGGTGAGGCGCTCGCGTACCTGCCGCAGTTCGTCCGGGTCGTCGACCAGTTCGCGCAGCGTCTCGTGATGGAACCGCCAGGCGTACGTGGCCAGTACCTGCTCCGGATCGGCCGGCCGCTGCGGCTCCTCCTCGACCGGAGCCTCGTCCGCCGCCCGCTCCTCGGCCCCGGGAGTGTCCTCGGCGTCGCCGGCGGCCGCGTCCTCCGGCGCGTCCGGGGTGACGATCGGGGTGATCATCGTGGGGGCGCGCAGCGCGGTGGCCGCACCGGCGGCCGGGCCGGCCGGGCCGGGCAGGACCGTGTCCGGGCTGGCGGTGACGGCGGCTTCCTCGCCGGGCTCCTCGGCGCCCTCCTCCGGCGTGCCGGCGGTCTCCGGCTCGGCCGGCGTCGTCTCTGCCGTCTCGGGTGCCGGCGGCCGCTCCTGCGGCTCGTCGGTCTCGGTGGGCTTGGTGGACGACCCGAACCAGCCGGAGTCGGCGCGGGGCGGCGCGCCCTGCTTCTCCGCGAGGTCGTCCGTGGGTGCCGGCACCGAGCGAGTCCCGGCGCCGCTCGCCGTCAGCAGCTCACCGAGCGAAGGCCGATCATGATCGGGTACGGCGGGCGCCGCGGCCGGCGCCTCCTCCGGCGCCCGCTCACGCTGGGTGGGCTGCTGCGGGTAGTGGTCGTACGGCGACGGCTCCAGCGGCGGCGGCTGCACCGACCCGCCCGGCGGCCGATATCCGGCCTCGTCCCGCTCCGGCGCCTCCTGGTAGGGCGCGGCGCTGACCGGGCGATCCCGGTCGGCCCCGCCCTGCTGTCCGCGCTCGGGCGCGGGAGGCTGCTCCGGCTGCTGGTCGCGCTCGTCCGGCCGCTGACCCGGCCGGACCGGAACGTCCGGCCGGGCCTGCGGGAGGGTCGCGCTGACACCGGCCTGCGCCTCCGGCAGGTCCGCCACGGCCTCGCCGCGTGGGTCGGCCGCGGCTTGGCCGCGCGGGTCCGCTGCGGCTTGGCCGCGCGGGTCGGTTGTGGCTTGGCCGCGGGGTTCGGCTGTGGCGGCTTGGCCGCGTGGGTCGGTTGTGGCCTGGCCGCGTGGATCGGCCGCGGTTTGGCCGCGGGGTTCGGCTGTGGCGGCTTGGCCGCGTGGGTCGGCCGCGGCTTGGCCGCGTGGGTCGGTTGTGGCCTGGCCGCGCGGATCGGCGGGCGCGCCGCTGATCGGCCGGACCGGCTCCTGGCCCGTCTCCGGCCGTCCCTGGCCGTAGGGGGTGCCGCTGACCGGCCGGGTCGCCCCGGGCGCCCACTCCTGCCCGTAGGGCGCGCCGCTGACCGGGTGCTGCGCCTCCCGGCCAGCCTCCGGACGCTGCGGCTCCTGCGGCGCCCGGGGGACGGGCTGAGCCGCTCCCGGAGCCCACTCCTGCCCGCGCGGCGGCCCGGCGGCCGGCCGCTGCGGCTCCGGCGCCGGACCCGGTCGCGCCGGACCGTAGGGAGCACCACTCGTTGGCGCGGACGCGCCCGGCGCCCACTCGTGCCCATAGGGCACGCCACTGACCGGCCGCCCCGGCGCCCCGCCGGCCGGCCGCGTCGCGTCGGCGTCGCCGGAGGCGGGCCGCGCCCGGTCGGACGGCACGCCGCTGACCGGCCGCACCGGTCCGCCCTGCTGCCCACCGGCGTAGGGAGAGCCGCTGACCGGCCGCACCGGCCCGCCCTGCTGCCCACCGGCGTAGGGAGAGCCGCTGACCGGCCGCGCCGCCTCGGGACCGCGGTTGAGCGGCTGCGTCTGCTCCGACGGCACCTCGCCGACCGGCCGGACCGGCCCACCGCCCGGCTGGGGGCGGTCGTAGGGTGTCGCGCTGACCGGCCGGGCCGGGTCGATGTCGCGGCCGATGGGCGGTGTGCGGTCCGCGGGGATGCCGCTGACCGGTGCGCCGGTCGGCCGAGGGCGGTCGTAGGGCGTGGCGCTGACCGGCCGGGCCGGGTCGATGTCGCGGCCGATGGGCGGTGTGCGGTCCGCGGGGATGCCGCTGACCGGTGCGCCGGTCGGCCGGGAGATCGGCTGGGTCGTCTCGAAGGCGGCGCCGAGCGGCTGCGTCTGGTCGGACGGCGCGCCGCTGACCGGCCGCGTCGCGTCGGACGGGTCTGCGCCGAGGCGGCGCGTCTGCTCCGAGGCGTCCTGCCACGCCGGGTCGGCCGGGCCACCACGGTACGCGGCGGCCGGGCTGATCGGCCGGTCCTGCGGGCCCCACGGTTCGCCGGACGACGGCCGTCCCGGACGCGGCGGCGCGGCCGGCGGCGGCGTCGAAGCACCACCGCGGGCCGGCTCGGCGACCGTACGCCCGGGTACACCCGGACGGGCGTGACCGCCGGAGCGCTCGGGACCGCCCGCGTAGCCGGGACGCTGCGGCACATCGGGACGGGCGTGACCGCCGGAGCGCTCGGGACCGTCCGCGTAACCAGGACGCGGCGGGGCCATCGGCGGGGCGGCGGAGGCGGCGGGCGCCATCGGCGGCACGGCCGGGCGACCGCGGTCACGCGGGTCCGCGTCCGGCACGTCGCGGCGCGGATATCCGGACCGCTCCGCGTCGAAGCGGGCGGCCGGATCGGCCGCGGCCGGTGCGTACCGCGCCGGATCGCCAGCGCGGCGTGCGGGCTCGCCCGGCATCTCCGGCTCGGCACGCGGCGGCCGCGGCTCGTCGCGCACGTCTCCGGCCGCCGGGCCCCACGCCGCGGCCGCGGGCTCCTGCTCCCACGGGCGGTCCTGGTCGCGCCGGATCGGTACGACCGGCGCCGGCGGCTCCGCACGGCGCACGGGCTCGTCCGCGCGCGCCGGCACGGCCCGCTGACCGGGCTTGATCCAGGTCCGCTCGCCGCGCCGCGCCTGGTCGCCACCGGCGGCCGGCTCGACCGGACGGTCCGGCTGCTCCTGCCGCCGAGGGGCACCGGAGCGCCCGTCGTCGGGCTGCTCCCGGCGGGCCGGGTCGGCATCGCGTACCGGTGGACGTCCCTGCTGGTCCGGGCGGTCCCCCGGGACACGGCCCGGCTCGTCACGCCGGGCGGCCGGCAGGTCGCGCTCGTCGACGTCGGCGTCCGCGGGCAGCGGCTCGCCCCAGTTCTGCACCACCTCGCGGCGGCGCCACGGCTGGTCGCCGCGGGGTGCGTCGCGCCGGCCGCCGCGGGCCTGCTGCCAGTCGGCGGCCTGGTCCCAGCCGGGCCGGCGGCCACGGTCGGGCCCGCCGGCCTGCGCGGCCGGGCGTACGTCCCCGGGCGCGTCGTCCGGCCGGCGGGCAGGGCGACGCGGACGGCCGGGGTCGCCCGTCCGCCACTCCTGCTCCGAGGGCCGCCCACCGCCGTAACGGCCACCATCCCGGCCACGGCCGCGCGGGTCGTCCCGCGGGTCGCGCCCGTGCTGATCGGCGTCGTCCCGTGGGTCGGCGCCCCGCCGCGGCCGGTCCCGCGGGTCGACGTCACGCGGGTCCGGACCGTCCGGGTCCACGCCGCGGCCGTTCCGCTCCCACCGGTCCGCCTCGCGCGGGTCCAGATCGCGTCCGCCGCGCTCGCGGGGGTCGAAGTCGCGCGGGTCACCGCCACGGCCGTTCCGCTCACGCGGGTCGGCGTCGCGCGGGTCCAGGTCGCGTGGGTCCAGGTCGCGCGGGTCCAGGTTGCGCGGGTCCAGGTCGCGCGGGTCCAGGTCGCGCGGGTCCAGGTCGCGCGGGTCGGCATCGCGCCCGCCGCGATCGCGCGGGCCGAGGTCACGTGGGGCCCCACCGCGGCCGTTCCGCTCACGCGGGTCCACGTCGCGCGGGTCCGGATCGCGGGGATCGACACCTCGCGCCCGGCGCTCACGCGGGTCAAGATCGCGCGGATCGAGGCCGCGCGGATCGAGGCCGCGTGCCTCCAGGTCGCGCGGGTCCAGGTCACGCCGGTCCATGCCCCGCCCGCCGCGCTCACGCGGCTCCGCGCCTCGGCCGCCCCGCTCGCGGGGGTCGAAGTCGCGCGGGTCGGCGCCGCGCCCGCCCCGCTCACGCGGGTCGAGATCGCGCGGGTCGGCGCCGCGCCCGCCCCGCTCACGCGGGTCGAGATCGCGCGGGTCGAGATCACGCGGGTCGAGATCACGCGGATCCACCCGGCGGCCGGCCCGCTCGCGCGGGTCGAAGTCGCGCGGGTCGGCACCGCGCCCGCCACGCTCGCGCGGATCACCCCCGCGCCCACCGCGCTCGCGCGGATCACCCCCGCGCCCGCCCCGCTCCCGCGGATCGGCGTCGCGGGGATCGAGATCGCGGTCCCGCGGGTCGCGCCGCGGCCGAGGGTCGGCGTCCCGCGGATCGAACCCGTCCTCGTCGAGGTCGAGATCGAGATCCAGGTCGCGCGGCCCTCCGCCGCGCCCGTTCCGCCCCCGCGGATCACGCGCCCGCGGGTCGTAGTCGAAGTCGGCCCGCTGCCCGGCCCCGGCCCGCCCGCGCCCGCGCGGCTCCTCGTCCTCGGCCGCCCCACGGCCGTACACCCGGACGTCATGCCCACCCGCGCGCCCGCGCGGTGGATCGTCCAGGAAGTGGTCTTCCTCGTAGTCGAAGCCGTTGGCGGCCGCCCGGCGTCCCGGCGCCGGTGGTCGCGCCCGCCCCGAGGCCGGCCGGGACGGCCGTCCGTTGATCGGCGGGGGAACGGGCGTGGCACCGTCCGGGTCGGGCCGTACGGACGAGCGGTACACCGCGCTGCTGCGCGCCTGCACGGTCTGGCCGGGGTCGCCCGGGTACTTCTGCCCCCCGGGGACCTCCATCCACTCGTCGGTGATCTCCACCGCCCAGGCGGGCAGCTGTGAACCGCGACGGTCCTTACGTTCCGGCGCCACGGTTCACCCCATCTCGTTGTGCCAGGCGGCGGCGGACTGTGACGCGTGCCAGCGGAAACGCTGACGGGCGTCGCATATTCACGCCGGCTCACCTCATGGGAAATCTATCGCTGGGCAGCCGTGAACCCCGGGTAGAGTCACCCGGCTCGGCGCAGCGGAGTCCGCGGAAAGGAGGGTAACGGCGTGGGCTTGTTCGACGCCACCGTGCGCACCATCCCGCATCAAAAATTCGTCGGACAAATCACGACATTCTGGATTATCGCGGTATCAGGGTTTCGTCGCTACGCCACCTATCGTCAGGCCACGGTCGCCGGAACGTTCACCAACACGATCTTCGGCTTCCTCCGCTGCTACCTCTTCCTGGCCGTCGCCGGTGGCGCGGTGGTCGGCGGCTACACGCCGGAGCAACTGGCCACGTTCGTCTGGGTCGCCCAGGGACTGCTGGCGGTGGTGCTGCTCTGGGGCCCGCCCGAGCTGGCCGACCGCATCCGCACCGGCGAGGTGGTCAGCGATCTGCTGCGCCCGATCGACCCGGTGCACAGCATGCTCGCCGCCGACCTGGGCCGGGCCTGGCACGCGGTGCTGACCCGGTGCGTACCACCCGTACTCGTCGGCATGCTCTTCTTCGACCTCTATCTTCCGGTTCGGTGGCACACGCCGCCGCTGTTCGCCGTCTCCGTCGTGCTCGCCGTGGTGATCACGTTCTGCTGCCGGTTCCTGGTCAACTGCACCGCCTACTGGCTGCTCGACGTGCGCGGCCCGATCTCGCTCTGGACGCTCGGCTCCGGCGTGGTGGCCGGCCTCTACTTCCCGCTGCGCTTCCTGCCGGAGCCCGCGCTGCTCTCGCTCTGGCTGCTCACGCCGCTGCCCAGCCTGTTCCAGGCGCCGCTGGACGTGCTGGTGGAGCGGGACGCCACGCCTGTCCAGTTCGGCATCGTCGCGCTCCAGGGACTCTGGGCGGCGATCATGCTGCTGCTCTGCCGGGTGGTGCAGCGCCGGGCCGAGCGGCGGCTGGTGATCCAGGGTGGGTGAGTTCCGCGCCCGGCTCGGCGGGCACCTGCACCTGCTGCGCGCGCAGGCCCGCGCGCAGGCCTCGTACCGGATGTCCTTCGCGATCGACCTGGCCACCAACGTGTCCGCCACCGTGCTGGACGTGGCCACGGTGATCGTGCTGTTCACGGTCACGGACCTGGTCGGCGGGTTCCGGCTGGAGGAGTCGCTGGTGATGGCCGGGCTCGGGCTGTGCGCGTTCAACCTGGCCGACCTCACGGTCGGCAACATCGAGCGAATCCGGCTGTACGTGCGGACCGGCCTGATGGACGCGGTACTGGTCCGCCCGCTCGGCCCGCTCGGTCAGTTGCTCGCCATGGACCTGCCGCTGCGCAAGGTGTCCCGGTTCCTGTTCGCCGCCGCCGTGCTGGCGGTCGCGCTCCTCCGGGCGGACGTCGACTGGACGCCGGCCCGCGTGGCGTTCGCGCTCGTCGCCCCGCTCGCCGGCGCGGTGTTCTTCGGCGCGATCTTCGTCGGTACCGCGTCCGTGGCGTTCTGGTGGATCGAGTCCGGCGAGGTCGGCAACGCGTTCACCTACGGCGGGCGCGACTTCACCAGCTACCCCGTCACGGTCTACGACGGCTGGTTCCGGCGCGTCTTCGCGTACGGCCTCGGCTTCGCGTTCGTCGCCTACCAACCGGCGCTGGCCCTGCTCGGCCGCGCCGACCCGCTCGGCCTGCCCGCCTGGGCCGGATGGGCCGCCCCGCTGGTCTGTGTCCCGGCCGCGCTCGTCGCCGGCCTGGTCTGGCGCACCGGCGTCCGCCACTATCGGAGTACCGGATCATGACAGTCATCGAGGCCCGCGACCTCAGCAAGACCTTCACCGTCTCGGTCAAGAAGGGCCGGTTCCGCCGCGAGCGCCGGGAGACCGCCGCGGTGGCCGGCGTCGACCTGACCGTGGCGCGCGGCGAGACGGTCGGCTACATCGGCCCGAACGGTGCCGGCAAGTCCACCACGCTCAAGATGATGACCGGCGTGCTGATGCCGTCCGGCGGCCACGTCACGGTCTGCGGCCTGGTCCCGGTCCGCCAGCGCATCCGGCTCGCGCTGCGCATCGGCGTGGTCTTCGGCCAGCGCTCCCAGCTGTGGTGGGACCTGCCGCTGCGCGAGTCCTTCGACCTGCTCCGGCACGTCTACCGGGTGCCGCCCGGCGACCACGCCGCCCGCCTGGCCCGCTGCCGCGCCATGCTGGAACTCGACGAGTTCCTGGACACGCCGGTCCGGCAGCTCTCGCTCGGCCAGCGCATGCGCGGCGAGCTCACCGCCGCGCTGCTGCACGGCCCCGAGGTGCTGTTCCTGGACGAGCCCACGATCGGCCTGGACGTGGTCAGCAAGCAGGCCGTCCGCGCGTTCCTGACCGAACTGGGCCGGCGCGGCGACACCACCGTGATGCTCACCACGCACGACCTGGCGGACATCGAGCGCCTCTGCCGCAGGCTCGTCGTCATCGATCACGGCCGGGTCGTCCACGACGGCACCCTCGACGCGCTGCACGCCCGCTTCGACTCCCGCCGCCGCGTCGTCGTCGACCTGGACGAGCCCCCGGCCACCCCGATCCCGGTCACCGGCGCCGACCTCGACGACACGGCCCTGGACGGCCGCCGCCTCACCTACCGCCTGACCACCGCCACCGCCGGAGACCTCGTCATCCAGATCGCCAGGGCCGCCCCCGTCCGCGACATCTCGGTCCTCGAACCGGAGATCGAGGACGTCATCGCCCGCCTCTACAAGAACCCATAAAAACGGATATTCCCGCTCCCGGCGCGGTGCGACCCGCATGCTCCCGCGGGCCAACCGCGCCGCCGGCCTCATCTCCGCTAGCGCTCCGTTCGCCCGCCGCGACGGAGCCGGTCCCGCCGTTCAAGACCACCCGGTCCGGCCCCGCGGTCAGGTGCGATCGCGCGTCAGGCGGCCCCGGGCGACCCGCTCAGGGCACGCCGAGCAGGCGGAGGCACGCGGTGGTCGCGGCGGCGGCGACGACCACCACGACGAACGGCACGCGGCGCCACGCCAGCAGCACGCCGACCAGCACCCCGGCCGGCCGGGCCACACCGGCGAGGGCGCCTCCCTCGGTCAGCGCCGCCGTGGCGGCGAGCGCACCGAGCAGCGCGGACGCGGCCAGCGGAAGCACCACCCGGACGCGTTCCGGCAGCTCCAGCCGGTCATGCAACATCACGCCCAGGAGCCGGAACGCGTAGGTGCCCACCGCCAGCCCGACGATCACGGCGATCACCATGCCGCCTCCTCCGCGTCCGCCGCGCGGCCCCCGGCCGCCGGTGCCCCGCCGTCCGCCGCCGGTGTTTCGCGCTGTGCCGCTGGTGTGCCGTCCCGAGTCGCCGGCTCGTCGGCCGAAGACCGGCCGGCCGCGTCGGGGGTTGCCGGGCGGCGGCGGGGGATGGCCAGGACGAGCAGGCCGCCCAGGGCGAGCAGCACCGGGAGCCCGGCCGGCAGCAGTGGCGTGGTGAGCACGGCGAGGGCCGCGCCGGCCAGGGTCACCTCGCGTGTCGCGCGGTCCCGCAGGGACGGCAGGATCAATGCGATCAGCCCCGCCGGGAACGCCGCGTCCAGGCCGAGCACGGCCGGGTCGCCCACGGCGGAGCCCAGCGCGAGGCCGGCCAGCGTGCCGAGGTTCCAGCAGACGAAGAGGAGCGCGCCGGTGGCCCAGAACGCGACCCGGCGTTCGCGCGGGTCGGTGCGGGCGAGGGCGAACGCGACCGACTCGTCGATGACGAGGTGGCTGCCGAGCAGCCGCTGCCATCGGCGGGGGCCGACCGCGTCCGCGACCGCCAGGCCGAACGGCAGGTGGCGGGCGTTGATCAGCAGGCCGCCGAAGAGCGCGGCCAGCGGGTTTCCGGCGGCGAGCAGCCCTACCGCCATGAACTGGGCGCCGCCCGCGAAGATGAACACCGACATGAGCACCACCGACCAGGGCGGCAGGCCGCTTCCGGCCGCGATCGCGCCGAACGAGATCGCCACCGCGCCGGTCGCCACCGCGATCGCGAACGCGTCCCGCAGGATCGTTCGATTTACTGAACGCACACCATGAAATATCGAACGTACCGTCGAGTATGTCAAATCGAACGAAGGGTCCGATGAAACGAACGCCTGAGCCGCCGATCGCCGTCATCGCGGCCGCCCTGAAGCGGGAACGGGAACGCGCCGGCCTCTCGCTGGCCGAGGTGGCCCGCCGGGCCGGCGTGGCCAAGTCCACGCTCTCGCAGCTGGAGGCGGGCAGCGGCAACCCCAGCGTGGAGACGCTCTGGTCGCTGGGCAACGCGCTGGACGTCCCGCTGAGCAGGTTGATCGAGCCGCCCACGCCGAAGGTGCGGGTGGTCCGCGCGGGGGAGAACCCGCGGGTGACGTCCGACCAGGCGTTCTACACCGGTTCGCTGCTCACCGCCGGTGACGGCCGCGCGCGCCGGGACGTCTACATCATCGAGTCCGAGCCCGGCGCGGTACGGCGCGCGGAACCCCACCTGCCCGGCACGGTCGAGCACGCGATCGTGGCGTCCGGCCGGGTGCGGATCGGCCCGGCGGACGAGCCGGTGGAGCTCGGCCCGGGCGACTACGTGTCCTACCCGGGCGACGCACCGCACGTCTACGAAGGGCTGGAGCCCGGCAGCTGGGCGGTCCTGATCATGGAGCACCCATGATCAGGACTCAGTACTTCTCGCCGACCGCGACCGCGGGCATCGGCACCCGCATGCGGCGGAAGCTCAGCGAGCGGGAGATGCCGTAGAAGTAGAGCGAGCCCATCCGCTCCGTGGTCTTCGGGAAGCGCTCGCGCACCACCTTCTTGATCCGGCGGCTGATCAGGATGCTGTCCACGATCACGGCGAGCGCGAGCGCCAGCCACAGCACGTTCGCGATGGCCTGCACCCGGGCGTCCGGCACGCTGGCGCCGATCAGCACCACGAACGCGCCACCCAGGAAGAACGACCCGACGGTGCGCCGCGAGTCGACCACGTTGCGGACGAGCACGCGCTCCGGCCCGCGGTCCCGCGGCCCGCCCTCGCGGCGGAACCGCTCGGACTCCCGCTGCCGCGCGAGCCGGCGCTGCTCCTTCGCCTCCTCCTTGGTCAGCGGCGTCCGGCTGACCGCGGCACCGCCGGGGCGGCGCTGGGTGCTCGGCCGCTTCGGCGTCGCCACACCCAGCTCACGCTTGCTCGGGGTGTGACCCCGGGTGGCGGTGGTCACGTCCTCGGACGTCTCGACCTCGGAGACCTGGTCCTCGACGAGATCGGTGGACTTGCGACGAAACAGCGGCACGTGGCAAGGGTAGCCAAGAGATGAAAGACAGCGAAACCGGCCACCGTGCGCAAGCCCGTCACCCGAAAGAACGAGGAGGCCGGAACCCTCAGGTCCCGGCCTCCCCTTCCGATCGGAGCGTCAGACCCGCTCGACGTTCGCGCCGAGGTCGGCGAGCTTCGTCTCGAAGTTCTCGTAGCCGCGCTTGATCAGGCTCACGCCGTACACCCGGGAGGTGCCCTCCGCCGCCAGCGCCGCGATGAGGTGGCTGAACCCGGCCCGCAGGTCCGGGATGACCAGGTCGGCCGCGTGCAGCTTGGACGGGCCGGCGATGACCGCGGAGTGGTGGAAGTTACGCCGGCCGAAGCGGCACGGCGTACCGCCGAGGCAGTCGCGGTAGGTCTGGATCGTCGCGCCCATCGTGTTCAGCGACTCGGTGTAGCCGAGGCGCTGCTCGTACACGGTCTCGTGGACGATCGAGATGCCCCGTGCCTGGGTGAGCGCGACCACCAGCGGCTGCTGCCAGTCGGTGGCGAAGCCGGGGTGCACGTCCGTCTCCAGCGCCACCGCGGTCAGCTCGGTGCCGGGGTGCCAGAAGCGGATGCCGCCTTCGCGACCCGGGCGGTTGTCGTTCGGCGGGAGCGTGTCGGTGACCTCGAACTGGCCGCCGATCGACCGGAACACGTTCAGGAACGTGCCCATGTCGGCCTGCTGCGCGCCGAGCACCGTGATGTCGCCGCGGGTGGCCAGCGCCGCCGCGGCCCAGGACGCGGCCTCGATCCGGTCCGGGATCGGGCGGTGCGAGTAGCCGCCGAGCCGCTTCACGCCCTTGATCTCGATGACCCGGTCGGTGTGCACGGTGATGATGGCGCCCATCTTCTGCAGCACGCAGATGAGGTCCATGATCTCCGGCTCGACCGCGGCGTTGCGCAGCTCGGTGACGCCCTCGGCCAGGACCGCGGTGAGCAGCACCTGCTCGGTGGCGCCGACGCTCGGGTACGGCAGCTCGAACTTGGTGCCGTGCAGCCCGTTCGGCGCGGTGAGGTGCATGCCCTCGGGCGCCTTGTCCACGATCGCGCCGAACTGCCGCAGCGCCTGGATGTGGAAGTCGATCGGGCGCGGCCCGATGTGGCAGCCGCCCAGGTCGGGGATGAACGCGTGGCCCAGCCGGTGCAGCAGCGGCCCGCAGAACAGGATCGGGATCCGGCTGGACCCGGCGTGCACGTTGATCTCGTCGGTCGAGGCGGATTCGACGTTCGACGGGTCGAAGATGAGCTCGCCGTCGGACTCGCCCTTGCTGACCCGGACCCCGTGCAGTTCCAGCAGGCCGGTGACGACCTCCACGTCGCGGATGGCGGGGACGTCGTAGAGCGTGCTCGGGCTGTCGCCGAGCAGGGACGCCACCATCGCCTTGGAGACGAGGTTCTTGGCGCCGCGGACCCGGACCCGGCCGTTCAGCGGTGTACCACCGTGTACGGCCAGCACGTCGTCGGTCAACGCAACCTCCAGCGCTTGCGTAAGGGGGATGGGCGCCGGTTCTCGTTCGTGCGAATCAACGAGCGGGGGGCTGGCGCTTGTCGCCGGGGAAGCATAGCGCTCGGTTACCAAGACAAGAACCCGCACACCGCCCGTCCTGGCACGAAACCGGGACGAGCGGCGGTGGTTCTGTCGGGGATCTTACGGAGCCTCGGATGCCTGTTACGGCAGCGCAAGCATCTGATCGAGCGCGGATCGTGCATATGCCGAAGTGTCCGGATCGACCGTAATCTGGTTCGGTGTCCGGCCGGCGACAAGTTCTTCCAGAGCCCAGACCAGATGCGGCAGATCGATGCGGTTCATAGTCGAGCAGTAACACACAGTACGGTCGAGGAACATGATCTGCTTGTCCGGGTGCGCGTTGGCGAGCCGGCGCACGAGGTTCAGCTCGGTGCCGACGGCCCACGCGGACCCGGCCGGCGCGGCCTCGATGGTCTTGATGATGAATTCCGTCGAGCCCACGTGATCGGCCGCCGTCACCACCTCGTGACGGCATTCCGGGTGCACGAGCACGTTTACCCCGGGGACGCGCTCGCGAATCTCCTCCACGCAGGAGAGCGTGAACCGCCCGTGCACCGAGCAGTGGCCGCGCCAGAGGATCATCTTGGCGTTCCGCAGCTGCTCGGGGGTGAGGCCGCCGTGCGGCTTGTGCGGGTCGTAGAGCACGCAGTCGTCCAGCGAGTAGCCCATCTCCAGGACCGCCGTGTTCCGCCCGAGGTGCTGGTCGGGCAGGAAGAACACCTTCGACCCCTGCTCGAACGCCCAGTCCAGCGCGCGCTTGGCGTTGGACGAGGTGCACACCACACCCTTGTTGCGCCCGACGAAGCCCTTGATGTCGGCCGACGAGTTCATGTACGTGACCGGCACGACGTCCGCGGCGATGCCCAGGTCCTCGAACAGGTCCCACGCGGTCTCCACCTGGGACAGCACGGCCATGTCGGCCATCGAGCAGCCGGCCGCGAGATCCGGCAGGATCACCTTCTGCGCGTCCGTGGTCAGGATGTCCGCGCTCTCGGCCATGAAGTGCACGCCGCAGAAGACGATGAATTCCGCGTCCGGCCGGGCCGCGGCCTCGCGGGCGAGCTTGAACGAGTCGCCCGTCACATCGGCGAACTGGATCACCTCGTCCCGCTGGTAGTGGTGCCCCAGGACGAAGACGCGGTCGCCGAGCGCGAGCTTGGCGGCCATGGCGCGGGCCACCAGGTCGGGGTCGCTCGGTGACGGCAGGTCTCCGGGGCAGTCGACGCCGCGCTCGGAGGCCGGGTCGGTGCCCCTGCCCAGCAGCAGCAGGGCGGTTGCGGTGTTGGACGGCTCTACCCAGGTCGATGTCACACGAAGATTGTCTCACAGTGAGACCGGCCCGCCGGTGTGATCCAGGCATCCCTCACACTGGTCCGAAGCGCCGTCGACCAGGGAGTGAAAACCGTGCGAATCCTGATCTGTCCGGACAAGTTCGCCGGAAGCATCGACGCGCCGGCCGCCGCGCGTGCGATCGCCGACGGGTGGCGCGCCGCGAACGATCGGGACGAACTGGTCGAGCGGCCCCTCGCGGACGGCGGCCCCGGCTTCATCGACGTGCTGGCGCCCGCCCTGAACGGCCGCCGCGTGATCATCGACACGGTCGACCCGCTCGGCCGGCCGGCGAAGGGCACGATCCTGATCAAAGACGGCACCGGGTACGTCGAGAGCGCCCACGCCTGCGGCCTGCACCTGCTGGACCCCGCCGAGCGCGATCCGAAGCGCACCACGTCGTACGGGCTCGGCCTGCTGATCCTCGCCGCGATCGAGCACGGCGCCACCCGCGTGGTGATCGGCCTCGGCGGCTCCGCCGTCAACGACGCGGGCGCCGGCATGCTCGCCGCGCTGGACGCCGCGCCGGTGGACGCGGGTGGCTACGCGCTGCCGTACGGCGGAGCCGCGCTCACCGCGGCTGCGGGCCTCACCGGCACGCCGCGCACCCGGGGCGCCGAGCTGGTCGCGGCCACCGACGTGGACAACCCGCTCACCGGCCTGCACGGCGCCTCCGCGGTCTACGGCCCGCAGAAGGGCGCCACCCGGGAGGACGTGTTCGTGCTGGACCGCGCGCTGGAGACGTACGCCGGCCTGCTGCAGGCACTGCCCACGGCACCACCCGGGCTGGCGGCGCTGCCCGGCGCGGGAGCGGCCGGCGGGCTCGGCGCCGCGGTCCTCGCGCTCGGCGGCCGCTGCGAGTCCGGCATCGACCTGGTGACCCGCCTCACCGGCCTGCCCGCCGCGCTGGACACCGCGGACCTGGTGATCACCGGCGAGGGCTCGTTCGACCACCAGTCGCTGCGCGGCAAGGTGGTCGCGGGCGTGGCCGGCGGCGCCCGGGACCGCGGCCTGCCGTGCGTGGTGCTGGCCGGCCGGGTCACCACCGGTCGGCGGGAGGCGGCCGCGGTGGGCGTCACCGAGACGTACTCGCTGGTGGACTTCTTCGGCGGGGACGTGGACGCGGCGATGGCCGGACCAGCGGCGGGGCTGAGCGCGCTGGCGGAGCGTCTGGCGGGTCAATACAGCCGGTGAGACCAACGGCGCACGGGCATAACCTGGGAGAAGTTTTAGACTGGGTGGGAATGCACGGTCAGCGGACATGCGTTGGCCACAGACGGAATAAATCCGCACAGCGCAGGGAGACCTCCAAGTGACCACTTCAGCGCAGACCGGCACCGAGGCCGTGGCCGAGACGACCAAGGCTGCGACGACCATCATCCTCACGGACGTCGCGGCGGAGAAGGTCAAGAACCTGCTCGAGCAGGAGGGCCGCGACGATCTGCGGCTGCGCGTGGCGGTGCAGCCCGGCGGCTGCTCCGGCCTCCGCTACCAGCTGTTCTTCGACGAGCGCTCGCTCGACGGTGACATCGTGGACGACTTCGGCGGCGTCCAGGTCGTCGTGGACCGGATGAGCGCGCCGTACCTGACCGGCGCGACCGTCGACTACGCGGACCGCATCGACGCGCAGGGCTTCACCATCGACAACCCGAACGCCGGTGGCTCCTGCGCCTGCGGCGACTCGTTCCACTAAATCAAGATCATCGGAGGGTACGCCGTGCGCGCGCACGACGTACCCTCCAGTGGTTTTCGAGGGTCTCGCGTTACCGTCAGATGACGCCGACCTGACGGGCGAGCGTCCTGCCACCGGCGTCCGTGCCGGTAGGCTGTTCGGGCTATAGCCGCCGACACCCTCGAGGGCCGACATGAAGATCGCCGTTACCGGCTCGATCGCCACCGACCATCTGATGCATTTCCCGGGCCGGTTCGCCGACCAGCTCCTGGCCGACCAACTGCACAAGGTGTCGCTGTCGTTCCTCGTCGACGACCTGGTGGTGCGCCGCGGTGGCGTCGCGGCGAACATCGCGTTCGGCATGGGTCAGCTCGGTCTGCGGCCGATCCTGGTGGGCGCGGTCGGCGCCGACTTCGCCGACTACCGCTCATGGCTGGAGCGGCACGGTGTCGACTGCGGCTCGGTCTACATCAGCGACGTGGCGCACACCGCGCGCTTCGTCTGCACCACCGACACCGAGATGAACCAGATCGCCTCGTTCTACGCGGGCGCGATGGCCGAGGCCCGCAACATCGAGCTGGCGCCGGTCGCGGACCGCAACGGCGGCCTCGACCTGGTGCTCGTCGGGGCGAACGACCCGGCCGCCATGGTCCGCCACTCCGAGGAGTGCCGGGAGCGCGGCATCCGGTTCGCCGCCGACCCGTCCCAGCAGCTCGCCCGCGTCGATGGCGAGGACGTGCTGAAGCTGATCGACGGCGCCGAGTTCCTCTTCACGAACGAGTACGAGAAGTCGCTGCTGGAGAGCAAGACCGGGCTCAGCGAGGCGCAGATCCTGGACCGGGTGCACGTCCAGGTCACCACGCTCGGCAAGGACGGCGCCCGGATCACCGGGCGGGACATCGCGCCGATCCACGTCCCGGTCGCCCGTTCCGTCTCCGCGTACGACCCGACCGGCGGCGGCGACGCGTTCCGCTCCGGCTTCTTCGCGGGCCTCACCTGGGGCCTCGGCCTGGAGCGGTCCGCCCAGATCGGCTCGCTGCTCGCCACGTACGTGCTGGAGACCGTCGGCACCCAGGAGTACGAGATCCGCGCCGACCAGTTCGTCAAGGCGCTCGGCGAGGCCTACGGCGACGCGGCGGCGGAGGACGTGCGCCCGCACCTGATCCCGTGACCGCCCGCCCGGTGCTGATCGTCTTCGCCGGGCTGCCGGGGGTCGGCAAGAGCACGCTCGCCCGCCGGGTGGGCGCCGCGCTGCCGGCCCCGGTCCTCCCGGTCGACCCGATCGAGCGTGCGTTCCGGTCCACCGGCCCCGAGGCCTACCGGGCCGTGGCGTCCCTGGCCGAGTTGCAGCTCGACCTCGGCCTGCCGGTGGTGGTGGACGCGGTCAACCCGGCCGTCGAGTCCCGTGAGCTGTGGCTGGACCTCGCGGACCGGGCCAAGGTGCCGCTCCGCGTGGTCGAGGTGTGGTGCGGCGACCAGGCCGAGCACCGCCGCCGCGTGGAGGCCCGCCAGGCCGCCGACCCGGCGTACGCGGAGGTGGACTGGGTGCGGGTGCTGGAGCGCCGCGCGGAGTACCAGCCCTACGTGGGGCGCCGGGTCGTGGTGGACACCACGGCGCCCGGCGACCCGCTGCGCTCGCTGCTCGACTACCTGCGCGCCTGACGCCGAGGTGTTCCGCACGCGGCTCCGGCGGCGTGGGGAACACCTCGATCGCCCGGCGCCGGGGCGAATGCCTCGATCGCGGGGTGCCGGGGGAGTGCCTCAATCGCGGGACGCCGGCGGCGTGCGGCGCGCCGCCAGGTATCCCAGCGCGGCCACCGCCAGCGGGATCGCGCCGGCCAGGATCGCGGTGCGCACGCCGGCGGCGTCCGCGATCGCGGCGAGCACCACGCTGCCGGCCGCGGCGGCCGGCAGCCCGGCCATCGAGGCGAGCGACGCGACCGTGGTGCGGTTCCCCGCGTCCGACTGCCGGTGCATCAGGCCCCGGAAGACCGGGTTGACCGCGCCGTGCAGCGCGTAGCAGGCCAGATATGCCGCGATCGCCCCCGCCGGGCCGGTGAGCAGGCCCATCGCCAGCACCGCCAGCGCCTGCCCGGCCTGCAGGGTCACGCCGGACCAGGCCGGGCCGAGCCGCCGGACCAGCACGGGCGCCAGCGCGGCGCCGGCCGCGGAGGCCAGCCAGGCGACCGAGCCCACCGGGCCCATGATCGTGCCCGCGGTGCCGGGGCTGCCGACCAGTTCGGCCAGCCGTACCGGGAAGAGCAGCTCGAACGTCATCATCCCGAACGCCCAGAACAGCTCCACCGCGATCAGCGCGGTGAGCACGTGCGACCGGCGCAGCAGCCGGGCCGCGTCCGCGATCACGGCGGGCACGCCGCGCAGCGTCCCGGCCGGGCCCGCCGGGCCGGTGCCGGACCGCGGCGGCTCGCGGAGCAGCGCCACGGTCGCGACCACGGTCACCGCCTGGAGCGCGACGGCCGCGACCAGCGGGGCGGTCAGCGCGCTCACCGACGGGATCGGGTCCAGCGCGACCAGGCCGCCGGCCAGCAGCGCGCCGCCGCCGATCGCGCAGCCGAGCACCACGCCGCCCCGGCTCAGCCCGTCCTCGAACCGGGCGTCCGGGTCCTCGGCGAGCGCGGCGTCCACGTACCAGGAGTCGAGCGGTCCGCTGTCCAGCGCGCGGAACACGCCCTGCAGCGCGAAGACCACCGCGAACGCCCAGAACGAGTCGGCCACCACCAGCAGCGCCAGCGAGGCGAGGTTGACCAGCGAGGCGAGCAGCAGCACCGGGCGGCGGCCGATGGTGTCGGCCAGGCCGCCGGTGGGCAGCTCCAGCGCCAGCACCACGACGCCCTGCACGGCCGTGATCAGGCCGATCTGGGAGAGCGACAGCCCGCGCTCCTGGGCCAGCAGCACGGTGACCGGGATCAGCAGCCCGACCGGCAGCCAGCGCAGGCCGTGCAGGATCAGGTAGCGGGCCCGGACCGTCATCGGGCCTCCCCGGCGGGCCGGGCGCGGGGCACCGGGTGGTTCTCGTACAGCACCACCACCCGCTCGGCGCCCTCCGCGCGCGGCAACGCCCGGTACCGCTCGATGAGCGCGCCGACCTCCTCGTTCAGCGCGCGGACCTGCGCGGGCGTGAGGTCGAGCAGGTAGTCGTTCGAGGTCACCGCATCCCGCCACTCGGCCGGCCACCGGCGCTCCTCGGCCCGCCACCGGGCGGCCGCGCGCGCGTGCTCGGAGCGGTAGAACTCGTCTAGCCAGTCCAGCGCGGCCTGCGCGTCCGGGTCGTCCTCCGGGAAGTCGCCGGCCACGATGCTGTGCCAGTCCTGCGCGGCACGCCACCAGCGCTGCTTGCCGGCGCCGGGCCGGTCGTCCTCCACCACCAGGCCCACCTCGGCCAGCCGGCGCAGGTGGTAGCTGGTGGCGCCGGTGTTCGTCCCCAGCCGCTCGGCCAGCCGGGTCGCGGTGGCGGCGCCGTCGGTGCGCAGCGCGGCCAGCAGCCGGGACCGCAACGGGTGGGCCAGCACCTTCAGCTGAGTCGCGTCGATCCGGACGCCGGTCTGCTCCACGCGTGCACAGTAACTGTGCACAGAATTTGTGCACAAGAGTTGTGCACACGCGGAGGCGTCCGGAAAGCCGGATTCGCCGGGAAGGCGCGCCCATACTGAGGCCGCGGATCCGACGAAAGGCTCTCAGCGATGACACGGACGCTGCTCACCACGACCGCGGCGGTGCTGCTGACCGCGCTGGCCGCCGGGCCGGTCCAGGCGGCGCCGGTCGACCCGATGCTTGTACCGCCGGTGCCCGGCACGGACGGGCCGACGCCCGCGCGGGCCGCGCGGCTCGCCGAGGCGTGGACCGCGACCGACGCGGCGCCGGCCGGCGACCCGCTCCACGTCGCCGGTTCGGTCTACCACGGCGCGCGCGACGGGGACCTGATCCGCCTGGTACGCCGGGACGCCGCCACCGGTGCACGCCTCCCGTTCGCCGCGCCCGGGCTGCCCGGACCCGAACTCGGCGGCCCGGTCACGGACGGCCGGTCGATCCTCACGATCACGACGGCCGACGGCGTGGTGCGCGCCCACGATCTCGGCGGCCGGACCCGCTGGACCGCCACGCTCGCCGGCGACCGGCCCGCGGCCTGGGTGCTCCCGGCCGGTGACCTGGTGCTGGCCGCGTCCGGCCGGGACTGCGGCCGCTACGAGGGCGACGTCTGCGAGCGGACCGTGCTGCACGCGTTCCGCGCGGAGACCGGCGCCCGCGCCTGGACCCGCACGCTGACCGGCGGCGCCCCGGTCGCGGCGGCGGCCGGCGGCCGGATCGCGGTCCGCACGCTCCAGGACCGCGACGAGCTCTACGGCGACGACATCATCCCGCCCGGCCAGGAACCCGCCCCGGTCGTGGACGACTCACCGGCGCTGGTCACCCAGCTCAGCCTGGCCAACCGGCGGCTCTGGCAGCGGGAGGTGCGCGGCGGCGGCGACCTCGCGGCCGACCCGCACGCGGTGCTGGTCGCGGGCGACCGGCTGTGCGCCCACGGCGCCCGGGACGGCCGGCGGCTCTGGTGCGCGCCGGCGACCCATCGCTACCACGACCTGACCGCGGCGGGCGGGCGCCTCTACGCCGGCGCGGACGACCTGACCGTGCCGGACGACCACCGCATCGCCGCGTTCGACGTGCGCACCGGCCGCCGGCTGTGGACCGCGCCGGGCGCCTACCCGTACGGCCCGATCGTGGCCGGCAACGGCGTCGTCTGGCTCCAGAGCAACCCGGACACCCCGGTCACCCACCTGCTCGCGCTGCGCGCCCGGGACGGCCGTGAGCTGCGCCGGCTGCCGCTCGCCGAGTACAGCACCGGCCCGGTCGCGCTCGGCCACCACCACGTCTTCCTGATCAAGGGCGGCGCCGCCGTGGCCGCCTACCGCTGAGGCGGTCAGAGCGAGCCGAGCAGGCGCAGCCGCGCGGCCCACTCCGGGTCGGACCCGGCGGGCGTCAGGACGACCAGGCGCTGACCGGCCGCATCCGGCACGACCAGCGCCTCCTCCGCCAGCGTCAGCTCGCCGACCTGCGGATGCCGGAGCGCGTACTCGCCGTGCAGGCACTCCCGGACCGGATGCCTGGCCCAGAGCTCGGCGAACTCCGCACTCCCGATGCTCAGCTCGCCGATCACCGCGGCCAGCTCCGGATCGCCGGGCCACTCGCTCGCGGTCATCCGCAGGTAGGCGGCCATCTTCACGGCGGCGGCCGGCCAGTCGACGTGCAGGTCACGGGCGGCCGGGTCGAGGAACAGCCACAGCGCCAGGTTGACCCGCCGCCCGGGTGGCAGCCCGAACAGCGTGTGGAACAGGCGGTTGCCGGCCAGCAGGTCCGCGTGCCGGCTGAGGAGGCCGGCCGCCTGCTCGGTGTTGCCCTCGATCATGCGGCGCAGCGAGTCACGGACGCGGTCCGGGCCGGGGTCGCGGCGGACGAGCTGTGCCGGCCAGGCCAGCCGGGCCAGGTGCAGGCGCTCGACCTGCTCCAGGCGCAGCGCGCGGGCCACCGCGTCCAGCACCGAGTCGGACATCTGGTGGCTCTCGCCCTGCTCCAGCCGCGCGTAGTAGGTCGTGCTCACGCCGGCGAGCATCGCGACCTCCTCGCGCCGCAGGCCCGGCACCCGCCGGGTCGCGCCGTGGGTGGGCACGCCGATCTCCTCCGGGCTCAGCGCGGCCCGCCGGGCGCGCAGGAAATCGCCGAGTTCGCTCACCGGGCCAGTATTCCGCCCGGCCTCGCGCGGCTGCCACACCACGACCTGGTGTGGCTCCGATGACGTGCGGTCCGGCACGCTCGGGACGTCACCGTGATAGCCGGGAGGTTGCGCCGTTGTTCGCCGTCGTGGTCGTGCTCAGTGTGCTGTTGGTCGTCGTGTTCTCCGTCGCCGCGCTGCGGAAGGCGCGCGGGGGAGCGGAGCTGGCGGCCGAGGCCGTCCACCTCGGATTCCCGCCGGGTCCGTACCGGCTGCTCGGGGTGCTGGAGGCGGCCGGCATCGCCGGCCTGGTGATCGGGCTCTGGTGGGCGCCGCTCGGGATCGCCGCGCTGGCCGGCTTCGTCGCCATGGCCTCCGGCGCCGCGATCGTGCACCTGCGCGCCGGTGACCCCGCCCCGAAGTGGCTGCTGCCGCTGGTGGTGACCGTGCTCGCGGTCGCGGCGCTGGTGCTGCGCGTGCTCACCGCCTGACCGTCACAGGCCGGACTCGGCGCGCAGTTCGGCGACGATGCCGGGCAGTTCGGCCAGGAACCGGTCCACGTCCGCCGAGGTGGTGTCGCGGTGCAGCGACACCCGGACGTTGCCGTGGGACAGCACGCCCATCGCCTCCAGCACGTGGCTGGGCCGCAGCGTGGACGAGGTGCACGACGAGCCGGACGACACCGCGAACCCGCGCCGGTCCAGCGCGTGCAGCAGCGCCTCGCCGTCCACGTAGAGGCAGGAGAACGTGACCAGGTGCGGCAGCCGCTCGACCGGGTCGCCGACCACCTCCACGTCCGGCACCAGCCGCGGCACCTCGGTCCTGATCCGGTCGACCAGCGCGGACTGCCGCTTCGCCTCCGCGGCCGCGTCGTTGGTCACGGCGCGCAGCGCGGCCGCGGCCGCGACGATGGCCGGAAGATCGACGGCGCCGGGGGTACGCACGTACGACCGCTCGTCCTCCGGGTACGGCGACACCCACCGCACGTTCTTGCGGATCACCAGCACGCCCACGCCGGACGGCCCGCCCCACTTGCGCGCGCTCGCGGACAGCAGCGACCAGCCCGGCGGCACGCCCATCCGCCCGATCGACTGCGCCGCGTCCACGTAGAGCGGCACGCCCGCCTCCGCGCAGATCTCCGCGGCGGCGGAGACCGGCTGCACGGTCCCGGCCTCGTGCGAGGCGCTGATCAGCGCGGCCAGCGCCACGCCCGGCGCCGTGACCGCCTCCTCCCAGGCCGCCAGGTCGAGCCGCCCTCGCATGCTCACGCCCACGCTGGTGGTGGGCACGCCCGCGGACGACGCCGCGTGCAGCACGGCGGAGTGCTCGATCGCGGAGTGCACAAAGGTCTCGCCGGCGCGGCGGCGCCCGGCCAGGCCGCCGAGCACGGCCGCGTGCGCGGCGGTCGTACCGCTGCTGGTGAAGAAGAGCTCCTCACGGCGGACCGAGAGGCACTCCGCGACGGTGGCGCGCGCGGCCTCCACCAGCTGTCGTGCCTTTCGGGACCGGCTGTAGAGCTTGCCGGGGTCGGCCCAGCCGTCGGCCAGCGCCGCCATCATCGCCTGTTTGGCGACCGGATGCAGGGGAACCGCGGTAGCGGCGTCGAGGTATGCCGCCGAAGGTCCGGGTTGCGCGGTGGAGGACACGTGCCAAACGGTATCGTCCAGATGTTCGCCGTGATCACGAAGCGCGGACACGCGACCCCTGGGGCTTGCGCCGACGCCAGGTCGAGTAATCTGCGGTCGTCGGTGCCGCTTTGACGGGTGGTGACCGGCTTGCGGGACCGGCCGGGCCGGCGTGACACCACAGCGGCCGGTCGCACCACACGGCGGTGAGCAACATGTACCGCGGAGGAGAGGCAGGAGCAGTGGTCGCAAAGGGTTCGGGCGTGCGCGCCTCGGACACGGGACGGGACAACGGCTCCCGCAACCGGCGGATCGCCGGGCTCGGCTTCGGGGGCGTGCTGCTGGTCGCCCTGCTGAGCGGCTGCGATGTCGGTGCGGCCTTCGGTGGCTTCGGCTGGCCGCAGGGCGGCATCACGCCTCAGGCCGAGCGGATGTACGACCTCTGGATCGGCTCCGTGATCGCGGCCCTGGTGGTCGGCATCTTCGTGTGGGGCCTGATCTTCTGGTGCGTCATCCGGTACCGCAAGCGCGGCGAGGAGCTGCCTCCGCAGACCCGGTTCAACATGCCGATGGAGGTGCTCTACACGGTCACGCCGGTGCTGGTGGTGTGCGTGCTCTTCTACTACACCGCCATCGTGCAGACCGATGTGGACAAGATCTCCAAGGACCCGGACGTCGTCGTCGAGGTCGTCGCGTTCAAGTGGAACTGGGAGTTCAACTACCTGGCCGGCCCGGGTGAGGACGCCGAGGTGCTCGCCTCCACCGTCGGCTCGACCGAGGAGATCCCGCTGCTGGTGCTGCCGACCGGGCAGAAGATCCGGTTCGAGGAGACCAGCCGCGACGTGATCCACTCCTTCTGGGTGCCGGAGCTGCTGTTCAAGCGCGACGTGCTGCCGGGCAGCGCGCGCAACGTCTTCGAGGTCACGATCGACACCGAGGGCCGGTTCGTCGGCCGCTGCGCCGAGCTGTGCGGCACGTACCACTCGATGATGAACTTCGAGCTGGTCGCCGTCGACCAGGCTCGCTACCAGCAGTTCCTGGCGGCGAAGCAGGCCGGTCAGTCCACGCCCCAGGCGATGGAGACGATCGGCTTCACCGGCGACGACCGGTTCGCGATCACGACGGAGCCGTTCAAGACCAAGCGCGACGCCAACAACTTCAACGGCGCGCAGACCGACGGCGAAGGAAGGTAGGGGTCGGCCATGAAGGCTGAATATCGGATGTTCGGCGGTGTCGCCCTCTTCCTCTTCTTCGCGGCCGCGCTCTACGGCTTCTGGACGCAGGGCGACTCGGACGTCGGCCAGCTGGAGTGGGTCGGCACGGTCGCGCTGATCCTGTCCGGCCTGCTCTGCACGATGTGCGCCGGGTTCTTCTGGTTCGTCTCGCGGCGCATCGACCCGCGCCCGGAGGACCGGGCGGACGCGGAGATCGCCGAGGGCGCCGGCGAGGTCGGCTTCTTCAGCCCGGGCAGCTACTGGCCGTTCGGCCTGGCGCTGTCCTGCGCGCTCACCGCGCTGGGCCTGGTCTTCTTCATGTGGTGGCTGATCGCCATCGGCCTGGTCGCGGTCATCGCCTCCGCGTGCGGCCTGCTGTTCGAGTACTACACCGGCACCCGCCGGCCGGTCGAGTTCTAGGGACCACGAGTGAGCGCCGCACCCCACCGGGGTGCGGCGCTTCGCTGTCTCCGGGCTCAGGCGGCCGTCAGGCGGCGCGGCGCTGGATCGGCGCGACCCGGTTGCCGGGCGTGCGCCGCCAGACCCGCATGGTGATCGGCTGCAGCACGATGGCCGCCCCGCAGCCGGTGCAGACCAGCTCGGGGCAGTCGTCGCCGTGGTCGTCCTCGCACGGCGGGATCTCGAACAGCATCTCCCGCTGGCAGATGACGCAGTGCATCTCTTTGTCTTCCACGGGTACCTCCTCGGGGAAGGGTGGGGAATTACCCGAATGTGATTCCAACGTGCCACCGTCGGTCGGGAAAAAGTGGGACCTCGCACCGGCGTGTCACGCATATCGGACAAATCACAGCGGGGGTACGGCGTAGATCACGCCGTACCCCCGTGTGATTTTGATCTTGGAAGGTTTATTCGGCGGCCTTGGCCTCGGTCGCCGCCTCGACCCACCTGGCCAGCAGCGCTTCCGTGGCGCCGGAGTCGACGGCCGCGGCGGCCCGCTTCAGACCGTCGCTGAGCGCCTCCCGCACGTCACCCCGGAGCCCGGTCCGGGCCGCCAGTCCCGCGGCCGCGTTGAGCAGCACGGCGTCCCGCACCGGCCCGGTCTCGCCGGCGAAGAACCGCCGCGCGGCCGCGCCGTTGAACGCCACGTCGCCGCCGCGCAGGTCGCCCGGGGCCGAGCGGGGCAGCCCCAGCTCCACCGCGTCGATCACCTGCTCCGTGACCGTGCCACCGGCCGCGATCCAGACCCGGGTGGGCGCGGCCGTGCTGAACTCGTCCAGCCCGTCCTCGCCGCGCATGACCAGCACCGAGTCGCCGCGCGCCGCGAACACGCCGGCCATCACCGACGCCATCCGCGAATCGAAGCAGCCCACCGCGCCCGCGGTCGGACGGGCCGGATTGGTCAGCGGGCCCAGGAAGTTGAACGCGGTGGGCACGCCCAGCTCGCGCCGCGGCGGGCCGACGAACCGGAAGCCGGGGTGGAACCGGGCCGCGAAGCAGAAGCCGATGCCGGCCTCGGTCACCGTCCGGGCGACGCCGGCCGGGCCCAGGTCCAGCGGGATGCCGAGATGTTCCAGCAGGTCGGCGGCGCCGCACGAGGACGACGCGGCGCGGTTGCCGTGCTTGACCACGGGCACGCCGGCCGCGGCCACCACGACCGCGGCCATGGTGGAGATGTTCACCGTGTGCGCGCGGTCACCGCCGGTGCCGACGATGTCGACCGCGCCGGTGCGCACCTCCTCGGGCAGCGCCACCGGGACCGCGTTGGCCAGCATCGCGTCGACCAGGCCCGCCAGCTCGGCCGCGGTCTCGCCCTTGGCCCGCAGCGCCATGGCGAAGCCGGCCACCTGGGCGGGCGTCGCGTTCCCGGTGACGATCTCGTTCATCGCCCACCAGGTGTCCTCGGTGGACAGCTCGTCGGCTCGCAGCAGTGCGGTGAGCAGATTCGGCCAGGTCCGTTCGCCCATCGTGGGTCTCCCGAGGATCTAAGGGGGGAATTGTCGGTTGTTATGCGCTGGTGACCTGCGGTGCCTTGCCGGAGCGGAGCAGCGCCGCCACGGCCCGGCCCGTCGCCACCGGGTCCAGCGGGTGCACCAGGGTGGCGTCCACCTCGGCGAACGCGGCCAGCCAGCGGTCCGCCGCACGGGCGATCACCACGATCACCGGCGGGGGAGCCTGGTACTCGTCCTTGACCTGTCGCGCGATGCCGATGCCGCCGGCCGGCGAGGCCTCGCCGTCGAGCACCATCAGACTGATCTCGTACTCGTCGACCAGCCGGCGGCACTCCTCCCAGCTGGCGGCGTCCGCGAACTCGACGGTCAGGTCCGGCGCGGGGCGGGTGCCGATCGCCAGGCGCATGTGGTCGCGCACCGCCGGGTCGTCGCTGTAGAGCAGGACCGTGTAGGTGCCCGCCTGCGGGTTGCTCTCGCCACTACTCATGATCCGCTCCGCTCCGATCCGTGGTCCGGGTGCGTTTCCGGCGGCCGAGGCGCCTGTGAAGTGCGTCGCAGCCGTCGTGCGGATGCTACTCGTCAGCCGCCGGAAGGGGATGCCCCGGCACGCTCTTCGTTGCTCGCGTCCCGCGCGGCGGCGGCCTCCTCGCGGTCGAGCTGGCGGTCCACCCGGCGGGCCTCGCGCTCCTGCTGCCGGATCCACTGCAGGATGAGCACGCCCAGCATGGTCACGCTGACGATCTCGCCGCCGGCCCAGAGGATGCCACCGGCCGTCTTCTGGTCCGTGTACGGGTCGAGCCAGGTCAGGCCCAGGTTCGGGTACCAGTCGCCGCCGAGCAGCGTGGTGCTCTGCATGATCGTCAGCCCGAGCACGGTGTGGAACGGCACGGAGAGCAGCATCAGCAGCGCGCGCCCCGGGTACGGCCAGCGGCCGGGCAGCGGGTCCAGGCCGAGCAGCGGCCAGAAGAACAGGCAGCCGGTCGCCAGGAAGTGCAGGTGGACCAGCTCGTGCACGAACGCGTTCTCCAGGCTGAGCCGGTAGAGCCCGGTGAAGTAGAGCACGAACGGGTTGATGACGAAGATCGCGTACGCGTACAGCGGGAACGTGACCACCCGCGCCAGCCGGCTGTGCAGCACCGCCAGCAGCGTGGCCTTCGGCCGCTTCGGCAGCACCCGCAGCGCCAGCGTCACCGGCGCGCCCAGCGCCAGGAAGATCGGCGCCACCATCGACAGCACCATGTGCTGGATCATGTGGACCGAGATGACCGAGGTGTCGTACGCGTGCAGCCCGCTCAGCGTCACCAGCGCCACCCAGCCGAAGCCGAGCACCAGGAAGCAGACCGTGCGCAGCACCGGCCACCGGTCGCCGCGCAGCCGCAGCCGGTACACCCCGTAGAGGTAGAGCGCGGCGCCCACCACCAGGCCGACCGCCAGCGGACTGTCCAGGCTGGCCTCGGTGAAGAACGTCGTGCCGGTCAGCGGCTCCACCCCCGATGCTACGGGGTAGGCCGAGGTCGCGAGGGGGTTCCGATCGACGAGAGGCACGTCATCGAGGCTATGCCCCGCGCTCAGGCGGGCGTCGTCCGGCCCGGGAAAAGGGTCGACACGCACCAAGATTGCCACCCCGACGTTCTCCGCCCCACGTATGGGGCAATAATGACCCCGTGACTGCGGCAGCCATTGACAAGAGCCGGATCCATTCGCTGACCCGACCCAACATGGTCAGCGTCGGCACGATCGTGTGGCTCTCCAGCGAACTGATGTTCTTCGCGGCCCTGTTCGCGATGTACTTCTCCATCAGGGCCGCGGCGCCCGAGCAGTGGGAGCACCACACCGAGGCGCTGAACATCCCGTACGCGACGACCTTCACCGTGATCCTGGTGCTGTCGTCGGTCACCTGCCAGATGGGCGTGTTCGCGGCCGAGCGCGGCGACGTGCACTCGCTGCGGCGCTGGTTCACCATCACGTTCGTGATGGGCCTGGTCTTCGTGCTCGGCCAGGTGAACGAGTACATCACGCTCGTCGGTCACGGCGTGAAGATCAACGAAGACGGCTACGGCTCGATGTTCTACCTGACCACGGGCTTCCACGGTCTGCACGTCACCGGCGGTCTGATCGCGTTCATCATCTTCATGATCCGGACCACGATGGGCCGCTTCACCCCTGCGCAGGCCACCGCCGCGATCGTGGTGTCCTACTACTGGCACTTCGTCGACGTCGTGTGGATCGCCCTGTTCCTAATGATCTACTGGATTCAGTGAGCGACTCCGGCGTCACATTTTGGGCCACCGCCCCGTCCCTTGAGCACGAACGGTCTACCACCGCGTAAGGACTCCTTGCCATGACTTCTGATTCCCCCGCCCGGCGTGCGGGCCGCGGCGGCGGCTTCCGCTCGCGGTGGCGCCGTGGGCGTAACTCGCCGCCGAGCAAGCTCCGCCGGCGCGCCGGTGCCGCGGTGCGGCTGGTCGCCGCGCTGATGCTCGCCGGAGGCGTCTACACGTTCCTCGCGCCGAGCGTCCAGGCGCAGGAGGACGTGGCGCTCTCCACCGCGGCGCAGCAGGGCAAGGAGCTCTTCGACAACAGCTGCATCACCTGCCACGGCCGGAACGCGCAGGGCATCGAGGGCCGCGGCCCGAGCCTGATCGGCGTCGGCTCCGCCTCCGTCGAGTTCCAGGTGGAGACCGGGCGCATGCCGATGGTCCGCCAGGAGGCGCAGGCCGAGGAGAAGATGCCGCAGTTCAACGACGAGCAGGCGCAGCAGCTCGCGCAGTACATCCAGGAGCTCGGCGGCGGCCCGGAGATCCCGGACGGCCCGCTGACCCACGACATCAACGCGGACCCGGAGGCGCTCTCCCGCGGTGGCGAGCTGTTCCGGCTCAACTGCACCTCCTGCCACGGCTTCGGCGGCGGTGGCGGCGCGCTCTCGTCCGGCAAGTTCGCGCCCGCGCTGGGCGACGTCAGCGAGCGTCACATCTACGCGGCCATGCTCTCCGGCCCGCAGAACATGCCGGTCTTCGGCGACAACCAGCTGACGCCGGACCAGAAGCGCGACATCATCACCTACATCACCGGCCAGCTGCAGGACGGCGGCGACCCGGGCGGCTTCAACCTCGGCCGCTTCGGCCCGATCACCGAGGGCCTGGCCATCTTCCTGGTCGGCATCACGGCGCTGGTCTTCACGTGCCTCTGGATTGCGGGGAAGTCGTGAGCACTGAGAGTCCGTCCACCGAGCGGGTGGACATCAACGACCCGAAGCTCTCCCGGTTCGACATCGTGCGCGAGGGCGCGCGCCGGGACGACATCGAGATCGTGCACTACGAGCCGCAGTTTCCGCCCGGCAGCAAGGCCGAGAAGCGGATGGTGCGGATCATCGCCACGTTCTTCCTGATCACGGGCGTCGCCTCGCTCGCGTTCCTCGGCGTCTACATCTTCTGGCCGTGGCGGTACGAGCTGGGCGCGGACCAGCTCAGCAACTACTACACGCCGCTGCTCGGCGTCACGCTCGGCATCGCGCTGCTCGGCATCGGCTTCGGCATCCTGACCTGGGCGAAGAAGCTGCTGCCGCACGAGATCTCGGTCCAGGACCGGCACGTCGGCACCGACCCGGAGCAGCAGAAGCTGACCGGCGAGACCGCGCTCTACATGCTGGACGAACTGGGCCTCAAGCGCCGCCCGCTGCTCAAGGGCGCGATCGGCCTGGGCCTCGCGCCGGTGGCCGTGGTCGCGGCGGCGCCGCTGATCGGTGGCCTGATCAAGGACCCGCACGGCGACGAGCGCCAGTCGATGTTCAAGACCGGCTTCAACCCGGTCTACAACGAGGGCCACCTGGTGCGCCTGGTCCGCGAGGACGGCACGCCGGTCCGGCCGGAGGACGTCAGCGCCGGCGGCCAGATCACGGTCTTCCCCGGCATCGACCACGGCGCCACCAACGAGTGGGCGGACTCGCCCACGCTGCTGATCCACCTGCGTGAGGACGACGCGCAGAAGGCGGCGGCCGCGGCCGACGCCGACGAGATCAACCGTGGTGCGTACTACGGGAACTATGTCGCTTTCACCAAGATCTGCTCGCACGCCGGCTGCCCCGCCAGCCTCTACGAACAGCAGACGAACCGGCTGCTCTGCCCCTGCCACCAGTCGCAGTTCCTTATCATTGACAACGCCCGACCAGTGTTCGGCCCCGCCCACAAGCGGCTCGCGATGCTGCCGATCGACGTCGACAGCGAGGGCTTCTTCGTGGCGAAGTCGGACTACAAGGAGACCGTCGGGCCGGACTTCTGGGAGCGGCCATGAAACGCCGGAAGCTCGACATCGGCGCCGTGCCCGGCAACGTGGCGCGCGGTGCCGACGAGCGGCTGCAGGTGGCGACCCCACTGCGCAGCCTGCTGAACAAGGTGTTCCCCGACCACTGGTCCTTCCTGCTGGGCGAGATCGCGCTCTTCTCGTTCGTCGTCCTGCTGCTGACCGGTGTCTTCCTGACCCTCTTCTTCGACCCGTCGATGCAGGAGGTCGTGTACAACGGCTCCTACACGGCGCTCCGTGGCACCGAGATGTCGGCCGCCTACGCCTCGTCGCTGGACATCTCGTTCGACGTCCGCGGCGGCCTGATCATGCGGCAGATGCACCACTGGGCCGCGCTCATGTTCATGGCGGCCATCGTCATCCACATGTTCCGGGTGTTCTTCACCGGCGCGTTCCGCAAGCCGCGTGAAACCAACTGGGTCATCGGCGTGACGCTGTTCCTCCTGGGCTTCTTCGCCGGCTTCACCGGCTACTCGCTCCCGGACGACGGCCTCTCCGGCACCGGCCTGCGCATCGCCTCGGCGATCATGCTGTCCTTCCCGGTCATCGGCTCGTGGCTGTCCAGCTCCGTGTTCGGCGGCGAGTTCCCGGGCATGCTGATCATCCCGCGGTTCTTCATCGCGCACGTGCTGATCATCCCGGCGCTGCTGCTCGGCCTGATCGCCGCCCACCTCGGCCTGGTCTTCCAGCAGAAGCACACCCAGTGGCCCGGCCCCGGCCGGACCAACGAGAACGTGGTCGGCGAGCGCATGTTCCCGCGCTACGCCATGAAGCAGGGCGGCTTCTTCATGGCCGTCTTCGGCGTCATCGCGTTCATGGCCGGCGCCTTCCAGATCAACCCGATCTGGCTGTTCGGTCCGTACCGGGCGTCCGAGGTCTCCTCGGCCTCCCAGCCCGACTGGTACGTCATGTTCATGGACGGCCTGGTCCGCCTCATGCCCGACTGGGACATCTACCTCCCGATCGGCGACGGCTACGTCATCCCGCCGATGTTCTGGCCCGCCGGCGTCCTGCTCGGCGTGCTGATCGTCCTCCCGATGCTGTACCCGGCGATCGAGGCGCGCCTCACCGGCGACAAGCGCATCCACAACCTGCTGGAGCGCCCGCGCGACAACCCGCACCGCACCGCGCTCGGCATGATGGCCGTCTCCTTCTACATCATCGCCACCATCTCCGGCGGCAACGACGTGGTCGCGGACAAGTTCCACATCAGCCTGAACGCGATGACCTGGGCCGGCCGCATCGGCCTGCTGATCGTCCCGCCGATCGCCTACTGGATCACCTACCGCATCTGCCTCGGCCTCCAGCAGCACGACCGCGAGGTCCTGGCCCACGGCGTGGAGACCGGCATCATCCGCCGCCTCCCCGACGGCCGCTTCGTCGAGGTGCACCAGCCCCTGGCCGCCCCCGACGAGCACGGCCACACCCACCTCGAATACACCGGCTGGGTCGTACCGAAGAAGATGAACCGCGTCGGCGCCCTCGGCCCGGCGATCAAGGGCTTCTTCTTCCCGATCGAGAAGCCGGTCGAGGCTCCCGTCTCACCGGGACACCCACCGGTCGACCCCTCCGCGAAGCGCGAGGAAGTCGGTAGCGGGCGTCACTGACGCTTGTGTCGTTCTCCCGAACCCGCCGGTCTCTTCCGAGGCCGGCGGGTTCTTTTTATGTGCCCGCTTCCGGCGTGGTTGCGGTCCGCATGCTCCCGCGGGCACCGGTCGTCGCTGGCGCTCCTCCCTGCCGGTTCCGGCCGGGCTCAATGCGGGTCCCGGCGGATGCGGCGCTGTGCGCCGGATCGTGAGCCACTCGACCGCCTCTGCCCGTCGGTCGCGGCTGGGACGACATCGCCAGCCTTACCTGGTGCTCGGGTTCGGATTCAGGTGGGCATGGACCTGGGGCTGGTCGCCATGATCGGCCTCGGCGCGGCTTTAAGATCCGCCTCCGGCGGGCCCCAGCTCCGGGGCATGGGCGTGCGTTCCCTGGTCACGGCGGGTCCCGTCGACCCGTTCTTTTTCGTGGTGGTATGGGTCTCCCGGGCGAAGCCGGGCTGATCATCGGCCGTGCCGCCAGCATTGGTCCCATCGGCTGCGGTGGCATCGTTGGTGGCGGCCCTGCGAGGTGCACAATGGCCGCCTCGGTGGCGTAGGCGGGTCAGTCAGTTCGGTCCGGGCTGCTTCCGCCGGCTGCCTTGTTGAGCTGACGGCGCAAGTCGGCAGCCTCGTCTGCCTGGCCGAGGCCGTCCAGCACGTCCGCCAGCGTCCGGTATGCGGATAGCAGCTCTCCGGCGAACGTTTGCGGGAATCGTTGTATCAGCCGCTCGTAGAGGTTGATGGCCTCGGTGACCAACTCCCTGGCTTCTATCCAATTGGCTTTCGATTTCACACATACCCACGCGAACGCCCACAGCGACCTGGCGAGGTTGGGCTCGAACGCGGCCGGGTTCGCCGCGGCCAGGCGCCGATACACCTCGACCGCCTCTTCCGTGGCGGCCAGCGCTTCCTCCCGCCGCCCCAGCGCCGACAGCCCATTGCCGAGGTTGTTCAGCGACCTGGCGAGGTCGGGCTCGAACGCGGCCGGGTTCGCCGCGGCCAGCCGCCGATACACCTCGACCGCCTCTTCCGTGGCGGCCAGCGCCTCCTCCCGCCGCCCCAGCGCCGACAGATCGGCGCCGAGGTTGGTCAGCGACCCGGCGAGATGGGGCTCGAACGCGGCCGGGTTCGCCGCGGCCAGCCGCCGCCGCACCTCGACCGCCTCTTCCGTGGCGGCCAGCGCCTCCTCCCGCCGCCCCAGCTCCGACAGCATCGCGCCGAGGTTGTTCAGCGACGCGGCGAGATGGGGCTCGAACGCGGCCGGGTTCGCGGCGGCCAGCCGCCGATACACCTCGACCGCCTCTTCCGTGGCGGCCAGCGCCTCCTCCCGCCGCCCCAGCGCCGACAGCATCGCGCCGAGGTTGGTCAGCGACCTGGCGAGGTCGGGCTCGAACGCGGCCGGGTTCGCCGCGGCCAGCCGCCGCCGCACCTCGACCGCCTCTTCCGTGGCGGCCAGCGCCTCCTCCCGCCGCCCCAGCTCCGACAGCATCGCGCCGAGGTTGTTCAGCGACGCGGCGAGGTCGGGCTCGAACGCGGCCGGGTTCGCCGCGGCCAGCCGCCGCCGCACCTCGACCGCCTCGTCCGTGGCGGCCAGCGCCTCCTCCCGCCGCCCCAGCCCCGACAGCCGGATGCCGAGGTTGGTCAGCGACCCGGCGAGGTCGGGCTCGAACGCGGCCGGGTTCGCGGCGGCCAGCCGCCGATACACCTCGACCGCCTCTTCCGTGGCGGCCAGCGCCTCCTCCCGCCGCCCCAGCCCCGACAGCCGGATGCCGAGATTGTTCAGCGACCCGGCGAGGTCGGGCTCGAACGCGGCCGGGTTCGCCGCGGCCAGCCGCCGCCGCACCTCGACCGCCTCTTCCGTGGCGGCCAGCGCCTCCTCCCGCCGCCCCAGCCCCGACAGATCGGCGCCGAGGTTGTTCAGCGACGCGGCGAGGTCGGGCTCGAACGCGGCCGGGTTCGCCGCGGCCAGCCGCCGCCGCACCTCGACCGCCTCTTCCGTGGCGGCCAGCGCCTCCTCCCGCCGCCCCAGCCCCGACAGATCGGCGCCGAGGTTGTTCAGCGACGCGGCGAGGTCGGGCTCGAACGCGGCCGGGTTCGCGGCGGCCAGCCGCCGATTCACCTCGACCGCCTCTTCCGTGGCGGCCAGCGCCTCCTCCCGCCGCCCCAGCGCCGACAGCCGGATGCCGAGGTCGTTGAGGGCGCCGGCGAGGTCGGCTGTTCGTTGTGGTGTGGGTTGGAGGGTGTGGAGGTGGCGGCGGTGGGTGAGGTGTTCGTGGGCGTATGTGGCGGCTTCGTGGCGTTGCCCGAGCTGGCCGAGGAGGTACTGGAGACGTTGAGCGGTGGTGGCGATGGTGTCGTGGTCGGGTGCTGTGGTGAGGGTGTTGGCGATGTGGAGGTGGTGGTGGGCTTCGCGGAGGTCGTCGGCGTCGGCGGCGGGTGGTTGGGGCCAGTGGTCGACGCACCATTGCCAGTAGGCGGCGGCGTTGCGGTGTGCGGTGGCCAGGTCTTTTTGGCGGTGGTCGCCGATGGCACGGCGGGTGAGTTCGGTGGCGGTCCACCTGTGGACGAACACGTGCGGGCCGCCACCAGCTTTGCGGGGGTCGATGACGGTGATGAGGCTGGCGTCGGCGCACCGGCGCAGCAGCGTGCCGAGGTCGGCCTCGACTCGGACGGGCGGTACGGGCAACCGTTGGTCCAGCAGCTGGTCGAGACCCATGCGCACCATGGCGGACAGGCCGTCGACATCCAGCGGCTGGGTGAGGTCAACACCAGCTGAGGTGAGTAGCTCGCTGATCTGCTGGTCGATACCGGGAATGTGGGCGGCGGGCTCGATGGTGGGGTCCGGCCGGCCGAGTTGGAAGGCGAGCGCGGCGTGGCCGACGGGGTGGCGGTAGACGGAGGCGCCGAGCAGTAGCCGGGCCGCGTCGGGGGTGTCGGCGAGGGCGGTGAGGAGTTGGTCGAGGAGGATGTCGTCGGCGGCCAGGGTGGCGGCCTCGGCGAGGGCGGTGTCGAGGGTGCTGTGGGCCGACAGGTAGTCGTCGATCGCCTCATCGGTGACGTCCGCGTCGTCGGCGGTCCCGGCGGTGCGCAGCCGGGTTTCGACGCCGGCCAGCAGGCGGGTGGTGACGTCGGTGTAGCGGGCGGTGCCTTTGGCCAGGAGCGCGTCCAGGTATTCCAGACAGCGGGGGTGGCCGCCGACGGCACGCCAGACCTGCTCGATGTCGGCCGGGGCGAGCCGGTCGAGGGCCGGGAGCACCCAGACGAGTTTGAGGGTCTCGGCCAGCGATAGCGGCCCCAACTGGTGGAAGGCCAGCAGCCGGTGCGCGCGGCCGGGCAGGGTGAATCGGTACCGGCTGGTGATCAGCATCCGGCACCGGCCAGGCTGGGTCGCGATGGCAGACAGCACGGCGGCCAAGGACGGGTCGTGCACCGGCCGCTGCCCGGTGCCGTCGAGGTTGTCCTCGAAGTTGTCCAGCACGAGCAGCACCGGCACGGCCGGCAGCAGCGCTTCCAGCAGCGCGGTCATCCGTACCGCCAAAGGCTGCTCGGTGGCGGCGACCCGCGCGAGCACCGTCCAGACCGGATGAGTCGCCGGGGTACCGCGCAGCGCTTCAGCGAGGGGGGTGGTGAGGGACGCGAGCAGGCTTTCGCCGCTGATCTGCCCGGTCACGACCACCGGAATCCGTTCCGGCTCCCGCTCCCGCACCCGGGCGACCAACTCGTCCGCGAGCGTGGTCTTCCCGACCCCACCCAGCCCGTGGATCACGAGCCCGGCCCGTGCATCCTGGAGGAGTTCGGCGGGCCACAGGCGCTGCTCCCGGCGGCGGCCGACGACCTCGCCGACCTCCCGCCGCAACACGCCGGCACGCTCCACAGGGGGCAGCGGCTCAGGGGGCCGGCCGGTGTCGATCAACGGCACCGTCCCGGCGGGGGCGGTGACCGAGACCGTCGCCCACTCCTGCAACCCGGCGAGGGTCTGCCGGCGCACGTCGCCGGAGCCGGTCAGGGTCTGCTGGACCTCGATGCGGGCCTCGGCGACCGCGGTGACCACGTCAGCCGCCTGGCCGGCGGCGCTGGACGCGGCGAGGCGCCCGTAGATGCGGGCGAACAGCGTCGTGGCGTACCCGTCGGAGATCGAGGTCTCGGTCCCGATCACGACACCGGCACCGCGGGCGATCAGCCCGGCCGCGAACGACGGGTCCCCGGCGGCCGATTCCCGTCCGGTGTGACAGGCGGCCAGGCCGAACACCACGGGCATCCGGCCGGCCGGCACCGCCTCGTCGATCAACTCGGCGGCGGTCACAGAGCGGGCGTTTCCCTCCGCGTCCTCAAGTTCCAGCCGGCCGGGCCCGCCGTGGCCGGACAGGTGCAGCACGTGCGCCGGATACCGCTCCAGCGCGGCCCGGATCTCCGCGGTCGTGGCGAACGGCACCACCCGCACATCAGCGGCATCGGCACGCGCGGCGCGGACCGCGGTCAGCACATTCCGCAGCTCCCGCTCATAGCCGAGCACCTGACCCCCGCCCGCCAGCGGCGACGCGATCGCCACCAGGATCCGTAGCGGGCCGGGCAACGACGGCGGCGAACCGGCAGCGTCCACCTGGCGGAAGACCCGCACCAGCGGGTCCAACGCCAGCGGCCGCTCCGAGCCGGACGGCCGGACGGTCTCCCACGGCAGCGCCGCCAGCGGGCCCGGCACCCGCAACCCGATCAGGACCGGCCGGTGGGCCGACCGCGCATCCTCCAGAATCCTCGCCAGCAGCCTGCCGGGGCCTTCAGCGAAGAACGCCTCGGTCAAGAGCCGGCCCACCTCCGCGGTCGCCGCCTGCACCGGCCCCGCGATACCGGTGTCCGCAGCGACATGCCGCTGACCGCCGAGTCCCGCACGAGCGCGGGTCAGCGCCTCCCACGCCATCTTCAACGCCACCGGCACACCGTCGTGCGCCCGGGACTCCGACCGGCCACCACCGACCACCGACACCTCCGTGTCGCTGACCGTCACGGTGACCTCGACAAGCTCACCGGCGGGAGCCTGCCGCAGACGGACGTCGGCCACATCGGCGAGCAACACCCGCAGGTCATCCGCCCGAGCCACCCACACCGCGTCGCGCAACCGGCTTGAACCCGCCGCCGGGATGTAGCGTGCCGAGACCACACCGGCGACCATGCCGTCACTGATCCGGCGGACCGGACCACCCGACATCCCCAGCACCAGGCCGGCCGCATCCATCTGCCCGACGGCCACACCGTCTTCGCGCAGCGCCGAGCCCTGCCACACGCCGGTCGTCGCCGACACCGCGAACGGCCTGTCGTTCTCGAACTCGGACACGCCCTGCACGGCCATCATCTCCGCCGGCTTCACCGCAGCCACCGCGACGAGCCCGGGCACCGAGGCGGCCAACGGGCGGTCGGCGCGTAGCACCGCCAGGTCACGCATCGAATCCACCGCGTGTACCACCGCCGGCCACACCTCACCGCCGGCCAACTGCCCCACCAACACCCGCGCACCCGGCGCATCCGAACCCAGGTCCCTGACCACGTGCCACGCCGTCGCCAGCACACCCGCAGACACCTGGAAACAGGTCCCCACCGCCGTACCGCCGGCGTCGACGACACGGCCCAGGAACCCCGGAATATCAGGCGGCGGGGACGTCATAAGTCAGCGTGATCGCCAGCGTGGCACCCGCCGTGCCCTTCATGACCAGCACACTGCCCTCCACGGCCACACTCACCCCGAACTGCACCTGCACCTGTGACGGCGACGCCACCGCACGCCCCAACCGCACGACCGTCCCCGCCACACCCAGCACCGTCTGTTCGGCCCGCACGTACGCGGCGATCACCTGCGACGCAACCGAAGTCTCCTCCGACCCCGCCGGCCGCGACACCGGCATAGCCTCAGCCAGCACCGCGACCCCACCGAAGCGCACCGGAACCGCGACCGCCACCCCATCACCCATAGCCCCGAACCATGGCACAATCCGCTACCAGCAAACAGCCGCAAACCAGACACCAGCCACCACACATCCAGCCAACCGCGCCCACCGAACGGCCCCCGCATTCCGCCAGCACCGATCCAACCGCAATATCCACTTGGACCAATCGGCGATCAACAACGACCTACGACGGAAAGATCAGACATCCGCAATTCGGCAGATCCGACGCGGCTGTAGTCGACCGTTGCTGAGCCGACTCGGCTGCGAGCCCGCGGTCGAGTTCACAGATGTCGATAGCGGCTGTGTACGTCAAGCCGTACGCCGGCGCGTGTGGCCATCCGCGGGCGTCACGCGGCGAAGGATGCCACCCGGGCGGCCAGTGGCGCCGCGGCCTTGACCCAGGTGAAGTGGTTCATCGGCGCGCCGGAGGTGCTGGGGTCGTAGTGGAGGCGGGTCACCGGGGCGGAGGTCAGGCGACCACAGAGGTCGTCGACCGTGGGTGGTGGCATGAGGGTGTCGCCGTCGACGGAGACCGCTAGCACCGGCCGGGTGATGGACTCCAGCGCCGGTGTGGTGCCGTTGATCGGTGGGAAATGGCCGGTGCGGACCACGTGGGACCAGTCGCGGATGACGCGGCGGGGCTGGCGGCCGCCGAAGCCCCAGCCGGGCCAGAAGCGGGCGATGGTGGCGGTGGCGTTCATGATGTGGGCGAAGGGGCGGATGCCGTGGCGGAGGGTGCCGCGGAAGTTGCGCCAGTGGGGGAGGCCGGCGGCGACCAGGACGAGTGCGTCCACGGCGGTGTCCGGGCGCAGTGCCAGGTGGAGTACGGCGAGCTGGCCGCCGAGTGAGTGTCCGAGCAGGATTCGGCGGCGGCCGGTGAGCTGGGGTGCGAGGGCGTGGAGGACCGCGGCGACGTCGTCGACCAGCTCGGCGTAGCCGTGTGCGGAGCCGGCGGAGGTGGGTGGGGTGCTGGCTCCGGTGCCGCGCAGGTCGGCGACGGCGACCAGGAGGCCGGCGTCGTGCAGCGCCTCGGCGAACCGGCGGTAGTAAGCGGCCGGTACGCCCATGGCGGGCAGGATCACCACGGCGGGGGCGGTGGGTGACGGGGATGGATACACCCGCACGGCGATGCGGTCGGCGCTGCGGTCGAGGATCAGCAAGTCAGTCCGTCTCCGGCAGGCCGATCGCGAACGCCTCCTCCAGGTCGTGCTGGGAGTAGGCGCGGAACGCGATGTGCGACTCCGTGTTGATCACGCCGGGGACCTTGGAGATGCCGCCCGCGATGACCTCGGCGATCTGCTCGAACTGCCGGACGCGGATGATCGCGATCAGGTCGACGTGGCCGGCGGTGGAGTAGACCTCGCTGACGCCGGGGAGTGCGGCCAGTTTCTCCGCCACCTCCGGGATGGAGTCGGTGGCACAGTCGATGAGGACGATCGCGGTGATCACCGGAGGGCTCCCTTGATCAGCAGGACTCGGATCAGCTCATGCTAGCGGCAGCGCGGCCGGGACCGTGAGGTCGTCGCCGACCCGGATCGCGGCGGTGAGCGTCTCGCCGGCGTGGACCCGCCCGCCGGGCCAGACCACGGCGTCGTGGACGTCGCCGTCGACGCGGGCGCCGGCGCCGATCACCGCGTTCCGCACGGTGGCGCCGGGGGCGACGGCGGCGCCGGCGGCGATCAGCGGCGTACCGGCGGCGGCGTGCAGGTTCGCGGCCAGGTACAGCGACGGCGTACCGGTGTCGAGGTAGGTGCCCTGATAGGGCACGACGGTGAGCGCGCCCTCCCGTTCGGCCGGGCGCCACACGGAGCGCACCACCTCGTGCTTCTCGTCGGGCAGCGACGCCACGTACCGCCACGGGATGAGCGAGAAGCCGGCGAAGTCGTGTTCGCCGAACTCGCCGCGGCCATCGGCGGCGGGCCGGCCGAGCATGCGGACGGAGGTGCCGTCCCAGCCGTCGATCAGTGCGGCGATGTCCGCGCCCGGATCACGATCAGGATCATGGAGGTACGCGTCCGCGTTGCCGAGCAGCACGCCGCGCCCGTCCACCCAGGACCGGAGCCGGGCCAGCCCACCGCCGGTGCCCAGCGGCCCGTCCGGCTCCACGGAGACGTGCGCGCGCCCCTCCGCGTGCCGGGCCACGGCCTCGCCCAGGTAGGCGGCGTTCACGGCGGCGGGCAGCCCGAGCGCCTCGACCCGGTCCAGCGCGCGGTCCAGCAGCGGGACGTTGCCGACCGGGCACAGCGCCTTCGGCACGGTCAGCGTGAGCGGGCGCAGCCGCTGCCCCTCTCCGGCGGCCAGGACGACCGCGGCGATGTCGCTCATCGGCGGGTCGGGATCGAGGGCGTGCTGCCGGGCGCGGCGGACGGGCCGATGCCGAACATGCCGAGCAGCCGGCCGGTGGCGGGGGAGAGCCGCGGCAGGTCGTCCAGCGCGAACCAGCGCAGCTCCAGCACCTCGGCGCCGTCCGCGCGGACCGGCGCGGTCGACGCGGGTACGAACGCGTGGTAGCACATGTCCACCCAGCCCTTCGCGTGCACGATCGCGTTGGGCGTGGCCGGGATCAGCTGCTCGCGGCTGAGGTGCAACCCGGTCTCCTCGTGCAGCTCGCGCCGCGCGCCGTCGATCGGGGCCTCCTTCCGCTGGAGCAGGCCCGCGGGGAGCGTCCAGCTCACGCCCGGGGGCTGGCGGAGCAGCAGCATGCGGCCGGGCGCGGGTGCCTCGGAGTCGTGCACGAACACCACGGCCCCGACGACGTACTTCGGCACGACCGCGCGGACTATGCGACGGCGGAGGACCAGCGGCAACCGGTAGAAGGTGCCGTACGCGACGGCCCGCAGCGCGGTGGAGTGGCGGAGATTCACATTTGCAAGGCTAGTGGGTCGGCGTCAGTCCGGGTGATCCACGGAGGCGACCAGCTTCTGCGCGAGGTCGTCCGGGTCGAGCGTGCGGTCGAACACGGCCACCAGCAGCGTCTCCAGGTCCGGGTAGCCGAGCTGCTCGGCGAGCCGCATCAGCGGGCGCTCGCTGGCCAGCCCGCGGTTGTGCTTGCGCAGCAGCGTCAGGCCGATCGTGGCACGCCCGAGCCGTACCTTGTCGGTGATGGTCATGCCGGGCGCGTCCTCCTCCGCGAACCGGCGGTTGAGCTGCAACTGCGCGTGCGAGGTCTTGACGTACTTCAGCCAGGCGCGGTCCGGGCCCCGGTGCTCGGTGCGGCCGAGCAGGTCGGTGCCGCCGTCGTCGTCCAGGAACAGCTCCACCACGTCGCCCTCGGACAGCTCGGAGAGCATCGGCGCGGCCCGCCCGTTGACCGTCACGGCCACGCAGCGGTCGCCGGCGTCCGTTCCCACCTCGTAGGCGAGGTCGACGGAGGTAGCACCGAGGGGCAGCACCACCGGCCGCCCCTCGCAGAAAACCTGGATCTGTGACTCGGCGAGTTCACATCGGAGGGAGTTGAGGAAGACCGCCGCGTCCTTCGCCTCCGGCTCCCAGTCGAGCACGCGGTGCAGCCAGTCCAGCTGGTCCGCGCCCTCGCCGCGGGCGACCAGCTTGGGGAACCGGTACGGCGCGGCCACGCCGAACTCCGCGAGGCGGTGCATCGCCTCCGTGCGGATCAGCACCTCGACCGTGCGCCCCTCCGGCCCGGTGACCGTGGTGTGCAGCGAGCGGTAGAGGTTGTTCTTCGGCGAGGCGATGAAGTCCTTGAACCGTCCGGCGACCGGGCGCCACCGGGTGTGGATCGCGCCGAGCGCCATGTAGCAGTCCGTGTCCGTGCCGTCGACCACGATCGCGATCCGGGGCAGGTCGAACGGCGTGCTGTACTCCCCGCGGACCGTGTCCTTCCAGATCGAGTAGAGGTGCCGCGGCCGGGGCGTCACGGACGCGGTCACCCGCTGGCGCCGCAGCGCGGCCTTGGACTGGCGCACCACGTCGTCGAGGTATTCGTCCCAGCCGGGCCGGTTCGCCACGTGGGAGGAGATCCGCTCGTGCGCCTCCGGGTGCAGGTGCAGCAGCACCACGTCGTCCAGTTCGCGCTTGAGCCACTGGATGCCGAGCTTGTCGCAGAGCGGGACCAGCACGTCCAGCGTGGCCTTGGCGATCCGCTCGCGGGAGGCGGCGGACCGGGCGTCCAGCGTGCGCATGTTGTGCACCCGGTCGGCGAGCTTGATGATCAGGACGCGCACGTCCTTGCCGGCCGCCACGATCATCTTGCGGATCGTCTCGGACTCCGCGGCCTTGCCGTAGAACGCCTTGTCGAACTTGGTCACGCCGTCGACCAGGTGGGCCACCTCGTCGCCGAAGTCGCCGCGGAGGGCGTCCAGCGTGTACGACGTGTCCTCGACCGTGTCGTGCAGCAGCGCCGCGATCAGCGTGGTCGTGTCCATGCCCATCTCGGCGAGGATCTCCGCGACCGCGAGCGGATGCGTGATGTACGGATCGCCGCTCTTGCGCATCTGCCCCCGGTGACAGTTGTCCGCGACCCGGTACGCATGCCGCAGCACCGCGATGTCTCCGGAGGGGTGGACCGACCTGTGCATCTTGACCAGCTTGGTGACCGGGTCGTTCTCCGGTGGCTGCCAGGAGAGCAGCGAGCGCAGCCGCCGGGCCAAGGGCACGTCGGGGGAGGGCAGTGCACGTCCCAGTGCGGCGCCGTGGCCGGCGTCGACGTCCACCCGGACACCTCCTCAATAAGCCGCTTCTGCGGTGAAACGAGCGCGGCCCGGAACAGTGTTGCCCTACAGCCTATGCGAGGCTTCGTCATGCGAATGGTTACTTGCCTATGACCGAACGGCTGAGTTATTTGCCGAGTAGGCCCCTTCCGCCCTGGCCAGAAGCTCGCCGAAGCGCGCGGCACCCTGAACGGGTGACGCCCACCCGTCGGTCATCTCCACCAGGCGGGTCTCCGGTCGTTCCACCCAGGCCAGGATGCGCTCCGTCTCCTCCGCGGTCGCGGCCGGGGTCGGCCCCGGGCCGGGCAGCACGGTCTCCGCGGTCAGCCGCAGCGTCTCGATGGTCGGGCGCGGGTGCACCCGCGGCGGCGACACGCCGGCCGCGGCCAGCCGTCCGTGCCGGACGATCGCCAGGTCCCAGCCGCCGCCCGGGTGCGGGCGCGCCGCGACCAGCTCGGCCAGCGCGGTGATTCCGGTCAGCCGCTGCATGCGGATCAGCGCGCGCAGCACCGCGGCCATCCGGCCCCGGAGCACGGCGGCCTCCTCGTACCGCTGGGCTGTGGAAAGGGTGTCGATCCTGGCCATCAGCGCGGTGATCAGCGGTCCGGGATCGCCGGTGACCGCGGTCCGGAACGGCGCGGCGGCGAGCGCGTCGTAATCGTCCACGGTGATCCGGTGCTCGCACGGCGCCGGGCACTTGCCCAGCTCGGCCAGCGCGCACGCGGGCATCGGGATGCGCACCGAGAGCTTGTGCCCGCACTGCCGGATCGGGATCGCGTCGTAGACGCCGGCCGCGGCCAGCTCCGCCGCCCGTTTCGACGAGAACGGCCCGAGGTACGTCCCGCCGTCGTCGGCCAGCGCCCGGACCATGGACAGCCGCGGGTACGGCTCCGTGGTCAGCTTCAGCCAGACCACCCGATCGGGGAACTTCGACCTGCGGTTGTACGGCGGGGAGTGCGCCGCGATCAGCCGCAGCTCGCGCACCTCCGCCTCCAGCCCGTGCGCGCACTCGATCGCCTCCACCCGGACCGCCGCGTTGAGCATCTCGGACATCCGCGCGCGCTTCTCCGCGGCCGTGAAGTAGCTGCGCACCCGCGTGGCGATGTCCACCGAGGTGCCGACGTAGAGCGGACGGTCGTCGGCGGCGCGGAACACGTACACCCCCGGCACCTTGGGCAGCCCTTCGGCCAGGTGCTTCTTACGGCGCTGGGTGGGCGTCACCGCCTTCGCGAACTCGATCGCCTCGCCGAGTGTGGACACGTTGTGGCTGCCCAGCCGGTCGAACAGGCCGTGCAGCACGTCCACCGTGGCCCGTGCGTCGTCCAGCGCGCGGTGTGTCGGCTGGGTCGGCGTGCGGAAGAACGCGGCCAGCGTGCCGAGCTTCCGGTTCGGCACCTCGTCGCGGGTCAGCGCGCGCCGGGCCAGCGCCGCGGTGTCCAGCACCTTCGGATTCGGCCAGTCGTAGCCGTGCCGGGCGCAGGCCGCCTTCAGGAAACCCACGTCGTACGGCGCGTTGTGCGCGACCAGCACGGCGCCGCGGATGAACTCCAGGAACGCGGGCAGCACCTCCTCGATCGGCGGCGCCGGCGCCAGCATCGCCTCGGTGATGCCGGTCAGCACCGTGATGAACGGCGGGATCGCCTCGCCCGGGTTGACCAGCGTGCCCAGCACGCCCAGCTCCTCGCCGCCGCGCACCTTGACCGCGCCGATCTCGGTGATCCCGCAACCGTTGCTGCCGTCCGGTTTGGCCGGGGCGCCGCCGGTCGTCTCCAGGTCCACCACCACGAACGTCACCCCGGACAGCGGCACCGACCCGGGGTCGTCGTCGAGCAGCAGGCCCTGGACGAAGTTTTCGGTTTGTGCCACCAGGGCACGGTAGGCGCAGGGTCCGACACTTCTGCACCGGGTGACCCAGGAGTAGCCTTGGCGGACCAGGAGAGATCAATAGCCGCTGTCGCGCGGTCGGGGGCCGCACGGTGGGAGACTTGTCGTATGTCCGTACCGGCGCCGCCCGACGACCGCTCCCCCGGGGAAGCGGCGCCGTACCCTGCGATCATCCGGGTCCCCGAGTCCGCCGAGTCGCACGACCCGGGTGAGTCCGCCGAGCCGATGCTGCCCGAGCAGGTCCGCCAGCGGGTGATCGCGCTCACCGCCACGCTCCTGCCCGGCCTGCCGTTCGACGAGATCCCGGACACGTTGCGCAAGGTCGCCCGCTTCGCGCCGAACCGGCGGGCGCGCCTCGGCGGCACCGCCATCGCCACCCAGCTCGCCGCGGACCCGCTGTTCCGGCAGCGGATCGGCCGCCGGGCCACCAGCGAGGCCGGCGACCTCGGCACCGCCATCGCCGAGGGCACGCCGGTCGGCGCGGCCGACCCGGTCGACGTCGCCGCCCTGGCATACCTGGTACGCCCGGCCGGCTGGTTCGACCTGGTCGCGGCCGCGGGCGACGCGGTCCGCGCGGAGGCGGACAGCGCCGCGGTCAGCGAGGCCGTGCGCGCCGCCGAGCAGCGGGCCACGCGCGCCGAGCACGACCGCGCGGTCGCCCGCGTCGAGGCCGACAAGCTCCGCGACGAGCTGGCCCGCGTCCGCGAGGAGCTGAACCAGCTGCGCGAGGAGCACCGCGCCACGGCCCGCACGCTGCGCGAGACCCAGGCGCGCGAGCGCAAGGCCGCGGAGATGCTCGCCACCGAGAAGGGCCGGGCCAAGAGCGCGGCCGACCGGCAAGACCAGGAGCTGCGCAAACTCCGCTCCAAGCTGGCCGACGCGGAGGCCGCGGCCAGCGGCGCCCGGGCCGCGGTCCGCGACTCGCGCACCGCGGACGACGCCCGGCTCTGGCTGCTGCTGGAGACGATCGGCCAGGCCGCCAACGGGCTGCGCCGCGAGCTGGCGCTCGGACCGGCCGACCGGCTCCCCGCCGACCTGGTCGCGGACGCCACCGCGGACCGTCCGGACGCGCCGGACCGGGTGCAGGCCCGCGCCACCGACAACGACGACCCGGCCCGCCTCGACCAGCTGCTCGCGCTGCCGAAGGCGCACCTGATCGTGGACGGCTACAACGTCACCAAGCGCGGCTGGTCCGAGATGTCGCTCGAGCACCAGCGCAAACGCCTGATCACCGGGCTGGGCGGGATCGCGGCGCAGACCGGCGACGAGGTCACGGTGGTCTTCGACGGCGCGGAGCGGCAGCACGGGCTGCCGCCGGCACCGCGCGGTGTGCGCGTGCTGTTCTCCCGCAAGGGCGAGACGGCGGACGAGGTGATCCGCCGGCTGGTGCGCGCGGAGCCGTCGGGACGCCCCGTGATCGTCGTGTCCTCCGACCGGGAGGTCGCGGACGGCGTGCGCCGGCACGGTGCGTACCCGCTGGCTGCGGATTCGCTGCTGAGACGCCTCTCCCGCGCATAGACACCGTTTTTTGTCATACCCCTCACCTAGCGTGTACGTCGTACCCGTGAGGAGGAGCGATGATCGTCGACTGCGACACCTGTGCCGTCCGTGGCACCGGCTGCGCCGGCTGCGCCATCCACGCCCTGTTCCACACCCCACCCGAGATCGAGCGACTCACCCCCGACGAGATCCAGGCCATCGAGGTGCTCGCCCGCGCCGGCCTCGACCCGGAGATCGTCGAGGTGCCCGACGAGTCCGTCCCACGCACGCCGCTGCGGCTGGTCCCGCTCCGCCGCGACGTGGCCTGAGCACCCCGGCCTAGGATGGGTCGCCATGACCCCTCGCTGGTGGGCGGTGCTCACGCTCGGCGTCCTCGCCGCCGCGCTGCTCGTCGCGGCGCTGTTGCTGATCCCGTGGCAGCGCCCGCCCGCGCCGCGCGCCGACCAGGTCGCGGCGCTGGCCACGCTGCCGCAGGACCGGGTCGACCGCGCCCGTGAGTTCCGCTCCACGCTGCGCCCGGCCACCTGGGGCGGTCTCGCCCTCGGTCTGGTGGTGGCGCTGGTCCTCGGCCTGACCCCGCTCGGCGCCCGCCTGGTCGAGCTGAGCGGCCGCCCGTTCGGCGGTCACTGGGTCGCGCAGGCGCTGCTCGGCGGCTTCGCCGTGGTGCTGCTCGCCGACCTGCTCACGCTGCCGATCGGCGCCTGGCGGCACACCGTGCTGGTCCGCTACGGCCTCTCCACCCAGGGCTGGGGCGGCTGGGTGGCCGACCTGCTCCGGTCCTGGGCGGTCGGCGCCGTGATCGGCGGCGTGGTCCTGCTCGGGTTCTACGCGCTCACCCGGTTCGCACCGCGGTGGTGGTGGGCGTTCGGCGCCGCCGGTGCCGCCACGCTGGTCGCGCTGCTCTCGTTCGTGGTGCCGGTGCTGGTCGAGCCGGTCTTCAACCGGTTCACGCCGATGGCCGACGGCCCGCTGCGCACCGAGCTGATGCGGCTGGCCGAGCGCGACGGCGTCCCGGTCCGCGAGGTGCTGGTCGCGGACGCGTCCCGGCGCACCCGCGCGGTCAACGCGTACGTATCCGGGCTCGGCCCCACCCGCCGCATCGTCGTCTACGACACGCTGCTGAAGGAGGCCACGCCCGAGGAGGTCACCTCCGTCGTCGCGCACGAGCTCGGCCACGCCCGGGACGACGACGTCCTCATCGGCACGCTCCTCGGCGCGCTCGGCGCCGCCGCCGCGGTCGTCGCGCTCTACCTGCTCGGCTCCTGGCCGGCCCTGCTCCGCGCGGCCGGCGCGCAGGACATCGGCGAGCCCCGCGCGATCGCGCTGGTCCTCGCGGTCGTCACGGTCGCCGGCCTGCTCTCGTCCCCGGCCCAGGCGTTCGTCAGCCGCCGCGTCGAGGCCCGGGCGGACGCGCACGCGCTGGCGCTCACCGGCGACCCCGCCACGTTCGAGTCCATGCAGGCGCGGCTGTCCACGGTCAACCTCGGCGACCCCGACCCGCCCCGCTGGGAGTACCTGTACGGTGCCACCCACCCGTCCACCGTGGAGCGGATGGCCGCGGCCCGCGCCTACGCCCGAGGGGAGCGCTGACCGCGTGACCAAGACCCTGCTGGTCACGAACGACTTCCCGCCCCGCCCCGGCGGCATCCAGTCGTTCGTGCACAACCTCGCGGTCCGCCAGCCCGCCGGCAGCGTGGTCGTCTACGCGTCCCGCTGGAAGGGCGCGGACGAGTTCGACGCCGCCCAGCCGTTCGAGGTCGTCCGCGAGGACACGTCCGTCCTCGTCCCCACGCCCGCGGTCGCCCGCCGCGCCGCCGAGCTCGCCCGCGCGCACGACTGCGACACCGTCTGGTTCGGCGCCGCCGCCCCGCTCGGCCTGCTCGCCGACACGCTGCGCCGCCGCGGCGGCATCCGGCGCGCGGTCGCGCTCACCCACGGCCACGAGGTCGGCTGGGCCGCGCTCCCCGGCGCCCGCAACCTGCTGCGCCGCATCGCCCGCCACACCGACGTCATCACGTACCTGGGGGAGTACACCCGCACCCGGCTGGACCGCGCGCTGCACGGCCTCACCGACCTGCAACGCCTGGCCCCCGGCGTGGACGCCGACACGTACCACCCCGACGCCGGCGGCGACGAGATCCGCGCCCGGCACGGGCTCACCGGCCGCCCCGTCCTCGTCTGCGTCTCCCGCCTCGTCGCCCGCAAGGGCCAGGACACGCTGATCCGCGCATTCCCCGAGATCCGCCGCCGCGTCCCCGACGCCGCCCTCCTGCTGGTCGGCGGCGGCCCGTACCGCCCCACGCTCGAACGCCTCGCCCGCGACCACGGCATCGACCGCGACGTCATCTTCACCGGCAGCGTCCCCTGGCCCGAGCTCCCCGCCCACTACGCCGCCGGCGACGTCTACGCCATGCCCTGCCGCACCCGCAACCGCGGCCTCGACGTCGAGGGCCTCGGCATCGTCTACCTCGAAGCCTCCGCCACCGGCCTCCCCGTCATCGCCGGCGACTCCGGCGGCGCCCCCGACGCCGTACTGAACGGCGAAACCGGCTACGTCGTCGGCGGCCGCGACCTCCCCTCCCTGACCGACCACGCCGTCTCCCTCCTCTCCGACCCCACCCTCGCCCGGCGCCTGGGCACCGCGGGCCGCGAGTGGGTCGCGAAGGAATGGCGCTGGGACCAGCAGGCGGCCAGGCTGACAGCCCTGCTGTCAGCCTGAAGACCTTTTTCCTTTTCCCACTCCCGGCGTGGCCGCCTCCCGGTGCTCCCGCGGGCACCGGTCGTCGCTGGCGCTCCTCCCTGCCAGTCCCGCCGTGCCCCCTCGCTGTCGCACCCCGCCGCGATATGCCGAAATATCGGACAGGTCGGGTCGATGGCTGGCCACCGCGCGGGAGATCCAGTGGCTATGTATACGTCATCAACGTTATGAGGGCCTCATAACGTTGATGACGTATACATAGCCGTCGTCGCCCCTCAGCGGCATGGCGCGATAACACGAAATATCGGGCGCCGATCCGCTAGATCGGGCGCCGGAGCCCCGGGTCGGGCTCCGCGCCGGATCTGGCAAGCGGACCACCGGCGCTCGGTCCACCAGTGCGAGCCACCGGTGGCCCGCGTGCGAACGCAACCCCCGATGCTGGCGTGCCGGCAGAAGCCGCCGGTGGCCGGCGGCGGGCGCCACCGCCGGCGCTTGGCGCGTCAGCGCGAGCGGCGACTGTGGTGGTTGGCGTGTCAGCGGGAGTCGCGACTGTGGGTGGTTGGCGGGTCAGCGCGAGCGGCGACTGTGGTGGTTGGCGGGTCAGCGGGAGTCGCGACGGTGGGTGGTTGGCGGGTCAGCGCGAGTCGCGACTGCGAATGGTTGGCGCGTCAGCGCAAACCGCCACCGCCTGGCTGCCCCGTCGCCGTCGACCTGCCCTTGGGGTGCAGATCATCGGCAGGGCCGCCACCAACGACGACACCACAACCGACGAGACCAAAGCTGGCGGCCCTGCCGATGATCTGCTCGGCTTCGCCCGGGAGACGGTGACGGGGCAGCCAGGCACACGACACGCAACCCATACCACCCACGAAAAGACAACGGGGCCGACGAAACCCGCCGTGACCAGGCAACGCACGCCCATGCCCCGGAGCCAGAGGCCCGCCGGAGGCTGCCTTATCCGCATGCCTCGACCAACCGCACCAATAACACGAAATATCGGGCGCGAAGCGCCCGATATTCATGGACGGCCGGTGGAGAACCGATAAGGAAAGACCCGCCGCGCACCGCGAGGCAGGCTAGCCGCCCGCCGTGGCGCGGGCCGGCCGCCCACTGTGACGCGGGCCAGCCGCCTGCTGTGACGCGGGCCAGCCGTGCGCCGTGGCGCGGGCCGGCCGCCGCCGTGGCGCGGGCCAGTCGCCCGCCGTGGCGCCGCGGGCCGGCCGCCCGCTGTGACGCGGGCCAGTCGCCCGCTGTGACGCGGGCCAGTCGCCTGCTGTGACGCGGGCCAGCCGTGCGCCGTGACGCGGGCCGGCCGTGCGCCGTGACGCGGGCCGGCCGTGCGTCGCGACGCGGGCCGGCCGCCCGCTGTGACGCGGGCCGGCCGCCCGCCGTGACGCGGGCCGGCCGCCCGCCGTGACGCGGGCCGGCCGCCCGCCGTGACGCGGGCCGGCCGCCCGCCGTGACGCGGGCCGGCCGCCCGCCGTGACGCGGGCCGGCCGCCCGCCGTGACGCGGGCCGGCCGCCCGCCGTGACGCGGGCCGGCCGCCCGCCGTGACGCGGGCCGGCCGCCCGCCGTGACGCCGGCCGGCCGCCCGCCGTGACGCGGGCCGGCCGCCCGCCGTGACGCCGGCCGGCCGTCCGCCGTGACGCGGGCCGGCCGTCCGCCGTGACGCGGGCTGGCCGCCCGCCGCGACGCGGACCAGTCGCGCACCCGAGAACGGAGCTGCGCCCGCCATGCGCGCCCTCCCACGCAGCGCAAGCTGCGTGATTGAGTAGCCCCGCCCTCTTCGCACAACGCATCGACATGTGCCGTACTGGAAGTGTGGTGACGACCGCGGTCGATGAGCGTGATGACGAACCCGAACTCGAGGTTCCCTACTGGCTGAAGAGCAGTGCCGAGGCGGCCAGCGCCGGATTTTGGCGGATGCTGCGCCGCCTGCCCAGACTTCTGGCTCAGGCGTGGCGCCTGGCCTGGGAGAGCAGCCCTCGCATCACCCTCGCCGTCGTCCTCCTTCAGCTTGCCGGCGGCGCGGTCGGGGCGATCGGCCTGGTCAGCGTAGTGGGGGTGCTCGATGGGCTGCTGGCCGAGGGGCCGACGCCGGAGCGGGTCAGGGCCGCCATCCCGTCCGTCCTGATCTTCGCGGCGGCCAGCGCCGTTCGGACGCTGCTGTCGTCCGCCGCCACCGCGGCCCATGGCCGGCTGTCGCCGCTGGTGAGCCGCGCGGCCGAGTTGCGGCTGCTGGAGTTGACCACCCGGGCCGACCTGGCGGTCTTCGACGACGCGGCCTGGCGCGACACCATGTACCGGGCCCGCGACCGTGGCACGTTCGCGTCGCAGTCGCTGGTGGATCAGGCGATCGAGTTGGGGACCAACGTGATCGCGCTGGTGGCGGCCGGTGGGGTGCTGGCCGTGCTGCATCCGGTCCTGCTGCCGCTGCTGGTGCTGGCCGTGGTGCCGACCGCGTGGGCGGCGGTACGGTCCGCGCGGCTGGACTACCGGCAGCGGCTGCGGCTGACGTCGCTGTACCGCCGCCGCTACATGCTGTCCGACCTGCTCGCCGACCGGGACGCGGCGCCGGAGCTGAGGGCGTTCACGCTGCGGGAGTTTCTGCTTGCCGAGGTGCGGCGGCTGCTGGACACGGAGACGCGGGCGCACATCCGGGTGATGGAACGACAGGTGTGGACCACGCTGGCCGGGACCGCGCTCGGTGCGGCGGCGACCGGGCTGACGTACGCCGTGATGATCTGGCTTCTGATGACCGGGCGGATGGAGTTGGCCGTCGGCGGCGCGGCGGCCTACGCGATCGGTACTGGGATCGGGGCGCTGTCGCAGGTGGCGTTCACCATCCGGCACCTGTACGAGGAGGGCCTGTACTTCGCGGACTACCAGGCGTTCTGCGCGCTGGCGCGGCAGCACGCGGAGCCGGACACGGCCGGGACGGCGCCGCGGACGTTCGAGGAGATGCGGCTCGATCGGGTGAGCTTCCGCTATCCGGGCGCGGAGAAGCTCGCGGTGGACGGGGTCAGTCTGACGCTGCGCCGGGGGCAGACGGTCGCGCTGGTCGGCGAGAACGGGTCCGGCAAGTCGACGCTCGCGAAGATCCTCGCGGGGCTGTACCGGCCGGAGAGCGGCACGGTGAGCTGGGACGGCGTGGTGCTGGACGACTACCGGCCGGACAGTGTGCGGGAGGGCGTGGCGGTGGTGATGCAGGAGCCGACGCACTGGCCGCTGACCGCGAGGGACAACATCACCATCGGACGGTACGACCGGGCGGCCGGTCAGGACGACGTGGAGCACGCGGCCCGCGCCGGCGACGCGCACGACTTCATCGTGGAGCTGCCGCGGAAGTACGAGACGCTGCTGTCCCGGCACTTCACCGACGGCGCGGACCTGTCCGGTGGCCAGTGGCAGCGGCTCGCGGTCAGCCGCGCGTTCTTCCGCGACGCCGCGCTGCTGATCTGCGACGAGCCGACCGCGAACCTGGACGCCCGGGCCGAGCACGACGTCTACCAGCGGCTGCGGGAGCTGGCCGAGGGGCGCACGGTCGTGCTGATCACGCACCACCTGGCCAGCGTACGCACCGCGGACCTGATCCTGGTGTTCGACCACGGCGCGCTGGCCGAGCAGGGCGACCACGACACGCTGATGGCGCGCGGCGGCCTCTACGCGGAGCTGTTCACGCTGCAGGCGGAGGCGTACTCACGCAGCTCCTAGCTGGTCGTCGATCGCGGACGGCGGGCCGGGGTGGCCGAAGTGCCAGCCCTGCGCGGAGTCGCAGCCGATCGCGCGCAGCCGGGCGGCCTGGCCCGCGGTCTCCACGTTCTCCGCGGTGACGGTCAGGTCGAGCGTGTGCGCCAGCGCCACCAGCGTCGCCATGATCTTCTCGTCGACCGGGGAGTCGCCGGTGCGCAGGCCCTCCACGAACGCGCCGGCCACCTTCAGTTCGCGGACCGGCAGGTGCCGCAGGTACGCCAGGTTCGAGTAGCCGGTGCCGAAGTCGTCGATCGCCAGCCGCACGCCCATCGAGGCGAGCGCGTCCAGCACGCCGAGGTCCACGCCGGCCATCGCGTCGCTCTCGGTGATCTCGAGTTGGAGCCGGTCCGGCGGCAGGCCGGTGCGGGCCAGCACCTCGGTCACCTCGGCGATCAGCCCGGGGTCGCCGATCTGCCGGACCGCCAGGTTGACGCTGACGAACGGCGCGTCCGGGCTGGCGTCCAGCCAGCGGCGGGCCTGCGCGCACGCCTCGCCGAGCACCCACGCGCCGAGCCGGACGATCAGGCCGGTCTCCTCGGCCAGTCCGACGAACCGGTCCGGCCGCAGCACGCCGAGCGTCGGGTGCCGCCAGCGGACCAGCGCCTCCACGCCGCGCAGCCGGCCGCCGTCCAGCGCGACCAGCGGCTGGTAGTCGACGAAGAACTCGCCGCGCTCCAGCGCCGCCGGCATGGACGAGGACAGCGTGTACCGCGCGATCTCCCGCTCGTTGCGGTCCGGGTCGAACAGCGCCCAGCGCCCCTTGCCGGCCTCCTTGGCCCAGTGCAGCGTGATGTCGGCCGCGCGCATCACGTCGCTGGGGGAGGAGCCGCCGGTCTCCCGCTCCACGATGCCGATGCTGGCGGAGACCTCCAGCCGCTGGCCGTCCACCTCGACCGGCTCGTTGATCGCGGCGAGCGCCGCGTCCGCCACCTTCACCGCGTCCTCGGTGCAGGTGGTGCCCTCGATCAGGATCACGAACTCGTCGCCGCCGAGCCGCGCCACCAGGTGCTCGCCGACGCTGCGGGCCAGCCGCCGGGCCACCTCCACCAGCAGCAGGTCACCGGCGTGGTGGCCGAGCGAGTCGTTGACCATCTTGAAGCCGTCGAGGTCGAGGAAGCAGACCGCGAGCCGGCGCGGCGGGCCGGCGAACGCGGCCCGCAGCCGGTCGGTGAACAGCGCCCGGTTCGGCAGGCCGGTCAGCGAGTCGTGGGTGGCCTGGTGCCGGAACCGCGACTCGCTCTCCCGCAGTGCGCTCTCCGCCTCCTCGCGGGCGACCATCGCGGCGCGCCGTATCGACTCCTGCTCGTCGAGCGTGCGGTCGCGCAGCGCGCGGGCGTAGCCGGTGGCGACCGTGCCGAGCAGCCGGGCCATCCGGCCGCCGGCGTCCGGCAGGCCCAGGTCGCGCACCAGCCGCTGGTCGAGGATCTCGATGGTACGGCCGAGCCCTTCCGCGGAGACCACGTGCGCCCGGACCAGCGCGCCGCCCACGCGGTAGCCGCGCCGCAGGCTGAACGGCTCGGCCAGCAGCGCGTCCCGCAACTCGCCGGTGAGCGCGCGCAGCCGCTCCTCCAGTTCGCCCTGGCTCATCGGGATGTAGCTGGTTCCGGAGATCGCCTTGGCCCAGGCGCGCGCGAACGCGGCGATCCCCGCCTCGTCCTCAGCCACCAAGCCTGCCCACGCCGCCGAGGAAGACCACGCGCTCCGCGTCCTCGGTGTTGTCCGTCGGGTCCGGGCGCCACAGCGGCACCCACACCAGCCCGGGCTCCAGCAGCTCGAAGCCGTCGAACCAGGGCAGCAGCGTGGCGCGGTCGCGGGCCCGCAACGGGTTGTCGGTCTGCCGGTAGACCGCCTGGCCCTCGGCGCGCTCCTCGTCCGTGCGGCCCTCGTCGCTGGCCTGGGAGAGCACCAGGTAACTGCCGGGCGCGAGCGTGTCGCGCAGGCGCGCGATCAGCCCGGCCGGGTCGTCGGAGTCCGGGATGAAGTGTGTGACGGCCACGACCAGCACCGCGATCGGCTCGTCGAAGTCGAGCAGCGCGCGCACGTCCGGATGGTGCACGATGGACTCCGGGTCGCGCAGGTCGGCCTGGATGACCACGGTGTGGTCGTCACCGGCCAGGATCTCCCGCGCGTGCGCGACCGCGATCGGGTCGATGTCCGCGTACGCCACGCGGGCCCCCGGCCGCACCTGCTGGGCGATCTCGTGCACGTTGCCCACGGTGGGGATGCCGGAGCCGATGTCGAGGAACTGCCGCACCCCCTGCGAGGCGAGGTAGCGCACGGCACGGCGCATGAACGCGCGGTTGGCCTGCGCCATCAGCGGCGCCTCGGGGACAGCCGCGATCATCGCTTGCGCGGCGGCGCGGTCCACCGCGAAGTTGTGTGATCCGCCGAGGTAGTAGTCGTACATCCGGGCGACGCTGGGCCGCTCGATGTCGATGCTCTCCGGTGCCCACTCGGGCCGATGCATGGTCGCGCCCCTCAATGACGGAATCTGGATCGAGGCCGGTGCTATTCTGCCCGGTCCGTGCCCGGCTATCCAGACCGTACCGAATATCCCCTCCGGTCGATGATCCGCCCCGGGGCCCGGCGGGGCGCGCCCGGCCGGGCGTCACAAAGGACATCCACCGATCGGGCACCGGGCGGCACCAAAAAGGCGAGCGCGCCTCGGAAGAAAGGTGCGCCCGCCGTAGTGGGACTCCAGCGAAGAAATGGAATCGTTCAGAACTTCGGCGCGTCCGGCGCCTCGAGAAGACCGAGCCGGAGCGCGGTCATCAGCGCCTGCGCGCGATTAGCGGCGCCGAGCTTCTCGTACAGCTTGGAAATGTGCGTCTTGGCCGTCGACTCGCTGACGAAGAGCTGTTTCGCGATGCCGGCCACGCTCATGCCGTCGGCGAGGAGGCGCAGCACCTGACCCTCGCGCGGGGACAGTTGCGGACCGGACGGCGCGAGCCGCCGCTTCATCGCCTCGGCCAGATCGGCCGCGGTGAACGCGCTGGGCGCGGAGGCGGCGTGCCGCGCGGCGGCCACCACCTCGTCGGCCGGCGCGGTCTTCGGCACGAACGCGGAGGCGCCCGCCTCCAGCGCGCCGAAGAGCTGGTCGTCGCCCGCGTACATGGTCAGGACCACGATGCCCATGGTGGAGCTGTTCTTCCGCAGCGCCCGGGTGGCCTCCAGGCCGCTGCCGTCGGGCAGGCGAAGGTCCATGATGACCACGTCGGGCTGGAGCGCGCCGGCCTGGCGGACCGCCTCGGCGGCGGTGGCGGCCTCACCGACCACCTCGAATTGCCGGTCGCGCTCGAATGCGTGCCGAAGTCCCTTTCGGATCAGGTCGTGATCGTCGACGAGAAGGACCTTGGTACGCGTCGTCGGCGCAGGGCTGGTCGACATGCTCGGTTTACTCCCCTTCTGGAGCGTTATTATCACGCACGCTATCGCGTCGGGGCGAGGTTCCGAGCACCACCGCCACCGTCGTTCCACTCGGATTCCGCGGCCTAATCTCCAGGCGGCCACGGATACGTTCCGCTCTCTCATTCATGATCGCAAGACCGTACCGGCCATCCGGTCGCTTATCCGCCATTCCCTGTCCATCGTCCGACACTTCGATGCGGGCGTAAGGGGGGTCCACCTCGCAGGTGACCCACAGGTTCGACGCGCCCGCGTGCTTGCGCGCGTTCGTGATCGCCTCCTGCGCGATCCGCAGCAGCTCCGCCTCGGTCGCGGCCGGCAGCCGGGCCGTGGACTCGTCCAGCGTGTAGTGCACGCGCAGGCCCGCCGCGGAGCCCACGGTGCGCGCGTACTCCGCGATCGCGCCCGCCAGGCCACCGTGCCGGTCGACCTCGGAACGCAGCTCGAACAGGGACAACCGTAGCTCGGTGATCACGCGGGTGACCTCGCCGCGCAGCGTGCGCAGCTCCTCCGCGGTCTCCTTGGCGTCCTCCGGCAGCGTGGCCAGCGCGTTGTCGATGCCGTAGCCGACCATCACCAGCTCCTGCGCCACGCCGTCGTGGATCTCCCGGGCCAGGCGCTGCCGCTCCTCGTTGGTGGCCAGCGAGCGCACCTCGTCGAAGAGCAGCGCGGCCTCCAGGCGCAGCGCGGCCGGGCCGGTCACCGACGTCACCCGCGCCACCACCGGCGCCGGGTACGCCAGGCTGGTGTTGCTCTCCACCACCACCAGCCCGATCGACCGCACGCCCGCGACCAGCGGCACCACCAGCGCGGACACCTCCGCGCCGCGGTGCGAGCGGGACTGCGACCGGCTCGCCGTGGCCGGCTGCTGGCTGGCCCACGCGTCCGCGATCGCGGAGTCCGCGTCCAGTGTGGTTTCCCAGTCGACGCGCTCCATCGCGGACTGGGCCAGCACCACCAGACGTCCGCCGCCGCTGGCCGTGAGCACGGCGGCGCGGTCCGCGGGCGCGACCGCGCGCAGCTCCTCCAGCAGGTGCTCGGCGATGCCGCCCGGGTCCAGCGTGGCGCCGGGCAGCTGACGTGCCACGCTGCGGAGCTGGGTGAGCAGGCGCGTCGCCTCCGCGTACGGCTGGGGCTTGGTCTCCCGGACCAGCATCCAGCGGCGCAGCGTGTCCGCCGCGAACGTGCCCAGCCCGCCGAGGATCAGCCACTGCGCGCAGACCGCCATGTAGCCGATCTGCGCGATCTGCGGGCCGGTCGGCGTCATGTTGACCGCGCCGCTGGCCAGCAGCGTGCCCGCGGCCGCGCCGAGCAGCACCGCGCCCTCCCGGGACCGGCGTTGCAGCGCCGCCACGGTGAGCGGGACCGCCAGGTACGGCAGGATCACCTCCGCGCCGACGCCCGGCCCGAGGCTGCCCACCGCGCTGGCCGCGCCGGCCACGTCGCTGGCCGCCAGGCCGACGACGACGACCTCGGCGAACCGCGCCGCGGGCGCGAGGATGCGGTGTCGCGGCGCGATCACGCCGGGAACGCTGAGGATCAGCAGCGCCACGATCCACCAGAGGCGGTCGGGGTCCCGGGTCGTGATGAGCGTGAGCAGCGCGACGAGCGCCAGCATCACGAAGCGAGCCGCGACCGCCAGAGGATGCGGACGTGGTGCGACGGGGGGTGAGGCGGCCACTCCGGGATGCTATCGCCTGCCCGGAGTCCTGCCGTCACTTGGTGTAGATGGCGGCGATGTCGTCCGCGTACGTCTTGTGCACCACGCCGCGCTTGACCTTGAGCGACGGGGTCAGCTCGCCGGTCGCCTCGGTGAAGTCGCGGCCCAGGATCCGGAACACCTTGATGGCCTCCGCGCCCGACACGGCCTTGTTCGCCTCGTCCACCGCCTTCTGGATCTCGGCCCGCAGCGCCGGGTCGCCGGCCAGGTCCGCGACCGTGCTGCCGGCGTCCCGCCCGTTCGCGGCGAGCCAGCCCGGCCAGGCCTCCTCGTCGATCGTGATCAGCGCGGCGATGAACGGCTGCCGGTCGCCGACCAGCACGCTCTGGCTGATCAGCGGGTGCGCGCGGAGCCGGTCCTCGAGCACGGCCGGGGCGACGTTCTTGCCACCCGCGGTCACGATGATCTCCTTCTTCCGGCCGGTGATGCTCAGGTAGCCGTCGTCGTCCAGCGCGCCGAGGTCGCCGGTGTGGAACCAGCCGTCGGAGTCCAGCACCTCGCGGGTGGCGTCCGGGTTGTTCCGGTACGCACCGAAGACGATGTCGCCGCGCACCAGGATCTCGCCGTCGTCCGCGATGCGCAGCGTGACGCCGGGCAGCGGGCGGCCGACCGTGCCGATCCGGATCGCGCTCGGCACGTTCGCGGCCACGGCCGGCGAGGTCTCGGTCAGGCCGTAGCCCTCCATCACCACCACGCCCACGCCGCGGAAGAAGTGCGCCAGCCGGCCGCCGAGCGGCGCGCCGCCGGAGACCGCGTCCGTGCACTTGCCGCCCATCGCGTCGCGGAGCTTGTTGTAGACCAGCCGGTCGAAGATCGCGTGCTGGGCGCGCAGCATCAGCCCGGGGCCGCCGGAGTCCAGCGCCTCGCTGTACGCGATCGCGGTGGCCTCGGCCCGCGCGAAGATCCCGCCCTTGCCGCCGGCCTCCGCCTTCTGCTTCGCGCCCGTGTAGACCTTCTCGAACACGCGCGGCACCGAGAGCAGGAACGTCGGCTTCACGGCGGCCAGGTCGGGCAGCAGCGTCCGGGTGTCCGGCGTGTGCGCCAGCGTGCCGCGCGCGGTCACCACGCCGATCTGCACCAGTCGCGCGAACGCGTGCGCCAGCGGCAGGAACAGCAGCGTGCGGGACTCGGCGCCGCTGAACAGGTGGCCGAACGCGACCACCGCGTTGAGCACCTCGGCCAGCAGGTTGCGGTGGGTCAGCTCGCAGCCCTTGGGACGGCCGGTGGTGCCGCTGGTGTAGATGATCGTGGCGAGGTCGCCGGCGCGGGCCTGCCGCCGCCGCTCCTCGACCGCCTCGGCCGGCACCCGCTCGCCGCCGGCGCGCACCGCGTCCAGCCCGCCGGCGTCGAGCTGCCACACCTCACGCAGGTCCGGCAGGTCGTCGCGCAGCCCGGAGACCAGCAGCTCGTGCGCGTTCGTCTCCACGAAGGCCGCGACCGCGCCGGAGTCGGCGAGGATCCAGGAGGCCTGCTCCGCGCTGGAGGTCTCGTAGATCGGCACGGTCACCGCGCCGGCCGCCCAGATGGCGTAGTCGATCAGCGTCCACTCGTACCGGGTGCGGCTCATCAGCGCGACGCGGTCACCGGCGCGCACGCCGGCCGCGATCAGGCCGCGGGCCACCGCGACCACGTCGGCGTGGAACTCGGCCGCGGTGATCGGCGACCACTGCTCCGAGGAGGGGTCCGTGCGCCGCAGGAAGGAGACGGTTTCGGGCGCCACGCGCGCGTTGTCCCAGATCGCGTCGGTAAGGGTCGTGGTGTCGGCGATCGTGACGACCGGAGGGACGGAGAACTCGCGCACCTTGGACAGCTCCTCGACGACGGGGGCCTCGCGTGGCGGCCCTGATACAGCAGAAACGTACCGTCCGAGACGGTGATCCGACACATCCGCCCGCCGCGGTACGGCCGGTCGCGGGGGACGTGTCGTCCCGGCCGGTCCGGAAGTGTCACCGGCGCACGGTAGCCTGCCCGCATGGCGGACTCCTCCACCCAGTCGATCGTTATCGCCGCACCGGCCGAGCGCGTGGCCGAGGTCGTCGCCGACTTCGGTGCGTACCCCGAGTGGGCCGACGCGTTCAAGCAGGTCGAGGTCCTCGAGGAGTACGAGGACGGATATGCCAGCCAGGTCCGGTTCGTCATCGACGCGGGCGTGCTGGCGGATGAGTACACCCTGCGGTACGAGTACGCCGAGGACCTCTCCCGCATCGAGTGGCAGCTCGTCGCGCCGTCGAAGATGCAGCGGGCGCAGCGCGGGTCCTACGACATCGAGGCGAACGCGGACGGCGGCACCACCGTGACGTACACGCTGGAGGTCGACCTGTCGATCACCACGATCGGCATGATCCGGCGCAAGGCCGAGAAGCGCATCATGGATACGGCGCTCAAGGAGCTCAAGCGGCGGGTGGAGAGCCTGCCCGCCGGCTGACACACCGCACAGGGGGCTTTGACCATGGCGACTCCGGACTCTTCCGCCGGCGGCACCGGTTCGGCGCGTGAGGAGGCGGAGCGCCTGGTCGCGGCCGTCCTCGCGCGCGCGTCACAGGGGGCGAGCCAGGCCGCGTGGATGGCGCAGGGCGCGCGGTTCGCCGCGCGAGCCTCCGGCCACGAGACGACCAGCGCGGGCCTCGGCCTGCTCGGCGACGCACTGCGCGGCGTCGCGAAGACCGCCTCCGGATTCAGCGAGGACCTGCACAAACACGCCGGGGGTACGGAGGAGCGCCGCGCGCCGGCCCCGGAGGCGGCGGCCGCCCGGCCGGCCGAGCCGGCGGCTCCCGGCACGCCGCCGAAGCCCGCGGACCCCGACGAGCCGGGCAGCACGCGGGACGCGGCCGGCACCGCCCGGGCCGCGGATGGCGCCGCGCGGGACGCGGCCGGCACCGCGCGGGACGCGGATGGCGCCGCGCGGGACGCGGCCGGCACCGCGCGGGATGCGCACGGTGCGGCGTGGGGTGCGCACGGCGCCGTGCGCGATGAGCCCGGGCACGTGGGCGGCACGGCCGGCGGGTGGGCCACCGGCAGCGCGGAGTGCTGCGTCTGCCCGGTCTGCCGCGCGATCACCATGGTCCGCAACCCCACGCCGGAGTTCGCCGAGCAGCTCGCCACCAGCGCGGGGGATCTGGCCGCGGGCGTCGCGGGCCTGCTCCGGGCCTTCTCCACCGCCGCCGCCGACACCAGCTCCTGGGCCGGCCCGCCCACCGCCACCACGACCACCCGGACCACCGGCGCGAGCACCGGGTGGGCCGGTGGCGCCGGAACCGCATCGACCGGCCAGGCGAGCACCGCGTCACCCGCCGGCGCCGGCGGCGTGTCGCCGACCGGCGGGAGCAGCGCGTCCGGTGGCGCGAGCACGGCGGCGGGCACCGGCGAGAAGGCGCCGCACGAGGAGTCCGGGACCGGGTGGCCGGGGGTGGATCCGTGGGCGGCCGCGACCCGGGCGGGCGCGGACGCGGCCCCGGCCGGGGACCCGTGGGCGGCGGCCACGCGGGCCGGGGGGAGCGGTGGCCACCCCGGCAGCAGCGGCGCGCCGGCCACCGGCGATCATGAGCGGGAGCCGCGCGACACCGCCTGACGGGATGCCGCGGCCGTCGTCCGGCGCGCCACGCGCGGGCGGGCGACGGGGTCGGGTATTGATCAAGCGGGCGGTCGGCCGCCGGTCATACCCGTCCGGGATGGCACGGGCGGGGACTGGGTACCAAACCCAGCACGCATGGTGATGAGGGGAGCGGCGGCGGTGACGCTGACCATCGGAGTCGACATCGGCGGCACGAAGGTGGCCGGTGGGGTCGTCGATCCCCACGGTGAGGTGCTGGCCCAGACGCGTCGCGGCACGCCCGCGGACGACGTCGCCGCGACCCGCGACGTGATCATCGACGTGGTGCAGGAGCTGGCCATCGGCCGGGAGATCGCGGCCGTCGGCATCGGCGCGGCCGGCTTCGTGGACGCCGGCCGCTCGACCGTGCTGTTCGCGCCGAACCTGGCCTGGCGCGACGAGCCGCTGCAGAAGTACATCTCGGACGCCACCGGCCTGCCCGTGGTGGTGGAGAACGACGCGAACGTGGCGGCCTGGGCCGAGTTCCGGTTCGGCGCGGCCCGGCACGCGGACGCCTCGATGGTCATGTTCACGGTCGGCACCGGCATCGGCGGCGGCCTGGTCACCGGCGGCCGGCTGGTGCGCGGCACGCACGGCATCGCGGCCGAGCTGGGCCACCTGACCGCGGTGCCGGACGGCCACCCGTGCGGCTGCGGCCGGCTCGGCTGCATCGAGCAGTACGCGAGCGGCAAGGCGCTGGTCCGGTTCGCCCGGGCCGGCGCGCGCCAGGACCCGCACCGCGCGGAGACGCTGCTGGCGCTGGCCGGCGGCGACGCGGACCTGATCAGCGGCCCGATGGTGACCGAGGCGGCGCGCGGCGGCGACGCGGTCGCGTGCGAGGCGTTCGGCCAGATCGGCTTCTGGCTCGGCACCGCGATGACCGATCTGGTGCAGGTGCTGGACCCGCAGGTGCTGGTGGTCGGCGGCGGCGTGGTGGACGCCGGTGACCTGCTGATGGAGCCGGTCCGCAAGGCATACGCGGAGTCGCTCGGCCAGCGCGGCCGGTTCCCGGTGGCGGAGCTGCGCGCGGCCGAGATGGGCAACACCGCGGGCGTTATCGGGGCGGCCGACCTGGCCCGCCTGGCCGACTAGGCGCGGGTGACGAGAGAGGGGCCGGGCGTGACCGAGGGCGCACTGCGGGTGCTCAGCTACAACGTGCACGGACAGCGGGACGACCGGGCCGCGCTGGCCGAGGTGGTGCGCGGCGTGGCCGCGGACGTGGTGATCGTGCAGGAGGGCCCGCGCCGGTTCGGCTGGCGCAACCGCACCGCCAACCTGGCTCGCGCGTTCGGCGCGGTGCTGGCCGTGGGCGGGCTGCCGTCGCTGGGCAACCTGATCCTGACCGACCTGCGGGTCCGCGTGCACCACACCTGGACCACGCAGTTCCCGCTGACGCCGGGCCGGCACATGCGCGGCGCCGCGTTCGCGGAGTGCTCTGTGGGCCGGCGCCGGTTCACGGTGGCCGGCACGCACCTGTCGCTGGACGCGACGGAGCGGGCGAGCCAGGCCGAGCTGCTGCGGAAGGAGCTGTCCGCGGTGGAGACGCCGGTCGTGATCGGCGCGGACGTGAACGAGACGTCCGGCGGCGCGGCCTGGCGCACGATCGCGGACGGCCTGACGGACGCGGCGGTGTCCGCGGGCGCGGCGGACCGCTGCACGTTCCCGCTGCTCGGACCGCAGGCGCGGATCGACGGGCTGTTCGTGGACCCGCGCATCCAGGTGGTCCGCTACGACGTGGTGGACACCCCGCTCGCCAAGCGCGCCAGCGACCACTTCCCGGTGATCGCGGACCTCGTCCTCCCCGAGTAAGTCCCGCCCGCCTCCACAAGCGGGTCGCGCCCGGAACGCGGCGCAGCCGCGCCCCGCGCATCCTGGGAGACCCTGGACGTACCCGCTGATGGTTTTGATTTTTTGCTCCTGGGGTGGACAGGTATGGCGGAAATCGAGAGGATTTCGCGGTGTCCAGCTCCACCGAATTCGACAGCGCGACCCACTGGCGGGACGGCCGGCCCGTCTACGACCGAGGCGACGACACGGTCTGTGTGATCGGCGCCGGCATGAGCGGGCTCGCGGCCGTGAAGAACCTCAAGGAGCACGGTTTCGGCGTCGACTGCTACGAGCGGGAGACCAGCGTCGGCGGCGCGTGGAACTGGCGGAACGACCGCAGCCCGATGTATTCGAGCACGCACCTGATCTCGTCGAAGCCGACCTCGGAGTTTCCCGACTTCCCGATGCCGGACTCCTGGCCGGACTACCCGGACCACGCCCGGTTCCTGAGCTACCTGGAGCGGTACGCGGACCACTTCGACCTGCGCCCGCACGTCTGGTTCGGCACCGAGGTCGTCTCCGTGGAGCCGGCGGACGAGGCCGGCCGCTGGGACGTGACCACGCAGAGCACCGGCCGGGCCGGCGGCACCCGCACCCACCGCTACCTCGCGGTGGTGGTAGCGAACGGGCACAACTGGGCGCCCCGCATGCCGCGGATCGAGGGCATGGAGGACTACCGCGGCAAGGTGATCCACGCGTCCGCCTACAAGGACCCGGCGGAGCTGCGCGGCCGCCGGGTGCTGGTGGTCGGCGGCGGCAACACCGGCTGTGACATCGCGGTCGAGGCGGGCCAGCAGGCGGCGAGGGCGTGGCACTCCACCCGGCGCGGTTACTGGTACACGCCGAAGTACCTGCTCGGCCGGCCGTCCGACCAGCTCAGCATGCGCGCGCAGCGCCTGCCGCTGGCGGTGCGGCAGCGGCTGCACCAGTTCCTGATCACCAACACCATCGGTGACCCGGCCCGCTTCGGGCTGGCCCGGCCGGACCACCGGCCGTACGAGACGCATCCGGTGATCAACAGTCAGCTGCTGTACAGCATCGGGCACGGCGACCTCACGCCGGTGCCGGACGTGACCCGCTTCCACCGCACCGAGGTGGAGCTGGCCGACGGCAGCACGATCGACCCGGACCTGGTGGTGCTCGCCACCGGGTACGAGCCGCGCTTCGAGTTCCTGGACCCGTCGCTGACCGGCACCGACTCCGACGGCCGCCCGCACCTGATGCTGCACGCGTTCGCGCCGCGGCACCCGACGCTCGCGGTCACCGGCCTGCTGCAGCCGGACTCCGGCATGGGCATGATGGTGCACTGGCAGGCCGTGGCGTTCGCCCGCTGGCTGCGGCTGCGCGCCGCCGACCCGGACCGGGCCGCGCGCGTGTGGGAGCGGCTGCGGTCCGAGGCCGGCCGCCCGCTCGAGCAGGGCCGGGTGGCCCGGTCGCCGCGGCACTGGTTCGAGGTCGGCTACCGCAACTACCTGAAGGCCCTGCAACGGTTGCTGGACGAGACGGAGGTGCCGGCGTGAGGATCGACCGTTCGGCGGACTGGGCTAACCCGATCCCGCCGGTACGGCGCGAGGTGCTCAGCGCCACGCCCGAGGTCGACGAGGGCCGGCCGCCGCTGCTGTTCGTCCCCGGGTTCGGCCACGGCGCCTGGCTGTTCGCCGAGCACTGGCTGGAGCACGCGGCCGGGCGCGGCTTCCCGGCGCACGCGGTCAGTCTGCGCGGGCACGGCGGCTCCGGCAACGCGCCCGGCGCCGGCCTCCGGGCGTACGCGCACGACGTGGTGCAGGCCGCGGCCTCGCTGCCACGCCAGGCCGTGCTGATCGGGCACGGCGCCGGCGCGCTGGTCGTCGCGCACGCGCTGGCCCGTTACGCGGCGCGGGCCGCGGTGCTGGTCTCGCCGGTGCTGGGCGGCTGGGAGACGCTCGGCGTGGCGCTGCGCCGCAACCCGGCCGGCACCATCCCCGCCCTGGCCGGCGCGCCGCTGCGGATCAGCCGCCGCCAGCTCTTCGGCCGCGAGCTGCCGGAGGACCAGGCCCGGGCGTACGCGTCCCGGGTCCGGCACGCCAGCCGCCGCGCGCAGTACCAGCTGATCACGCACCGCGCGCCGGAGCCGCCGGTCGGCGCGCCGCCGGTGCTGGTGATCGGCAGCCAGCACGACCGGATCGTCTCCCCGTCCGCGCTGACCAAGGCGGCCCGGCGGTTCGGCGGCGCGCCGCTGCTCTTCCCCGGCATGGGCCACGACCTGATGCTGGACACCCGCTGGCGCGAGCCGATCGACGCGATCCTGGACTGGCTGGAGAAGAAGAACTAGGCGGTCAGCCGCTCCGCCAGCGTGCCGGAGTCGTCCAGCGCGGTCAGGTAGTTGCGGGCCCAGTCGCGGATGTCGTGCTGGCGCAGGTGCGCACGCATCGCGCCCATCCGCTCCACCCGCTCGGCCTTGGGGCAGTCGATCGCGTCGATCAGCGACCGCTTCAGGCCCTCCAGGTCGTGCGGGTTGACCAGGAACGACCGATCCAGCTCGGCGGCGGCACCGGCGAACTCGGAGAGCACCAGCACGCCGGCGCCGTCCACCCGCGCGGCCACGTACTCCTTCGCCACCAGGTTCATCCCGTCGCGCAGCGGCGTCACCACCATCACGTCCGCGGCCTGGTAGAGCGCGGCCAGCTCGGCGCGGTCGAACGGCTGGTTGAGGTAGTGGATCGCGGGCTCGCCGACCCGGCCGAACTCGCCGTTGATCCGGCCGACCTCGCGCTCCACCCGGTCGCGCAGGATCGCGTAGTGCTCGACCCGCTCCCGGCTCGGCACCGCGACCTGCACCATCACGGTGTCGCGCACCTTGACCAGGCCGTCCTCCAGCAGCTCGCTGTACGCCTTCAGCCGGTGCTCGATGCCCTTGGTGTAGTCCAGCCGGTCCACGCTGAGCAGCACGTGCCTCGGCTCGCCCAGGTCGGTGCGGATCTGCCGGGCGCGGGCCTGCACGTCCGGCCGCCCGGACAGCGCCTCCATCTCGGCCACGTCGATCGAGACCGGGAACGCGCCGGTCCGGACGAACCGGTCGTCGACCGCGATCCGCCGGTCGGTCGCGGTCAGGCCCAGCACCTTCGTGCAGAGCTGCGCGAAGTTGTGCGCGGCCTGCGCGCGCTGGAAGCCGACCAGGTCCGCGCCGAGCAACCCGCGCAGCAGCTCCGCGCGGCGCGGCAACTGCATGAACAGCTCCGGCGGCGGGAACGGCACGTGCATGAAGAAGCCGATCAGCAGGTCCGGGCGCATCTCGCGGAGCAGCGCCGGCACCAGCTGGAGGTGGTAGTCCTGCACCCAGACCACCGCGTTCTCCGCCGCCACCTCCGCGGCGGCCTCCGCGAACCGCTGATTGACCCGCTGGTACGCGTCCCACCAGCTGCGGTGGTAGGTCGGCTGCTCCACCGCGTCGTGGTAGAGCGGCCAGAGCGTCGAGTTCGCGAAGCCCTCGTAGTAGTGCGCGAAGTCGGCGTCCGAGAACGAGACCGGGCGCAGGCTGATGCCGCCGATGGCCGGCAGCGGCACGGCCGGGCCGGTGGCGCCGGACCAGCCGACCCAGGTCGCGGTGGTGTGCTCCAGGATCGCGTGCAGCGCGCTGACCAGTCCGCCCGGACTTCGCCGCCACTCGCAGGCCCCGTCCGGGGCGATGTTGTCGTCGACCGGCAGCCGGTTGGCCACCACCACGAGCGAGCTTTGACGCATCCGGAGCCTCGTTTCGCGTTCACGGTCGCGGGGAGGGAGCTGTGCGGATTGTGCGCAGGGATCTAGGGGCGTCAGTATTTCTACTGACGCAAGGTTACATGTCTATTACCGGCCGCTGACTCGCGTCGATGGGCGTTCCGCCGAATCCCGGGCAAAATACCCGGCTCCGGCTGGTGAGGTGCGTCACTCGGCGGCGTCAGACGACCGCGCCGTCACCCGGCTCGTCGTCGTCGCCGGTGCGCAGCCGCCACACCAGCGTCACGAACCCCGCGATGATCCCGGCGAAGCCGAGCAGCATCGCGTAGTTGCGCTGGATCGGCAGCACGCTCGGGAAGAGGAACAGGATGAATCCGGCGAACACCCCGAGCACGCCGAGCAGCGCCGGCGTCGAGATGCGCGGGATCGGCGGCGGGGGCGGCGGCACGTACCGCTCGTCGTCGTCCTCGTCGCCCGGCAGGTCCGCACCGAACGTGTCCAGCCCGTCCAGCAGCGACGGCTCCTCGCGCGGCACCGTGACGCCGCTGAACTCCGTCGCCGAGGCGAGCCCGCGCCGCTTCTCCGGCGGCGCCATCGGGTCGTGCCCGTTGACCTTGTCCGTCTTCCGGCGGTTGTGCTCCTGCGGCTTGTCCGTGACGTTCTCCGAGTCCGGCCACGGCGTGGACGTGGGATCCACGTCCGTGTCGAAGCCGGCCACGATCCGCGCCCACTCCGCCTCGACGTCCGGCTCCTTCTTCTTGACCGGCTCCTCCGGGGTGATCGACTCACCGCCCGCCTCCGCGGACAGCTTCGCCAGGTACTCCCGCGCGAGGTCCAGGTGCGCCCGGTCCACGAAGAGCCGGTCGGTCGGCCGGGCCGGCAGGTTCGTGGTGCGCGTCACCGGATCAAGATCGGCAGAGGGCTGCAGGTAGGCGGCGATGCCACCGGCGGCGAGAACGTCGAGCAGGTGCTCGCCGACCCGAGGGTCGACATCGCCCGCGACGGCGTAATCCGCCACGTGCAGTCCGTTGTCCCGCCGCCCGCGACGGGCCCCACCCGCTGACATTAGACTCACCCCCTGTTTCCACCGTGCTCTGAATGGTGACACGACCCAGGCCGGTTCGGGGAGTGCGTTGTGGCGCGCCACTCGCGCTTCGTAGGCTCTGCACCGGCACCGATCGTCGGCGCCCGGCACCCCTCGGAAGGACCTCGGTGCTCTACTGGCTGCTCAAATGGGTCTTCCTCGGCCCACTGTTGCGGGTCGTGTACCGCCCGCGCGTCGAGGGCCTGGCCAACGTGCCCGCCTCCGGTCCCGTCATCCTGGCGAGCAATCACCTCTCCTTCTCCGACTCGATCTTCATGCCGCTGGTCATCCGGCGGAAGGTGACCTTCGTCGCCAAGGCCGAGTACTTCACCGGCAAGGGCATCAAGGGCCGCTTCATGAAGATGTTCTTCGCCGGCACCGGCACCATCCCGGTCGACCGCTCCGGCGGACGCGCCGCCCGCGCCGCCCTGGAGACCCAGCTCCGCGTGCTCCGCGCCGGCAACATCGCCGGCATCTACCCCGAGGGCACCCGTTCCCCCGACGGCCGCCTCTACCGCGGCAAGACCGGCGTCGCCAGACTGGCCCTGGAGAGCGGCGCCCCCGTCGTCCCGGTCGCCATGCTCAACACCGACGAGATCCAGCCCACCGGCGCCCTCATCTGGAAGATCCGCCGCGTCCGCATCCGCTTCGGCGAGCCCCTCGAATTCTCCCGCTACGCCGGCATGGCCGGCGACCGCTACGTCGAACGCGCCATCACCGACCAGATCATGTACCGCATCATGGAACTCGGCGGCCGCGAATACGTCGACGTCTACGCCTCAAAACTGAAAACCGCGCCGGCGCCCTCAGAACCCACATCCTGATTCTTATTAACCCGCTCCCGGCCGCCCGGGATCCGCATGCTCCCGCGGGCACCGGTCGTCGCTGGCGCTCCTCCCTTCCACTCCCGCCGTGCCCTCGCCTGCGGCCTCCGCGCGCCGCACCTGTCGGGCGAGCTGCCGTGGGACAGGGTGTCCGGATGCTGCCTCGAGCGCCTTTGGTGCGCCTTGTCGGTGGTTCAGGATGACTCGACGAGCGGGTAAGTGTGTCCTGGGTCACTGCGATGGGCGGCGACGGGGCGGCCGCCGCGGAAATAAGTGGACGTGATGTCCGAACCAGGCGCGCCGCCCGCCGCCGACACGACCCCGGCCGAGGCGGAGCTGCGCGACGCGATCCTCGCCGGTGACCGGGCCGCCTTCACCGAGCTGTACGAGCAGCACGCGGAGAAGGTCTGGAACTACGCCTACCGGCTGACCGGCTCGTGGTCCCAGGCCGACGACCTGCTCTCCGTCGTCTTCCTCACCGCGTGGCGCCGCCGGCGGGACCTGCGGCTGGTCGGCGGCAGCGCCCTGCCGTGGCTCTACGTCGTCACCGGCAACGTCTGCCGGCGCGAGCGCCGCGGGATGGCCCGGTTTCTCAAGGCCAGGCTGCGGCTGCTCACCCCGGCGGCCCCCGACCACGCCGACCGGGTCGTGGAGCGCGACGCCGCCGCGGCCCGCCTGGCACAGGTTCTCGCCGCGGTCGACCGGCTGCCGCGCGCGTTGCGGGAGGCCGTCCAGTTGTGCCTGCTCGGCGGCGCCTCCGCCGAGGACGCCGCGCAGATCCTCGGGATCACCGTCCACAGCGTTCAGTCCCGGCTCAGCCGGGCGCGGGCGCGCCTGCACCAGAGTGTTCCGGAGGAATGATGTTCGACGACAACGACCTTCCGCCCGCGCGTGAGCTTCCTCCCGGCGTCCGGGGCCAGGCCCGGCAGCGGCTGGGGGAGGGGATCGCGGGCCGTCCCGCCCGCCCGGCTCGTACCGGCCTGGCCATCGCCGTGACGGCGGCCGCGGTCGGTGTCACGGCGGTGGGCGTCCCGATCCTCGCCAACGGCCCCGGCCCGCAGGGCGTCGGTGCGAGCCCGATCTCCAGCGGCCCGCCGATCGTGGAACCCGACCCGGATGCCTCGACCGCCCCGGAGCCCCGCTTCAACCTGCGCGACGGCGCGACCGCCGACGACACGAAGCGCTGCGCGGCCGACGGCTGGAAGCCCGCCTTCACCGCCTCGGCCAACGGCGTCACCCTCATCACGCTGAGCTCCGGCGACAAGGTGCGGTTCTGCGAGCTGACCCCCGAGACGGTCGCCCTGTCCGCCCCGGCGGACAAGACCCCCACCGCCACCCGGATCACCTACGTGTCGCCCACCGGCACCGTCGCCGGCACCGTCGCGGACGACGAGGAATACCTGTCCATCAAGGATCCGGCGATGTCGGAGGACTTCGGAGAGGCCGCCGCGGAGATCCGCGACGGCGTCTTCATCGCCCCCAACAGCGTGACCGCGAGCCCGAAGTCGCTGACCCTGCTGAGCGGCTGGAATCTCACCCCCACGGAGGTGACGTCCCTGCCCGCCCCGGCGACCCCGCACAAGGACCGCCCGCAGCCGGACCGGGCGGGCCTGACGGACTGCGCGGCCCGGCCGGACGGCACGCCGCTGATCGACGCGCACGCCTGGCAGCCCGGCGCGCCCGTCGCGCTCACCGCCACCGAGCGGGTGCGGACCGCCCGCTATGCCGGTCTGCTCGCCTTCTGCCTGGTCGACGACGAGAGGGAGACCGCCCGGCTGGACGTCACGGACGGGAGCACCCCGGCGTACCCCGTGGGGAGGGTGGCAGAGGCCAATCCGTACGTGATCGTCAACGGCGCGTTCTATCACTTCGTCCCGAACGAACAGGGCGATCTGAGCAGCGACACGGAGTTCATCGCGGGCCTGGCCACCGACGATCGCGTCGCCAGGGTCGTCCTGACGGGCGGCGACCAGCCGATCGACGCCACGGTCACCGACGGCATGTTCGTCCTGCCCGGCGTCAGCGGGCCGCACCGGTACGTCCTCACCGTCGTCGCCGTGGACGGCACCACCCTGACGACGGTGAAGATCGGCGGCTGACGTTCTCGCGCAACCCGGAGGGGCTTCGTCGCGTCGTGCGTGCATGACGCGACGAATTCCCCTGTCCGGCCGCGTTGTCGCGGCGGTCCTCGCCCCCGGGGCGTCTCACGGATACGCGAGTCGAAGCAGTCCCGGTGCGCTGTTCCGTTCGCTGAACGACGTCAACGCCTCCAGCGCCTGCTCCGCCCCCGCCGCGTCCCCCTCCGCCCGCAGGCTCCGCACCAGCGCCGCCCGCGCCAGCGCCTGGTCGCTCACCGCCCCGATCCGGTCGAAGATGTCCAGCGCGCCGCGATGCCCGGCCGACGTACCCGTGCAGGTCAGGATCGCCGCGTCGACCCATGGCGTGCGCCTCGGGGAGCGTTCCAGCAGCGTGCGGATCTGGCGGGCGCGGTCCGGGCCGAGGAGCCAGGCCGCGTACGCGGCCGCGACCACCCACTCCGCGAACGCCAGCGTGCGGGAGTCGCCGTAGTCCGCCGCCAACTCGTCGAGCAGCGCGCCCGCCTCCGCGTCGCGGCTCTGGAGGGCGCGGCAGAGGGCGGCGTGCGCGAGCGTGGAGCGCAGGACCTTGTGGAAGCCGCTGCGGCGGGCGGTGCGGACGGCGGCCTCGACCGGGTCCTGGACGGGCGGGGACTCGTCGCGGAGCAGGCCCATCCAGCTGGTCTGGGCGACCCAGTGCAGGTCCCATTCGATGGTGGGCAGGCGCATGTGGTCGTCGGCGTCGCGCAGCATCGCGGCCCAGTCGCCGGCGAAGTAGGCTCGGGCGGCGCCGTCGACGAAGTTGGTGGCGAGCGTGAGGCCGCTGGCGGTCTCCAGCGGGGTGAACTCGTCGATCAGCTTCTGCGAGCCGGTGATGTCGCCCTCCTCCTGCATCGCGAAGCCGAGGTTGTGGATCGCCCGCCGGAGGCTGGTGAGCTGCTGCTCGCGGCAGTGCCGGGTGATCTCCTTCAGTCGCGGCAGGCCTTCCTCGTCGCCCTGGAGGTATTGCGCGACCGCGGAGGTGATGAGCGCGCTGGCCCGGACCTCGGTGAGGCCGAGCCGGTTGGCTGCCTCGGCGGCGGTGTCGGCCGCGGCGATCGCGGTCGCGGTCTCGTAGTCGATCATGTGGACGCGGGCGTATTCGAGCAGCGCGAGCGCGGCCTCCTCGCTCGGCGGCAGCTTCTCGTACAGCGCGATCGCCCGGGCCAGGTACGCCAGGCAGGCCGGCCGGTCCGCGCGGGCCAGCGCCGCGCTGCCGAGCAGCGTCCAGGCGCGCCCGGCGCCGTCCAGCCGGCCGGAGTCCTGGAGCGCGTGCGCCAGGCCGGTGAGCCGTTCTTCGCCGCCGCCGTCCAGGAACGCGTCCGCGTCGCGGAAGAAGGCCAGCTCGGACGCGAACAGCTCGACGCTCGGGTCGGGGGCGGCGAGCAGCGTGCTCGCCCGCCGGACCAATTCCTGCGCGGCGTCCAGCGCGTGCAGCGAGTACGCCCGGCGCGCGGCCCGCAACAGCGCCTCCCGGGCGGGGCTGGCGTACGGCCCGGGGTCCAGCCCGAGCGTCCGCGCGATCTCGTGCGCGGCCCACCGGTGGTTGGCCAGCACCTCGGCCAGGTCGGTCTGCCGGCCGGACGACACCCGCTCCAGCCAGTCCGCGGTGCGCTCGTGCCGCGCGACCCGCTCGGCCCGGGGCAGCCGCTGGTAGCAGACGTCGCGGACGAGCACGTGGCGGAACGCGTACTCCAGCTGCCCGGCCATGCTGGAGTTGCCGCGCTCCTCGACCAGGTCGCGCTGCTCCAGCCGCAGCAGCGTGCGTTCGACCTCCTCGACCGGCTGGTTGACCGCGGTGGCGACCGCGCCCGGCCAGAATTGCATGCCGACCACGGCCGCGGCCTGGAGCACGGCCCGGTCCGCGGGGTCGAGCAGGTCGAGCCGGTTCGCGATGACGGCGCGCACGTTGTCCGGCATCGGCGGCGCCTCGTGCTCGTCGAGCCGCCAGCCGGGGCCGCCGGTGGGGCGCAGGCTGCCGCGGTCGACCAGCATCCGCACGTACTCGTGCGCGTAGAGCGGGTTGCCGTCGGCCAGCTCGACCAGCGGGGCCAGCAGGTCCGGTGTGAAGGCGGCCTTGCCGAACATCAGCGAGTACATGGTGCTGATGTCGCTCTCCCGCATCGGCGGCAGCGAGATCGACGTGGTGCCGGTCATCGCGCTGGTCCACTGCGGGTACCGCTCGCGCAGCTCGGGCCGGGCGGTGCAGACGATCAGCAGCGGGATGCGCCGGGTGGCCGCGCCGAGCGACTCGATGAAGCGCAGCATCGGCGCGTCCGCCCAGTGCAGGTCCTCGAAGACCAGCACGGTGGCCTGGCCGGAGCTGAACCGGACGATGAACCGCCGCCACGCGGACTCGGACTCGCCGGGGGTGAGCCGCGCGCCGGGCAGGCCGAGCAGTGGGCCGAGCGCGTCGGCGAGCCGTTCCGCGTCCTCCGCGCTGGTCAGGCCGTGCAGCGCCTGGTCCAGGCGGCGGCGCGCGGTCGCCTCGTCGTCGGTGTCGAGGATGCCGGCCTGGGCCTTGACGATGTCGGCGAGCGCGGCGTAGGTGACGTTCTCGCCGAACGGCCGGCACTGGCCGACCCGCCAGCACACCTGCTCGCCGGTGATCCGCCCGGCGTGCCGGGCCAGCTCGCGCAGCAGCCGGGACTTGCCGATGCCGGCCGACCCGAAGATCGTCACGAGCTGCGGCGTCCGGCTGCTCACGGTCCGGCGCAGCGCGTTGACCAGCAGCGCCAGCTCGTGCTCGCGGTCGACCATCGGCGTCTGCTCGCGTTCCGCGCCGGCCGGGCGGGGCGGGCGCGGCGCCACGGCCAGCCACACGTCACTGGGCCGGGAGCGGCCGCGCAGCGTGGTGGTCGGCTGCGCCACGTACTCGATCTCGCTCTTGGTGGCCTGGTACGTCGCCTCGTCCGTCAGCACGCCGTCGATGGGCGCGGCGGACTGGAGCCGGGACGCGGTGTTGACCAGGTCGCCGGCGACGATGGCCTGGCCGCCGTCGTGCGCGGCGGTGAGGTTGACCAGCGCCTCGCCGGTGGCTATGCCGACCCGGAAGCGCAGCCCGGCCTCGCGCGCGCGGCCCTGCCGGGGGAGCACGCGCTGCAGTTCCAGCCCGGCACGCACGCTGCGCAGCGGGTCGGCCTCGGTGGCGACCGGCGCGCCGAACAGCACCATGACGGCGTCGCCGATGTACTTCTCCACCACGCCGCCGTATTGCCGGACGATGCGCCGCACGGCGCTGAAGTAGTCGTTCTGCAGCAGCCGGACCTGCTCCGGGTCGATCCGCTCCGTGTACGGCGTGAACCCGACCACGTCGATGAAGAGCACGCTGATCCGCCGCCGCTCCTCCTGCACCACCGGCTGCGCGTCGGTCAGCGGCCGTCCGCAGCCGGTGCAGTACAGCACGCCGGCCTGGTGTGCCCGCCCGCAGTGGACGCAGGAGGTCTGAAGGCTCGTCCCGCAGCCGCCACAGAATCGATCGTCGGGCGCGGCGGCCCGTCCACAGGCGAGGCATACGGGTCCGATGGGATGCTCCCGGGTGAGCGCGTCCGGCAATTGACGCAACCCATCGTCACGGACGGTCGTCCAGGGGTGCAAGGGCGTGACGGATGCCGTGCCTCACGTGACCCCTGACCGGCCGTCATCCGCGGTCGTCACCTGGGGTTTGTCCGACCTGTACAGATGGCGACAAGTGTCCTGACAGGACTCGATGAACGGATAGAGTCGCTGCCAGTCATACGGACGCGAGTGGAGGACCGACGGTGGATGTGAAGCTGGCGGTCGCATGGGTCGATCGAGCGGGGGTACGGCACAGAGCCGGCGATGTCGTCGACGTCGACCCGATCACGCTCGCCGAGCTGGAGGAGCACCAGATGGTGGACCCGGAGCAGACGACGGACGGCAAGGGCGCGACGAAGCAGGACGGCTACATCGGTCCCGGCAAGGTGGAGCAGGCGGAGGCCGGCTACATCGGTCCCGGCAAGGTCGAGCAGGCCGAGGACGGTCACGTCGGCACCGGCAAGGGCGCGACCAAGGAAGAGGGCTACATCGGCCCCGGCAAGGTCGAGTAGTCCCGCGAGACGCCGTGGCCCCCGCACCGACGCCGGTGCGGGGGCCACGATCATGAAACCTACTTGTCGACCATGCCGGCGCGGCGGCGCAGCGCGGCCACGTCGGTCACCACGATCCGGCGCCCCTCGGTGCGCAGCCACCCCCGGCTGGCGAAGGACCCGATCGCCTGGTTCACGCTCTGCCGCGACCCGCCGGCCATCTCGGCCAGCTGGCTCTGGTTGAGCTCGATCGTGATCATCGGTGCCTGGCTCTCGCCGGCCAGCCGGACCAGCGTCTTCGCCACCCGCCCGGGCAGGTCCAGGAAGACGTGGTCCGCGTTCTGCTCGGTGAGCCGGCGGATCAACGCCCCCAGCGCCCGCATCACCGCGTCCAGGATTCGTGGATTGGAGTGCACCAGTTCCATGAAGGCGGCCCGGGACAGCGCCAGCGCGGTGCAGTCCTCGATCGCCTCCGCGGAGGCGGAGCGCCCGGAGCCGTCCAGCAGCGACAGCTCCCCGAGCACGTCGGGCGGCCGCACCACGGTCAGCACGGCCCGCTCGCCGGTCGGTGCGGTCCGGAAGACCGCGACGGCGCCCCGCTTGAGCACTATGAGTGACTCTCCGGGATCGTTCTCCACGAACAGAATCTGACCCTTACGGTACGTGCGCGGGACCGCCGCGGCGATCACCCGCTGCCGTACCTCCTGCTCCAGGCCGGCGAACATCTCGACGCCCGTGAGCGCATCGCCGGGATCCGGCAGGCGAACCTCCACGGTCCAACCCCTCCCCGGTCGGCACCGGCGTCGCGCCCACCCCGCGCTCGGCCGGACCGACGTGACATCAACTGGTCAACGCTTCCGCTGCGCTGCCACCCAGATCATGGCCTGTGTGTCGCGCTCTGTACACCCCTGTGCCCGTGTTCGTGACTGTGCTGTCACAGTCGACGCCGGATGGTATACGCCCGATAGTCGCCGTGGGTGACGACCCCTTTGGGGGAACGCGCGGCGAACTCCGGGCGTGGCATCCGGCCGCCGGACACAATCGCGCCGTGGCCGACGACCACCATTCTTCAGGCAACGGCGAGCCCTCCGGAGAACGATGCCGAAACCGGGCGCCGATCGACGGACTTCCGGCGACCGTACGCCGTGCGTGGCACCACTCGGTGGAGGACGTCCGGTCGATCTGCCGCGGCGTGCACGCGAGCCGCTGGGAGCTGACCGCCGCCGGCCGCCGCTACACCGCCACGCTGGTCCCGGCCGCGGCCCGGGCGGCACTGGAGGCGGGTCTGGCCGCGCTGGACCGGCTGGGGGCGAGCGGCATAGCGGCCGGTGCCGCGGAGCGCACGCTGCAGGGCGGCCTGCACACGGAGACCGGGACCGGCCTGCTGGCGCTGTGCCGCCGCGCCGAGGGCCGCCCGCTGGACCCGGCCGACCCGGTCGACGCGCGCTGGTGGGGCGCGGTGCTCGGCACCGCGCACCGCGCGCTGGACGAGTTCTTCCACCCGGGCCTGCAGGCGAACGCGAGCTGGCACGGCCTGGACCCGGACGCGCCGCACCTGTCCGCGGAGACTCGGGACGCGGTGGCCCGCGCGGTCGCGGCCGTCACCCGATTGTGTGTCACCGACCGGCTCACCTACGGCGTGTTGCACCGCGACCCGTGGGCGCCGCTGTTCCTGATCGACCCGGCGACCGGCCGGACCGGCCTGCTCGGCTGGGGCCCGGCCGGCACCGGCCCGCTCGTCTACGACCTGGCCGCCGCGGTGCTGGCCGCGGACGGCGCGGAGGCCGAGGCGGAGCTGGTCGACGCGTACGCGCGGGCCGGCCCGGTACCGCGCGACGAGATAGAGGCCGCGCTGCCGGTGCTGATCGAGCTGCGCCGGGCCGCGCTGGCCGCCCGCCGCCCGGTCAGCCGCGGGACGCCAGGTGCGTCGCCAGCCACCGGGCCGTCGCGGTGATCGCGGTCTGCCGGGAGGAGCGGGCCAGGAAGTCGTGGCCCTCCCCGGGCAGCAGCAGGTAGTCGTGCGGCACGTCCCGCCCGCGCAGCGCCTCCAGCACCTGCTCGGACTCGTACACCGGCACGTTGGTGTCGTTCGCGCCGTGCACCAGCAGCAGCGGCGCGGTCAGCCGGTCCATCCGGTGCAGCGGTGACAGGTCGCGCAGCAGCTCGCGGTCGTGCTCGGGGTGTCCGTACTTGCTGACCGCGGCGGCCGCGATCCACGGCTCGGTGCGCTCGTAGAAGGTGGCGAAGTCGGACATGCCGCACTCGCTCACCCCGGCCGCGAACAGCTCGGGGAACGTCACCAGCGCGGTCAGCGTGAGGTACCCGCCGTACGACCGGCCGATGCACCCGATCCGGGCGGGGTCCGCGACGCCGCTGCTCACCAGGTACTCCACGCAGGCGGCCACGTCCGCGATCGCGCCGTACCGTCCGGCCCGGTTGTCCGCGTCGACGAAGCTGCGCCCGAAGCCGGACGAGCCACGCACGTTCGGCGCGAACACGGCCAGCCCGCGCGCCAGCAGGGCCTGGAACAGCGGGTTGTGCCCCGGCCGCTCCTGCGCCTCCGGCCCGCCGTGCAGGCTGATCACGGTCGGCCACGGCCCGTCGTGGTCGTCGTCCGGCCGGTAGAGCCAGCCGGAGATCGCCAGCCCGTCGCCGGAGCGCAGGTCGCACAGCTGCGGCGCGATCACCACCGGCCAGCTCGGCTCGCCCGGCACCGGCGTGGCCGGCGCGGTCGGGTCGTCGCCGAGCGCGCGTCCCTCGCCCAGCGCCGGGTCGATCAGCCAGATCGTCCTGGGCTGGATCGCGCTCTGCACCACCAGCGCCAGCAGGCCGCCGTCCGCGGCGAACGCGCAGCCGTCGAAGACGTCACCCGCGGGCGGCGGCAGCGCGCGCTGCTCGCGCGACTCCAGGTCCAGCAGGCCCAGCTCGCTCACGCCGCCGTACCGGTTCCAGAGCAGCGCGACCGTGCGCCGGTCCTGGGTGGGCGCGAAGTCCTCCAGCTCCGCGTCCGGGCGGCGGGCCAGCTCCAGCACGTCGCCGCCGGTCACCGCCACGAGCGTGGCCAGATCCGACCCCGCGTCGGTACGGGCCAGCACGGTCGCGCCGCCGTCGGCGAACCATCCGCGGTCGGTGTTGCCGCCGGCCAGCGGCAGCGGCTCGCTCTTGCCGGTGCCGGTGTCCAGCACCTCCAGCCACCGGGCGCCGCGCGGGCCGCGCCGCAGCAGCGCGCGCGACTCGTCCGCGGTGACGTCCAGCAGGCAGAGCAGGTCGCCCTCGACCAGCGTCCGGCGCGCGCCGGTGGCGAGGTCCAGCACCAACGCGCACGCGGTCGTGCCGGTCTCGGTGACGGCCAGCCGCGAGGTGCCCGGGATCCAGTCGCCGAGCAGCACGGTCGTACCGCCGAATCCGGCGATCTGGTGGTTGTCCGTCCCGTCCGGGCGGATCGCCCACGCCTCGGTGCGCGGCGCACCGCCCGGCGCGACCAGGTAGACGAGCCAGCTGCCGTCCGGCGACCAGGTGACGCGGGTGACCGGCTCCTCGCCGGTGGGCAGCGGCACCGGGGCCGCGCCGACCTCCCGGGCATCCCGCACCCAGGCGCGTGGCGCACCGCTGAGATCGGAGACGTACGCCACCCGGCCGCCGTCCGGCGCCGGGCTCGGTGACCAACTGGCGCAGGTCGCCGGGGACCATCCGGGCGGCGTCGGCGCGGGGCCGCCGGGCGGCGGCACGGCCAACGTGGGAACGGCGGGTCCGGGCAGCGTCGCCGCGCCCCCGAGCTCAGCGGTCATCTACACCCCGATCCGCTGGAGCCACAGCTCCAGCAATCCCAGTTGCCACAGTGCGTTGGAGCCGAGCGTCGTCCGGGTCGCGTTCGGCGCGTCCAGGAGGTCGGTCACGTACTCCTTGCGGAAGAGTCCGCGCCGGCGGGCGGCCGACGAGGACAGGGCGTCCCGCACGTCGTCGAGCAGGGGGCCCGAGAGGTGGCGGATCGCCGGCACCGGGAAGTAGCCCTTGGTCCGATCGATCACCTCGTCCGGCACCACGCCCCGGGCCGCGGCCTTGAGCACGCCCTTGCCGCCGGCCGCGAGTTTGATCTCCGGGGGCATGGCGGCCGCGAGCTCGACCACCTCGTGATCCAGGAAGGGTACGCGGGCCTCCAGGCCCCACGCCATAGTCATGTTGTCGACGCGTTTGACCGGGTCGTCGACCAGCATGACCGTGCTGTCCAGACGCAGCGCGGCGTCCAGCGCGGTGTCCGCGCCGGGTGCGGCGAAGTGTGCGGCGACGAACTCGAACGAGGCGTCCCGGTCGAGCGCCCACTCGGGGGAGAGCTGGTCGCGGAGCGCGTCGTGGCGGCGGTCGAAGAACACCCGCGCGTACGCCTCGGCCGCGTCCGCGCGCGGCACGCCGGCCAGCGGCGGGTACCAGTCGTACCCGGCCAGGATCTCGTCCGCGCCCTGCCCGGACTGCACCACCTTGATGTGCCGCGCGACCTCCTGGCTGAGCAGGAAGAACGCCACGCAGTCGTGGCTGACCATCGGCTCGCTCATGGCGCCGATCGCGTCGTGCACCGCGGGCAGGAACCGGTCCGCCCCGATCATGATCTTGTGGTGCGAGGTGCCGAACCGGGACGCCATCAGGTCGGAGTACGCGAACTCGTCGCCGCTCTCGCCGCCGGCCGACTCGAAGCCGATGCTGAACGTGGTCAGCCCGGTCTGGCCCTGCTCGGCCAGCAGCGACACGATCAGGCTGGAGTCCAGCCCGCCGGAGAGCAGCACGCCGACCGGCACGTCCGCGACCATGCGCCGGGCGACCGCGGTGCGCAGCCGGGTCATCAGCTCGCCCTGCCACTCCTCCGGCGTGAGCACCGAGGTCCGGGTGTGCGACGGCCGCCAGTAGACCGTGTCCGTGTGCCGGCCGTCCGCGGTGATCACCCGGACCGTGGCCGGCGGCAGCTTCCGGACGCCGCGCAGGATGGTCCTCGGCGCCGGGACCACGGAGTGGAACGTCATGTAGTGGTGCAGCGCGACCGGGTCCAGCTCGGTGTCCACGCCGCCGGCCGCGAGCAGCGCGGGCAGCGTGGAGGAGAACCGGAGCCCGTGCGGGGTCTCCGCGTAGTAGAGCGGCTTGATCCCGAGCCGGTCGCGCCCGAGCACCAGCGTGCCGGACCCGCGCTCCACGATGGCGAACGCGAACATGCCGTAGAAGCGCTCGACGCAGCGCACGCCCCACCGGTGGTACGCCTTCATGATCACCTCGGTGTCCGAGGTGGAGCGGAACCGGTAGCCGGCCGCGGACAGCTCCTCGCGCAGCTCGCGGTAGTTGTAGACGCAGCCGTTGAAGACCATGGCCAGGCCGAGCTCGTCGTCGACCATGGGCTGCGCGCCCTCGGCGGACAGGTCGATGATGGCCAGGCGGCGGTGGCCGAGCGCGGCCGGTCCCTCGGTCCAGAGCCCCTCGCCGTCCGGGCCCCGGGACGCCAGGCACGGCAGCATGCGCCGGACCGCCTCCGGGTCCGGCGCCGTGCCGTCGAACCTGAACTCGCCACCTATTCCGCACATGACAGACCTCCCATGCAGGTGATGGGCACCGCCACCGTGCGGCCGACCTGTCCAGCCTCCGTAGACCGCATTACCGGGATGTGACGGCACCGTAAATGATCGAACACGCGGCGTCATGTAGCCGCTGCTCAGAACGGTCCGGGTACCCGTCACCGGACTCCGGCAGTCCGGTGTGTGAGCTGTTCCTCGGTTATCCGAGGAGCCAGGTGTCCTTGGCGCCGCCGCCGCGCGACGAGTTGACGATCATGCTGTCCGCCGGTGCCACGCGGGTCAGCGCCGCCGAGGCGACCTCCGCGCCGTCGCCCAGGAAGACGAACGCGCGCAGGTCCACGTGCCGCGGCGTGAGCCGCTCGCCGTCGAAGACCGGGTGGGTGGAGAGCGAGACCACCTCCTGGGCGATCCACCGGTGCGGCGCGGCCGTGACCTGGCTGCGCAGCGCGGTGAGCTCGGCCTCGGACGCGTACGGGCCGATCACGACGCGGTCGCCGCCGTACCCGTCGACCGGCTTGACCACCAGCTCGCCGAGCCGGCGCAGGATCTCCTCGCGCTGCTCCGGCACGCCGCCGAGGTAGGTGGGCACGTCCGCGAGCAGCGGCTTCTCGCTCAGGTAGTACTCGATGAACTTCGGCACGTACGCGTAGACCGCCTTGTCGTCCCCGACGCCGTTGCCCAGCGCGTTCGCCACCGCGAGCCGCCCGGTGTGCACCGCGGACAGCAGCGGCCAGCCCAGCGGCATGCCGTCCGCGCCCGGCGCGTGCAGCAGTTCGTCCTCGTCCATCCGCAGGTAGATCACGTCCACCCGCTGCCGCCGGCCCTGCTGGACCAGGAAGACCGTGCCGTCCGCGACCAGCAGGTCCGTGCTCACCGCGGCGGGCACGCCCATCTCCAGCGCGAGCAGCCGGTGCTCGAACCAGGCCGAGTCGTCGCTGCCGCGGCTCAGTACCACGATCGACGGCTCGTCCCCGGCCGCCGGCGGCGCGGCCGCGACCAGCGCGCGGCGCAGCATCGCGGGCGTGTCGTCCACCGGCAGCAGGTTGTCCGGCAGCGGCAGCTCCGGCAGTACGGACAGCGTCAGGCGGCGGTTCTGGATCGCATACCCGATGCCGGACGGCACGCGCAGGTTGTCCTCCAGCACGTGCCAGCCGGTCTGCCGGTCGCGGACCAGGTCCATGCCGGCCACCTGCACGCGGGTGGCCTGCCGCCGCATCAGCGCGCCGGTCGGCTTGAGCCCGGGCGCGCCGTCCACCACCCAGGCCGGGATCACGCCGTCCTTGACCACCCACCGCTCGTCGTAGACGTCGCGCAGGAACGCGTCCAGCGCGCGGGCCCGCTGGGTGAGCCCGGCGCGCAGCGCGGCCCAGTCGGGCGCGTCGACCAGCCGCGGCACCAGGTCGAACGGGAACAGCCGGGTGCTCGCCTCGCCGGCCACGCTGAACGTGACGCCGCGCGCCCGCTGCTCCTCGTCGCGCAACTGCTCGCGCTGACGCAGCTCCTGCGCGCCGATCTGGTCCAAAGCGCCGACGATCCCGCGGTACGCCTCCGGCGGCCCGGTGTCCGGGAACATCTCGTCGGCCGCGCTGGCGTAGTCGGCCAGCCGCCGCCCGGACGGCCCCGCCGCCTCCCGGGGCGTCTCGCCGCCGCGCGTCTCCGCCAGGATCAGGTCCACCACGTCGGCCAGCCGGCCCCGGCGGGTGTACGCACGCCGCTGCCGGGCCGCCGCGCTGCTCCGCCGCAACGCGCGTTCCAGCAGGTCGGTGACCTGATCCCAGTCGCCGGCCTCCTCCAGGAACGGGCGCAGGTCCGCGGTGAGCCGGCGCAGCGCCTCGGCCGCGGGCACCGGCTTCGGCCCGCGCGGCAGGTCGATCAGGTCGCCCTCCAGGCCGGAGCGCGCGGCCCGCCACAGCGCGGCGCGCAGCACCGGCGGGCGGGCCGGCGTGTACGCCTCGCCCGCCCGAACCCGGTCGATCTCGCGCCGGACCACGGCCCGGAACAGCCCGGCCAGCAGCACCACGGTCTCCACGTCCGAGCTGGCGTCCGTGATGCGCAGCTCCACCGTGGGCACGTGCGCGGACGGCCGGACGTCGAAGTAGATCATCGCGGGGTCGCTGATCGTCTCCGTGGCGATCAGCTCGCGGACCAGCGCGTCGTGGTCGGCGGCACTGGTCACCAGGCCGGGGTCGCCGGCGGTGGGCCAGCGCTGCCAGACCAGCGAGCGCACGCTGGCGTACCCGCTGTCCTGGCCCATCCAGTACGGCGAGCTGGCGGAGAGCGCGAGCAGCGAGGGCAGCACCGGCTGCACCCGCTGGGCCACCGCCACCGCCACGTCCCGGTCGTCGATGCCGACGTGCACCTGCGCGCCGCAGATCAGCTGCTCGCGCGCCAGCATCTGGTACTCGTCCAGCATGTGCCGGAACCGGGTGGTGGGCGTGATGGCCAGGTCCTCGCCGTTGAGCAGCGGCACGGTGCCGGCCGCGGCGATGCCCAGTCCGGCCGCGTCCGCCACGCCGACCGCCAGCCGCCGCAGCCGGACGATGTCCTCCCGGAGATCGTCGAGCGTGCGGCTGACCGCGGTGTTCGTCTCCACCACGGAGCGCTGTAACTCGGCCGTGAACGAGTCCGGTGGCAGCCGGTCCAGCAGCTCACCGGCGCGTGGCACCAGCTCCCGGGTGTCCAGGTCGATGACGTGGAACTCCTCCTCCACCCCCAGCGTGAGCGCGGCCGGACCCGGCTTCGGGTCCTTCGGGGCGAGCGTCGTCGCGTCTTGCGGAGTATCGACCATTCTCTTTCCCACCTCGTGGTGCCGACTGTCCGGGAACTGTTCCCAGGCCACATGCCGACTGCGTTTCGGGCCGGTTAAGGTGCGCGACCCACCGGCCCCGGTTTTACCCGATCATGGGTCGCCGCACGCACCCCTGGATGGGGAGCCACCATCAGCATGGGTGAGGATGGTGCGCGATGACATACCGCTACTTCTATGACTGTGAGTTCATCGAGGATGGTCGAACGATCGACCTGGTCTCGATCGGCGTGGTGGACGAGTACGGCCGGGAGTTCTACGCGATCTCCACGGAGTTCGACGGTACGCGTGCCACGCCCTGGGTGCGCCGCAATGTCCTCGACCGCCTCCCCTCTCCGGGTGATCCCGCGTGGCGGTCGCGCGAGCGAATCCGCGACGAGCTGTACGAGTTCCTGGTCGAGCCGATCCGTGGCCGCACCGGCGAGCAGCTCGACCTGTGGGCCTGGTTCGCCGCGTACGACCACGTGGTGCTCGCGCAGCTCTGGGGCGCGATGCCGGCACTGCCCCGGGCGATCCCGCGGTTCACCAAGGACCTGCGCCAACTCTGGGACGACAAGGGCCGCCCGCCGCTGCCCGACGCCGAGGCCGACCGGCACGACGCGCTGGTCGACGCGCGGCACAACCTGGCCCGCTGGAAGGCCATGACGGGGCCCGGGACGTGATGCCCGGGTGCGGCACCGCTTTTCGGGCGTCCGGGTTTTGGCTGAGGAGTGTCACCGAGATGTAGCGCGGCTGACATCGCGGTGTAGCCGGGGACTGCCCGGGGGCGCCTTAGTGACGGCGACTACAGTCTGCGATGGCGGCCCGCCCCGGGCCGGCAGTGTCGCCCCTGGGGCCCTGTGCCGAAGAAGCTTGCACGTGTTGTGAAGGGACGAGCCAACATGCGTATCGGCGTGCTCACCGGCGGCGGAGACTGCCCTGGTCTGAACGCGGTCATCCGCGGCGTGGTCCGTAAGGGTGTCACGGTCTACGGCCACGAGTTCGTGGGTTTCCGCGACGGTTGGAAGGGCCCGCTCGAGGGTCTGACCATGCCGCTCGGCATCCCGCAGGTCCGCGGCATCCTGCCGCGCGGCGGCACCATCCTCGGCTCCTCCCGGACCAACCTGTTCAAGATCGAGAACGGCGTCGAGCGGGTCAAGGAGAACCTGGCCAACCTCGGCGTCGACGCGCTGATCGCGATCGGCGGCGAGGACACGCTGGGTGTGGCCACCAAGCTCGCCGACCTGGGCGTCAACGTCGTCGGCGTGCCGAAGACGATCGACAACGACCTGAACGGCACGGACTACACGTTCGGCTTCGACACCGCGGTGAACATCGCGATGGAGGCGATCGACCGGCTGCACACCACCGCCGAGAGCCACCACCGCACGCTGATCGTCGAGGTCATGGGCCGCCACGCGGGCTGGATCGCGCTGCACGCCGGCCTCGCCGGTGGCGCCAACGTCATCCTGCTGCCGGAGCGCGAGTTCGACGTCGACCAGGTCGCGGCGTACGTGGAGAAGCGGTTCCAGCACGAGTACGCGCCGATCGTGGTCGTCGCCGAGGGCGCGCAGCCGCTGGAGGGCCAGATGGTCCTGCAGAACCAGGAGCTGGACAGCTTCGGCCACGTCCGCCTCGGCGGCATCGGCCAGTGGCTCGCCGAGCAGCTGGCGGCGAAGACCGGCAAGGAGGCCCGCACGGTCGTGCTGGGCCACATCCAGCGCGGTGGCACGCCGACCGCGTTCGACCGGGTGCTCTCCACCCGCTTCGGCCTGCAGGCGATCGACGCGGTCAACGACGGCGACTTCGGCAAGATGGTCGCGCTGCGCGGCACCGACATCGTGCGCATCCCGCTGATCGAGGGCACCGGCGAGCTCAAGACCGTGCCGCTGGAGCGGTACACCGAGGCCGAGGTCTTCTTCGGCAGCTGATCTACCGCCGTGGGGTGTGGTTCCGTCCGGAACCGCACCCCACGGCCGTTTCCACACCCGAGGGGGTACGCGTGAGCGGGCGGATCGTCGCGGTCCTGGGCGCCGGCACGATGGGCGAACTGGTACTGGCCGGGCTGCTGCGCGGCGGGCACCCGGCGGACCGGGCGCTGGCCTCCGCGCGCCGCCCCGCCCGCGCGGAGGAACTGCGCGCCGCGCACGGCGTCCGGGTGGTGGACAACGCGACCGCCGCGGCCGAGGCCGAGGTGCTGGTGATCGGCGTCAAGCCGCAGGACGCGGACGCGCTGCTGCGCGAGGCCGCCCCGCACGTGCGCCCCGGCACGCTGGTCGTCTCGCTCTGCGCGGGCCTGACCACCGAGTTCTTCGCGCGCCGGCTGCCCGAGGGCACGCCCGTGGTGCGCGTCATGACCAATACACCCGCGCTGGCCGGCGCCGCGATCTCGGCGATCTCGCCGGGCGCGCACGCCACCGACGAGCACGTGACGCTGGCCGAGGAGCTGTTCCGGCCGCTCGGCGCCGTGCTCCGGGTGCCGGAGAATCAGCAGGACGCGGTCACCGCGGTCTCCGGCTCCGGGCCCGCGTACGTCTTCCTGTTCGTCGAGGCGATGATCGAGGCCGGCGTGCACCTCGGGCTGCCCCGGCGCACCGCGCGCGAGTTGGCCGTGCAGACCGCACTCGGCTCCGCCACCATGCTGCGCGACTCCGGTGAGCATCCGGTCACGCTGCGCGAGGCGGTCACCTCCCCGGCCGGCACCACCGCGGCCGCGCTGGCCGAACTGGAGCGGCATGGACTGCGTGCCGCCGTGCTGGATGCTCTTGCCGCCGCACGCGATCGGGCGATCGCTCTCGCGGCGCAAAACACCTGATCAGGGGGTGTGTGGAAGCTCCACGGGGGGAAGATGCACGGCCATTCACCCGGCCGTTTATTCATTCATCCCGGTGGGTCTTCCGCCCCCTCACTGCTCCCCGTTACGGTCAAATGACAGCGAGTAATTGACTGCCGATCTGGGGAGGTGCACCATGCGAGCAGCCGGACGATCCCTGGTCCTCGGTGGGGCGACGCTCGGCGCGACGGCCGGGATGCTGTGGGTGGCGAGCCCGGCGTCCGCGTTCGCGCACGACAAGGTCACGAACCCCTACCTCCACGCGCTCCTGGACGTGCTGAGCCTGGCCGTCGTCATCTCGCCCGTCGTCTCGGCGTACCTCTGGGGAGCCCGGCGCCGGGGCCTGCTGATGGCCCTGGTCGGACTGATCCAGATCCCGGTCGCCGTCATCGCCTTCGTGCCGATCGTCCCGCCGGCCGTGCACCTCGTGCTGTTCGGCGTGGCGCTCGGCCTCACCATCGGCTCCATCAGGTTCGTGCGCGGTTCCGCCCCTTCCCCCGCGGCCGCGCTCGAACCGCCCCGTTGGTGAGTGGCCGGCTGCCACCGGTCACTCACCGGCGACTTCCGGGGCAGGGGGCCCCGGAGTGGACCCCGCTGTCGGCTGCGGAGGCCGGGCCAGTCCCTGGGCATCGGCTGGTCTCAATCCTCTGTGGTCGGCGGCGGCACGTCCGGGCCGGAGCCGAACGGGTCGGCGGCGGGTGGGTCACTGAGGTCGATGGGGAGCACGTGATCCCCGACCGTGAGGGCAGTGACCCGCCCGCCGTCCCGTACCTCGCGGACCGGCGGGCATCCCGGCGCCGGCTCGCCCCACCCGCCCGCCGCGTCACGGAGCGCGGTGAACCGGCAGTGCTGCTCGCCGACGTACCCCCAGGCCATGAAGATCCCTCGCCCGCGAAGCGGTAGACGCCGACGGACTCGGTCCGGCCGGCGCTCGCGCGGCGGTGGAACTCGGCGCGCAGGCCCGGCACGCGCACCCCGTCGAGGTCCGCGCCCTCCACGACACGATGGGGGAAGAAGTGCGACAGATCGGGCAGGTGCATGGCCTGATCAACGAATGCACCATACTGAGGGTCGTGTTCACACTGGCCGAGGCCCGGCAGCTGATCGCGACCCTGCGTCCCCGCATCGACGAGCTGATCACGCTCCGCGCCGACCTGGCGGAGCTGAAGGCCGACCTGGCCGACGGCATCGAGAGCGCGTTCGGCGGCGTCGCGGAGATCAAGGCGCTGGACGCGCGGATCTACGCCACCGTCGAGCTCCTCGAACAGAACGGCATCCAGATCAAGAACCTGGCCCCGGTCACACTCGACTTCCCCGGCGAACGCGACGGCCGCCCGGTCCTCTGGTGCTGGCTCGAGGGCGACCGCAGCATCGACTGGTACCACCGCCTGGAGTGCGGCTTCGCCGGCCGCCGGCCGACCTGAGCGGGAATTCTCATATACCCGTTCCGGCGCGGGCACCGGTCGTCGCCGGCGCTCCTCCCTGCTCTCCCGCGGCCGGTCCCATGACTTCCGCCGCTCGTCCCGCCACCCCGGACGTCGTGCATCGCCGCGACCCGCAGGGGCGTGAGGGTCAGTGCGGGAGGATTTTTTCGATGGCGGTGCGGACCTCGGGGGAGTCGGGGCGGATCGGGGTGCGGAACCGGGCGGTGGGGGTGCCGTCCGGGGTGACCAGGAACTTCTCGAAGTTCCAGCGGACGTCGCCGGCCTCGCCGTCGGTGTCGGGCGTGTCGGTCAGCGCGGCGAAGAGCGGGTGCCGGCCGGGGCCGTTGACGTCCAGCTTCTCCGTCATCGGGAACGTGACGCCGTAGGTGGTGGCGCAGAACTCGGCGATCTCCTCGGCGGTGCCGGGCTCCTGGTTGCCGAACTGGTTGCACGGCGCGCCGAGCACCACGAGGCCGCGGTCGGCGTACTCCTCGGCGAGCGCCTCCAGCGCGGTGTACTGCGGGGTGGAGCCGCACTTGGAGGCGACGTTCACGACGAGCAGCGCGTTGCCGCGGTATCGGGCCAGGTCGAAGGGCGCGCCGGTGAGTGAGTTGATCTCGACGTCGAAGACGGTCATGAGACTGGAGACTACGCGCCGTGAGGTGTCCGGATCGTCCGTTGCCCTAAGAAATTGATAAATCCATGTATGGCCATCTTGACGAAGTGGTGACGTAGCCCTTCACTCTTAGGAAAGTTTCCTAATCGATGTGGAGACGCCATGAGAAAATCCGTCCGCCGCGGGCTGCTGGCGGGTGCGGTCGTCGCGGCGCTGGCCGCCACCGCAGTCCCGGCCGTCAACGCGATGGCCGCGGGCAGCATCGCCGCCACCTTCACCGCCAGCTCCGACTGGGGGACCGGGCACGAGGTCGCCGTCAAGGTGACCAACGGCTCCGACGCCGCCGTCGCCACGTGGAGCATCACGTTCACGCTGCCGGCCAGCGCGTCCATCAGCAATTCGTGGGACGCCGACGTCACCAAGAGCGGTAATACGTACACCGCGGTCAAGAAGAGCTGGGCCGGCAGTCTCGCCCCCGGCGCGTCCGTGACCTGGGGATACGTGGCCACCGGCGGGTACACCGCGCCCACGAACTGCACGATCAACGGCGTGTCCTGCTCCGGCGGGCCGGTGACGCCGCCGACCACCGGGTCGCCGACCACGCCGCCGCCGAACACGCCCCCGCCCACCACGCCGCCGCCGGTCGACCCGGGCGGTAAGAAGGTCGTCGGGTATTTCGCGGAGTGGGGCGTCTACCAGCGGAACTACCACGTCAAGAACATCGACACCAGCGGCTCCGCCGCGAAGCTGACCCACATCCTGTACGCGTTCGGCAACACCACCGGTGGGCGCTGCTCGGTCGGCGAGACGTTCCCGGCGTACGAGAAGTCCTACACCGCGGCGGAGAGCGTCAGCGGCGTGGCGGACACGTGGGACCAGCCGCTGCGCGGCAGCTTCAACCAGCTGCGGCAGCTCAAGGCGAAGTACCCGCACCTCAAGGTGATCTACTCGTTCGGCGGCTGGACCTGGTCCGGCGGCTTCACCCAGGCCGCGCAGAACCCGGCCGCGTTCGCCGAGTCCTGCTACAACGTGGTCGAGGACCCGCGCTGGGCGGACGTGTTCGACGGCATCGACATCGACTGGGAGTACCCGAACGCCTGTGGCCTGAGCTGTGACACCAGCGGGCCCAACGCGTACAAGAACGTGATCTCGGCGCTGCGCTCCAAGTTCGGCCCGAACGCGCTGATCACCTCCGCGATCACGGCGGACGGCACCAACGGCGGCAAGATCGACGCCACCGACTACGCCGGCGCGGCCGCGGACCTCAACTGGATCATGCCGATGACGTACGACTACTTCGGCGCCTGGGCAGCGCAGGGCCCGACCGCCCCGCACTCGCCGCTCACCTCGTACAACGGCATCCCGACCGCGGGCTTCTACTCGGACGCCGCCATCCAGAAGCTCAAGGCGAAGGGCATCCCCGCCGACAAGCTGCTGCTGGGCGTCGGCTTCTACGGCCGCGGCTGGACCGGCGTCACCCAGGCCGCACCCGGCGGCACCGCCACCGGCCCGGCCTCCGGCCAGTACGAGCCCGGCATCAACGACTACAAGGTGCTGAAGACCGCCTGCCCCGCCACGGGCACGGTCGCCGGCACGGCGTACGCCTTCTGCGGCAACAACTGGTGGAGCTACGACACCCCCGCCACCATGACCGGCAAGATGACCTACGCCAAGCAGCAGGGTCTCGGCGGCGCGTTCTTCTGGGAACTCTCCGGCGACACCGCGAACGGCGAACTCATCACCGCCGTCAAGAACGGCCTCAACTAAGTAATCCCTTCGCGCTGGACACCTGCCCTCACCGCCGTCCACCCGGCGGTGAGGGCAGGCCTATTCAATGGGGTGGCGGCTTTCCGGTCGCCGCACTATTCTTGGCGCCATGTTGGGCATGACTGGGCTTGAGGTGCGCACCGGCGGTGGCCGGGTGGGCGCGCTCGCCGTCATGCTCGGACGACTGGATAGCTGACCCTTCTCCCGTTCCAGCAGGACCGGAGGAGGAGGGTGCTCTCGTCGTACCCCCGGAGTCTCATGGGGTTTCGTCGCGCGGTTCTGGCGCGGAGTCATGCCATTGTCAATGGCGCGGAGTGGCGTCCGCCCGCGTTTTGCTGCTCGCCGTCCGGTGCAATTTACGAATACAACGGGAAAGGTCATGGCCAAGAGCCAGTTCGTGCGGACGAAACCGCACCTCAACATCGGGACGATGGGGCACGTCGACCACGGGAAGACGACGCTGACGGCGGCGATCACGAAGGTGCTGGCCGAGCGGTACCCGCAGGTCAACAGCTACGTGTCGTTCGACGGGATCGACCGGGCGCCGGAGGAGGTGCAGCGGGGGATCACCATCAACATCGCGCACGTGGAGTACGAGACCGCGAGCCGGCACTACGCGCACGTGGACATGCCGGGGCACGCCGACTACGTGAAGAACATGATCACGGGGGCGGCGCAGGTCGACGGCGCGATCCTGGTGGTGTCCGCGCTGGACGGGTCGATGCCGCAGACGCGCGAGCACGTGCTGCTGGCCCGGCGGGTCGGCGTGCCGCACCTGGTGGTGGCCATGAACAAGGCGGACGCGGTGGCCGACACCGAGCTGCTGGACCTGGTCGAGCTGGAGGTGCGGGAGCTGCTGAGCGAGTACGGTTTCCCGGGCGACGAGGTGCCGGTGGTACGCGTGTCGGCGCTGCGTGCGCTGGAGGGCGACCCGCGGTGGACGCAGTCGATCGCGGACCTGCTGGACGCGGTCGACGGCTACGTGCCGGAGCCGCCGCGGGACCTGGCCGAGCCGTTCCTGATGCCGATCGAGAACGTGCTCACCATCTCCGGGCGCGGCACCGTGGTCACCGGCGCGGTCGAGCGCGGCACGCTGCGCCTCGGTGAGCCGGTCGAGGTGGTCGGGCTCGGCGAGCCGATCGCCACGGTCGCGACCGGGCTGGAGACGTTCGGCAAGAGCCTGCTCGCGGCCGAGGCCGGGGACAACGCGGCCGTGCTGCTGCGCGGCGTCAAGCGGGACCAGGTCGCGCGCGGCCAGGTGGTGGCCGTGCCGGGCTCGGTGCGGGCGCACCGGCGGTTCCGGGCCGAGCTGTACGCGCTGACCGCGGCCGAGGGCGGGCGGCACACGCCCTTCCTCGCCAACTACCGTCCGCAGTTCTACTTCCGGACCGCGGACGTGGCCGGCGCGATGGACCTGGGCGAGGTGCCGATGGTCGTGCCGGGGGACACGGTGTCGCTCGGCGTGGTCCTGGACCGGCCGGTCGCGATGGCGGCCGGGCTCGGCTTCGCGGTGCGCGAGGGCAACCGGACCGTGGCCGCCGGCACCGTGACCGAGCTGCTCGATTAGCCGGTGAGGGGCCCGTACGTCCTGGTGGATGGGACGTGCGGGCCTCTTTTCCGGGGCGGCGGCCGGTTCCGTAGTGTTGAGGCATGCGCCAGGAGTGGCATCAGCTGAGTCATCCCGCCGTCGGCTCGGTCGCCCTGCAGACCAGCCGCCCCACCACCGACCCGGAGGAGGCCGAGGCGCTGGGCCTCGACCGCTGGCGCACGCTCCCGCGCCTGCAGATGCCGCCGTGGCCGGACCTGGACGAGGTCGGCGAGGTCTGCAAGGTCCTCGACACGGTGCCGCCGATCGTCGCGCCGTACGAGGTGGACGACCTGCGCGCCCGGCTGGCGCTGGTGGCGGAGGGCAAGGCGTTCCTGCTCCAGGGCGGCGACTGCGCCGAGACGTTCTCCGACAACACCGAGGCGCACCTGCTGGCGAACGCGCGCACGCTGCTGCAGATGGCCGTGGTGCTCACCTACGGCGCGTCGCTGCCGGTGGTGAAGGTGGCCCGGGTCGCGGGTCAGTACACGAAGCCGCGCTCGTCCGCGACGGACTCGCTGGGCCTGCCGGCGTACCGCGGCGACATGATCAACTCGCTGGACGCGACGCCGGAGGCGCGGGTCGCGGACCCGCAGCGCATGATCCGGGCGTACGCGAACTCGGCCGCCGCCATGAACATGCTGCGCGCGTACCTCAACGGCGGGCTGGCCGACCTGCACGCGGTGCACGACTGGAACAAGGACTTCGTCCGCTCGTCCGCGGCCGGCGAGCGCTACGAGGCGATCGCCCGCGAGATCGACCGGGCCATGGCGTTCATCCGCGCCTGCGGCATGAAGGACGACGACGCGCTGCGCACGGTCAACCTGGCCTGCTCGCACGAGGCGCTGGCGCTGGAGTACGACCGCGCGCTCACCCGCGTCTCGGACGGCAAGGCGTACTGCCTCTCCGGCCACTTCCTCTGGGTCGGCGAGCGCACCCGGCAGCTCGACCACGCGCACATCGACTTCATCTCCCGCATCGCGAACCCGATCGGCGTCAAGCTCGGCCCGACCACCACGCCGGAGACCGCGATCGAGCTGTGCGAGCGGCTCAACCCGGACAACATCCCCGGCCGGCTCACGCTGATCAGCCGGATGGGCAACCACAAGGTCCGGGACGCGCTGCCCGCGATCGTGGACAAGGTCACCGCGGCCGGCGCCACCGTGGTCTGGCAGTGCGACCCGATGCACGGCAACACGATCGAGTCGTCGAACGGCTACAAGACCCGGCAGTTCGACCGGATCGTCGACGAGGTGCTCGGCTACTTCGAGGTGCACCGCCAGCTCGGCACCCACCCGGGCGGCATCCACGTGGAGCTGACCGGCGAGGACGTCACCGAGTGCCTCGGCGGCGCGCAGGGCATCGCGGACCTGGACCTGCCCAGCCGGTACGAGACCGCCTGCGACCCCCGGCTGAACACGCAGCAGTCGCTGGAACTGGCCTTCCTGGTGGCGGAGATGCTGCGTGGTTGATCTCCGCTCGGACACGTTCACCAAGCCCACCCCCGAGATGCGCGCGGCCATGGCGGCCGCCGAGGTCGGCGACGACGTCTACGGCGAGGACCCGACCGTCAACCTGCTGCAGGACGAGGTGGCCGCGCTGCTCGGCCACGAGGCGGCGCTGTTCACGCCGACCGGCTCGATGGCGAACCAGATCGGGCTGCAACTGCTCGTGCCACCCGGCGAGGAACTGCTGACCGACGCGGACGCCCACGTGCTGATCTACGAGATGGGCGCGGCGGCGGCCTACGGCGGGATCTCCTCCCGCACCTGGCCCGCGGTGGGCGGCGCGCTGGACCCGGCGCTGGTCGAGAGCATGATCAGGGTGCCGGGTGGCTACGACACGAACGCGACCCGGGCGATCGCGGTCGAGCAGACCCACAACCGCAGCGGCGGCACGATCATCCCGCTGGACACGCTCCGGCAGCTCCGCGCGCTGTGCGACCGCCACGGCCTCGGCCTGCACTGCGACGGCGCCCGGCTGTGGAACGCGCACGTCGCCACCGGCGTGCCGCTGGACGTCTACGGCCGGCTGTTCGACTCCGTCTCGGTCTGCCTCTCCAAGGGGCTCGGCGCGCCGGTCGGGTCCGTGCTGGTCTCGAACCGGGCCGCGATCGCCCGGGCCCGCGTGATCCGCAAGCGGCTCGGCGGCGGCATGCGCCAGGCCGGCATCATCGCGGCCGGTGGCCTGCACGCGGTCCGCCACCACATCCCGCGGCTGGCCGAGGACCACGCGCACGCGGCCCGGCTGGCCGCGGCGCTGGCGCCGACCGGCGTGGTCGACGCGGACGCGGTCCGCACCAACCTGGTGCCGCTCGACCTGACCAAGTCCACGCTGGACGCCGCGGCTCTGGTCGAGGCCGCCCGCGAGCGCGGCGTGCTGATCTCGCCGGTCGGCCCGCGCCGGGCCCGCCTGGTCACCCACCTGGACGTGGACTCGGCCGGCGTCGACCGCGCCGCCGAGGTGCTCCACGACCTGCTCAGCTGAGCGGTCACGGCGCCGCGGCGGCGCGCAGCGGCCCGGGCGCGCGGCGGCCGTCGAGGCGGGTCGGGTCCACGCTCCACGCGGCGGCGACGCGCAGCACGTCCCGCTCGGAGATCAGCACGGTGGTGTCGTCGTCCAGCTCGGCCGGGAGGCCGGCCTCGCGCTCGGCCTCGTCCGGCGCGCCGTGCCAGGCCGTGACGTCGCCGCTCTCGCCGATGTAGCCGAACGCGCGAACCAGCGTGCCCTTCACCGCGCGGCGCCAGGAGTGCAGCTCGCCGACCCGGTGCGTGGCGAAGGACTGCACCTCGGTGCCGAGCGACTCGGACAGGTCCGCCACGTCCAGCTCCGCGCGGGCGGCCGGGGTGAGCAGCCAGCGTCCGGTCACCAGCGTCCAGGCGGCGGTGTCCGCGCCGGGCAGCGGTGGCGTGAGGACCAGCCGGTCGTCCGTGAGGTAGGCGAGGTCGATGCCCTCGCGCCAGGGGACCGGGCCGAGGTCCCGCAGTTCCATCGCCTTGATGATCTCGGCGGGATCGGCGTCGCGCACGGCCAGCCAGGCCTGTTTCGCACCGAAGCCAACCATGGTCGGGTCGCTCATGCCGGGAAATCCTCCATGCTGCGGTTCGGTGGTGGGCGGCGCTGAGCCGATGATTCGCTCGCGAGCTCGCTCATGCCGGAAAATCCTCCATGCTGCGGTTCGGTGGTGGGCGGCGCTGAGCCGATGATTCGCTCGCGAGCTCGCTCATGCCGGAAAATCCTCCATGCTGCGGTTCCGTGGTGGGCGGCGCTGAGCCGATGATTCGCTCGCGAGCTCGCTCATGCCGGAAAATCCTCCATGCTGCGGTTCCGTGGTGGGCGGCGCTGAGCCCATGATTCGCTCGCGAGCTCGCTCATGACAGACAACGGTACCGATCCGTTCGCTCCCGGGTGGGTCGCGTCCAGCTTCAGGCATTACGGTGTACCGAGAAATTCAAGCTATTCGCCGTACGGGCCTGAGCCGGGCCCTTGTCCATCGGGAGTCGACAGACAGATGAGCGATCCGGTCGGAACGGAGAAGTCCGAGACGACGGCGCCGAAGAAGGCGGACGTCATCGACGAGGCGGCGGACAAGGACCAGGACGAGGCCGCCGCCGGGGGCGCGGACGAGGCCACGGCCGAGGAGGCCGGCGACACCGCCGAGGAGACGGAGAAGGCCGAGGAGGCCCGCCCGCTGACCAAGGCGGAGAAGCGGGAGCTGCTGCGCATAGAGACGCAGCGTGCCCGCGCCCGCAAGGCCGGCCGGCAGGCGTTCGGTCTGGCCGTGATCGGTCTCGCGGTGGTCGCGGTGATCGTCGGCGCGGTGTGGTTCGCGGACAGCCGCCGGACCGACCCGTCGGCCGAGCCCGCCGCCACGCCGACCGCGCCGGCCGAGGAGCAGCAGTCGGTGCCGCCCGCGGTGCCGTTCCCGCCGGTCCCGGCCGGTGCCGACCCGGCGCTGAGCACGAAGCCGACGGTGGAGAAGGGTGAGGGCGCGCTCGAGAAGGGCAAGCCCAAGATTACGTATGTGATCAAGGGGACCGGCCCGGCCACCAAGGCGGGCGACCTGATCACGGCGAACTACGTGGGCGTGCTGTACGGCACCGGCGAGGAGTTCGACTCGTCGTGGAGCCGGCAGCAGGCGATCGAGTTCACCATCGGCATGGGCCAGCTGATCGACGGCTGGGAGAAGGGCCTGCTGAACGTGCCGGTGGGCAGCCGGATCATCCTGGACCTGCCGCCGGACCTGGCCTACGGCGACAAGGACGACGGGAGCGGCCGGCCGACCGGCGACCTGCGCTTCGTGGTGGACGTGCTGAACGCACAGGGACAGTGAGAGACGGGCGGGACCTCGGTGGAGGTCCCGCCCGTACCGCGTTGATGGCCTTTATCCGGCCTCGGGGTGCTGCGTGACGTTCTGCAGGTAGAGCGCCTCGCCGAACTTCTCGATCAGGTGCAGCTGCGTCTCGAGGTAGTCGATGTGGTGCTCCTCGTCCGCGAGGATGTCCTCGAAGATCTTGGCGGACGTGACGTCGCCGACGGACCGCATGTGGTCGATGCCGGCGCGCAGCCGGTCGACGGCCTCCCGCTCGATCTTCATGTCGCAGTCGAACTGCTCCTTGACCGTCTCGCCGATCCGGAGCGCGAACAGCTTCTGGTAGTTCGGCAGGCCCTCCAGGAAGAGGATGCGGTCGGTCAGGACCTCCGCGTGCCGCATCTCGTCGATCGACTCGTGCCTGGTGTGCTTGGCCAGCACGGTGTATCCCCAGTTGTCCTGCATCTTGGCGTGCAGGAAGTACTGATTGATCGCGGTCAGTTCCGCGGTGAGCTGCTCGTTCAGGAACTCGATGACGCGTGCGTCGCCTTGCATGGCTCTGTACCCCCCACGTGGTTGCCGTGGAGGGGAGCGTAGCAATATGCCCGATTAGCGGTTTTTCTTAGGATATGTTTAGGTGGTGTGACTGAGCGCCGCCTGCGCGCCGGTCTCCTCGTCGATCAGATCACCGATCCGGCGGACGCACGTGCCGCAGCTCGTCCCGGCACCACACGCCTCCGCCACGGACCGTTTGGTCCGCGCACCGCCCTGGATCACCGACCGGACCTCGCATTCGCGGACCCGCTTACAGATGCACGCGAACACTGCGCTCCTCCGGTCTGGTAAGGCTTGCCTTGGTTAGGGTGCCCTAAACACCCTGGCCAGGCAAGACCTGTCACACCGAGGAAGATCACACAGTGCGGAGCCGCTTGAGCGTCGCCACGTCCGCGGCATGCCCGGCCGTACCGTCGGAGGCGGTCTCCACCACCACCGGGACGCCCGCGGTGGCCGGGTGGCGCAGCAGCTCCGCGAACGGCTCCTCGCCGATCGCGCCCTTGCCGATCGACTCGTGCCGGTCGCGCGTGGAGCCGCACGGGTCCTTGGAGTCGTTCGCGTGGACCAGCCGCAGCCGGTCCACCCCCACGGTCTGGACCAGCGTGTCCAGCGTGGCGGTCATGCCGCCCGGCACCGCCACGTCGTGCCCGGCCGCCCATGCGTGGCAGGTGTCGAAGCAGACGCCCAGCCACGGGTGGTGATCGACCGCGGCCAGGTACGGACCCAGATCCTCCACCCGCGCCGCGAGCGACCGCCCGCCGCCCGCGCTCGGCTCGACCAGCAGCCGTGGCCCGCCGGCCGCCGCGGCCGCGTCCAGCAGCGGCAGCAGCGACTCGCGGACCTGCTTCAGCGCGGTCTCGGCGTACTCCGCGTCGACCGCGCTGCCGGCGTGGAACACCACGCCGGAGGCGCCGATCGCGCGGCCGCGCACCAGCGCGTGCTCCAGCGTGGCGACCGACTTCTCCACCGTGGCGGCCGTCGGCGAGCCCAGGTTGACCAGCAGCGCCGCGTGGATGAACACGGGCACGCCGCGGGTGGCGCAGCCGTCGCGGAACAGCTCGTCCTGCGCCGGGTTTCCGGCCGGCAGCGCCCAGCCGCGCGAGTTCGACACGTACACCTGGACGGCCTCGCCGCCGATCGCGTCCAGGTGCGGCAGTGCGGCCTTGGCCAGCCCGCCGGCGGTCGGGGAGTGCGCGCCGATCGGGCGGGAGTTCGCTAGAAGCACGTGAGCACGACCTCGGCGTTCGGATCGACCGGCGTGTTCTCCGCCGGGTTCTGGAAGCGGACGGTCGCGTTCGGGTTGACGTCGGTCCGCACCCGCAGGCCCATGCCCTCCAGCTGCGCCTTCGCCTCCTGGCAGGGGCGGTCGACCACCCGGGGCAGCGTGACCTGCGGCGGGCCGTTGCTCACCGTCAGCCGGATGTCCGCGCCCGGCTCGGCACCGGCACCGTCCGGCGGGTCCTGCGAGATGACCTCGTCGCGTGCCCGGTTCGGGTCGTCCTTGCGCTCCTCCAGCACGTTCAGCCCGAGCGCGGCCAGCTGGGCGCGCGCCTCGTTGACGTTCTTGCCGATCACGCTGGGCACGGTGATCGGCGCGCGGCCCTTGCTGACCGTCACCGTCACCCGGTCGCCGGGCTTGACCTCCGCGTTCACCGCCGGCTCGACCGCGACCACGAAGCCCTCGGGGATCGCGTTGTCGAACCGGTCCGGGCCGCGCTCGGCCGTAAGACCCAGGTTCTCCAGATCCAGCTTGGCCACGGCGAAGTCCTTGCCCACCACGTCCGGCACCACGATGCGCTCCGGGCCGAGCGAGAGGATCAGCGTGACCGTGGAGCCCTTGGTCAGCCGGCTGCCGCTGGGCGGGTCCTGCGCGACCACGGAGTCCTTGGGCACGGTCTCGTCGTACCGGCCGTCGCCGAGCCGGACCTCGAAGCCGGCCTGGGTGATCGCGCTCTGTGCGTCCGCCTGGGAGAGGTTGGTCAGCGTGGGCACGGTGGTGTACCGCCCGAAGCCGAGCCACCAGCCGCCGAGCAGCACCACCAGCAGCACGGCCAGGCCGCCCGCGAGCAGGGCCACGCGCAGCCGCGGGTTCTCCGCCGGGGCCGGGCGGCGGGGCGTGCCGTACGCGCCGCCGCCGGAGGCGTACGCGGTGCCGCCGGAAGCGGTGCTGCCGTACGCCGTGCCGCCGGAGGAGTAGGTGCCGCCGGCGGGTGGCTGGTAGCCGCCGGCCGGGTACGTCTGCGGGCGGGCGCGCTCCGGCTGGCCGGGCAGGCGCGACCACGGCGGGCGGTCGTCCACCACCGGCGGCTGGACCCGCGCCACCACCTGGGTCGGCTCGGAGACCGGCCGCAGCTGCGCGGTCGCGGCGTCGCCGGGGCGCGGCGGTACGGCGGCGGGCGCGCTGCCCAGCTCCTCGCGGACCGCCTGCACGGCGGTGAGCAGCCGGCCGGCGTCCGTGGGCCGGGCCGCCGGGTCGCGCCGGGTGGCGGACCGGACCAGCGCGTCCACCGACGGCGGCAGGCCCGGGACCAGCGTGGACGGCGCGGGGACGTCGTTGTCGACGTGCGCCCAGGCGATCTCGATGGGCTGGTCGCCGTCGTACGGCACGCGGCCGGTGAGCATCTCGAACAGCACGATGCCGGACGCGTAGACGTCGGTGCGGGTGTCCGCCTTGCCCTCGGAGACCAGCTCGGGTGCCACGTACGCCACGGTGGCCATCAGCTGGCCGCCGCCGGACTCGTCCTCCGCGCTCGCCTCGACCGCGCGGGCCAGGCCGAAGTCGGCGACCTTGACCACCGCGTCCATCAGCCCGCCGCTCGGCGGCTCTGCGACCAGCACGTTCTCCGGCTTGACGTCGCGGTGGACCAGTCCGGCGCGGTGTGCGGCGGCGACCGCGGCGAGCATCTGGTCCAGGATGGTCAGCGCCTCGCCCGGGTCCAGCCGGCGCCGCTGGGCCAGGATGTCGCGCAGCGTGCGGCCGCGCACGTACTCCATCACCAGGTACGGCAGGCCGCGGTAGACGCCCTGGTCGTAGACGGCGACCACGTTGGGGTGGGTCAGCCGCGCTATCGTCTTCGCCTCGTCGGTGAACCGCTCCAGGAAGCGCGGGTCGCGGCTCTGCGACGGATGGATGATCTTGAGAGCCACCGTGCGCTCGAGGCGCTCGTCGGTAGCGGTGTACACGGTCGCCATGCCGCCACGGGCGACTCGACCGCGAATGCGGTAGCGCCCGTCGACAAGCGAGCCCAGAAGTTCGTCGGCGACCTGAGTATCCATCGGCCTGAAGTCTAAGTGTCGTTGTATAACCGGCAGACCAGGATGCCATAGCGAATACGTCACGGGCACCCTCCCTGCGGAGAGTGCCCGATCGATCACGCTATGCCCGGTGCTGGCCGCCTAGTAGCCGGTGTCGCCCACGGCATTCGTCCCCGGATTCCCGGTATTCCCGGGATTGTGAGAACTCGCGGGCGTGTTCGGCGCGTCCCCGGTGGGCTCCGCGCTCGCCGGCCCGGTGGCGTCCACGCCCGGGGTGGGCGTCATGGACTCGGGAATCTCCGGGGGCGCGGTGGGAAAATCCGGATGCTCGGGCCAGTCGGGCCAGTCCGGGATCTGATCCGGCTCGTCCTCGTCGCCGTCCCAGTGCCCCGGGTAGTCCGGCGAGGTCGGCGTGGGCACCGGCAGGCCCGGGTGGGCCGGGCCCGGCGACCCGGCGGCCGGCGCGGAGCCCGGCGTGCCGGTCAGCGGCGGTACGTCCGGCGTCGGGGCGGCCTCGACCGTGCGCCGCCCCGGACCTGAGGCGACCGGCGCCACGCCGCGGGCCGTGGCCGTCGCGGTGGTGGCGGCGCCGCGCGGCATCGGGCGGCTCGCCGCGCTGGTCCACGCGCGCGCCGCCGCCTCCGACGCCGCCGCGGCCGGTGGCAGCGCCGGACCGGGCGACGGCGACGGGGCCGGGACGCCGGGGATCTCGGGCGCGCCGCGGGGTGCCGCAGCGTCCGTGTTCAGCACGGAGTCGAGGCTGCTCGCCACCGTCACGTAGGTGCCCGCGGCGCCGACCAGTGCCAGCACGCCGAACGCGCCGGCGGCCAGCAGGCGGCGGGGCGGGCGGGCGTACCCGGAGAGGTTCTCGGTGTCCGGGTCGTATCCGGGGTAGGCGTAACCGCCGTGGGGCCGCGGCGCCTCCGTGCCGCGGCGGGCGAGGTCGTACCGCAGCGATCGCCAGGCGCCCGCCGCCTCGTCGCGGACGATCCGCAAGATGCTCACGTGTCGTTGCTTCCTTTCGCCGGGCGGGCCGGCCGGCCGATCCGGTGGGGGATCCGCTGGCCCGCCGCGACCGCGGCATGCGAGGGTGGGTCGGTGACCGAACCCCGTGATGTGAATGCCGGCGAAACCCCGGGTCCCGCCGAGTGGCTGACTCTTCCGGACGTCGCCGAGCGCCTGGGTCTGGGCATCAGCAAGGTGCACCAGATGATCCGTGATCGCGCGCTGCTGGCGGTCCGTCGTGACGGCATCATGCGGGTGCCCGCTGAGCTGGTGGCGAATGGCACCGTGCTCAAGCACCTCCCTGGCGTCCTCACGTTGCTGCACGACGCTGGGTACAACGACCAAGAGGCTTTGGAGTGGCTCTACACCGAAGATGCCACTTTGCCCGGTTCGCCCGCCGTAGCGCTGGGCGGGCCACGCGCGACCGAGGTCAAGCGGCGCGCCCAGTCGGCCGGCTTCTAAAGATCGGTGAAGGCGTCGTTCCGGACCGGGAACGACGCCTTCACCAGGCAAAACAGCGATTCAGATGGTGCGGCGGGTGGCCGCCTCCGCGAGGTCGGCGAGCGCCTGGTGGGCCTCCGGCTCCAGCGGTACGGCGGACAGCGCCGCCAGCGCGGTGCCGGTCAGCATCGTGATCCGCTCCTCGGTCCGGACCAGCGCGCCGGTCCCGGTGATGATCGCGCGCAGGCGGTCCACACCGGCCGCGTCCAGCGCCGGATCGCCGAGCGCGGCCAGCAGCGTCGCCCGGTCCGCCGCGCCCGCCTCGGCCAGCGCGGCCACGATCAGGAACGTGCGCTTGCCCTCGCGCAGGTCGTCGCCGGCCGGCTTGCCGGTCTGCGCCGGGTCGCCGAACACGCCGAGCACGTCGTCGCGCAGCTGGAACGCCTCGCCGAGCGGCAGGCCGTAGCCGGAGTAGGCGGCCAGCACCGGCGCGGGCGCGCCGGCCAGCGCGGCGCCGAGCAGCAGCGGTCGCTCGACCGTGTATTTCGCGGACTTGTAGATGGCGATCTTCGCGGCCCGCTCGGCGGACGTGTCGCCGTCGCTCTGCGCGAGCACGTCCAGGTACTGCCCGGCCATCACCTCGGTGCGCATCTCGTCGAACGCGCCGCGCGCCCGGGTCAGCACCTCCGGGTCCAGGCCGGCGCCGTGCAGCATCTCGTCCGACCAGGCCAGGCAGAGGTCGCCGAGCAGGATCGCGGCGGACGCGCCGAAGTCGTCCGGGTCGCCGTTCCACCCGGCGGCGCGGTGCCGGGCCGCGAACCGGCGGTGCACGGACGGCTCGCCGCGGCGGGTGTCCGACCGGTCGATCAGGTCGTCATGGATCAGCGCGCTGGCCTGCACCAGCTCCAGCGCGGCCAGGCCGGTGACCACCGCGTCCGAGTCGAGGCCGCCGGCGCCCCGGTAACCCCAGTAGCCGAACGCCGGGCGCAGCCGCTTGCCGCCGCGCAGCACGAACGCCTCCAGCGCCTCCGTCACGTCACGGAGCGCGTCGTCGATGTCGTGCATCCGGGTGCGCTGGTGCGCGAGGAACCCGGCGAGAGCCTTGTCGACGCGGGCGCGCAGTCCGTGGCGGTCGACCGGGGGAACGGTGCTGGTCACCAGCAGACACTAGCGCCTGCGCCGGCGTGCGGCCGGGCGGCGGCCGGGCCTCGCCGCGGCCCGGCCGGCCGCGCCGGCGCCGGCCGGGCCGGTGGGCGGCCCGCAGCGGGTGCGGACCGCCCACCGTGACGGCGCGGTGGCGTCACGCCACCGGGGCGGCGAGCCGGGCGTCCGCGAGGTAACGCCGGGCGGCCGCGAACTCCTCGCGGTGCCACCGGGCCGCCGGGTGGTCCGCGTGCGCGCGCAGCCGGGTCTGCAGGCGGCGGACCTGCGTGGCGGCGCGGACCGAGCCGGCCCGGATCGCGTCGTGCAGCGCGGCGCTGCCGGCCGCGCAGGCCCGCTCCACGTCGCCGCCGTCCGCGAACGCCCGGGCCAGCCAGGCGCGGTGCAGCGCGGCGGTGCGCGGGCCGGACGCGGACCGGGCGGCCCGGCGCAGCGGTGCCACCGCCCGCATCGGGCGGCCCAGCGCGGCCAGGCAGCGACCGGCCATGCCGTCCAGCTCCTCCGGGGTCAGCCAGTAGAGCCAGGCGGGGTCGTGGTGCGGGTCGGCGCGGTCGGCGGCGCGCCGGGCGGCGCCGAGCGCGGTGTCGGCCTCGCGGCGGCGGCCGGAGACCGCGCAGGCCAGCGCGGTGCGGTGGAGCAGCAGCGCGCGGCCGGTGGCGCTGCCGCAGCCGGCCGCGCCGGACCACGCGGTGCGGGCCAGCAGCAGGCCGGTGGCCGGGTCGCCGGCCTCGGTGAGCAGGTGGCTCGCGGAGGCCAGCACGTAACCGGCGAGCGGCCGGGCGCCGGCCGCGTGCGCGGCCTGGAGCGCCACCCGGTGCGCCGCGACGGCCGTGCGCCACCGGCCCGCATCCGCGGCCACCCAGCCGAGCAGCTGCGCGCCCTCGGCGACCGCGGTCAGCCCGGCCGGCACGGCCCGCGCGGGCTCGGCGTGCGTGACGGCCAGGCGGCGGGCCAGCGGCGCGGCCAGGTCCGCGCCGCCGACCAGGTCGTCCATCCGGCGCAGGCCGGGCAGCGAGGCGGGGCCGGCGCAGGCGGGATCGGCCGGCAGCGTGCCGGCCAGGTGGAGCAGTTGCCGGGCCAGCAGCGGCGCGGCGCGCGCGGCCGGCAGGTCCGCACCGGACGGCGCGGCCAGCCAGGCGTGCGCGGCCCGGCGCAGGCGGGCGGTCTCCGCGGGCGCGCCGGGCGCGGGGCGCGCGCCGGCGCCGGTCGTGCCGGGGACGGCCGGGCCGGGCTCGCCGGGCAGCGCGTGCCGGGCCGCGGCGGCGGAGCGGGTCAGCTCGGCCGGGTCGGCCTCGAGCACGGCGGCCAGCCAGCGGCGCCAGAACCCGCCGGGGACGCGCTCCTCGCGCTCCCAGCGACTGACCTCGTGACGGGTGACCGTGTGCAGGCCGGACGCGGCGCAGAGCCGCTCCGCGACCCGCTCCTGACTCCAGCCGCGGCGGAGGCGCAGCGCGGTGAGCAGCGCGCCCAACGGGCGGTCGGCGGGCGGGGGATGGAACGTGGACATGTGCACACTCCCTTGCCGGACGAGAACCGATGGAGCCGACCCCCACCCGGGCGGCTGCCCGGGCTCGGCCGCACCGGGCCGGCCCGTCGCGGAGGGCCGGGGACCGCTGCGGGGACGCACGTGGTGGTGGGGTGCGTCCGTGCGTGGTTTATACGCTGGGGGTACGACGGTTCTGCGGGGGTGGCGGCGTGGGGCAGACTGCGTCCGTGATCCCGTTACCGGCTGCTCCTCGGATGGCTGCTCTGCGTGGTGTGCCGCACGCGATCCCGTACCAGGGGAGCAAGCGGGTGCTGGCCCACGCGATCGTGCCGTTGCTGCCGGAGGGGACCGCGGACCTGATCGAGCCGTTCGCCGGGTCCGCCGCCGTCTCGATCGCCGCCTGCCACCTCGGCATCCCGCGCCGGGTTCGGCTGCGGGACGTCAACGAGCCGCTGATCGCGCTCTGGCGGCGGATTCTGGACGAGCCGGACGCGCTCGCCGACGACTACGCGGCGCTGTGGGAGGCGCAGCGGCCGGACCCGGCCGCGTTCTACCGCCGGGCCCGGGACGACTTCAACGCCGGGCACGCGCCGCACCTGCTGCTCTACCTGCTGGCCCGGTGCGTGAAGGCGTCGGTGCGCTACAACCGGCTGGGCGAGTTCAACCAGGCGGCGGACCGGCGGCGGCTCGGCGCGCGGCCGTCGCTGATGCGCGCGCGGATCCGGGCCACCTCGCGCGCGCTGGCCGGCGCGGACGTCGCGGCCGGCGACTACCGGGCGCCGCTGACCGGGGCCCGGCCCGCGGACGTGGTCTACCTGGACCCGCCCTACCAGGGCGTCTCCGCCAGCCGGGACCACCGTTACATGCGCGGCCTGGACCGGGACGAGTTCTACGCGGCGCTCCGCGAGGCGGTCGGCGCGGGCGTGTCGTTCCTGCTCTCCTACGACGGCAGCACCGGACCGAAGCGGTACGGCCCGGCCGTACCCCCGGATCTGGATCTTCTGGCACTGGCCGTGCCGGCCGGGCCGTCCGCGCAGGCCACGCTGAACGGCCGCCGGCTGCCCACGGTGGAGTCGCTCTACCTCTCGCCCGCGCTGCGCGACCGGCTCGGCGGCACCGCGACGGTGCTGGCCCGGCTGTCGGGTGGCCGACCGCCGGTTCACCCGGCGTGAGCGCCGGAACCGGCCCGCCCAGCCGATACAGTGCAGGGGTGACGCGCGCATGACCTGGGACGAGTACGCGACGGCATGGGCGGGGCTGCACGGTGGCTTCGACCCGCGGCGTGCCTCCCTCCCGGTGCGCGGCTGGCTGCGCCTGGCGTACGTGTTGGGTCGCCCGCTCGGCCGGCTCGGTGTGCCGCCCACCGCCGTCACCGTCGCCGGGCTGCTGATCTGCGCCTGCGTGCCGCTGGCCGTGCTCGCCGACCGGGCCGCCGGGCCGCTGACCGCCGCGCTGCTGGTGCTGCTGGCCGGCGTGGCGGACAGTGTGGACGGCGCGGTCGCGGTCACGTCCGGGCGCGCCTCCCGGATCGGCCACCTCTACGACTCGGTCGCCGACCGGCTCGGCGAGGCCTGCTGGCTGGGCGCGTTCTGGGCGGCCGGCGCGTTCGGCTGGCTGGTCGTGGTCGCGGGCGGGCTCTCCTGGCTGCACGAGTACGTGCGGGCCCGGGCCACGGTCGCCGGCATGCGCGACATCGGCGCGGTCACGGTCGGCGAGCGGCCCAGCCGCGTCTCGGTGGCGCTGGTCGGCCTGCTGCTCACCGGCGCCGGCGGCCTGATCACCGCGGAGCTCGCGGCCGGCACCGCCACGCTCGCCGTGATCGTCTGGGTGCTCTTCGCCGGCTACGGCCTGTGCCAGTTGCTGGCCGTGGTGCGCCGCGCACTGGTCTGACCCGGATGGGACGGAGCGCGCGGATGCGCCGGATCGCCGCCGGCCTGCTGGCCGCCGCCCTGCTCGGGCCGGCCGCCTGCACGCCCGCCGACGACCCCGCGCCGCCGGTGAACCCGCTGGCCGGCGTCTCGTTCTTCGTCTCCGCGCCGAACGTGGCCACCCGGCAGGCCGACGCGTACGCGGCCGGCGGCCGGGCCGAGGACGCGGCCGCGATCCGGCACATCGGCGAGCAGCCCACCGCGGTCTGGTTCACCGGCGCCGCGCCGGACACCGCCACCCGCGCGGCGACGCTGGTCGCGGACGCGCGCGCGGCCGGGCGCATGCCGGTGATCGCGGTCTACCACATCCCCGGCCGGGACTGCGGGTCGTTCTCCGCGGGCGGCGCGTCCGGCGCGGACGAGTACCGGGCCTGGATCGGTGCGCTCGCGGGCGCGCTCGCCGGCGAGCCGGTGCTGATCGTGCTGGAACCCGACGCGGTCGCGCAGGCCGTCGACGGCTGCGCCGGCCCGCCCGCGGAGCGGTACGCGCTGCTCGCCGCCGCGGTCGGCGCGTTCGCCGCGAACCCGCGGGCGCACGTCTACCTGGACGCGGGCAACGCGAGCTGGATCGCCGACCACGCCCGGCTCGCGGACGCGCTGCGCGCCGCCGGGATCGACCGCGCGGCCGGGTTCGCGCTCAACGTGTCCAACTTCGAGACCACGGAGGCGTCTGTCGCGTACGGCACCCGGCTCTCCGAGGCGCTCGGCGGCGCGCACTTCGTGATCGACACCAGCCGTAACGGCAACGGCCCGCACCGCGCCACGGGCGTGGCCCGCTGGTGCAACCCGCCCGGCCGCGCGATCGGCGCGAGCCCGACCACGGACACCGGCGTGCCGCGGCTGGACGCGCTGCTCTGGGTCAAGCGGCCGGGCGAGTCCGACGGCGAGTGCGACCGCGGCGACCCGCCGGCCGGCGCCTGGTTCCCGGAGTACGCGCTGTCGCTGTCGGGCCGATGACCGGCCGGGCGCGTCAGGCCGGGCCGATCCGGTCCGCCGCGATCCGCGCGGACAGCACGACCATCGGCAGCCCGCCGCCCGGGTGCGTGGAGCCGCCGACCAGGTGCAGGCCGTCGACCGGGCCGCGGTTCGCCGGGCGGAGCAGCGCGTGGTTCGCGGTGCCGTAGATCGCGCCGCCCGGCGCGTGCGCGGACGCGGCCAGGTCCGCGGGCGTGCGCACCTCCCGGAACACCAGCCGGTCGCGCACGTCCACGCCGCGCGCGGCCAGCAGGTCCAGGACCCGGTCCGCGTACGCGTCCGCCAGGCCGGGCCGCAGCCAGTCCACCGCGTCCAGCGCGGTGCCCTGCCGGGGCGCGTTGACCAGCACGAACCACGCCTCGTGCCCGTCCGGGCGGGCGGCCGGGTCGTCGGCGACGGTCACGAACACGGTCGGGTCCGCGGGCGGGCGGGCCGGGACGCCGCGGCCCGGGTCGCCGAAGACCGCGTCGAACTCCGCGTCGTAGTCGCGCGGGAAGAAGACGGTGTGGTGTGCCAGGCCGGTCCGGCCGCGCACGCCCATCAGCAGCACGAAGCCGGCCAGGCTGCGGTCGGACAGCGCGGCCAGCCGGCGCGGCGACGGCAGCAGGTCCCGGTAGAGCGTGAGCGCGTCCACGTTCGCCACCACGGTGCTCACCGGCACGCGCCGGCCGGTGCCGCGCCCGCCGCGCACCCGGATCGCCTGCACCCGGCCGCCGGTCGCCTCGATCCCGGTCACGGTCGCGCCGGTCTCCACCACCACGCCCAGGTCCAGGCAGAGGGAGAGCAGCGCGTCGGCCAGCCGGCCCAGGCCGCCGCGGAGGTACCAGCCGCCGAAGGCCAGCTCCGCGTACGGGACCGCGACCAGCGCGGCCGGGGCCCGGCGCGGGTCGGCGCCGGCGTAGGTGGCGTACCGGTCGAGCAGCATGCGCAGCCGCGGGTCGTGCAGGTACTCCTCACCGAGGCCGCGCAGCGTCCGGCCGGGCGCGATCGCGGCCAGGTCGCGGACGTGCCAGGCGAGCCGGGCCAGGTCGGCCGGGCCGTCCAGCGGCCGGCGCAGCACGTCGCGCCAGGAGGCCTCCCAGACGCGTGCGGCGCGGGCCCACAGCCGCGACCAGTCCTCGGCCGCCCGCGCGCCGAACGCGACGCCGATCCGGGTGGCGAACGCGGCCGGATCGGCGCAGGAGTCCAGCGTGGAGCCGTCCGGGAAGCGGTGCCGCACGATCGGGTCCAGCTTCACCAGATCGAGGTGCCGCTCCAGTGACGTGCCGAGGTCGGCGAACAACTCCGCGAAGACCTGCGGCAGCGTGAACAGGCTCGGGCCGGTGTCGAACGTGAAACCGTCCCGCGCGTACCGGGCCAGCTTCCCGCCGACCGTGTCGGCCCGCTCATAGATGGTGACGGAGTGGCCCGCCGCTGCCAGCCGGGCCGCGGCCGCCAAGCCGCCGACCCCCGCTCCGATCACCGCTACCGCCGTCACCTGCTCTTTATAGGGCATCGCCCGGACGGCGGCCACGGCGCGTTCAGCCGACGGTACGGCCGCGCCAGCTCAGCCGCCCCCGGCGGCGCAGGTGGTGGGAGCGGAGCGTGAGCCAGGCCAGCAGCACCACCGAGACCGGGTGGGCGAGCGCGTCCGGCCAGGCCCGGCCACCGGTCGCGCGCGCGGACCGCACCCGCCCGAGCACGCCGGCCAGCGTGCCGAGCAGCGCCAGCCCGGCCGCGGCGGCGTGTCCGGTGAGCGCGGCGAGCAGCGCGGTCAGCGGCGGCAGCGTGTAACAGAACAGCAGGAACGCCAGCACCGGTACGGCCGCGGGCAGCGGCCCGAGCGAGGACCAGAGCGACTTGCCGTACCCGTCGGCCAGCTCACGCCAGCCGGTGTACATCCGGCACCGGGCGATCGGCGTGCCGTCCGCCACCGCGATCCGGCCGCCGGCGCGCTTGACGGCGCGGGCCAGCGCGATGTCCTCGAGGATCTCCGCGCGCACGGCCGCGTGGCCGCCGGCCCGGTGGTAGGCGGCGGCGTCCGCGACCAGGAGCTGACCGCCGGCCGCGGCCAGCGACGGGCGGTGCGAGCGCTCCATCGCGCGCAGCGGCAGGAACGTCAGCCAGGTCCACTGCAGCAGCGGCTGGACCAGGCGCTCGCCCGCGGTCACCGCGTCCAGCCGGGGGTACGGGCTGAGCAGGTCCGTGCCGAGCGCGCGCAGCAGCGCGGCGACGCCGGTGATCGCGTGCGGGTGCGTCAGCACCACGTCCGCGTCGATGAACACGATGACCGGCGTGTCCGTGGCGGCGGCCAGGCGGTGGCAGGCGTGCGGCTTGCCGCGCCAGCCGGGCGGCGGGGACGCTCCGGTGAGCAGCCGCACGCGCGGGTCGTCGCCGGCGATCGCGCGGACCACGTCGGCGGTGCCGTCGGTGGAGCCGTCGTCGAGCACGACGATCTCGGCGACGCCGCGCTGGGTGAGCAGCGCGCGCAGGCAGGGCTCGACCCGGTCCGCCTCGTCGCGCAGCGGGAGCAGCACCGCGACCGGCTCGCCGAACGTCTCCACCGGCGCGGCGCGGTGCAGCAGCCGCGCGTTGACCAGCGTGTGCAGCGTGAGCGCGCCGGCCGTGACGGCCTGCGCGGCGGCGAACGCGAGCAGTGGGTCGGGCATCGGCCGGCTCAGCGGGCGGCGGGCACGCCGGCCGGGGCCCCGGTGGATCGCCGGGCGCGCAGCAGCGTGACCGCCAGCGGGACCGCCAGGACCGCCATGCCCAGGCCGCCCCACACCGCGGACGCGGGCAGGCCGAGGAAGACCGCGTGGGCCAGGATCGACGACCCGTACGTCCAGAGGTAGAGCGCGTACATCGGCTCGTCCGCCCGGGTCACCACCCGGTCGGTGGCGAGCGACAGCAGCGCGGCCATGGCGACGGCCACCAGCAGCCAGCCCAGGTAGTTGGTCAGCGGGATCCCCGGCACGCCGGGCAGCGCCGGCTCGGGGTCGTGCCAGGACCAGTGCCCGGCCGCCACCATCTGCGGATCGAGGAAGAGGTCCCAGGTGGCCAGCCCGGCGCCGGCCAGCAGCACCCGCGGTACCCGCCGGGACACCACCCGCCCGGCCGCCAGCCACGCCGGCCACGCCATCCAGGCCCAGGCCAGCGGGATGATCACGGGTACGCCGAGCACCTTCGCGCCGAGCTGGCCGGAGTACGCGTACCCGCCGAACGGGAACCCGGTGTGCACGCCGGTCGCCTCGACCAGCAACCCGCCGCCGGCGGCGATCACCACCAGCAGCGCCGCGGTGCGCGCGCCCCGGGTCACGGCCGCGTGCCCCAGCGAGATCGCGAAGCCGAGCACCACGGTGGCGACGGTCAGCCCGGTTCGGGTGCCGCCGGCGGTCAGCGGGTAGCAGATCTGCGCCAGGACGAGCAGGCTCAGGGGCAGCCAGCGGAGTATCACGGCTGCCGGTCGGCGGGCAGCGGCAGCTCGCGGCCGAGCACCGCGAACGCGCGCTCGTCGCCCGGGAAGTAGAAGTCGCGCAGCACGTCGACGTAGCCGAACCGGCGGTACAGCCGCCAGGCGCGCGACTCCTGCTCCGGCGCCTCCGGCGTGGACAGCAGCGTGGTGGCGCCCTCGGCCAGTGTGAGCAGCGCGCGCAGCTGCCGGGCGCCGATGCCGTGACCCTGCGCGGGCGGGCTGACGTGCAGCTCCACCACCTCGAAGCAGTCGTCCAGCCAGATCTTGCGGTCGGGGTCGGCGAGCGCGTTGCGGACCTGGTCGTGCCACCACTGGCCGGTCGCGGACGTGTAGCCGTAGCCGAAGCCGGCGACGTGCCCGTCCGTGGTCAGCGTGGCCACCGCGCGGAAGCCGGGTCGGCGGGCGTGCGTCGCCACGTAGCCGCGCCGGGCCGCGAGCAGCTCCGCCCGGTAGCCCATCGCCTCGCCGTACACGGTGATCACGTCGTCGATCCGGCGGAGCAGGTCGTCCGGCGTCCACGGCACGAGCCTCATCGTCCCCCGCATCCCTTCTCGCCGTCCGCCCAGCCCAGCACCGCGGGGTCGCCCGCCAGGTCCAGGATCGCGAAGCGGGCGAAGAGCTCCTCCGCGTACCACCGGGCGGTGGTGGTGCGCGCGATCGCCGCGCGGTGCTGCGGGTGACGGTACGCGAATTCCACGAGATGTGCCGTGCTCCGCCACACGCTGACGGTGCCCTGCCACCCGATCGGTGCCTCGCCGATGCCGAAACGGCTGAGCACGCCGTCCGCCTCGTGCAGCGCGGCGGTGACCGGCGGGATCGCGCGCCAGAACGTGAGCGCGCGGGCGGGTGCGAGCCGGGCCCGGGTCAGCGCCAGCACCGGCCCGTCCGTTTTAAGACCATTTTCCGAGCCGAAGGGGGTACGACCGGACCACGTGCCCCGGCTGTGCAGCGTGCGCAGGTCGAGCCGGGCCGAGGCCGCGCTCAGCCCCGCCCACCCGCGGCCGACCGCGGACGCGTCGAACCGGGCCGCGTCCGCCGGGTCGTCCCAGACGGTGAGCGCGGCCCAGCGGGTGAGATCGACGTCACCCGGGCCCAGGGTGGCGCCGGTCCCGGTGCCGAGCAGCTTCGCGAAGCGGACGCCGGGCAGCGCGCGCAGCCGGCGGCGATCCACGGCCATCCGCATCAGTACGCCGCCGAGCGCCCGCCGGGGCACCCGCCACACGTGCAGCGTGGTCAGCACCGTCAGGCAGTCTGCGAGGTGTAGAGATTCGGGTCGCTGGTGGAGAGCACCAGCCGGTCCCAGCCGCCGGTGGTGCACAGGTCGCCGTCCGCGTCCACCACCAGCGCCTCGTAGTCGTCCAGGCCCATCAGCCAGTCGAGGCCCTCCGCGCCGCGGGCCACGGCCGCGATCGCGAACACGTCCGCCCAGAGCAGCGACGGGCCGGCGACGGTCACGGAGCGCAGCTCGGTGGCGTCGGCCCCGGTGTACGGATTGACCACCAGCCCGCCCCGGTGCGCGGCCCCGGCGGTGGCGACCGCGCCGGTGGCGATCGCGCAGACGCGGAGCATCCGGTTCGGCTCGGCCGGGTCCTCGATGCCGACCCGCCAGACCGGGTGGCCGGGCACGGTGGTCAGCACCACGTCGCCGCCCGCGTTGAGGCAGAGGTCGTGACCGTCCAGGTCGGCCAGACGGTCCGCGATCCGCTGCACCGCCCAGCCCTTGACCAGGCCGGACGGGTCGTACCGATAACCGCCCTTGGCCTCCGGGTCGGGCAGCCAGGGGTTGAAGAAGCCGTCGGTCCGGGTGTGCGCCTCCTCGCAGAGGCCGTGCACGGTCCGGATCGCGGGGTGGCAGCCGGAAAAGTCGATCTCGCCGCGGTTGAGCCGGGCGATCTGGCTGTCAGCGTGCGCCGGATTGAACATCGCGTCCACGGCCCGCAGCTCCACGAAGACGCCCGCCACGTGCTGGGCGACCTCGTCGGAGTCCACTCCCGGGCCGCGCAGGTGGACGCTCACGGGCATGCCCATGATCTCTTCCACCCAGGCGCGGCGCGGAGGGATGCTGGTGCTCATCCCGCACACCATATGCGTCATGGGCACCGGTACGACAGGGGGAGGCGGGCACCGGCTAGACCGCTCCGCCGGTGATCTGCTGCACCACGGTCTTCGCCGTGTTGATCGGGATGGCGAAGCCCACGCCGATGTTGCCGGTGGAATCGCCGGTGGTGGCGATCGCCACGTTGATGCCGATCACGCGGCCGGCCGTGTCGACCAGCGCGCCGCCGGAGTTGCCGGAGTTGATCGCCGCGTCCGTCTGGATCAGGTCGGTCAGCGTGGCGCCCTGCTGCTGGTTCCGCACGCCGCCGAACGGGCTCTGCGGCGTCTGCTCGCCGGTGTCCTCCGTGGTCTCGCGGTGCAGCGCGGAGACGATCCCGGAGGTGACCGTGCCCTCCAGGCCGAGCGGGCTGCCGAACGCGAGCACGGTCTGGCCCGCGGTCAGGGAGTCGCTGTCGCCGAGCGTGGCCGCGGTCAGCCCGGAGACGCCCTGGAGCTGGATCACCGCAAGGTCGTGGGTGGCGTCCGTACCGACCAGCGTGGCGGGCACGGTGCGCCCGTCCGCCAGGTCCACGGTGATCGTGCCGCCGTCCGCGACCACGTGGTTGTTCGTCAGCACCAGGCCGTCCGGGTCGAGGATCACGCCGGAGCCGAGCGCGGCGCCGGCGGCGCCCTGGATGTTGATCGTCACGATGCTGGGCGCGACCGCCTCCACCACGCCGCTGAGCGTGGTGATCGTGGACGCGTTCGTGCTGGTGGCGAGGCCGGATGACGCGGTCGTGGGGGTCCTGGCCGCGCCGTCCGCGCCGAGCGCGTTGCCGATCACGCCACCGGTGGTGCCGGCCGCGACGGCCAGCGCGAGCGCGGCGGCGGCCAGCGCCCCCCGGCGGCGGCGGCGCGGACGCCCGTTGCTCCCGAACGGCTGCCCGCCACTCCCGGATGGCTGACCGGGCAGCGGCGGGTAGACCGGCGGCGCCGGGGGAGCGGGCAGCGCGGGCGGGGCCGGGGGCGCCGCGGGCAGGCCGAGCGGCGACAGCGTGGCGACGGGCCTCGGTGCGTACCGCTGGGGGCTGGTGTTCTGCTGCTCTGGGAGGTGCATCGCGTCGGTCATGCCCTTCACGGTGCGCCCGCAGTCTCTGCCCCCGCTTAGCCCTCGCTGTGACTCCCCTGAGCCCCCCACCCCTCCACCCCTCCCCTCCACGCCTCCCCTCCACGCCTCCCCTCCGCGTCGATCTAGGGCAGAGTCCCGCACTTCGATCTCGGATCACGCGAATTCCGCCTAGATCGACGGCGGGTGGGGGGCGGGCGCGGGCGCGGGGGCGGGGGCGGGGGCGGGGGCGGGGCGGGGGTCGGCCAGCCGGATGCCGGGGACCGTGGGGCGGTCCAGTGTGGTGAGGGCGGTCGCGGCCGTGGGCAGGTCGAGGGTGTCCGCGACCAGGAGGTCCGGGCGCAGCGCGCCGGAGGTGACCAGGCCGAGGAGCGCGGGATAGGCGTGGGCGGCCATGCCGTGGCTGCCGCGGAGTTCCAGTTCGAGGGCGATCACCAGGTCCATCGGTACGGCGGGGGCGCCGGTCGCGGCGGGTAGCAGGCCGACCTGCACGTGCCGGCCGCGGCGGCGCAGGCTGCGGATGGAGCCGGTGCAGGTGTCGGCGCTGCCCACGGCGTCGATCGACACGTGCGCGCCGCCGGCGGTCAGGTCGCGGATGGCGGCGGCGACGGCGTCCGTGCCGGGCAGTGAGGACGCGTCCAGCACGACGTCGGCGCCGTGGCGGCGGGCCAGGTCGCGGGCCCCGGCCGAGGTGTCCACGGCGACCACGCGGGCGCCGGCGGCGTGCGCGATCATGACGGCGGAGAGGCCGACGCCACCGCAGCCGTGTACCGCGACCCACTCGCCGGCCGCGACCCGGCCCTGCGTCACCACGGCGCGGAACGCGGTGGCGAACCGGCAGCCCAGCGAGGCGGCGGCGGGGGACGACAGCGTGTCCGGCAGCCGGATCAGGTTGACCTCGGCGTTTTCGATCGCGACCAGTTCCGCGAACGAGCCCCAGTGGGTGAAGCCGGGCTGCGTCTGGCGCTCGCAGACCTGCTGGTCGCCGGCGAGGCAGGCGGCGCACCGGCCGCACGCGCAGACGAACGGGACGGTCACCCGGTCGCCGGGCGCCCAGCCGGTCACGCCGGTGCCGACCCGCTCGATCACGCCGGCGAACTCGTGGCCGGGGACGTGCGGCAGCCGGATGCCCGGATCGTGCCCGCGCCAGCCGTGCCAGTCGCTGCGGCACAGCCCGGTGGCCTCGACCCGGATCAGGGCGCCGCCGGCCGGGACCGCGGGGTCGGCGACCTCGCGCACCTCCGGCGGGGCACCGAACGCGTCGAAGACGACGGCCCGCATGGCGCGCGGGCCGTCAGACGGACTCGGCGGCCAGCGCGGCGGCGCCGATGATGCCCGCGTTGTTGAGCAGCTGGGCCGGGACGACCGGGGTGCGCAGCTCGATCAGCGGCAGGAACTTCTCCGCCTTCTTGCTCACGCCGCCGCCGATGATGATCAGGCCGGGTTGCAGCAGCATGTCGATGTGCCGCAGGTAGCGCTGCACCCGGGCGGCCCAGTCCGGCCAGGAGAGGTTCTCGGCCTCGCGGGCGCGGTCGGCGGCGCGCGTCTCCGCGTCCACGCCGTCCAGCTCCAGGTGGCCGAGCTCGGTGTTGGGCACCAGCGTGCCGTCGACGAACAGCGCGGTGCCGATGCCGGTGCCGAACGTCAGCATCAGCACGGTCCCGGTCACGCCGCGGCCGGCGCCGAAGCGCATCTCGGCCACGCCGGCCGCGTCCGCGTCGTTGAGCACCGTGACCGGGCGGCCGACCGCCTCGGTGAACAGCCCGGCAGCGTCCGCGTCGATCCAGGACTTGTCCACGTTCGCCGCGGTCTTGGTGACGCCGCGGACCACCACGCCGGGGAACGTCACGCCGACCCGGTCGGTGTCGCCGAACCGCGCGGCCACCTCGCCGACCGCCTTGGCCACCCGCTCGACGTCGGCGGGCTGCGGCGTCTCCACCCGGAAACGGTCCGCCAGCAGCGCGCCGGCCGCGATGTCGACCGGCGCGCCCTTGATGCCGGAACCGCCGATGTCGATACCCAAGATCACGATGACTCGTCTCCCACGGTGCGTCAGTGTCCGCGCGGGCGGGCCGCGCGGTGCCTGGACCCCACAGCCTAGTTCTCCCGGGCACGTCCTTCGGTGACGGCGGGTGAGTTTCAACCTGGACTTATATAAGAACGTCTTGCTAACTTTCGGTGCGTGCACGCGTTCGACATCCTGGGCGACCCGGTCCGCCGCCGGATTCTGGAACTGCTCGCGGACGGCGAGCGGTCGGCCGGCGAGGTCGGCGCGGTGGTGCAGGCCGAGTTCGGCATCAGCCAGCCGGCGGTCTCCCAGCACCTGAAGGTGCTGCGCGAGCACGGCTTCGCCCGGGTGCGCGCGGAGGGGACCCGCCGGCTGTACGCGGTGGAGCCGGCGCCGCTGCGCGAGGTGGACGCGTGGCTGGAGCATTTCCGCCGCTTCTGGACGCAGCGGCTGGACGCGCTCGGCACCGAGCTGGCCCGCGGGCGCCGCGAGCGCCGGTCCGCGCCGGACGCCTGATCACGGGCCGGGACGCCGCGCCGCCGCACCGTTGCGTTTTTGTCGTACCCGGGGTGTACTGTCTCAAGGAGTTAGAACAAGCGTTCTAACTTGATCGGGTGAGGCGATTCGCGGCGCCGATCCCGATCGCGGTCCCGCGGAGACCGCGGCGGTCCCGGCAGTCGCGAGCCGGGTTCGCAGCACAGGCAGGGCCGCCGTCCGACACCCTCGACCCCCGGGTGGCGGGCGGCGGACCAGCCGACGCGGGTGCCGGCCGGATGCGGTGTGGGGAAGCAGCGCGTCCGGCCGGCGCATCGGCCGGGCAGTGAGACAGGCGAGCAGGTCGCGTCGACAACCATCCGGAGGTCAGACTCATGGCGAGCAACGCGGACCAGGTCCCCACCGTCCCGGCACACATGCTGCCGCACCGCACTCCCGCCCAACTGCTGGCGATAGCGCGCCGAGGGCTGGAGGAAGCGGCGCAGACCCGTCCCGACGGCCTTCGCTACGCGGCCGCCCACCTCGCCGCTTTGCGCGCCGCCGCGGCCATGCTCGCGGCCCGCGCCCGCCCCGCACCGTCCCGGCGTAACCGGGTGACCAGCGTGTGGGAGCTGCTGGTGTTGGTCGCACCGGAGCTCGGCGAGTGGGCGACCTACTTCGCGCTCGGCGCGTCCAAGCGCGCGGCCGCGGAGGCCGGCATCCCCCGGGTGGTCACGGCCCGCGAGGCCGATGACCTCCTGCGCGCGGCCGAGCAGTTTGTGGCCGTGATCGAGACGGCGCTCGGCGTCGCGCATCAGCCCTCCCTCGACGGTTTGGCCGCCGCCTGACGCGAGGCCGGCTCCGCGCGGGTGGCTCCCGTGCGGCGGAGGCGGTCCCGGCGGGGCGGACGGGGTGACATGGCGGGCCGCCGGCGGGGTGCGGCCCGGGAACGACACGAAATGACAGCTGAGGGTGACATGGCGGGCCGGATGGTGCTCGGGTCTGCCCTGGCACAGCTGGTGCGGCCGGCCAGCGAGATGGACGAGTCCGGCGCGCACCGCCTGTTGCCGGTGGCGCCCGAATTGAGTGGATTGCTGCCGAATCGCGGGCTGCGGCGGGGCAGCACGGTCGCGGTGGACACGGCCCGGCCCGCGAGCGGCGGCACCTCGCTGATGCTGGCGCTGCTCGCCGAGGCGAGCCGGGCCGGGTCCTGGTGCGCGGTGGTCGGCGTGCCGGCGCTGGGCGTGCTCGCGGCCGCGGAGGCCGGGATCGTGCTGGAACGGCTGGCGCTGGTGCCGTACCCGGGGCCGGAGTGGCCGACCGTGGTCGCCGCGCTGATCGACGGCGTCGACGTGGTGGTCGCCGCCGCGCCGGACGGCGTCTCCACCGTGGTCACCGACCGGCTCGCGGCCCGGGCCCGGCAGCGCGGCAGCGTGCTCGTCACCTACGGCGCCTGGACCGGCGCGGACGTCACGTTGCAGGTCACCGGGGGTGCCTGGGACGGCCTGGGCGCCGGGCACGGCCGCCTCACCCGCCGCCGGCTCACCATCTCCGCCACCGGCCGCGGCGCCGCCGCCCGCCCGCGCGAGATCCGCGTCTGGCTCCCGTCCGCCTCCGACCGCTTCACCGCGGTCGTCGCCGGCACCCCGGGCGCCGCCACGATCGCGCTCGCGGACGCCGACCCGCCCGCCACCGGCCCGCGCGGCCCGCTCGCGCTGGTCACGCCATGATCGCGCCGGTGAGATGAGCGACGGGGACGCGCTGCGGACGCTGCTGGTGTGGTGCCCGGACTGGCCGGTGGTGGCGGCCGAGATCGCGGAGGGCGTGCCCGCGGGCGGCCGGGTGGCGGTGCTGCACGCCAACCGGGTGGTCGCGTGCAGCGAGGCCGCGCGCGCCGAGGGCGTACGCCGCGGGCTGCGCAAACGTGAGGCGGAGAGCCGCTGCCCCGGCCTGACCGTGGTGGAGTGGGACACGGCGCGGGACGCGCGCGCGTTCGAGCCGGTCGTCGCGGCGATCGAGGAGAAGGCGGCCGGTGTGGAGGTGCTGCGCCCCGGCGCCGCCGCGCTCGCCGCCCGCGGGCCGGCCCGCTACTTCGGCGGTGAGGAGCGGGCCGCCGAGCTCATCGTCGAGCACGTCGCCGCGTCCTGCGACGTGGAGGCGCAGGCGGGCATCGCCGACGGCACGTTCGCGGCCGGTCTCGCGGCGCGGCGCGGCGTCATCGTCCCGCCCGGCGGCACCCCGGAGTTCCTGGCCGGTCTCGGCGTGGAGACGCTCGACCGGCCGCAGCTCACCGACATGCTGCGCCGGCTCGGCATCCGTACGCTCGGCGCGTTCGCCGCGCTGCCCGCCTCCGACGTGCTGGCCCGGTTCGGCTTCGACGCGTCGCTGGCGCACCGCCTCGCGGCCGGCCGTGACCACCGCCCGCTCGCGGTCCGGCAGCCGCCGCCCGACCTGGAGGTGACGGACACCCACGAGGAGCCGCTGGAGCGGGTGGACGTCGCCGCGTTCGCCGCCCGCGCGCTGGCCGAGCGCCTGCACGACCGGCTCGCGGCGCACGGCCTGGCCTGCACCCGGCTCGGCATCACCGCGGTCACCGAGCGCGGCGAGGAACTGCACCGCGTCTGGCGCCACGACGGCCTGCTCACCACGGCCGCCATCGCGGAACGCGTCCGGTGGCAGCTCGACGGCTGGCTGACCGGGACCAGCCGCCGTTCCGCGGCCGGCCTGCCGCCCGCGCCGGCGCGCCCCACCTCCGGGATCATCCGCCTCACGCTCACCCCGCACGGCGTGCTCGCCCACGCCGGACTGCAGCCCGGCCTCTGGGGCGAGACCGGCGAGGAACGCCGCCGCGCCCACCGCGCGCTCAGCCGGGTGCAGGGCCTCCTCGGGCCGGACTCCGTGGTCACGCCGGTGCTCGCCGGCGGCCGCTCCCCGTCCGACGCCGTCACGCTGGTCCCCTGGGGCGACGAACGCGTTCCCGCGCGTTCCGGCCCGCTCGGGCCGGACCTCGCGCCCGCCCCGGCCCGCCGCCGTGCCCGCAAGCCCCCGCCGCAGCCCGTCCCGGCCGCGCTCCTCGCCGCCCCCGAGCCGCCGGCCCCCGCCCCGCCGGCTTCCGTGGAGGTGGGGCCCGGGCTGGCGGAGGTGGTGCCGTTGCGTCGCGGCGACGCCCCGGAGGCGTGGGCGGTGGTGAACGTCGCCGTCCCCGCCCGGCCGAGGCGGGCCGAGCGCGGCCGGGCGCGGCCGAGCTGGCCGGGTAGCCTGCCGGCCCCGGCCCCGGCGCTGGTCCCGGTGACGCCCGGCCGGGCCCGGGTGCTCGACCCGGCCGGCGAGGAGGTACGGGTCAGCGGCCGGCTGGAACTCAGCGGCCCCCCGGCCCGGCTGCTCACCGAGGGCGGCGACCCGGTGGACGTCATCGGCTGGGCCGGCCCGTGGCCGGTGGACGAACGCTGGTGGGCCCCGGCCGAGGCGCACCGCCGGGTGCGTTTCCAGGTGGCGCTGCACGGCGGCACCGCGCTGCTGCTCTCCCTGGCCGGCGGTCGCTGGTTCGTGGAGGCGCTCTATGACTGAGCTTTTCTCAACCTGGCGCACCCGAACCGTCCAGCGTCGCCCTGCCGCCCGGCCACACAAGCCAGGTCGAAAATGGCTCATCGAGCGGAAGGACGGGCGGGATGGGGTTCAACAATCCGGACGTACCGTGGTCGGAGCTGGAGCGGAAGCTGTCCGGCGGGTACGTGGTGGACCCGCTCGCGGTGGAGCCGGACGGCGGTGACTCGCCGGCGTGGACGCGGAAGCGGCGGGGGTACGAGGCGCCGGAGCGGATCGCGCGCGGCGCGGGCGAGGTCGCGTACGCGGAGCTGCACTGCCACACCAACTTCAGCTTCCTGGACGGGGCGAGTCACCCGGAGGAACTGGCGGAGGAGGCGGTGCGGCTGGGGCTGCACGGGCTGGCCGTGACCGACCACGACGGGTTCTACGGCGTGGTGCGGTTCGCGGAGGCGGCGAAGGAGCTGGCGCTGCCCACGATCTTCGGTGCGGAGCTGTCGCTGGACCTGCCGGGCCCGCAGAACGGGGAGGCGGACCCGGCCGGCGAGCACCTGCTGGTGCTGGCGCACGGGCCGGAGGGGTACGCACGGCTCGCGGCCTCGATCAGCCGGGCGCATCTGCGCGGCGGGGAGAAGGGGCGGCCGGACTACGGGTCGCTGGAGCGGGTGGCGGCGGAGCTGGCCGGGAACGTGCTGGTGCTGACCGGGTGCCGGAAGGGGACGGTGCCGTCCGCGCTGTTGTACGACGGCGAGGGCGCGGCGCGGTGGGAGCTGGACCGGCTGGTGAGCAACTTCGGCGCGGACAACGTGGCGGTGGAGCTAATCGACCACGGCGACCCGTTCGACGGCGTGCGCAACGAGGCGCTGGCGCGGCTGGCGGCGGAGCGGGGCCTGCCCACCGTGGCGACGAACAACGTGCACTACGCGGTGCCGGGGCGGCGGCGGCTGGCGACCGCGCTGGCGGCGGTGCGGGCCCGGCGCAGCCTGGACGAGATGGACGGCTGGCTGCCGGCGGCCGCGACCGCGCACCTGCGCAGCGGCGCGGAGATGGCCGCGCGGTTCCGGCACTTCCCGGGCGCGGTCGCGCGGACCGTGGAGTTCGCGGCGGACCTCGCGTTCGACCTGAACCTGGTGGCGCCGGAGCTGCCGGACTTCCCGGTGCCGGACGGGCACACGGAGATGAGCTGGCTGCGCGAGCTGACCTGGCGCGGGGCGCTGCGCCGGTACGGCCCGCCGGAGGCCGCGTCGGACGCCTACGTGCAACTGCACCGCGAGCTGGACATGATCGAGCGGCTCGACTTTCCCGGGTACTTCCTGATCGTGCACGACATCGTGGACTTCTGCCGGCGGAACGACATCTACTGCCAGGGGCGGGGCTCGGCGGCGAACTCCGCGGTCTGCTACGCGCTCTGGGTGACCAACGTGGACGCGGTGCGCTGGCGACTGCTGTTCGAGCGGTTCCTGGCGCCGGAGCGGGACGGCCCGCCGGACATCGACGTGGACATCGAGTCGGACCGGCGCGAGGAGGTCATCCAGTACGTCTACCAGCGGTACGGACGGGAGCACGCGGCCCAGGTGGCGAACGTGATCTCGTACCGGCCGCGGTCCGCGGTGCGGGACGTGGCGAAGGCGTTCGGGTTCTCGCCCGGCCAGCAGGACGCGTGGAGCCGGCAGATCGACCGCTGGGGCTCGGTCGCGGCGGTGGACGTGGAGGAGATCCCGGAGCACGTGGTCGAGTACGCGAACGCGCTGCAGACGTTCCCCCGGCACCTCGGCATCCACTCCGGCGGCATGGTCATCTGCGACCGCCCGGTGATCGAGGTGTGCCCGGTCGAGTGGGGGCGGATGGCCGGCCGCAGCGTGCTGCAGTGGGACAAGGACGACTGCGCGAGCGTGGGCCTGGTCAAGTTCGACCTGCTCGGGCTCGGCATGCTGTCCGCGCTGCACTACGCGTACGACCTGATTGAACTTGATCTTGATTTGAGCACGATGGCGCTGGACGATCCCGAGGTCTACGACATGCTGTGCCGCGCGGACTCGATCGGCGTCTTCCAGGTGGAGAGCCGCGCGCAGATGGCCACGCTGCCGAGGCTCAAGCCGCGCGAGTTCTACGACCTGGTGATCGAGGTGGCGCTGATCCGCCCCGGTCCGATCCAGGGCGGCTCGGTGCACCCGTACATCCGGCGCAAGAACGGCAAGGAGGAGATCACGTTTCCGCACCGGCTGATGCGGAACGCGCTGGAGAAGACGCTGGGCGTGCCGCTGTTCCAGGAGCAGCTGATGCAGCTGGCGATCGACGTGGCCGGGTTCGACGCGGGCGAGGCCGACCAGCTGCGGCGCGCGATGGGCTCGAAGCGCTCGGCCGAGCGGATGGAACGGCTGAAGTCCCGGCTGTACGCGGGGATGGCCGAGCGCGGGATCAGCGGCGAGCTGGCCGACGACCTCTACGTGAAGCTGTCCGCGTTCGCCAGCTTCGGCTTCCCGGAGAGCCACGCGATGAGCTTCGCCTACCTGGTGTACGCGAGCGCGTGGCTGAAGCGGTACCACCCGGCCGCGTTCTGCGCCGCGCTGCTGAACGCGCAGCCGATGGGCTTCTACTCGCCGCAGTCGCTGGTCGACGACGCGCGGCGGCACGGCGTGGAGGTGCGCCGGCCGGACATCAACGAAAGCGGCGCGATGGCCACGCTGGAGTCCACGCCGCGCACGGTCTGGGGCGGGGGTGGCGCGGGTGCGCCGCCGCACACCTGGGGGCTGGGTGGCCCGGTGGTCCGGATGGGGCTGTCCAGCGTCCGGTCGCTGGGCGCCACGGTCGCGGAGCGGATCGAGGCCGAGCGCCGGGAGAACGGCCCGTACAAGGACATCTCCGACCTGTCGCGCCGGGTGGGGCTGTCCGCCGGTCACCTGGAGGCGCTGGCCACGGCGGACGCGTTCGCCGGGCTCGGGTACGAGGACCGCCGCGCCGCGCTCTGGGCCGCCGGCGCCGCCGTGCAGGACCGCCCGGACCGGCTGCCGATGGGCGCGCCCGAGGCCCCGCCGCTGCCCGGCATGGAGGCGATCGACCGGCTCTACGCGGACGTCTGGGCCACCGGCCTCTCCCCGGAGAACCACCCGGTGCGATTCATCCGCGACCGGTTGACCGAGGCCGGCGCGGTGCCGATCGCGCGGCTCAAGCGGGTCGAGGCGGGCACGCGCGTGCTGGCCGGCGGCATCGTCACGCACCGGCAGCGGCCGGCGACCGCGGGCGGCGTCACCTTCATCAACCTGGAGGACGAGACCGGCATGCTCAACGTCACCTGCTCACCGGGCCTGTGGGCGCGGTACCGGCGGGCCGCGCGGACCAGCTCGGCGCTGCTCGTGCGCGGGATACTGGAGACGAGCGAGGGCGTCATCAACCTGGTCGCGGATCGACTGGAGGCGATGGAAGCGCCGGTCTCGCCGCCCTCCCGGGACTTCAGATAGGACAGCCGGATTTCTATATCCAGATATGTCACCGCTGAGCGGGACCGGGCGTCTATCGGGCGTGAGACAACAAACCCGGCGAAGTATCGCCGCGCTGACCGTATCCACCGCGGTCGTCGCCATGCTCCCCGGCACCGCGACGGCCGCGCCCGCCACCTCACCCGACAACGCACGCTCGGTCACGCTGATCACCGGCGACCGCGTCACGGTCCACCCGGGCACCCGGCTGGAGGTGCGGCGCGGCCCCGGCCGCGAGCACATCCGGTTCACCACCACCCGGCACGACGGGCGCGTCTCCGTCATCCCGTCCGACGCGGCGCCGCTGCTCGGCTCCGGCCGGGTCGACCCGCGACTGTTCGACGTGACCACGCTGATCGAGTTCGGCTACGACGACCGGCGCGCGGACCTGCCGCTGATCGTGCGCGGCGCCGTCGGGAACGCGCGCGCCGCCCGGGCCCTGCCCGGCGGGATGTCCGCGATCCGCGCCGACCGCGGCGGCGAGACGTGGAAGTCGCTGACCGGCGGCGAGCCGGCCGCGCGCCGGGCCGGCGCCCCCACGGTCTGGCTGGACGGCATCCGCAAGCCCACGCTGGAGCACAGCGTGCCGCAGATCGGCGCGCCGGCCGCGTGGCAGGCCGGATTCGACGGCACCGGCGCCACCGTCGCGGTGCTCGACAGCGGCATCGACCGCGACCACCCGGACCTGGCCGGCCGGGTGACCGGCGGACGCAGCTTCGTCGACGGCGAGGACGAGGGCGACCAGGTCGGCCACGGCACGCACGTGGCGTCCACGATCGCCGGCCGGCGCGGCGTGGCCCCGGGCGCGTCGCTGCTCGACGGCAAGGTCTGCGGCCTGTACGGCTGCACCGACTCCGGCATCCTGGCCGGCATGCAGTGGGCGGCCGAGCAGGGCGCCGATGTGATCAACATGAGCCTCGGCGGCCCCGACATGCCGGGCACCGACCCGCTCGAGGAGGCCGTGCAGACGCTCACCGAGGAGTACGGCACGCTCTTCGTGATCGCGGCCGGCAACACGGGTGACCTCGGGAACGGCACCGTGGAGAGCCCGGGCAGCGCGGACGCGGCGCTGACCGTCGGCGCGGTCGACCGCAACGAGGACCTCGCCGTCTTCTCCAGCCGCGGGCCGCGCCGCGGCGACTCCGCGCTCAAGCCGGAGATCACCGCGCCGGGCGTGGACATCGTCGCGGCCGAGACCGGGACCGGCGGCCAGGTCGCCGACTCCGGCACGTCCATGGCCGCGCCACACGTGGCCGGCGCGGCCGCGATCCTCGCCCAGCAGCACCCGGACTGGACCGCGGACCTGCTGAAGTCCACGCTGGTCGGCTCCGCGAAGCCGAACCCGGAGATCCCGGTCAGCGCGCAGGGCGGCGGCCGGGTCGACGTGGCCCGCGCGGTCACCCAGCCGGTGGCGGCGTCCCCGGCCGCGCTGAGCTTCGGCATCCAGTTGTGGCCGCACCAGGACGACGAGCCGCGGACGCAGACGCTCACGTACCGCAACACCGGCACGGCGGACGTCACGTTCGGCCTCGCGGTGTCGGAGGGCGTGCCGGCCGGGCTGATCACGTTCTCCGCGCCGTCGGTGACCGTGCCGGCCGGCGGCACCGCCTCGGTGACCGTCACGGCGGACACGTCCGTGGAGATGGCGGACGGGTTCCACGGCGGGCACGTCACGGCCACCGCCGGTGACCTGGTGGTGCGCACGCCGTTCGGCGTGGACCGCGAGGTGGAGAGCTACGACGTGACGCCGCGGGTGCTGGACCGGGCGGGCCAGGCGGCCGGCAGCGGCTACCTCACGCTCGCCGACCTGGACCGGCGGACCGTGCAGTACGTCTTCCTGCCGGTGACCGCGCCGGTGCGCCTGCCGAAGGGCCGCTACGCGCTCACCGCGACCGTCGAGGGCGCCGACGGCGTCACGTTCGGCGCGCACCCGCTGCTCGACGTGCACGAGACCGCGGAGCTGACGATCGACGCACGCGCCGGCCGGCCGGTGTCGCTGACCGTGCCGAACGCGCAGGCCGAGGCCGTGCTGGCCGAGGTCGGAGCGGAGTGGCCGGAGGGGTACGGCAACTCCGTGGACGCGGGCCAGTTCGGGCGTCTGTTCAGCATGAGCCTCGCGCCCGGCACCAGGTACGACGGCTTCCACGCGACCGTACACGGCGCCTTCGCGAAACGGCACGCGGACGGCACGTTCACGGACAGCCCGTTCAGCTACAACGTCCAGTACCTCATCGAGGACACGATGATCACCGGCTACTCGCACGCGGTCCGGCCGCAGGAACTGGCCACGGTCACCGCGCGGCACGCCCGGCAGGGCGCCGGCGCGGACCTGGGCATCAAGGGCGCGTCGCCGCGGCACGACGCGGTCTCCGGCGGCTTCATGGCGCCGCAGGAGTACCGGACGCTGCCGTTCACCCGGACCGAGTACTACAACGCGGACCACGGCGTGAAGTGGGGGTCGTACTTCCAGGAGGGAGTCATCGACGAGGAGGGCCTCCCGAGCCCGTACTACCTCCAGTACGGGCCGCCGGTCGCCTACCGGCCGGGCCGTACCGTCACCGAGCAGTTCAACAAGGCGGTGTTCGGGCCGTCGTTCCCGGACATGGGGAACGCGCAGGCCGACCGCGACGGTGACCTGATCCTGGCCGCGCCGCCGCTGTACGGCGACGGCGCGGGCCGGCAGGGCTACTCCGCCGCGCGGACCGCGTCCGTGACCACGCTCTACCGCAACGGCGAGCTGGTCGGCGAGGAGCAGAGCACCGGCGGCGCGTTCATGGTGCCGCCGGAGGCCGCGGACTACCGGCTGGAGATCACCAGCACGCTCGGCGAGCCGAACCGGCTGTCCACCTCGCTCGCCGCGACCTGGACGTTCCGGTCCGCGCACACCGAGCCGGGCAAGCCCGTGCCGCTGCCGATGTCCGCGGTGGTGTTCACGCCGCAGGTCGACGACGAGAGCGTGGCGCCGAAGGGCCGGACGTTCTCCGTGCCGCTGCGGGTCGACCGGCAGGAGGGTTCGGCCGCGGAGCCGAACCGGTCGCTGACCGTGGAGGCGTCGTTCGACGACGGCAAGACCTGGCAGCGGGTGCCGGTCAGGGGCGGCGCCGCCCAGCTGCGGCACCCGGACGCGGCCGGCTTCGTCTCGCTGCGGGCGACCGCGACGGACCGGGCGGGGAACACGGTCACCCAGACCATGATCCGCGCGTACGAGATCCGCTGAGTGCTCAGGCGGTGGTGGGCGCCCTCCCACCACCGCCCTGACCTCCATCGCTCGTCGAAGCCGCGCATCAGCCGGCCGAGGCCCTTCGCCGCTTGCGGCCCGCGTGGGTCCCGGAGCGCCCCTCGGGTCACGGCCTCACGGCGCGGCGAGTGCCTCGGTCGGTGGCAGCCGGGCCGCGCGCACCGCGGGGTAGAGCCCGGCCACGCCGCCGATCACCACGGTGACCGCCAGGCCGGCCGTCGGCGGTGGCCCGGCCGGGCGGCGGGCTCACCGTGACCGTCCGGCTGCCGGCCGCCCGCTGAGCGCGGCGTCCGCAGCGACCGGCCTCGATCGGCACGCCCGGCCGCCGGTCTCCGCCACCGGCCGGTCCGGCGTCAGGGCCGGAGCCGGGCCGCCGCGGCGGTGAGCGCGTGCCGGGCGCGCTGCTCGGTGCGCAGCACCATCTCCGCGTCCGTCGGCGTGCGGCCCGGCTCGCCGGAGACCACGTCGTGCGCCTCCCGTACCGCGGTGAGCAGCGTGGCCACCCGGCGCGCGGCCGGCAGCGGGTCGGCACCCGGGTCGGCCAGGCGGTCGCGCAGCTCGGTCACCGCCGCGCGGCAGGCGGCGGTGACCCGCTCCAGGTGGCGCACGGCCGCGCGGTTGCGGATCAGCACGGCGCAGAGCAGCCCGACCGCGCAGCCCAGCACGGTCTGGACCAGCCGGTCACGGATCAGCTCGGCGCCGGGTGCGGGGTGGGCCAGCTCGCCGACCAGGATCGCCAGCGGCGTGACCGCCATCATCGCCAGCCCGTAGTTGCGGACCACCAGCAGCTCGGCCACGACCTGGAGCAGCACGATCGCGGCCACGATCGCCCACGGGCCGGGCAGCAGCAGGAGCGCGACCGCGGCCAGCGCCACGCCGAGCAGCGTGCCGACCGCGCGCTGCACGGTGCGGTGCACGGAGCCGAGCAGGTTCGGCGTCTGGAGCACCGCGACGGCGGAGACCGCGGCCCAGTAGCCGTGCCCGAGCCCGGCGTCGCGGACCATCAGCGTGGCGGCGGCGCCGGCGAGCAGCGCGCCCAGCACCACGCGGGCCGCCACCGGGATCGCCGGGCCGCCCAGCCACACCCGCCGGCCGCCGGCCGGATCGGGTCGCAGGAACGCCGGCCGCCGGCCCAGCTCGGCGGCCAGGTGCCGGCCGGCCACCTCCGCGATCTCGGCACGGCTGCGGCCGATCCGCGGAATCGGCCCGGACCTGCCCACCTGCGCGGCCAGCGCGCGCAGCCCGGCCCAGTCCACCGGCGGCGCACCGTCCCGCTCGCCGGTGCCGCCCGGGGCCCAGGCGGGCGCGCGCCGCGCCGCCTCACCCCGAAGGTGCACCGAGGCGAACGCCAGCTCCGCGTGCGCGGCCAGCGCCTCCAGGTCCGCGATCAGCGCACCGCGCGGCCCGGCCGGCGGCCGGGCCGGCAGCGCACGCCAGGCACGCTCCACCGCCACGGCCGCGCGGTGCCGCGCCGTCAGGCCGGGCGTACCGGGCGGGACGTCCTCCAGCGCCGCGACCGCGCGCAGCGCGCGGGCCACGGCCAGGCGGCGCGGCGCGTCCCGGTCGACGGCCGCGCCGGCCATCGCGACCAGCCAGGCCCAGGCCGCGGCGCCGGCCGCGAGTGCGGCGTTGCGGCCCACCGCGCCGGCCGTGGCCGGGAGCGCGCTGGCGACGGCCGCGGCGAACGCGAACATCAGGCCGGCCGGCGGGCCGACCCGGCAGGCGGTGCAGAGCCAGGTGGCGACGCCGCCGGTCAGCGCCACCACCAGGATCGGCGCGGCGCCGCCGAGCACCGCGGCCAGCGTCCCGGCGGCGACGGCGGCGACCAGGCCCAGCGCGACCAGCGCGAGCTGGCGGGCACGCGGCCGGTAGAGCTCGTCGCGGGCGTAGAGCGCGGTGAACGAGCCGAACGCGGCCGTGGCCGCCCAGGCCGGCTCGCCGGCCGCGACCAGCAGCACCATCGGTACGGCGACCGCGAGCCCGGCGCGCAGCGCGAACGCCCACGCGGCGTCCGCGGGCCGGATGCGGGCGGAGTCGCGCAGCGCCGCGCCGACCGGGCCGGCGGGGGACGTCACGGCAGCTCCGGGCGGTTGTTCAGCGGCACCGGGCCAGCCTAGTCAGGGTCCCGGCCGCGGCCGTCAGGACAGCTCCTCGAAGAGGGTGAGCTGGAGGTTCGCCGGGCCGTCGAGCCGGGCGTTGAGCGAGTTCCACGGCGTGACCGTGGGTGGCGCGATCACCTCGGCGCCGGCCGCGGCCAGCGTGGCGGTCGCGGCGGCCGAGTCGTCCACCTCGAACGCGACCCGGATGTGACCGGCGACGCGCCGCCCCACCTCCACCTCGTCGATGTACGCGGCGTGCCGCGGATCGGTGATCTCCAGCGTGGCGCGGCCCGCGTCCAGGATGGTCACGTGGCCGTCCTCGGAGGAGAACGCGGCCTGTTCGGGCAGGCCGAGCACGTCCCGGTAGAAGCGGACCGCCTCCTGGTAGTCGGTGGCGGTGACGACGAGGCGCAGCTGGCGTACGGACTGTCGATCGGTCATGACCGTCACCCTATGCACGCGCGGCGGCCGGGCCGCGAGTGACGGCCGGGCCGGGGGCACCATGCCCTAGTCTCGGTGAGGTGGAGCGCACACCGACCCTGGGACCGCCGATGACACCTCGCACCGCCGCCGTCTGGGAGGCGCTGCGCCGTGAGCTGCGCCGGGCCGGCGGCCGTGAGCTGACCGTGCTCGACGTGGGCGGTGGCACCGGCGGGTTCGCCGTGCCGCTGGCCGAATTGGGCCACCGCGTCACGGTGGTGGACGCCAGCCCGGACGCGCTGGCCACGCTGGTCCGCCGGGCCACCGACGCGGGCGTGGCCGACCGGGTGCGGGCGGTCCAGGGCGACGGCGACGCGCTGGCCGGGCTGATCGGTGACGAGGCCGCCGACCTGGTGCTCTGCCACGCGGTGCTGGAGGTCGTGGACCATCCGGCGGACGTGGTGGCCGCGGTCGCCGCCGCGCTGCGGCCGGGCGGCGCGGTGAGCCTGCTGGTCGCGGGCCGGGCGGCGGCGGTGCTGGGCCGCGCGGTCAACGGCCACCTGGACGCGGCGGCCCGGGTGCTGTCGGATCCGGCGGGGTGCGCGGGGCCGCGGGACACGCTGCGCCGCCGCTACGACGCGGCGAGCGCGACCGCGCTGCTGGAGGCCGCCGGGCTGACGGTCGAGCAGATCCACGGGGTACGGGTCTTCGCCGACCTGCTCCCGGCCGCGGTGGCGGAGGCGGACCCGCAGGCGCTGCTGGACCTGGAGCTGGCCGCGGCGGCGCACGCGCCGTACCGGGACCTCGCCGCCCAACTGCACCTGTTCGCGCGCAAGTGACGGCCGGCCCGTTCGAGGTGGTGCGGCCGGCGTACGGCCGGGCCAGCCTCGCCGACGTGATGCCGTCCGCGCTCGCGGTGCTGGGCGTGCCCGGCTCGCCGGACCCGCTCGCGCTGCGCGACCGGCTGCCGGGCGTGCGGCGGGTGGCCGTGCTCCTGGTGGACGGGCTGGGCACGTACCAGTTGCCGGCCGCGTCCGCGATCGGCGGCACGGTCGCCGACCTGAGCGCCGGCCGGCTCGGCCACCACACGCCGCTGACCTCGGGCTTCCCGTCGACCACGCCGGTCAGCCTGGTCACGCTGGGCACCGGCGCGCCGCCCGGTGAGCACGGCGTCCTCGGCATCTCGCTGCACCTGCCCGGCACCGACCGGGTGCTGCCGCTGCTGCGCTGGAGCGACGAGCCGGACCCGGCGACGTTCCAGCCGCTGCCGACCGGGCTGGAGCGCGCGGTCGCGGCCGGGGTGCGGGCCACGTCGGTGACCAGGCCGGAGTTCCGGGGGAGCGGCCTGACCACGGCCGCGAACCGGGGCGGCGCGTTCCGCGGCGCCTCGGACGTGGACGAGCTGGTCACCGAGATCCTGGGCGCGCTGTCCGGCGGTGACCCGCCGGTGCTGGTCTCCGGCTACTTCCGCGACCTGGACAAGGCGGGCCACGAGTCCGGCCTGACCTCGCCGGAGTGGGCGGCCGCGGCCGCGGACGTGGACGCGCTGGTGACCCGCCTCGCGGACGGCCTGCCGGCGGACGCGGCGCTGCTGGTGACCGCGGACCACGGCCAGTTCGACGTGCCACCGGACCGGCGGTACGACCTGGACGCCGACCCGCGGCTGTCGGCCGGCGTGCGGTACGTGGCCGGCGAGCCCCGGGTCCGCTACCTGCACGTGGAGCCGGGCGCGGCGGACGACGTGGTCGCGGCCTGGCGCGCCGTGCTGGGCGCGGACGCGGAGGTGGTCACGCGCGCCGAGGCGGTGGCGGCCGGCTGGTTCGGCCCGGTGCCGGAGCGGCACCTGGCGCGGATCGGCGACGTGGTGGTGACCATGCGGGACCGGGCCGTGGTGCTGGCGACCGCGCACGAGCCGCGCGCGGTCTCCGAGCTGATCGCGTTCCACGGGTCGAACACGGCCGTGGAGATGTCCGTACCCCTCTTCGTGATCACGAAGCGGTAGGGGCCGGGCGGCGTCGGCCGGCCCCTACCGCCGGTCAGTGCGGTACGGCCGGCGAGGCCGGGGCCTGGTGGCCCTCCTCGGCCAGGCGGTCCAGGCCGCTCGTGGTCTTGAGCGGCGTCTCCTTGATGAACAGCACCGCGATCAGCGTCAGCACCGCGAACGGGATCGCCACCAGGAACAGGTCGCCGGTGGCCGCGCCGTACGCGTTCTGGATGACCGCGAGCAGTTCCGGCGGCAGCGTGGACAGGTCCGGTACCGCGCCGTGCCCGGCACCGCCCGGCGCGGCCGCCGCGGCCGGGCCGAGCTGATCCTCGATGTTCCCGGCGACCCGGTTGGCCAGGATCGCGCCGAGCACGCTGACGCCGACCGAGCCGCCGAGGCTACGGAAGAACGACAGCACGGACGTGGCGGCGCCGAGCTCGTGCGCGGGCACGTCGTTCTGCGCGGCCAGCACCAGGTTCTGCATGAGCAGGCCGACGCCGACGCCGAGCACGGCCATCTCCGCGCCGAGCACCCACAGGCTGGTGCCCGCGCCGATCGTGCTGAGCAGCCCCAGGCCGGCGATCATGATGGCCGCGCCGGCGACCAGGTACACCTTCCACTTCCCGGTCTTGGTGATCAGCGCGCCCGCGATCGTGGACGAGACCATCAGCCCGAAGATCATCGGAAGGCTGAGCAGCCCGGCCTCGGTCGGCGACTTGCCCAGCGAGAGCTGGAAGTACTGCGACAGGAAGACCGTGCTGCCGAACATCGCGACGCCGACCAGCAGGCTGGCGAGCGTGCTCAGGCTGACCGTGCGGGACCGGAAGATGTCCAGCGGAATGATCGGCTCCTCGACCCGGGACTCGACCACCAGCGCCAGCGCGATCAGCACCAGCCCGCCGGTGACCAGGCCCGCGGTCCACCAGGACGCCCAGGCGAAGGTGTTGCCGGCCAGCGTGACCCAGATCAGCAGCGTGGAGACGCCCGCCATGATCAGGAACGCGCCGAGGTAGTCCACCTTGACCCGGCGGCCGACCGTGGGCAGCGACAGCGTCTTCTGCAGCAGGACGATCGCCAGCAGGGCGAACGGCACGCCGAAGAAGAACGTCCAGCGCCAGCCGAGCCAGTCCGTGTCGACCAGCACGCCGCCGATCAGCGGGCCGGCCACGGTGCCGGTCGCGAACACCGCGCCGAAGATGCCGGAGTACCGGCCCAGCTCGCGCGGCGGGATGATCGCGGCCATCACCACCTGGACCAGCGCGGTGAGGCCGCCGGCGCCGATGCCCTGCACCACGCGGCTGGCGATCAGCACCTCGCTGTTCGGCGCGAACCCGGCCAGCAGCGAACCGACCACGAACAGGCTGAGCGACAGCTGGATCAGGAGCTTCTGGTTGTACAGGTCGGCGAGCTTGCCCCAGAGCGGGACGGTCGCGGTCATCGCCAGCAACTCGGCGGTGACCACCCAGGTGTAGACGGACTGGCTGCCACCCAGGTCGGAGATGACCCGCGGCAGCGCGTTGGCCACCACCGTGGAGGCGAGGATGGAGACGAAGATGCCCATCATCAGGCCGGTGAGCGCCTCGTTGATCTGGCGCTTCGTCATGCGTGGGGCGACCGCGCCGCCGGCGGTGGCGTCCGGCGCGGGTGGGGCGGTGGTCATGGGTTCTCCAGGGGCGGGATCGAGTGGCAGACCGCGGCGTCGAGGTCGGCGATGGTGATCGGAGGTTCGGAGATCGGGGTGTGACCGTCCGCGCGCAGGCCGTCCAGCGTGATCCGGAGCTGGCGTCGCCACAGGCCGGGCCGGCCGGCCTCGGTGAGTTCGATGATCTTGCCGATGGACATCAGCGTGAGCGCGATGTCCGCCTCGCCGACGTCCGGGCGGAGCACCCCGGCCGCGTGCGCGCGGTCGAGCAGCAGGTTGATCACCTCGCTCATCCGGGACCGGCAGTCGTCCAGCAGCGACGTGGTGGCCAGCACCCGGAAGACGCCGTCCATCAGCGCGCGGTCCGCGTTCTGCCGGGCCAGCGCGTCCTCCAGGAACGCCTCCAGGCCGGCCCACGGGTCGCTTCGCTCGGCGGCCCGCAGCGCCTCGTCCATCCAGGCGTCGAAGTCGCGCTTGATCACGGCGCCGAGCAGGTGGTCCTTCGTGGCGAAGTGCCGGTAGAGCGTGCCCATGCCGACGCCGGCGGCGCGGGCGATCTCCCGCACGTCGACGTTGGCGCCGCGCTCGGCGAACGCCGCGGTGGCCGCGGCCAGGATCTGCTCGCGGTTCCGCGCGGCGTCCCGGCGCTGCGGCCGTGCGGTGGCGGTGGTCGGGACGGTCACGCCGACACGCTATCCGCTTACCGGAGCAAGTGCTCCGCATTTTCGCGGTGAACCGGAGCACATGCTCCGTTCCAACGAATGTCAGGGGGTACGGCTAGCGTGTCGCCCATGGGGCGAAGTCAGTCGGTGGGCCGCGAGCGGGACCCGCGTTTCGGGGCGGACGCGGACGACACCGGCTGCCCGATCCTGCACGTCGACATGGACGCGTTCTATCCGTCCGTCGAGATCCACCGGCGTCCCGCGCTGCGCGGCAAGCCGGTGATCGTCGGCGGGCTCGGCAACCGCGGCGTGGTCAGCTCCGCGAGCTACGAGGCCCGCGAGTTCGGCGTGCGCAGCGCGATGCCGATGACCCGGGCCCGCGCCCTCTGCCCGCACGCGGTGTTCCTCTCGCCCGACTTCGAGGCCTACACGGCCGCCTCCCGCGCGGTCATGCGAATCCTGCGGGACACCACGCCGCTGGTCGAGCCGCTGTCACTGGACGAGGCGTTCCTCGACGTGGGCGGCGCCCGGCGGCTGCTCGGCCGCCCGGCCGAGATCGCCGCCAAGATCCGCGCCCGGGTCGCCGGTGAGCTGGGCCTGACCTGCACGGTCGGCGTCGCGCCCACCAAATTCCTGGCCAAGCTGGGCTCCACCCGCGGCAAGCCGGACGGCCTGATGGTCATCCCGTCCGGCCTGGTGCTGGAGTTCCTCCACCCGCTGCCGGTCGCCGCGCTCTGGGGCGTGGGGGAGCGGTCCGCGGAGACGCTGCAACGGCTCGGCCTGCGCACGGTCGGCGACCTCGCGCAGGCACCGATCTCGCTGCTGCGCTCCGCGGTCGGCGAGGCCGCGGCGGCGCACCTGCACGAGTTGGCGTGGGGCCGCGATCCGCGCGCGGTCCAGCCGGAGCACGTCGACAAGTCGATCGGCGCGGAGGTGACGTTCGACACTGATCTAACCGACCGGGGCGAGATCAGGAAGACGATGCTGGCGCTCGCCGGCAGGGTCGCCACGCGGCTGCGCGCGGCCGGGCACGCCGGCCGGACGGTCTCCATCAAGATCCGCCGGGCCGACTTTCAGACGCTCAACCGGTCCCGCACGCTGGCGTCACCGACCGACGTGGCCCGGGAGATCTTCGATACCGCGTGGGCGCTTTACGCTGCTATGCCGCATCCCGGCCCGCTCCGGCTGGTCGGCGTGCGGGTCGAGGGCCTGGTGGACGGCGCCTCCGCGGCCCGGCAACCGGAACTGGGCGCGCCCGCGCACGGCTGGCGCGAGGCGGAGACCGCCATCGATGCCGCGGCGGCCCGGTTCGGCGGCGCGGTGATCCGCCCGGCGAGTCTCCTCGGCGGCGCCGACCAGCGACGGCCCGAAAATCCCTCCCGACCGTGAGTCGTCCCGCTTTCCGCATCGCGGCACCCCTCGTAGACTGGCGGGTAAGCAGCCTCATCGGCTGCCACGGTCTGTCGGCCCACCCCGGGCCGGCACAGCTGACCGGGGAGGAGTGCCGTGCCGCTCTCGGAGCACGAGCAGCGGCTGTTCGATCAGATCGAGCGGTCGCTGGCCGAGGACCCGAAATTCGCCTCGGCGGTGCGCGCCAGCGATCCGCGCTTTCAGGCGCGACGTCGTCTGATCGTCGCCGCTGTCGCGATCATTGCCGGGCTCGCTTTGCTTGTCTATGGTGCGGTGATCAGGACTCCGCTGCTCGGCGTGGCCGGGTTTGTGGTCATGCTCGGTGCGGCGGCGTTCGCGATGACGTCGTACCGTAAGTCCCAATCGCCGGACCTGCACGTCGTCGGCGGCACCGCCAGCCGCCGCACCAGGCAACGCCGCCTGTCGTTCATCGACCGGCTCGAGGAGCGCTGGCGTCAGCGTCCCGAGGGACATCGCTGACCGGCGCCGGCACCCACAGGCGACGAGACCGGGCCGGTGCGAACCGGCCCGGACGCCTGTCCAGGGCACCGCGGCGATCCAGCTCGGCAGGTCCTGTTGATCGCACGTGAATCGGCCGTCCGGCACCGGGCGGCCGTCTCACGCACATCGAGCTGCACCCGCACCCGATCTCCCGCGTCAACCTCGGCCGGACCCTCGCGCCACCCCGGCCGGCGATCCGACGCGGACCTCTCGCGCCGATCCGACGCGAGCGGGGGAGTGGGGTGGGACGTCGTTGTGGAGTTGTCGGCGGCGAGGGCCGCGGGATCATCGTGGCGGAGTCGGGCGTACCGCATCTGACCGGGACCTGAAGTTCCGGATACGACGAAACGAGGGCCCCGGGTCGGTGCGACCCGGGGCCCCTCGGCGTGTGTGCTCAGCGGGAGCGGGCGAGCAGCCGCCGTGGGCTGAGCCGCAGCGTCGCGTCGCGCCAGCGGCCGAACATGCCGACCACGGCCGCGTACCGGTCACCGATCCCGGTCTTCCAGCGGCGCAGCACGGACGGCGGCATCAGCACCGCCTGCATCCGCACCCGGCGGGTGGTGTGCACGGACAGCCCCTGCCGCAGCCGGGCCAGCGCGCCGCCCAGGTCGGTGCCGGTCAGCGGCGTGCGGGCGTACCGGGCATGCTCCTCGGCGCTGCCCAGCAGCGCGGCGGCGGACGCGGCCTCCGGCGTCAGCGACTCCTGCCGGGTCAGCCGGTCCACCGTGTTGCGCGGCGTCTCGGCCGGGTTCACCTCGACCCGGTAGTCGATCATCGTGTCCAGCATCTCGGCCCAGGCCGCGTGCGCGTCCCGCCGGGACCGTTCCAGCTCCGGCGAGGGGCCCAGGAGCGACATCCGGCCGGGCTCCTCCGGGCCGGCGGCCGTGACCGTGGCGACGGACGCCGGGGCGGACCGGCGGCGCCGGGCCGAGGAGCGGAGCAGCGCGGGCACCGCGAGCAGGGCCAGCAGCACGATCGTGCCCGCGGCCAGGTACCACGGCCAGCGCGGGCCCTGCGGCGTGATCACGCCGGCGGCGTCCGCGGTGTCCTCGTCGGTGTCCCGGTCCGGGCGCTCGCCCGGCGCCGCGCTCGACGCGGCCCCGGGCGACGTGCTCGTGGTCGGTCCCGCGGACGCGGTGGGCGCCTGGGTGGCGTCCACGTCCGGCGCCCAGTCGCCGCGCGCGGCACCGGGCACGGCCTGCGCCGGCGTGGCGTCGAACGGCACCCAGCCGAAGCCCTCGAAGTAGACCTCGGTCCAGGCGTGCGCGTTCTGGTTCGTCAGCGTGTACGTGTTCGGGTCGCCCGACGGCGTGCCGCGGGTGAATCCGAACGCCACCCGGGCCGGGATGCCCGCGTCGCGGAGCAGCCAGGCCAGCGCGGTCGCGTACTGCTGGCAGTACCCGGTCCGGCGGTCGAGGAAGTCCAGCAGGTCGGAGCCGGTCGAGCCGGTCTCGGTGCTCAGGCTGTAGGAGAAGCCATTCTCCCGGGAGAAGTAGTCGTACAGCGCCCGCACCTTGTCGTACTGCGTGGTGGCGCCCTTGATCTCGCCCTCGACGATGTTCTTCACCTCGGCCTGCTGCTCCGCGGTGAGCTGCGGCTTCTGCGTGTACTGCTGCCTGATCACGCTGTCCGGGTCCAGGTCGCGGGCTCCGCGCAGCGCCTCCGCGGTGTACTCCGGCGCGACGTAGGTGAACGAGTACTCCGCGCTCTTCGCGGTCCGCCGGTTCGAGTAGACGATCTGCAACGAGTCGTCGTAGAACCAGCCGGAGTCGAGGTCGCCCGCGTTCGTCAGGTTCGCGTAGACCGGCAGCATCGGCATCTCGAAGCGCTCGCTGACCGTGATGCTCGCGGAGTACTCCCGCTGCTCCAGCCCGGACCTGGCCACCATCGGCGGCGAGATCCGCCGGTTGGCCGGGTCGCCGTTCGGCGCCTGGTTGCGGAAGCCCTCCGGCGTCAGGTTGTCGGCCACGCCGAACCGCAGGTAGTACGGGGCCGGATTGTTCGTGGTGACGGTCAGGTACTCGATCGTCTCGGTGTTCTGCAGTTGCCCCTTGAGCGCCGCGAACAGGTCGATCTTGCCGGCGCTGCCGCCGCGGCCGGTGCCGGCGCCCTCACCGGCGCCGGTGGTCTGGGTCAGCCTGGTCAGCAGCCCGCTGCTGAACGTGGGCACCGCCAGCGGCACCGCCACGGCCGCGACCACGCCCACCACCGCGAGCCGGCGACCGGCCGCGGCCAGCGGGGACGGCGCCCAGACGTCCACGTCCCGGCCGTCGCCGGTGAACCGGCGGCCGAACCGGCGCACCCGCTCGACGTTGTCCGCGACCAGCAGCCACAGGTAGCCGACCGCACCGATCACGAACGGCAGCGTGGGCACGCTCTCCGGGTAGATCGCCACCGGCACCGAGTAGATGGCGAGCATCGGCAGGCCGGCCAGCGCGGGCCGGCGCACGCCGACGGTGAGCAGGTCGACCAGGATCGCGACGCCGCCGACGCCGACCACGGTGAGGAAGAGCAGGCCGTCCCGGTCCGGCACCGGGATGCCGTACCCGCGCATGTCCTCCACCGCCTGGGTGGCCAGCGCGCCGAAGTGCGTGAACGTCGCCGGCGAGGGCAGCAGCCCGAGGAACTCGTCCCCGCTGCGGAACAGCCACGTGGTGATCAGCAGCAGGCCGGCCACCATGGCCAGGCCCTGCACCCACACCGGCGCGCGCAGCGAGCGGGACAGCGTCGCCGCGCCGCACACCATGCCGACCGCGATCACGCACTGGATCAGCCAGGTCCACCGGTCGTAGATCGTGGACAGCGGCGCGGCGGCCATCAGCGTCGCCGCCGCGGCCACCAGTCCGAGCCGTCGCCTGCCGCTCATCTGCGTCCTCCCGCCACCGTCTCGGCCATCGTGGCCCGGTAGGCGAAGCCCTGCGTGCCGCGGCCGATCTGCGGCCACAGCCCGGCGAGCTTCGCGCCATGGTTCACGCCCACCACGCGCCAGCCGCTGCGGGTCAGGCTCAGCGCGGCCGCGTTCTGCGCCGCGTCCGCCTCGGCCCGCGCCTCCGGCGGCAGGTTCACCCAGGTGGAGCTGTCCACCAGGAAGCCGATGCAGGTGGCGTTGCTGCCGCGCAGCCGGGCCAGAACCTCCGCCTCACCGGCGGTCAGCGAGCCGAGCAGCGCGATGATCAGGCCGCCGTCGGAGCGGCCGCGCACGTTCTCGATCAGCGAGGCGACGTCGCCGGTCTGCGGCTTCACCTCGGCCAGGTGGTCCAGCAGCACACCCTCGCCGGACGCCTCGGACGCGTCGATGTCCGCGCCCGCGCCGGTCACCAGCCGCAACTTGTAACCCGCCTGGCGCAGGTGCAGCGCGATGCTGGCGGCCGCGGAGACCGCGAACTCGAAGCTGGCGGTCGGGCCCTCACCACGGTACGCGCTCGCGCGCGTGTCCAGCACGACCGTGGCCCGGCTGTCCCACGGCTGCTCCTCGCGGCGGACCATCAGCTCGCCCTTGCGCGCGGTGGAGCGCCAGTGCACCCGGCGCAGGTCGTCACCGTGGCGGTACTCCCGGGTGGCCGCGTCATCCTCGCCGTGCACGGCCACGGAGCGGGCGCGGCTCTCGCCGGTGCCCGCGTACTCCCCGGTCAGGCGCACCGACGGCAGCGGCGTGACCTGCGGGATCACGGTGAGTCGGTCGGTGCTAGGGAACGCGCGGATCAGCTCGCACAGGCCGAACGGGTCGGTGAGCCGGACGATCAGCGGGCCCACCTGGTAGCGGCCGCGCAGGTCCGCGCGCACGGTGTAGCCGACCGAGCTGGCCTGGCCGGCCGCGAGCCGCTCCAGCACCACGCGGGGACGGCTGCCCAGCGCGTACGGCAGCCGGTCCTCCAGCAGCAGGGTGCCGGTGGGCAGCCGGGACATGTTCTGCAGGCGCAGCACCACGCGGGCGTTGCCGCCGACCGGGGTGCGCTGCGGATCGAGCGAGCGGGTGCAGGCCAGCCGGTACCGGTTGCGTCCCACGTAGATCGCCGCGATCAGCGGCAGGGCCACCAGCAGGATCGCGACCCGGAGCAGGTCCCGCTCGCCCAGCACCACGGCGGAGAGCGCCGCGGCGAGCCCGGCCGCCAGGAAGGAGCGGCCGCGCGTGGTCAGTCCGCGCAGGGCTTCGCGCATAAGCTACAGGCCTCTCGGTTCGTACCGGCTGCGGTCGTCGCCGGCGACCGGGGGACGCGTGTCGTACGGCGAGCGGCCCCGGTCGTGCGGGAGCGGCAGCCGGCGGACCAGGTCGGCGAGGATCGCGTCGGTGGTGCGGCGGGCGAGCTGCGCGTCCGCGGTCGGGATGATGCGGTGCGCCAGCACCGGCACGGCGAGCACCTGGAGGTCGTCCGGGAGCACGAAGTCGCGGCCGTCCAGCGCGGCCACGGCGCGCGCGGTGCGCAGCAGCTGGAGCGTGGCGCGCGGGGAGGCGCCGAGGCGCACGTCCGGGGCCTCACGCGTGGCGTTGACCAGGTCGACCGCGTACTGCTTGACGGCGTCGGCGACGTGGATGTTCCGTACCGTGGCGATCATGCGGCGGATGGTGGCCGCGTCCGCCACCGGCTTCAGCCCGGTCAGCGGGTCGCGGGCGCCGTGGCCGTCGAGCATGGCCAGCTCTGCCTTCGCGTTCGGGTAACCCATGGCGATCCGGGCGGTGAACCGGTCGCGCTGCGCCTCGGGGAGGGGGTAGGTGCCCTCCATCTCGATCGGGTTCTGGGTGGCGATGACCATGAACGGCGTCTGCAGCTCGTACGTGACGCCGTCGACCGTGACCTGGTGCTCCTCCATGCACTCCAGCAGCGCGGACTGCGTCTTCGGCGAGGCGCGGTTGATCTCGTCGCCGACCACCAGGTTCGCGAAGACCGCGCCCGGCTTGAACTCGAAGTCGTGCGTCTCCTGGTTGTAGATGCTCACGCCGGTGACGTCGCTGGGCAGCAGGTCCGGCGTGAACTGGATGCGGCGCACCGACGAGTCGATCGTGCGGGCCAGCGTCTTCGCCAGCTTGGTCTTGCCGACACCGGGGACGTCCTCGATCAGCAGGTGGCCCTCGGCGAGCAGCACGGCGAAGGCCAGCCGCACGGTCGCGGTCTTGCCCTCGATCACCTGCTCGATATTGGAGACGATCGCCTCGCTGGCAATCTTGAACTCGTTCTTCGGCAGCGGACCACCGAGCTCGTCCCAGGTAGGTGCGGACACGGGCAATCCTCCTCAACGACGGGCCCCGTACGACCCCTAAGAGTCACCGGACCCGCAATCTGGTTCGCAGGCGCGAACGAATTTCGGTTCGCGGGAGCGAGGACATGGTCCGCCCGCTTCACACAGGCTAGCCCGGTCGATGCCGATCGCCGAGACCTCCCCGTTATCGGACTCCCAGCCGACACCGTAACTACAGCGTGCTATCGGCGGGCGCGGCGCTATACTGCCGGTTATGACCGGGACCTTCCTGCCCCATCCTCGGCGGATGCCGACGCAGCTTCTTAGTCAGCCGTGCTGATCCGATCACTTCCGGATCGCACGGCCACCCCTCCTGCGTGAGGGGCTTTTTTATGCCCCGAGGAAGATGACTCCCGACATTCGTGACTTCTGAGGTGACTGACGATGAGTGAGCCAGCCGAGACCACGGCGGCGGATACCCCCCCGTTCCGGTACACGGCCGCGATGGCCGGCGAGATCGAGCTGCGGTGGCAGGACTTCTGGGAATCGCGCGGCACGTTCGACGCGCCGAACCCGGTGGGCGAACTGGCCGACGTCTCGCACCCGCGCGCCGGGGCGCCGAAGCTGCACGTGCAGGACATGTTCCCGTACCCGTCCGGCGCCGGCCTGCACGTCGGCCATCCGCTGGGCTATATCGGCACCGACTGCTACACCCGCTACAAGCGGATGACCGGCTTCAACGTGCTGCACCCGATGGGCTTCGACGCGTTCGGCCTGCCCGCGGAGCAGTACGCGGTGCAGACCGGCACGCACCCGCGGGTCACCACCGAGGCGAACGTCGAGCGGTACCGCGCGCAGCTGCGCCGGCTGGGCCTGGCCTACGACAACCGCCGCACGATCGCCACCACCGACGTGGACTACTACCGCTGGACCCAGTGGATCTTCCTGCAGGTCTTCAACTCGTGGTACGACCCCGCGCAGCGGAAGGCGCGGCCGATCTCCGAGCTGATCGCCGAGTTCGAGACCGGTGCCCGCGGGGTGGACTGGTCCTCGCTGAGCCCGGTCGAGAAGCGGAAGATCATTGACGATCACCGCCTGGCGTACGTGTCGGAGGCCCCGGTCAACTGGTGTCCCGGCCTGGGCACCGTGCTGGCCAACGAGGAGGTCACGCCGGACGGGCGCAGCGAGCGCGGCAACTTCCCGGTCTTCAAGCGCAGCCTGAAGCAGTGGATGATGCGGATCACCGCGTACGGCGACCGGCTGATCGAGGACCTGGACGCGCTGGACTGGCCGGAGCCGGTCAAGCTGATGCAGCGCAACTGGATCGGCCGCTCCACCGGCGCGCACGTCGACTTCGCCACCGAGTCCGGCGCCGTGATCAAGGTCTTCACCACCCGGCCGGACACGCTGTTCGGCGCGACCTACATGGTGCTGGCGCCGGAGCACGAGCTGGTGTCGTCGCTGACCGCGGCCTCCTGGCCGGACGGCACCCGGGACGCGTGGACCGGCGGGCACGCCACGCCGGCCGAGGCGGTGGCGGACTACCGGGCCAAGGCGGCGGCCAAGACCGACGAGGAGCGGCAGGCGGACGCGAAGGAGAAGACCGGCGTCTTCACCGGCTCGTACGCGGTCAACCCGGTCAACGGCGCGCGCGTGCCGGTCTTCATCGCGGACTACGTGCTGGCCGGGTACGGCACCGGCGCGATCATGGCGGTGCCGGCGCAGGACACCCGCGACTGGGAGTTCGCGGAGGCCTTCGACCTGCCGATCATCCGGACCGTTGCGCCACCGTCGGACTTCGACGGCAAGGCGTTCACCGGCGACGGCCCGGCGATCAACTCCGCGCGTACCGACGGCGATCTGGACCTGAACGGCCTGGGCGTCGCGGACGCGAAGGCTCGCATGATCGCCTGGCTGGAGGCGCGGGGCCACGGCGCCGGCGCCACCACGTACCGGCTGCGCGACTGGCTGTTCAGCCGCCAGCGGTACTGGGGCGAGCCGTTCCCGATCGTCTACGACGAGACCGGGCTGCCGGTGGCGCTGCCCGAGTCGATGCTGCCGGTCGCGCTGCCGGAGGTGGACGACTTCTCGCCGCGCACGTTCGACCCCGACGACGCGGACTCCGAGCCGGAGACGCCGCTGTCCCGCGCCAAGGAGTGGGTCGAGGTCGAGCTGGACCTGGGCGACGGTCCCAAGCGCTACACGCGCGAGACCAACACCATGCCGCAGTGGGCCGGTTCCTGCTGGTACGAGCTGCGCTACCTGGACCCGAAGAACGACAAGGCGCTGGTCGACCCGGCCAACGAGGCGTACTGGATGGGTCCTCGGAAAGGCGGAGACCAGGACGCGGATGATCCAGGGGGAGTCGACCTGTACGTCGGCGGCGTCGAGCACGCGGTGCTGCACCTGCTGTACGCGCGCTTCTGGCACAAGGTGCTGTTCGACCTGGGCCACGTCTCCTCGCGCGAGCCGTTCCGGAAGCTGTTCAACCAGGGCTACATCCAGGCGTACGCGTACCGCGACGCCCGCGGCATCGCGGTGCCCGCGGAGGAGGTCGTGGAGCGGGACGGCGCCTGGTACTACAACGGTGAGAAGGTCACCCGCGAGTACGGCAAGATGGGCAAGTCGCTGAAGAACGTGGTCACGCCGGACGAGATGTGCGAGACCTACGGCGCCGACACGTTCCGCGTGTACGAGATGGCGATGGGCCCGCTGGACGTCTCCCGCCCCTGGGAGACGCGCGCGGTGATCGGCTCGCAGCGGTTCCTGCAGCGCGCCTGGCGCCTGGTGGTGGACGAGCAGACCGGCGCGGTCCGGGTCACCGACGACCCGGCCGACGAGAAGACCCGGCGGCTGCTGCACAAGGTGATCGACGGCGTCCGCGGCGACATGGAGGAACTGCGCTTCAACACCGCCATCGCCAAGCTGATCGAGCTGACCAACGGGCTGACCGGGCTGCCGGCCGCGCCGCGTGAGGCGATCGAGCCGCTGGTGCTGATGATGTCGCCGTTCGCGCCGCACCTGGCGGAGGAGCTGTGGGGCCGGCTGGGCCACGGCGACTCGCTGGCCTATGCGGACTTCCCGGTCGCGGACCCGGCGCTGCTGGCCGCGGACACCGTCACGTACCCGATCCAGATCAACGGCAAGGTCCGCGGCAAGGTCGAGGTCGCCGCGGACGCGGACGAGGCCACGGTACGGTCGGCCGCGCTGGCCGCGGCCGGCGACCACCTGGGCGGCCGGGAGCCGCGCAAGGTGATCGTGGTGAAGGGCCGCATGGTCAGCGTCGTGCTGTGACGCCCTGTGGTGCTCGCGCCGGCTCGTCCGGCGCGAGCACCCCCTCGCTCGCGCGTGGCGTGGCCGGCTCGGCCGGCAGGTCGCGCAGGTGCTTGAGCGGCCCGATGAACAGCAGCCCGCTCGCGGCCGTGACGGCCGCCGCCATGATCCACATGGTGGGGCGCAGGCCCAGCGCGGTGCCCAGCGCGCCGCCGAGCAGCGCACCGGCCGGGATCGCGCCGTAGTTCAGCAACTGCATGCTGGTGGTCACCCGGCCGAGCAGGTGCCGCGGCACGTAGGCCTGCCGGAACGCCCCCTTGATCACGTTGCCCGCCACGATCCCGGCGGTCATCACCACGCCGCCCACCACGATCAGGACCAGCCCGGCGCCCGGCCGGGCCAGCGGCACCAGCAGCGCGAACGGCGCGGTCACCAGGTGCAGGCCGAGCATCGTGCGCGCGGTGCCGAACCGCCGGGCGAGCGGCCCGGCCACCGCGGCACCGGCGACGCCGCCCGCGGAGATCAGCGCGATCAGCACGCCGGCCAGGCCGGGATTCGCGCCGTTCTCCCGCACCAGGAACAGCATCTGGATCGCGCTGTAGCCGTTCAGCGCCAGGTTCGCGGCGGCGCCGTACCCGGTCATCACGCGCAGCAGCGGGTCCCGGAGCACGAATCGCAGCCCTTCCACGACCGCGCCGGGGTCCGGCGCCGCGCGGCCGGCGGGCGCCTCCCGGTGCCGGACCGCCAGCATGCACGCGGCCGAGACCACGAACGTCACGGCGTCCACCAGCAGGCCGGTCACCGCGCCGAACGCCTGGGCGGTCAGGCCGCCGATGCCGGGACCGGCCACCTTCGCCGCCGAGTCCGCGCCGACCAGGCGGGCGTTGCCGGCGGTGAGTCGCTCCGCGGGCAGCAGCTCGGCCAGGTAGACCTGTCCGGCGGTCTCGAAGAACACCGACACCAGGCCGGTCAGCAGCGCCACGACCAGCAGGTGCGCGATGGTCAGCGCGCCCAGCCAGGCCGCCACCGGCACGCTGACGAACAGCGCGGCCGCCACCAGATCGCAGGCGATCATGATGCGCCGCCGGGACCCGGAGCGGTCCACCAGCACGCCGGCCGGCAGCCCGGCCAGCAGCCAGGGCAGCCACACCGTGGCCGCCAGCACCGCCACCTGGAACGTGCTCGCCTCGAGCACCGTGATCGCGACCAGCGGCAGCGCCACCGTGGTGACCGAGCTGCCGAAGCGGCTGGTCGTCTGGCCGATCCAGTACAGCCGGAAGTCGCGGGTCACTGGCCCGGCGTCCCGGGCACGCCGTACGCGAACACGTAGACCGGGCGTCGCTCGGCGCCGTCGTCCGGGACCTCCCGGGACCGCCAGCGCTCGATCACGCCCAGCATCTCCGCCTCCAGCTCGGCCAGCTCGGCGGGGGTCAGGCGCAGCCACTGGTCGCCGCTGAACGCGGTGTCGCGCCAGTGCGCGCGCTCCTCCTCGCCGGCCGCGTACCAGGCCCGGACCCGCGAGACGTGGTAGTCCAGGTTCATCGACTGGGCCGCCTCCGCGACCGCCTCCGTCGCCGGGTCGTCCCGGAAGTCCGACGTGCTCCACCGCAGGCCCCGGCTGACCAGCCGCCACCAGCGCTCCCGCCGGTCGCGGGCCAGCTCCGGCACCTCCTCGATGACGTTGCACTCGCGCAACACCTTGAGGTGGTGGCTGACGTTGCCGACCGCCTGCCCGGTGGCGGCGGCGAGCGCGCTGGCCGTGGCCGGGCCGTCCACCTTCAGCACGTCCATCAGCCGGCGGCGGAGCGGATGGGAGAGCGCGGCGAGCACCCGCGCATCGTCGACCTTGCGTACGCCATCGATCGTCATGCGACCACCCTGACACGCACAAGAAGAGTTGCGCAAGACTTCTTGTGCAATTGTTCTTGTGGATGTGCCGCCGCGCGCCTAGCGCGGAGTGCAGCGCGAGGCGTCGCGGAACTGCCGGGGCGAGGAGCCGGTCACCCGGCGGAACGCGGTGCTGAACGCGCTCTCGGACTCGTATCCGGTGGCGAAGGCCAGCTCGGAGATCGACCGGGTGTCGCGGCGGAGCGCGTCCCGGGCCAGGCCCATCCGCCACTGGATCAGGTACTCCAGCGGCGGCATGCCGACCCGCTCCCGGAAGGCCGCGGCGAACGCGGAGCGGGACATCGTGGCGATGCCGGCCAGATCGTGCAGCGTCCATCGGCGGGCCGTGTCGGCGTGCATGGCGCGCAGCGCGGCACCGATGCCGTCGTCGTCCAGCGCGCCCAGCCAGCCGGCGGGCCGGTCGGCCCGCTCGCCGTAGGCGCGCAGCACCTGGACGAACAGGATCTGCGCGAGGTGGTCCAGCATCAGCGGGCGGCCCACCGCGTCGCCCGCCACCTCCGTGCCGAGCAGTTCGGTCACGTACCCGAGCAGCCGGTTGCGCGGGTCGGTGGCCTTGACGTGGACGACTCGGGGCAGGACGTCGATCAGCATCGAGGCGTTGCTCTCGTCGAATCGCAGCGACCCGGAGCACACGTAGGCGGCCTCCTCGGCCGCGGGCCCGATGCGCACCACGCCGTTCTCCGCGGCCTTCCACAGCGGCTCCGCGGCCCGCGGCTCCGCGGGAAGGGTGCCGGCCAGCAGGTGCGACGGCGGGTCGACCAGCAGGTAGATGTCGCCCTCGCTCAGCCGCACCGGCTCGTGCCCGTCGAGCAGCAGTCGGCACTCGCCGCGCACGACGGTGCCGATCCGCACGTGCGGGAACCCGTCGAAGCGCACCGCCCATGGCTCCGCCGCATGCAGGCCGGGGTCGATCGTGATGTGCGGGCGGAGCAGGCTGACGGCCCCGGCGATCGGGTCACCGGGGCAGAGCGGCGCGCGGCGACCGCTGGACGATGCGTAAGAAACCTCGGACGTCACGTTATGGATCGTAGCGATCCGCGGGCGCAGGCTGGACGTCGAGAACGGCACGACACGACCGGCAGAGGAAGAAACCATGTCCGACAACGACCTGCGCGAGTTCTACCAGCGCTACCTCGACCTGCTCAACGCCCGCGAGTTCGACCGCCTGGACGAGTTCGTCGGCGACGAGGTGACCCACTACGGCGACCGGTACACCAGGGACCAGGTGGCGGCCGCGCTGACCGGCGAGACCGAGGCGGTGCCGGATCTCCACTGGAGTCTTCAGGAACTCGTGGTCGACGGCGACCGCCTGGCCGCCCGGCTGATCAACACCGGCACGCCGGTGAAGGAGTGGCTGGGCGTGGCACCCACCGGCGCCTCGTTCGAGACCGTGGAGTACGCGGTCTACCGCGTCCGGGACGGTCGGTTCACGCACATGACGAACCTGCACGACGCCGAGGCGCTCCGGCGGCAGCTGCGCGCCTGACCGGTGCGGGCATCGCCCGCCGGGCTCAGGCCGGGGTGCGGCGGGCGGTGCGGCGCCAGCGGTAGACGATGGCCGAGGTGAGCAGCACGCCGCAGACCGCCGGCACGAAGGTGATCGGGTTCAGGTCGCCGGGCGTCATCACGGCGGCACCGAGGACGGCGTAGCTGAACGACGACGGGATCGCGGCGACCAGCGTGCCGAGCAGGTAGTGGCGGCGGCGGACCGAGGTGGTGCCGTACGCGTAACCCATCAGGCCGAACGGCGCCAGCGGAAGCAGCCGGACCAGCAGCACGGCCGAGAAACCGCGGCGGCTGAGCCAGCCGTCGAGGCGGTGCAACCGGCCGCCGACGCGCGAGGCGAGCAGGCCGTGCCCGGCCCAGCGGCCCGCGAAGTAGGTGGCGGTGGCGGCCAACATCGCGGCGCTGATCGCCGCCGCGAAGCCGAGCGCCGGGCCGAGGAGCGCGCCGCAGGCGAGCGAGATGGCGGTACGCGGGACCAGCACCGCGAGCAGCAGCGCGCCCACGCCGGCCATGGCGAACGCGGCGGCCCAGCCCAGCGACCGCGCGGCCCCCTGGATCTCGTGCAGCGGCAGCGTGGCGGCCGCGGTGCCGAGCGCCGCGACGACCGCCACCAGCCCGGCGACCCGCAGGACCCGCGCCCTCCGGCTGCGCCGGGGAACCACCGGAACGCACGCGCCCGGGGAAGCCGGCTGGAGCGGGACCATCAGGCCGGAGGCCACGGTGGTCCGGGAGCGGAGGGCGGCGTCCGTCATACAGTCTCCGATCGGTGGATCCGGGGGCTGGGTGGGGCGTCGGGTCCGGTGCGGCCGGTGAGTGACCCCATCGTCCGCCGGCCGGGGAACCTGAGCGGAACCGCGGCCGGCGGACGACGGCTCACGCCGGGTTCGGCCGGGCGGCGGTGAGCCGCTCGTTCCGCAGGTGATCGTGCCACGTGTCGTCGACCGGCGGGAGCGTGTCGTAGCCGGTCGCCCAGCGCAGCAGCAGGTCCGCGATGGCGGGGTTGCGGGCCAGCGCGGGTCCGTGCGAGTACGTCCCGAGGATCTTGCCGCGCCACGCGCCCTCGGTTTGGCCGTCGTTGCCGATGCCGACGCTGACCCGGGCCAGCGGCGAGACGGTCGGGCCGAGGTGGGTGCGCCCGCCGTGGTTCTCGAAGCCGGTCAGCCGCGGCAGGCCGAGGCGCGGGTCGACGTCGCCGGCCAGCTCGCCGACCGCGCGGGTCTCGCCCCGGTCGGAGTAGATGTCGATCAGCTCCAGGCCCTGGCACTTGGCGCCCTTGGCGAAGAACGACGTGCCGAGCAACTGGTAGCCGGCGCAGACCGCGAAGACGGCGGCGCCCTGGTTGACGGCGCGGTGCAGGCCGCCGTCCGCGTTCAGCCGCTGCGCCGCGAGCGCCTGCGGGCCGTCCTCGCCGCCGCCGATCAGATACACGTCCGCGTGCGTGGGCAGTGGCTGGTCGGAGCGGACCTCGATGGTCTCCACCGGGATGCCGCGCTGCTGCGCCCGCTTGGCCAGGATCAGCATGTTGCCGCGGTCGCCGTAGGTGGAGAGCAGGTCGGGGTAGACCCACACCACCCGGACCACGCTGTCCCCGCCCGCGCCCTGCGGCGCCGGCTGCCCACCGGGCTGCTGCTGCCCCTGCGCGGGCGGCTGTCCGTAAACCGGCGGCTGTCCGTGAACCGGCGGCTGGCCGTAGACCGGCGGCTGTCCGTAGACCGGTGCCTGCTGGGGCGGTTGCCCGTAGACCGGTGCCTGCTGCGGCGGCTGTCCGTAGACCGGCTGCTGCTGAGGCGGCTGTCCGTAAACCGGCGGTTGTCCGTAAGCCGGCGGCTGGCCGTGGACCGGTGGCTGGCCGTACGCCGGTGGCTGCTGCCCGTACCCCGGCTGCGGTTGTCCCTGGACCGGTGGCTGCTGGCCGTAGGCCGGCTGATCGCCCCAGCTCTGCCCGCCCTGGCCGGGCGCGCTCCACTCCGGGTTAATTGACACGGTCCAGCTCCGCTCGGATGTCTTGGAAGGCGGTGTAGTTGGCGATGACCTCCAGGCGCCCCGGCGGCACGCTGGCGATCGCCTCGCCGAACGAACGGACGTGCCGGAAGGGCACGTCGTTCACGTCCAGCCGGACCGCGAGGTCGAACGCCCGGTCGCCGGTGATCAGCACCTGGCGCCCGCGCAGCGGCGCGAAGTCGACGTCGAACAGCCAGGACGTGTCCAGCCCGTCGGGGTCGCGCGCGTTGATGGACAGCAGTGTCGGCGCGTTGTCCGCCATGTCGAACGCCTCGAGCCAGCTCGCCGGGTTCTTCGCCAGCAGCAGCCGGATGTTGCGCCCGTCCCGGTCGACCTGCGCGTAGCGGCCGGCCACCGACGCGACCGAGGAGAGCGTGGGCACGGCCTGCAGCGGCCGGATGCCGAACGCGGCCGCGACCGCGAGCGCGGTGGCCGCGTTGCCGAGGTTGACCCGGCCGGGCAGCTGGAGCCGGATCAGGTGCCAGGCGCCGGACGGGTCGAGCACGCCGTCGTCCTCGACCACCCACTGCGGCGCGGGGCGGCGCAGCGGGCAGCCGGTGCACCACCACTGGCCGTCCTGGCGCTCGATGGTGGAGCCGCACTCCGGGCAGACCCAGGAGTCGTCCTGCCAGCGCTGGCCGGCGCTGAACCAGCTCACCGTGGGTGAGTTGCCGGCGGCCCAGACGATCATCGGGTCGTCGGCGTTGGCGACGAGCGCGACCTCCGGGTGCTTGGCCAGGGTGGTGCGCCAGAGCTGAGCCATCATCGCCACCTCCTTCGCCCGGTCGAGCTGGTCGCGGGAGAGGTTGAGCAGCGCGACCACGCGGGGCCGGGTCTCCTCGATCACCTGCGGGAGGTAGTGCTCGTCCACCTCCAGCACCGCGTACGGCGTGGCGCCGGCCTTGGCCAGCGCGGAGGTGTGCCCGGTGGGCATGTTGGCACCGAAGGAGTTGGTCGCCACCGGCCCGAGCACGCCCAGTGCGGCCGCGGTGAGCCGGGTGGTCGTGGTCTTGCCGTTGGTGCCGGAGACCAGCGCGATGGCGCGGCCGGCGGCGAGGTGCTCGAGCAGGTCGGGATCGATCTTGAGACCGATCCAGCCACCGATCACGGAACCGTCGCCCCGCCCCGCCGCGCGGGAGAGCGCGGCGGCGGTGCGGGAGACCTGGGTCGCGACCTTGGCGCGGAGGGGCATGTTGCCTTGCGTCACCCGAGCGAGGTTACCGGACCGGCACCGCTTCCCGGCCGGGTCGTTCGTCTCCGGGCGATAACCACGTACCGCAGCGGTGTGACCTCGATTTGTGTGGGAAGCTTCACCGGCCTCGATATACGGAGGGTAGTGGTGCGCGCCCGAACGGTGGCGGAATATCGGGCACCCGACACGTCGGGGCGGCGGGCCGGGCATGCCAACCTCGGAGCGTGATCATTTGACCACGAGGACCTGCTCCCGGCGTCCGCTACAAACGATGGGCCGGTGTGCGATCCGCCCGCCGGCCGCGCCGACCGCGGGACACGCCGAACCCTGCCCGTTCCCGGCGACGCGACGTCACCTCGCAGCACACATGGCACCGAAGGGCAGGGACGGGGGAACCACCCGATTCATGACGGCTCGTCCTACGAGCCTGGGGGTGAAGCCCGGCCGTGACCTCTCGCGGCCGGGCCGGGCATCTTCGGCGCCCGAACCCGACAGCTAACCCCGCAGGCGCGCCGGAAGGACTCCTTTCGTGACAGCGCACTCCCCGGTCCGGTCTCCGCGTCTTCGTCGGAATCCGGCCCGGCGCTCCACCCTGCTCGCCGCGCTGGTCGGACTCTGTGTCGCGGCCGGCCAGCTCACCGCCGTCGCGCCCGCGAGCGCGGCACCGGCCGCCAAGGCGGCCGCGGTCGTCGCGCTCGCCAAGAGCCTCACCGGGAAGCGGTACCGGTACGGCGGCGCGAACCCGAGCGGATTCGACTGCTCCGGGTTCACCATGTACGTCTACCGCAAGGCGGCCGGCCGGGCGCTGCCGCACAGCGCCAACCGCCAGCAGCGGTACGGCGTGGCGGTCCCGAAGTCCCAGGCGCGCCCCGGTGACCTGCTCATCTTCCGCAAGGGCGCGCACGGCTACCACGCCGCGATCTACGCGGGCGGGGACTACATGTATGACGCCCCGCGCCCCGGCGTGCGGGTCGGCAAGCACCGGATCTGGTCCCGCTCGTACGTGGTGCGCCGGATCGTCTGACCGGGAAGGGCCCGCCGCGTCCGGCGGGCCTTTCCGCATTCTCACAGCGATTCCGCAGCGACCGTTCGGCGCCACCCACGGAGATCATCCGGCCACGCCACGTGGCCGCGCGATCCCTCCACTTCCCTCCACGGAATAATCCCCAGCCCTGCACACCGCGGAAAAACCACCCGAAAAATCCGTATAAAAGGTGCGGCGAGAACGTCGATCCGTACGGATGTCGGAAACCGGACGGGCGTACGGGATGGAACCCCTCCACCGAGCGCAACCCTGCGTGACGTGCTCTTTTGCACGCCCACACCCCTTGACGACGCGCTGATTCCGGTTGCGGGTGGAGGGAAGTGGAGTAAAGTGGGGCCACATGGCGGGGTCGTGGAGAGCCCGCCGGCCCGAGTGATCAGCGGCACCGCGAATGCCGCCGGCAAGGGCGAGGGGGTGAGCCGCGAGTGTTTCTCGGCACGCACACCCCGCGCCTGGACGACAAGGGCCGGCTGATCCTCCCGGCCAAGTTCCGGGACGAGCTGGCGGGAGGTGTCGTGATCACGAAAGGGCAGGAGCGCTGCCTCTACGTCTTCCCGATGCCCGAGTTCCAGCGGATCTCGGGGGAGCTGCGGGCCGCACCGATGACGCACAAGGCGGCGCGGGCCTACAGCCGGGTCTTCTTCGCCAGCGCGCACGACGAGGTTCCGGACAAGCAGGGCCGGGTGACCATCCCGGCCCACCTGCGGGAGTATGCGGGGCTCGACCGTGAGCTGGTCGTGATCGGTGCCAGCACCCGGGTGGAGATCTGGGACAAGGCGGCCTGGGAGTCGTACCTGGCGGAGAGCGAGGACGACTTCGCGGACATCGGGGAGGGGGTGCTGCCCGGCGGGCTGTAGTCGACGGGAAACCCGTACTGCGAGATCTCCAGCCGCTCGGCGCTCCTGACGCCCCTTCCCCGGTGTCAGGCGCGACGGTGGTGACGCCAGGAGGGCGGATGGGGATCTGGCGGTACGGTCTTCGTCGCACTGCTGGCGGGCATTGCGTGAATCGAATCGTCACCAGGTGATGGGGGTCGACATGGGGGTGCCCGAGCCGGAGCTCGTGGCCGAGGGCCGGGAGTGGCAGGCGCGCGGCACGCACGTGCCCGTGCTGCTGGAGCGGTGCCTGGCGCTGCTCGCCCCCGCGCTGGCCGGCGACGCGCCGGTCTATGTGGACACGACCCTGGGTCTCGGCGGGCACGCCGAGGCGATCCTGACCGCGAACTCCCGGCTGACGCTGATCGGCCTGGACCGGGACACGGAGGCGCTCGAGCATTCGCGCCACCGGCTGGCCCGGTTCGCCGACCGGGTCCACCTCGTGCACGCGGTCTCCGACGAGCTGCCCGGCGTGCTGGACCGGCTCGGCTACGAACGGATCGACGGCGCTCTGTTCGATCTCGGCGTCTCCTCGTTACAGCTCGACGCGCCCGATCGCGGGTTCGCCTACGCCCAGGACGCTCCGCTGGACATGCGGATGGACCAGGGCCGCGGCGTCACCGCGGCGGACGTGGTCAACGAATACGAGGCGGGCGCGCTGGCCCGGGTGCTGCGGGTGTACGGCGAGGAGAAGTTCGCCACCCGCATCGCCGCCGCGATCGTGCGGGAGCGGGGGCGCTCCCGGATCACGTCCACGGCCCGGCTCGCCGAGCTGGTCCGGGACTCCATTCCAGCACCAGCCAGACGTACCGGTGGAAACCCGGCCAAAAGAACGTTTCAAGCGTTGCGGATCGAGGTAAATGGCGAACTCGCCGCCCTCGAAGCGGCGCTACCGGCGGCCCTCGACGCGCTGGCACCGGGCGGGCGAATAGTCGTCATGTCCTACCAGTCGCTCGAGGACCGCATCGTCAAGCAGGCGTTCGCGGCGCGAGCCCGGAGCACCGGACCGATCGACCTCCCGGTCGAGCTGCCCGGCACCGGGCCCACGCTGCGACTACTCACCCGTGGCGCGGAGCAGGCCACCGAGGAGGAGGTCGCGGAGAACCCGCGGGCCGCCTCGGTGCGGCTGCGCGCCGTGGAACGCATCGCCGGTGGGGACACCGGGACCGTCCGCGAACGGTCCAGGAGGCCTCGCCGGCCCGGCGCGGGGGCGCCGGAGTCGTCCGCATAGGACGGCGGGGTCGGCGGGGACGGGCAGGGCCCTCGCCGAGTCCAGGGGAACGACGGGACGAGAAGACCGAGGGGGAGGGACATGAACGTCAACAAGCGCGACCGGGGCGACATCGGCGCCGGGCGCGAGACGGTGCAGCGCGCACCGCGGTCGGGGGGCCGGACCGCGGCGCAGTGGGCACCGGCCGAGGGCTCGCCGCGATCCGGCGGCCAGGAGGCGATCGTGCGCGGCATCGGGGCCGGGCGACGCGCGGAGCGCCTCAACGGGGCACGTGGCCGGGGGGCCGCGGCACCGTCCACCACGGACCTGGGCGCTGCGGACCAGGAGGGTCCGCAGCGTGTCGAGCGACTGAGCTCGCTGGAGCGCATCGAGCGCCGCCGGCGGGCGGCCGAAACCACGCCGGACTCCGCCGGGGCGTCCACGCCGGACCGCCCGGCGCGCCGGGCCCGCGACGAGCGACCGGCCCGGCCCGCGCGGGCGGAGCGGGACGACCGCGCCGGCCGCCGGGACGACCGTGCCCGGCAGCGGGACGAGCGGGCCGGCCGGGACCTTCGCGCGGAGCGGATCGAGCGGGCCGACCGGGCGTCGGTCCGGGGTGCGGGTGGCTCCCGCACGCCGGACCGGGCCGACCGGGACGCGCGGCGCGAGCCGCGGGCGACCGCGGCCGAGCCGGTCGACCTGTCGGCGGCGCGGGGCCGCCGGTACGGCACCGAGGGCAGCGCCGCCCTGGAGCCGGAGGAGATCCACGTCCTGGTGGAGCCGGCCGAGCCGGTGCACGAGGAGCCGCCCGCGCCCCGGCTGCGGGTCACGCCGCCGCGACCGGTGGCGGTGCCGCGCGCGCCGTTCATCGCCGGCATCCTGGTCACCGTGGTGGCCGGCGTGGTGGGCATCCTCCTGATCAACACGCAGACCAACCAGAACGCGTTCCGGCTGGACGAGCTGCAGAAGCAGCAGGCCGCGCTGGACGTGCAGCAGCAGGAGCTGGAGAAGCAGATCGAGGAGTACGAGTCCCCGAACTACCTGATCGCCCACGCGAAGAAGCTGGGGCTGGTCAAGGCGGAGGAACCGGCCTTCATCCGGCTCCCGGACGGCAAGGTGATCGGCGTGCCGATGCCGGCCGGCGGCGAGCCGGCGATCACCAGCCAGGAGAGCGGACGGTAAATCGGTGCCGCACCGGGAACAGCCTCCCGCCCGCCGCGGCCGGGGTGCGCGGGACGACCGCGACTCCGGCCGCGGCGGCGCGCGGGACCGGCGTCAGGCGCGTGACACGGGGGACGACGGGCAGCCGTCGTCCCCCTCGTCGCGTTCGCACGGCAAGATGTTCGAGGCCAGGGCGTACACGCCGCGTGGGCGCACGGTGCGCGAGGGCGTGCCGCGCCCGCCGCGGCCGGTCGAGGAGCCGCGCGCACGGCGTACCGGCGGATCGGGGTCCACGCCCGCCACCGCGCGCGGTGACCGGCCCGCGCTGCGCGTGCTCGACGGCGGCCGCCAGGGCGAACGCCGCGGGACCGCGGCGCGGGAGCCGCGCCGGCGCGGCACCGCCGCCCGCGAGCGGGACCGGGACGCGGTCCCGGCCCCGCGCCGGAAGGCGGCCTCGCCGCCGGGGAACCGGCCGGCGCCGGTCCGCAAGCCGCGGCACCCGCGCCGCCCGCCGAAGCTGGGCGACCCGGGCCGCCGGTTGCGGGTGGCGTCGCTGCTGGCCCTGGTCATGCTGGCCACGGTCGGCGTGCGGCTGGTGGTGCTCCAGTTCGGCGACACGCCGGAGTGGGCCAAGCAGGGTCTCCAGGACCGGCTGAAGGTGGTCACGCTGCCGGCGGCGCGCGGCGCGATCTACGACGTGAACGGCGCGGTGCTGGCGCACAGCGTGGAGGCGCGGTACATCGCGGTCGACCCGGAGGTCGTGAAGGACGCGAACCGGACCGCGTCGCTGCTCGCCCCGATCCTCGGCCTGTCCAAGTCCGAGCTGCTGGAGCGCATGCGCAAGCGCACCCGGCCGGGCGGTGGGCCGTCCAACTTCGAGTGGCTGGCGCGCGCGGTGAGCACCAGCGACGCGAAGAAGATCGAGGCGCTGGAGCTGCCGGAGATCGTGATCGGCCGGGACGAGAAGCGCGAGTGGCCCGGCCGCGACCTGGCCGCGAACCTGATCGGCTTCACCGGCGCCGAGATGTACGGCCTGGAGGGCATCGAGGCCCGGTACGACCAGCTGCTGCGCGGCGTCAACGGCGAGCGCCGGTTCGAGGTCGGCAAGTACGTCGACGGCACCGACCTGGCCAAGGAGATCCCCGGCGGGTACTCGCAGCAGACCCCGGCCAAGGACGGCAGCTCGCTGACCCTGACCATCGACCGGGACATGCAGTACGAGACGCAGCGCATCATCGGCGAGCTGATGGTCGAGGCCGGCGTCAGCATCGGCGCGGCCGTGGTGCTGGACGCCCGGACCGGCGAGGTGCGTGCGCAGGCCAGCTTCCCCACGTACGACCCGGTGGAGTTCGACCGGGCGGACCCGGAGGACCGGCAGGACGTGGCGTCCGCGGTGGTGGTCGACCCCGGTTCCGTGCACAAGGCGCTGATCTACGGCGCCGCGCTTGAGGAGGGCGTGATCACGCCGGAGACGGTGCTCGAGGTGGGGCCGTCGGTGCGCAAGGGCGGCGTCACGTTCCGGGACACCCACCCGTTCGACGAGGGCACCCGGATCACCATGGCCGGCGCGATGGCGTACTCGTCGAACGTGGCCGCGATCCAGGTCGCCGACCAGCTCGGGCCGGAGAAGGTGGTCGAGTACCAGAAGCGGTTCGGGCTCGGGCAGTCGGTGAACGAGGGCGTGGACGGCGAGGCCGCCGGCCGGGTGCTGGAGGTCGGGGAGTGGAGCGGGTCGACGTACGGCTCGGTCCCGATCGGGCACAGCGTCGACGCCACGCTGCTCCAGATGGCGGCCGCGTACGGCGCGATCGCCAACGACGGCGTCTACGTGCAGCCGCACCTGATCAAGGACACGGTCGCGCCGGACGGCACGGTCACGGCGAACACGGACGTGGCGTCGCACCGGGTGCTCAGCGCGGACACCGCCGGGGAACTGCGCACGCTGCTGGAGTCCGTGATGGAGGTGCCGGACGGCAGCGGGCGGGACGCGCGGGTGAACGGCTACCGGGTGGCCGGCAAGACCGGTACGTCGAGCCGCCTGGCGGAGGGCTCGTACCTGGCCGGCGAGGTGTCGTCGTTCATCGGCATGGCGCCGGCCGAGAACCCGCGGTTCGTGGTGGCGGTCTTCGCGCACACGCCCAAGAGCGGCGGCGGGCCGGTGGCGGGCCCGGCGTTCAAGGAGATCATGAGCTTCGCGCTGCGGCACTACAAGGTGCCGCCGAGCACCACGGAACCGCCGGAGTTCACGGTCCGCCCGTAACTCCACCCTTCGCCGTGCGGACACTGAATGGCCGCACTCTAGTTATGACTGGTGTGCGCGCTGTTATGGCATTAGTGAATCTTGTGGCCGATGTCGACGGGTCCCGCGGACCGGGTAGGGTCTGACGCCGTGCCCGGCAAAACCTCCCCGCCGACCTCGCCGCCGCGGCCCGTCGTGCCGACCGGACGGACGCTGTCCTCGCTGGCCGCGGTGCTGCGGACCGAGGTGCGGACGTCCGGTGCCACGGCCGACCCGATCGTCACCGGAATCACCCACGACAGCTCCGCGCTACGCCCCGGCGATCTCTTCGCGGCGCTGCCCGGCGCGGCCCGGCACGGCGCCGAGTTCGCCGCGAGGGCGGCCGCCGCGGGCGCGCTCGCCGCGCTGACCGACCCGGCCGGCGTGGCGGCGGTCGCCGCGGCCGGGCTGCCCGCGCTGGTGGTGCCGGACCCGCGGGACGTGCTCGGCACGGTGTCCTCCGCGGTCTACGGTCACCCGTCCGCCGCGATGCTGGTCATCGGCGTCACCGGCACGGCCGGGAAGACCTCCACGGCGTACCTGGCCGAGGCCGGGCTGCGCGCGGCCGGGCACACCACCGCGCTGCTCGGCACGGTGGAGACGCGGCTCGGCGACCTGATCCTGCCGAGCGCGCGGACCACGCCGGAGGCGACCGACCTGCACGCGATGCTGGCCGTGGCGCGCGAGCGCGGCGTGACCGCGGTGGTGATGGAGGTGTCCAGCCACGCGCTGGCGCTGGGCCGGGTCGGCGGCGTGCGGTTCGCGGTCGGCGGCTTCACCAACTTCGGCCGCGACCACCTGGACTTCCACGCCACGCCGGAGGAGTACTTCGCGGCCAAGGCGCGGCTGTTCGACGGCCGCTGCGCGGTCGAGGTGCTCAACCACGACGACCCGGCGCTGGCGCCGCTGCGTCACGATGCCACGGTGACGTTCTCCGCGACCGGCGATCCCGCCGCCACCTGGCGCGCCGAGGACGTGCGCGCGGACGGCTACCGGCAGTCGTTCACCGCGGCCGGGCCGGGCGGCCCGGTCGACGTGCGGGTGTCGCTGCCCGGCCGGCACAACGTGGCGAACGCGCTGCTCGCGATCGCGTCGCTGGCCGCGGCCGGGGTGGACGTGAAGGAGGCGGCGGACGGCATCGCGTCCTGCGCGGGCGTGCCGGGCCGGCTGGAGCGGGTGGACGCGCCGGGCGGCGTGGTCGGCGTGGTCGACTACGCGCACAAGACGGACGCGATCGTGGCGGCGCTGACCGCGCTGCGCGAGCTGAGCGAGGAACGGGGTGGCCGGTTGATCTGCGTGCTCGGCGCCGGTGGCGACCGGGACCGCGGCAAGCGGCCGCTGATGGGTGCGGCCGCGGCCCGCGGCGCGGACCTGGTGGTGGTGACGGACGACAATCCACGCGGTGAGGACCCGGCGGTGATCCGCGCGCACGTCCGAGACGGTGCGTGCGCGGCGGCGGTCGCCGGGGTGGAGATTATCGAGGTGGCCGGGCGGCGCGCCGCGATCGACGAGGCGGTCCGGCGGGCCGTCCCGGGCGACGTGGTGGCGGTGCTCGGCAAGGGACACGAACGTGGTCAGGAGGTGAACGGCGCGATGTTGCCGTTCGACGATCGGGTGGAGCTGGCCGACGCGCTGCGGAAGGTGGCGGCCGCATGATCCCGCTCACCCTGGCCGAGATCGCCGAGGCGGTGGGCGGGCGGCTGGTGCACGCCGACCCGGCCGCGCGGGTGACCGGCCCGGCCGAGTACGACTCCCGGGAGATCGCGCCGGGAGGACTCTTCGTGGCGTTCCCCGGCGAGAAGGTGGACGGGCACGACTTCGGGGCGCGCGCGGTGGCGGCCGGCGCGGCCGCGGTGCTGGCCACCCGGGACATGGGCCCGGACGTGCCGGCGATCCTGGTGGACGACGCGCAGGCCGCGCTCGCGCCGCTGGCCCGCCTGGTCGGGCGGCGGCTGATCGACGCCGGCCTGACCGTGGTCGGGCTGACCGGCTCGTCCGGCAAGACCACCACCAAGGACATGGTGGCGCAGCTGGCCGCGCGGGTGATGCCCACGGTGGCCACGGTCGGCACGCTCAACAACGAGCTGGGCTTCCCGGTGACCGCGCTGCGCGCCACCGGGGAGACCGGCTGCCTGGTGCTGGAGATGGGCGCGAGCGGGCTCGGCCACATCCGGTACCTGAGCGGGATCGTGCAGCCGCGGATCGGCGTGGTGCTGAACGTGACCATCTCGCACGTCGTCGGGTACGACTCGGTGGAGGACATCGCGCTGGCCAAGGGCGAGATGGTCGAGGACCTCCCGGCCGACGGCCTCGCGGTGCTGAACGCGGACGACCCGCGGGTGGCCGCGATGGCGTCGCGGACCAAGGCCCGGGTGGTGTTCTTCGGCGAGAGCGAGCACGCCGAGGTCCGGGCCGAGGACGTGACGGTGGACGCGCGCAGCCGCGCGTCGTACACGCTGGTCACGCCGGAGGGCCGGTTCCCGGTCTCGCTGCGGATCACCGGACGGCACATGGTCTCCAACTCGCTCGCCGCCGCCGCGGTCGCCCGGGAGCTGGGCCTGACCGGCGCGGCGCTGGCCGAGGCGATGAGCGAGATGGGCACGGTCTCCACCCGCCGGATGGACGTCTTCGACCGCGCCGACGGCGTCACCGTGATCGACGACTCCTACAACGCGAACCCGTCGTCCACCGCCGCGGCACTGCGCGTGCTGGCCACGCTGGCCGCCGACGGCCCGCGCCGGGCGATCGCGGTCCTCGGCGTGATGCGCCAGCTCGGCGAGCACTCCGACGAGATGCACGCCGAGGCCGGCCGGCTCGCGGCCCAGCTCGGCGTGGAACGGCTGCTGGTCATCGACGCCGAGGCCGAGTCCGCCGCGCCGATCGCCGACGGCGCGCGATCCGAACCGATGTGGAAGGGAGAGTCGGTGCTCCTAGCCGACCAGGCGGCGGCCATCGCGGCGCTGCGGGACGAGCTGCGTCCGGGCGACGTGGTGCTCGTCAAGGGTTCCCGCTGGGCGACGTGGGACGTGGCGGACGCGCTGCGCGCCGCCGGCGCCGACGGCGTGCCGCTCACCACGGGGGACGCTGGCGCATGAGGGCAGTCATCGTCGCGATCGGCGTCGCGTTCCTCGTCTCGCTGTTCTGCACGCCGATCGGCATCCGCGTCTTCACGGCGCTGAAGGCCGGCCAGCCGATCCGGACCATCGGCCCGCAGACGCACCTCGGCAAGAAGGGCACGCCGACCATGGGCGGCGTGGTCTTCATCATCGCCACCGTGATCGCCTACGTGGCCGGTCACGCGGTGCTGACCACGCTGCCGTCGCAGCAGATCGCGCAGGACCGGCCGACCATCACCGCGCTGGTGCTGCTCGGGCTGTTCGTGTTCTGTGGCGCGGTCGGCTTCCTGGACGACTTCATCAAGGTCCGCAAGCGCAACAGCGGCGGCCTCTCCGCCCGGGGCAAGCTGATCGGCCAGATACTGATCGGTGGCATCTTCGGCGTGATCGCGCTCTACTTCCCGAGCACGATGGTCGGCCTGGAGGGGCAGCGGATCAGCGACGAGACGGTCGGCAGCACCACGATCTCGTTCATCCGGGACATCGAGTGGGCGGACGTCGGCAAGGCCGGCTCGGTGATCATATTCATCTTCGTGATCATGTCGATGTCGAACGCGGTGAACCTGACGGACGGCCTGGACGGGCTCGCGACCGGCGCGTCCGTGATGGTGCTCGGCGCCTACTCGATCATCGGCTTCTGGCAGTACCGGCACTGGTGCGCGGACCCGGCGTACAACACCGGCGCGGACGTCTACTGCTACACGGTCCGGGATCCGCTGGAGATCTCGATGATCGCGGGAGCCGCCGCCGGGGCATGCGTGGGCTTCCTGTGGTGGAACACCTCCCCGGCCCGGATCTTCATGGGTGACACCGGCGCGCTCGGCCTCGGTGGCCTGATCGGCGGCCTGGCCATGGCGAGCCGGACCATGCTGCTGGTGCTGATCCTGGGCGGCCTGTTCCTGATCATCACCATGTCGGTCGTCATCCAGATCATCTCGTTCAAGACCACCGGAAAACGGGTGTTCCGGATGTCACCACTGCAACACCATTTCGAGCTGGCCGGCTGGTCCGAGGTCAACATCGTGGTCCGCTTCTGGATCGTCGCGGGCATCGGCGTCGCCATCGGTCTGGGCATCTTCTACAGCGAGTTCCTCGCAGCCAACTCGTAGGAAACTGCGAAAACCGATCAGGGGGTACGGCCTGCGCCGTACCCCCTGATCTTTTTTGTGAGCTTTTCGCTCCTCGACACGCCCGGCGCGTAGCGTTGCCCCGGCGTGTCGGGCGCCCATGATGGGCCTCATGGCGGAGGGCGCGAGCGAGGCGACGACGGCGGAGCGGCAGGCGAGCGTGGACCTCGGCGGGAGCCTGGCCGCGCTGCGCGGGCTGCTGGCCCGGCCGCTCGCCTCCTACTACCTGCTGCTGGCCAGCTCCGGGCTGCTGCTGGTGATCGGCCTGACCATGGTCTTCTCCGCGACCAGCGTCCGGGCGTACGCGGAGAACGGCAACGCGTTCGCCATGATCAGCAAGCAGGTGCTGTTCGCGCTGATCGGCCTGATCGCGTTCTGGGCGGTGCAGCGGCTGCCGGCCACCACGCTGCGCCAGGTGGGATTCCCGGTGATGGTGGTCTCGCTGATCCTGCTCGCGGTGCTGGACCTGCTCGTGGTGCTGGACGGCTTCGGCGTGATCCCGTCCCCGCGGATCGGCCCGGTCTCCGCGAACCTGCTCTGGCTCTACATCGGGCCGGTCCAGTTCCAGCCGTCCGAGCTCGCCAAGTTCGGCCTGGTGTTGTGGGGCGCCGACATGATCGCCCGGAAGGGCGCGGCGATGGGCTGGTGGCGCGAACTGTCCATGCCGCTCGGCCCCGCGGTCGGCCTGCTCTTCGTGCTGGTCGGCTACAACGACACCGGCACCATGCTGCCGCTGCTCGGCATCGTGGTCGGGCTGCTCTGGACCGCCGGCGTGCGGCTGCGCGTGTTCGCCGCGCTGTCGCTGGTCGGGCTGGGCGGCATCGGCCTGCTGATCGCGGCCGCGTCCCAGGGTGCGGGCTCCGGCGCGGCCGGCGCGCCCAACTACCGGCTCGGGCGGATCACCTCGTTCCTCAGCTCGCCCCAGGAGTGCGCGCAGGCCGGCTGCTACCAGGCCATGCAGGCCCGATACGCGATCGCGGACGGCGGCTGGTTCGGCACCGGGCTGGGCAAGAGCAGCCTGAAGTGGGGCTGGCTGCCGTCCGAGCACAACGACTTCATCTTCGCGGTGATCGCGGAGGAGCTGGGCGTGGTCGGCTGCGCCGTGGTGCTCGCGCTCTTCGCCGTGCTGGCCTACACCGGCTACCGGATCGCCCGCCGGGTGCAGGACCCGTTCCGCCGGCTCGCCGCCGCCTCGATCACCACCTGGCTGGTGATCCAGACGATCGTCAACGTCGGCGGCGTGGTCGGGCTGCTGCCGATCACCGGCCTGCCGCTGCCGTTCATCTCCGACGGCGGCTCCGCGCTGGTGGTCACGCTGGCCGCGATAGGAGTGCTCGCCTCCTTCGCCCGCGCGGAACCGGACGCGGCCCGCGCGCTCAACGCCCGCCCGCCGGCCCGCTGGGTGCGGCTGCTCTGGGCGCCGCTGCCACCGCTGCCGCCGTCGGCCCGGACGCCGGACGCGCCGGTCGCCCGGCGCGCCACCACCAGGGTGCCGGCCGGCCAGGAGCGACAGGCGGCGCGGCTGGCCCGGGCCGCCACCCGGGACCGGGTCACCCGGCTGCGTGGCGGGCCGGAGCGCAGAGGATGATGGGCCTGCCTGACGACCATGACCCGTGCGCGAGAGGGTTGATCGAGACATGACTACGCCGGACGGCGCACTCACCGCCGAGCAGCTGGGGACGGTGCACCTGATCGGGGTCGGCGGCGTCGGCATGAGCGGCCTGGCCCGCCTGCTGCTCACCCGCGGCATCAAGGTCAGCGGCAGCGAGCTGCGCGAGTGGCCCTACCTGGCGGCGCTGCGCGCGCTCGGCGGCACCATCCACATGACGCACACCGAGTCCAACCTGGACGGCGTCGACACGGTCGTCTACTCCACCGCCATCCCGCAGGACCACCTGGAGCTGGTCGAGGCGCGCCGGCGCGGGCTGCGCGTGCTGCACCGGTCCGAGGCGCTGGCCGCGACCATGACCGGCCGGCAGGCGATCGCGGTGGCCGGCACGCACGGCAAGACCACCACCACGTCGATGCTCACGCTGATCCTGCAGCATGCGGGCGAGGACCCGTCGTTCGTGATCGGCGGCGAGATCTCCGAGGTGGGGTCGAACGCCCATCACGGCTCGGGGCAGTACTTCGTGGTCGAGGCGGACGAGAGCGACCGGTCGTTCCTGCGCTACCGGCCGCACGTCGCGCTGATCACCAACATCGACGCGGACCACCTGAACACGTACGGCGACCTGGCCGGCCTGGAGCAGGCCTTCGGCGAGTTCGCGCGGCTGGCCGACTCGCCGGTCAACGGGCGCGGCGACGGGTTCGTGGTGGCCTGTGCGGACAACGACGGCACCCGGCGGATGGCCGCGGCGCTGCGCGCGGAGGGGCACACGGTCTACACGTACGGCGAGGCCGGCGACGCGGACCTGCGCATCTTCGACGTCCGCTCGTCCGCGGCCGGCGTGCGCTACCGCGCGGAGCTGGACGGGCTCGCGCTCGGTGAGATCTCGCTGCCGACCCCGGGCCGGCTGCTGGGGCTGAACAGCTCGGCCGCGGTGCTCACCGCCCTCCGGCTCGGCCTGCCGATCGAGAAGGTGGTCGAGGCGCTGGCGTCGTTCCCCGGCGTGCGCCGCCGGTTCGAGCGCAAGGGCGTGGTCAACGGCATCCTGGTGTACGACGAGTACGCGTACCACCCGGTGTCGGTCAAGGCCGCGATCGAGACGCTCCGCGAGGTGGCCGGCGAGGGCCGGCTGATCGTGGTCTTCCAGCCGTACCGGGTCTACCGCACCCGCGACCTGGAGGCCGAGCTGGCCGCCGCGCTGTCGATCGCGGACGAGGCCGTGATCATGGAGGTCTTCGGCCCGGGCGAGACCCGGCTGCCGGGCGAGGGCGGCGTGTCGCTGACCGCCGCGATCGACCTGCCGGCCGACCGCAAGGTCTTCGTGCCGGACTGGGACGGCGTGGCACCCGAGGTGGTCCGCCGCGCCCGGCCGGGCGACGTGGTGGTCACCATGGGCGCACCGCCCAGCTCCATGCTCGGCGACGAGCTGATCGCCGCGCTCGGCGCACCGCGGGGCGTGCCGGAGGGCGCGGTCGAGTGACCGATCCGGGTGGGGTGCGCCGGTGGCGGCTGGTGCGGGCGGACCGGGACGCGGTCCCGCCGTCCGTGCGGCGGTTCATGCGGCGCGCCCGACAGCGGCGGATCCGCGCGGCGCTGCCGTGGGCGGTCGGCGTGGCCGTCGTGGCGGTCGCGGCCGGCATCGGCTGGATGATCTACGGCACCAGCGTGCTCGGCGTACGCCGGGTGGAGGTCTCCGGCGCCGTGCTGCTCGACCCGCCGCGGGTGCGCGACGCCGCCCAGGTGGCCGACCTGACGCCGCTGGCGCGGGTGGACATCGGCGCGGTCGCGGCCCGGGTGGAGGCGCTGCCCGCGGTGGACCGCGCGGTGGTGTCCCGCCGCTGGCCGGGCACGCTGCTGATCGAGGTGGTGGAGCGCACCGGCGCGGCCGCGGTGCCGCAGGGCGACGCGTTCGCCGTGGTGGACGACGAGGGCGTGGCGTTCCGCACGCTGCCGGAGCGCCCCGGCGATCTGCCGCTGCTGGTGGTGGCGAAGCCCGGCCCGGACGACGTCAACACGCGCGCCGGGCTCGAGGTGCTGGCCGCGCTCAGCCCGGAACTGCGCGCAAAGTTGATCTCCGTCACGGTGGAGGCGCCGGCCCGGATCCGGCTCAACCTGGACGGCGAGCGGACCATCGTCTGGGGCGACTCCTCGCAGAGCCCGGTGAAGTCTTCCGTGGCCACGGCGTTGCTGGACCGCAAGGAGAAGACGATCGACGTGAGCGCGCCCGAGGTCGTCTCGCTCCGCTAGGGCGGGTTTCACCGAAACCGACTCCGCCGACACGCCGTGTCGGTCCTTGGATGAGGGCTCACGTCCGCATACGTTGCCGGAGAGGTTGCGTGGTTGACATAACTCTCGACCTCTAGTAGAGGGTGAGGGTTCCGCCTCAACCTCAACGTTTCGGCGCATGAGTCGACACGGCCTGACCGGGCCTTTGTCGCCGATGCCCGTCGACCTCGGGGAAGGGAAGGCAGACCGATGACTCCTCCGCACAACTACCTGGCGGTTATCAAGGTCGTCGGTATCGGTGGCGGCGGCGTCAACGCCGTCAACCGGATGATCGAGGTGGGGCTCAAGGGTGTCGAGTTCATCGCGATCAATACCGACGCGCAGGCGCTGTTGATGAGTGACGCCGACGTGAAGCTCGACGTGGGCCGCGAGCTGACCCGCGGTCTCGGCGCGGGTGCGAATCCCGACGTCGGCAAGAACGCGGCCGAGGACCACCGCGACGAGATCGAGGAGGTCCTCAAGGGCGCGGACATGGTGTTCGTGACCTGCGGCGAGGGTGGTGGCACCGGTACCGGTGGCGCGCCCGTCGTGGCGAACATCGCGCGCAAGCTCGGCGCGCTCACCATCGGCGTGGTGACCCGGCCGTTCTCGTTCGAGGGCAAGCGCCGTCAGGTGCAGGCCGAGTCCGGCATCGACGAGCTGCGCAACCAGTGCGACACGCTGATCGTCATCCCGAACGACCGGCTGCTCGCGCTGGGCGACCGCGGAATAAGCATGATGGACGCGTTCCGCCAGGCCGACCAGGTCCTGCTCTCCGGTGTTCAGGGCATCACCGACCTGATCACCACGCCGGGCCTGATCAACCTCGACTTCGCGGACGTGAAGAGCGTCATGTCCGGCGCGGGCAGCGCGCTGATGGGCATCGGTTCGGCCCGGGGCGACAACCGCGCGGTCGAGGCGGCCGAGGCGGCGATCTCCAGCCCGCTGCTGGAGCAGAGCATGGACGGCGCGCGTGGCGTGCTGCTCTCCATCGCCGGCGGGTCCGACCTGGGCCTGTTCGAGATCAACGACGCGGCGCAGCTGGTGACGGACGCGGCCCACCCGGACGCGAACATCATCTTCGGCGCGGTGATCGACGACGCGCTCGGCGACGAGGTGCGAGTGACCGTGATCGCGGCCGGGTTCGACGGCGGCGCTCCGGCGTACAAGCCGGTCGAGTCGGTGCGCAAGCCGCAGCCGGCGCCGACGCTGCCGCCGGTGCCCTCCAACCCGCTCCCGGCGCAGCCGCAGGAGCAGCGCCGCAAGGTGCTCTTCGACGACGTCGACGTGCCGGACTTCCTGAAGAACGGCTCCTGAGCGACCCGGCCGGTCCGCTTCGGCGGGCCGGCCGCGTCGTCGGGGCCGGCACGGTGACCTGGGGAGAACAGTGACTGACGCGCGGCGCGACGAGATCGCCGGCAACCTGGCGGCGGTGCGGGCCCGCATCGGCGCGGCGTGCGCGGCGGCCGGGCGCGACCCGGCCGGCGTGACGCTGATCGCGGTGACCAAGACCTACCCCGCCTCGGACGTGGAGCACCTCGCCGCGCTCGGCGTCACGGACGTGGGGGAGAACCGCGACCAGGAGGCGGCGCCGAAGGCGGCGGCGGTGACCGCGCCGGTCCGCTGGCACTACATCGGGCAGTTGCAGCGCAACAAGGCCCGGTCCGTCGCCGGGTACGCGCACGCGGTGCACTCCGTGGACAGCGTGCGGCTGGCCGAGGCGCTCGGCACCGCGGCGGCCCGGCTGCGGGACACACCGATCGAGGTGCTGGTGCAGGTCAGCCTGGACGGGCGGGAGCACCGCGGCGGCGCCTTCGGCGCGGACGTGGACCGGGTCGCGGACGCGGTCGCGGCCCGCCCGGAGCTGACGCTGCGCGGCGTGATGGCGGTGGCGCCGCAGGATTGGGAGCCGGCCGCCGCGTTCGCCCGGCTGGCCGAGATCGCGGCGCGGATGCGGGCCGCCCATCCGGGCGCGGAGCTGGTCTCCGCGGGCATGAGCGGCGACCTGGAGGCGGCGATCGCGCACGGCGCGACACACGTCAGGGTGGGCGGCGCGTTGCTCGGCATGCGCGCACCGCTGCGGTAGCCTGACCGCGGAACCGAACTACATGAGTGTGATTCAACCGCGTTGGGGGATTCACGACGGTCCCGCGGGGGTATCCCCGGCCTCGCCGGTCCGGGGCGGGACTGGTCGGACGCTATGGACGACGGTTCCACCGCAGGGCAACGGCACGGCAGGGGGCGGTGCCGTCACGGCGGAGGCGAGGTGGGGGCAGGCATGAGAGGGCGTAACGGTACGAGGTTCGGCGAGCACGCTCGGCGAACGGGGCAGGGGCTCGCGGTGCGTCACGCCGTCCGCCTCCGCGGCGCGGAGGTCGTTTCGATGAGCGAGTTCGCGCGCGAAGCATCGGTTCGGTGCCTCCCGATGGGTAACCGCGGCGAAGAGGGGGAGCCGGCATGAGCGCCCTGCGCAGGGCCGGCGTCTGGCTCGGTCTCGTCGAGGAGGACGACGACCCCCGCTACGACGACTCCCGGTACAACGACGACGGCTACCGCTCCAACTACCGGGGCCGTGAGCACGACCGCCGCCGGTACACCGAGGACTTCGAGGACGAGGACGAGGAGATCGACGAGCCGCCCGCGGTGCCCCGCACCCGTGGCCGCTCCGACCTCCGTGACCGCACCTCGCGCATCGACCGGGAGCGGCACGAGCGGCCGTCCCGCTCCTCCGTGCGCGAGGAGATGGAGCGGATCGAGGCCGAGCGCGCCGAGCGCGAGCGGGAGCAGCAGGAACAGCAGCAGACCGCCACGGTACGGCCGATCACCCGAACGGGTGGGGCGGTGTCCGGCGCGCTGACCTACCCCACGCAGGAGAGCCTGGCGCTGGCCCCGCCGCTGCCCACCCCGAGCCGGATGTCCGCGCCGGAGGAGGAGCAGCGCTACCAGATCACCACGCTGCACCCGACCACGTATCGGGAGGCGCGGACGATCGGCGAGCACTTCCGGGACGGCGTACCCGTGATCATCAATCTCACCGAGATGGATGAGGGTGACGCCCGCCGCCTCGTCGACTTCGCGGCCGGACTCGCGTTCGGTCTTCGGGGTACGATCGAGCGAGTGACCAACCGGGTTTTCCTGCTCTCGCCGGCCAACGTTCAGGTCACCGCGGAGGACAAGGCCAAGATCGCCGAGGGCGGGTTTTTCAGCCAGACCTGACCCGATGCTGCCTTACCCGAGTCACTAGGGGCCCCGCTAACCGTGCTGTCGATCGTGTTGCAAGTCGTCTACCTGCTGCTGTACGTGTTTTTCCTGACACTGCTGGCGCGGTTCGTGCTGGGCGCGGTGCTGCAGTACGGACGGCGGTGGCAGCCGAGCCGGGGTGCGGCAGCGGCACTGGAGTCGGTGTGGAGCGTCACTGATCCACCCCTCAAGGCGTTGAGGCGTGTGATCCCACCACTGCGAATTGGTACCGTGAGCTTCGACCTGGCCTCCCTTGTGCTGCTGGTTATCCTGATCGTGCTGATGGAACTCGTGGTACGGCCGTTGATCATCAGGTGAACAACGAGCAACGGGTTGAGAACCTGACGACCAGCGCGCCACGCGGCCGCAACTGACCCGAGGAGTTTCGATGCCGCTGACCCCGGCCGACGTCCATAACGTCGCCTTCAAAAAACCCCCCATCGGCAAGCGGGGGTACGACGAGGAGGAGGTCGACGCCTTCCTGGACGAGGTCGAGCGCGAGCTCGCCCGTCTGATCGAAGAGAACAACGAGCTCCGCGCTCAGGTGGAGCGTGGGGGAGGCCGCCCCGTCGCCCCGGCCGGGCCGGGCGCCGACCCGCGCATGGCCGCCGAGCTGAACGACCTCAAGGCGCAGCTCGACCGCGTCCAGCGGGACAAGGCCGCCGCCGACCAGGCCGCTCGCGCCATGCAGGCCGAGCTCGACCAGGTCCGCGCGCAGGGTGGGCCGGCCGGTGGCCTGGGTGGCCCCGGTGCCAACCCGGACGGTGAGCAGCAGGCTCTCCGCGTGCTCATGATGGCGCAGCGCACCGCCGACGACCACGTCGCCGACGCGCGCCGCGAGGCGGACAAGCTGCTGACCGACGCCCGCACCAAGGCGGAGGAGGTCACCCGCGAGGCGCGGGCCAAGGCCGACGCGCTGGAGCGCGACGCCCGCCAGCGTCACCAGGAGGCCATGGGCGGCCTGGACGCGAAGCGTTCCGCCCTGCAGAAGCACATCGAGGAGCTCAAGCAGTTCGAGCGGGAGTACCGCACCCGCCTGAAGGCTTACCTCGAGAGCCAGCTGCGCGACCTCGACGGTCGTGGCCAGGGGCTCGAGGCGGAGCTGACCCGCAGCGAGGGCAACCGCGCGGTCGGTGGCTCCGGCGGTCTCGCCGCGGCGGGGCTGGCCTCGTCGTACGGCGGCGGTCGCAGCGGCTCCTCGATCGAGTCCGGCCGCTAGTCGACGCGACGGGGGTGAGCCATGATCGTCATCAGCCTGTTGCTCATCCTCGTCGCGATCACGCTGCTGGTGCTCGGGCTGATGAGCGCGTCCAGCCTGCTCCTGATCGGCTCGATCGTGGGCAGCCTGCTGGCCGCCGTGACACTTGTCGTCGGCATGCGGCAGGCGGCCGCCGCGCGCGCCGAGATGGTCGACAACGCGGACGTGATGGCCGAGGCCGACACCAAGAGCGATGAGTACGGCGCGCCCGCCGAGGAGTACCTCGACGAGGAGTACGCCGGGTACGAGGGCCGCCGGCAGCGCCGGGAGGGCACCTCGTCGCCGGTCACCTCGACCGAGTTCCGGGACGAGGCGTTCACCGGGTACGGCGCGTCCGAGCCGCCGGCGGCGGATTACCGCGAGCCGGTCCCGCCGCAGCGCGAGCCGGTCGAGGACCCGGAGGACGAGCCGGAGCCGCAGCTGGTGACGGCCGCCGAGACCGCCCGGGTGGCCCGGATGACCTCCGACGTGTACGTGGTGGACGGCCGCCCGCGCTATCACCTGGCCGGCTGCGTCCACCTGATGGACAAGGAGGCCGAGCCGCTCCCGGTCAACGAGGCGGTCGAGCTCGGCTTCACCCCCTGCGGCCTGTGCGAGCCGGACAGCGCGCTGCTCGCGGACGCACGCCGCGTCTGATCTTCACAGGACCGTCATCGGTTCCACCCGGTTCCCTTCGGGAGAATGCAGGGCATGGACCTCTCCGTGCCCGTCCGGGTCAAGCCCGGTGCATCCCGTGCGCGGGTCGGCGGCCGGCACGACGGCCCGCACGGCCCCGCGCTGGTCGTCGCCGTCACCGCCCCGCCGGTCGACGGCCGCGCCACCGAGGCGGCGCGCAGGGCCCTCGCGGGCGCGCTGGGCGTCCGGCCCGCGTCCGTCTCGCTCCGACTCGGCGCCGCCGGCCGCGACAAGCTGTTCCTGATCGAGGACGCGCCGGGCGCGCTGGCCGAGACCGTGCGCGCGCTGATGCACGGGCCGGGCTCGCCGTGAGCGCGGACCGCCGGTGAGCGGGGACATAGACCTGGCGCTGCTGCTCGGCGCCGCCGTGGTGCTGGTCGCGGTGGCCGCGGTCCGCATCTCCACCCGCTTCGGCTTTCCCAGCCTGCTCATCTACCTGGGCATCGGGCTGCTGATCGGCGAGGACGGGCTCGGCATCCGGTTCGACGACGCGGAGCTGACCCGGGTGCTCGGCTTCTGCGCGCTCATAGTGATCATCGCGGAGGGCGGCCTGACCGCGCGGGTGAGCACGTTGCGCCCGGTGCTCGGGCTGGCCGCGCTGCTCTCCACGGTGGGCGTGGCGGTCAGCATCGTCACGGTCGGCGTGGTGGTGCACCTGCTGCTCGGCCTGGACTGGCGGCTGGCGCTGCTCTACGGCGCGGTGCTCTCCTCCACGGACGCTGCCGCGGTCTTCGCCACGCTGCGCCGCCTGCGCCTGCCGCCGCGGCTGGTCGCCACGCTGGAGGCCGAGTCCGGCATGAACGACGCGCCGGTGGTACTGGTCGTGGTGCTGCTGTCCACCACCGGCTTCGGCGCGCACCCCTGGTGGTACGAGCTGCCGATCATCGGGTACGAGCTGGTGGCCGGCGCCGCGATCGGCTACGCGGTCGGGGTGAGCGGGCGCTGGCTGCTCCGGCACGCCGCGCTGCCGTCCGCCGGGCTCTACCCGATCGCGGCCGTGGCGCTGACCGTGCTCGCCTATGCGGCCGGCGCGGTCGCGCACGCGTCCGGCTTCCTGGCGGTCTACGTGGCCGGCGTGCTGCTCGGCAACGCGCGGCTGCCGCACCGGCAGGCCATCCTCGGGTTCGCGGACGGGCTGGCCTGGACCGCGCAGATCGGCCTGTTCGTGCTGCTCGGGCTGCTGGCGGCGCCGGACCGGCTGCCCGGCGCGATCGACGAGGCGCTGGTCGCCGGTCTCGCGCTGGTGCTGCTGGCCCGGCCGCTGTCGGTGGTGGTGTCCGCGCTGCCGTATGCGCTGGTGCGCCCGCTGCGGGAGCGGATCCGGCTGGGCTGGCGGGAGCAGACGTTCCTGTCCTGGGCCGGGCTGCGGGGCGCGGTGCCGATCGTGTTGGCCACCATCCCGCTCTCCGAGTCGGTGCCGGGCGCGCGGCGGCTGTTCGACGTGGTCTTCGTGCTGGTGGTGATCTTCACGCTGGTCCAGGGTGGCACGCTGGCGCCGCTGGCCCGCCGGCTGGGCGTGGTGGCCGGCGCGGAGCCGACCGAGCTGTCGGTGGAGACCGCGCCGCTCGACCGGATGGCCGCGGACCTGCTGACGCTCTCCATTCCGCCGGGGTCGCGGCTGCGCGGCGTGCACGTGGACGAGTTGCGGCTGCCGGTGGGTGCGTCCGTGACGCTGGTGGTGCGGGACGGCGCCGGCTTCGTGCCGGCGCCGGACACCCGGCTGCGCTCCGGCGACAGCTTGCTGATCGTGGCGACCGCGGAGGTGCGCGGGGTGGCGGAGCGCCGGTTGCGCGCGGTGAGCCGGCGGGGGCGGCTGGCCCGGTGGTTCAACGAGTACGGCGCGGACGGCGGCGCACCTGATCACCGCTGATGCAGACGCTAGAGCATCGCAGTAGGAGTCTGTCGGTATTGCGATAAATTACCCGGACAAACGTGGTGAAAACCGTTCACTGCGGTGCGCCCTGTTGTCGGATTCCCTCACGGTCCGTATTCTTGCGAACCTCCGGAGTGCACGGCGGCCCGCCGTGTGCCCGTTTTTCACGCGGGGGGCGCCATGGTCAAGCGGGTGGACATGGCAAAAGAAGTTACTACTGGCGACCAGACCGGCACTGGCCGTAAGGTGTCGGGACGGGCCGGCAAGGCCGCGGGGGCCTCGGCCGCCGCGCCGGGAAACCGCGCACGCACCGGCACCGCGGCGAAACCGGCCGGTCCCGCCGCGACGGGCACGGTCAGCTCGCCGAACCGGGGGCCGGGCGCGGCGACCCCGGGCGCCCGGACGAAGAACAGCACAGCGAAGACCACGGCCGGCGCGAAGGCCGCGGCCGATGGGAAAGCCGCGGCGGGCAAGAAGGCCGCCGCGAAGGCCACCGGGTCCGCCGCGCCGTCCGCGAAGGCGGCCCCGCCGAAGGCGCCGGCCGCGACCGCCGCCTCGCGCAGGGCGACGGCGAAGGCCGTGCCGGCCGCGAAGACGGCAACCGCCGTACCAGCCGGAAAAACGGCGAAAGCCGTTAAAACCCCACGTAACAGCACCACGAAGGGTATGGAGACGAACCGGGCCAGGCCGGCCACCCGGACGGCCCGGGCCGACATGACGCGGGCAGACAAGGCACCGCCGACCGCCGCGAACAGCGCGGCCGAGGGAGCGACGACGATGGCGAAGGCAGCCGAGACCAAGACCCCGACCCGCAAGTCCACGCCGGCGAAGGGCACCCGCAGCGCGGCCGAGACCGAGAAGATCCGGGCCGCCCTCGCGGGGCGCCGGGACGAGCTGCGCCACGAGTACGATCAGAACCTGATCGAGATCGCCGGCCTCCAGCGCGAGAGGCTGGGGGACTCGGCGGGCGACGACCAGGCCGACACCGGCACCAAGACGTTCGAGCGCGAGCAGGAGATCACGCTCGCGAACAACCTCCTGGAGCGGATCAACCAGGTCGAGCGCGCGCTGGAGCGGCTGGACGAGGGACACTACGGCTGGTGCGAGCGGTGCGGGAACCCGATTCCCGTGGAGCGCCTGGCCGCGTTCCCGTCCGCCACCCTGTGCGTGAAGTGCAAGCAACTGGAGGAGCGGCGCTGACTTCCGCGCCGCCGGGGAGGACGGACCGGTGACGGTGGAGGCTGAGCAGCCGCCCGCGGAGAGATCAGGGGACGCGGCCGGGGCGAGCGCGCCCGGGAGCGTCCGGCGGGCGGTCACCGTCCTCGGTGCGGTCGCGTCGGTGATGGTCGCGGCCGACTTCGCGACCAAGGAGCTGGCGCTCGCGACGCTGAACTACCGCGACGACGTGACGGTGATCCCGGGCGTCCTCTACTGGAGCCTGATCCGCAACAGCGGGGCCGCGTTCAGCCTCGGCGCGGACTACACGTGGATCTTCCCGATCGTGACGATCGCGGTGGTGATCTGGATCGGCTGGATGGCCACGCGCCTGCGGTCGATCCCGTGGGCGATCTCGCTCGGCCTGGTGCTGGGCGGCGCGCTCGGCAACCTGGTCGACCGGATCTTCCGCGAGCCCTCGCCGTTCCTCGGCCACGTGGTCGACTTCGTCAGCGTCTTCCAGCCCGGCGGCGGCGCCTTCCCGATCTTCAATGTGGCGGACAGCTCGCTCAGCGTCGGCGTGGTGCTGGCCGTGCTGCTGGAGCTGTCCGGGCGGCAGCGGGACGGCTCCCGGATATCCTCGGACGGCGGCAGGAAGCCCGCCCCCGGCGACAGTGACGAGAAGGACAGCACGAGCGCGTGACCCAACCCTCCGGTGACACCCGATCCCTCCCCGTACCCGACGGCCTCGACGGCATGCGGCTGGACGCCGCCGTCTCCCGGCTGTTCGGGCTCTCCCGCACCGCGGCCGCCGCGATCGTGGAGGCCGGCGACGCGTACGTCGACGGCACCCGCCGCGGCAAGTCCGACAAGGTGACCGGCGGCGCCTGGCTGGAGGTGACGCTCCCCGCGCCGGCCGCGCCGCCCGGCATCGTGGCGGAGACCGTGGACGGCCTGCGGGTCGTCCACTCCGACGACGACATCGTGGTGGTGGACAAGCCGGTCGGGGTTGCCGCCCATCCGAGCCCCGGCTGGACCGGCCCCACCGTGATCGGCGGCCTCGCCGGGCTCGGGCACACCATCGCCACCAGCGGCGCGGCCGAGCGACAGGGGGTTGTGCACCGGCTCGACGTGGGTACCACCGGCCTCATGGTGGTCGCGAAGAGTGAGCACGCGTACACGGTGCTCAAGCGCGCCTTCAAGGAGCGCGAGGTGGAGAAGCGCTACCACGCGGTGGTGCAGGGCCACCTGGACCCGCTGCGCGGCACGATCGACGCGCCGATCGACCGGCACCCGTCCTCGGACTGGAAGTGGGCGGTGATGACCGGCGGCAAACCGAGCGTCACGCACTACGACACGATCGAGGCGTTCCGCGCGGCCAGCCTGGTCGACATCAGGCTGGAGACCGGGCGCACGCACCAGATCCGCGTGCACATGTCCGCGATGCGGCACCCGTGCGTGGGCGATCTCACCTACGGTGCGGACCCGACGCTGGCGCAGCGGGCCGGCCTGCACCGGCAGTGGCTGCACGCCCGCGAGCTGAGTTTCACGCACCCCGGCACGTACGAGGAGGTGCGGTTCGTCAGCCCCTACCCGGACGACCTGCAGCACGCCCTCGACGTGCTGCGCGCGGCGAGTTGACCGGGCTGCTGCGGCGGCTCGACGCTCGGCTCCTGCCGCCGCTCGGCCGCGGGCTGGCGCGCGCCGGCCGTACCCCCGCGCGGTTGAGGTTCCTGACCGCCGCGGCCGTGGCCGCCTCGACCGCGGTGCTGCTGACCGCGGTCTGGGCCGCGGACCGGCCCGCGCCGTCCGGCGACGAGACCGTGGGCGAGGTGGTCCGCGTCGGCGTCGCCGAGGGCGGGTCGATACCCGGGTACGCCGACGCCTCCGCCGCCGAGTTGGCCGCGCTGACCGGCACCACCGGCACGTACGCGCTGGTCACGTTCACCGAGTACCTCGCGCCGGACCGGCTGGCCGCGGCGCTGGCCGGCCGCGCGGTCTCCGTGGTGGTCGGCCGGGTCCCGCTGCCGGACACCCAGACGGAGATCGTCCGCATCCCGGTGCAGCGGCTCCCCGCCGACCTGGTCGCCGGCATGGGCGTGATCGCCGAACGCAAGGAGCGGGAGGCGGAGGACTACCGCCGGCTGAGCGCCACGCTGACCGGCGACTCCGCGCAGGAGACGTCGCTGCGCCCGGTCTACGACAGCGGGGCCACGGTCGCGGCCGCGGAGGCGACCGCGTTCCGGGACGCCTGTTCGTGTCTCTACGCGGCCGTGATTCGGGCCACGCCGGCGGACCTGGCGGCGGTCGCGGAGCGTCCCGAGGTGCGGGTGGTGGACCCGGCGCCGGAGCTCGTCCGCCTCGACCGTTCCGTGCTCCTGCCCCCGCTGCCGGAGCAGGACGACGTGGTCAGGCCGCCTGTGGACGGGCTCACAGAATCCATGGCTCCGGCGGGCGCACAGATGACGCCGAGCGGCCGATAGGGGAGAATGGCAGCATCCCGGCGCGGTCCCACGCGTTGAACCATCCGGCAGCGCGGCAGCCTCTCCACCGGTGGCCCGGTTCAGCGTTCGGGGCGGTGGCCGCACGATCAGGCACGCATCGTTAGGGTCTGCGGAGTCCGGCGGTTTCGGGTTGTTGGCCGGACGATTGGGATGAGGATGCGGGTGTGGCCTGAAGCGGGTTTCCTTCGTAGCCTGTCAGGCAGACCATTGGCGCTGGGAGGATGCATCCGTGGAGGGCACCGAGACCGACTGGGGTCGGCCGCAGGAACCGCCGCCGCGATGGCGCGCGCTTCTTGACCGTGCCCTGCTCGGTGGCCGGACCGGGGAGCATGCCCAGGTGAACGCCGACCGGGCGGGCCGCGGCGACTCAGCTTACCCGCCGAACGGACATAACGGACCTTCCACCGCGAACGGCTATCCCGATGCCAACGGGTACACCGAGGGCGGTAACCGGTACGGGTACGCCGAGGGCCGCGGCTACTTCGAGGCCGAGCCGCCGGGCGGCGCCACGTTCGAGGCGCCCGCGCCGCCGCCGGACAACCCGCTCCCGCGCCGCCCGCAGCGCACCCCCTCGTCGCCGTCCTACGGCGCGGCCGTCAACGGGCGGGCGGAGCCGGTGCAGCCGCCGCCGATGCGCCCGCCGGGTCCGGCGCCCGCCGACCCGGCCGTGGCGCGCCGCCAGCCGTACCCGCCGGCCGGCACCGGCTACGGCGGCCCGTCCGTGCAGCCGCCGCCGGCGATGCCCGGCCCGCCGGTGCAGCCGCCGCCGGCCATGCCCGGCCCGGACGAGCCGGCCGCGCCGTTCGAGTCCCGCTACGCGGCGCTGGACCCGCGCTACTCGCCGGTCCAGCCGGCCCGCTACCCGAGCCCGCCGCCACCGCCGCCGCCCGCCGACGATCAGCGGTACGGCGCGGGTTACGCGGCGCCCGAGCGCGACTATCCGCAGCCGTCGCGGTACTCGATCCTGTCCCCGCCCGGGTACGTACCGCCGCCACCGCCGCCGGCCGCGGTGCCGCCGGCTCCTCCCGCCGCGCCGCCGCCCGCCGCGCCCGTGGTGGAGCCGCAGGCCGGCCGGTTCCAGGCGAAGTCGGTCGGCTTCCTCGGCAACGCGGCGCCGGACGCCGCCGCGCGCTCCGCGCTGGACGCGGAGACCGAGCGCGCGATCAGCGTGCTCAAGCGCGACCTGGGCGGCCCGCGGGTGATGGCGTTCGCCAACCCCAAGGGCGGCGTGCACAAGACCACCGCCACCGTGCTCGCCTCCGCCGCGGTCGGCAGCGTGCGCGGCAAAGGCGTGCTGGCCTGGGACGACAACGAGCTGCGCGGCACGCTCGGCCTGCGCGCCGGCAGCGCCCGGCACGCGCGCACGGTCCGGCACCTGATCGCGGAGCTGGCCCAGATCGAGATCACGCACGGCGCCGAGCTGCTGGACCGGCTGGACGACTTCCTCCGGCACGCCTCCGACGGGTCGTACGACGTGCTGGCCGGCGAGGAGAACCCGCGCTTCGCCCAGCGCCTCGACCAGCACACGGTCCGCCGCGTGCTGGAGCTGCTGCGCCGTACCCACGACGTGATCTGCGTGGACACCGGCAACAACGTCGAGTCGGTCAACTGGCAGACCGTGCTCCAGGCCGCCGACCAACTCGTGGTCACCACGGTCCCGCGCGAGGACGCCGCATTCACCGCCGACTGGATGCTCGACCTGCTCGACGACGTCGGCATGAGCGACCTGGTGTCGAACGCGGTGACGCTCATCTCCTGCCCCACGCCCGGCAAGTCCCCGCTGCTGGACGACCTGGTGAAGCACTTCAAGACGCGTACCCGCGCGGTCGCGATCGTGCCCTACGACCCGGCCCTGGAGACCGGCGCGTCCATCGAGTACCACCAGCTCCAGCCGGAGACGCGGAACGCCTGGCTGCGCGCCACCTCGATGATGCTGGAGCCGTTCGCCCGCTGACCGCTCACCGGACCCCGGCGCCACGCACGCGCCGGGCCTGAGAGGATCGAGGCGTGAGCACGCCCAGCCCGCAGCCGGCCCTCAGCAGCGTTCCGCCCGAGCCCGCCGGGACGCCGCCGCCCCCGCTCGGCCGGGAGATCGCCTGGTCCATCGGCGCCGCGCTGCTGATCACCGCGCTCGGCCTCCCGCTCGGCCTGCTCTGGGCCGTGCTCGCGCCGGACGTACCGGTGGTGCAGGGCGAGAACGGCCCGCTGCTCACGTCCGCGCAGCCGGAGCAGTTCGTGGCCGCGGACGCCTGGTTCACGTTCCTCGGCATCGCCTTCGGCATCCTGATCACCGTGGCCGCCTGGTTCGCGCTGGGCCGCTACCGGGGCGCGATCGCGCTGGCCGCGGTCACGCTCGGCACCATCGGCGCCGCACTGCTCGCCTCCTGGGCCGGCGGCAAGGTCGGCCTCGGCGAATACGAGCGCCTCAAGACCACCGCCGCCATCGGCGAACACTTCACCAAGCCCGCCGAACTCCGCGCCGGCGACGTGCACCTCTTCCTCGGCTTCCTCCCCGGCATCCGCGGCGACCTGCTCGCGGCGCCGCTGGCGGCCGCCGCCACGTACACGCTCCTCGCCGGCTGGTCCCGCTGGCCCTCCCTCCGCCCGGAACCCGAGCCGTCCCCGGCCTTCCCCACTCCCGGCGTCGCGGCTCCCGCCGCTGATGTCGCGGAGTCCGTCGCCGGCGCTGCCGCGTCCGGCCCTGGCTCGCCCGCTGCCGAGCCCGCGGCGTCCGCATCCAGCCCTGTCGACCCCGGGCCCGGCATTCCCGCTCCTGGCACGGCCGCATCCAGTCCTCGCGCTTCCGCTGCCGCATCCGGTTCCGGCGTGCCCGCTCCCGGCGCCGTTTCGGATCGAGCCGTTGCCGCCGCCGAGCCGGTTCCGCCGTTGCCGCGGCCGGAGGAGCCGGGGGAGAGGGATCGGCCGGGCGGGTAGGCATCCCGCGGAAGCCAGAAAATCGAAAAATCGGATATTCCCGCTTCCGGCGTGGTCGCGGTCCGCATGCTCCCGCGGGCACCGCTCGGCCGTGGCCGGCCTCCCTGCCGGTTTCGCCGTGGGACAACCCGCGGGAGCGGGACGAGGCGTTCGGGCTCGAGGCGGCGATGCCGTTGATCCGCGCGGTGGCACCCTGATCTTTCCAGTGAATACGATCGATCACCCCACTTTGTGAGCCTCAGGCACCTTATTCGCGAGGAATTACGTGCCTGTGCCTCACATAGTCAGAGTGGACGATCAACACCACCCGCGATATGCCGAAATTTCGGGCGCGGAGCGCCCGCGACTCCCGGTCTCGGGCTCGACGCGCACCCGGATTCGGATTCGGATCCGGCTCACCGGGCGCTGGGACGTCACGCGCGCTGCGCGATCCGCTCGGCGATCGTCGCCGCGTGCTCTTTCCCGGCCGGGCCGGGACCGGCTCCGATGCCGCGGGCGGAGCGGAGCGCCAGCGGAGTCGGAGCCCGCGGCGAGGTTGGCCCGCGGGAGCATGCGGAACTCGGCCACGCCGGAAGCGGGAAGATCGGGATTCGGAGTCGCGCGGTGCCCGCCGAGTGTGCGGAACCGGTCCACGCCGGAAGTGGGGGCGGGTCAGTTCTCGCTGGAGGGGGTGGCGTATTCGGAGAGGGGGACGGGGACGGCGCGGACGGTGCGGAAGAGCGTGGCCTCGCGGGTGAGGAGCTTGAGTTCGGCGCGGAGGCGGGCGGCGGTGTCGGTGGCGGCGAGGAGCGACTGGCGGTCCTCGACGGTGAACGCGCCGGTGGCGGCGACCAGGTGGGAGAGCGTGGTGGGATCGTCGGGGAGCTGCTCGGGGATGTCGGGGGTGTCGGGGCGCATCAGGCGCAGGTACTCGCGGAACGTGGCGAGCACGCGGGGGGCGAGCAGGTCGGCCACGTCCTCGGCGCCGGCGGGCTCGGGGAGCCATTCGACCTGGGCGACCAGGTACGGCGCGGGGTCCGGCATGACCTCGGTGATCCGGAAGCGGCGGCGGCCCACGGTGAGCAGGTCGTACTGCCCGTCGGGCAGCTCGGTGACCTGGCGCACCTCGGCGGTGCAGCCGATCTCGTGGAGCGTGACGCGGGCGGCGGCGGAGTCGGGGCCGGACGGGCCGGCGGGCAGCACCTCCCAGCCGCTGCGGATCGCGACCACGCCGAACTCGCGCGGCGTCTCCTCGGGGCGGGCGACCAGGTCGCGGACCAGCTCGCGGTATCGCTCCTCGAAGATGTGCAGCGGCATGACCAGGCCGGGGAAGAGCACCGTCCCCAGCGGGAACACCGGCAACCGCGTCACCACGCCACGAGCGTAGCGGAACCGTCCCGGCCCGTGACCCCCGCGGCCGTCCCGATCGTGGCTACTCATGAGAGTCATCGTGGCCCACCCGCGGGGCGTTCCGCAGCGTTATCGTCCCGGCAGCCGGACGGCCCCGGTTCGGCCGCGAGCGGGCCGAATAGACTCCCAAGGGTGTTGAACCGGATCGACCTGCGGAGTGCGGCGGACGCCGCCGTGCCGCGTGGCCTGCTGCCCCGTGCCCAGCTCGACGTCTCGGTCGCGACCGAGACCATCCGCCCGATCGTGGAGGCGGTGCGCGAGCATGGGTTCACGGCGATCCGGGACGCGACCGAGCGCTTCGACGGCGTCCGCCTGGAGTCGCTGCGCGTGCCCGCGGAGGCGATCGCGGCGTCGCTGTCCGCGCTGGAGCCGGACGTGCGCGCCGCGCTGGAGGAGGCGATCGCCCGCACCCGGCGGGTGCACGCGGACCAGCGGCGGCAGGACGTGACCACGCGGGTCGCGCCGGGCGGCACGGTCACCGAGCGCTGGCTGCCGGTCTCCCGCGTCGGGCTGTACGTGCCGGGCGGCCTGGCGATGTACCCGTCGACCGTGGTGATGAACGTGGTGCCGGCCCAGACCGCGGGCGTGGACGCGCTGGTGGTGGCGAGCCCGCCGCAGAAGGAGAACGGCGGCCTGCCGGACGCCCGGGTGCTGGCCGCGTGCGCGCTGCTCGGCGTGGACGAGGTCTACGCGGCCGGCGGCGCCCAGGCGATCGCGATGCTCGGCTACGGCTCGACCGGCGCGTTCGACGGCGACGGCTGCGCGCCGGTGGACATCATCACCGGCCCCGGCAACATCTGGGTGACCGCGGCGAAGCGACTGCTGCGCGGCGTGGTCGGCATCGACGCGGAGGCCGGCCCGACCGAGATCGCGATCCTGGCCGACGACACGGCCGACCCGGTGCACGTCGCGGCCGACCTGATCAGCCAGGCCGAGCACGACCCGCTGGCGGCGAGCGTGCTGGTCACGCCGTCCGAGGCGCTGGCCGGGGCGGTCGAGGCGGAGCTGACCCGGATGGTCGCGGCCACCAAGCACACCGAGCGGATCACCACGGCGCTGACCGGCGAGCAGTCCGGCGTCGTGCTGGTGCGGGATCTGGAGCAGGGCCTGCGGGTGGTCGACGCGTACGCGGCGGAGCACCTGGAGATCCAGACGCGGGACGCGCGCGACTGGGCGATGCGGGTGCGCAACGCCGGCGCGATCTTCGTCGGGCCGTACGCGCCGGTGTCGCTCGGCGACTACTGCGCCGGCTCCAACCACGTGCTGCCGACCGGCGGCTGCGCGCGGCACCAGTCCGGCCTGTCCGTGCAGTCGTTCCTGAAGAACGTGCACATCGTGGAGTACGACGAGCCCGCGCTGCGCGAGGTCGCGGCGCACGTGGTGGCGCTGGCCACGGTCGAGGACCTGCCGGCGCACGGCGAGGCCGTGACCGCGCGGTTCCCGGGGGGACTGGCATGATCGACCTGCCGATCCGCGACGACCTGCGCGGCCTGAGCCCGTACGGCGCACCCCAGCTGGACGTGCCGGTCCGGCTGAACACGAACGAGAACTCGTACCCGGTGCCGGACGAGGTGGTCGAGGCGATCGCCAAGGCGCTCCAGGCCGAGCTGCGCGACCTCAACCGCTACCCGGACCGGGACGCGACCGCGCTGCGCTCCGCGCTCGCCGACTACCTCGGGCACGGCCTGACCATCGCGCACGTGTGGGCGGCGAACGGGTCCAACGAGATCCAGCAGCAGCTGCTCCAGGTCTTCGCGGGCCCGGGCCGGACCGCGCTGGGCTTCACCCCGGCGTACTCGATGCACCCGCTGCTGGCGGTCGGTACCGGCACCCGCTGGGTGGACGGTTACCGGGCCGCAGACTTCGGGCTGTCCGCCGAGCACGCGGTGGAGCAGATCCGGGAGCACGCGCCGGACCTGGTCTTCCTCTGTTCGCCGAACAACCCGACCGGCACCGCGCTGGACCCGGCCGTGATCACGGCGGTGCTGGACGCGGCGCCCGGCATGGTGGTCGTCGACGAGGCGTACGCGGAGTTCGCCCGCCCCGGCACGCCCAGCGCGCTGGAGGTGCTGCCCGGTCACCCGCGGCTGGTGGTCACGCGCACGATGAGCAAGGCGTTCGGGTTCGCCGGCGGTCGGCTCGGCTACCTGGCCGCGCACCCGGCCGTGGTGGACGCGGTGCAGCTGGTCCGGCTGCCGTACCACCTGTCCGCGCTGACCCAGGCCGCGGCGCGCGCCGCGCTGTCGCACCGGGCGGCACTGCTCGGCACGGTCGAGGCGATCAAGGAGCAGCGGGACCGGATCGTGTCGGCGCTGCGCGCCGGCGGCCGCGCGGTCGCGGACAGCGACGCCAACTTCGTCCTCTTCGAGGCCGGCGCGGACCAGAAGGCGACCTGGCGGGCGCTGCTCGACCGCGGCGTGCTGGTGCGGGACGTCGGGCTGGCCGGCTGGCTGCGCGTCACCGCCGGCACCCCCGAAGAGACCGACGCTTTCCTGAGTGCGATGGAGGAACTGGACCGATGAGCCGACGGGCGCGGATCGAGCGGACCACGAACGAGACGAAGGTACGCATCGAGCTGGACCTGGACGGGACCGGCAAGGGCGACATCGCCACCGGCGTGGGCTTCTTCGACCACATGCTGAACCAGATCGCCAAGCACGGCGGGTTCGACCTGACCGTGCACACGGAGGGCGACCTGGAGATCGACGCGCACCACACGATGGAGGACACCGCGCTGGCGCTGGGCACCGCGTTCGCGGAGGCGCTCGGCGACAAGGCGGGCATCCGGCGGTACGGGTCGGCGACCATCCCGATGGACGAGGTGCTGGTCCGGGCCGCGCTGGACCTGTCCGGCCGGCCGTACATGGTGCACGACGAGCCGCTGCTCACGCCGTACATCGGGCCGGTCTACCCGACCAGCATGACGCGGCACATCTGGGAGTCGTTCGCGCAGACCGCGCGGATGACGCTGCACGTGTCGGTGCTGCGCGGCGCGCGTGAGGGCGGCCACCCGGACGCGCACCACGTGGTGGAGGCGCAGTTCAAGGCCGTGTCCCGGGCGCTGCGCGAGGCGGTGGAGATCGACCCGCGCAACGCGGGTGCGATCCCCTCCACCAAGGGAACGCTGTGACCGCACTCGTACCGTTGCTGCTGTTGGGCCTGGCGGGCATTCTTGCCGGTGGCGCGCTGTCGCTGTACCGGCAGAAGGCCTCGCCGATCTCGATAGCGGTCACCGGGCTGCTCGCCGCGCTGGCCGCGGCCGGTGGCATCCTCTGGCTGATTCCCGAGTAGGGGAGTTTCATGACGACGCGTGTGGTGATCCTGGACTACGGCTCCGGCAACCTGCGCTCGGCCGAGCGCGCGCTGGAGCGCGCCGGCGCGGACGTGACGGTCACGCCGGACCTGGCCGCGGCCGCGGACGCGGACGGCCTGGTCGTGCCGGGCGTGGGCGCGTTCGCCGCGTGCATGGCCGGCGTGGAGGCGATCGACGCCGGCCCGATGATCGCGGAGCGGGTCGCGGCCGGCCGCCCGGTACTCGGCATCTGCGTGGGCATGCAGATCTTCTTCGAGTACGGCGACGAGCACGGCACCGTCACCAAGGGCCTCGGCCTGCTCCCGGGCGGCGTGACCCGGCTGCGCGCCGGCCGCATCCCGCACATGGGGTGGAACACGGTGACCGCGCCCGCGGAGAGCCGCCTGATGGAGGGCATGCCGTCCGGCGCGCGGTTCTACTTCGTGCACTCCTACGGCGCCTCCGGGCTGGACGCGCTGCGCGACGCGGTGGTCACCACGGCCGCGCACGACGAGCCGTTCGCCGCCGTGGTCGAGCACGGCCCGCTCGCCGTCGCGCAGTTCCACCCGGAGAAGTCCGGGGACACCGGCGCGCGCCTGCTCCGGAACTGGGTCTCGGGGCTGTGAGCAAGGACCGGGCCATCCGGCGGGCCGCCCGGCTGCTGGAGGCGGAGCGGAAGCGGGCGGCCCGCGCGGCCGTGGCGTCCCGCCGCCAGCGACGCAAGGACATCACGGACCGGCTGGTGCCGAAGCTGCCGGACCGGCGCACCGGGCGGCTCCAGCCGCGGCGTACCGCCGCGCAGCGCGCCGCGATCGTGATCCTCAGCCTGCTGGCCGTGATGGTGGTCTTCTACCTGGTCGACGACCTGGTGATGCGCCTGATCATCGTGCTGGTGCTGATTCTCGCCCTACCCGCCCTGGTGGTCATCGCCCTGGGCCGACGCAACTCATAACCGATCAAGGAGAATCCGTGACCCTCGAACTGCTTCCCGCCGTCGACGTCGCCGACGGTCAGGCCGTCCGCCTGGTGCAGGGCGCGGCCGGCAGCGAGACCGCCTACGGCGACCCGCTGGAGGCGGCGCTGGCCTGGCAGCGGGACGGCGCCACCTGGATTCACCTGGTCGACCTGGACGCCGCGTTCGGCCGCGGCTCGAACGCGGAGCTGCTGGCCGAGGTGGTCGGGCGGCTGGACGTGCGGGTGGAGCTGTCCGGCGGCATCCGCGACGACGAGTCGCTGGAGCGCGCGCTCGGCACCGGCGCGGCCCGGGTCAACATCGGCACCGCCGCGCTGGAGAACCCGGACTGGTGCGACCGGGTCGCCGCGGAGTACGGCGACCGCGTCGCGATCGGCCTGGACGTGCGCGGCCGTACGCTGTCCGCGCGCGGCTGGACCCGGGACGGCGGCGACCTGTACGAGGTGCTGGCCCGGCTGGACAAGGCCGGCGCCGCGCGCTACGTGGTCACCGACATCACCAAGGACGGCACCATGCGCGGGCCGAACCTGGACCTGCTGCGCGAGGTCTGCGCCGCCACGCCCGCGCCGGTGATCGCCAGCGGCGGCGTGTCCACGCTCGACGACCTGCGCGCGCTGGCCACGCTGGAGTCCGCCGGCGTGGAGGGCGTGATCGCCGGCAAGGCGCTCTACGCGGGCGCGTTCACGGTCGCGCAGGCGCTGGAGGTCCTGGCCGGAAGCTGACTCGGGACCCCCGGGCCCAGGACCATCGGCCCTGCTGCGCACCCCCTCCCAGCAGCGAATATTGATGTGACGACAGAGGACGGGACGACAGGGCCCGACACCGCCGGTCGTCAGCTGATCCGGGAGGGGATCACAGTGGTGACCGTTGCACACACCGGGACCGTCAGGACCGCCGCGACCACGAAGGCCGCCTCGACGCACGCGTTCGGCGAGATCACCTGGGCCGTCACCCGGGTCGGGCTCGGCTTCATCTTCCTCTGGGCGTTCGTCGACAAGCTGATCGGGCTGGGCCTGGCGACGCCCAGCGAGAAGGCGTGGCTGAACGGTGGCCAGCCCACCAAGGGCTTCCTGGCCGGGGTCGAGGGCCCGTTCGCCGGCGTCTTCAACGCGATGTCCGGCAACGTCCTGCTCGACTGGGTGTTCATGGCCGGCCTGGCCGGCATCGGCGTCGCGCTGACCCTCGGCATCGGGATGCGCGTCGCGGCGGTCTCGGCCGCGCTGATGATGGTCCTGATGTGGGCCGCCAGCCTGCCCATCGCGACCAACCCGTTCCTCGACGACCACCTCATCTACGCGCTGGTCATCGGCGGCATCGCGGCCACCGGCGCCGGCCTCCGCTACAGCCTCGCCGCCACCTGGGCGAAGCTGCCGCTGGTCGCCAAGGCACCCTGGCTGAAGTAACCGCACGCTCCAGCACGGCCCCGGGCGAGCGCCGCTCCCCCGGGGCCGCGGCATGTGTCAGACCGTCCGCAGCGCCTCGCGCAGCCGCCGCGCCGCGCTGGTGAACACGCCCGCGGCCGTGACCCGGTCGAGCAGCCGCCGCGCCCCGGCCAGCACGGCCGCGGTGTCCGGCGGATCCTGCTGGGTGGCGGCCGCGATCGCGTTCACGTCGCGCAGCGCCGCGTCCGGGTCGGCCAGCGCCTCCGGCACCGCGTCGAGCGCGGCCTCCATCCGGCGCACCGCGGCCAGCACCGGCGCCAGCGGGTCCGGCCGGGCGCCGACGACCGCCCGCGAGTGAGCCCCGGCCGCGGCCGCGCCGTGGTTGTCGCCGCCGATGAAGACGCCGCCCATCAGTCGTCCTTCCCCTTCGCCGCGCGGCCGGCGTCGTCCCCGCGCACGGCCTCGGCGTCCGGGCCCGCGGCCGCGGCGCCGTAGTTGTCGCCGTTGATGAACACCCCGCTGTTGTTGTAGACGTTCATCCGCCGCTCGTACTCGGACGTGTCGATCCCGGCGTCGCGCAGGTAGCCGATCACCGCCTCGCTGATCCGGCGCTCGATCAGCTTCGTGTACTTCTCCGCGTCCAGCCGCTGGAGGTAGGTGACCGGCCGGGCCGCGGACGTGGCCTGCCGCAGGTCGAACCGCGCGCCGAAGTCGCCGAGATCCTCGATCACGCCGGTCTCCGCGCGGCGCATCGCGCGGGCCAGCCCGGCCATCCGGCGCAGGCAGCCGACCAGCCGTACCGGCGCCAGCGCGACGCTCTCGCCGAAGTCCCGGCAGCTCTCCAGCAGCGCCCGCCCGGCCACGCCGGTGCCGTCCGGGTAGCCGTCGATCCGGCGGTACCGCGGGCCCAGCGGGCCGAGCACGGTGGAGACCGTCTCCACGTAGAGCATGCCGCCCTCCACCGCGAGGTGGGTGAACGTGGAGACCGCGATGCTGTGGTGCTCGCCCGGGATCAGCATCCGGCCGTCCGGGGAGTGCACCGGCGTCACGTTCGCGCCGACCGTGGCCCGCAGGAAGTGCCGCACGCTGGCCTGCGGGTGCCGGATCACCGACTCCATCGCCTGCGGCGTCGCGTGCGAGTACGGCACCAGCGCGGCCACGTCCACCAGCGGCCAGCCCTGCCCGCCGACGCCCGCGGACACGATCTGGTCGCGCAGCGTCAGCCCGGACATCCGTTCCGCCTCGCGCAGGTCGGCACCGCGCAACGCGGCGAGCCGGCGTTTCACGTACCGGTTCAGCTCCACCGGGTCGACCGAGACCGGCCGGTCGCCGCCCTCGTCCGGCTTCAGCTCCATCGCCATCGACCAGGCGCGCAGCACGCCGCCGGAGCCGAGGAACGGGTTGTCGCCGGAGTGCAGCAGGATGTTGCCGCGCTGGGCCAGCGACAGCCGCGCGATCTGCTCCTCGACCCGCGGGCTGGGCACGATCGCGCCACGGCCGGCCTGGCCGGGACGCAGCTCGACGGTGAGCGCGCGCAGCATGGTGCTCCGCACCGCGACGGTCACGGCCAGGACGGCGACACCGATCAAAAGCATCAGCAGGTACGGCGACCAGGTGCTCCCCTCGGCCGGGACCGGCTCGACCGGGGCGGTGCCGTATTCGCCGAACTCGTCCGGCTGGCCGAACCCGTCCGGCTGGCCGAACCCGTCCGGCTGGCCGAACCCGTCCGACTGGGTGAGCATCGCCGCGGCGAGCCCGTAGAGCAGCGGCAGCGCGACCAGCGCGGCCAGCACGAGCTGCCAGGCCTTCGGGCGCCGGCCGCCGATCCACCGCGCGGCGCCGGTCAGCAGCAGGCCGAAGACGACCACGCCGGCCGTGGGCCCGGGCGCCGGGATCGACGCCAGCAGCAGGATCGCGCAGACCGCGGCGTGCTGCGTCAGCCATAGCCGGCGCGCCCGGAAAGCGTGCCGGAGCACCGGTTCCACGTCGTAGTCCACGGCCGGGGAAATAGCGCGATGGCGATGCCTGAGCAATTCCGTGATCACCCGGTCCGCGAATCCGGGAACGGTGTAGACCGCGCCACTAAGGCACCGGGTGATGGCGGACGGCGGCCCGGGGCGCAGTGCCGTGCCCGGCTCTCCGTGATGGAACCGCGCGGCCGGTACCGGGGCCGTGACGGTGGCGGCTTCCTCGACGTACATACGCTCCCACCAGTGCCGACGATGAACTGATGACTTCGGACGGTACGGCGGCGCGAGCCGGTGTGACATGGGCTTTTCGTATCGCCGGGTCATTCCTTCGGCCTGAGTGGAGCGGCGTCCGGCACCTCCGGCCGACGGTCGTCCGCACCGGGTTCGCCGGTCCGGGCCTATTCGGCCCCGGGTGAGGTGAATCGCGCGGCCGGTCATTGCCCGCCGACGCTCACGCGCTATTCACTGCGATGGCGAATAGTCGGTGAAATGCGTGCCCCGGAGGCCCTTATGATCGAATGGCGATGCCCGGAATGCGGTACGGCGAATGACGCGTCCGCGCCGCGCTGCCTGGTCTGCGACGGCGCGGCACCCGAGGCCGCGGTCGTCGCGATGACGTCCCTGCCCGGCACGCACCGCAGGCGGGCACCGGAGCCGTCCGACCGGTGGCGGTTGGCCGGCATCGCGGCGGTGGTGCTGGCCGTGCTACTCGCCGCGGGCTACCTGATCCTCGACACCGGGCCCGAGTCCGCGGCCGGGACGACCGCCCCGGGGTCCGAGTCCGGGTCCGAGGCCGGTGCCGCGTCCCTGGCCGCTCCGGAGGCGACGGTGCGGGAGGACGCGCCCGGCGTGCCGGACGCCGGGGTACCGGACGAGGGGCTGACCTGGGTCGAGCCGTCGCCGGTGACCGAGGCCGGCACGGCGTACCAGCCGCCGCCGACGCGGGCCGGGCTCGTGTCGATCGCGCCCGAGGCCGCCGCCGACCACCGCGCGGCCGAGATCGCCGCGCTGTTCGACACGTACTTCACCGGCATCAACGCGCACGATCCGACGGTCGCCACCCGGGTCTTCGCGCCCGGTGGCGTGGTGGACCCGGGCGACGCCACGCAGGTCGCGGCGTTCAACGCGGACACCGCCACCACGCAGGACTCCGACGTGTGGCTGCTCGCGGTGGACGGCGACGTGGCCACGGTGTCGTTCACCAGCAGCCAGGCCCCCGGGTACGGCCCGCCCGAGCGTCCCGCCGAGACCTGCACGGACTGGCGCCTTGACTTCCTGCTGACCGCCGACCCGCTGATCATGGGCACCGCCCCCGGCGCGGTCTCCGCCCCCTGCGCCTGAGCTCAGGCCGCCGCGGCCCGGGCCTCGTACCCGGCCCAGGCCTCGCGCAGCGCCTCGATCGCGGCGCCGATCGCGGGCCGGGCCGCGGACGCCTCCCGCCAGGCCAGCACCACGCGCCGGGTCGGCGGCGGCGCGACCGTCACCACGCTCACGCCGGCCGGCAGCGCGGACCGGGCCAGCCGTGGAACCAGCGCGATGCCGAGGCCGGCCGCGACCAGCGTGAGCTGCGTCTCGAACTCGCCGACCAGGAAGTCGGGCGCGACGCCGGGGAGCACCCGGACCAGCCACTCGTGGCAGATCGCGCCGACCGGCGCGCTGATCCAGCGCTCGTCGCGGGTGGCGGACAGCCGCACCCGGGACCGCCCGGCCAGCCGATGCCCGCTCGGCACGATCAGGTCGGCGACGTCGCGGCCCAGCTCCAGGTGCGCGATGCCGGGCGGGTAGCGCAGCGCGACCTCGGGCCAGTCGTCCAGCACGCACAGATCCACGTGCCCGCGCTGGAGGTTGTCCAGGCCCTCGTGCGGGTTGCCCTCGACGATGCCGGTGGCGAGCCCGGGATGGCCGGCCGCGAGGCGGTGCAGCGCGTGCGGCAGCAGCGCGCGGGCCGCGGTGGCGAACGAGGCCACGGTCAGCCGGCCGGTGACGGTGTCCCGGTGCGCGGCCAGCGCGGCCTCGGCCTCGTCGACCGCGGACAGCACGGACTCCGCGTGCCGGGCCAGCACGTGACCGGCCTCGGTGAGCCGGACGCCGCGGCCGTCCCGCTCCACGAGTGTGGTGCCGGTCTCGCGCTCCAGCTTCCCGATCTGCTGCGAGACCGCGGACGGCGTGCAATGCAGCGCGGAACTGGCGGCCAGCACACTTCCGTAGCTGGCCACGGCGTGCAGCGCGCGGAGCCGGCCGAGATCGATCATGTAGCGACGGTACATCGTGGGGGTAGCGCTTTTCGCTGTTGCTACACGCCGGGGCGCCGGAGGATCACCGGCATGAGACCTCGTGACATCGCGCTGGCGGTGGCCGTGGCCGCGGTCTGGGGCGTCAACTTCGTCGTGATCGCGGTCGGGCTGGACCACTTCCCGCCGCTGCTCTTCTCCGCGCTGCGGTTCGGGCTGGCGGCCGTACCCGCGCTGTTCCTCGTCGGCCGTCCGCGGGTGCCGTGGCGGTGGGTGATCGCGGTGGCGCTGGCGCTCGCGGTCGCCAAGTTCTCGCTGCTGTTCTTCGGCATCGAGGCGGGCATGCCGGCCGGGCTGTCCTCGCTGGTGCTGCAGAGCCAGGCGCTGTTCACCACGCTGTTCGCGGTGCTGCTGCTGGGCGAGCGCCCGCGCCGCGTACAACTGCTGGGTCTGCTCATCGCGGCCGGTGGGCTCGCGGTGGTGGCGGCGCGCCTCGGACCGGACCGGCCGCCGGCCGCGTTCGCGCTGGTCATCGGCGCGGCCGTGGCCTGGGGGCTGTCGAACGTGGCGACCCGGAAGGCGTCGCCGCCGGACGCCCTGCGGTTCATGGTGTGGGTCAGCGCGTTCGGGGCGGTGCCGCTGTTCGCGCTGTCGCTGATCGTCGAGGGCCCGGCCGCGGACCTGGCGGCGCTGCGCACCGCGACCGTACCGGCGATCCTCGCGGTGCTGTTCATCGCGTTCGCCGCCACGCTGGGCGGGTTCGGCGCGTGGGGCTCCTTGATCAAGCGGTACGGCGCCTCCACGGTCGCGCCGTTCTCCATGCTGGTGCCGTTCTTCGGCATGGGCTCGGCCGCGCTGCTGCTCGGCGAGCCGATCCACGCGGCGGACGTGGCCGGCGGCACGCTGGTGATCGGGGGCGTGCTGCTGCCGTTCCTGGTGCGACGGCGGCAACCGATAGGCTCGGCGGCATGACTGTGGCGGTACGCGTGATCCCCTGCCTCGACGTGGACGCCGGCCGGGTGGTCAAGGGCGTCAACTTCGCGGACCTGCGGGACGCCGGCGACCCGGTCGAGTTGGCCGCCGCCTACGACGCGGCCGGCGCGGACGAGCTGACGTTCCTGGACGTGACCGCCAGCTCGGACGACCGCGGCACGATGCTGGACGTGGTCCGCCGTACCGCCGAATCGGTCTTCATCCCGCTCACCGTCGGCGGCGGCGTCCGCTCCGTGGAGAACGTGGACACGCTGCTGCGGGCCGGCGCGGACAAGGTCGGGGTGAACACCGCCGCGATCGCCCGCCCCGAGCTGATCTCCGAGATCGCGCACCGGTTCGGCAACCAGGTGCTGGTGCTCTCGCTCGACGTGCGCCGCACCCCGTCCGGCGGCTTCGAGGTGACCACGCACGGCGGCCGGCGCGGCACCGGGCTGGACGCGGTCGAGTGGGCGCGCCGGGTGGCCGAACTGGGCGCCGGCGAGATCCTGCTCAACTCGATGGACGCCGACGGCACGAAGGCCGGCTTCGACCTGGAACTCATCCGGCGGGTACGCGAGGTGGTGGACATCCCGGTCATCGCCAGCGGCGGCGCGGGCGCGGTCGCCCACTTCCCACCCGCGGTCGAGGCCGGCGCGGACGCGGTGCTGGCCGCCAGCGTCTTCCACTTCGGCGAACTCACCATCCCCCAGGTCAAAACCGCACTCCGCGCCGCCGGCAACCCCGTCCGCTGACCCACCCCCCACCCCGCCCCTCCCTCGCGCCGCGCTCTCGCTCGCGCCGCGTCTGCCTCCCGCCGATCTAGGGCTAAGTCGCGTGATTGGAGATCAGAGCGCCGGAATCCGCCCTAGATCGGCGCGGGAGAGGGCGCCGGAGGCGTCTGGATGACGTGGACGCCGGCCGGGAGGGGGCCGGCGGCGATGAAGTCGAGCAGGGTCTCGCGCAGCGCGGTGGCCGCGTGGGGGAGTACCGACTCGCGGCGGCGGGCGAGTGCGATCGTCCGGTGCACGCCCGGGGCGGCGAGCGGGGTGGCGCGCAGCAGCGGGCGGTTGGCGAGGACCATGCCGGGGACCAGGGCCACGCCCAGCCCGGCCTCCACGAACGCGAGCACCGCGTCCATCTCGCCGCCCTCGACCGCGTAGCGCGGGGTGAAGCCGGCCCGCCGGCACGCCTCGATGGTGGCGGTGCGCAGGTCGTAGCCGACCCGGAACATGACGAGCGGGGTGTCCCGCAGTTCGCCGAGCGCGAGCCGGTCGGACGTGGTGGGTGGCGGGCCGGCGGCGACGGAGGCGACGACCAGTGACTCGCGCAGGATGCGCTCGGTGTGCAGCGCGGGGTCGCTGCCCTGGTCGGGCAGCACGATCAGGGCCAGGTCGAGCGCGTGCGCGATCAGGTCGACGACCAGGTCCTGGGAGCCGCCCTCGTGCACGTGTAACTCTACGTCCGGGTGGTGCTCGCGGAAGGTGCGGAGCACGCCGGGGACCAGTGACGTGCACAGGCTCGGGGTGGCGCCCAGCCGGACCCGCCCGCGCCGCAGGCCGACGATCTCCTGGACCGCGTGGCGGGCGGCGTCCGCGTCGGTCACGATGCGGCGGGCGAGCGGCAGCAGCGTCTCGCCGACGGTGGTCAGCCGGACGTTGCCGGGGTGGCGGTCGAACAGCGGGGCGCCGAGCGCGGTCTCGAGCGTGTGAATCTGCTTACTGAGCGTCGGCTGTGACACGCCCAACTGATCAGCCGCATGGGTGAAATGTCGCAGTTCTGCCACTGCGACGAAGTATCGGAGCTGCTGTAGCTGCACTCAGATAGCCTATGTCTATCGAGTCCATCGTTCCCATGCATTGGACGAATTCCGACGCCATTCCTACGGTCAAGTTTGTGGCGGTAGATACCTCAGCCCCGGCCAAGAAGGCAACGGGGCAGAAGGCCGGTCCCGGGCGTCCCGCAGGCGCCCGCAAGCCGGCAGCCGGGCGCTCGCGCGCCCGCTCCACTGTGGCGCTCAAGATGATCATGGCGGTCAGCGGGGCCGTCCTGGTGCTGTACCTCTTCGCGCACATGATCGGCAACCTGAAGATCTTCGTCGGTCAGGCGGACTTCGATCACTACGCGCACTGGCTGCGCGAGCTCGGCGCGCCGGTCCTGCCCCACCAGTGGGGTCTGTGGATGGTGCGGATCGGCCTGACGGTCGCCGTGATCGCGCACATCGTGTCCGCGACCATCCTGGCCGTCCGGGCCCGGAAGGCGCGCCCGGTGAAGTATGCGCACCGGCCCAAGGTGCAGGGCAGCTACGCGGCCCGGACCATGCGCTGGGGCGGCGTGATCATCCTGCTCTTCGTGATCTATCACATCCTGGACCTGACCACCGGCACGGTGCACCCGGACTTCGCGCACGGCGAGGTCTACAACAACGTGGTCGCCGACTTCGCGCCGGAGCGGTGGTACGTGACCCTGTTCTACGTGGTCTCGGTCGTGGCGGTCGGCTTCCACCTGCGGCACGGCATCTGGAGCGCCGTCCGCACGCTGGGCCAGCAGTCCGCCCGGGGACAGCGCATCGCGCGGGCGGTCGCGCTGGCCGTCTCGGTCGTGCTGACCGCGGGCTTCCTCTCCGTACCCTTCGCCGTGATGACCGGGCTGGTGGGCTGATGACGAACTTCTGGACCGAGGGCGAGCCGATCGCCGACACCGCCGCGCCGGACGGCCCGGTGGAGACCCGCTGGGAGCGCCGCCAGTTCTCCGCGAAGCTGGTCAACCCGGCCAACCGCCGCAAGCTGACCGTGATCGTGGTCGGCACCGGCCTGGCCGGTGGTTCCGCCGCGGCCACGCTGGGCGAGGCCGGCTACCACGTGAAGTCCTACTGCTACCAGGACAGCCCGCGGCGCGCGCACTCGATCGCGGCGCAGGGCGGCATCAACGCGGCGAAGAACTACCGCAACGACGGTGACTCGATCTACCGCCTGTTCTACGACACGGTCAAGGGCGGCGACTTCCGCGCCCGCGAGTCCAACGTGTACCGGCTGGCCCAGGTCAGCGTGAACATCATCGACCAGTGCGTGGCGCAGGGCGTGCCGTTCGCCCGCGAGTACGGCGGCCTGCTGGACAACCGTTCGTTCGGCGGCACCCAGGTGTCCCGCACGTTCTACGCCCGGGGCCAAACCGGTCAGCAGCTGCTGCTCGGCGCGTACCAGGCGCTGGAGCGGCAGATCGCGGCCGGCAACGTGGAGATGCACGAGCGGCACGAGATGCTCGAGCTGATCATCGTGGACGGCAAGGCGCGCGGCATCGTGGTCCGCGACATGGTCACCGGCGAGATCAGCACCGAGCTGGCGGACGCGGTCGTGCTGGCCTCCGGCGGCTACGGCAACGTCTTCTTCCTCTCCACCAACGCCAAGGGCTGCAACGTCACCGCCACCTGGCGTGCGCACCGCAAGGGCGCGTACTTCGCGAACCCGTGCTACACGCAGATCCACCCGACCTGCATCCCGGAGTCCGGCTCGCACCAGAGCAAGCTCACGCTGATGTCGGAGTCGCTGCGCAACGACGGCCGCGTGTGGGTGCCGAAGAAGGCGGGCGACCACCGCGACGCGGCGGACATCCCCGAGGATGAGCGCGACTACTACCTGGAGCGCATCTACCCGTCGTTCGGCAACCTGGTGCCGCGGGACATCGCGTCCCGGGCGGCCAAGAACGTCTGCGACGAGGGGCGCGGCGTCGGCCCCGGCGGGCTCGGCGTCTACCTGGACTTCGCGGACGCGATCGCGCGGCTCGGCCGGGCCGCGGTCGAGGCCAAGTACGGCAACCTGTTCGAGATGTACTCGCGGATCACCGGCGAGGACCCGTACGTCACGCCGATGCGCATCTACCCCGCGGTGCACTACACGATGGGCGGGCTCTGGGTCGACTACGACCTGCAGTCCAACATCCCCGGCCTGTTCGTGATCGGCGAGGCGAACTTCTCCGACCACGGCGCGAACCGGCTCGGCGCGTCCGCGCTGATGCAAGGGCTGGCGGACGGGTACTTCGTGCTGCCGAACACGCTGGGCAACTACCTGGCGGCCGGTCCGTACCCGAAGATCGGTGTGGATCATCCGGCCGTGGTCGAGGCGCGCAGCTCCGTGGAGCAGCGCATCCAGAAGTTCCTCTCCATCAACGGTGACCGGACCGTCGACTCCTTCCACCGCGAGCTCGGCCACATCATGTGGGAGTACTGCGGCATGGAGCGCACCGAGGAGGGCCTGACCAAGGCGATCGGCCTGATCCGCTCGCTGCGCGAGGAGTTCTGGACCCGGGTCAAGGTGCCGGGCCGCGGCGAGGAGCTGAACCAGAACCTGGAGAAGGCCGGCCGCGTTGCCGACTTCTTCGAGCTGGCCGAGCTGATGTGCATCGACGCGCTGCACCGGGCCGAGTCCTGCGGCGGTCACTTCCGGGCCGAGAGCCAGACCGAGGACGGCGAGGCGCTGCGGCACGACGACGAGTTCGCGTACGTCGCGGCCTGGGAGCACGTCGGCTTCGGCTCGGCGCCCACGCTGCACAAGGAAGACCTCAACTTCGAGTACGTCCACCCCACCCAGCGGAGCTACAAGTAATGAATCTCAAGCTGCGCGTCTGGCGTCAGAAGGGCCCGGAGGACAAGGGCCGGATGGTGACGTACGAGGTCACCGACATCTCCCCGGACGCCTCCTTCCTCGAGATGCTCGACGTCCTCAACGAGCGCCTGATCCTCGAGGGCGACGACCCGATCGCGTTCGACCACGACTGCCGTGAGGGCATCTGCGGCATGTGCGGCATGATGATCAACGGCGTGGCGCACGGCCCGGAGCGGGCCACCACCACCTGCCAGCTGCACATGCGGCACTTCAAGGACGGCGACTCGATCGACATCGAGCCGTGGCGGGCCGCGGCGTTCCCGGTGATCAAGGACCTGGTGGTCAACCGGGGCGCGTTCGACTCGATCATCCAGGCCGGCGGCTACATCACGGCGCCGACCGGCACCGCGCCGGACGCCCACGCCACCCCGGTGCCGAAGGCCGACGCGGATGCCGCGTTCGAGGCCGCCACCTGCATCGGCTGCGGCGCGTGCGTCGCCGCCTGCCCGAACGGTTCGTCCATGCTGTTCACCGCCGCGAAGGTGGCGCACCTGGGCCTGCTGCCGCAGGGCCAGCCGGAGCGCTCCTCCCGGGTGATCAGCATGATCGAGGCGCAGGACGAGGCGGGCTTCGGCGGCTGCACCAACGCCGGCGAATGCACCACGGTCTGCCCGAAGGGCATCCCGCTCAACCTGATCGGCCGGCTCAACGCCGACTACCTCAAGGCCGTCTCCGGCCGCTGATCCTCGCTCCAACCGCCGCCGAGGGCGGCGCTTCCACGGACCACACCCTTCCGGGGGTACGGTCGGGGAGCGCCGCCCTCGGCCTGTGCTGCGGCGGCGCGCCACCGCTTCCGGCGGCGACCGCGCCTTCCGCGGTTGCCGCCCGCGGCGCGCCGGCCCCGTCGTCCCGGCGGCGCCCGGTCAGGTGATGACCTCGGGGGTGCGCCAGCGCGAACCGGTGCGAATCCGGTCCAGGTCGTAGCGGATCTCCGCGATCCGGCGGACCGCCTCGGCCAGGTCGTCGGCCGGGAGCGTGAACGGCAGACGCAGGTAGCGCTCCAGCGTGCCGTCCAGCCCGAAGCGCGGGCCCGGCGCGAGCCGCACGCCGACGTCCTCGGCCGCGTGGGCGAGTGCGCTGGAGACCGGGCCGTCCAGCTCGGCCCAGAGCGACACGCCACCGGACGGGATCACCACCCGCCACTCCGGGAACGTGGCCCGCACGGCCGCGACCAGCGCGTCCCGCTGCGCGGCGAGCTGGCGGCGGCGGTCGCCGACGATCTCATCGCTCTGCCGCAGCAGCTGCACGGCCACGAGCTGGTCGATGACGGGGCTGCCCATGTCCACGCCGACCCGGGCCGCGGCGAGGCGCTGCACGACCGGTGCGGAGGCGCGTACCCAGCCGATCCGCAGGCCGCCCCAGTACGGCTTGCTCATGCCGCCGATGGTGAGCACCCGGGAGTGCCGGTCGAACGCGGCGACCGGCGGCGGCATCGGCGTGCCGTCCAGCGCCAGCTCCACGAACGACTCGTCCGCCACCACGTCCGTGCCGGTGGAGTGCGCCACGGCCGCGAGGCGCTCGCGCAGCTCCGCGGGCATCAGGCGGCCGGTCGGATTCTGGAACTCGGGGATCACGTAGGCGAGCCTCGGCCGGGTCTGCTTGAGCGTGCTGAACAGCAGCTCCGCGTCCCAGCCGGCGGCCGGGTCGAGGCCGTGCGTGCCGATCCGGGCGCGGCGGGCGGCGAGCGCGGCCAGTGCGTTCGGGTACGTCGGCGACTCCACCAGCACGCCCGCGCCGACCGCCACGTGGTGCCGGAGCACCAGGTCGAGCGCCTGCTGCGTACCGCTGGTGATCATGATCTGTTCCGGGCTGGTGGGCAGGCCGCGGGCGCGGAACCGCTCCGCGATCGCCTCGCGCAGCTCGATGATGCCGGTCGGGTGGTAGCCGGCGTCGCCCAGGTAGCACGCGAGCTGGTCCGCGGCGGCACGGGCGGCCGGGACCAGCTGCGGGGGAGGGGGCAGCGCGGCGCAGCCGAGATCCATCATGCCGAGCGCGTCGCTCGGCGTCCACAGGCCGGACGTGCCGACCCGGTGGCCGGACGGCAGCGTGGTCCAGCTGCCGGCGCCGCGGCGGCTGGCCAGGTGGCCGGTCTCGCGCAGCTCCCGGTAGGCCGCCGTGACCGTGGTCCGGCTGATCGAGAGCGCCTCGGCCAGCTCCCGTTCCGCGGGCAGCCGCACGCCGAGCGCGAGCCGCCCGTCGGAGAGCAGGCCACGCACGGCCTGGGCCAGCGCCGCGTACTCCGGGCTGCGCCGCGTGCCGGGCAGCGGATGCCACCGACCGAGCATCCGTGCCAATTGGCTTCCCCGGATGACCACCGACATGATCCACCTTCCCGGAATTGGCCCTTTGATCGCGCGGTATTGGCCACAAGAGTGGCACTCATGAACATCGTGAGCAACCCACTCGGCACGCCACTCGCGCACCGGGACCGCTTCGCGCGCCGCTTCGTCCAGCTTCAGGCGGGGCTGGTCGCGTACGGCGTGAGCATGGCCTTGATGATCGAGTCCCGGCTCGGCCTGGACCCGTGGGACGTCTTCCACCAGGGCCTCTCACTGCGCACCGGCCTCTCCGTCGGCACCGTGGTGATCCTGGTCGGCGTGCTGGTGCTGCTGCTGTGGATCCCGCTCCGCCAGCGCCCCGGCATCGGCACGATCAGCAACGTGCTGGTGATCGGCGTGGTGGTGGACGTGGCGCTGGTGCTGCTGCCCGCGCCCGGCCCGCTCGCGGCGCGCACCGCGTTCCTGGCCGGCGGCATCGTGCTGAACGCGTTCGCCACCGGGCTCTACATCGGCGCGCGGCTCGGCGCCGGACCGCGCGACGGCCTGATGACCGGCTACGTGGCGCGCCATCCGCACCGCTCGATCCGGCTGGTCCGGACCGTGGTGGAACTCACCGTGCTGGCGCTCGGCTGGCTGCTCGGCGGCGCGGTCGGGCTCGGCACCATCGCCTACGCGCTGGCGATCGGCCCGCTGACCCAGTGGTTCCTGCCGCGCCTGACGGTTCGCGACACGCCTCGCGCGACAGTGATCATTTCGGAATGATCGAATCGCTTCGATGCATCCTGGGCTGCTTGAGTGGTCAGGCAGTCGAGGATGCTTCACCGGTTCGTCGAGGACGCGTCAGGTCGATGATCGCCGAGTCACACTTTCTTCACGAGTCTCGGGTGATCAGGGCATCATGTCGTCATGGGGGACGTTGGCTGGAGTTGGACCGACGCATGGATCTTCGTCGCGGTCGTCATCGCCGACCGCACCGAACGTGACCGTGCCTCGGCCATCGGCCTGCCCGCCGCCGGCGCCACGCTCGCCGACGTGCTCTCCGCCGCCGACTTCCTGCACCGCAGCCTCCCCCAGCGCGCCGAGGTCGAGACCGCCCTGCAACGCCTCTCCGGTGCCGGCCTCATCCTGATCGAGGACGACCTCTTCCAGGTGGCCCCCGCCGGCGAACACCTCTGGCGGACGCGGCCCTTCAGTGGTCTCTCCGCCGCCGTCGACACCCTCCAGGCCCAGCTCAACCGCAACAGCACCCCCGGCGCCATCGACGCCTGGACCCTGGAAGCCCGCGACTACGCCATCGCGGTCCGCGAATTCTCCTCGCGCGGCCGCTGACCCCACTCCCGGCGTGGTCGCCGGTCCGCATGTTCCAGTGGGCGCCGGGTCGGTTCCCCGGCACCCCGGCTTTCCCGCTTCCGGCATGTCGGGGTCCGCGTGTTTCCGCGGGCGCCGGGTCGGTTCCGAGGGCAACCCCGGGACCCCGGCTTTCCCGCTTCCGGCGTGGTGCGGCCCGCATGCTCCCGCGGGCAAACCTCGCGGCGGCTCCGCCGCCGCTCCGACGCCGCATCGCAGCCGGTCCCGCACCACTCACCTGACCCCCGCGTGAATCGCGTCGCCGTGGCATCCGGCCGCGTCGGCGTCACCTCGGAGCCGGTCCCGCATCGTTCTCACCAGCCCCCCGCGTGAACCGCGTCGGCGTCACCTCGGAGCCGGTCCCGCATCGTTCTCACCAGCCCCCCGCGTGAACCGCGTCGCCGTGGCATCCGGTCGCGGCGGAGCCGGGCTCGCGTCGCTCACCAGGCCGCCGGAATCCCGCCTCCCCTCGACATCCGGCTGCGGGACCCGATGTCGGGCATCCGGCCGCGGGTCCTGGCGTCCGGCCTCCCCGCTCCCAAGCACGGGCGATGTCCGAAATATCGGCTATGCGGGACCGATCCCGGAGTCTTGTGGCCCGCGGCGTGTGCACGTCAGTGGGTTCGTGAGCCATTGGTGATCCCGGGCCGGCGAGCCTGGCCGGCCGGGGAGGTAAGGTGCGCGGCCCGCGGGGGAGCGCGGGCCGCAGCACGTCCGGGGTGACGGGGGACCCGTCAGAGGTGGGCGAGGGAGCCCTCGTACATGGATTCGATCTCGTCGGAGAAGTTGGCCTCGACGACGCGGCGCTTGATCTTCAGGGACGGGGTCATCTCGCCGTCCTCGATGGTCAGGTCGCGGTGGAGGATCGTGTACTTCTTGATGGTTTCCCAGCGGTTGAGGCCCTCGTTGAGCTGCCGGACGTAGTCGTCGACCATGGCCTTGACCTCGGGCGTGGCGACCAGGTCGGCGTAGGACTTGCCCGCGTGCGGGGTGCCGGCGGCCCAGGAGGCCAGCGCGTCGGGGTCGAGTGCGATCAGCATGGTGCAGAAGTTGCGGGACTGGCCGACCACCACGACCTGGGAGGTGTACGGGCAGATCGCCTTGAACCGGCCCTCGATGTGGGACGGGGCCACGTACTTGCCGCCGGAGGTCTTGACCAGGTCCTTCTTGCGGTCGGTGATCTTCAGGAAGCCGTCGGCGTCCAGCTCGCCGATGTCGCCGGTGCGGAAGAAGCCGTCCTCGGTGAACGCGGCGGCGGTCTCCTCGGGGAGGTTGTGGTAGCCGCGCATGACGGGGGCGCCGCGCAGCAGCACCTCGCCGTCGGCGTCGATGCGGCACTCCAGGTCGCCGAGCGGCTTGCCGACGGAGCCGATCTTGACCTTCTCCGGGCGGTTGACGAAGTTGGCGGCGCTGGACTCGGTCAGGCCGTAGCCCTCCAGGATGGGCAGGTTCGCGGCGGCGAAGAACTCGGCGATCTGCGGGCTGAGTGCGGCGGAGCCGGAGACCAGCGCGCGCATGCGGCCGCCGAGCCGGGCCTGGAGCTTGCTGAAGACCAGCTTCTCCGCGATCGCGTACTTGGCGCGCAGCACCGCGGGGACCGGCATGTTCGTCTGCTCGTGCGCCACCTTCTCCTTGCCGACCGCGACGGCCCAGGTGAAGATCTTCGCCTTGAGGCCGCCGGCGCCGGTGCCGTTGGTGACCGCGCGGTTGTAGACCTTCTCGTAGACGCGCGGCGCGGAGCACATCAGCGTCGGGCGGATCACCGCGAGCATGTCGATCAGCTTGTCCACCCGGCCGTCGACGTAGGTGGGCACGCCGACGTGGACGATGCCGCAGATCAGCGACTTGCCGAACGAGTGGGACAGCGGCAGCCACAGGTACTGCAGGTCGGACTCGAGCAGCAGGCCGAGCTGCGCCTGCGCCACACCCTCCCAGGTCCAGCCGCGGTGCAGCAGCTCCACGCCCTTGGGCCGGCCGGTGGTGCCGGACGTGTAGATCAGCGTGGCCACGTGCTCCGGCTCGATGCGGGCCACCACGCGCTCGATCAGCGACGGGTCGGCGGCCAGCTCGGCGCGGCCCTTCGCCTCCAGATCGGCGAGCGTGAGCTGCGGGATCGCCGCGTGCGGGTCGGCCCGGCCGTCGATCAGGACCACGTGGGTGAGCGCGGGGAGGTCCGCGCCGGCCAGCTTGCCGGCCTGCACCTGGTTCTCCGCGATGAGCACGGTGGAGCCGGAGTCGCCGATGATGAACGTGGCGTCGCCGGGCTCGGTGGTCGGGTAGACCGTGGTGGTGGCACCGCCGGCCAGCATCACGCCGAGGTCGGCGAGGATCCACTCCAGCCGCGTGGTGGACAGGATCGCCACCCGGTCCTCGTGGTCGATGCCGAGCGCGCGCAGGCCGGCCGCGATCGCGGACGCCCGCTCACCCACCTGTGACCAGTTCAGCCAGACCGGGCCGGAGTCGTCCGCGCTCGGATGCGCGAACGCGTGGCGGTCGGGCGTCTTCGCCACCCGCTGAAGCAACATGTCCGCAATTGACCGGTAAGGAACTTCAAGGGTCATCTCGGCCGCCTCTGGTGGGTTATGTCTACGTGACCGGCGTCTCGTAAATTCTGTGTTACCGAAGGGTATTGCCGCGTCGCTGATTCGTCGAGCCCCGAATCGGCACAGCTTGGAGGCCGTGTGCAGGGTTACGGTTGATTGTCATCGACGACCTCCGAGGTAACTCCTAGTTCGGGCGATATGACCAGAGCGAGATGAGTCGAGTGCCCGATTAGCTCCCTACGATCAGCCGCACCGACGGATCACCGATCGGTGATGATCTCTGGGAGGACTACATGACGATCCCCCGCACGCCCGGCCGTACCCTCGCGGCTCTGGGCCTCTTCGCCGCCGTCGCGGCCGTCTCGCTGACCGCGGGCAGCCCGGCCAGCGCGGCCCCGAAGGGCGAGGTCCGGTACGCCGGCTCGGACACCGCGGTGGCCGGCAGCTACCTCGTGGTGCTCAAGGACACGACGGCCGGCGCGCCCGGCACCGCCAAGGCCCGCAGCACCGTGCCGGGCACGGCGGCGAGCCTGGCCGCGGCGTACGGCGCGGACGTGCGGGAGACCTGGACCGGCGCGGTCACCGGCTTCCACGCGAGCATGTCCACGATCGAGGCGCAGCGGCTCGCGGCCAACCCGGCGGTCGCCTACGTCGAGCAGGACCAGCGGTTCTCGACCCAGGCCACGCAGACGAACGCGACCTGGGGTCTCGACCGGATCGACCAGCGCGCGCTGCCGCTGTCGACCACCTACACGTACCCGACCACGGCGAGTTCCGTGCGCGCGTACGTGCTGGACACCGGCATCCTCACCACGCACTCGCAGTTCGGCGGGCGCGCGGTCAGCGGGTACGACTTCGTCAGCAACGACAGCAACGCCACCGACTGCAACGGGCACGGTACGCACGTGGCCGGCACGATCGGTGGCTCCACCTACGGCGTGGCCAAGGCCGTGCAACTGGTCGCGGTGCGCGTGCTGGACTGCGCCGGCAGCGGCACCACCGCCGGCGTGGTCAACGGCATCAACTGGGTGACCAGCAACGCGGTCAAGCCGGCCGTGGCGAACATGAGCCTCGGCGGCGGCGCCAGCACCACGCTGGACAACGCGGTGGCGGCGTCGGTCTCGTCCGGCGTCACCTACAGCCTCGCGGCCGGCAACAGCAACGCGAACGCCTGCAACTCCTCGCCGGCCCGGGTCGCCTCCGCGATCACCGTGGGCGCCACCACCAGGACGGACGCGCGCGCGTCGTACTCCAACTACGGCAGCTGCCTGGACATCTTCGCGCCGGGCTCGTCGATCACCTCGGCCTGGTACACCAGCACCTCGGCCACGAACACGATCAACGGTACGTCCATGGCGGCGCCGCACGTGGCCGGCGCGGCCGCGCTGGTGCTCGCCGCGAACCCGTCCTACACCCCGGCCCAGGTGCGCGACTCGCTGGTGAACAACGCCACCACCAACGTGGTGACCAGCCCCGGCACCAGCTCGCCGAACCGGCTGCTCTACGTGGTCAACTGACCCGTCCGGCACGGGCCCGTGGTCTCGGCCGCGGGCCCTCAGAGCCCGAACGACGCGGTACGCAGCCGGTCCGCCAGCACCGGCGGGCCGTCTATCTGTACCCGGGCCGCGCGCTGCCGGCCCGAGACGAACAGCACCAGCTCGCCGGGGGCGCCGATCAGGCGCACCGGCTCGCCGCCCGTGCCGCCGGTGAACTCCCCGTGGCCCGGCGCCGCCACGGTCAGCGCGGCCGGGAACCGCCGGAGCGTCAGCGCGCCGAAGAACCGCACGTTCCGCCAGAGCTTCGCGTCCAGGTCCGGGTCCAGCGTGCGGGGCCGCCAGCCGGGCGCGCCGCGCCGCACGTCCTCGTGGTGGATGAAGAATTCGCCGGTGTTCGCGCCCGGGTCGGTCAGCGCGTTGCCGGTCGGGCTCCACCAGGGCGCCTTGCGCACCCGGGCGACGAGTTCCGGATAGGGCAGGGCGGCGGCACGCAGGCGGACGCGCTCGCCGTACCCGTGCAGGGGTGGGATGAACGAGCCCAGTGACGCGATCGGCTGGCGGTCCCGGACGACCAGGTGAGCGGCGAGGTCGCGGGTGGTCCAGCCGGTGCAGAGCGTGGGGGCGTCCGGACCGACGTCGAGCAGCAGATCGGCGAGCGCCGACCGTTCGGTCAGCGAATGACGCGTCATGAGGCCGATCCTAGAGCCTGTATCGACGGCGGCCGGGCCACGCCGCAGCCCGGCATCCCACGTCGATACCGGCTCTGAGCCCGTCCGGCCTGTCGGCGCGGTTGTGAACGCGGCCACAGAGGGGCGGTCGGCGGACATGCTGGTCGGAGGAGTAAACATTGGTAAGGCATTGAAACGGTTGTAACGCTTACCCGGGCCGACCGGCCCGATGACGCGCGACCGGAGCGGGGGATCAACTCAGGTGAGCGTCACCAGTACAGCGGACGCGACCAGGACCGGCACCGACGTGCTGCGACGCGGGCTGCGCATTCTCGGGCAGGGCATCGCGGCGGAACCGAGGCTGTTCACCGTCTCGGTGGCCGGCAGCGTGCTGCACGGCGCGCTGCTCGTCGGCAACGCGTACGTGGTCGGCGAGATCGTCGGCCGGGTGGTCACGCCCGCGTTCCAGCAGGACCGGGCGGACACCGGCGCGCTCGCGCTGGCCGCGGCCGTGCTGCTCGGCATCAGCGGGCTGCGGGTCGCGGCGATGTTCGCCCGCCGGCTCGCGGCCGGCGCCATGATGTTCCGCCTCCAGGCCGGGTACCGCGAGCGGATCACCCGCCGCTACCTGGAGCTGCCGCTCGCCTGGCACCAGCGCAACTCGGCCGGCTCGCTGCTGTCCACCGCCACCTCCGACGTGGAGGCGGCGGTCCAGCCGTTCGCGCCGCTGCCGCTGGCGGTCGGCACGATCGTGATGCTGGTCGGCGCGCTGGGCAGCGTGCTCTGGACCGACTGGGTGCTCGGGCTGGTGGGCCTGGTGCTGGTTCCGTCGCTGTTCGCGCTGAACGTGCTCTACTCCCGGCGGATGTCGCCGCGGCAGATGCGCGCGCAGAAGCTGCGCGCCGGCGTCGCCGAGATCGCGCACGAGAGCTTCGACGGCGCGCTGGTGATCAAGACCATGGGCCGGGAGGGCGCGGAGACCACACGCTTCTCCGCCCAGGTCGGCGAGCTGCGCGACGCGCTGATCGCGGTCGGCCGGCTGCGCGGCCTGTTCGACCCGGTGATGGACGCGCTGCCCAGCATCGGCACGATCGCGGTGCTGCTGCTCGGCACCTGGCGGCTCAGCTCCGGTGCGATCACCGTGTCCCAGCTGGTCAGCGTGGCGTTCCTGTTCACCGTGCTGGCGTTCCCGCTGCGCGCGATCGCCTGGCTGGTCGGCGACATGCCGCGCGGCGTCGCCGGGTACGAGCGGGTGCACGCGGTGCTCGCGGCCGAGGGCTCCACCCGGTACGGCGAGGACGACCCGGTCCGGACCGGCCCGGCGCACCTGGAGTTCGAGGACGTGTCGTTCTCGTACGTGGACGGCGAGCCGGTGCTGGACGGCGTCACGCTGGAGGTGCCGCCGGGCAGGACGATCGCGCTGGTCGGGCCGACCGGGTCCGGCAAGTCCACGATCGCGTCGCTGGCGGTGCGGCTGGTCGACCCGGCCGCCGGCACGGTCCGGCTGGACGGCGCGGACCTGCGCACGCTCACCGCGGAGGCGCTGGCCCGGAGCATCGCGCTGGTCCCGCAGCTGCCGTTCGTGTTCGACGACACGGTCCGGGCGAACATCGCGCTCGACCGGCCGGCCGCGGACGACGCCGAGGTCTGGGCCGCGCTGCGGCTGGCGCAGATCGACTCGTTCATCGCCGGGCTGCCGGAGTCGCTGGACACCGAGGTCGGCGAGCGCGGCACCTCGCTGTCCGGCGGGCAGCGGCAGCGGCTCACGCTGGCCCGCGCGCTGGCCGGCCACCCGCGCCTGCTGATCCTGGACGACGCCACCAGCGCGGTCGACCCGCGCGTGGAGGCGGCCATCCTCGGCGCGCTGCGCTCCGCCGCGGGCGAGGGCGCCAGCATCCTGGTCGTCGCGTACCGGCGGGCCACGATCGCGCTCGCGGACGAGGTGGTCTATCTGGAGAACGGCCGGATCGTGGCCCGCGGCACGCACCCCGAGTTGCTGGCCACCGTGCCCGGCTACCGAGACCTGGTCACCGCGTACGAGAAGGCGGAAGCGCTGAATGACTGAAAAAGTGGGCGCGTTCGCCACGTTCAAGCGGGGGCTGGCGCTCTCCCCGGAGCTGCGCGGCGGGCTGGTCGGCACGCTCGTGCTCGCGCTGATCTCGATGATCGGCCGGGTCGCCGCGCCGATCGCGATCCAGCAGGGCATCGACCGGGGCATCACCGCGCCCGGCGGCCCGCACGTCGGCACCGTCGCGATCATCGCGGGTACGACGCTGGCGGTGCTGGTGGTGACCACGGCCAGCGGCTACTGGATGATGCGCCGGCTGTTCACGGTCAGCGAGACCGCGCTGGCCGGGCTGCGGGTGCGCACGTTCCGGCACGTGCACGACCTGTCCATGCTGCACCAGCAGTCCGAGCGGCGCGGCTCGCTGGTGTCCCGGGTGACCAGCGACATCGACCAGATCACCACGTTCCTGCAGATGGGCGGCGTCCAGCTGATCGTCAGCGGCGGCCAGCTGATCGTCACCACCGTGGTGATGGCGATCTACTCGTGGCAGCTCACGCTGGTGGTCTTCGCCGCGTTCGTGCCGGCCGCGATCGTGATCCGCGCCTACCAGAAGCGGCTCGCGGTCGCGTACGGCGAGGTCCGGGCGCGGATGGGGGCGATGCTGGCGGTGGTCTCGGAGAGCGTGGTCGGCGCCGCGGTGATCCGGGCGTACGGCATCTCCGGCCGCACCGAGGCCCGGCTCGACAAGGCCATCGGCGACGTGCGGACCCGGCAGCAGTACGCGATGCGGACCAGCGTCACCAGCTTCTCCACCGGTGAGGTCGCGACCGGGCTGGCGCTGGCCGGCGTGGTGTGCGCGGGCGTGGCGCTGGGCGTCGGCGGCGCCGTCACCATCGGGCAGCTCACCGCGTACCTGTTCCTGGTGACGCTCTTCATCCAGCCGGTGCAGATGGCCACGGAGATGCTGAACGAGGCACAGAACGCGGTCGCCGGCTGGCGCCGGGTGCTGGACGTGCTGGACATCAAGCCGGACGTGGCCGACCCGGGGGAGCGCGGCGTGGAGCTGCCGGCCGGGCCGCTGGACGTGAGCTTCGAGGCGGTCAACTTCCACTACCCGGACGGGCCGCGGGTGCTGACCGACGTGAGCGTGGACATCGCGGCGAAGACGAAGGTGGCGGTGGTCGGCGAGACCGGCAGCGGCAAGACCACGTTCGCGAAGCTGCTCACCCGGCTGATGGACCCGACCGCGGGGCGGGTGCTGCTGTCCGGCACGCCGCTGACCACGGTCCGGTTCGACTCGCTGCGCGCCCGGGTGGTGATGGTGCCGCAGGACGGGTTCCTGTTCGACGCCACGATCGCGGAGAACGTGCGGTTCGCCCGCCCGTCGCTGACCGACGCCCAGTTGGTCGCCGCGTTCGCGGAGTTGGGGCTGGCGGACTGGCTGGGCGCGCTGCCGGCCGGGATCGGGACCCGGGTGGGCGAGCGGGGCGAGGCGCTGAGCGTGGGCGAGCGGCAGCTGGTGGCGCTGGCCCGGGCCTACGTCGCCGACCCGGACCTGCTGGTGCTGGACGAGGCCACGTCCGCGGTGGACCCGGCGACCGAGGTGCGGCTGCAGGCCGCGCTGGACACGGTGACGCGCGGCCGGACCACGATCGCGATCGCGCACCGGCTGTCCACGGCGCAGGCCGCGGACGAGGTGCTGGTCTTCGACGCCGGCCGGATCGTGCAGCGCGGGCACCACGACGACCTGGTGTCGGACCCGGAGTCGGTGTACGGCCGGCTCTACGCGAGCTGGCTCGAACAGACGCGCTGACCGGGGTTTTCCCGGCCACCCGCGGATCGTGCAGGGAGGCCGCCCGCGGCCGACCGGTGCCCGCGGGAGCATGCGGACCGCGACCACGCCGGAAGCGGGAAGATCGAAAGATGCTCCGCCGGCCGCGGGGCCTGAAGCCGCGGCCGGCGGAGCGGACCCGGGTGGATCAGCGCGCGTAGAACTCGACGACCAGCTGCTCGTCGCAGAGCACCGGGATCTCGGTACGAGCCGGGGTGCGCAGGACCGTGGTCTTGAGCTCGCTGAGCGTGGTCGACAGGTAGGGCGCGGTCGGGCCGTCGATGTGCGCGCCGCTGGCGGCCACCTGGAACGGCGGCTTCACGCGGCTGCGCTCGCGGACCTCCACGACCTGGCCCTCCTTCAGCCGGTACGACGGCCGGTCGACCTTCTTGCCGTCCACGGTGAAGTGACCGTGCGCGACGAGCTGGCGCGCCTGGTAGATCGTCCGGGCCAGGCCCGCGCGGTGCACGGTGGCGTCGAGACGGCTCTCCAGGATCTGCAGCAGGTTCTCGCCGGTACGACCCTGCTTGCGGACCGCGTCGTCGAACGCGCGCCGGAGCTGGGTCTCGGAGATGTTGTACTGGTGCCGCAGCCGCTGCTTCTCCAGCAGCCGGACCTGGTAGTCCGACGGCTTCTTCCGGGCACGCCCGTGCACCCCCGGCGGATAGGGCCGCTTCTCGAAGTACTTGACGCACTTGCGGGTCAGCGGCATCCCGAGGGCACGGGAGATGCGGACCTTGGGCCTGGTTTGGTTCACGTGATGCGCTCCAGAGGTGGTCGTCCGCGGACCCGGGGGCTTGATTGGCTTCCCGGGCCGAGTAAGTTAGCCTTCCCTTACTAAGGCAAGCCTAACGTAAGTGCGGAGGACCAGAACATGCACCCCAGCCCCGCCGAGGTCGCCCGAACGCTGGCCGCTGGTCGGCTGCCCGGCAGCGCGACGATCGCCTGCCGTCCCGGCCCGCACCCCGTCCGGCACGTCACCGACGGCGCGGGCCGCGTGCTGATGCTGAGCCGCCGCGACGGCACGCTCGCGGAAGCGCTGGTCCCGACGGACGGCGCCGACGACACCGCGATGGTGCTGGACGTCACGGACGTGCCGCCGGTCGCGGGCGCGCCCTCGCTCGGCCGCGCCTGGATCGCCGGCTGGGCCGTGGCGCTCGCCGGCGACGACGCGCGCGAGGCCGCGATCGAGTTCGCCGCGGTCGACCCGACCGGCGACCTGCTCGACGTCTCCGGCGAGTTCGTGCTGCACCGGCTGGACGTGGCCGAGGTGCGGCTGGAGCGCGGCGGCGTCACGCTCGACGTGGACCCGGACGAGTACGCCGAGGCCGAGCCGGACCCGCTGCACGCGATCGAGTGGGACCTGCTCAGCGACCTCGCGGACCACCACCAACCGGAGATCACCGCGTTCCTGCGGTCGCAGCTCGACAAGGCCGGCATGCCGTACGGCGCGCGCGAGCCGCGGGTGGTGCGGATGGACCGGTACGGGATGCTGGTCGACATCGGCGCGGCGAAGACCGTGCGGCTCGCCTACGCGCACCCGGTCGCGGACCGCGCGGAGCTGGCCCGGCTGCTGCACCCGGTGCTCTGCCCGCGCTGCGCGGCGGACCCGGCGACGTCACACGCCGCGTAACGCGACCGGCAGCTCGCCGGTGAGGTACCGCTGCAGGGTCGGGCCGATCGTGGCCACCACGGTCTCCGGCGAGGCCGACGCGATCGGCTCCAGCCGGATCACGTACCGCATCATGATCATGCCGCCGATCTGCGAGGCGACCAGGTTGGACCGCAGCGGCGCCTCCGCCGGGTCGACCGCCAGCTCGGTCATGGCGCGGCGCAGCACCTGCGTGGAGATGAACTCGCGGAACAGGCGTGCGGTCCAGTCGTTGGTCATCGCGGACCGGATCAGCGCCACGCCCGCCTTGCCGGCCGGTCCGTCCCACACCCGCAGGATCATGCGGACCATCCGCTCGCCGGCGCCGTCCGGGCCGCCCGCCAGCACCTCCGGCAGGATCTGGCCCGGGTCGATCGGCGACTGCATCGCGGCCAGGAACAGCTGGTCCTTCGTGCCGAAGTAGTGGTGCACCAGGGCGGGGTCGACCTCCGCGGCGGACGCGATGGTGCGGATCGAGGCCTTGTCGTAGCCGCGTTCGGCGAAGACGGACCGCGCCGCGCTGAGGATCGCCTCCCGGGTGTCCGGGTTGCCCGGCCTGCGCCCGGTCCGTCCCGCCATGCTGGTGCCCCCTCCGGCCCGATGTACTCCTTCCCATCGTGCCAGGGGTGGTCGTTATGTCGCGTCGCCGGTCGTTTCGTCGCTACCCGGTGCGGCGGCGCAGGGTCGTCGCGGCCAGGATCAGCGCGAGCAGGGTCGCGGCCAGGACGACGGACAGGTCGCGCCACATCGTGCCGGTCGCGTCCGGGTGCGCGCCCACCTCCAGCAGCGCCTCGACCGCGTAGGACAGCGGCAGCGCGTCGCTGACCGCGCCCAGCCAGCCGGCCATGTCGTCGCGCGCCACGAACAGCCCGCAGAGCAGCAACTGCGGCGCCACCACGACCGGCATGAACTGCACGGCCTGGAACTCGGTGCGGGCGAACGCGCTGCAGAACAGGCCCAGCGCCACGCCCAGGACCGCGTCCGCCATCGCGATCAGCACCACCAGCGCGGTGTCCCCGGCCGTCTCCAGGCCCAGCAACAGGTACGCCGCGCCGGCGGCCACCGCGGCCTGCACGGCGGCGGCCAGGCCGAACGCGAGACCGTAGCCGAACAGCAGGTCCAGCCGGCCGAGCGGCGTGGTCAGCAGCCGCTCCAGCGTGCCCGAGGTGCGCTCGCGCAGCATCGCGATGCTGGTCACCAGGAACATCACCACGAACGGGAAGATCCCCAGCATGGTCAGCGCGATCCGGTCGAACGCGCGCGGCTGGTCCTCGTACATGAAGTGCAGCAGCGCCAGCAGCGCGGTCGGGACGACCACGAGCAGTGCCACGGTACGGCGGTCGTGGCGCAGCTGGCGCAGGATCCGCCCGGCCGTGGCCACCGTGATGCGCGCGTTCATGCCAGTGCCCCTTCCTTGATCAGCTCCAGGAACGCGTTCTCCAGATCCGGATGCCGGGTGGCCCGGCGGATCGCGTCCGGCGTGTCGTCCGCGATCAGGCGGCCCTCGCGGATCAGCAGCAGCCGGTCGCAGCGGCCCGCCTCGTCCATCACGTGGCTGGAGACCAGCAGCGTGGTGCCCGCCGCGGCCATCGCGTGGAACCGCGCCCACAGGTCCGCGCGCAGCACCGGGTCCAGGCCCACGGTCGGCTCGTCCAGCACCAGCAGGTCCGGGCGGCCGACGATCGCGCAGGCCAGCGACGCGCGGTTGCGCTGTCCGCCGGAGAGCGTGCCGACCAACTGGTCCCGCGCCTCGGCCAGGCCGACGTCCGCGATCGCCCGGTCCGCCTCCGCCGCCGGGAGGCCGTGCAGCGCGGCGAAGTAGCGCGCGTTCTCCCGGACGGTCAGGTCCGCGTAGACGCTCGGCGCCTGCGTCATGTATCCGATCCGGCGGCGCAGCGGCGCGCTGCCGGCCGGCTCGCCCAGCACGGTGACGGTGCCGCCCTGGACGACCTGCACGCCGACGATGGCGCGCAGCAGCGTGGTCTTGCCGCTGCCGGACGGGCCGAGCAGGCCGGTCACCCGGCCGCGCGGGATCGTGCAGCTGAGGTTGTGCAGGACGCGGCGGCGTCCGCGCGCGACGACCAGGTCGCGGATCTCGATCGCGGTGCCCATCTGCCGTACCCCCTCGGGGTTGATTAATTCATCGGCTGTTGAAATCAACGGTAGACCCTGGCCGGGGCGGACGCAAGAAAGGCGCCCTCCGCGCGGTGCGGGGGGCGCCTTTCGGAGCGGGGGCTGCTACAGGGCCAGTATGCGATCGAGGAACTCGCGATAGCGGCGCATCGCGATCCGCATGCTCTCGGTGTCCGGGGTGGCGTTGGTCTTGTGCGGGTCGAGGCCGGCCTGCTCGGCGAGGAGCGCGTCGGCGAGGTCGTGCACGGCGTTCGCGCAGACGGTCTGCGCCTGGGCGAGGGCGCCCACCGGGTCGTCCACGAACTGCGCCTTGATCTCGTGCCACTGCTGCCGGAACGGTGCGGCGGTCTCGTCGTTCCAGACCGAGATCGGCGTCTCCACGACGTCCCCGGGGCGCAGTTGCGGCGCGTCGTCGTGGTCCGGCGCGGTGGTCGTGTCGTCGTCGCTGAGCAGGGTCACGTCGTCATCCTCGAAGTCATGGTGGTCATCACGCTCGGACGCGTCCGCCATGGTGGCGTCGTCGTCGGTGTCGGCGGGATCGCCGCCGGTCCCGGGTGCCGGGGTGGCGATCCAAGGGTCCTCGGTGGGCGTCCGCGCCCAGCTCGCCCGGCCCGGGGAGGACTCATCCGTGTGGGTTCCGTTCGGGGCGGGCGGGTCGGTGTCCACGACCGGCTCGTCCGGGACGGTCGGCGTCTCCGGGACGCTCGGCGTGTCCGGGACGGTCGGCGTCTCCGGGACGGTCGGCTCGTCCGGGGCAGCCGGGGTGTCCGGAACAACCGGCGCTTCCCGGACAGCGGCCGTGTTCGGGACGGTCGGCGTGTCCGGGCCGGCGGCCGTGCCCGGGACGGTCGGCGTGTCCGGGACAGTGCCCGTGTTCGGGACGGTCGGCGCTTCCGGGCCAGCGGCCGTGCCCGGGACGGTCGGCGTGTCCGGGCCGGCGGCCGTGCCCGGGACGGTCGGCGTGTCCGGGACAGTGCCCGTGTTCGGGACGGTCGGCGCTTCCGGGCCAGCGACTGTGGCCAGGACGGTCGGCGTGTCCGGGGCAGCGGTCCTGTCCCGGACGGCCGGCGAGTCGGGCACGGCCGGGGTGTCCATGCGAGGGGATTCCGGGATCGGGTCCGGGTGCCCGGCATCCCTTGGCTTGATCACGTCTGCGCGGCGGCGGCCCACGTTGGCCGGGGTGTAGACGATGCTGCCCGCCTTGCGGGCGCCGGAGCGCAGTGCGGCGACGGCCGCGCCGATCTCCGCGCTGCGCTCGGTCGAGAGACCGGAACCGCCCGCCGGGCCGGTCCGCACGGCCGGCGTCGGCGGCTGGGTGCCGGCCGGCGTCGTGGTCGACTCCGTGGCGGCCGGTGTGGCATCGGGGCGGGCCGGTGGGCTGTCGCCGTCCTCCTCGTCGTGGTCCGGCAGCGACCGGTCCCCGGGTTCCGGCGGCCGGAAGTCCTCGGGCTCCGCTTGCGGGAAGTCCTCGGGCTCCGCTTGCCGGAAGTCCTCGGGCTCCCGCGGCCGGAGGTCCTCGGGCGTGGTCGTCGCCTCGTCGTCGGCCGGTGGGAGGCCGGTCGTGTGCCGCAGGACGTCGGCCGTGGCCTCGGTGGAGAGCGTGGTGGCGTTCCGGTCCGGTGCGATCCCGGCGACCGGCGCGTGTTCGCCGGTAGGCTCCCGCAACGCCTCGACGATCGCCTTGATCACCTCGACCGGCGTCTCGTCGGCCTCCTCGTGCACGGCGTCCGGAATATCGCGAACCTCGCCGGTACGTTTCGGCAGCGCACCGGGACCCTCCTCGGCGATCGCCCGCCCCCCGGCGTGCTCCGGCACGGTTTCCTCAGCCACGGGCTCCGGCGCCGGTTCCGCCGGGTCGTCGCCGGCGGGCCGGACGACGGGCTGCTCGTCGGTGCGGGCGTTCCAGCCGGCCGGGTCGCTGTCGTGCCGGTCGGCGGCGACGTCGATCGGCTCCGGCCGGGCCGCGGCCACCCACACCGGAGCGGGCTCCTCGCCCTCGGCGGCGGGTGTGGCCGCGCCCCGGTCGGTGCGGGGTTCGTCCATGAATGGTTCGGCTCGCGCGGCCGGCACATCGGCGGCCCCGGACCCCGGCCCGGCGTGCGCCGGGCCGTGAACGGGCTGCCCGGCCTCGTCCTGAGGTGCTGCCTGACCTGCGCCGCTCAGGTCGGTCAGGGACGCGCCGCCGGCCGGCCGCACTGCGGCATCCGGCGGCGCCGCGCTCTCCCCACCGACGTCGCCGGCAGCGGCCGTCGGGTCGTCCGGCGCGGTCCGCGCGTCCGCCGCGGCCGGGTCGTCCGGTGTGGTCCGTGCGTCCGCCACCGTCGGGTCGTCCGGTGTGGTCCGTGCGTCCGCCACCGTCGGGCCGTCCGGTGTGGTCCGCGCGTCCGCCACCGTCGGGTCGTCCGGTGTGGTCCGCACCGCTTCGTGACTCGGGCCGGTCGGCGGCAGTACCCGCTCGGGGTGGGCGGGCGGATCCGGCGTTTCCTCCGCGGGCGGCGGGCCGGGTGGCGCCGGCGTGGCCAGGACTGCCGGTTCGTCGTGCACCGGGGTGTGGTCCGGCGCGCTCGCCGCATCGAGCGGCGTGAAGTGTGCGGCGCTGTCCGGATAGGCGTGCATGGGCGTCGTCGCCCGATCGAGGTGGGTCGGTGCCAGGTCCTCGATGCCGGTGTCCGGGTCGTGGGCCGCGGAGTCCTCCTCGGCTACGGAGGGTCCGACCGCGGCGTCGGCGACCGCGTCCGGGTCGGGTGCCGCGTCGACGGGGAAGGCGGCGCCGGTCGGCTCCTCCGGGACGGGAGGCGGTGCCGTGGGAGCCGCGTCGCCGACCCGCGGCTCGGGCTCGGGCGGAGTCAGGCCGGTGGGTGGCGTGGCCTGCTGGGGGATCGGCTGCCAGGTGTGTTGCGGGGCGCGCGGCGCCGGCGGGGCCTCCGTGCCGGTACCCGCGGATTGTGCCGGCACATCCTGACCGAGGGTGGTGGCGGCTCGTGCTGGCCCGGTGTCGAGCGGCGCGGGAGCGTCGGCCGCGGCGGGGAGGTCGTCGTCCGGGGCGGTGCGAGGCGCGACGGGCCAGGCCGCCTGCTCGGCCGGAGGCGCCGCGGGCGCGGGCGCGGAAGCCGGCGGATCGGTGATCGCGGCCGAACCGCCGAATGGCGCCCACGGGCTGCGGGCGGTGTCCGGGATCGGCGGAACCTCCGGCACGAACGGCCGCCCGCTCCACGGGTTCTGCCCCGCATGCGGCGGGCGCGAGCCATCACCGCCGGCGGGTGCCAGGGGCGCGAACGCCCCGGCCACGCTGTCACCGCCCGGAGCGGCGGACGCCGCATCCGGCCGGCCCGTCTCGTGCGGCCCGGCCTGCCCCTCATGGTCGCCCGGGTCCTGCCGCCGCCCACCCTGGCCCGGAACGCCGCCCGGCCCAAACGGCCCGCCGCCCGGCCCGGACGTGGCGGCCGGTCCCGGCGTGGCGGCCGGTCCCGGCGTGGCGGCCGGTCCCGGCGTGGCGGCCGGTCCCGGCGTGGCGGCCGGTCCCGGCGTGGGAGCCGGTCCCGAAGCGGAGGAGGCCGGTTCCGGCGTTGAGGAGGCCGGTTCCGGCGTGGGGGAGGCCGGTCGCGGTGTGAAAGGCCGGGTGCCCGGACGGACCCCGGGCGTGATCGGTTGCAGCCCGCCGAGATCCCGGCCGGCGCCGCCCTGCGAAGCCGGCGGAGCCGCCTGGGTCTGGTCCGCATCCGCCTCGTACGCGCTCAACGGCGCGAACTCCTCCGACCGCGACGGGTCCGGCGCGTCACCGGAACTCCCGCCGCCCGGCATCCCCCGCGTGCGCGCACCCTCGCCGAGCACGATCGCATGCGTGGCCTCGGCCGCCCCGGTGCCGAAGTCGATGCTCGGCCGCTCCGCCTCCGGATCGCGTGGCGCCGGAGGAGCCGCCGGGTCCGGCGTCACCGGCTCCGCGTTGGCCGGGTTCAACCGGGACCAGGTGGCCAGGTCGACCAGGGAGACGCGCTGTTCGCGCGGGTCGCCGATGCGTTCCGTCTCGTACTCGTCGTCGTCGCCGTAGTCGTGGAAGCCGTCGCCGCGCGCGGCCGGTGGCGGTGCCCACGGGTTGCGTGTCTCCCAGTCGGACCGGGGCGGTGCCGGGTGGTCGAACAGCTGGGCCATGTACGGCGGGAGCGGCGCGTCGGACGGCGGCGTCGCCTCGGGATGCTCGTCCGGGTCGGAGAAGAACGCCGCGCTGTCCGCCGCCTGCCGTGGATGCGGGACCGGTCGCCCGTGCGCCTGCCAGCCGGGCGTGGCGTCCTCGGGACCGTCGGCCTCGGAGGGAGGCGTCGGGGGCATGAAGGTATCTCCGTCCGCTCGTGAGGTGAGCCGAACGGTACCCGCGATGTGAGATCGGCACAGCACCCCAGGAGTGCTTTCGCCCGGTAAAATGTCTGACTTACTGCGCGGTCGGGCGAATTATCGGCGCCGGATCGGTCACGCTGCGACGCGAGCCGATGTCGTGATCGAAGGGCGGGTCGTGGGCGTTCCGGGGCGATGGGCGAGAATCGAGAGCTGTGCCCGACACGACTGATTCCGCACCGCCCATGCTGGACACCGACATCGCCGCGCGGCTGCGCCGTACCGATGACGGCCTGATCGCCGCCGTGGTGCGCGAGCACGGCACCGGGGAGGTGCTGATGCTGGCCTGGATGGACGACGAGGCCTTGCGGCGGACGCTGGCCACCGGGCACGCCACCTACTGGTCGCGCAGCCGTAACGAGTACTGGGTGAAGGGCGAGACGTCCGGCCACCGGCAGTACGTGCGCGCCGCCGCGCTGGACTGTGACGGCGACGCACTGCTGCTCACGGTGGAGCAGGTCGGCCCGGCCTGCCACACCGGCACGCACAGCTGCTTCACCGACGAGCTCACCGTGCGCCCGGGGGTGCCGGCATGACCAGCGGCGCGGTCCGGCCCGACGAGATCACCTTCCGGGCCCAGGTGCGGGAGAGCGGGCATCGGGTCGTACCGGTGACCCGGAAGCTCCTGGCGGACGCGGAGACGCCGGTCGGCGTCTACCGCAAGCTGGCCGGCGGGCCCGGCACGTTCCTGCTGGAGTCGGCGGAGCAGGGCGCGTCCTCGGCCGGTACGGCGTGGTCCCGCTACTCGTTCATCGGCGTGCGCAGCGCCGCCACCCTGACCGAGCGGGACGGCCGCGCGGAGTGGCTCGGCACGCCGCCGGCGGGCGTGCCGGTGACCGGCGAGCCGATCGAGGTGCTGCGCGCCACCGTGGAGGCGCTGAAGGGCCGGACCGACGACGGTCTGCCGCCGCTGACCGGGGGCATGGTCGGCTACCTGGCGTACGACCTGATCCGGCGGATCGAGCGGCTGCCCGAGCAGGCGGAGAACGACCTGCGGCTGCCGGAGATCGGTATGATGCTCGCCACCGACCTGGTGGTGCTGGACCACTACGAGGGCTCGGCGACGCTGGTGGCGAACGCGATCGTCGGCGCGGACGCGGGCGACGCGGAGATCACCGCCGCGTACCACCAGGCGGTCGGCCGGCTGGACGCGATGACCACCGCGCTGTCCCGCCCGACGCCGCCGATGGTCTCCACGGTGGAGCGGATCGCCCGGGCGGAGCCGCACAGCCGGACGCCGGACGGCGAGTACCCGAAGGCCGTGGAGATCGCGAAGGAGGCGATCCGGGACGGCGAGTGCTTCCAGATCGTGGTGGCGCAGCGGTTCGAGCGCCCGACCACGGCGGACCCGCTGGACGTCTACCGGGTGCTGCGCGCCACGAACCCGAGCCCGTACATGTACCTGCTGCGCTTCGACGACGTCGACATCGTGGGCTCCTCGCCGGAGGCGCACCTCAAGGTGGACGGGCGACGGGCCATGCTCCACCCCATCGCGGGTACGCGCCCGCGCGGCGCCACCCCGGAGGAGGACGCGGCGCTGGCCGCGGAGCTGCTGGCCGACCCGAAGGAGCGGGCCGAGCACGTGATGCTGGTCGACCTGGGCCGCAACGACCTGGGCCGGGTCTGCCGGCCGGGCACGGTGCAGGTGCCGGAGTTCGCCACCATCGAGCGGTACAGCCACGTGATGCACATCGTCAGCACGGTGACCGGCGAGCTGAGCGAGGACCGGACCGCGTTCGACGCGCTGGCCGCCACGTTCCCGGCCGGCACGCTGTCCGGCGCGCCGAAGGTCCGGGCCATGGAGATCATCGAGAGCCTGGAGCCGACCCGGCGCGGCCTGTACGGCGGCACGGTCGGCTACTTCGGCTTCGGCGGCGACATGGACATGGCGATCGCGATCCGGACCGCGCTGCTGCGCGACGGGCACGCGTACGTGGGCGCGGGCGCGGGCATCGTGGCGGACTCGGATCCGGCCGCGGAGGAGCAGGAGACGCGGAACAAGGCCGCGGCCGTGCTCGCCGCGATCGCCGCCGCCGAGACGCTCCGGCCGGCCCGGTGACGGCCGGCCCGGCGAGCGTGTCGCGCGGTGACCGGCGGGCGTTCACGCTGGCGCTGCTGCTCTGTGTGGCCGGCGCGGGCCTGGCGCTCTACGCGGTGACGCGGGTGTGGCTGGTGGAGGTGACGCAGCGGGCCGCGCCGCTGCCGCCGCTGAGCCAGGAGCGGAAGGGCTCGGAGCTGCTGGTCTGGCTGTCCCCGCTGGCGGTGGTGTCGCTGGCCGGGGCGGGCGCGCTGATCGCGACGCGCGGCGTGGTGCGGCGCGCGATCGGCGGGCTGCTGGCCGTGCTCGGCGTGGCGATCGCCGCCGGTGCCGCGACGGAGTTGGGCGGGGGCGGCTGGCCGGCGCTGACGCTGCTCGGCGGCGCGGCGGTGGCGGTGGCGGGCGGCTGGACGGCGGCGCGTGGCGCGGACTGGCCGTCGCTGGGCGCGCGCTACGAACGGCCGGTCGCGAGCCCGGCGGTGAACGGCCCGCGCGGCACCCGCCAGGCGTGGGACGCACTGGACCGGGGAGAGGACCCCACGGACGACTGAGCGCCGGTACGGCGTACCCGCGCGGACGGGCTAGCGGCGGGCGGCGGCGAGCGCGGCGACCAGGCGGCGCATCTCGTCCCGCTGGCGGGCCCGGTCGCGGTCGGCGCAGACCGCCTCCCACGCGTTGCCGCTCGCGGTCCGCACCCGGGCCGGGCCGACCATCGCGCGCTCCACGTTCTGCGCGACGCCGGCGGCGACGGAGCAGACCGTGCGGGTCATGTGGACGAGTCCGTTGGCGCGTTCGGAAGTCATCGGTCACCCCACACGTGGATCTCTCGGCTGGCGGGCGCGCCGGCGCCCGGGACTAGTGTGCCCGGCTCCCATGCTGCCCGAGGTGTGTTTCCGGTCAATGACCGTAGGGCTAACGGTGGCCGTGACGCAAAGTGATCATCCGGTCGGCCGATGGACACGATCATGCTGGTGAATCAGATGTCCGGGCGAAAACCGGGCACCGAACGTCACCCGGCACTCACGAATGGTCCGGCATTATGCCGGAGCCCGAACCGTGAGGCGCGCCATACCCCGGACATGGCCTGCGGTGCGGTGAGACCTAGCATCGGCCCATGACACCCGGAGAGGGGAGTCCTTGGTGACAGCTGAGCATGGTAGTGCGAACAACAGCGGCGGCGGCGTGCTCGACGAGATCCTGGCCGGGGTGCGCGAGGACGTCGAGACCAGGCAGCGCGAGGTTCCGCTGGAGCGCCTGAGAGAGATGTGTGCCGAGGTGGCGCCGCCGATCGACGCGTACGCCGCGCTGCGCAAGCCCGGGGTCGGCGTGATCGCCGAGGTCAAGCGCGCGTCCCCGTCGAAGGGCCCGCTCGCGGAGATCCCCGACCCGGCGGTGCTGGCGAGCGACTACGCGGCCGGCGGCGCGCGGGTGATCAGCGTGCTGACCGAGGGCCGCTGGTTCGGCGGCTCGCTGGCCGACCTCGACTCCGTCCGCGCGGCCGTGAACGTGCCGATCCTGCGCAAGGACTTCGTGGTCTCCAGCTACCAGGTGCACGAGGCGCGGGCGCACGGCGCCGACCTGGTGCTGCTGATCGTCGCGGCGCTGGAGCAGAACGTGCTGGTCGGCCTGCTGGAGCGGATCGAGTCGCTGGGCATGACCGCGCTGGTCGAGGTGCACGACGAGGACGAGGCGGACCGCGCGCTCGAGGCGGGCGCCCGGGTGATCGGCGTGAACGCGCGCAACCTGCGCACGCTGGAGGTCGACCGCACCGTGTTCGAGCGGATCGCGCCCGGCCTGCCGAACGAGGTCGTCAAGATCGCTGAGTCCGGCGTGCGCGGGCCGCACGACCTGATCCGGTACGCGTCCGCCGGCGCGGACGCGGTGCTGGTCGGTGAGGGCCTGGTGACCCAGAGCAGCCCGCGCGACGCGGTGGCCGCGCTGGTCAACGCCGGCAACCACCCCGCGACCCCGAGGCCGGTGCGATGACCGCCCCCACGCTGCCGGACGTCTCCGGCCACTTCGGGCGCTTCGGCGGCCGGTTCGTGCCGGAGGCGCTGGTCGCCGCGCTGGACGAGCTGGACGCGGCGTACCGGTCGGCCAAGACCGACCCGGCGTTCCAGGCGGAGTTCGCCGGCCTGCTCCGCGACTACGCGGGCACGCCGTCGCTGCTCTACTCCGCCGCGCGCCTGTCGGCGAGGCTCGGCGCGCGGGTCCTGCTCAAGCGCGAGGACCTCAACCACACCGGCGCGCACAAGGTGCGCAACGTGCTCGGCCAGGCGCTGCTGGCGAAGCGGATGGGCAAGCGGCGGGTGATCGCCGAGACCGGCGCGGGCCAGCACGGCGTCGCCTCCGCCACCGCGGCCGCGCTGCTCGACCTCGACTGCGTGGTCTACATGGGCGAGGTCGACACCGAGCGGCAGGCGCTCAACGTGGCCCGCATGCGCATGCTCGGCGCCACGGTCGTGCCGGTCACCAACGGCTCGCGCACGCTCAAGGACGCGCTCAACGAGGCGCTGCGCGACTGGGTGGCCAGCGTGCAGACCACGCATTACCTGCTCGGCACCGCGGCCGGGCCGGCGCCGTTCCCGGAGCTGGTGCGCGACTTCGTCGGCGGCATCGGCACGGAGGCGCGCGAGCAGTGCCTGGCGCTGACCGGCGGCCTGCCGGACGCGGTCGCCGCGTGCGTGGGCGGCGGGTCGAACGCGATCGGCATCTTCCACGCGTTCGTGCCGGACGAGGGCGTGCGGCTGTACGGCTTCGAGGCCGGCGGCGACGGCGTGGAGACCGGGCGGCACGCGGCGTCGATCACCGGTGGCACCGCCGGCGTGCTGCACGGCGCGCGCACGTACATCCTGCAGGACGAGGACGGGCAGACCGTGGAGTCGCACTCGATCTCGGCCGGGCTGGACTACCCGGGCGTCGGGCCGGAGCACTCCTGGCTGCACGACATCGGCCGGGCGTCGTACACGCCGGTCACCGACCGGGAGGCGATGGACGCGTTCCAGCTGCTCTGCCGCACCGAGGGGATCATCCCGGCGATCGAGAGCGCGCACGCGCTGGCCGGCGCCATCAAGGTCATCCCGGCGCTGCGCGACGAACTGGGCCGCGAGCCGGTCGTGATCGTCAACCTGTCCGGCCGCGGCGACAAGGACGTGCACACCGCCGGGGCGTACTTCGGCATCCTGGACCAGAACGAGACGATCGTCCCGGAGGAGAACCTGTGAGCCTCGGCGGCGCGTTCGAGACGGCCCGCGCGGAGGGCCGGCCGCTGATCGTCGGCTGCATGCCGGCCGGGTTCCCCACGGTCGACGAGAGCATCGCGTCGATGACCGCGATGGTGGAGTCCGGCATCGACGTGATCGAGGTCGAGCTGCCCTACTCCGATCCGGTGATGGACGGGCCGGTCATCCAGCGGGCCAGCGACATCGCGCTGGCGAACGGGGTCCGCACCCGGGACACGTTCCGGGTCATCGAGGCGGTCGCCCGGACCGGCGCGCCGGTGGTGCTGATGACCTACTGGAACCCGGTCGAGCGGTACGGCGTGGACGCGTTCGCCCGTGACCTGGCCGCGGCCGGCGCCACCGGCATGATCACGCCGGACCTGATCCCGGACGAGGCGGACGAGTGGCTGGCCGCCTCCGACGCGTACCGGCTGGATCGCACGTTCCTGGTCTCGCCGTCGTCGACGGACGCGCGGATCGCGATGACGCTGCGGCACTGCCGCGGCTTCGTCTACGCCACCGCGCTGATGGGCGTCACCGGCGCCCGGGACTCGGTCTCCTCGGAGGCGCCGGACCTGGTCGCGCGCATCCGGGCGATCGACCCGGAGATCCCGGTCGGCGTCGGCCTGGGCGTGCGCGACGGCGCGCAGGCGGCCGAGGTCGGCGCGTACGCGGACGCGGTGATCGTGGGCAGCGCGCTGATCCGCCGCGTGCTGGAGGCACCGGACCGCGAAGCCGGCCTGACCGCGCTGCGCGAGCTGGGCGCGGACCTGGCGAAGGGCGCCCGCGGCGTCAAACGGTAGCGCGTACACCTGGCATCCCCCGGGGGTACGCAGCGCGACGGCTCGGCGGTAGCGTGTGCAACCGTGATTCAAGCCGCTATCCCGAGCCCCAGCGTCGCGGTCTGGCACGTCGCGGGCTTCCCGATCCGGGCATACGCACTCTGCATCGTCGCCGGCATCGTCGCCGCCGTGCTCATCACGGAGTACCGTCTGCGCCGCCGTGGCGCGGCGCCGTGGGTCACGCTCGACGTGGCGGTCTGGGCGGTCCCCGCCGGCATCATCGGTGCCCGCGTCTACCACGTCATCACGTCCCCGCAGGCGTACTTCGGCGAGGGCGGCGAGCCGATCCGCGCGCTGTACGTGTGGGAGGGCGGCCTCGGCATCTGGGGCGCCATCGCGGGCGGCGCGGTCGGTGCCTGGTTCGCCTGCCGGCAGTACGGCATCCCGCTGCGCCTGTTCGCGGACGCGCTCGCGCCCGGCCTGCCGGTGGCGCAGGCGATCGGCCGGCTCGGCAACTGGTGGAACAACGAGCTCTACGGCGGCCTCACCACGCTGCCCTGGGGCCTGGAGATCCACAAGATGGACGACGAGAACCCGGGCCGCGCGCTGCTCGACGGCGACGGCAACCCGATCCTGGAGCCCGGCCTCTACCACCCGACGTTCCTCTACGAGCTGATCTGGAACCTCGGCGTCGCCGGCCTGGTGCTGGCGCTGGACCGCCGGTTCAAGTTCGGCCGGGGACGGGCGTTCGCGCTGTACGTGATGGGCTACACGGTCGGCCGGTTCTGGATCGAGATGATGCGCACCGACCCGGCGAACGCGTTCTTCGGCGTCCGGCTCAACGTGTTCACCTCCGTGGTCGTGTTCGCGGGCGCGCTCGCCTACTTCCTGGTGACCCGCGGGCCGCGCGAGTTCCTGGTGCCGGTGCTGCCGGAGCCCACGCCCGCGCCGGAGGGCGCCGACGAGGCCAAGCCGGCCGCGCCGGCCGCCCCCACGTCGTACCGCGTGGTGACGGAGGAGCAGTTCGAGGCGTACCGGCAGACCGGAGCGGTGCCGCCGCCGGCCGAGCCCCCGGCCGTGGCCGAGCCCGCTCCGGCCGCGCCCGAGCAGGCGGACGCGCCGCAGCCGGTGGCGACGGCGGAGAAGACGGAGAAGGCCGACGCGGACGCGGCACCGGCCGCGCCCGGCGGCGACGAGAAGAAGTAAGCACGCGACGCGGCGGGAGGACCTGTGATGCGCACGGCGATCGTGGTGGGTGCGGGGATCGGCGGTCTCGCCGCGGCGGGCGCGCTCGCACGGACCGGCTGGCAGGTCACCGTCCTGGAGCGGGGTGATCGCGTCCCGGTGGACCGGGCCGCGCTCATCCTCTGGCCCAACGGGGTGCGCGCGCTGCGCTCGCTGGGGCTCGGGGACGGGCTGCGGGCGATCGCCACGCCGCTGCGCGACCGGGGGGTGCGGCGGCCGGACGGGCAGTGGCTCGTCCAGCCGCGCCAGCCGGGCCCGGACACCCAGCCGCCGATCGTGGTGCACCGCGAGGACCTGCACGACGCGCTGATCGCCGGGCTCGGCGAGGGCGTGGAGATCCGTACCGGCGTGGCGATCGACACGGTGCGGCTGCACGCCGGCGACCGGCCCGCGGTCGGCGTGGGCCGCCAGCGGTTCGAGGCGGACCTGATCGTGGCCGCGGACGGCATCGACAGCGTGCTCCGGCGGCACCTGGCGCCGGAGGCATCCGTGGTCAGCTCCGGCTGCGCCGCGTGGCGCGCGGTCATCCCCTGGTACCGCGCGCCCCGCCTGCCCGACGACCTGCCGCCGAACGGTGAGACGCTCGGCGCCGGCTACCGGTTCGTGGCGGTCTCGCTCGGCGAGCGCGGCTCGGCCGGCGGCTCCAGCCGGGGCGGGATCTACTGGGTGGCCACCGCGGCCGGCGCGCCCCGCCCGGAGTCGCCCGCGGTGCAGTTGCAGCTGCTGCGCCGCTGGCTGGCCGACTGGCACGCGCCGATCGGCGAGTTGCTCGCCGCCACCGAGCCGGAGGACCTGATCCAGCAGGAGGTACGGGAGCTGCGCCCGCTGCCCCGGCAGTACGGCTTCGGCTCCGGCCCCGGCGGCGTGGTGCTGCTCGGCGACGCCGCGCACGCGATGCCGCACCACCTCGGCCAGGGCGCGTGCCTGGCGTTCGAGGACGCGGCCACGCTGCGTTCGGTGATGGCCGAGGCGGTGCCCGGGCGCACGCTGACCACCGCGATCGAGCAGTACAGCCGGTCCCGCCGGCCGCGCACCGCCACCATCGTGCGGCAGACCCGGCGGATGTCCGCGGTCATCCAGGCGCGCGGCCGGCTGGCACTGCGCGCCCGCGACGCCGCCCTGGGCACGATCACGCCGCGCCTGCTGGGCAGCGTCGCCACCACCGCCGGGGAGTGGCGCCCGCCGGTCTGATCAGCCGTGGCCGACCACGTTGTTCCCGCGGGGGAGGGCATTGCCGGCCGCGTCGGTCGCGGCCAGGTCGCCGACCTCGCCCTCGCCGGCGGTCGCCGGGTCGAACCAGAACACCACGATCCGGTCCGCACCCACCTCGGCCTCGGCCAGCCGGGCCTCGACCCGCGTACCGGCCGCGCTCCTGCCGGTGATCGTCGCGGCCGGACCGGCGTAGTAACCGAACTCGGGCACGCGTGTGCCGTCCACGGTCATCGGCGCGTGCACGGCGTGGAAACCCGGCTCCACGTCGGAGCCCTGGACCTCGTTCGTCATCATCAGGTCGCGCATCGCGCCGGTGTCGTCGCGTACGGCGGCCATCACGCCGAACCGGATGTCCGTGCCCGCGCCCTGCACCTCCGCCGGCACGACCTGGAGCACGATCTCGCCGCCCGGTTGGCGCAGGCCGGTCGGTACGACCCGGTACAGGTCGTCGGACGGCGTGGATGACGCGGGGGCCGGCGCCGCGGGCCGGGGCGGCTCCGTCGTCGGCAGGGCGGCCGTGACGCCGACGCCGGCGGCGATCACGATGACGGACGCGGCCACCAACTCGGCCGCGAGCCGGCGACGGCGGATCCGGTGCCCGGCCGCCATGATGGAGTTCAGGTCCGGCGCGCCGAACGACTCCCCGGCGGCCGCGTGCAGGTCGTCGTGAAGGTCTTCGGGCAGGTGGTCGAGGTCGGTCATCGGGTGGCTCCCGGCTTGATCCGGTCGGGGAGGTCGGTGCGGACGCGGAGGCGCGCCAGCCCGCGCGCGGCCATGCTCTTCACGGCCCCGACGGAGATGCCCAGTTCGGTGGCGACCTCGGCCTCGGGAAGGTCGAAGTAGTAGCGCAGCACCACCACGGCCCGCTCCCGCGGCGCGAGCCCGCGCAGCGCGCCGAGCAGCCACTGGCGGCGGGCGACCTGGTCGGCCACGTCGGTGTGGGCGGGCTGGTCCGGCACCATGTCGTACGGCTGTTCCTTGATCGGGCGGCGCCACCCGTCGGTGAGGTGGTTGACCAGCGTGCGGCGCGCGTACGCGTAGGCGTCCTGCCGGCGTACCCGGGACCAGGCCGCGAACGTGCGGGCGAGCGCGGTCTGCGCCGCGTCCTCCGCCTGGTGCCGGTCGCCGGTCATCAGGTAGGCCGCCCGTGCCAGCCGGTCCCAGCTGGCACGGGCGAACTCGGTGAAGTCCTCATCACGCCGTGCCACGATCACCGTCCGTATGGTCATGAATGCACATGCTTCGGTGAAACCTCACACGGCTCATACGGGCGAATCCGCCCGAAGGTTGCCCGGATGAATCGGCAACTTCGTTCCCGGCGCGGCCGTAATCATCCGTGGCGGCAAGAGCTGCCGCCCTTGGGAGGAGATCACATGTCCGAAGCGCAGTCGTACCGGCGTCGCGTCGGCCGTTGGGCCACCATCGCCGTGGTGACCGGCGCCGTCGTGGCGGGCGGGACGTTCGCGGCGAACGCGGCCGTCTCGCAGCAGGGCGCACCCACTCCGTCGCCGTCGCAGTCGCAGTCGTCCGCGGCGTCGACGCTGCCGTCGATCACCGTGCCGATGACCGACGGGACCGAGCTGTACGTGGTGCCGGTGGACAACGCCGACCTGCCGGGCATCCGGTTCGGCGTGATGGCCGGCCGCGCCGGCGTGACCGGCTCGGACCGGGACCTGATCGTGGCGAACGAGGTCGACGGCTCCGACGTGGCGCCCGGCTTCCACGCCGTGCAGGCCGCGACGACCGTGGACGGCGTGCCGGTGCCGCAGTTCGGCTACTACGCCGGCCCGGCCACCAAGATCACTGGCATCGCCGAGGGCGGCGCGACCGTCGAGGCCGTGCTGGCCGAGACCCAGGTCGGCGGCGACCGGATCGTGCTGTTCTGGTTCGACCCGGCCACGGCCGGCACGGGCGATGTGAACGACCTGGCCGCGTTCGACGCGGCCGGCACCGCGCTGCCAGTGGGTAAGAACACCGTCGGCCACGGCTGACCTTTCCCCCCCCCCCATAGGGCGCGGCCGGGACGCTGAGACCATCCCGGCCGCGCCCGCCCTACGGTACGGCGACCTCGGGCTCCGCGATGCAGGCCGTGCCGACCCGGCGGAAGCCGAGCCGCGCGTACATCGCGGCCACGTCCGCCGACGCCGCGGACAGGAACACCAGGCCGGCGCCGTGCTCCAGCGCGTGCCGGGCCAGCGCGGCGGTGACCGCGCGCGCCACGCCCCGGTGCCGCGCGGCCGGCAGCGTGGCCACGCCGACGATCTCCGCGACGTCGCCCTCGCGCTGGTACATGCCGCTGCCGACCACGCCGGACAGCGCGGCGCCGGGCGGTTCCCGCAACTCGGCCAGCGCGGACGCCGCGCGTCCCTCCGCGGCCCGGCGACGCTGCAGCGCCTCGGCGCCGGCGGAGAGCGGCGTCAGTGCCGCGTCCCGCTCGGCCGCGCCCGCCGCGCCGGTGCCGGTGCCCGCGTGCGTGAACCCGATTGCCGCGACCGCCTGCCGGACCATGACGTCACCGGCGAACGAGGGGTCGTCCGGCGACAGTAACCGCACCGAAACGGATTCGTCATCGGCGATCGGCGGCATCGCGTCCGGATCCAGCACCATCAGCGGGGCCTCCAGCACGCTCAGCCCGGCCGACCGGGCCACCGCCAGCAGATCCGGGCTGGTCTCGTGCACCCACTCGAAGGCCTCCGGCGCGCCGATGTCCCGCTGACGCCGTCGTACGGCGGTAATGTCAGCGGCGGACGGCTTTTCACCGGCCTCCAATGCGGGCCGTGCATAAAGCGGGTACGCGTCGTTACTGCCAATGAAGAGCACCAATGGGCCGACGTTTTCGACGCGTGCGGCGAAGCGCGGCACCCCGTCATAGAAGCGTTCCAGGCGGGCGAAGAGGGCGGCGTCGACCTGAGGCATCGAGGGATCGTACATGTCTCAGATCGTGGACGTGTGATCTATCTGTATTGGTGGGAATCGGCGTTCACTCACGTAGACTCTAGAGACTCTGCACAGGGCCGACGTCGTCCCACATCTTCAACCTGCGAGCGACGACAGGAGGCCCGGTGGCTCTTCCGCACCCTCAGGGAGTTCATCTCCCCGTTACCGGAGCCGCCCCGACGGGCGATTTCCCCGGCACGGCCGGCCTGATGTACGACCCGTCGTTCGAGCATGACGCCTGCGGATTCGCGTTCGTCGCGGATCTCCACGGCCGCCGTTCGCACGACGTGGTCGCCAAGGGCGTCTCGGCGCTGATCCGGCTCGACCACCGCGGAGCACGCGGTGCCGAGACGAACACCGGCGACGGGGCCGGGATCATGATCCAGGTTCCGGACGAGTTCTTCCGCGCGGTCGCGGGCTTCGAGCTTCCTCCGGCCGGGCAGTACGCGACCGGTCTGGTCTTCCTGCCCCGCGACGAGGCCGACGCGGCCCGCGCGGTGCAGATCTTCGAGAAGTACGCGCTCGTCGAGGGCGCCGAGGTGCTCGGCTGGCGCGACGTCCCGGTGGTCAACGACGACCTCGGCGCGTCCGCGGAGGCGGCCCGCCCGCTGATCCGCCAGGTCTTCATCGCGGCCGAGCAGCTCGCGTCCACGGCCGGGATCCCGGCCGGCACGCCGCTGTCCGGGCTCGATCTGGAGCGGGTGGCGTTCTGCGTGCGCAAGCAGGCGGAGCGGGAGACGGCCGAGCGCGGCATCCCGGCGTACCTGCCGTCGCTGTCCTCGCGCACGTTCGTGTACAAGGGCATGCTCACGCCGGACCAGCTCCCGGTGTTCTTCCCCGACCTGGAGGACGAGCGGGTGCGCAGTGCGATCGCGCTCGTGCACTCCCGGTTCTCGACGAACACGTTCCCGTCCTGGCCGCTGGCCCACCCGTACCGGCTGATCGCGCACAACGGCGAGATCAACACGATCCGGGGCAACAAGAACTGGATGGCGGCGCGCGAGGCGGCGCTGGCCTCGAAGAACCTGCCCGGCAACATCAAGCGGCTGTTCCCGGTCTGCCCGCCGGACGCGTCCGACTCGGCGAACTTCGACGCGGTGCTGGAGCTGCTGCACCTGTCCGGCCGCAGCATCCCGCACGCGGTGCTGATGATGATCCCGGAGGCGTGGGAGAACGACCCGGACATGGACCCGGCGAAGCGGTCGTTCTACCGCTTCCACGCGAGCCTGATGGAGCCGTGGGACGGGCCGGCCGCGGTCGCGTTCACCGACGGCTCCGTGGTCGGCGCCGTGCTGGACCGCAACGGCCTGCGCCCCGGGCGCTGGTGGCGCACGCTGGACGGGCTGGTCGTGGCCGGCTCCGAGGCGGGCGTGCTGGACCTCGACCCGGCGACCGTGGTGGCGAAGGGCCGGCTCCAGCCGGGCCGGATGTTCCTGGTCGACACCGTGGCCGGGCGGATCGTCGAGGACGACGAGATCAAGGCGGAACTGGCCGCGGCGCAGCCGTACGACGAGTGGCTGCACGCCGGTCTGATCAACCTGGAGGACCTGCCCGCCCGCGAGCACATCGTGTATACGCACGACTCGGTGCAGCGCCGGCAGCAGACGTTCGGGTACACCGAGGAGGAGCTGAAGGTCCTCATCGGCCCGATGGCGAAGGCGGGCGCGGAGCCGCTCGGCTCGATGGGCACGGACACGCCCATCTCCCCGCTGTCGAAGCGGCCGCGGCTGCTCTACGACTACTTCCACCAGCTGTTCGCCCAGGTGACGAACCCGCCGCTGGACGCCATCCGCGAGGAACTGGTGACCAGCCTGCAGACCACGATCGGCCCGGAGGGCAACCTGCTCGACCCGGGACCGGCGTCCTGCCGGCAGATCGTGCTGCCGTACCCGATCATCGACAACGACGAGCTCGCCAAGATCCTCTCCATCGACGACGACGGTGACCTGCCCGGCTTCAAGGCGGTGCGGGTCTCCGGGCTGTACCCGCTGCGCGACGGCGCCGCGGGCATCCGGGCCCGGCTGATCCAGATCTGCCGGCACGTCTCGGAGGCGATCGAGGACGGCGTGCGGATCCTGGTCCTCTCCGACCGGGACTCCAACGCCGACCTGGCGCCGATCCCGTCGCTGCTGCTCACCGCCGCGGTGCACCAGCATCTGGTGCGCGAGCAGACCCGTACCCGGGTGGCGCTGATCGTGGAGACCGGCGACGCGCGCGAGGTGCACCACGCGGCCGCGCTGATCGGCTACGGCGCCGCGGCGATCAACCCGTACCTGGCGTTCGAGTCGGTGGAGGACCTGATCGCCACGGGCGCGCTGAGCGGCGTCGAGCCGGGCAAGGCGGTCCGCAACTACGTCAAGGCGCTGGGCAAGGGCGTCCAGAAGATCATGTCGAAGATGGGCATCTCGACGGTCTCGTCGTACTGCGGTGCCCAGGTCTTCGAGGCGGTCGGCCTGGACCGGCGGCTGATCGAGCGCTACTTCGCGGGCACGCCCGGCAAGATCGGCGGGGCCGGGCTCGGCGAGATCCACGCGGAGATCGCGGCGCGGCACGCCAAGGCCTACCCGGCGAACCCGGCGGAGCGGACCCACCGCGCGCTGGAGGTCGGCGGCGAGTACCAGTGGCGCCGCGAGGGCGAGATCCACCTCTTCAACCCGGAGACGGTGTTCCTGCTCCAGCACGCCACCCGCGCCAAGCAGTACGACGTGTTCCGCCGCTACACCGAGAAGGTGGACGCGCTGGCCGCGGAGGGCGGTCACCTGCGCGGCCTGTTCAGGCTCAAGCCGGGAACGCCGATCCCGCTGGACGAGGTCGAACCCGCGAGCGAGATCGTCAAGCGGTTCGCGACCGGCGCCATGTCGTACGGCTCGATCTCCGCGGAGTCGCACGAGACGCTCGCGATCGCGATGAACAACCTCGGCGGCAAGTCCAACACCGGCGAGGGCGGCGAGGACGTCGAGCGCCTCTACGACCCGGCCCGCCGCTCGTCCGTCAAGCAGGTCGCGTCCGGCCGGTTCGGCGTGACCACGGAGTACCTGGTCAACGCGGACGACATCCAGATCAAGATGGCGCAGGGCGCGAAGCCGGGCGAGGGCGGTCAACTGCCCGGCTACAAGGTCTACCCCTGGGTGGCCAGGACCCGGCACGCCACGCCCGGCGTCGGCCTGATCTCGCCGCCGCCGCACCACGACATCTACTCGATCGAGGACCTGGCCCAGCTCGTCCACGACCTGAAGATGGTCAACCCGGCCTCCCGCATCCACGTGAAGCTGGTGTCCGAGTCCGGCGTCGGCACGGTCGCGGCCGGCGTGGCCAAGCTCAAGTCCGACGTCGTGCTCATCTCCGGGCACGACGGCGGCACCGGCGCCTCCCCGATGAACTCGCTCAAGCACGCGGGTACGCCGTGGGAGCTGGGCCTGGCCGAGACGCAGCAGACGCTGCTGCTCAACAAGCTCCGCGACCGGATCACCGTGCAGGTCGACGGCCAGCTCAAGACCGGCCGGGACGTGATCGTGGCGGCGCTGCTCGGCGCGGAGGAGTTCGGCTTCGCCACCGCGCCGCTGATCGTCTCCGGCTGCATCATGATGCGCGTCTGCCACCTGGACACCTGCCCGGTCGGCATCGCCACGCAGAACCCGGTGCTGCGCGAGCGCTTCACCGGCAAGCCGGAGTTCGTGGAGAACTTCTTCATGTTCATCGCGGAGGAGGTGCGCGAATACCTGGCCGAGCTGGGCTTCCGCACCCTCCAGGAGGCGATCGGGCACGCGGAGTCGCTCGACCTGGCGCCGGCGATCGAGCACTGGAAGGCCCGCGGGCTGGACCTGCGCGCGGTGCTCGCGGTGCCGAAGCTGGAGGAGGGCGCGGCCCGGGTCAAGGTCCGCGACCAGGACCACGGCCTGGAGCTGGCGCTGGACAACGAGCTGATCGCGCTCGCCCGGCCCGCGCTGGAGAACCGGGAGCCGGTCACGCTCTCCGTGCGGATTCGCAACGATCACCGCAGCGTGGGCGCGATGCTCGGCGGTGAGGTGGCGCGGCGCTACGGCGGCGCGGGCCTGCCGGACGACACCATCGACGTGACGCTGCACGGCACCGCCGGCCAGTCGTTCGCCGCGTTCCTGCCGCGCGGCGTGACGCTGCGGATGGTCGGCGACGCGAACGACTACGTCGCCAAGGGCCTCTCCGGCGGCCGCGTGATCATCCGCCCGGACGCGTCCGCGCCGTTCACGGCCGAGGAGCAGATCATCGCGGGCAACACGATCCTCTACGGCGCGACCGCGGGCGAGCTGTTCGTCCGCGGCCGGGCCGGCGAGCGGTTCGCGGTCCGCAACTCCGGCGCCACCGCGGTGGTCGAGGGCGTCGGCGACCACGGCTGCGAGTACATGACCGGCGGCACCGTGGTGGTGCTCGGCAAGCACGGCCGCAACTTCGCGGCCGGCATGTCCGGCGGCACCGCGTTCCTGTGGCGCCCGGACAAGCGCCGGATCAACCCGGAGCTGGTCGAGCTGGCCACGCTCTCGGACGAGGAGCAGACCGTGCTGCACGGCCTGGTCCAGCGGCACTTCGCCGAGACCGGCTCCGCGGTCGCGGAGGACCTGCTGAAGCGCTGGCAGGACGCGGTCGAGGAGTTCGTCGCGGTGGTGCCGCGTGACTACAAGCGAGTGATCGAAGCGATCCGTGCCGCCGAAGCCGCCGGCCGTGACGTCGACGAAGCGGTGATGGAGGTCGCACGTGCCTGACCCGAACGGTTTCCTGCGCTACGGGCGGCAGCTGCCGGCCCGCCGCCCGGTGCCGGTGCGGATCCGCGACTACCGGGAGGTCTATCCGGAGGCGAGCGACCAGCTCATCCGGGAGCAGGCCACCCGCTGCATGGACTGCGGCATCCCGTTCTGCCACGAGGGCTGCCCGCTCGGCAACCGGATCCCGGACTGGAACGACCTGGTCCGGACCGGCAACTGGGCCACCGCGATCGAGTCGCTGCACGCCACGAACAACTTCCCGGAGTTCACCGGGCGGCTGTGCCCGGCGCCGTGCGAGGGCGCGTGCGTGCTCGGCATCTCGGACGATCCGGTCACGATCAAGCAGGTCGAGGTCGAGATCATCAACCGGGCGTACGACAAGGGTTACGTGACGCCGCAGCCGCCCGCCTCGAAGACCGGCAAGCGGGTCGCGGTGGTCGGCTCCGGCCCGGCCGGGCTGGCCGCCGCGCAGCAGCTGGCCCGCGCCGGTCACGACGTGGAGGTGCTGGAGCGCGACGACCGCATCGGCGGTCTGCTGCGCTACGGCATCCCGGACTTCAAGCTGGAGAAGGAGCACATCGACCGCCGGATGGCCCAGATGGAGGCCGAGGGCGTGGTGTTCCGTACCGGCGTGAACGTGGGCGTCGACGTGACCGCGGACCAGCTCCGGTCCGAGTTCGACGCCGTGGTCCTCGCGGCCGGTGCGCTCGCCGGCCGCGACACCCCGGAGACGCCGGGCCGCACGCTGCGCGGCGTGCACCTCGCCATGGAGCACCTGGTCCCGGCGAACCGTGTGGTGGCCGGCCTCCAGGAGACCACGCCGATCGACGCGGCCGGCCGGTCCGTCGTGATCATCGGCGGTGGCGACACGGCCGCGGACTGCCTCGGCGTCGCGCACCGGCAGGGTGCCGCCGCGGTCTACCAGCTCGACATCTACCCGGAGCCGCCGGCCAAGCGCGTCGGCATCCGCGACCCGTGGCCGACCTGGCCGTACGTGCTGCGCAACTACCCGGCGCACGAGGAGGGCGGCGTCCGCGAGTTCGCGGTCGCGGTCCAGGAGTTCGTCGGCGACGACACCGGCCAGCTGACGGGCGTCCGCATCGCCGAGGTCGAGGTGACCAAGGTGGACGGCCGTCGCATCCTGACCGTCAAGCCCGGCTCGGAGCGCGTGCTCCCGGCCGACCTGGTGCTGCTGGCGATCGGCTTCGAGGGCACCGAGCGGCAGCCGCTGCTGGAGCAGTTCGGCATCGACCGCAACGCGCGCGGCGCGATCGACGCGGACGCCGGGTGGCAGACCGCGGCCGAGGGCGTGTTCGTCGCCGGCGACATGCACCGCGGCGCGTCGCTGATCGTCTGGGCGATCGCGGAGGGCCGCGCGGCCGCCGCGGCCGTGCACAGCTACCTCGGCGCGCCGGGCGAACTGCCGGCGCCGGTCGGCTCCACGGCGAACTCGCTGGCCATCTGAATATTTCTGCCGAAGCCGCACCCCGTCACTCAGATCGGGGTGCGGCTTCAGCATTCCGTCACTTTTATGCGCCCGCGTGTGACCGAAACGCGAACGATCTTGTTGATTTCTTTCCGTACTGGCATCATCTTGTGGTGCCGCCGCACGCATGCCTTGCCCACGGTCACCCGGCGCGCACCAGCAGAGACTTGACAGCGAATCAGAAACCAGAGGGCGGGCAACGCTGATCGCGGCTGAGGAGATCAGATGCTGCTGAAGTTCCGGGTCGCCAATGTCCGGTCCTTCCGCGAGGAGCGGGAGCTGGCATTCGCGGTCCCGACCGGCAAGACCGCCCACGCCGCGCGCCAGGTCCCCGTCGCCGGCGGCCGGCAGCTCGACGTCTACCCGCTCATCGGCATCTTCGGGCCGAACGCGTCCGGCAAATCCAATCTGCTCAAGGGCCTGGTCGAGATGCGCACCGCGGTGCTCGACTCGTACTACCAGTGGGCCACCCAGCGCGGCGTACCCCGCGAGCTGTTCGCGCTCGACCCCGCCGCCGAACGCGAGACCTCGCTCTACGAACTCGATTTCGTCAACGACGGAATCCGGTACACCTACGGATTCGAGCTCGGCCCCGACCGCGTCGTCGCCGAATGGCTGCACGCGTATCCGCGCGGCCGCCGCCAGGTCTGGTTCGACCGCGACGCGTCCCGCCGCCAGCCATTCGAATTCCCCGGCGACCGGCTCAAGGACCGCGCCGCAATGGTGAAGATGACCCGCCCCAATGCGCTGTTCCTCACGGTCGCCGCCACCAACAACCATCCCGAACTCGCCCCGGTCTTCTACTGGTTCGAGCGCAACCTCTGGTTCCTCACCCCCGAGGACGAGCGCTACCAGCGCGAGGAGTTCACCCGCCAGGCCGTCCTCGGCCCGCAACGCGACCGCATCGAGGCGCTGCTGCGCGCCGCCGACCTCGGCATCGAGGGCGTCGAGCCGGTCGAGACCCGGGTCGCCGGCCGCACCGTCACCGACGTCCAGCTCATCCACACCGGCGCGGACGGCACCGCGTACCCCATGCCCTGGGAATCCGAGTCCTTCGGCACCCGCAGCTGGTTCGCCATGCTCGGCCCGATGCTGCTCGCCCTGGACGAGGGCGCCGTCCTGCTGGTCGACGAACTGGACTCCAGCCTCCACCCCCGCTTCGCCGCGGAAGTCGTCCGCCTCTTCCAGGACCCCGAGGTCAACACGAACGACGCACAGCTCCTCTTTACGGCCCACGACGTCAGCGTGCTCAGCACCCCCAGCGGCAAGCGGCTGCTGGAACCGGGACAGGTCTGGCTGGTCGAGAAGGACAAGATCGGCTGCAGCGACATCTATCCCCTGACGGCCGCCCAGCCCGGCCGGCACGAGGACCTGCCGACGTCATATCTGGCGGGACGGTTCGGCGCGGTGCCGGACCTGGGGGAGGGACAGGTGGGGCGGCGGCTCCGATCGGTGAAGACGCCGAAGGCGGGCTGATCTTTCCTTTACCCGCTTCCGGCGGGGTGCTGTCCGCATGCTCCCGCGGGCACCGGTCGTCGCTGGCGCTCCTCCCTGCCGGTCCCGCCGAATCACGTGCCCACGGTTCACATCGCCACAGTGGTCACGCCGCGAAAGGCGGCCACGGAAGGGTCGGGCTCGGGAGGGCCGGGTGCGAGCGGACCGCTCAGCCGGCCCGCCCACGCCGCCATCGCCGCCGGGCGGTAGGGGTGGCGGTGATGGTGGGCGGGGGAGTGGCGGTGCCGGTGTGGACGGCGCCGGCGCTGGCGGTGATGACCAGGAGGACGGCCGAGCCCTCCAGCCAGTTGAGGGGCTGGCCCAGGACCACGAAACCGGCCAGGCAGGCGAGCGCCGGTCCCAGGCTCATCATGATCGCGAACGTCGATGATGGCAGGCGGCGGAGTGCGGTCATCTCGAAGGTGTACGGCAGCACCGAGCTGAGCAGCGCCACCCCCGCGCCCAGGACCAGCACCACCGGGTCGAGCAGGGCCGAGCCGGCCGAGAATATGCCTACCGGCAGGGTCAGCAGTGCGGCCACGCCGAGGGCCAGCGCGAGGCCGTCGGCGCCGGTGAAGCGGCGGCCGACGGAGGCGCTGAGGAGGATGTAGGCGGCCCAGAGGGCGCCGGCGACCAGGGCGAGCGCTACGCCGGGGGCGTTGAGGCGGTCGATGCCGCCGGTGCCGAGCAGGGCCACGCCGGCCAGCGCGACCAGGGCCCACAGCCAGGTGCCGCGGCGGCGGGCGGTGACGATGGAGAGGGTGAGCGGGCCGAGGACCTCGAGGGTGACGGCGGGCCCGAGCGGGATGCGGTCGATGGCCTGGTAGAACACGGAGTTCATGCCGGCGAAGGCGAGGCCGAGGCCGGCCACGGCGAGCCAGTCGGCGCGGGAGCGGCCGCGCAGGCGGGGGCGGCACAGCGCGAGCATCAGGACGGCGGCCACGGAGAGCCTCAGCGCGACCATGCCGGCGGCGCCGGCCTGCGGGAAGAGGAGCGCGGCGACGCCGGAGCCGAACTGGACGGAGACGGCGGCGGCCAGCACCAGGCCCACCGCGCCCAGGTCGCCGCGCCGGCCACCGCGTCTTTGGCGGGCGGGCGAGGTGGGTGCGGTGGGAGTCTCTGATGCGAGGACGTCCGTCGTCACGTGAGACCACGCTATGCGGGCCGCAATCGCGGCGGAAATGCCGAATGGGCGGCGGTTATGCTCTCAGGTTATGACCGCGGACCTTCGGCACCTGCGCGCGTTCCTCGCGATCGCGGCCGAGGGGAGCGTGACCGGGGCGGCGGCGCGGCTGCACGTCACTCAGCCGGCACTGTCCCGCACGCTGCGCCAGCTGGAGGAGCACCTGGGCATGCGGCTGGTCGACCGTTCCACGCACCACCTGCGGCTCACGGCGGCGGGGGAGGCGTACCGGCAGCGGGCCGAGGCGGCGGTCGCGGCGGTGGACGCGACGCTGGATCCGGCGCGGGCCGGGACCTGGCCGCTGCGGCTCGGGCACGCCTGGTCCGCGCTCGGCGTGCGCACCACGGCGCTGCTGCGCCGCTGGGCGCGCGAGCATCCGGACGTGCCGCTGGAGCTGCTGCGCATCGACGACGACCGGCACGCGGGGCTGTTGCGCGGGCGCAGCGACGTGGCGATCCTGCGCGATCCGCCGCCGGAGACGCTCACCGGGCTGCGTGCGGCGCGCCTGCTGTCCGAGCGGCGGTTCGCGGTGGTGCCGACGGACAGCCCGCTCGCCGGCCGCGCCGAGCTGACGCTGGCCGACCTGGCCGCGGAGCCGGTCGCGATGAACCGGATCACCGGCAGCACCACCCGCGGGCTGTGGCCGCCCGGCACCGGCCCGGCCCGGGTGGTCGACGTGGTCAACACGGACGACTGGCTGATCGCGATCGCGGCCGGCCGCGCGGTGGGCGTGAGCACGGAGGCGACCGTGGCGGTCTATCCGAACCCGGACGTCGCCTACGTGCCGCTCGCGGACGCGCCGCCGGTGTCGGTCGTGCTGGCCTGGCCGGAGCCGGTGACGCACCCGTCCGTACCCGCGCTGGTCGATCTGGCCTTCGAGGTGCTCGCGGAGTAGCGGTCAGACCGTCGCCAGCTCGCGCTCGCGGACGATCGCCTCCGCGCGCCGGGTGCGGCGCAGCGCGCGCACCGACAGCGTGGCCGCGACCGCCCAGCCGGCCAGGATCAGCACGTAGACCGCGGTGCCGGCGCCGCCGGTGATGTCGAACGACGCCATCATGGTGCGCGCGTTGGTCAGCACGATCATGCCGCCGACCACCGCGCCGAGCAGTTGCGCCGGCACGATGCGGACCAGCCAGGCCGCGATCGGCGCCGCGACCAGGCCGCCGGCCAGCAGCGCCAGCACGGTACCCCAGACGAAGCCGGAGGTGCCGAGCCCGAGCAGGAAGCCGGCGCTGGCCGCGAGCGCGACCACGAACTCGGAGGTGTCCACCGAGCCGACCACCTTGCGCGGCTCCATCCGGCCGCTGACCAGCAGCGACGGTGTGGCGACCGGGCCCCAGCCGCCGCCACCGGTGGCGTCGACGAAGCCGGCGACCAGGCCGAGCGGCGCCAGGAACCGGCTGCGCAGCGGCGACCGGGTGATCGCGCGGCCGATCGGCCGGGCGAAGCGGACCAGCAGGTAGACGCCGAGCGCGAGCAGGATGCCGGCCATCCACGGCTCGGCGGCCTCGGTGGAGAGGCTGCTGAGGACGGTGGCGCCGAGGAACGCGCCGAGCGCACCGGGCAGCGCGATGCGCCGGACCACGCGCCAGTCGACGTTGCCGAACCGCCAGTGGGCGGCGCCGGCGGCCAGCGTGGTGCCGATCTCGGCGAGGTGCACGGACGCGGACGCCGACGCCGGAGTCAGGCCCGCGACCAGCAGCAGCGTGCTGGAGGTGACGCCGTATCCCATGCCGAGCGCGCCGTCGACGAGCTGTGCGGCCAACCCGACCAGCGCCAGGACGACGAGCTTGCGCATCCCACACCACCCATCTGTCAGACAATGTCGATCAGATTAGTGGACTTTACGGCGAGGGTCGAGCGCCGTCCAGCAGCTGGGAGCGTGCTACACCCAGGCGCGCGGGTCGGCGGCCAGCTCCTGCACCCGGTCCGGCAGCTTGCCGGCCGCGATGTCGGCGAGCGTGACCAGCTCCAGGATCTCCCGTTCGCTGGCCCGCAGCGCGATCCAGACCTCCTGGAGCGCGACCGCGGCACCGGAGTAGCCGAGGTCCTCGGGGCGCTGGCCGCGCACGTTGGCGAGCGGACCGTCGATCACCCGGATCACGTCCGCCAGGGAGATCTCCGTGGCCGGCCGGGCCAGCCAGTACCCGCCCTCCGGACCGCGCTGCGCGTGCACGATGCCGCCGCGGCGCAGCTGGAGCAGGATGCTCTCCAGGAACTTCGGCGGGATCTCCTGCGCCCGCGCGATGCGTTCGGCGGTGAGCGGGTTTCCCGGGCGCGGGGACCGGGACGCGGTGGCGTCCGGGACCGCGTCGGCGGCGGCGAGGGCGAGTTCGGCGACCGCGCGCAGCGCGTAGTCGACCCGGGCGGACAGACGCATGAAAGAAGAGTATCCGTATAGGGAATGTCGTGATCGGCAGAGGATGCGGACTCTAGCCGCCGATGCGACGGAGCAGTCCCTCCTGGACCGCGCTGGCGATCAGCCGCCCGTCCGCGGCGAACATCCGGCCGGAGGCCAGCCCGCGGGCGCCGGACGCGTTCGGGCTGGAGCAGTCGTAGAGGAACCACTCGTCGGCGCGGAACGGCCGGTGCAGCCACAGCGCGTGGTCCAGGCTCGCGCCCACCACGCCGCCCGGGCCCCACACCTCGCCGTGCGTGGCCAGCACCGCGTCCAGCAGCGTCAGATCCGACGCGTACGTCAGCGCGGCCGCGTGGATCAGCGGGTCGTCCGGGAGCTTGCCGTCGATCCGCATCCACGCGCGCGGCTCCGCGTTGACCGGCCGGTCGCCGGGCGGCACCCAGCCGGGCTCGCCCAGGTAGCGCACGTCGATCGCGCGCGGTGACGTGGCGGCCAGCACGGCGAGCCGCTCCGGGTAGCGGGCCATCCGCTCGGCCACGGTCGGCACGCTCTCCGGCGCCGGCACGTCCGCGGGGAACGGCTCGTGATGGTCCAGACCCTCCTCGTACACGTGGAAGGAGGCGGACATGAAGAAGATGACCTTGTCGTGCTGGTACGCGACCGAGCGCCGCACCGAGAACGACCGCCCGTCCCGGATGTCCTCCACCCGGAACTCGATCGGCACGGCCGGGTCGCCCGGCCGCACGAAGTAACCGTGCAGCGAGTGCACGGTCCGGTCCGGGTCCACGCTGCGCCCGGCCGCCACCAGCGCCTGCGCGGCGACCTGGCCGCCGAAGATGCGCTGGCGGGAGACCTGCGGGCTGTCGCCCCGGAACACCGACGGGCCCAGCCGCTGGAGGTCGAGCATCTCCAGCAGCTGGTCCACCGCGGCCTGCCCGGAGGCAGGAGGCTCACTCACGCGGTCAGCGTGCCGAGCTGGTGCACGCGAAGCGTGTTGGTCGTGCCGGGCGTGCCGGCCGGGGTGCCGGCCACGACGACCACGTAGTCGCCGGGCTTGAACTGGCCGAGGCCGAGCAGCGCGCCGTCGACCTGCCGGAACATGTCGTCGGTGTGCTCCACGAACGCGGTCTGGAACGTCTGCACGCCCCAGCTGAGCGCGAGCTGGTCGCGGACCTCCGGCAGCGGCGTGAACGCCAGCAGCGGCAGCTCGCAGTGCAGCCGGGCCAGGCGGCGCACGGTGTCACCGGTCTGCGAGAACGCGACCAGCGCCTTCGCCCCGATGTTCCGCGCGATCTGGGACGCGGCCACGGTGAGCGCGCCACCGTGGGTGCGCGGGTCGTGCTGCAGGCGCGGCACGCCGAACTCGCCGGACTCGGTGGTCTCGATGATCTTGGCCATCGTGCTGACCGTGAGCACCGGGAACTTGCCGACGCTGGTCTCGCCGGAGAGCATCACCGCGTCCGCGCCGTCGAGCACCGCGTTCGCCACGTCGGAGGTCTCGGCGCGGGTGGGGCGCGAGTTCTCGATCATGGAGTCGAGCATCTGGGTGGCGACGATGACCGGCTTCGCGTTCTCCCGGCAGAGCTGGACCAGCTTCTTCTGCACCAGCGGCACCTGGTCGAGCGGCATCTCCACGCCGAGATCACCGCGGGCGACCATGACGCCGTCGAACGCCTCGACGATCGCCTCCAGGTGGGTGACCGCCTCCGGCTTCTCCACCTTGGCCAGGACGGGGCGGCGGATGCCCTCCTCGTCCATGATGCTGTGCACCAGCTTGATGTCCTCCGGCGTACGCACGAAGGAGAGCGCGATCAGGTCCGCGCCGATCCGCAGCGCGAATCGCAGGTCCTCCGCGTCCTTCTCGGAGAGCGCGGGCACGCTGACCGCCACGTTGGGCAGCGAGACACCCTTGTTGTTCGACACCTTGCCGCCCTCGACGACGAGGACGTGGATGTCGTTGTCCTCCACGTTGGTGACCTCGACGGCGACCTTGCCGTCGTCGATCAGCAGGCGGTCGCCGACCTTGACCTCCTGCGGAAGCTTGCGGTAGGTGCAGGAGACCCGGGTGGCGGTGCCGAGGACGTCATCGCCGGTGATGATCACGGAGTCCCCGGTGCGCCACTCGTGCGGGCCGTCCTCGAAGCGGCCGAGGCGGATCTTCGGCCCCTGCAGGTCGGCCAGGACGGCGACGGCGCGGCCCGAGGCCTTCGCGGCCTCCCGCACCAGGTGATAGACCTGCTCGTGGTCGGAGTGGTCACCGTGGCTGAAGTTCAGCCGGGCCACATCCATGCCGGCCTCCACGAGGCCCCGGATGCGTTCCGGGGACGAGGTCGCGGGGCCGAGAGTGCAGACGATTTTCGCGCGGCGTGTCACATACCTCAGGCTAGCCCTGTGCCGGTACCCGCGTGGTGCCCACCCCCGGACGACACCGCCTGCCTGAACGTGCCTTAAGTCCTGGTCGGGGACGCGGATGCCGTACCGCCGGAGGTTTTTGGGATGATCGGCCGATGCCCCGACCGCCGAAGCGCCACGACCACGACGCCGGCGGCCCGGCCGAGCTGCTGGCCGCGAAGGCCGCGCTGCGCGAGGAGGTGTGGGACGCGCTGATCGCGGCGAAGGCGTCCCGCTTCCCCGGCGCCCGGCACCGGATCTCCAACTTCATCGGCGCGGAGGCGGCGGCGGAGCGGCTGCGCGGCCTGCCGGAGTGGGCCGCCGCGCACACGGTCAAGGCGAACCCGGACTCCGCGCAACTGCCGGTGCGCCAGCGCGCGCTGCAGGACGGCAAGACAGTGTTCATGGCCGTGCCCCGGCTGGCCGAGCCGGAGCCGTTCTTCCTGCTCGACCCCGCGCACCTGGCGGACACGCCGCGCCGGGCCGCCTCGATCGCGGGCGCGACGCGCTCGGCCCGCCGCGTGCCCGTCGCCGACCTGCACCCGGTCGACCTGGTGGTGACCGGCTGCGTGGCGGCCGGCGAGGACGGCGCGCGGCTCGGCAAGGGCGGCGGCTTCGCGGACCTGGAGTACGCGGTGGCCTCCGCGGCCGGGCTGATCGGGCCGCACACGCTGGTGGTGACCACGGTGCACGAGACGCAGGTCCGCCCGGCCGGCGACATCCCGGTCACCGGCCACGACGTACCGCTGGACCTGATCGTCACGCCGGACCGGGTGATCGACTGCCGCCCGCACCGGGGGCCGCGCACGCCGGGCCGGATCGACTGGGCGGACCTCACCGAGGCGAAGATCGCGGCGATCCCGCTGCTGCGGCAGCTGCGCGAAAACCTATAAGCCGATATACCCGCTTCCGGCGGGGTGCGGTCCGCATGCTCCCGCGGGCACCGGTCGGCCGCGGGCGGCCTCCCTGCACGATCCGTGGCCGCAAGAACCCCACCGCGCGGCGCCGCCGGCCGGGCGCCGCGGCACGGCGGCGTCGTCCGCGGCGGGAGTCCGGCGCGGCGGGACCGGGCGCCGTGGTGGGACGGGTCGGCGCCGTGGTCCGGTCGGTCAGGCGTCGAGGCCGGCGGAGAGGGAGAGGGCCGGGCGGGCGGAGGCGGTGCTGGCGCGGGCGGTCAGGCGCGGGTCGAGCAGCGTCGCGTCCGGGACCGACTCGCCCTCCACCTTGCTGATCAGCAGCGACACCGCCTGCCGGCCGACCTCCTCCGCCGGGATCAGCACGGAGGACAGCGCCGGGTCGGAGCGTTCCGCCAGCTCGTCCGGGCAGATCGCCACCACGGAGATGTCCCGCGGCACGTGCCGGCCCAGCGTGGGCAGCGCGGCCAGCACGTGCGCGACCGCGGCCTCGTTGTGCACCACCAGCCCGGTCAGGTCCGGGCGCTCGGCTAGCAGCCGGGCGAGCGCGTCGCGTACCGCCGGATAGTTCTCCTCGCAGGGCTGGGCGACCGCGGCCGCGCCGTGCCGCCGCGCGGTCTCCAGGAACCCGGACCGGGTGCGCCGCGCGAAGCCGGTGTCCCGCTCGTAGACGACCGCGGGCGCGCCGAGCAGCGCCAGCGACCGGTGCCCGAGCGCCACCAGGTGGTCCACGCACGCGGCGCCGGCCCGGTAGAAGTCCAGGTCGACGCAGGTCAGCCCGCCCGCGTCGGCCGGGAAGCCGATCAGCACGCTGGGCCGCTCCAGCTCGCGCAGCAGCGGCACGCGCGGGTCGCGCATCTCCACATCCATGATCACGATGCCGTCGACCATGGCGGAGCCGGCGATCCGGCGCAGCCCGTGCGGGCCCTCGTCCGCGGTCACCAGCAGCACGTCGTGGTCGAACTGCCGGGCCGTGGTGACCACCGCGGTGGCGAACTGCATCAGCACCGGCAGGTGCATGCCGCTGCGCAGCGGCAGGACCAGCGCGATCACGTTGGCGCGGCGGCTGGCCAGCGCGCGGGCGCCGGCGTGCGGGTGGTACCCGAGCGTGCGGATGCTGGCCAGCACGCGCTCCCGGGTCACCGCGGAGATCGCCCGCTTGCCGCTGAGCACGTAGGACACGGTGCTGACCGCGACGCCCGCGTGCCGGGCCACGTCCGTGATCGTGACCGTGTCCGGCCGCTTCGCGCCGCCGCGGCGGCTCGTGGTGCGCCGCGCGGACGCGGGCCGGTCCTCGTCGGACGGACCGCTCTGCGCGGGTACGGAGAACGCCCGGTCCTCACCCACCGATGCCCCTCTCGGCCGCCGTGAACGTCATCTCGCTCACGGTAATGCCCGCGCCGCCGTAGACGAGGAACAGGTCGCGCACTCCGTCCACGGATTCCACCGGCGCGGTGACCTCGGCCGGCGCGTCGCCCGCCGGCAGCGCCACGGTGCCGATCACCGGACCGGCCGGGTCGTCCAGCCGCAGCGTGACCGTGCCGGGCCCGGTGCCCCGGACGCGTACCCGCGCCTGACCGCCGAACGCGACGCGCTCGAACGCGGCCCACGCGTCCGCGCGCACGGACGCGAGCCGGTCATGGCGCACCGGCAGCACGCCGTCGTAGTCGTCGTTGTCGGCCGCGCGCAGCGTCGCGCCCGGGTCGCGGTCCGGGATCCGCTCGCCGCGCACGGTCAGCGTGGTGGTCAGCACCGGGTCCGCGCTGGACCGGCCGACCGCCACCGTGTGCCGCGCCGCCTCGATCACCGGACGGCCGCGGGTGACGTCCCAGAACGCCAGGTCGGCCGCGCGCAGCGGGAGCGTCACGCGGGTGCTCTCGCCGGCCGCCAGCCGGACGCGGGCGAAGCCGCGCAGCGCCCGCAGCGGCTGCTTGACCCGGGAGCGCTGCTGGCGCGTGTAGAGCTGCACCACCTCCACGCCGTCCCGGTCACCGGCGTTGGTCACCTCGACGGACACCTCCACCGCGTCGTCCGGGCCGATCGAGGCCGCGCTCAGCCGCAGGTCCCGGTAGCCGAACCGGGTGTAGCTCAGCCCGTGCCCGAACGGGAACAGCGGCGCGCCCCGGTAGTAGAGGTACGTGGCGTCGGTGGCGACGATGTCGTAGTCGAGCAGGTCCGGCAGCTCCGCCTCGGACCGGTACCAGGTCTGGGTGAGCCGCCCGGCCGGGTCCACCGGGCGCCCGCCCGCGTCCGCGCCGAACAGCACGTCCGCGATCGCGGTGCCGTGCTCCTGCCCGCCGTGCGCGGACCACAGCACCGCGGGCAGCCGGTCCGCGAGCGCGCCCAGCGCGTACGGATAGCTGCTGGTCAGCACCAGCACGGTGCGCCGGTTCGCCGCGTACACCGCGCGCAGCAGCGCCGCCGCGGCCGCGGGCAGCCCGAGCCCGGGCCGGTCCTCCGTCTCCCGCCCGTTGACCAGCGGGTGGTTGCCGAGCACCACCACGGCCACGTCCGCGTCCGCGGCGGCGGTCACCGCGGCCTCGACGCCGTCGGCCACCACGTCGACCGCGATCGGCACCGCCCGGTCCGCCGTCTCCGCGGACGCGCGCAGCAGCCCGTCCGCGCCGAGCGCCACCCACCGGCCGGTCTGCCGGTGCCGCAGGTGCAGCCGCCCGTCGCCGGCGTCCGCGGTGTCGAACGTCTCGTGCACCTCCCAGCCGTTCGGGCCGGGCTGGTCGTTGACGAGCGGCCCGCCGGGCTCGAACACGGCCGCGACCCGCCCGTTCCCGGCGGCGCGCAGCGCGATCACGCCGTATCCGTAGTCGAGCACGTCGAAGTGCGAGGGCGTGGCCGCGTCGCCGCGCAGCGGTCCGCCGCCGGGGGAGGAGGGCGCGGACACGTACCCGCCGGGGGTCTTCAGCGCGACCCGGTCGGCGCCCTCGGTGACCGTGGCCGGAACCCGCTCCGCGATCGCCCGGTAGGGCGTGACCTGGTACGGCAGCCCGCCCGAGTACCAGTCCTCGTGCACCGCGTCGCCGAGCGGCCCGATCACGGCCACGCGGGTGCCGGGTGCGAGCGGCAGGATCGGCCCGCACTCGTTCCTCAGCAGCACCACGGACGCGCGCGCCGCCTCCCGGGCCAGCTCCTGGTGCGCGGTGCGGTTGATCGTGTCCGCGGTGATCGCCGCGTACGGATTGCGCTCCGGCGGGTCGAACTCGCCGAGCCGGAACCGCACGGACAGGATGCGCCGCACCGCGGCGTCCACGTGCGACTCGTCGATCAGCCCGCGGTCCAGTGCCTCGGTGAGGAACCCGATCGTCGGTGCGCTGTCCTCGCCGTCCTCGGTCATGCAGTCCACGCCGGCCCGCAGCGCGGCCGCGAAGCCGGCGACGTGGTCCGGCGCGCGGCGCTGCTCGCGGGCCAGGTTGGAGACCGCGGCCGCGTCGCCGACCACCATGATCTCCTCGTCGGAGAAGCCGCGCAGCACCTCGCCGATCAGCGGGCTCAGGTGCGTGGGCACGCCGTTGACCAGGTTGTAGGAGGCCATCACCGCGACGGCGGCGCCGGCGGCCAGCGGCGCGCGGAACGCGGGCAGTTCGTACTCGTGCAGCACGCGCGGCGGCAGGTTGCTGGAGGTGAGCGCGCGGTCGGTCTCGTTGTTGTACGCCAGGAAGTGCTTCAGCGTGGGCGCGGTACGCAGGTAGAACGGGTGGTCGCCGCGCAGGCCCCGGGCGTACGCGGTGCCGATCAGCCCGGTCAGCCACGGGTCCTCGGCGTAGCCCTCCTCGTTGCGCCCCCACCGCGGGTCGCGCAGCGGGTTGACCACCGGCGCCCACACGTTCAGCCCGGCGCGCTCCGGGTCCTTGTGGTGGTAGCCGCGCACCTCGTCGCCGACCGCGGCGCCGACCCGGCGGACCAGGTCCGAGTCCCAGGTGCTGGCCAGCCCGAGCGCCTGCGGGAACACGGTGGCCGGGCCGAGCCAGGCGACGCCGTGCAGCGCCTCGGTGCCGGTCTTGAAGCGTTCCATCCCGAGCCGCGGCACCGGGGCCTGGTGCTGGTGCAGCAGCGCCACCTTCTCCGCGAGGGTGAGCCGGCCGAGCAGATCCGCGACACGCGAGGAAAGCGCTTGCTCGGGGTCGCGGAAGACGGTGCCCTGAAGATCACTCACGGTGGGTCATCCTTTGAGTGCGCCGTACAGCTCTGGTGGGGAGCGCCTGCGGATTTCTCGAAGCGCTTCGACGAACGTTCGAGAAAAGCTCCGAGGTCGCACGGTTTCCAGCGTGTTACACCCGGAGTAAACTGAGGTTTGCACCCCTGGCCACGCCCGGTCAAGGGGTGAGGAGCATCGATTCCATGTCGATGAATCCGGCCGATGGAATCGCTCCCACCCCAGCCTGCGGCAATGTCCAAGATCAATGAAACACGACGCATTTCAGCGTGCCGGACAACAAAAGGCGCCGCTGAGGAAGGTCAGCCGGCGAGCGCCGGCAGCACGCCCGCGTCCAGCGCGTCCAGCACCCGCGCCGCGCCGCCGACCGCGGCCGCGCCCGGCCCGATCGCGGACGTGGTCACCGTCGCGCCGTCCGTCCCCGCGGCCGGGATCAGCCACTCGGCCAGCGGCACGAAGTAGCCGCCGAGCACGATCACCTCGGGGTCCAGCAGGTGGTTCAGCAGCGACAGGCCGTGGCCGAGGTGGCGGCCGACGTCGCGCAGCGCCTCCAGCGCGCGGGCGTCACCGGCGCGGGCCGCGGCCGCGACGCGCTCCACCTCGGGCGCGAAGTCGGTGACCGGGCCCTCCGCGTCCGCGTCCGGCAGCGCGCGCTGGATCAGCGACTCGATGCCGGCCAGTTCCTCCAGCGTGCCGCCGTGCAGCCGGATTCGGCCGATCTCGCCGGTGAAGCCGCGCCCGCCGCGCAGCAGCCGGCCGTCGACGATCAGCCCGGCGCCGAGCCCGGTCTCGCCGGCCAGGTAGACCAGGTTGCGCGCGCCGTCGTGGCCGCCGTAGCGCTGCTCGGCGAGCGCGGCGAGGTTCGCGTCGTTGTCCACGGCGACGTCGTACTCCGGCTTGCGCAGCGCCTTGAGCAGGTCGCCGCGCAGGTCCACGTCGGACCAGCCGAGCGCGGCCGAGGACCGCACCGCGCCGGCCTCGTCGACCAGGCCGGGCACGCCGACGGTCAGCCCCAGCACCTGGCGGCCCCGCGTGCCCGCCCGCGCGGCGGCCCGGCCGGCCAGCGCCGCGATGGCGCTGACGCCGCGGCCGGGCTCGGCCTCCCGGCCGGGGAACGCGCGCCGCCAGGAGAGCAGCTGCTCGCCGGCCAGGTCCACCGCGACCGCGGTCAGGTGGTCGCCGGTGACCTCGATGCCGATCGCCGCGTACGCCGAGCCGTCCAGCACCAGCATGGTCGCGGGCCGGCCGATGCGGTTCTCCGCCAGGCCGGTCTCGCGCAGCAGCCGACGCTCGATCAGGTCCGCCACCAGGCTGGAGACGGTCGCCTTGTTCAGCCCGGTGGCGGCCGCGATGCCGGCGCGGGAGACCGGCCCGTGCGCGCGCACGTGGCGCAGCACGACGGCCAGGTTCGTCGCTCGCACGTCGGCGAAGTCGGCCGGCTGCGGGCCGGTCTGCATGGTGATCAACGTTGTGCCCCGCTCCCCGGTGTCCCGACCATCATGCCGCATCCGCCGCCCGGCACCTCCCTTGTGGGGCACTGCACCGTCGGCTACTTTGTTTAGTCACCAGACGAACTAACTCTAGCGCCTTCACCGGCGCGGGCACACACATATCCGAGAGGAGCGCGCGGTGACGAACCGCCGGACAATCCTGGGACTCGTCGGCATGGGCGCCGCCACCGTGGCCGGTGGCGGCCTGCTCAGCGGCTGCAGCCGGGAGCCGGGCCCGACCGGCACCGCGACCAACGCGGACGCCGCCAGCGCGGTGGTGCCGGACTTCAAGCCGGTGCAGCTCGTGCAGCCGGACATCAAGGGCACGCCCCCGGTCGCGGACGGCTACGTGCGCTACCCGGCGAAGACGGTCGCCGCGATCACCGAGAAGCCCGGCACCAGCGGCACGCCGATCAAGGCGACCACCCCGTGGTGGGGCCCGCCGCCGCCCGCCACCGGGCAGAACGCGTACGTGGACGCGGTCAACGCGGCGCTCGGCGTGCCGGTCGAGTTCAGCGTGCAGGACGGCAACACGTACAGCGAGAAGGTGAACGCGATGGTCGGCGCGCGCGACGTGCCGGAGCTGCTGGTCATCCCCGGCTGGGACATCGCGCGCATCGCCCGCTTCTCCGAGGGCGCGCACGTGCTCTTCGAGGACCTCACGCCGTACCTGGCGAAGGAGAAGGGCGCGAACTATCCGATGCTGGCCGCCCTGCCCACCGCGGCGTGGAAGGACTCGGTCTGGGGCGGGAAGCTGATGGGCGTGCCGTTCCCGACGGACAGCCCGTTCCCGTACGCGCTGTTCCACCGCAAGGACCTGGCCGAGGCGGCCGGCGTGGCGGACCCGACGAACCTCGACGAGCTGTACGCGTACGGCACGAAGCTCACCGACCCGGGCAAGGGCGTCTGGGCGTTCGGCGACATCTCGGCCGAGGTGCAGCAGGCGCTCGGCGTACCCGGCTCGCAGCAGGGGTGGCGGAAGAACCCGGACGGCACGCTCGTGCACAAGTACGAGACCCCGGAGTACAGGCAGGCCATCGAGTTCATGATCCGGATTCACCGGGACGGGCTGATGCACCCGGACCTGGCCGGCAGCAAGGGCGGCGACGCGAACGCGCTGCTCCGCGCCGGCAAGGTGGTCTGCTGGCAGGGCGGTCTCGGTGTGTGGCGCGGCCTGCAGCGCGACGAGACCCGGGTGAACCCGACGTTCAACCTTCAGCCGATCAAGGTGTTCGGCGCGGCGCCCGGACAGCAGCCGGTCCGCTGGCAGGGCACGCCCGGCATCATCTGGACCTTCATCAAGAAGGGCCTCGGCCAGGCCCGCACCGAGGAACTGCTGCGCGTGCTCAACTGGACCGCCGCGCCGTTCGGCACCAAGGAGTACGAGCTGCGCGAGTACGGCGTGGAGGGCACCCACTTCACCCGCGCCGCCGACGGCACCCCGGTCACCAACGACCTGTACACCAAGGAGTACGCCAACCAGTTCGGCTTCCTCGGCGGGCGTCCCGCGGTGATCGTCGGCGGCGCCGACCTGCCGAACTACGCGCAGGACTTCCTCGCCTGGGCCAACGACGCGATCCGGTACGCGGAGCCGGACCCGTGGGCCGGCATCAAGGTGGAGACGCCGACCAAACTGGCCAGCATCACGCAGCCCACCGTGGACAAGATGACCGACATCGAGCGCGGTCGCCGCCCGATCTCCGACCTGGACGCGGTCGTCACCGAGTGGCGCAACACCGGCGGCGACGAGGCCCGCGAGTTCTACGCCACAGTCCTCGCCGACAACGGCCGATGAGCGCACCGCCCGCGGTCGAGGCCCCGGTCCGGCCCCGCACCGACCCCCCACCACCCCGGAACGCGCGGCGGCTGCGGGATCGGCTGCGCCGCGACTGGCCGCTGCTGGTCATGGTCGCTCCCGCGTTCCTGCTGGTCCTGGTCTTCCATTACGTCCCCACGCTGGGCAACGTGGTGGCGTTCCAGGACTACAACCCGTTCGCCGGCGCGAATCCGTTCGAGGCGTTCCTCTACAGCGAGTGGATCGGCTTCGGCAACTTCGAGGCGCTGTTCGAGGACCCGTCGTTCTGGGATTCGCTGCGCAACACGCTCGCCATCCTGGTCTTCCAGCTGATCTTCTACTTCCCGCTGCCGATCATGCTGGCGCTGCTGCTGCACAGCGTGCTCTCACCGCGGTTGCGCGCGTTCATCCAGAGCGTCGTCTACCTGCCGCACTTCTTCAGCTGGGTGCTGGTCGTCTCGTTCTTCCAGCTGATGCTGGGCGGCGCCGGCCTGCTCGCCCAGGTGGTCCGGGACGCCGGCTACACGCCGCCGGAGATCATGACGAACCCGGACACGTTCATCGTGCTGGTCACGTCGCAGGCGGTCTGGAAGGACGCCGGCTGGGGCATGATCATCTTCCTGGCCGCGCTCGCCGCGATCGACCCCACGCTCTACGAGGCCGCCGCGGCCGACGGCGCCGGACGCTGGCGCCGGCTGTGGCACATCACGCTGCCCGGCCTGCGCTCGGTCATCATCCTGCTGCTCATCCTGCGGCTCGGCGACGCGCTCAACGTCGGCTTCGAGCAGTTCATCCTGCAACGTGACGCGGTCGGCCGGCAGGCCGCCGAGGTCCTCGACACCTACGTCTACTACCGCGGCGTCGTCGTCCAGCAGTACGGCATCGGCGCGGCGGCCGGCCTGTTCAAGGCCGTGGTCGGGCTGGTCCTGATCCTGGCCGCCAACAAGATCGCACACCGGTTCGGCGAGCAGGGGATCTACCAGAAGTCATGACTACCATCGCTCCGCGCCGCTCGTCCCGCTCCTCCCGCCGGCCGGTCTGGGAGGAGCGGCCCAGCGTCCTCGGCCAGCTCGGCAAGGGCACGATCCTCACGCTGGTCACCGCCGCCGTCCTGGTCCCGCTCTGGGTCGTGCTGGTCACCAGCCTCTCCTCGGCCGAGACGATCAACGAGGCCGGCGGCTACGTCCTCCTCCCGCGCGAGCTGGACCCGTCCGCCTACGTCGTGATCTTCTCCGGCGGGCTGATCGGCCGCGCGGTCTGGATCAGCACGCTGATCACGTTCATCGGCACCGCGATCAGCCTCACGCTCACCGTGCTCGCCGCCTACGGCCTGTCCCGGAGCAACTCGGTCGGGCACCGGCCGCTGCTGTTCTACTTCCTGCTCACGTTCCTGATCTACCCCGGCATGATCCCGTCGTACCTGGTGGTCACCGGCCTCGGCCTCAAGAACAACCTGCTCGCGCTCACGCTGCCGACCGCGATCCAGGCGTTCAACCTGGTGGTGCTGCGCGCGTTCTTCATGAACATCCCGTCCGAGCTGATCGACAGCGCCCGGATCGACGGCGCGGGGGAGTTCCGCATCCTCACCCGCATCGTGCTGCCGCTCTCCAAGGCCGTGGTCGCCGTGATCGGCCTGTTCTACGCGGTCGGCTACTGGAACGCGTTCTTCAACGCCATCCTGTACATCGACCGCAACGACCTCCAGCCCCTGCAGCGCCTGCTCCAGGGCTACATCCTGCTCGGCCAGGCCCCACCCAACGTCGGCGGCGGCGCGGTGGTCCACATCCCCGGCATCGGCTACTCCGCGCCACCCAGCCTGGCCATCAAGATGGCCGTCGTCATCGTCACGGTGGTGCCCGCGCTGATCGTCTACCCCTTCATCCAGCGCCACTTCACGAAGGGCGTCATCATCGGCGCGGTCAAGGGCTGAAACCCTTGTCTCCGCCCGCTTCCGGCGGCCCGGGTTACGCAAGCTCCCGCGGGCACCGGTCGGCCGCGGGCGGCCTCCCTGTCCGATCCGTGGCCGCAAGCCCCTACGCATCGGCAACCGGTGGATCTCGGCGGGAAAGCGATCGGGGCGCCGGTCAGCCGGCGCCCCGATCCCGCGTGGACGCCCCCACCATGGCGCGCCACGCATCGACAATTTTTCCGTGTGTCCAAACTAAGTGTCAACAGTTCAAGTGCGTTTCGGTGTCGCTATTGAGGTCGACTTCCGCTGATGAGCCATCCGGAAGCCCGACCGTGATCCGCATCGGCCGCGGCGCGGTCAGGGCCGCCTCCATCCCCGCCGGCGTCCAGGACAGCCGGGCGATGCGGACCGGTCCGCGGGCGAGCAGGCCCGACACCGTGCCGCGTGGCCAGGCCGAAGGCGGCGCGGGCAGCAGGTCGACGCGGCCGGGGCGCGAGCGGACCAGCATCGAGGTCACCAGCGCGGGGAACGCGCCCGCGAGGTCGACGTTGAGGATCGCGTCGCGGTTGTGCGTGGGCACCAGACTGGGCCGGAAATAGCGGTCCGCCAGCCGGGTCAGCGTGCCGTACGCCTCGTCCACCAGGCCCAGGTGCGCGGCCGCGATGCCGAGCTGCGCCAGGCCGTACGCCATCTCGTCCGCCTCCTGGCCGTCCCACCACGCCAGCCGCGCCCGGATCGCCCGCGCCGCGGCCGCGCGCAGCGCCGGGTCGTCGAACGCGGGGTCGCCGCCGTACCAGAGCGGATACAGGTGGCTGGCGTGCCGGTGACCGGGCGCGTCCGCCAGGCCCGGATCGACCCACTCCGCCAGCAGGCCGTCCGGTCCGATCCGGTACGGCGGCAGCGCCTCCAGCAGCGACCGCCAGCGCGGCACCCGCGGATCGTCCGGGGCGAAGCGCAGCAGGTCGCGCAGCAACCCGCCGGCCGCGGCCACGTCCATGGTCGCGTCCACGCACGCCTGCGAGCCGGTGTTCGCCGGCGCGTTCTCCGGCGAGTACGACGGCGCGAACCGGGCCCGCCCGTCCTCCACCGTCACGAAACCCAGGTGGAAGTCCGCGGCCTCGGCCAGGAACGGCACCATCCGCTCCCGCCGGAACGCCTCGTCGCCGGTGTGCTCGTAGAACTCCACGAACAGCCGCGCCAGCCAGGCCGCGCCCGCGGTCCAGAACGTCTGGCACCAGCGCGGGCCGAAGTGGTTGACCAGCGCGTGCGTGCTCTGATGCACCGGTGCCAGCAGGCCGTCCACGCCGTACAGGCGGCGCGCGTTGACGCGCATGTCCGGGATGCGCGCCTCCGCCATCCGTACCACCGGCTCCAGCAGTTCCGGCGTGCCGGTCGGCGCGAAGCCGGCCACCGCGGCCGGAAGGTTCCCGTCCAGCGTGTACGCGCTGCGCCACGGCGGCCGGTAACCGCCGCTCCACACGCCCTGCAACGTCGGCGGCAGCTCGCCGGACGCGCTGATCGCCGCGTACCGGCACGCGTTCACCAGCGTCTCGACCCGGTCACCGCCCAGCTCCAGCCGGAACCGGCCGTACAGCTCGCCGTGCACGGACACGTGCGCGGCCAGCAACTGCTCGAAGTCCCCGTCCGGCCACGGTACGGAGGCGCCGTCCACCACCGTGCGCGCCAGCAGCAGCAGGCCGTCGCCGTCGCGGGACACCCGGCACTCCACGCGGTAGCCGGGCAGCGCGCCCGGCCGGTCCGCGCCCGGGAAGCGCGCCACCAGCGACAGGTTGTCGACGGCCGTGCGGACCGGGCGCTCCGGGACGCCGTCGACCGGCGCGATCGCCAGGTCGCCGTCCGTGCCGGTCACCCGGAACGCGACCACGTCGTCCGCGCGGGACACGAACGCCGCGCAGACCACGCCGCCCCAGCGCTGGGTCACCACGCCGGTCGCGAAGTCGGTGCTCCGTGCGTACCCCCGTGCCCGGGTCTCCCGCGGCGTGAACGTGATCGTGGCCGCGCCGATCAGCGGGTCGACCCAGCGCAGGTCCGCGTACCCCGGTTCCTCCGAGGCCGCGTGCCCGCACACCCGGTCCGCGGCCGCCGCGAACCGCCGCCCCGCCAGCAGCCGGCGCAACTCGGGCAGGATCGAGGCGGTGTCCGGCGGCGGGAGTGGCTCGGTGACCGGCAGGAAGAGGCGCTCGTGCGACAGCGTCAGCCGCACCGCGTCCGGGCCGCCCCAGAACAGCAGCCCCTGGCGCCCGTTCCCGGAGATCATCGCGTGTTCCCACTCCCGCGCCGGGGTGTGGTCGGTGTGAAGATCCATTCACTCACTGTGATGGAGGCAGTCGACGGCCGTCAATATGGCCTGAATGGGACCGGAAATCGAATATCGGCGCACGGATGAAATCGCAGGCGATCCGATAATGCGACGGCGTCATTCCGGCGGGCGCATCGGAGCCGGTGGAGGTGGGCACCTACCTCCACCGGCTCCGTCGGTGCGTGGCGCACCGGAGCGCCGCCTAGCGCGACCCGTGGCGGTCGCGCCGAGCGGGGAAAGTCCCTGGCCGCAGGCGTGCCGCGGCGACAAGAAGAAGACTACGCCGTCGTTCCCCGGTCCCGGGTGACACCGGGATGAAGATCATGTTTCCAAGCGCTTCGCCCGAGTGATCCCGATCTCATGCGTTTCACGATTCGGGCCGCCGAGCGCGTCCGGTCGTGTTGCGCGGTATCGATCATATCGGCGGGCTCATTCGTCGCCGTGTATCGCGGGTGCGCGAATGTGGGCCCGCTCACCATCGCCGTGATGCCGCCGTCATCGGTGCGCGGCGCCGCGCGCCGGCGCGTCCGATGGGTTACGGGTGCCGAGAGCGGGACTCGAACCCGCACGCCCTTTCGGGCAGAGCATTTTGAGTGCCCCGTGTCTGCCGTTCCACCACCTCGGCGTCACGCGGCATGTAAAACCTCGTTACGCCGCGCTGAGCGAACCTAGCGTACCCACTACGCTGTTGGCGACGACACCCGACCGGCCGGGTGTCGGGTTCCAGGGACATTGGGGGTCGTTCGCGTGGCCGACATGCAGGCGGGTGCGGAGCGTCGGCGGGTGCTGATCGCCGAGGACGAGGCGCTCATCCGGCTCGATCTCGCCGAGATGCTGGTCGAGGAGGGCTACGACGTCGTGGGCGAGGCCGGCGACGGCGAGACGGCGGTGCGGCTGGCCGAGGAGCTGAAGCCGGACCTGGTGATCCTGGACATCAAGATGCCGATCATGGACGGCCTGGCGGCCGCGGAGCGCATCGCCGGCGGCCGGATCGCGCCGGTGGTCATCCTGACCGCGTTCAGCCAGCGTGACCTGGTGGAGCGCGCCCGGGCGGCCGGTGCGATGGCGTACCTGGTGAAGCCGTTCCAGAAGTCCGACCTGGTGCCGGCGATCGAGATCGCGCTGTCCCGGTACTCGGAGATCGCGGCGCTGGAGTCCGAGGTGGCGGGCCTGACGGACCGGCTGGAGACGCGGAAGGTGGTCGAGCGCGCCAAGGGCACGCTGATGGCCACGTACGGGATGACCGAGCCGCAGGCGTTCAAGTGGATCCAGCGGACCGCGATGGATCACCGGATGACGATGAAAGAGGTCGCGGAGCGCATCCTGGCGGAGACGCCGAGCGCTTGAGCTGCGCCGTCTCCCGTTGCTTTTTGTTAAACGCGGATAACTGATTGATAACACGGCGTTGAGGAGCTGTGACGCGGGCTATGATCCGCCAGTCCTGCGGTGACACACCGTCAGGACCCGCGTCAGAGACTTCGAGGAGCACCGTTGCGTAGAGCCGTGATCATGTTCACGGCCCTTCTGGGAGCCCTGTTCTTCGCTCTTGGTGTGAACGCCACAAGCGCTTACGCCGCCGAGGGTGAAGGCCTGCAGGGTACGTTGAGCAATCAGAACCAGCCGGTGGCTGGGGTCAGGATCAACGTCACTCAGAATGGCCAGCCGGCCGGATCGGCCGTGTCCGGAGCGGACGGGAAGTGGACACTTTCCGTATCGCCGGGGACGTATGAGGTGGTCCTCGACGAGAGTTCGCTCCCGGCGGGAGTCGGACTGCAGGGGACGCTGGGCCCCACTCGTTCGCTCGAGGTGTACGAGGGCCAGATGCGTAACGTCCTCTACCCGCTGGGTCCGGTGGGCGCGGGCGCGCCGCCGCCTGAGGCGGAGCCGACCATCTGGGATCGTCTGCCGAACCTGGTGTACACCGGCGTGCACATCGGCCTGATCCTGGCGCTGGGCGCGCTGGGCGTCTCGCTGATCTTCGGCACGATGGGCCTGACCAACTTCGCACACGGCGAGCTGATCACCTTCGGCGCGCTGATCGGCTTCCTGTTCAACGTGACGATCGGGCTGCCGCTGTGGCTGTCGCTGATCCTCGCGGTCGTGGTCGGCGGTGCGTTCGGTTGGTTGCAGGACAGATTCTTCTGGGGCTGGCTACGACGGCGCCGAACGGGCCTGATCGGCATGATGATCGTGTCGATCGGTCTCGCGATGGTGCTGCGTTACGTCTTCCTGTTCCAGTTCCGCGGTGGCACGCAGCAGTACCGGGAGTACGCGGCGCAGCCGGGTATCGAGATCGGCCCGCTGCTGATCGCGCCGAAGAACCTCATCATGGACGCGGTGGCGATCCTGGTGCTGGTCGCGGTGTCGGTCGCGCTGCTGAAGACGCGGCTGGGCAAGGCGACGCGCGCGGTGTCGACGAACCCGGCGCTGGCCGCCGCCTCCGGCATCGACGTTGACAAGATCATTCGACTGATCTGGACGATCGGCGGCGCGCTGGCCGCGCTGGCCGGCGTGATGCTCGGCATGTTCCAGGGCCTCAATTTCCAGATGGGCTTCCAGATCCTGCTGCTGGTCTTCGCGGCGGTGACGCTGGGTGGTCTCGGCACGGCGTTCGGTGCGTTGCTCGGCAGCATGGTGGTCGGCATCGTCACCCAGGTCTCGACGCTGTGGGTCCCGACCGAGCTGAAGAACGTCGGTGCGCTGGCTGCGCTGATCATCATCCTGCTCTTCCGGCCGCAGGGCATTCTGGGCCGCCGCGAGCGGATCGGTTAAGGGGGCCGCGCCATGAACTGGGAATTGATCTTCCAGGTCTCCGTCGAGTCGATCATCGGCTCCACGGCGATCATCTACGCGCTGGCCGCGATCGGCCTGAACGTGCACTTCGGCTACACCGGTCTGCTGAACTTCGGTCAGTCCGCGTTCCTCGGCGTCGCGGCGTACGGCCTGGCGATGTCGGTGGCCACGTACGGCCTGCCGTTCTGGGTCGGCATCGCGGTCGGCCTGGCCGGCGCCGTGCTGCTGGCGCTGCTGCTGGGCATCCCGACGCTGCGGCTGCGCGCCGACTACCTGGCGATCGTCACGATCGCGGCCGCGGAGATCATCCGACTGCTGTTCCGTTCGGTGAGCCTGAGCGAGTGGACCGGTGGTTCGGACGGCCTGCAAGCCTTCTCCGAGGGCTTCTACGCCATGAACCCGTACAGCCAGGGCATCGCGCTCGGCAACCTGATCACCTTCGACTCCCGCGAGATGTGGGTGCTGACGGTCGGCTGGGTCCTGGTGGCGGTCGCCTGCCTCATCGTCTGGCTGCTGATGCGCAGCCCGTGGGGCCGGGTGCTGAAGGCGATCCGCGAGGACGAGGACGCGGTCCGCAGCCTCGGTAAGAACGTCTTCTCGTACAAGATCCAGTCGCTGATCCTCGGCGGTGTGCTCGGCTCGCTCGGCGGTTTCATGTTCGCGGTCAGCCGCGCGGCCGTGCAGCCGGACACCTACGGCACGGAGTTCACCTTCTTCGCGTACACCATCCTGATCCTGGGTGGCGCGGCGCGGGTCTTCGGCCCGGTGGTCGGCTCGATGATCTTCTGGTTCCTGATCGTCTTCGTGGACGCGATGCTGGTCGAGCTGATCCGGGTCGGCACGATCCCGAGTTCGATCATGGACACGACCCAGGCCGGCTCCGTCCGGTACATCCTGGTCGGCCTCGGCCTGATGGCCCTGCTGATCTTCCGTCCGCAGGGAATCTTCGGCGACAAGAAGGAGGTCATGCTCGATGCCCGCTGAGACGCTCCCGTCGCTGGCCGACGTCCCCCGCGAGCCGGGTGCCGCGAAGCCCGACCCGATCCTGGTCGCGGACGGCGTCGTGCGCCGCTTCGGCGGCCTGACCGCCGTCAACGTGAAGCACGTCGAGATCCCGCGCGGCCGGATCACGGCGCTGATCGGGCCGAACGGCGCCGGCAAGACCACCTTCTTCAACCTGCTGACCGGCTTCGACAAGCCCGACGAGGGCACCTGGACGTTCAACGGGAAGAAGCTCGGCGGCGTCGCCGCGCACAAGGTGGCCCGGCTCGGCATGGTCCGCACGTTCCAGCTCACCAAGGCGCTCAACCGCCTCACGGTGATGGACAACATGCTGCTCGGCGCGACCGGCCAGAAGGGTGAGAACTTCTTCCGCGCGCTGATCCCGGCCACCTGGAGCGGCCAGGAGAAGGAGATCACCGCGCGGGCCGAGGAACTGCTCGCCCGGTTCAAGCTCGACGCGAAGCGCAACGACTTCGCCGGCAGCCTCTCCGGCGGCCAGCGCAAGCTGCTGGAGATGGCCCGGGCGCTGATGGTCCGGCCCGACATGGTGATGCTCGACGAGCCGATGGCCGGCGTGAACCCGGCGCTGACCCAGTCGCTGCTCGGCCACGTCAAGGCGCTGCGCGAGGACGGCATGACCGTGCTGTTCGTCGAGCACGACATGGACATGGTCCGCGACATCAGCGACTGGGTGATCGTGATGGGCCAGGGCTCGGTGATCGCCGAGGGCACGCCGGACGAGGTCATGGCGGACCCGCGCGTGATCGACGCCTACCTGGGCGCCCACCACGACGGCACCGACTCGGCCGAGGACGACGCCCCGGCTACCGTTGCGGACACGGCCGCCGATCGGCCCGGAACCGGTGCCGACGCCGCGCCGGCGGGGGAGGAGAAGCCATGACGGACGAGATCACCCAGGCCGAGGCGCTCGCCGACGACACCGCCGGGGTGCACGTCGTCGACCGCAGCGAGCACCTGGCCGCGGCCGAGGGCGCGCTCGTCCGCTGCGACGAGCTGCTGGCCGGCTACCTGCCGGGCGTGAACATCCTCAACGGCGCCGACCTGTACGCCAAGCGCGGCGAACTGGTCGGCATCATCGGCCCGAACGGCGCCGGCAAGTCGACGCTGCTCAAGGCGCTGTTCGGCCTGGTCAACATCCGGTCCGGCACGGTCACGCTGGACGGGCAGAACATCACCAACCTGAAGGCGCACGACCTGGTCGCCCGCGGCATCGGATTCGTGCCGCAGACGAACAACGTCTTCGGAACGCTCACCATCGAGGAGAACCTCGAGATGGGCACGTTCCTGCGGCCGAAGAAGTTCAAGGAGCGCTTCGACTTCGTCACCGGCCTGTTCCCCACGCTGGGCACCCGCCGCAAGCAGCGCGCCGGATCGCTCTCCGGCGGCGAGCGGCAGATGGTGGCGATGGGGCGCGCGCTGATGATGGAGCCCAGCGTCCTGCTCCTCGACGAGCCGTCGGCCGGCCTCTCGCCGGCCATGCAGGACGAGGTCTTCCGCCGTACCAAGCAGATCAACGCGACCGGCGTCACGGTCATCATGGTCGAGCAGAACGCTCGCCGGTGCCTGCAGATCTGCGACCGCGGCTACGTCCTCGACCAGGGACGTAACGCGTACACCGCCTCCGGCGAGGACCTCATGCACGACCCGAAGGTCATCGAACTCTACCTCGGCACCCTCGCCACCGCGTAGCGGCCGTCGCCCCACCTCGGCCCGGTCCCGGCCTCACCGCCGGGGCCGGGCCGTCGCCGTCTCATCAGAAGAGCCGTCCACGGTACGGGTGCGCCCGCCCCCACGGTTCCAGCTCCATCGCGCACTGCCTGGGCTCCGCCAGGCCCGGCGATGACGCGCCAGCAGTCCTGGGCGACGGCGCGGCTCCGAGGCCCGATAACGCGAAGCCGTCCTCCGTGCGAAGGCCGATGCCCCCGCTGGTCCTTCGTCCTCATGTCGTCGCCACCGGCAGGCGGCCGTCACGCTCGCGAGGGTGGCGCGCCACGGGCACGGTTCGCCGGTACCGGGCGCTGCTGCTGAGTCATCGCTCGTCCTCCAGCAGGCCTTCATGGGGTGGACCGGCGAATGTTCTGAAGATCGAATCTTCAGGACGTCGTGCCGCAGATGATCAGGCCGGGACTGGCAGGGAGGAGCGCTGCGACGACCGGTGCCCGCGGGAGTTGCTCTGTGTCAACGTCTCTGGTCGAGTATGAGTTGGAGTTGGCCGTGTTTGTCCTGTTCGTAGGGGGTGTTCGTGGTCCAGCATTTCCAGATCACTGTCAGCCAGGCGCGGGCGAGGATCCGGACGGCGTGCTGGTGTGTGTGGCCGCGTTCGCGGGCGCGGTGGTAGAGGTTCGCCGCCCATGGGTTGGCGTGGCGGCTATCGGCGGCGAAGTCGCAGACCGCGTCACGAAGGTGTTTGTCCGCGCTCCAGCGGAACGTGACCACCTTCGATCGGCCGGACTGGCGGGTCGAGGGAGCGGCGCCGGCCAGGCAGGCCATCGCGTTCGGGGTGGGGAACCGGCCGCGGGCGTCACCGATCTCGGCCAGAAGCCGGGCCGCGCGGATCGTGCCGGCTTTCGGCAGGCCGGCGAAGATCGGCGCGTCGGGGTGGGCGTCGAATGCCTCACCGATCTGCGTGCTGAGGGCTTTGATCTGCGCGACGAGGCTCTGCAGGATCGCCACGAGCGCGACGGTGATCCCTGCCAGCCCGGCCCCGGCCGGGCCCTGCGGCCCGCGGGGCGCGGACCGGATCCGCGCCAGCAACACCGCCGCTGACGTCCGCCCGGAATACCGCTGCCGGGCCAGCCACCGGGCCAGCCGGGCCTCGGTCAACCGGTCCAGGGCGTCCTGGCTGGTGAACACGGCCAGGAACGCCAGACTGATCGGCGAGTCCAGGTCCGCGAACAACCCGACCGTCCCGGGCATGGCGGTGTCCAGATGCGCCCGTAGCTGGTTCGCCGCCGCGACCCTATGCCCGATCACGTCCTTACGCGCCCTCGACAACCGCCGCAACACCACCGTGTCATCCCGATCGGTGCACAGGGGCGTGAGCCGAGCCCGGTCCGTGCGCACCACATCGGCCAGCACGAACGCATCGAACCGGTCATCCTTGTTCCCCGCCGACCCATACCGGCCCCGCAACGCCTTCACCTGCCCCGGAGCAATCACGAACACCGGAAGACCCGCATCGAGCAGCGCATCGACGACCGGCCCGTCACCCCGCTCGATCCCGACCGCGTCCACCTCATGCCGGTCCAGCACCCCGACCATCCGGGCCAGCCCCGCCGCCTTGTGCGTCACCGTGACCCGCTCCACCACCCGCCCGGCCTCGTCGACCACACACACCACATGATCATCTTTCGCCCAGTCGACTCCCGCCCACCGCACTCGACCCGACACCACCGTCTTTGCCACACTCACCACAGGATTCCTCGCTGTTGCAGCAGCAGGGGAAACACCAGGCGGCTCCCGGGGACCACCACCACCGAAAGCTCATTGACCGGCACTCGACAAGGTGCATAGCTCTGTCGTCGGTCAAGGTGGCACCCCGGGCGCCCGTCAGGCCTCGCAGAACTCCCGCAGGACCTCAAAAATCTCGCAAGCAGAGGCAATGACCCAACGAACACCCGGTGCTACCCGACCCATACAGACCCGGGCACCACCCATGTTGACCAATGAGCATGCGGGTCGCCACCGGGCCGGAAGCGGGAAGAACGCAGGTGGGCACAAGGAAAGGGCCCGGCCGATGGCCGGGCCCTTTCGCGAGAGTGACCGGAAGATCAGATCTTGCCGGACTTGTAGTCGACGTTCGTGTACTTGTTGTCCTGGCCGTACTCGTAGATGCCGATGGTGGCCTCGGACGGGTCACCGGCGTCGTTGAAGGAGACCGGGCCGCTGATGCCGTCGTAGTCGAGGTCCGTGCCGGACTTCACCAGGGTGAGGCAGGTGGCGAAGTCGGTGCACTTGGTGCCGCCCTCGGAGACCGCCTTGAGGTTGGCGGCGATCGCGGCGGGGGCGTCGGAACCGGCGGCCTCGGCGGCGAGCGCGGTCAGCATGACGGCGTCGTAGGACTCCGGCGCGTACGAGAAGTCGGCCAGCTGCGGGTCCTCCTTGAGGACCTTGTCCTTGAAGGCCTGGTTGGCGGCCGCGCCGGGCAGCGTGCCCTTGGCGCCCTTGAGCGTGCCGGCCGGGAAGTTGTACTTGTTCGACAGGTTGCCGTCGACGAAGTACCACTTCTTCTTGTCGGTGGTCAGGCCCGCCTCGACCAGCTTGGGGATGATCTTCTGGGCCTCGTCGAAGCCGATCAGCACGATCGCGTCCGGGTTCGCGGTCTTGATCTGGTCGACCTCGGCGGAGAAGTCCGGCGCCTTCGGGTCGTACACGGCCTCGGCGACGATCTGGCCACCGGCGCCCTCGACGGCGGCGCGGGTGCTCTTGGCGAGGCCGACGCCGTACGAGTCCTGCATGACCAGCAGGCCGACCTTGGCGCTGCCGTCCTGGATGATCAGGTCACCGAGGACGCGGCCCTGGAGCGTGTCCGGCGGGGCGGTCCGGAAGTACAGACCCTTGTCGTTGTAGTTGGTGAACTCGTCGGACGTGTTCGCCGGCGAGAACTGCACGACGCCCGCGCCCGTGATCTTGTCGATGACGGAGAGCGAGACCGACGAGGAGGCGGCGCCGATGATGGTGTCGACGCCCTCGGCGAGCAGCTTGTTGACCGACTGGGTCGCGATGTCGGTCGAGGTGTCGCCGGAGTCGGTGTGGCTGACCACGACCGGCTTGCCGAGCACGCCACCGGCCGCGTTGATCTCCGTGACGGCGGCGTCGACGCCGGCGATCTCCGGCGGGCCGAGGATGGCCAGCGAGCCGGTCTGGGGCAGCAGCGTGCCGAGCTTGAGCGTGCCGTCACCGACCGCGGTGGCGGCGGACGAGCTGCCGGCGTTCGGCGTTTCCTCCGCGTCGTCGGCGCACGCGGTGAGCGCGAGGCACGCGGCGCTCAGCACGGCGACGCTACGCCATGCGAGGTTCGGGCGGATCATGCAGTCTCCTTATAGTCCAGCGTACGGACGCGGGTTGAGCGCCCTTGCAAACGCTGTCGCAGGCACAAATTAATGACCGCACCGCCGGTTCACCAGGCCTTGTAACACGCTGGTACAAGGCTGTTGTGTTCTCGTGACAATCCGGAACGGTGACGAAGGCCCATGATCGCTTATCCGTGAGCGTCCCGGGTTGTGGCGCGCCCGAACTTGTCGGAGGGGACGACTAGAGTCGTCAGACGTGAATGCTGCGGTTGCTGAGAAGTCCCGGTTGTTGCTGCTCGACGGTCACTCGCTGGCCTATCGCGCGTTCTTCGCGCTGCCGGTGGAGAACTTCTCGACGTCGACGGGGCAGGCCACCAACGCGGTCTACGGCTTCACCTCAATGTTGATCAACGTGCTGCGGGACGAGAAGCCCACGCACATCGCGGTCGCGTTCGACGTCTCCCGCCGCTCGTTCCGCACCGAGAAGTACGCGGAGTACAAGGGCGGGCGCTCGGAGAGCCCGCAGGAGTTCGGCGGCCAGGTCAGCCTGGTCAAGGAGGTGCTGGGGGCGCTGCGCATCCCGTTCGTGGAGCTGGCCGGCTACGAGGCCGACGACCTGATCGCCACGCTGGCCACGCAGGCGCGCGCGCAGGGCATGGAGGTGCTGATCTGCACCGGCGACCGGGACGCGTTCCAGCTGGTCGAGGAGCACGTCACGGTGCTCTACCCGCGCAAGGGCGTCTCCGACCTGGCCCGGATGGACCCGGCCGCGGTCACCGAGAAGTACGGTGTCGGCCCCGGGCACTACCGGCATCTGGCCGCGCTGGTCGGCGACAGCAGCGACAACCTGCCCGGCATCCCCGGCGTCGGGCCGAAGACGGCCGCCAAGTGGATCAATCAGTACGGTGGCCTGGACGGCGTGATCGCGCACGCGGACGCGATCAAGGGCAAGGCCGGCGAGGCGCTGCGCGAGCGGCTGTCCGACGTCATCCGCAACTACGACATCAACTGCCTGGTGTCGGACCTGGAGATCTCGCTGACGCCGGAGGACGCGCGCTGGCACGGGTGGGACCGCGAGGCCGTCCACCAGGTCTTCGACGCGCTCGAGTTCCGGGTGCTGCGCGACCGGCTCTATCAGTACCTCGACGCCGTCGAGCCGGAGGTGGAGGCCGGCTTCGACCTGGACGGCGCGGTGCTCGGCACCGGCGAGGTCGCGCCGTGGCTGGCCGCGCACACCAACGGCGCCGAGGTGGGCGTGGCCGTCGCCGGTACGTTCGGGCGCGGCTCCGGCGCGCTGACCGGCGTCGCGCTGGCCACCGCGGACGGGCCCGCCGCCTGGTTCGACCCGGCCGTGCTGGACGCGGCGGACGAGACCGCGGTCGCGGCCTGGCTGGCCGACCCGGCGCGCCGCAAGGTGCTGCACGACAGCAAGCCGGCCCGGCTCGCGTTCCTCGAGCACGGCTGGGCGCTGGCCGGCGTCACCCACGACACCGCGCTCGCGGCCTATCTGGCCCGCCCCGACCAGCGCTCCTACGACCTGGCCGACCTGGCCGTCCGATACCTCCAGCGGGAGCTGCGGGTGGACGCGCCGCAGACCGGGCAACTGACGCTGGACGGGCTCGGCGGCAACGAGGGCGAGGCCGAGCAGAACCTGATGCTTCGCGCCCGCGCCACGCTCGACCTGGCCGCCGCGCTCGACTCCGAGCTCGACCGCGACGCCGCGCCCGGCGAGGGCCCGTCCCGGCGGCTGCTGGCCGAGGTGGAGCTGCCGCTGGCCGAGGTGCTGGCCGAGATGGAGCGCACCGGCATCGCCGCCGACACCGAGTACCTCTCGGAGTTGGAGTCGGAGTTCGCGGCCGGGGTGAAGGGCGCGGCCCAGGCGGCGTACGAGGTGATCGGCCGCGAGTTCAACCTCGGCTCGCCGAAGCAGCTCCAGGAGATCCTGTTCGGCGAGCTGAACCTGCCGAAGACGAAGCGGATCAAGACGGGCTACACCACGGACGCGGACGCGCTGCAGAGCCTGTATGCGCAGACCGAGCATCCGCTGCTGGCCCACCTGCTCCGGCACCGCGACGTGGCGAAGCTGAAGACGACCGTGGACGGGCTGCTCAAGTCCGTCTCCGACGACGGGCGCATCCACACGACGTACTTCCAGACCGTCGCCGCGACCGGCCGGCTCTCGTCCACCGATCCGAACCTGCAGAACATCCCGATCCGGACCGAGGAGGGCCGCCGCATCCGGCGCGCGTTCATCGTCGGCACCGGCTACGAGACGCTGCTGACCGCGGACTACAGCCAGATCGAGATGCGCATCATGGCGCACCTCTCCGGCGACCAGGCGCTGATCGACGCGTTCAACTCCGGCGCCGACTTCCACGCGGCCACCGCGTCGAACGTGTTCGCGGTCCCGATAACGGAGGTGACCGCGGACCAGCGGCGCAAGATCAAGGCGATGAACTACGGCCTGGCGTACGGACTGAGCGCGTTCGGGCTCTCCAACCAGCTCGGCATCTCCACCGAGGAGGCGCGCGGGCTGATGGACGAGTACTTCTCCCGCTTCGGCGGCGTCCGCGACTACCTCCAGTCCGTGGTCGCGGTGGCCCGCCAGCAGGGCTACACCGAGACCATCCTGGGCCGCCGCCGCTACCTGCCCGACCTGGTCAGCGACAACCGGCAGCGCCGTGAGATGGCCGAGCGGATGGCGCTCAACGCCCCCATCCAGGGCTCCGCCGCCGACATCATCAAGGTCGCCATGCTGCACGTCGACACCGCGCTGCGCGAGGCCGGGCTGCGCTCCCGCATGCTGCTCCAGGTGCACGACGAGCTGGTCCTGGAGGCGGCCGAGGGCGAGCGCGAGCGGCTGGAGGAGCTGGTCCGGCGCGAGATGGGCAACGCCCACTCCCTGTCGGTCCCGCTGGAGGTCTCGGTCGGCGCGGGCCGCGACTGGCACACGGCCGACCACTGAGCGTCGCTATTCGGGGTGGAGGGCGCCGGGCTTGTGCACGGCGTCCTTCCCGGTCTTGTCGCTGGTCACCCGGTACTGCGGCTCCTCCGGCGACGCGGCCACGGTGCGGCCGGCGCTCTTCGTCCGCTCGGTGATCTTCTCCTGGACGGTGCCGTGCACGGTCTCGCCGTGCGACCGCCAACTGACCTTCCGCCCCTTGCGCACACTCTTCCCAGCCATGACCAGGCCTTACCCGGCCGGGGCGGCGGCTAACGCCGGGGACGAGGGCGGCCAACGATCTCCGAAAGCGGGAACTCGATCGGGAAGGGCCGCTCGACCCTGATCAGCGTGTCGCTGTCCGCCGCCAGCTCGTACTCCCGCGGACCGGACGGACGCGTGGGCTCGCGAAGCTGGTGTAGCTGACGGCCGGGGTCCGGCTGCCACACGGTGGCCTCGGGCCCGATCGGCTCAGCGCGCACGCCGAAAGCCACCCGCGAGATCATGTGGTCGGTGGTTTGTCGGTGACGAAGATGGCGGTGCCCGGGAAGAGGCGGCCGCGCAGCGGGGACCACTGGCCCCAGATCCCCTCGTGACCGTCGGGCCACTCCGGCTCGATCAGGTCGCGGAGCACGAATCCGGCGGCGACCAGTTCGCGGATCCGGTCGCCGAGGGTGCGGTGCTGCTCGACGTAGGTCGGCTCGCCGTCGACGTTCTCCTCCACGTACGGGCGGCGGTCGAAGTACGAGTGGACCGCGCGCAGGCCGCCCTCGCCCGGGTCGTCCAGGAAGATCCACCGCATCGGGTGAGTGACGGAGAAGACCCACCGGCCGCCGGGGCGCAGGACGCGGAAGACCTCGCGGTGGGCGGCGGCGGAGTCGGCGACGAACGGGATGGCGCCGAACGCGGTGCAGACCACGTCGAAGGTGGCGCCGGCGAACGGCAGCGCGAGCGCGTCCGCCTGGACCAGCGGCACCGTGATCCCGGTGCGCGCGTTGCCGGCGGCGGCGTGGCGGAGCATGCCGGCGGACAGGTCGAGCGCGACCGTGGACGCGCCCTGCGCGGCGAGCCAGCGTGCGCCGGCGGCGGCACCGGCGCCGAGCTCCAGGACGCGCCGGCCGGCCACGTCGCCGAGCAGCCGCGCGTCGGCCTCGCGCAGGCCCTCGGGGCACCAGACGAAGTCGGCGTCGCCCAGGAACTCTCCGTGTTCCGCCTGGTAGTCGTCGGCGTCGATGTCCCACCAGTGCCGGCTGGCCCGGCGGCTCTCGTCGTCGGTCACGTCCCGGCGGGTGACCTCGGTGCCGATCTCGACGCCGTCCATGGGTTCGCTCACCAGCGGGAGGCTACTTCCGCAGGGTGTGTCGACTGTGACGGGGGTGACATCCGGGACCAACCGGGGCGTTTGGCGGCCATTTCCCGGTCCGTCTCGGTTGACCTGCCGGGAGGCCTTGCACGCTGTGGTAATGCACAGGGTAAGCTAGTCGATGCGCTCGCGGATCGTGTGCCTCGGCAGGGAGCAGGTCCGCGGTCGGCTTGATTCAGTCGCCCCGCTGCAGCATGACCATGACTACTCCGGGTGTCCAGACTGTGCCCGCCGACAGGCCGTGGGCGCAAGCACCAGTCGCGACACCATCCGTTCGGAGCAACTGTCCACATGACGAGCAGCATCGAGGCCACCTCGAGCGCCAACAAGGTCACCATCGACGACCTCGGCAGCGAGGAGGCATTCCTCGCCGCGATCGATGAGACCATCAAGTACTTCAACGACGGCGACATTGTCGAAGGCACCGTCGTTAAGGTCGATCGGGATGAAGTCCTGCTCGACATCGGCTACAAGACCGAGGGCGTCATCCCCTCGCGCGAGCTGTCGATCAAGCACGACGTGGACCCCGCGGAAGTGGTGTCGGTCGGTGACCACATCGAGGCCCTCGTTCTCCAGAAGGAGGACAAGGAGGGTCGTCTGATCCTCTCGAAGAAGCGGGCGCAGTACGAGCGCGCCTGGGGCACCATCGAGAAGATCAAGGACGAGGACGGCGTCGTTCGCGGCTCCGTCATCGAGGTGGTCAAGGGCGGCCTGATCCTCGACATCGGGCTCCGGGGCTTCCTCCCGGCCTCGCTGGTCGAGATGCGGCGCGTCCGCGACCTCCAGCCCTACGTGGGCCGCGAGCTGGAAGCGAAGATCATAGAGCTGGACAAGAACCGCAACAACGTGGTTCTCTCCCGCCGCGCCTGGCTCGAGCAGACCCAGTCCGAGGTGCGCACCGAGTTCCTCAACAAGCTCCAGAAGGGGCAGGTCCGCAAGGGCGTCGTCTCCTCGATCGTCAACTTCGGTGCCTTCGTGGACCTGGGCGGCGTCGACGGCCTGGTGCACGTCTCGGAGCTCTCCTGGAAGCACATCGACCACCCGTCCGAGGTCGTCGAGGTCGGCCAGGAGGTCGAGGTCGAGGTCCTGGACGTCGACCTGGACCGCGAGCGCGTCTCCCTGTCGCTGAAGGCGACGCAGGAGGACCCGTGGCGTCAGTTCGCCCGCACCCACGCGATCCAGCAGATCGTGCCGGGTAAGGTCACCAAGCTCGTGCCGTTCGGTGCGTTCGTGCGCGTCGACGACGGCATCGAGGGCCTGGTCCACATCTCCGAGCTGGCCGAGCGCCACGTGGAGATCCCGGAGCAGGTCGTGCAGGTCGGCTCGGACGTCATGGTCAAGGTCATCGACATCGACCTCGAGCGTCGCCGCATCTCGCTGTCGCTGAAGCAGGCCAACGAGGGCTTCGTCGAGGGCGAGGAGCACTTCGACCCGACCCTCTACGGCATGGCCGCGACGTACGACAACGAGGGCAACTACATCTACCCGGAGGGCTTCGACCCGGAGACCGGCGAGTGGATGGAAGGTTTCGACAAGCAGCGCGAGACCTGGGAGACGCAGTACGCCGAGGCGCGGCAGCGCTGGGAGGCCCACACCAAGCAGGTCGTGGCCGCCCGCACCGCCGACACCGAGGCCGCCGCGAACGCGGCTGCCGGCGTCAGCACCTCCACCCCGGCGGCCGGCGGCGCGACCAGCTCGTCGTCGTCGTCCTCCTCGTCCTCGCCGCGTCAGGCCGAGGAGCCGGCCGGCACGCTGGCCACCGACGAGGCGCTCGCCGCTCTGCGCGAGAAGCTCGCCGGCGGCAAGTAAGCCGCAGGTAAGGCAGGAGGAAGCCCCGGTCGCGGACGCGCGCCCGGGGCTTCCCGCATTCCCGGCTAAGATCGCGGCCATGCTTTCCGTGGGTCTGACCGGCGGCATCGGGGCGGGCAAGTCCACCGTCTCCACCCGCCTCGCCGAGCTCGGCGCGATCGTCATCGACTCCGACCTGCTCGCCCGCGAGGCCGTCGCACCCGGCAGCGAAGGACTCGCCGAGCTGGTGGCCGCGCTCGGCGACCGCATCCTGCACCCGGACGGCACGCTCGACCGCGCCGCGCTCGGCGACATCGTCTTCGCGGACGAAACGGCCCGGCGCACGCTCGAATCCGTGATCCACCCCCGGGTCCGCGCCCGCAGCGCCGAACTGGCCGCCGCGGCCCCGGACGACGCGATCGTGGTCCACGACGTACCGCTGTTGGCCGAGTCCGGCCTCGCGCCGCTCTACGCGCTCGTCATCGTGGTCGAGACGCCCGAGGACATCCGCGTCGCGCGTCTGATCCGCGACCGCGGCCTGACCGAGAAATCAGCTCGGGCCCGCATCGCCGCCCAGGCCACGGACGCCCAACGCCGCGAGGTCGCCGACGTGATCCTGACGAACGCGGGGACGCGCGAAGAACTGATCGAGGCGGTCGACGCGCTCTGGCGGGACCGGCTGCTGCCGATGCTGCGGGCCGCGTAGAGGCTTCACCAGCTGGAAGATCAAGCTCTTCGGTGTCCCGCTTCCGGCGTGGTGCGGCCCGCATGCTCCCGCGGGCAAACCTCGCCGCGGGCTCGCGGCGGCGGAGCCGGTGGGGCGGCGGCCGGGGAGAGCACGCGGCGGCCGGGGCGGGCCGGGTCGCGTGGCGCGGCCGGCGTTCCGCCGGTGGGAGGCCGGTCGACCGAGGCGCGGGTACGTGAGCCGAGGGGACCGGGTACCCGCGGCTCACACAGTGGGCGATCAATCCGAACCACGAAGCCGCATCAGTCCTTCGGCAGCCGGGGCAGCGTGGGAACGTTCTCGTCCGGGGTGAGGTCGAGCTGGGCGTAGCCGGAGGCGCGGGTGAGCAGCTCCAGCCGGCGCAGCACGCCGTCCGTGCCGATCCAGTAGCGCATCCGCGCGTAGCCCGGTGCCACCTCGGCCTCCGCCGTCTTCGGGATCTCGAAGACGCCGACCGGCACGCCGTTGATCGAGTCGTCGCGGAGGTGACGGGCCGACTTGCGTACCAGCGAGGGTTTGCCGCGGCCCGGACCGCCCAGTGCCATCGCCTCGGTGAGCAGCAGGTCCAGGTCGAATCCGCCCAACTCGTCCGAGCGCTGCGCCCACGGCGTCGACGTCCACCCGCCGCGCGGCTCCTGCAGCGGCGGCAGCTGCCACCCGGCCGCCTCGGCCGGTACCGGACGCGTCGCCACCGCGGCCGACGTGGCGATCAGCAGCTCGTCCGGTACCTGCTCGGCGGTGGTGCGCAGCAGCAGGTACGCGCGGGTGCGTTCCCAGTCCAGCCAGCCCTCGCCGCGGCGTACCACCCCGTCCGGCGACGGCAGCGTCACCGAGATCCGGCCGCCGCCCGCGCGCAGGTCCGACTGTCGCAGCCCGGCCAGCAGCTTCGCCTCGTCCGTGGTCACCTCGCGCGGCGCGATGGGCGCGCCGCCGAACGCCGGCACCGCGCCGAACGCGGTCTTCTCCCCGCGCCGCAGCTCGATCTCCACCGGCAGCTCGCCGGGCAGCGTTGCCGCCATCCGGCGCAGGTCACCGTCGCGGCCGAGCCAGTAGCGGACCGCCCCGCCCATCTCCGCCAGCGTGCGCGGCGCCGGGGCCGGCGAGGCGGACGGGGACGGCACGGCCGGCGGCACGGCCGGACCGAGGAAGACGTCCACCACGTCGCCGCCGGAGGTGTCCGAGCGCAGCCAGCGGGAGTCGCTGCCGCGCAGCGTGTCCGCCGCGTCCGGCCGGGTCGCCGAGGCGCCGAACAGCAGGTGCAGCAGCGCGTCGACGGACGTGGCGGCCGAGTTCCCGGCGTCGTCGCGGGCCGCGGCGCGTACCCGCCAGTCGCCGGCCGGCGGGTCGGTCGGTGGCGGCCCGGCCGTGGCCGCGTCCTGGCTGGCGCTGCCCGGCTCGGTCATCGTCGCGACCAGCCCCGGCACGCCCTGGACCAGCGCGGACGCGGTGCCCGGCCGGGTGATCCGCAGGTACGCCAGCCGTCGGCGCCAGTCCACCCAGCCGTCCGCGCGCAGCTCGGCGCCGATCGTGGCGGTCACCCCGGCCGCGCCGTCCGTGTGGTTGCGCATCCGCATGCCGGCCAGCCGTTCCGCCTCCGCGGCGGAGAGCGGGCGGGCGCCGGGGTCGTCACCGGCGGGCGCGCACGAGCCCAGGCCGCCGAGGAGCCCGGCCGCGACGCTGCCGAGCAGGCCGATCACTGACGCGAGCGCGATCGCGCGCCGTTTGCTGGAGGTCACGGAGGTTGAAACGAGCGAGGTGGGAACGAGCGACGACGGCTCTGGGCGCGCTCGCGGCGGCCGGTCTGCGCCATTGGCGCCACCGCACGGGGCGCGCTCGCCGGGTGATGAGCCCGGGGCTGCTGCCCGCCGTGCGCCGGTCGAGCGGCCGGTGTGGGGGCCGCGTCGGGGCCGGACGGCCGCCGCGAGCGGCCTACCCGTCAACGGTACGGCCGGGCGCCGCGCCACACAATCGTGATATCGAAGGGGATCATGCACATGGCGTGACGGGAAAAGTTGTCGGACCCCGGGCGTACCGTGGGGGACATGGCGCTCGACATTCCCCGGCTGGACGGCCGGTTCCAGGTCATCAGCGACTTCAAGCCCTCCGGCGACCAGCCGGCGGCGATCGACGCGCTGGAGCGCCGGGTCCGCGACGGCGAGCGCCACAGCGTGCTGCTCGGCGCGACCGGCACCGGCAAGAGCGCCACCACGGCGTGGCTGGTCGAGCGCGTGCAGCGGCCGACGCTGGTGCTCGCGCACAACAAGACGCTCTGCGCCCAGCTCGCCAAGGAGTTCCGCGAGCTGCTGCCGAACAACGCGGTCGAGTACTTCGTGTCCTACTACGACTACTACCAGCCCGAGGCGTATATCCCTCAGACGGATACGTATATCGAGAAGGACTCCTCGGTCAACGAGGAGGTGGAGCGGCTGCGGCACTCCGCCACCATGTCGCTGCTGACCCGGCGCGACGTGATCGTGGTCGCGACCGTCTCCGCGATCTACGGCCTGGGCACCCCGCAGGAATACCTCGAGCGTGCCGCGAAGGTGTCGGTCGGCGAGGAGATCGACCGGGACAAGCTGCTGCGCCGGCTCGTCGAGATTCAGTACACGCGGAACGACCTGGCGTTCCAGCGCGGCACGTTCCGGGTCCGCGGCGACACGCTCGAGATCATCCCGGCGTACGAGGAACTGGCGCTGCGCATCGAGCTGTTCGGCGACGAGGTGGAGAAGATCTCCTACCTGCACCCGCTCACCGGCGACGTGGTCCGCGAGGTCCCGTCCGCGCTGATCTTCCCGGCCAGCCACTACGCGACCGGTCAGCAGCGGATGGAGCGGGCGATCGGCGACATCGAGGTCGAGCTGGCCGAGCGGCTGGACGAGCTGGAGCGGCAGAACAAGCTGCTGGAGGCGCAGCGGCTGCGCATGCGCACCACGTACGACCTGGAGATGATGAAGCAGGTCGGCTTCTGCAACGGCATCGAGAACTACTCGATGCACATCGACGGCCGGTTGCCCGGCAGCCCGCCGCACTGCCTGCTCGACTACTTCCCGGACGACTTCCTCACCGTGATCGACGAGTCGCACCAGACCATCCCGCAGATCGGCGGCATGTTCGAGGGCGACGCGTCGCGCAAGCGCATGCTGATCGACCACGGCTTCCGGCTGCCGTCCGCGGCGGACAACCGGCCGCTGCGCTTCGACGAGTTCCTGGAGCGGGTCGGCCAGATGGTCTTCCTCTCCGCCACGCCCGGCACCTGGGAGCTGGACCAGACCGGCGGCGAGTTCGTCGAGCAGGTGATCCGCCCGACCGGCCTGGTCGACCCGGAGGTCGTGATCAAGCCGACCAAGGGCCAGATCGACGACCTGATGCACGAGATCAAGCTGCGCACCGAGCGGGACGAGCGGGTCCTGGTCACCACGCTGACCAAGAAGATGGCCGAGGACCTGACGGACTACCTGCTGGAGCACGGCATCCGGGTGCGCTACCTGCACTCCGAGGTGGACACGCTGCGCCGGGTGGAGCTGCTGCGCGAGCTGCGCAAGGGCGACTACGACGTGCTGGTCGGCATCAACCTGCTGCGCGAGGGCCTGGACCTGCCGGAGGTGTCGCTGGTCGCGATCCTGGACGCGGACAAGGAGGGCTTCCTGCGCAGCGGCACCTCGCTGATCCAGACCATCGGCCGCGCCGCGCGTAACGTCTCCGGCCAGGTCCACATGTACGCGGACAAGGTCACCCCGTCGATGCGGCAGGCGATCGACGAGACCGACCGGCGCCGGGCCAAGCAGGTGGCGTACAACACCGAGCACGGGCTCTCGCCCCAGCCGCTGCGGAAGAAGATCCACGACATTCTGGACGACATCTACCGGGAGGCGGAGGACACCGAGTCCGCGCTCGGCGGGCACGGCCCCGGCGGCCACATCGTCGGCGGCGCCGGGCGGCAGATGTCGCGCGGCAAGGCGCCGGTGCCGGAGACCCGGTCGAAGGGCGGCAAGGGCGCGAGCACGCCGGCCCGCGCGGGCATGGCCCGGGCCGAGCTGGCCGAGCTGATCCAGAACCTGAACGAGCAGATGCTCGGCGCCGCGCGCGAGCTGCAGTTCGAGCTCGCCGCCCGGATTCGCGACGAGATCAACGAGCTGAAGAAGGAGCTTCGCGGCATGGACGCCGCGGGCGTGAAGTGAGCCCGGACGCTGCGTGACGGATCATCGGCGGAGGCCGTCACGCAGCGGCACGGACGCCGTACCGTTTTAGACGTTTTTGTTCCTGCACGTGCAGGAGGGTCTGCAGCCGCACCGGACAATGCAAAATCCTTGATGGACACTTCGTTTCCGCAGGTCACCCGCCAGGGTGACAGCGGTTAGGTTTACGGTCATTAACGCCGATTCGCCGTTTCCCGCGCACTCTGTGGATCAACAACTTTCCGTGCCCGCCGAGCATGGTCGACAAGTCGCTCCGTGACGTGCCGCCGGAGCCCGGCCGTGGCCGCCGTCGATGCCTAACGGCGCAGGTCGGGCGCGGGGTGGGCGTCGCCGGTCACGCCCCCGCGCGTGCTCGGGAAGTGCCGGGCCGGGATGTGCGCGACGTTAAACATGCGAATCACCGTGCCCAATCGCGGATGGCTACCGCAACGTTGCTGCCTGTAATCTCCTTGTCGCCACGACGTCGGCGCCGGGAGAACCAATGCCACCCCCCAAAAGTCCTACGGTCCGTCGGTTGCGTCTGGGCACCGAGCTACGACAGCTGCGGCGCACGGCGGCCCTCACCCTGGAGCAGGTCTGTGACCGGCTCGGATGGGCCTCGACCTCGAAGCTGTCCCGGATCGAGCTGGGGCAGAGCCGGCCCGACCTGGCCGACATCATGGACCTGCTGGACATCTACGGCGTAGAGGGCCACGACAGGGACAAACTCATCGTGATCGCCCGTGACGCGGCCGCGGCGCGCGGCTGGTGGAAGGCGCTCGGTGACATGGGTCCCCGCCAGCGACGATATGCGGAGTTGGAAACCGGCGCCGCTGACATTTTCGAGTTCCACCAGTACGTGGTCCCCGGCCTGCTGCAGACCCCGGAGTACGGCCGGGTCCGGGTCCGCTCCGGCCGCGCGCTCTACCCGGGCCTGGACATGGACGCGGACAGCCGTGCCCGCGCCGCCCGGCACGTGGTGCTGCGCCGGGAGAGCCCGCCGCGCTACGAGGCGGTCATCGACGAGTCCGCGTTCCACCGGCAGGTCGCGCCGCCCGAGGTGATGCGCGGCCAGTTGCGGCACCTGCTGGCCATGGCCGACCTGCCGAACGTGGTGATCCGTGTGCTGCCGTTCCGCATCCCGCTCCAGGACTCGTACGTGCCGCACACCGCGTTCTCGGTCTACTCGTTCCCCGATCCGGCCGACCCGCGCACGGTCGTGCTGGAGACCATGAGCGAGGACGTGCACCTGACCGACGAGGAGGAGGTGGCGCGCTACCTGCTGGTCGCGGACTGGTTGCGGGCGGCGGCGCTGCCGGAGGAGGAGACGCGCGCCTACCTGGCCCGGGCCGCCGACGCCCGGCCGGAGCAGGTGCGGGCGATCCCCGCTCAGCGCGGGGTGAACGGTGTTGTCTGAGACGGAGGGCGATGGGATTACGTCGAACCGGCTGGGTGAAGAGCAGCCGTAGTCACGCGAACGGCAACTGCGTCGAGGTCGCGGCCGATCCGGGCGCGATCGCGGTCCGGGACTCCAAGGACCCCGGGCCCCGGCTCCGGTTCGCGGAGCCGGCCTGGCGGGCGTTCGTGCGGCGGGTCAAGGGCTGACCAGCGGAGCGGAGGGCCGGTCTCCTGGCAGGGGGGCCGGCCCTCTCCGCCCGATCGCCGGAACGCGCCTCAGGCGGGCACGTCGGTGAAGTGCTCCACCCGCGGCGGGCCGGCGAAGAACGGCCCGATCAGCGCGCGCCACTGCGTGAAGCGCTCGGTGGCCCGGAAGTTCTCCTCGTGCGCCTCGACCGAGTCCCACTCGACCAGCAGCACGAACCGGTCCGGGGTCTCGATGCCGCGCGTCATCCGGACGGAGCGGCATCCCGGCGTACCCGCGAGAATCTGATGTCCCTTCGCGTACGCCGCGGCGAGTTCGTCCTCGCGACCAGGCTGTACGTCGATCAATGCCACCTCAAGAACCATGCCCGGCAGTCTCGCACGACCGGAACCGTGGCGCGCGGCACGTCCGGCCCCGGTTCCGGTTCGCGGCCGGAATGAGGCACAATTGCGCCCGAAGGAGGGGAGTATTCCCCTTACGGCGGTGTCGTCAGCACGGACGAAACCCGGAGACGGGTGGACGCCCGGCGCCGTCGGTCACGATCCCCATCCGGATCGTGGCGGAAGAGACCTCCGGACAGTCACATACGCGTGTACATCGCCGTCAGTGGGTATCTCTTTGCGAAGAGTTAACCGCTGCGGCGAAGTGCTGTGTCTGCCGGAGGATTCAGTTGAACGTTCCCGCATGGGTCTGGGCCATCACGCTCGCCGCGATGGCGGTCGTCCTGATCATCGACCTCGTCGTCATCGGGCGCCGCCCACACGAACCCAGCCCGCGCGAGTCCGGGATCTGGGTCAGCGTCTACGTCGGTCTCGCGCTGCTCTTCGGCGTCGGCGTCTGGGTCCTCGCCGGCCCGTCGTACGCCGGGCAGTTCTACACCGGCTGGCTCACCGAGTACAGCCTGTCGGCCGACAACCTGTTCGTCTTCGTGGTCATCATGGGCCGCTTCGCGGTGCCCCGGCAGTACCAGCAGACGGTCCTGCTGGTCGGCATCATCCTGGCGCTGGTCATGCGCGGTGCGTTCATCGCCGCCGGCGCCGCGCTGATCACGCAGTTCTCCTGGGTCTTCTACATCTTCGGCGCGTTCCTCATCTACACCGCGATCAACTTCGCGCGGGAAGGGCTCGAGGACGAGGCCGAGGACTTCAAGGAGAACGTGCTGATCCGCTGGTCCCGCCGCGCGCTGCCGATCTCGCCCGGCTTCGACGGCGCCCGGCTGACCACCGTGCACGCCGGCCGCCGCATGTTCACGCCGATGCTGATCGTCATGATCGCGATCGGCACCACCGACCTGATCTTCGCGCTGGACTCGATCCCCGCGATCTTCGGCATCACGCAGGAGCCCTACCTGGTCTTCACGGCGAACGTGTTCGCGCTGATGGGCCTGGTCCAGCTCTACTTCCTGCTCGGCAACCTGATCGAGCGCCTGGTCTACCTGTCCAAGGGCCTGGCGGTCATCCTCGCGTTCATCGGCGTCAAGCTGATCCTCGAGGCCCTGCACGAGAACAACCTGCCGTTCATCAACGGCGGCCAGCACATCGAGTGGGCACCGACCATCCCGATCTGGCTCTCGCTGACCGTCATCCTCGGCACGCTGATCATCGCCACGGTCGCCAGCCTGATCAAGACCGCCGCCGACGACCGCAGGGAGGCCCGCCGCCAGGCGGCCGAGTCCTCCGACGACGAGCCCGTCCTCAAGGCTTAAGAGCCGGCTCTTCCCGCTTCCGGCCCGGCCGGTTCCCGCATGCTCCCGCGGGCACCGGTCGGCCGTGGCCGGCCTCCCTGCCAGTCGGGTGGCCGGTCACCCACCCCCGACCCCAGCGAGCGCCCCGCCGACGACGGCGGGGCGCGTTTTCCGTATCACCGGCCGCGCCGATGATGGCTAGCGCGCCGCGGAACGTCTGGTTCCACCGGTGGCCGGTCGCCGAGGATGACGGCCGTGGTGACCGGAGCAGGCGCCGGACCGTTCAGGCGCCGGGGCGGCGTGCGGCTTCCGGGTTCGCCGCGTTGCGGGTGCTGCCGGTGGACCGGCCGGTGATCCAGGCGCCGGCCGGGTCGCCGGGGCGAGGGGCGGGGGCGCCTGGATCGTGGCCGGGTGTCAGTTGGCGTGCTTGCGGCGGGCGGTTGCGCGGGCGCGTTCCTGCTGGTTGAGGATCACCTTGCGGATGCGGACCGCGGCGGGGGTGACCTCGACGCACTCGTCCTCGCGGCAGAACTCGAGGGCCTGCTCGAGGGAGAGCTTGCGCGGGGGGATGAGCTTCTCGGTCTCGTCCGCGGTGGAGGAGCGCATGTTGGTGAGCTTCTTCTCCTTGGTGATGTTCACGTCCATGTCGTCGGAGCGCGAGTTCTCACCGACGATCATGCCCTCGTAGACCTCGGTGCCGGGCTCGACGAAGAGGCTGCCGCGCTCCTGCAGGTTGGTCATCGCGAACGCGGTGACCGGGCCGGAGCGGTCGGCCACCAGCGAGCCGTTGTTGCGGGTACGCAGCTCGCCGAACCAGGGCTCGTACTTCTCGAAGACGTGGTGCAGGATGCCGGTGCCGCGGGTGTCGGTGAGGAACTCGGTCCGGAAGCCGATCAGACCGCGCGCGGGAACGAGCCACTCCATCCGGATCCAGCCGGTGCCGTGGTTGACCATCTGCTCCATCCGGCCCTTGCGGGTGGCGAGCAGCTGCGTGATCGCGCCCAGGTACTCGTCCGGCGCGTCGATGGTGAGGCGCTCGACCGGCTCGCAGATCTTGCCGTCGATCTCCTTCGTGACCACCTGCGGCTTGCCGACGGTCAGCTCGTACGACTCGCGGCGCATCTGCTCGACCAGGATGGCCAGCGCCAGCTCGCCACGGCCCTGGACCTCCCACGCGTCCGGCCGCTCGGTCGGCAGCACGCGCAGCGACACGTTACCGATCAGCTCGGCGTCCAGCCGGTCCTTGACCATGCGGGCGGTGACCTTGGCGCCCTTGACCTTGCCGACCAGCGGCGAGGTGTTGGTGCCGATGGTCATCGAGATGGCCGGCTCGTCGACCGTGATCAGTGGCAGCGCGACCGGGTTCTCCGCGTCGGCCAGCGTCTCACCGATCATGATGTCCGGGATGCCGGCGACCGCGATGATGTCGCCCGGGCCGGCCGAGGTGGCCGGCTTGCGCTCCAGGCCCTCGGTCATCAGCAGCTCGGAGATGCGCACCTTCGACATGGTGCCGTCGGTCTTGCACCAGGTGACGGTCTGGCCCTTGGCGATCGTGCCCTCGTGCACGCGGCAGAGCGCGAGCCGGCCGAGGAACGGCGAGGCGTCCAGGTTCGTCACGTGCGCCTGCAGCGGCGAGCCCTCGGTGTAGGACGGGGCCGGGATCGTGTTCAGCAGCGTGGTGAACAGCGGCAGCAGCGAGTCGCTGTCGGCCGGGACCTGACCGTCGGCCGGCTGGGTCAGCGAGGCGATGCCGTCGCGGGCGCAGGCGTACACGATCGGGAAGTCGATCTGCTCCTCGTCCGCGTCCAGGTCGAGGAAGAGCTCGTAGGTGTCGTCCACGACCTCCTTGATCCGGGCGTCCGGGCGGTCCACCTTGTTGATCACGAGGATGATCGGCATGCGGGCCGCGAGCGCCTTGCGGAGCACGAAGCGGGTCTGCGGGAGCGGGCCCTCGGACGCGTCGACGAGCAGGATGACGCCGTCGACCATGGTCAGGCCGCGCTCGACCTCACCGCCGAAGTCGGCGTGACCGGGGGTGTCGATGATGTTGATGGTGACGGGGTCGCCGGTGGGGGGCACGTACCGCACGGCGGTGTTCTTCGCCAGGATCGTGATGCCCTTTTCGCGCTCCAGGTCCATGGAGTCCATGACCCGGTCGGCGGCCTCGGCTCGGGCGGAGAATGCGCCACCCTGCGTGAGCATGGCGTCGACCAGCGTGGTCTTACCGTGGTCGACGTGAGCGATGATCGCGACGTTACGGAGGTCGGAGCGGGTCTGCATGTTCTTAGTGTCCCCAACCTGGGATCAAACCGCCTAATCGGGGGTCGATCCCGGTTCCGGTGTGACGGCTGTGCACTGCGATGCTGTCCGGATGACCTCGGGAGTGTCGTGGACGGCCTGGTAGAGCCGCTGGCAGGGCTGCCGGCCACGCTCGTCTACCTGGCCGCGGCGGGTCTGGTGATGGTCGAGACCGCCTCGCTGATCGGCCTGCTGCTGCCCGCGGAGGCGACGCTGCTGCTTGTCGGGTTTCTGGCGGCGCAGGGCCGGCTGCACCTCGGCGTCGCGCTGGTGTCGATGATCACGGCGGCCGCGGTGGGGGACTCGCTGGCGTTCCGGGCCGGGCGGCGGTACGGCCCGCGGCTGCGCGCCACCGGACCGGGCCGGCGCGTCGGCGCGGCGCGGTGGGAGCGCGCGGACGCGCTGATGGCGCGGTACGGCGGCCGGGCCATGCTGGTGGCGCGCTGGGTGGCGTTCGTGCGCACGCTCGCGCCACGGCTGGCCGGCGCCGGCGGGCTGCCGTACCGGCGGTTCCTGCCGTGGAACCTGGCCGGCGTGGCCGGCTGGGTCGGCGCGTCGGTGCTGGCCGGCTACCTGGCGGGCGAGTCGTACCGGCGGATGTCCGCGGTGCTCGGCGGCGCGACCGGCGCGCTGCTGGTGCTGGCCGTGATCGCGGTGGCGCTGACGCCGGCCGGGCGCGCGCTGCGGCGGCGACGTGAGCGGTCCGGCGACGTGGGTAATCGTCGATGCGACGAAGACGTGGAGGAGGTTCTGGGGTGATCGGGTCGGTCGTGACGGCGGCGCTGGGTGCCGCGCTGGGTCTGCCGGAGGCGGTCCACCGCCGGGTCCGGATCGACCGGGACCTGTCGGTGCGGGCCCGCGACGGCGTCATCCTGCGGACCGATCACTACTCGCCCGGCCACGACGGCCCGGCCGTGCTGATCCGCACGCCCTACGGCCGGAGCACCGGCGTGGCGCTGATCGGCCGGCTGCTGGCCGAGCGCGGCGTGCACGCGGTGGTGCAGTCCTGCCGGGGCACGTTCGGGTCGGGCGGGCGGTTCGAGCCGCTGGTGCACGAGCGTGACGACGGCCTGGAGACGCTCGCCTGGCTGCGCCGCCAGCGGTGGTACGACGGCCGGCTCGGCATGTTCGGCGTGAGCTATCAGGGCGCCGCGCACTGGGCGATCGCGCCGGACGCGGCACCGGACCTGGCGGCCGTGGTGGCGGCCGTGACCACGTCGGCGATGCGCGACCTGACCTACGCGGGCGAGGCGTTCTCCCTGGACACGGTGCTGACCTGGACTGAACTGCTGTCCGCGCAGACCGCGCCGTGGCTGCCCCGCCTGGTGGAGCTGCGGCGCGGCCAGCCGCGGCTGACCGCGGGGTTCGCGCACCTGCCGCTGGCCGAGGCGGACCGGGTGGCGACCGGCGGCACCGTGCCGTTCTTCCAGGAGTGGCTGGCCGAGCACGCGGCCGGCGCCGAGTACTGGCGGGACCGGGTCTTCGACCGGCGGCTGGCCGAGGTGGACGCGCCGGTGCTGATGGTGGCCGGCTGGCACGACATCTTCCTCCCGGCCCAGCTGGACGACTTCGCGGTGCTGCGCGAGGCGGGGCACCGGCCGAGCCTGCTCGTCGGGCCGTGGACGCACGGCAGCGTCGCGCTGTTCACGGCCACGATCCGGACCGGCGTGTCGTTCCTGCTGGAGCACCTGACCGGGGCGGGCGGGCGGGACGGCGGCACGGTCGGCGTGACGTTGACCGGCCGGCCCGAGCGGCGCGACGCCTGGCCGCCGCCGCACCGGCCCACCGCCTGGTACCTGCGGCCGGACCGCGGGCTGGGCACCGCGCCCGCGCCGGCCAGCCCGCCGGACGCGTTCACCTACGACCCGCGGGACCCGACGCCGTCGCTGGGTGGGCCGGTGCTGGTGGCGCACCGGTCCGGGCCGGTGGACAACGCGCCGCTGGAGGCGCGGGCGGACGTGCTCACCTACACGAGCGCGCCGCTGGAGCGCGACCTGACCGCGATCGGGCCGGTGCGCGCGGAGATCTGGGAGCGCAGTTCCCGTCCGTACCACGATGTGTTCGTCCGGGTCTGCGACGTGGACCGGGCGGGCGTGTCCCGGAACGTGTGCGACGGGCTGGTGCGGGTGACGCCGGATCGGTTCCCGGCGGACGCGGACGGCGTGCACCGGGTGACCGTGCCGCTGTGGCCGATCGGGCACGTGTTCCGGGTCGGGCACCGGCTGCGGGTGCAGGTCAGCGGCGGTGCGCATCCGCGCTGGGCGCGCAATCCCGGCACCGGTGACCCGCTGGGCGCTGCGGTCACGCTGCGGTCCGCCGCGCGCGAGATCTTCCACGACGGGGTACGGCGTTCCGCCGTGTACCTGCCCGTCGAGTTATGAGCCGATTTCCGTAATTTCCCTCTATCACCCGAAAAGGCACTTACGCTCGGTGGCGCACTTCGTCTATGTCGGGAAGGGGGAACCGGCATGCGCAGCGGTTCCGCGGCTCGCCACCTGCGAAAGGGTGGCGGGCGGCATCGGAGGACGGTCCGGGTTCGGGACGCGGCCGGCATACGCCGGTTCGGCCCGATGGCGCTGGCCATGGTCGGCACGCTGGCCGCGCTCGGCGGCGCGCCGGTCGAGGCGCTCGGCGCGCCGGCGGGCGCCACGGTGGACAGCCCGGACACGCCGCTCAACATCCGCTCCGGCGGGTCGAGCGCGCACAAGAAGATCGGCACGGTGGCGGACGGCGCCGCGATCACGGTCAGCTGCCAGGTCTTCGGCCAGCAGATCGCGGGCAGCGTGCGGAGCAGCCCGTACTGGCTGCGGCTGACTGGCGGCGGCTACGTCACGGAGGCGTACGTGCGGTGGCGCCCGGAACGGCCGCACGTCGCCTGGTGCGGGCCGACCGCGGCGACCGTGCCGGTGGCCCGCCCCGGCGGCACGTCCGGGCTGAACGTCCGGTCCGTCTCCAACACCGGCGGCCGGGAGCTCCGAAAGATCAAGAACGGCGAGACGCTGCACGTGGTCTGCCAGGACTGGGGCGAGTCGGTGGCCGGCACGCAGCGGCGCAGCGCGGCGTGGAACCGGCTGGCCGAGGGCGGGTACGTGGCGGACGCGAACGTGGCCTGGCCGTCCTCGCCGACGCTGCCCTGGTGCGGGCAGGCGCCCCCGACCGTGCCGGCGGGCACGCCGGAGGCGTTCATCGCGCGCGTCGCCGAGCCGGCCCGCGAGGGCATGCGGCAGTACAAGGTGCCGGCGTCCGTGACGATCGCGCAGGCCATCCTGGAGTCGGGGTGGGGCGGCAGCGGGCTGACCCGGCGCGACCACAACTACTTCGGCATCAAGTGCTTCGGCACGCCCGGCGGGATCGCGGTCGGCTGCCGGACGTACGAGACCAGCGAGTGCAACAGCAAGGGCTGCTACCGGACGCGGGCGTCGTTCCGGGCGTACCGCAACGCCTCCGGCTCGATGGTCGACCACGGCCGCTTCCTCACCGTGAACCCGCGGTACGCGCCCGCGTTCCAGTGGGACTACGCGCCGGAGCGGTTCGCCCGCGCCATCCACAAGGCCGGCTACGCCACCTCGCCGACGTACGCGGACAATCTGATCAACATCATGCGCCGCTACGATCTCACCCGGTTCGACCTGAGGTGAGGGGTGGCGCATGGTGATGGGCGCGGCGCGCCGGATGGCGCATGCGGTGCAGCGCGCGTCCGATCTCAAGGTGCGGCAGCCGCCGTCGCTGCGCACCGCGCCGGCCGGGGGCGACCGGCCGCCGGTCGTCTACTACCTGACGCCGGACAACCCGCGGCCGAGCGGCGGGTTGCGGCAGATCTACCGGCACGTGGACCTGCTGAACGCGTCCGGCATCACCGCGTCCGTGCTACACCACGAGCGCGGCTTCCGGTGCGACTGGTTCCCGAACGCCACCCGCGTCACGTCCGCGGCCGACGCCGTGCTCACGCCCGCGGACCTGCTGGTGGTCGCGGAGTGGTACGGGCCGGCGCTCGGCCGCCTGCCGGCCGCGCTGCGCAAGGTGATCTTCAACCAGAACGCGTACCGGACGTTCGAGCAGGTGCCGTTCGAGTCCACGCCGGCCGGCGCGCCGCTGGCCGGCGTGGCGAACGTGCTGGCGCTGCTGGCCGTCTCCGAGGACAACGAGCGGTTCCTGCGGTACGCGTTCCCGGACCTGCCGGTGGGGCGGGCGCGCGTGGTGGTGGACACGGAGCTGTTCTTCCCGGGCGACCGCGACGAGCTGCCGGCGCGGCGGATCGCGTACCTGCCGCGCCGCCGCCGGGCCGACGCGGAACAGGTGCTGCACCTGCTGCGGGCGCGCGGCGCGCTGACCGGCTGGGAACTGGTGCCGATCGACGGCGTACCGGAGGCGCGGGTCGCGGAGCTGCTGCGCGGGTGCCCGATCTTCCTCAGCTTCAGCGAGCGCGAGGGCTTCGGCCTGCCGCCGGCGGAGGCGATGGCCAGCGGCGCCTACGTGGTCGGGTTCACCGGGCTGGCCGGGCGCGAGTTCTTCGACGAGATGTTCAGCGTGCCGGTGCCGGAGGACGACGTGCTGGCCTTCGCCAAGCGCGCCGAGCAGGCGTTGCAGACCTACGATCAGGACCCCGCGGGGGTACGGGCGATGGGGCGCCTGGCGTACCACCACATCCGGGACCGGTACGCGGCCGACGGCCTGCGCGACGACCTGGCCGCGTTCTACAGCACGCACCTGTAGAGCGCGGCGCCCAGGCTTAGGTCAGCTCGGCGATCGCCTCGGCGATCATCCACACGCCGAACAGCGCGAACAGCACGGCCGCGCCGATCTTGATGGCCTTCTCCGGCAGGTGCCGGCCGAGCAGCCGGCCGACCACGATCGCCAGCGCGTCCGCGGCCACCATGCCGAGCGTGGAGCCGACCCAGGTGCCGAACCAGCCGTACTGGGTGGCCAGCGTGATCGTGGCGAGCATGGTCTTGTCGCCCAGCTCGGCCACGAAGAACGCGATGCCGACCGCGAGCACCGCGGACCCGGTCGACCGCTCCGCCTTCTTCTTCTCGTCGTCGGTCAGGCTGTCGCCGCGCAGCGTCCAGGCGCCGAAGAAGATGAACGCGATGCCCGAGACCAGCGCGATCCAGCCGGTCGGGAGCGCGGCTCCGAGGCCGTAGCCGATGCCGACGGAGGCGAGATGCACCACCGACGTGGCGATCGTGATGCCGAGCAGCACCGGCCACGCGCGGTGACGCAGCGCGAAGGTCATCGCCATCAGCTGCGACTTGTCGCCCAGCTCGGCGACGAAGATGACGCCGAAGCTGACGAGGAACGCGACTACAAAGCCGTCCATGGAGCCCTTCCGGTCTATCGGAGCCGGATCAGGGCGCGGGCGACCTCGACCCGGCCGAGTGTCCTGCGCACAGGCGTGCACCAGCCAGAGTCGAAGGTCTCGCCCGCCTCGGCCGGAGGGCCGGGGCCGCGTGGCCGGACGCTCGCGGCGGACCGCGGGGCGTCAGTATGTCGACCACGACATTGGGAGCTACTCCCCTTCGCGATGCCGACTATAGCCGTCTCCGCCCGTGGTGACCAAGCGTGACGGGCCCCACCCCGCTTTCCGGAAAACCACATATGTCGCCCGTCGGGTGGCCGATGGTGGCGGGCGAGGACAGCTTGAGGCAACCCGGAGGCCTGCGTGACGATCGCTGAGCGGGCCGCGCCGTCGCGGACGCGGCCGTCGCTGTGGCTGTGGTTCGTGCTCGGCGGCGCGGCGGTGACCGCCCTCGGAGTCGCGGTGCCGGTGCTCCGGCCGTTCGCCTTCCTGGCCATGGAGCTCGCGGCGGTCGGCGCGGTCGCGGTCGGCATCCGCCGGTACCGGCCGCGCCGGATGGTGCCGTGGTGGTGCATCCTCGCCGGGCTCACCGTGCCGCTGGTCGCGAACGTGGTCTGGATCGTGCTGGAGGCGGCGGGCCTGCGGTCCCCCTACCCGGGTCCGGTCGACACGTTCTACGTCCTCATGTACCCGCTGCTCTTCCTCGGCATGCTGGGGCTGCCGGAGCGGGCCGGCCGGGACTCGTGGCGGGCCGGCACGCTGGAGACCGGCATCTTCGCCTGCGCCGGCGCGGTGCTCTACTGGACGGTGCTGGTCGACCCGGTGCTGACCGCCCGGGACACGCAGTTGACGCCGGCCGCGAGCTTCGCGCTCGCGTACCCCCTGATGGATCTTCTGATCATCTGCGGCGCGGTGCGCCTGGCGGTGATCGGCAGCCGCCGGGCCGCGTGGAGCGCGCTGGTCGTGCTGGCCGGGCTCGCGCTGGCGGCCGGCGACACCACGTTCTTCATCCACGTCGTGGACGGCGGCGACGGCCGGCTCAGCCTGCTCAACGCGTCGCTGTGCTGGCTGGTCGGCGCCGTGCTGGTGGGCGCCGCCGCGCTGCACCCGGCGATGGCCGTGGCCCGGCGGCCCGCGGGCGAACGGCGTACCCATCCGCGCTGGATGTTCGCCACCTACCTGGCGCTGGTGCTGATCGTGCCGGCCGCCACCACGGTCTCGCTGCTCACCGCGGTGCGCTCCGGCGTGGCCGACACGCCGGACGTCGTGGTGCCGATGGCCGCCACCGTGGTCACGCTGGTGCTGCTGGTGACGCGCCTGACCCAGATCGCCAGCCTGGCGGAGTCCCGCGCCCGCGCGCTCGACCGCCGCGGCGCCGCGCTGGAACGCGCGCTCGCCCGCCAGGAGTCGCTCCAGGACGAGCTCAGCCACCAGGCGCTGCACGACCCGCTGACCGGGCTGCCGAACCGGCTGCTGCTGCGCCAGCGCGTCGAGGCCGCGCTGACCGGCCCGGTGCCGGCCACGCTGATCATGCTGGATCTGGACGGGTTCAAGGACATCAACGACCGGTTCGGGCACCCGACCGGCGACGCGCTGATCGCGGTGATCGCGGAGCGCCTCCAGGGCGGGCTGCGGGCCGGCGACACGCTCGCCCGGCTCGGCGGCGACGAGTTCGCGGTGCTGCTGGAGGACGTCTGCGGCCTGGACGCGGTCACCATCGGCGAGAAGCTGGTCCGGTCGGTACGGCTGCCGGTCGAGGTCGGCGACCACCGGCTGCACACCACCGCCAGCGTCGGCCTGCGCACGCTCGACTCCCGGCTCAGCACCTCCGAGATGCTCCGCGACGTCGACCTCGCGCTGTACGCGGCCAAGGCGGCCGGCAAGGACCGCGTGGTCAGCTTCGACGAGCGGCTGCGGGCGGACCAGCTGCACCGCACCCGTACCGTCGACGGGCTGCGCGCCGCGATCGACCGCGCCGACTTCGCCGTGCACTACCAGCCGCTGGTGGACCTGCGCGACGAGCAGACCGTGTCGGTCGAGGCGCTGGTCCGGTGGACGCCGAGCGACGGCCCGCCGATCCCGCCGGACCAGTTCATCTCGGTCGCGGAGGACAGCGGGCTGATCGTGCCGCTCGGCGCCTGGGTGCTGCGCCGCGCCTGCCTGGACGCGGTCGCCTGGCACCACCGGTACGGCGTGCGGCTCTCCGTCAACGTCTCCGTGCGGCAGTTGCGCGAGCCCGACTTCGAGCAGGTGGTCCGCGAGGCGCTGGAGGCCTCCGGGCTGCCCGCACACGCGCTCACGCTGGAGATCACCGAGAGCGTGCTGGTCGCGGACGGCGGCGGGCAGGCGATCACGCACCTCACCGCGCTGCGCCGGATCGGCGTGAAGGTCGCGGTCGACGACTTCGGCACCGGCTACTCCTCGCTGGCCTACCTCCAGCACCTGCCGATCGACAGCATCAAGATCGACAAGGCGTTCGTGCCGGTCGAGGGGCCGGAGGGCGCGCAACAGGTATCGCTGATCCGGGCGATCATCGACCTGGCGCGCAGTCTCGCGCTCGGCACCGTGGTGGAGGGCGTGGAGACCGCGGACCAGGCGCGGCTGCTGCACAACCTCGGCTGCCAGCTCGGGCAGGGCTACCACTTCTCCCGGCCGATCACGGCGGACGCGGTGGAACGGCTGCTCGCGGCGGACCGGGCGCTGGCGTACTGACCCGCATTTGACGCGCGTCACGTGGGCATTAGCGCATTTCCGGCCCGTCCGGGCCACTACGCTTGCGCTGTCGAGTTCGTCCGGCGCCGGGGGGTTGTGCCATGGGGTCGCAGCGTCCCTACACGTTGCTCAGCTGCGCGATGTCCGTCGACGGCTACATCGACGACGCGTCCGCCGAGCGCCTCATCCTCTCCAACGACGCCGACCTCGACCGCGTCGACCTGATCCGCTCCACCTGCGACGCGATCCTGGTCGGCGCCAGCACGGTGCGCCGGGACAACCCGCGCCTGGTGGTCCGCTCCCGGACCCGCCGTGACGACCGGGTCGCCCGCCGGCAGCCGGCGTCCCCGGTGAAGGTGACGCTCACCCGCTCCGGCTCGCTGGACCCGGCGTCCCACTTCTTCACGGTCGGTGAGTCGGACAAGCTGGTCTACACCGCGTCGCCGGCGTTCCCGGCGCTCTCCGCGTCGCTGGCCGGTGCGGCGACCGTGATCGACGCGGGCGCGGACGTGGCGCTCGACTGGGTGCTCGCGGACCTGTCCGCGCGCGGGGTCCACCGGCTGATGGTCGAGGGCGGCGCCGCCGTGCACGCGGAGTTCCTCACCGCCGGGCTGGTCGACGAGCTGCAGCTCGTGGTGGCGCCGTTCCTGGTCGGCGACCCGGCCGCGCCGCGCTTCGCCGGCGGTGGCGAACTGCCCTGGGAACCGGACCGGCGGATGACCGTGGCCGAGGTGCGCCAGATCGGCGACGTGGTGCTGCTGCGCTATCTGCTCACCGACCGGTTCGAGGTGCCGGTGTGACGCCTGACCTGCTGTGGCTGCGCCGGGCCGTCGAGCTGTCCCGGCTCTGCCCGGTCTCGGAGACCGCGTTCGCGGTGGGCGCGGTCGTGGTCGGCGCGGACGGGCGCGAGCTGGCCACCGGCTACTCCCGGGAGACCGACCCGCTGGACCACGCGGAGGAGACCGCGCTGCGCAAGCTGCGCGGCGTGAACCTCCGGGACGCCACCATCTACAGCTCGCTGGAGCCGTGCAGCCGGCGGGCGTCGCATCCGCGTACCTGCGCGGAGCTGATCCTGGAGGCCGGCATCCCGCGCGTGGTCTACGCGCTCCGCGAGCCACCGGTCTTCGTCGAGGGCGACGGCGCCGCGCTGCTCACCGCCTGCGGCGTCCAGGTGGTGCACCTGGAGGACCTGGCCGACGAGGTGCGCCGGATAAACGCCCACGTGCTCTCCGGCCACCTCGGGTGACGCGATGTTCACCCGCCGGTCAGTGGGTGTGACGTGCGCATGTGCGCGGAGGCGTTAGGCTGAGGTGCCGGTGAACGAGTGGTGGCGGAAGGCAGACCCATGCCACAGACCTCCGACAGGCAGCCCAGTCTCGTCGACATCGAGAGAGGCGACGACGGCACGCTCGTCGTCGTCCCGCACGGCACGGTCGGTGCCGAGCACGCCGGCCCGCTGCGCCGCATCCTGGTCCAGGCGTTCCGCCGCGAGCGGCCGTCCCTGGTCATCCTGGACCTGGCGGACGTGGCCGCGGTCGACCCGATCAACCTCGGCACGCTGATCGCGGCCGGCGAGATCGCGGCGGACCAACGGGTCCCGATCTACTACGACAACCCGCCGCCGATCCTGGCCGGCCAGCTGGCGGCGGCGGGCATCCCGCACCAGCACGTCCGTACCACCGACTCCTGACGGCCTCCGGGCCGTCGTTTTCTTTCCGCGGACGCCTGCGGGGCCGTGGCTTGTGACCGTCTGTTTGCCGCGGACGTCTGCCGGCCGCCGGCGGGCTTCCTCGGGCCGTCGTTTTTCTATCCGCGGCGGTGTTTCGGCGAGCCGGGACTTTGCACTGATGTCCGCTACGGCGGCCGCCACGATATAAGGGTAGCCTCCTAGGAAGCTGGCCGAGGTTGTGAGCCAGGGCGGCGGAGTACCCGTCGGGGAGTGGTCGCGGCGGACATGGCGGTGGTCGGGCCGAGTGCCGCGGTCAGGAATGGGACGCCGCGGCGTGGCAGGCGCCGAAGCCGTGGGCGCGCGCCACGATCCGGCCGCCCGAGACTCGGATCGCGGCCTCGGTTCCGTCGGCCGGGGATGCGATGCCGGCCGCCGCGGCCAGGGCGCCGGTCTCGTCGTGGACCACGTGGAGGCGGGGGAATCCGGACATCGGCACGGTCGCGCGGAGGCAGCCGGCGAGGTCGGCGACGCACAGGCGGACGAGCGGTCCCAGCTCGGCCGGGTCCGCGGTGACCGGCACCAGCGTGACCGGGCCGCTGGTGGCGCGCAGCGCCTCCTCGACGGCGGCGAGCCGGTGCAGGCCGAGCACCGCGACCACGCCGTCGCCGGTCAGCGGCGCGGGCGCGTCGCGCAGCGCGTCGACGGCGGGCGGTGGGGTCCAGGGGTCGTCCGCGGGTACGGCCGCGTCGGTGAACGGCAGGTGTGGCGGCGGCCAGCCGTCGCCCAGGTCGAGCCGGGCCAGGTGGGCCACGGCCGCGGTGACCGCGATCGGGTCGGTGAAGATCGGCGCGGCGGCGCTGAGCTGGGTGGCGCCGTAGAGCGTGGTGAGCGCGGCCTCCGCGGTACGCACCATGCGGTCGCGCGCGTCCGGGAACGCCTCCAGCGTGAGGCCGAGCGTGATCGCGGCCAGCTGGGTGAGCTGGGCGAACGGTTGGTGCAGCGAGCGGGCGACGACGATCTCCGGCAGCAGTTCGGCGTCCAGGCGGGGCGTGTCGGCGATCAGCGGGAGGCGGGCGGTCCAGGCGCGGGCGAACGCGGCGAGCGCGTCGGCGGCGGTACGCGGCGCGTCCGTGATGGCGGGGGAGGGGACCGACAGGTCCTGGGCGAGCACCGTGAGGTACAGCGCGCGCTTGCTGGGGAAGTTGGAGTAGACCGCGCCGCGGGTCAGCTCCGCCCGCTCCGCGATGTCGTCGATCTTCGCGTCCCGGAACCCGCGGGCCAGGAACTCGGCACGCGCGGCCGCGATCACCTTGCGGCGGTTGTGCTCCTGCATCTCCGCCCGGGTCATGCGCCCCACAACGGCCGATCCTATCCCGTCCCCCGCCACCCCCCGCCCCCCCGCGCACCCCCGCCCCCCCGTCGCCGATCTAGGGCGGATTCACGTGATCGGAGATCAAACCGCCGGAATCCGCCCTAGATCGGCGCGGGGAGGAACGGTGGGCGGGGTGGGGAAGGCGGGGCGGATGAGGAGGAGGGCGGTGTCGACGAGGTCGGGGAGGGGGGTGGTGCCGTTGTCCTCGATCCAGCGGGTGGTGGCGACGCGGATCGCGGCCATGCTGGTGGCGGCCAGGATGCGGGCCTGGAGGCCGGGTGCGGCGCCGCGCGCGGTGAACTCCGCGGCCAGTTCCTGCTCCACCTCGGCGTAGATGGCGGCCTGCCGGCTGATCAGGTCGGGCTGCTGGCGCAGCAGCCGCAGTTGGCCGGTGACGCCGGGGCCGCGGGAACCGAACGTGTCGCGCAGCGCGACCAGCGTCTCGCGCAGCGCGGTCCACGGCGTCTCGTCCGCGGGCCGGGCCCGCATGGTGTCCAGGAATGCGCGCATGCGGGTCTGGTCGCCGTAGAGCAGCGCCTCCTCCTTGCCGGAGAAGTAGTTCGAGAACGTGCGGCGGGAGACGTCGGCCGCGTCCGCGATCGCCTCGACCGTCACGTTGGCCAGCCCGTCACGGAGCACGAGCCGCAGGGCCGCCTCGTGCAGCGCGAGGCGGGTGGCGGCCTTCTTGCGCTCCCGGAGCCCGGGTGGCTGCGAATCCATGGTCACGAGGGTAAGCCCTGTGTGACCCGGTTCCCAATGAGCAATCTTGCGCAGTGGGCAAATTTGGAGGATGCTTGCATGTGCCAACCACATGAGGGGCATCCGCGATGGAGACCGAACTGATCCGCCTGCTTCAGGAGCAGCAGCGGGTGCTGCGCCTGGCCAAGCAGGCAAGACCCGCCGACGGCGTACCGCCGGGTCTGATCGGTCTGCTGGCGGAACTGGACCGGATGGCCGGGCAGGGGTGCCACCTGAAGGAGCTCGCGGCGCACACCTACCTGGACCCGTCCACGGTCAGTCGCGCGGTGGCGCACCTGGTCTCGCTGGGATACGTGGCGCGCACGCCCGACCCCGGGGACCGCCGCGCCAGCGTGCTCAGCGTGACGCCGGCCGGGCGCGAGGTGCTGGCCGAGACGCACGACTGGTTCGGCACCGTCGCCGCCGCCGCGCTGGCGGGCTGGACCCCCATGGAGATCGCCGACTTCGCCGCGATGCTCGCCCGCTTCTCGCGGGACATGACCACGTACCTGTCCAAGGAGGATGCGCGATGAGCGCCCAGACCGTACCCGCACCGGAGACGATGAGTCACCGCCAGATCCTGGAGGCGCTCAGCGGCCTCCTGCTGGCGCTCTTCGTGGCGATGCTCAGCGCCACCATCGTCTCGAACGCGCTGCCCCAGATCATCGGCTCGCTCAACGGATCGCAGACCCAGTACACCTGGGTCGTCACCGCCACGCTGCTGACCTCGACCGCCACCACTCCGATCTGGGGCAAGCTGTCGGATCTGATCAGCAAGAAGACGCTGATCCAGATCTCCATCGTCATCTTCGTGCTCGGCTCGATCGTCAGCGGCTTCGCGCAGGACACGCCGCAGCTGATCGCGGCCCGCGCGTTCATGGGCATCGGCGTCGGCGGCCTCCAGGCCCTGGTCCAGGTGGCGATCGCCGCGATGATCCCGCCGCGCGAGCGCGGCCGGTACAACGGCTACCTCGGCGGCGTGATGGCGCTGGCCACGGTGGCCGGCCCGCTGATCGGCGGCGTGATCGTAGACACCGACTGGCTCGGCTGGCGCTGGTGCTTCTTCGCCGGCATCCCGTTCGCGCTGGTGTCGCTGGTGCTGCTGCAGATCACGCTGCGCCTGCCGGTGGCCCGGCGGGACGACGTGAGGATCGACTACCTGGGCGCGTTCCTGATCGCGGCCGGCGTCAGCGTCATCCTGATCTGGATCTCGTTCGTCGACGGCTCGTTCGCCTGGGTCTCCTGGCAGACCGGTGTGATGGTCGGTGGCGGCCTGCTGCTGCTGGCACTGGCGGTGCTGGTGGAGTCGCGGGCCAAGGAGCCGATCGTGCCGCTGGACATCGTGCGGCAGCGCACGCCCGCGCTCAGCATCCTGGCCAGTCTCGCGGTCGGCATGGCGATGTTCGGCGGCGCGGTCTTCCTGGGCCAGTACTTCCAGATCGGCCGCGGCTACAGCCCGACCGAGGCCGGTCTGCTCACCATCCCGATGATGGCCGGCGTGCTGATCTCCTCGATCGTGGCGGGCCGAATGATCACCAAGAGCGGCAGGGTCAAGCCCTACATCATCACGGGTACGGTCGTGCTGGTCCTCGGCTTCCTGGCGCTCTCCACCATCGATCACCAGACGTCGCTCTACCTGGTCGGCGGCGCGATGCTGCTGGTCGGCGCCGGCGTCGGCCTCTCCATGCAGAACCTGATCCTGGCCGTGCAGAACGACGTGCCGCTCAAGGACATCGGCGCGGCCAGCGCCACGGTCACGTTCTTCCGCTCGCTCGGCGGCACGATCGGCGTGTCGGTGCTCGGCGCGGTGCTGGCCCGCCGGGTCGGCGACTCGATCACCCGCGACCTGACCGCGGCCGGCATCCCGGCCGGCGGCGACTCCGGCACCAGCGCGCTGAACCTGGCCGCGCTGCCGGCGCCGGTGCAGGAGATCGTCCGCGCCGCGTACGGCGACGCGACCGGCCACATCTTCCTGATCTCCGCCGCGATCGGCGTGATCGGCATCCTGGCCGCGATCCTCCTCAAGCCGACCATGCTCCGCTCCAGCCTCGACCTGGGCGAGAAGCTGGAGGTCGCGGAGGGTTCGCAGGTCACCGAGGGCGGCCCGGTGGCGAAGGCCGCCCGCTAGGGCGGATCTGGTGGATCTCGTCGAGCCGAGGCCACGCCGCAGGCCGGCGAAGATCCACCAGACACGCCCTGGGGCGACGGCCCCGCGACCACGCAGGTCGCGGGGCCTGTTGACGTTCCGGCTGTACCGCGCGATCCTGGGGCTCGCCAGAGGGGACGCGGATGCCGGCCTATGACGTGATCGTGCTGGGACTGGGCGGAATGGGCAGCGCCGCCGCGTATCACCTGGCCGCGCGCGGCCGGCGGGTGCTCGGCCTGGAGCGGTTCGGGCCCGCGCACGACCAGGGCTCCAGCCACGGCGGCTCGCGCATCATCCGGCAGGCGTACTTCGAGGATCCGGCGTACGTACCGCTGCTGCTCCGCTCCTATGAATTGTGGGACCGGCTGGCCGTGGACTCCGGCGCGGACGTGATCACGCGGTGCGGCGGCGTGATGATCGGCCCGCCCGGCAGCCGCACGGTCGCCGGATCACGGCGCAGCGCGCAGCGGTGGGGCCTGCGGCACGAGATGCTGGACGCGGCCGAACTGCACCGGCGCTTCCCGACGCTGCACCCCGGGCCGGACGACGTGGCGCTCTACGAGGCCGAGGCCGGGTTCGTCCGCCCGGAGCCGACCGTCCGCGGGCACCTGAACCTGGCCGCGCGGGCCGGCGCGGAGCTGCGCTTCGGCGAGCCCGCGCTGGCCTGGGAGGCGACCGCGGCCGGCGTGCGGGTGACCACCGCCACCGGCCGGTACGACGCGGGTCACCTGGTGGTGGCGCCGGGCGCGTGGGCGCCGCGGGTGCTGGCCGGCCTGGGCGTGCCGCTGGAGGTGGAGCGGCAGGTGCAGTTCTGGTTCGCGCCCGGCGCGTCGATCGCGAATTTCACGCCGGACCGGCACCCGATCTACGTCTGGGAGGACGCGGACGGTTCGCAGATCTACGGCTTCCCCGCGCTGGACGGCCCGGAGGGCGGCGTCAAGGTCGCGTTCTTCCGCGGCGGCGCGAGCTGCACGCCGGAGACGATCGACCGCGAGGTGCATCCGGCGGAGGTCGCCGCGATGGCCGCGCGGTTCGGCCGGCTGCTGCCGGGCGGGGCCGGGCGGTTCCTGCGCGCCAAGACCTGCATGTACACGAACACGCCGGATGAGCACTTCGTCATCGCGGCGCACCCGGAGCACCCCACCGTCACGGTCGCGTGCGGCTTCTCCGGGCACGGCTTCAAGTTCGTCCCGGTGGTCGGCGAGATCCTGGCCGACCTGGCCATCACGGGCACGACCGCCCATCCGATCGCGCTGTTCGACGCCCGGCGCCCCCGACTCGCCCACGGTTCGGGTGCAGTACCGACGTAATCGCCTAAGAGACGCGCGATTCCTGTCGAACTGCAACCCAGGCCACCTAGACCGCCACAGCTGATGCGGCCCGGTCACCACCGGGAGGTAGCCGTTGTCCGCATCTGCTAATTGGAGGTCGGTGTTGAGTGCAGCCGTGCACCGCAAATCGCGGCTGAGCGGGATCCTCAGGCCTGGTCGCGGATCGAGCGTCACCACGTCGGGGCAGAAGCTCCGGCAGGGCCGCCCGATCCGTCAGCGCCTGGCCACACTGTTGGCTGTCCCGCTCGCCGGTATTCTCGCTCTCCTCGGCGTGCTCGCCGTGGACAGCGCCCAGGACTACAACGACGCGCGGGACACCACCCGCAGCGTCACGCTCGCTCTCGGCGTGCAGCAGCTGGTTCAGGCGCTGCAGGACGAGCGCGGCGCCACCGCCGGCCTGCTCACCGGCAACGATCTGGTCGCGGCCCGGCTGGCGCCGGCCCGCGAGGCCGTCGACCAGCGGCGGCGCGAGGTCGCCGCGATGGTGGCCGAGGACGACCAGGCCGCGATCGACGACCGGATCAGCTCCACGCTCGCCTCGCTGACCGCGCTGGACAACTTCCGGGGCCAGGTCGACGCGAAGTCCGCCAAGCTGAACAGCGCGGTCGTGTTCTTCACGGACAAGATCACCGCGCTGAACACGATCGACTTCGAGCTGGACCGGCTGGGCGACACCTCGCTGCGCCGCATGGTGACCGTGCTGAACGCGCTGAACGTGATCAAGGAGTCGTCCTCGCAGGAGGCGGTGCGCCTCAACGAGGTGTTCCTGCGCGGCACGTTCGAGGTCAACGGCGTGAACGAATACGTCGACTACGCCAGCCTCATCGCGCAGAACGACGCGGCGATCGCCGAGTTCTCCTCCTCCGCGACCCAGTCGCAGCGGGAGCGGCTCGCCGCGGTGATGGACACCGGCTCGGCCCGGACCGTGGAGCGGTTCCGGGAGATCGCGGACGAGTCCGCGGACGGCCGGGAGATCTTCGCGGACACCGGCCTCTACTCCAACGCGATGACGCAGTTCCTGAACGGCGTGACCAAGGTGCAGGAGGAGGTCGGCAACGAGATCCGGGGCCGCGCGTCCGAGCTGCAGACGCTCACGCTGAACGCGATCCTGCTGCTGACCGCCATCGTGGTGGCCTGTTTCGCGGTCGCGATCACGGTGCTGATCTTCGCGTCCCGGTCGATCACCCGGCCGCTGGCGGCGCTGGCCGCCGAGGCCGACCACATCGCCGAGGTGCGGCTGCCGCAGGCGGTGGCCATCGCCCAGGAGATGTCGCCGGACGAGGAGCGTCCGCGCCTGACCCCGGTCCGGCTGGCCCGCGGCGCGTCCTCCGAGATGCGGTCGCTGGCCGAGGCGTTCGAGCACGTGCAGGCCACCGCGTACACGCTCGCCACCGAGCAGGCGCTGCTGCGGAAGTCGACGACCGAGTCGCTGGCCAACCTGGGCCGCCGCAACCAGAACCTGCTCCGCCGTCAGCTCGGCTTCATCACCACGCTGGAGCGGGAGGAGACGGACCCGTCCGCGCTCGCCAACCTGTTCGAGCTGGACCACCTGGCCACCCGTATGCGACGGAACGCGGAGAGCCTCCTGGTGCTCGTGGGCACGTCCAGCCCGCGGCAGTGGTCGGCGCCGCTGCCGATGGCGGACGTCATCCGGGCCGCGGTCTCCGAGGTCGAGGAGTACCGCCGGGTCTCGTTCCGCCGCATCGACGACGCCAACATCGTCGGTGCCGTGGTCAGCGGCGTGGCGCACCTGCTCGCCGAGCTGATCGAGAACGGCCTGACGTTCTCCCCGCCGGACTCGGACGTGGAGATCCAGGGCCGCCGCGTCGGCGACCAGTACCTGATCGCGATCGTCGACCAGGGCGTCGGCATGAGCGACACGGACATCGAGGCCGCCAACGCGCGTCTGCGCGGTGAGGGCGACTTCATCACGGCGCCGGCCCGCTACCTCGGCCACTACGTGGTCGGTCAGCTCGCCCGGGACATGGGCGCGGAGGTGAAGCTGGCGTCCTCGCCGGTCACCGGCGTCACGGCCCGCGTGCTGCTGCCCTCCTCGGTGATCGCCTCCGCGGCGACGCCGGCGGTCCGGGACGGGGAGATCGTGGACGAGCGGCCCGCCATGCCGGTCATCCCGGTCCGGCCGCAGCCGCCGGAGCCGCCGGCGTCGATCGCGCCCGCACCGGCCTTCCGGCCGCCGCAGGCCCCGCAGGCTCCGCAGGCCCCCGAGGTCAGCCGGCCGCTGGTCAGCTCCGGCGCGCCGACCCAGGCACCGGACGCGCCGTACCTGGCGATCGGCGGACGGGTCAAGCCGAGCGTGGTCGAGTACCTGACCGTGCCGCCGTCCCCCGAGGTCGCGGCCGCGGAGGCCGCCGCCGAGGCGGTCGCGGAGCAGTCCTCGCCGCGTCCCCGGACGATCGAGACCGGCGAGGTCGAGCGCACCCGGAACGGTCTGCGCAAGCGCGCACCGCGGACCAGCCGGCCCGCGGCCGAGGCCGCACCGGCCGCGCCGAGCGTGCCGGAGGCACCCGCGGCGATGGTCGACTCCTCGCCGGCCGAGGTGCGCAACCGCCTCACGGCGCTGCGGGCGGGCATGCAGCGTGCGAACACCGATGTACGAACCAACCACCCCCACGGCACCGAAGGCGGAGGCACCAGCGCATGAGCGTCGACACTCAGACCGACCGGCACCAGTTCAACTGGCTGCTCGGCAACTTCGTGCACCAGACCGACGGGGTGAAGGACGCGGTCGCGGTCTCCTCCGACGGCCTGCTCATCGCGTGCTCGGACGGGCTCAACCGGACCGAGGCGGACCACCTGGCGGCGATCGTCTCCAGCATGGCCAGCCTGGCCCGGAGCGCCTCGAAGAAGTACGAGTTCGAGGGCCTGAAGCTGATCATGATCGAGATGAAGCGGGGCTTCCTGCTGGTCTCCGTCATCACCGGCGGCAGCGTCCTCGGCGTGGTGGCCACCGGCGACAGCGATCTGGGCCTGATCGGCTACGAGATCTCCACGCTGACCGAGCGGTTCGGCACGCTGCTCACGCCGGCCCTGATCGCCGAGTCCCGACGTCACCTGGGCCTGTGAACGTCGACCCGGAGTCCGGACTGCGGATGCCGGATCCGCGGATGTTCCCGCAATGGCAGCAGAAGCAGCCGGAGCGGCGCCGGACAGACGACCACGCCGGGCACCGCGCCCCGGACGGGTCCTCCTCCGAGGCGGAGGACCCGGTCGTCCGGCCGTTCCTGGTGACGGGCGGCCGGACCCGGCCGCTCGCGGACAACCTCCGCATCGAGACGCTGCTCTTCGCGCAGCCGGCGGCGCTCTCCGCGCCGCTGCGGTTCGAGGCGGAGCGGATCGTCCAGCTCTGCCAGGCGCCGATGTCCCTGGCGGACCTCGCCGCCGCGCTGCGCACGCCGCTCGGCGTGACGCGGGTGCTGGTCGGAGACCTGATCGCCGAGAAGTACATCCAGGTCTCCGAACAGCAGAACGAGCTGTCCATCGAATTGATCGAAAGGATCAGGGATCGTGTACGCGCCCTCTAGCCGCCTGACGACACCGATCTCGGTGAAGATCGTGGTGAGCGGTGGGTTCGGCGTCGGGAAGACCACTTTCGTGAGTGCGATTTCCGAGATCGAGCCCCTGATCACCGAGGCCGAGATGACCGAACGGTCGATCGGCATCGACGACACGTCACAGGTCGCGGCCAAGACCACCACCACGGTGGCACTCGACTTCGGCCGCATCACCCTCGACGAGTCGCTGGTCCTGTACCTGTTCGGCACGCCCGGACAGGACCGGTTCGCGTTCCTCTGGGACGACCTGGTCGACGGCGCGCTCGGCGCCGTGGTGCTGGTCGACACGCGCCGGATCGAGGACTGCTTCCCCGCGCTGGACTACTTCGAGGAGCACAACATCCCGTTCCTGCTCGGGGTGAACGTGTTCGAGTCGGTCAACCGGTTCGACCTCGGGGAGATCCGCGAGGCGCTCGGCGTGGCCGACCACGTGCCGGTCGTCGAGTGCGACGCCCGGTCCCGCGAATCGGTCAAGGGCATCCTGGTGTCCCTGATCGAGCAGGTCCTCGCGGCCCGGCTGGGCCACGGCCGGGCCATGGCCACCCGCTGAACCGACGACACCGTGCTCCGGCCGGCGTGCCCCGTGTGGCGCGCCGGCCGGAGCCGTGTCTGAACCGGATCGTGGGTGCCCGCCGTACCTCATGGTCGACGGGGTTTTCTCGCCACGATCCTCTGGGGGCGGCATGCGGGCACGGCGGTTCACGGCGCTGGTGATGGGGGCCGCGCTGCTGGCGCTGGGCGCGTGCGGATCGCCACCCGAGTCGTGGGTGTCGGCCCCGCCGCCGGTCTCCGCGCCGTCCGCCGCCGCGCCGTCCGCGCCGGCCCCGGCCGCGCCGTCCGAGCCCGCGCCGACCGGCCCGGTGCCGGAGCTGCTGCGATTCACCGGCACCACGCTGGACGGCAGAACCTTCGACGGTACGTCGCTGGCGCACAAGCCGGCCGTGCTGTGGTTCTGGGCGCCGTGGTGCGCGACCTGTGCCGGCCAGGGCTGGATCATCGCGGAGCAGGCGCCGCGCTACGCGGGCCGGGTGCCGATCGTCGGCGTGGCCGGGCTCAGCACGGACACCGCCGCGATGGACTCGTTCGTCACCACCTACGAGCTCGGCGCCGTGCCGCAGATCAACGACGGCGCCGGCGAGCTGTGGAAGCGGTTCGAGGTGACCCGGCAGTCCTACTACGTCATGATCGATGCCAAGGGCGAGGTCGTGCACAAGGGCTGGCTCGACGAGCAGGACTTCGTGGCCTGGCTCGACCGGCTGGCGGCCTGAGCCGTGGACACCGCCGGGCTGCTGCTGGCGCTCACCGCGGGCATGCTGGCCGCGTTCAATCCGTGCGGCTTCGCGATGCTGCCCGCGTACCTCTCCGTGCTGGTCGCCGCGGACGCGCCCGGCGGGCGCTGGGCCGCGGCCGGCCGTGTGGTCACCTCCACGCTCGCGATGACCGCGGGCTTCGTGGCCGTGTTCGGCACGCTCGGGTTCGCGCTCGCGCCCGCGATGGGGTGGCTGCAGCCGCGGCTGCCCTGGCTGACGCTCGCCTCCGGTGCGATCCTGGCCGTGCTGGGCGTGCTGCTGGCGACCGGGCGCCGGCTGCCGAGCCTGCCGCTGATCCGCCGCGCGCCCGCGCTCACCCGCTCGCTGCCGTCCATGGCCCTGTTCGGCGCCGCGTACGCGCTCGCGTCCGTGAGCTGCACGATCGTCCCGTTCCTGGCGATCGTGGGGGTGTCGCTGAGCGGCGGCTCGGCCGCGCTGTTCGGCGCGTACGCGGCCGGGATGGCGCTGGTGGTCGGGGTGACCGCGCTCGCGGTGGCGCTGGTCCGCACGTCGCTGCTGTCCCGGGTGCGCCGGGCGAGCGCGGTGGCGCCGCGCGCCGGCGGCGTGCTGCTCGCGGTCGCCGGCCTCTACATCACCTACTACGGCTGGTACGAACTGCGCGTCCTCCACGACGCCCGGTGGGCGGGCGCGGACCCGGTGGTGGAGGCCGCGCTGGGCGTGCAGGAGGCGCTGGTGTCCACGGTGGAGCGGATCGGTGTGCTGCCGCTGGTGGCGGCGTTCGGCGTGCTGCTGCTGGCGGTCGGCCTGATCCGCCGCGGACGCCTCGGCGCCGAGTGACCCTCACGTATGGTGGACCGGAGGAAATCGATATTTTCCGGGGGTCCCCGTGCCGCAGGGCGTCGCCTTCGACATCCCGTACCCGTCGGCTGCGGTCGCCCCTCCGGAGATCGAGCGGGCCGCGGCCGGCACCCTGGGCTGGGCGCGTGACCTCGGCCTGATCCGCAGCGGCGCCGCCGCGGACCGGGTCGCCGGCTGGCGGCTCGCCGAGCTGGCGGCGCGCTTCAACCCGGCCGCGCACGGCGACGACCTGCTGCTCGCCGCGCACCTGCAGTGCTTCCTGTTCCTCTTCGACGACCAGTTCGACGACGCGCCCGCGGGCCCGCGCGCCGCCGCGGTCGCGGCCGCCCGGCAACTTCTCGCGCTGCTGCACGAGCCGCCGGGCACGCCGCCGCCGCACGCCGTGCCGGCCACGCTCGCCTGGGCGGACGTGTGGGCGCGCAGTTGCGCCGGGATGTCCGCCGCGTGGCGCACCCGGGCCGCGCAGGACTGGGCCGGATACCTGGCCGGCGTGCTGGTCGAGGCGCAGCCGCCGGCGCTCGCGCCGCCCGCCACGGTCACCGAGCACCTGGCGCTGCGGCGGCCGACCGTCGGCGCGTACCCCGTGCTCGACCTGGCCGAGCGTGTCCAGGGCTGCGAGCTGCCGGACGTCGCGTTCCACACGCCGCTGCTGCAACGCCTGCGCACGCTCACGGCCGACATCGCCGGACTCTGCAACGACGTGGCCTCGGTCGAGGTGGAGGAGCGCCGCGGCACCCGGCGCAACGCGGTCCTGATCCTGGAGGACGCCGGTGGCCACGCCCGCGCCGACGCGGTCACCGAGACGGTACGCCAGGCGCACGCACTGATCACGGAGCTGACCGGGCTGGAGCGGCTGGTTCCGGACACCGCGGCCGCGATCGGGCTGGACGCGGCCGAGCGCGCCGCGGTGGACCGCTACATCCGGGTGGCGCTGCACGCGCTGATCCGCGGCAACTACGACTGGCAGCGCCACACGTCCCGCTACGACCCGGCCGCGCCGCCGGTTCCGTCCGAGGACCTCGTCTGAGCTCAGATCGCGGCGATCGTGCGCGGGGCACGCTCGGCGCGGCTGAGCGCGCGCAGCACGGCGAGCGGGCCGTGGCGGCGGACCGCCAGCCGGTGCAGCAGCGTGAGCACCGGGTCCAGCACCTCCTCGGGCAGCGCGGGCGTGGGGATGCCGGCGCTGACCGCCAGGTCGTCCACGTGCACCGAGATCTCCAGCATGCGGGTGGTGAGGAAGTCCTCCACGGTCAGCGCCCAGCCGGTCCACGGCAGCAGCACCGGGCGCGCCGGCTGCTCCGTGGCCAGATGTTCGCGGAGCGCGTCGAGCGCGGCGCGGGTACGGGCGGCCAGCGCGGCCGGGCCCTCCGCGGCCTCGGCGTCGCCGGTGTCGCGGATCATCGTGTTGGCGGGGTCGTCCAGGTCCGCGCCGACCCAGGCGGACCGCGTGTAGTGCTCGACCAGCGGGATCGGCGCGGCGTCCGGCGCGGGCGCCCGCAGCACCTGCGCGGCCTGGGTCACGGCGCGGGCCAGGTGGCCGGCGAGCGCGGCGACGGTCATCCGCTCCAGCGCGCTCGGCCGGTCCCAGACCGCGGCCACCCGTTCGTCGGCCACCAGCGCGGCCACCGCCTCGGCGGCGGACAGATAAGACCATGTCATGGGTACGTAATATGCCTCACTCCGGAATGTCTCAGGAGCGGGCGGGCGGCACCGATCGTCGGCGCGTGAACCCCATGCCGTCGATCACCCAGCGCGTGCACGTCGGCCGCCAGCCGATCTTCGACTCGCGCGGCACGGTCGTGGCGTACGAGCTGCTCTTCCGCGGCAGCATGGAGGCGGTGGACGCGTCCGCCCGGGACGCGTACGCGACCAGCCAGGTGCTGATCAACGTGTTCACCGAGTTCGGCATCGCGGAGGTGGCCGGCGACCGGCTCTGCTTCATCAACCTGACCCGCGAGTTCATCGTCGGCAAGGTCGCGCTGCCGTTCGGGCCGGAGAACGTGGTGCTGGAGATCCTGGAGACCGTGGTCCCGGACGACGAGGTGGTGGCCGGCGTGACCGCGCTGGTCGAGGCCGGCTACCGGATCGCGCTGGACGACTACGTGCACGGCTCCGGGCACGAGCGGCTGCTGCCGCTGGCCTCCTACCTCAAGCTGGACATGCTGGACGGCGACGAGGCCCGGTTCGACGAGGTGGCCTCGGTCTGCCGGGAGTACCCGGGCATCCAGATCGTGGCGGAGCGGCTGGAGACCGCGGAGCACGTCGCGCTCGCCGACCGCTACGGCTTCGAGCTGCGCCAGGGTTACGCGCTGAGCCGCCCCCGGGTGATGACCGCGACCAGCCTGTCCCCGTCCCGGCTGGTCCGGCTGCAGCTGGTGCCGGCGCTCGGCGACGCGGACATGGACCGCGTGATCAGCACCATCGTCAGCGATCCGGCACTGGCGCTGCGGGTGTTGCGCGCCACCAACTCGGCGGCGGCCGGTGCCGCGTACAAGGTCTCCTCGGTACGCCAGGCCGTGGTGCTGCTCGGCCTCACCCAGATCCGCCAGTGGGCGATGATCATGGCGCTCGGCGACGCGGTCGAGGCCACCGACGAGCAGCTCACCACCGCGCTGCTGCGCGCCCGGTTCTGCGAGAGTCTGGCCGAGGGCATGCGCGCGTCGCCGGACGCCGCGTTCACCGCGGGCCTGATCAGCGGCGTGGCCGAGGTGCTGAGTGTGACCCCGGCCATGCTCGCCGACCGGCTGCCGCTCGCGGACGACGTGGCCGGCGCGCTGATCGACGGTTCCGGCACGCTCGGCGACGTGCTCCGTACCGTGGACGCGTTCTCCCGCGGCGACCTGGACGCGGTCGCGCCCTCCGCGCGCGGCACCGACCTGGTCCGCGCGTACGTGGACGGCTGGCGCTGGTCCGCCCGGATGGTCGCGGCCACGACGGTGCCGGCCTGACCCGATGATCGCCCGGCGGGACCGCATGGCAGGGTGACCGCCATGGACGCGCTGGATGTGCGGGGGCTGCGGCGCAGCTTCGGGGACCTGGTGGTGCTCGACGACGTGAGCTTCACGGTGCGCGCGGGCCAGGCCGGCGTGGTGACCGGGCCGAACGGATCGGGCAAGACCACGCTCCTGCGCTGCGTGGTGGGCGCGGACCGGCCGGACGACGGCGAGATCACCTCGGCGGGCCGGCGGCTGGACGAGGCGGACCCGTGGACGCGCTCGATCATGGCGGCCGCGCTGGACGACATCGACTTCTTCCCGGACCTGTCCGTGGCCGAGCACCTGGAGCTGCTGGCGACCGCGCACGGCGGCGGCGGTGACCCGGTCGGCGAGGTGCTGGCCGAGCTGGGCCTGGACCGGGCGCGCGACCAGCTGCCGGCCACGCTCTCCAGCGGGCAGCGGCGGCGGCTCGCGCTGGCGTCGTGCTTCGTCCGGCCGCGGCGGCTGCTGATCCTGGACGAGCCGGAGCAGCGGCTGGACGTCCGTGGCCGCGGCTGGCTGGCCGAGCGGCTGCTGCGCGAGAAGGCGGCCGGCGTGGCGGTGCTGATGGCCTCGCACGACGAGGAGCTGATCGAGGCCGTCGCGGACGTCCGGATCGAGATCGGCGGATGAGCGAGCGGGCGAGCGAATCATCGGTGCAGCGCCGGCCCCGGCGGGACCGCGACGTGCCGGGAGGTCCGGCATGAGCGGACGGCCGGGGCCCGGCGTCCGGCAGGTCCGGGCCCGGCTGCGGCGGCTCCGGCGCCGGCACCACCGCACCTCGTTCGGGGACGTGCTCACCGACCTGTACATGCTGGCGCTGCTGGCCGCGCTCTACGGCTGGGTGCTGGCCGACATGAGCCGCTCGTTCCTGCGGTCGCCGCTGGTCGGCGCCGGCGACCCGGCGGAGCAGCGCTGGCTGCTGGTGGCCGCGATGCTGACCGCGGCCGGGTTCGGCTGGGCCGGGCTGCGCGCGATGGGGCCGGTCTTCGTCGGCCCGGCGCTGCAGTCCTGGGTGGCCAGCGCACCGGTCGACCGGCGGGCGCTGCTGCTGCCCCGGTTCACCGGCCTGCTGGCCGGCGCCACCGCGACCGTGGCCGTGCTGGGCTTCCTGCCGGGCCCGCTGTCCGGGTTCGCGGGCGGCCCGGGCGGGACCGTGCACGCGACGCTGCTCGGTGCCGCGACCGGATTGCTGGCCGGCGCCGGCGCGGTGGTGATGCAGGGCGCGCGCCGGGCCCGCGGGCTCGCGGAGCTGCCCGGGCGCGTGCTGATCGGCGCGGGCGCGCTCACCGCCGCCGCGGTGGTGGCGCTGCACTTCACGGGTACGGCCATGGTGCACCCGGGCCTGCGCGTGCCGGCCGCCGTACCGCCGCTGGTGTTCCTGGCGGCCGGCACGGCCGTGGTGTTCGCGGTCCGGGCGCTGGCCCGGGTGGACCGCGCGGTGACCACGACCGGCGCGCAGTTCGCCGGCAGCGCCGCCGCGGCCGCGGTGATGCTCGACCCCACGCTGATCGCGGACCTGCTGGAGGTGCGCCGCTGGCGCGCGATCGGCCGGGTCCGCAGCCGCCGCTTCCACCGCGGGCCGGCGCTCGGCGGCCCGCCCCGCGCCTGGGCGCTGGTGCAGGCGGAGCTGCGGCGGGCGGTGCGGCGGCGCGGCGCGCTGCTCGGCTGGGCCGCGCTGGTGCTGGTGCAGTACGCGGTGGCGCTGGCCGTGCCCGGGCTGGCCGGGCCCGCGCACGTGCTCACCACGTTCCTGGCCGGCGACCGGCTGGCCGGCGGGCTGCGCGCGATCACCCGCTCGCCCGGCCTGCGCCGCGCGCTCGGTGGCGGCGACACCGCGCTGAAGCTGGCCCACCTGGTCGTGCCCGCGCTGGCCGCGACGCTGTTCTTCCTGGTCACCACGCCGGTCGCGGGCACGCGTCCGCTGTGGACGGACGCGGTGCTGCTGGCCGGCGCGGTCGGCGCGGTGTACCGGTCCGGCACCCGGCGCGCGATGGTCTACGACGGGCCGGTGGTGGAGACGCCGTTCGGGCTGATCCCGGCGGACCTGCTGCGGCAGCTGGGACGGGGCTGGGACGTGGTGGCGCTGCTGATCGTCGTGGATCTGATCGCAACCGGATGACCACTGTGGGTGATCGTCGCCGGGCGGGTGACGGTGCGACGGCGTACCCCCGCGAAGCCCCGCGGGTTTGTATGCTGGGCCGGGGCGAAGGGCGGATGCCTGCGACAATGGAGGTGTCATGGCTGGCCTCGTCGAGCTGCGCGGCGTCGGCAAGCGGTACGGCCGATCACGCACCGTGTTGGACGACATCGACCTGGTGATCTACCCGGGCGAGGTCGTCGGCGTGATCGGCGGCAACGGCTCGGGCAAGTCCACGCTGCTGCGCATCGTCGCCGGGCTCTCGCCGGTCACGTCCGGCACCGTGGTGGCCCGGCCCCGCGCGATCGGGTACGTGCCGGAGCGCTTCCCCACCCAGGCGCGCGTCTCGGCGCGCTCCTACCTCACGCACATCGGCCGGATCCGCGGGCTCGGCACGCGCGCCGCGCGCGCCCGCGCGGACGAACTGCTCAGCCGGCTCGCACTGGTCGGCGGGGCGAACGCGGAGTTGCGCCGGCTCTCCAAGGGCAACGCGCAGAAGGTCGCGGTCGCGCAGGCGCTGATGGTCCCGCCGCAGTTGCTGGTGCTGGACGAGCCCTGGTCCGGGCTGGACGCGGCCGCGCACGAGGTGCTGGCCGAGCTGATCGCGGAGACCGCGCGCGAGGGCGGCGCGGTGGTGTTCACCGACCACCGCGAGGCCGTGGTGTCGGCCAGCGCGTCGGTGATCTACCGGATCGCGGGCGGGCGGCTCTCCACCGCGCCGTCCGGCGAGGCGCTGGCCTTCGTGGAGCTGGTCGACGCGGCGCTGGACGCGCCGGAGCCGGACTGGTGGCGGCTGCCGGGCGTGCTGGAGGCGGGCCGCGAGGACGCGGTGGTGACGCTGGAGATCGTCGCGAAGTACGCGGACGAGCTGATCTTCCAGGCGCTCGGCAACGGCTGGTCCGTGCAGTCGGTGCGCCGCTCCGCGCCGGTGCCGGTGGTGGCCGGGAGGGGCGGCGGGGACGACGTGGCGGACGCGGACGAGCGGGACGCGCCCGACGCCGGGGACGGGCGCGACCGCCGGGACGACGATTCACCTGATCGCGATGCGCCGGGCGACGCCGACACCGGCGGCGGCCGGAATCCCGGCTTCCGGGACGATGACGGTGCGCTGACCGGCTCCGATCCCGGCGACCGGGAGAAAAGCACCCGCGCCGCCAGGAGGTGGGACGAGCCGGAGGCGGGTCGAGGTGGCCCTGCCCCGGCTCGCGGCGACCGCGATCCGCGCGACGAGCGCGACCCGCACGGCGACCGCGATCCTGGCGGTGACGGCGATCCGCACGACGGCCCGGATGCGGTCGGCGGGCGTGACGACGACCCGGGCCGGGACGACGGCCGGTCGCGTGGCCGGCCCGGCGACGCCTGGCGCGCGGCCGGCGAACTGGCCGACGACGAGCCCGGCGCCCCGCGGCCCGCACCCGCGCCGCGGAAGCCCCGGCCGAACCTCACGCTGGTGAAGAACACCGACGTGGCGGAGGAGGTCCGATGATCGCGCTGGTCCGCTACTCGCTGTCCATGCTGGTGCGCAGCCAGGGCTACATCGCGCCGATCCTGCTCCACGGCACCGCGGTCACGGTGCTCACCACCGGCGACGCCGGGCCGCTGGCCGAGACGTACTCCGCCTGCGCGCTCACGCTGTTCCTGAGCATGACCTGGCTGACCGTGGTGCTGATCAACACGGAGGACCGCACGCAGCGCGCGATGACCGCGACCGCGGCCGGCGGCGAGACCCGGGTGCTGGCGGGAAACGTGCTGGCCGCCGCCTCGATCGCGGTGCTGCTGATGCTGGTGGGGCTGATCTATCCGCTCTACGCGGGCCGGCACCCGATCACCGGCGCGGGCCTGGCGGTCGGCGTGATCGCGCAGCTCACCGCCGGGTTCGCCGGGATCGCGGTGGGCCTGCTCTGCTCGCGGCTGCTGATCCGGCGTACCGGCGTGGCGGTGCTCGTCGCGGTCGGCGCGGTGGGCGTGATGGTGCTGATCCGGGTGATCCCGCCGGTCGCGCCGATGCTGGTGCTGCTCGGCAGCGAGGCGGCGCCGGAGACCATGCTGACGCCGCTCTCCGGCCTGGGCGCGGTCTCCGTGCTGATGGTCGCCGCGGCCGCCGCCACCGTCCACCACGTGGGCCGCCGTCAGGAGTGAGTCTCTTCCGACCTGGCGCCCACGGACGGATGACCGCGGCTCGCCGAGCACCTCGGGCCGGGGTGAGAATCGCTCAGTGAGCGCGGACCGTGCCGGTGACCGCGCCGAGCGACGGGCCGCCGGGCGCGGTCGCGGAGATGGTGACCGTGTCGCCGTCCTCCAGGTAGGCGCGGGTGGTGCCGTCCGGCAGCGCGATCGGGTCGCGGCCGTCCCAGGACAGTTCCAGCAGGCAGCCGTGCCGGTCCGGGGACGGGCCGCTGACCGTCCCGGACGCGAACAGGTCGCCGGTGCGCAGCGTGGCACCGTTCACGGTCAGGTGCGCGAGCTGCTGGTCCGGCGTCCAGTACATGTCCGCGAAGCGGGGCGCGGACACCACGTGCCCGTTGATCCGCACCTCGATCGCCAGGTCGAGCGCCCACGGCTTCGCCGGGCGCAGGTAGGGCAGCGGTTCCGGTTCCTGCCGCGGCGCGGGCACGCGCGCGTGGTCCAGCGCATGCAGCGGTACGACCCACGCGCCGATCGACGTGGCGAACGACTTGCCGAGGAACGGGCCGAGCGGCGTCGCCTCCCAGCGCTGCACGTCCCGCGCCGACCAGTCGTTGACCAGGCAGACGCCGAAGACGTGCTCCGCGAACGCGTCCGCGCTCACCGGCCCCTCGGACGGCACGCCCACCACGAACCCGATCTCCGCCTCGAAGTCCAGCTTGCGGGTCGGCCCGAACTCGCCGGGCCCGAGCGGGCCGGCCGGGCGGCGGATGTCGGTGCCGGAGACCACCACCGTGCCGGCCCGGCCGTGGTAGCCGATCGGCAGGTGGCGCCAGTTCTCCCGGAGCGGCGGGCCGTCCGGGCGGAAGATCCGGCCCACGTTGGTGGCGTGATGCTCGGAGGCGTAGAAGTCCGCGTAGTCGGCCACCTCGAAGGGGCGGTGCATCCGTACCGTGTGGGCGGGGTGTGCATGCCGGTCCAGGTCCACGTCGGCGAGCCGGTCGTGCACCGCGCGCCACACGGCCGGGCCGGCGGCCATCAGCGGGTTCAGCGAGGCGGCCGCGAACACGCCCGCGGACGTCAGGTCCACCACCCGGTCGCCGACCAGCGCGCCCAGCCGGCGCGGCCCGCCCGCCACGCTGAAGACGCCGTACGTCACCGGGCCCAGCTCCACGCGTAGGCCGGGTCCTCGCAGGCCGTGCCGCCCTCGCCCAGCTCCAGCGGCCGGAACGTGTCCACCATGACGGCCAGCTCGTCGACCTCGGTGACGCCGATCGAGCGCTCGGTCGCGCCCGGCTGCGGCCCGTGCGGGTGCCCGCCGGGGTGCAGCGAGATCGAGCCCTGGCCGATGCCGGAGCCCTTGCGCGCCTCGTAGTTCCCGCCGCAGTAGAACATCACCTCGTCGCTGTCCACGTTGGAGTGGTAGTACGGCACCGGGATGGCCAGCGGGTGGTAGTCGACCTTGCGCGGCACGAAGTTGCAGATGACGAAGCCGCCGCCCTCGAAGACCTGGTGCACCGGCGGCGGCTGGTGCACCCGGCCGGTGATCGGCTCGAAGTCGTGGATGCTGAACGTGTACGGGTACAGGCAGCCGTCCCAGCCGACCACGTCGAACGGGTGTTTCGGGTAGACGTAGCGGGTGCCGGTAACCCCGCGGCTGCCGCGGTGCTTGACCAGCACCGGCACGTCGGTGTCCTCGGACAGCAGCGGCGCGCCGGGCCCGCGCAGGTCCCGCTCGCAGAACGGCGCGTGCTCCAGGAACTGCCCGTACCGGGACAGGTAGCGCTTGGCCGGCGCGATGTGGCTGTTCGCCTCGATGATGTAGGTGCGCAGCGGCTCGCCCGGGGTCGGCAGCCAGCGGTGCGTGGTGGCGCGCGGCAGGATCACGTAGTCGCCCGCCGTGACGTCCAGCGCGCCGAACACGGTCTCCACGGTCGCGGCGCCGGACTCGACGTAGACGCACTCGTCGCCGATCGCGTTGCGGTAGAGCGGCGACGGCTCGTCGGCCACCGCGTACGAGATGCGCACGTCGCCGTTGCCGAGCACCAGCCGCCGGCCGGTGACCACGTCCTCCGACTGGGCGTCCTTGAACAGCTCGTGCAGCCGGAGGTGGCGGGGGAGCAGCGGATGATTCGCCGTGGTGCCCAGGCCCGGCGGCTCCCACGGCGACGCGTCCACGATCGCGGACGGGATCTCGCGGTGGTAGAGCAGCGAGGAGTCGGAGGAGAAGCCCTCCTCACCCATCAGCTCCTCGTAGTAGAGCCCGCCGTCCGGGCGCCGGTGCTGGGTGTGCCGCTTCGGCGGCACCTCGCCGACGGAACGATAGAACGCCATTGTCCCCACCTCCGGCTCATCTCTATCAGATCGAGGACGGTTCGTCGCGGGTTGACTTAGGCATCGTTAGACTTCTATGCGCGCGGCACCCGGCCGCTGGCACCGCCGACCGCCCGGCCGGCGGCGCGCCGGGGACCGGGGTGGTCGCGTTCCCGCTCACCCCGGGGAGCTGAGGCATGCTGCGGTACGCGTTCGACAACGACGACCCGGCCGCGGCCGACCGGCACCGCTACCTGACCGAGATGTACGACGGCGGCACCGCCGCGCGCCTGTCCGCGCTGGGCGACCTCGCCGGCCGGCGCTGCCTGGAGCTGGGCGCGGGCGGCGGCGGCATCGCGCGCTGGCTGGCCGGGCGCGGCGCGTCCGTGCTGGCCACCGACGTGAACGTCCGCCACCTGCCGGCCGGCGCGGGCTACCACGTGCTCCGGCACGACGTGGTGACCGAGCCGCTGCCGCCCGGCGAGTGGGACGTGATCCACGCCCGGCTGCTGCTGATGCACCTGCCGGAGCGGGAGGAGGTGCTGCGCCGGCTGGCCGGCGCGCTCGCGCCCGGCGGCGTGCTGCTGCTGGAGGATCTCGCCACCCGGGTCCGCCACGCGGTGCTGGCCGCGCCCGAGCCCGCCGACGAGGTCGCGTTCGAGACCTACCTCGACGTGCTGACCGGCCGGGTGCTGCCCGCGCTCGGCAACGACCCGGGCTGGGCGCTGCGCGTGCACGCGGCGATGCTGGCGGCCGGGCTGACCGGGGTGGACACCGAGGTGCACGCGCGCTCCTGGCCCGGCGGCACGGCCGGCGCGTTGCTCAACGCCGCGAACATCGCGCAGCAGCGGGACGGACTGCGCTCGGCCGGGCTGGACGACGGGCTGCTCGACCGGGTCACCGCGCTGATGTCCGACCCGCGCATGGTGATCCGCGCGCCGCTGCTCTACTCCACCGCCGGCCGGCGCCGGTGACCCGGGTGCTGTCACCGCCGGCCTCGGCCGGGCTGACCGCGACCCGGGGGCGCGGGTTCGGCTCGGTGATCGTGCCGGTGCTCCCGTGGGCGCGGGACCTCACCGGCTGACGATCTCCATGGCGGCCCGCGCGGCGTCGCCGTCCCAGCGGCTCGGGAACGCGTCGCGCAGGTCCCAGCCGGCGCGCCGCAGCGTGCGCTGCCGTTCCAGGTGTGCGGCCGGGCCGTCTGGGTGCACCCGGCAGATCAGGCCGGTCTCGCCCGCGCACAGGTCCACGGTCCACCGGCCGACCGGGTAGTCCGCGCGTACGGTCACGCCGGCCTCGGCCAGCTCGCGGCCGAGCCGCGCGGCCCAGCCCTTGGCCGCGTCCGGCGGCGCGTGCGCCGGGCGCGGCGGCTCCGCGGCGTACGCCAGGAAGTCCCCGATCAGGCCGGCCGGCCGCTGCTGCGCGGTCACCACCACCAGGCGGCGGCGGGCTCGGGTGATCATGACGTTGAACAGGTTCGGGTCCGCGGCGAACCGGTGCCGGGACGCCGGGTCCGCGTCGGACAGGCCGAGCGACGCGATCACCACGTCGGCCTCCGCGCCCTGGAACGCGTGCACCGTGCCGACCCGCAGCCCCATCGCCTCGATCCGCTCGACCGGGAACGCGGCCAGCAGCGCGGCCTCCAGCGCGTCCGCCTGCCCCCGGAACGGCGTGACCACGCCGATGCCGGTCCCGCCGGAGAGCCGCCGCACCTCCTCGACCACGGCCTCGACCTCGGTCCCCGGCGCGACCTGCCGGACCTCCACCGCGTCCGTGCCCTCGGTGCGCGGATGACGGGTGACCAGCGCGATCCGGTCGTCGTAGAAGCGCCGCGCGGAGAACTCGATCAGGTGCGGCACCGACCGGTAGTGCTCGTCCAGCACGGTCACCGCGGCGGCGCCGGCGGCCAGGTCGAACGCGCTGATCCGGCGGATGTCCAGCCGGTCCGCGTACCCGCCGAGGCCGTGGGTCTCCAGCGTCACGGCCACGTCCGCGTCGCCGACGAAGGACACGAACCGCAGCTGGCGCGGGTCGCCGACGACCAGCGCGGCGCGGGCGCGAGCCAGCACCGGCGCGGCCCGGATCTGGTCGATGTGCGCGGCCTCGTCCAGGATGACCAGATCGAACAGCGCCGGTACGGCCGGGAGCAGGTCCTCCGCGTCCGTGACCGTGCCGACCCAGAGCGGCAGCGCCCGGACCAGCGCCGACCCGTCCAGCGCGGCCAGCGCCTCCCGGCGGCGGGCGCGACCGGCGCGCAGCGCGGCGGCCAGCGCGGCGGCGCTGCGGCGGGCGGCTGCGTCCCAGCGCGCGGCGCTGGTGGCATCGTGGCGCAGGCGGGTGCCGATCGCGGCGGCGAGCGCGTCGTCCGCGCGGGCCAGCGCGTCCCACCGCGCGGCCAGGTCGGTGCCGCCGCACGCGGCCAGCTCGGCGGCGGCCCGCACGCTCTCGGCCGCGCGCAACGCCGTACCGGCGCGGTCGTGGGTTCCCAGCATGGCGCGCAGCCGTCGCTCGGCGCGCCGCCGCCGGAACCGCCGCCACCAGCCGACCGGCTCCGCCGCGGCCTCGTCGTGCAGGCGCCGGGCCCGTTGAAGATCGGCGTCGGGGGCGAAGGCCGCGGGTACGTCCGCGCGCAGCGCCGGCAGCAGCGGCAGCCAGTCCTCCAACTCCTCGGCCAGCGCCTCCCGGGCCAGCGCCGCGGTGATCTCCCGCTCGGCGCGCCGCACGGCCGCGGCCGCCTCGTCCACCGCGCGCGCGTCCTCGGCCAGCCGGCCCGGCGGGACGCCCTCGCCCAGCCCCGAGGTCAGCGTCGTGGCGATCTCGTCGCGCCGTTCGGCGTCGCCGAACAGCACCGGGACCGGCCCCGGATAGCGCTCCAGTAGCCCGCCCAGCACCTCGGCCGCGTGCCGCGACTGCGTGGCGACCAGCACCGAGCCGCCGCGGGCGACGGTGTCCAGCGCGGCCGCGACCACCGCGTGCGACTTGCCGTTGCCGGGCGGCCCGGAGACCACCACCACGCGTTCGGACCGGGTGCGCGCCACCACCGTGCGCTGCGCCGCGTTCAGCGGCAGCGGCGAGCTGACCTCCTGCTCCGCCGCCGTCGCGTCGCCCGGCGCGCCGGTGTAGACCGCGGCCAGCGCGGTGTGCTCCAGGCCGGTCCGGTTCGCCCAGGTCAGCAGCGTGTCCCGGGGGCCGGTGGAGGCCACGTCCCGGGCGATGTAGAGCGCGGCCGCCGCGTACGCCACCAGGTGCTCCGCGGGCGCCTTCGTCACCGGCGGCGACAGCACGTCCCGTACCGGCAGCTCGGCCGCCCACGCCAGCGACGAGATCCACGCCCTGGTGCCGGGCGCGGTCAGCCACCCGGGCCCGCCCAGCCCCGACGCCTCCTCGAACCGCGCCGCCAGCGCCCGGTCCGCCAGCAGCGGCGTGATCTCCAGGTCGCCGGCCGGCAGCAGCCGGTTGCGCAGGCCGCGCTCGATGCGTACCGGCTGCGACACCAGCGGCACCCGCACCCGCCGCAGCGTCCCGCCGATCTCCGCGCGGCCCAGCACCCACCCCCAGCCGCGCCGCAGCACCCGCTCCTCCCGGTGCAGCGCGTCCAGCCCGGCGAACCGATCGCCGACCCGCCCGTGCGGTGCCCGCTCCGGATCCGCCAGCCACGCGAACGGCTGCCCGGCCCGCGCCACGTCCAGCACCAGCTCCGACCTGGCCGGCGCCAGATCCGCCAACGCCACAAGGATCTTCCGCGGGTCCATCGCGCGCCACTCTATGCGCTGCCGCCCACCACGTCGCCGGGGCCGCGTCGTCGCAGACCCTGAACGGCCGATCAGCTGGGCGAACGACGGGTCACCAGCGCTGGCCGGGCCATGTCGCTCACTGATTGGCCGCTCAGCTCCGGGGCGGGCCGGCTGCCGACCGGCCCGCAGCTGAGCGGCCGACTTCATCTCGGCCCGTCGAGACCGCTGCCGCGGCACGCCTCGGGGCATGGAAAGGCCGGTGGCCGGGCCCTCGTTACCCGGCCACCGGCGGTGGTGGTGTCAGGAGAGGGCCTTGGGCTCCCCGTAGAGGAAGTCGTCCATGACGACCAGGTCGGTGCTGGAGGTGTCGTTGGTCCAGGCGCCGAGCGCGGCGTTGCCGGTGGTGATGCGCACCTCGGCGATGTCCGCGTCGGTGGTGACGCCGAGGAAGGACAGGCTCTTCGAGGAGGTGGTGCCGGCCGGCACCCAGTCGCCCCAGAGCAGGCCGCCCCAGCGGTCGTAGACCTCGACGCGGGTGGTGCCGGCCTTGTCGACGTCGGTGAAGACGGCGCCGAAGCCCTTCACGGCCGCGGGCGTGGTGCTGCCCGGCACGAAGAACTTGATCGTGGTCTTGTTCGAGTTGATCGGCGTGAACAGCCGCTCGGGGCTGAACGTGCCGAAGACCGACGGGTACGTCGAGTTGATGTTCCCGAACCGGACCGGCGCCGACGACGGGTTGGAGCTGTCCGCGCTGACCTGGAAGGCCGACGCGCCGGAGAAGACCGCACCGCGCGGCACGGTGGTGTTGAAGAAGTCGCGCGGCAACGCGTTCGGCGAGGACTGCGCGTCCGGCGTACCGTCCCAGTTGATCTCACGACGGCCGGCCGGCTGGGTGCCGAGCGCGCTGCCGTTGTTCGGGTTGCCGAGCAGCAGCCGGTACGCGTCCACGGTCCCCTGCAGGCCGGCGGCGTTGGCGGCCGCGCCCTGGATCTTGGTGAACGCCGCCGGAGCCGCCGGAGCCGCCGACGCCGGGCCGGACGACGGAAGCAGGGCCGCGGTGACGGCACCGGTGGTGATCGCGATGACGGCGAGACGCCTGAGCATCTGTTTCCCCTTCTGAGGAGTCGGAACTGACCTCATGACAGTGCCGTCCGGGTGCGGGGGGAGACGCGGGGTGACGCGGGGGGAAGCGCTGAAAATACAGGTCATCGCGGAGCCGACAGTCCGCTTGACGGTGACGGCCGCGAATCGAATGCTGGCCGGGAGATGACCGCGCCCCCGCTCACCCGATTCATCGGCCGCCGCCGCGACGTCAGCGAGATCCGTCGCCTGCTCGGCGAGTCACGCCTGCTCAGTCTCGTCGGCCCGGGCGGCAGCGGGAAGACGCGGCTGGCCCGGGAGGTCTGCACCGGCCCGGACACGGCCTGGGTGGCGCTCGCCGAGGCCGGCGCGGACCAGGTCGTACCGGCGGTGCTCGATGCCCTGGGGGTCGCCGAGGTGCCGGGGCGCGGGCCGGCGGACCTGATCGGCCACCGGCCGCTGCTGCTGGTGCTGGACAACTGCGAGCACCTGGTCGCGGCCGCGGCCGGGCTCGCCGGGGAGCTGCTGCGCGCCTGCCCGGGGCTGCGCGTGCTCACCACCTCGCGCGAGCCGCTGGCCGTGGCGGGCGAGCACGTCTGGTGGGTCGAGGGGCTGCCCGACGCGGATTCCGTGCGGCTGTTCGCGGACCGGGCGAGGCGGGTCGCGCCCGGCTTCACGGTCGGGGAGGGCAACGCGGACGCGGTGGCCCGGCTGTGCCGCCGCCTCGACGGCATGCCGCTGGCGCTGGAACTGGCGGCCGCCCGGGTCCGGATGCTGCCGCCGCAGCGCATCCTGGACCGCCTGGACGACGCGTTTGGCCTGCTGGTGACCGCGGACCGGGACGTGCCCGCGCGGCACGCCACGCTGCGCGCCGCGCTGGACTGGAGCTACGACCTGCTGCCCGGGCCGGAGCGCGACCTCTTCGCCCGGCTCGCGGTCTTCCGCGGCGGCTTCACGCTGGACGCGGCCGAGGCGGTCGGCGGCCCGGACGCGCTGCCGCTGCTCGCCCGGCTGGTGGACAAGTCGCTGGTCCAGGCCCAGGCGGACGGCGACCAGGAGCGGTACCGGCTGCTCGACGTGGTCCGGCAATACGCGTCCGCGCGCGGGCCGGCCGCGGACCCGGGCGCGCACGCGCACTACTACGTGGCGTTCGCCGAGCACGCGGACGCCCGGCTCACCGGCCCGGGTCAGGAGGTCTGGCTCGACCGGCTGCACCTGGAGCGGGACAACCTGCGGGCCGCGTTCGGCTGGGCGCGCGAGCACGACCCGGCCGCCGCGGTCCGGCTCGCCGTCGCGCTCGGCCACTACCACCGGCTGCGCGGCCGGTACGCGGAGGGCGGCGACCGGCTCCGGGCCGCGCTGGAACTGGCCGACGCGAGCACGCCACCGGCCGTGCTGGCCAAGGCGCTCGCCGGGCTGGGCGCGCTGGAGTTCCTGCAGTGCGCGTACGAGTCGGCCGCCGCGCGCCTGCACCGCGCGGTGGCGCTGTTCGAGCGCGCCGGCGACACGCACGGCGCGGCCCTGGCGCTGCACCGGCTCGGCGGCATCGCGCGCGAGCAGGGGCGGTACGCGGAGGCGCGCGCCCGGCACGAGCGGAGCCTGGCCGCGTGGCGCGGGCTGGGCGATCCGGCCGGCACGGCGCGCGCGGTCAAGGCGCTGAGTTTCACGGCCTGGCTGGAGGGCGACTACGCGCACGCGGCCACGCTCGCCACGGACGCACTGCGGCAGTTCCGCGAGTTGGACGACCCGGACGGGATGATCGGCGCGCTGGTCGACCTGGGCGCGGCCACGCTGCGCGGCGGCGACCCGGCGGGCGCCCGCCCGCTGCTGCGCGAGGCGCTGGAGCTGTCCCGGCGGCTCGGGTCGGCGGAGGGGATCGCGTGGTCGACCGAGCAGCTCGGGCTGGCCGCGCTGCTGCTCGGCGAGCGGGAGGACGCGCTCGGGCTGCTCCGCGAGGGGTTGCGGCTGCACCACGAGGTGGGCGACCGGTGGCGTACCGCCGGGGTGCTGGACGTGCTGGCCGGGTTGCTGGCGGACGCGCGTACCGCCGCGGTGTTGCTGTCGGCCGCGGCGGCGGCCCGCGCGGCGATCGGGACGCCGCTGCCGCCGTGCGACCGGCTGGACCGGGAGTACTGCGTGCGCACGGTGACCGCGCGGCTGGCCGGCGGGGAGCGGGAGCGCGCCGCGGCGGAGGGCGCGGCGATGCCGCTGGACCGCGCGGTGGAGCTGGCGCTCGCCGGGCCCGCGGCCGTCCCGGTGGTGAGGACGCCCCCGGCCGGGCTGGTCGTGGAGGCGCTCGGCCGGGCGCGCGTGCTGGCCGGCGGCCGGGTCCTCGGGCCGGAGGACTGGACCTACGCCAAGCCGCGCGAGCTGCTGTACCACCTGCTGACCCATCCGGGCGCGGGCAAGGACGAGATCGGCGCCGCGCTCTGGCCCGACGCCGGCCCGGCCGAGCTGCGCAACAGCTTCCACACCTGCCTCAAGCACCTGCGGCGCGCGCTCGGCGGCGCGGTCACGGTCCGGTTCACCGCGGGCGGATACCGCGTCGAGGGTGACGTCCGCTACGACGTGGACGCGTTCCTGGCGGCGGCCGACGGCGAGGACCTCGCCGCGCTCACCGAGGCGGCCCGCCGCTACACCGGCGACTTCCTGGCCGGCGTGCCGGCCGGCGACTGGGCCGCGGTCCCGCGCGACCGGCTGCGCCGCCGCTACGAGCAGGTCATGCTGACCCGCGGCGTGCTGCTCGGCCGGGAGCGCCGGTTCGCCGAGGCCGCGGAGGTGTTCACCCGGCTGATCGAGCACGACCCGCTGCTGGAGGCGGCGCACCGCGGGCTGATGCGCTGCCACGCCGCGCTCGGCAACCCGGCCCGCGCGCTCCGCCAGTACGACGACCTGGTCGGCCTGCTCCGGTCCGAGGTCGGCGCGTCCGCCTCGCCGGAGACGCGCGCGCTGCACGATCGCCTCCGGCACGCGATGGCCGCCTGATCCTTGATCGACGTGCGTCGTGGTCCGGGCCGGGCCACACTGCGTGCAGCCGATCACCGTGAGGAGTGCCCGTGGCCGCCGAGCTGACCCGCCGGAGCGTGCTCGCCCTGTCCGCCGCCGCGCTGCTGCCCGGCCCGCCCTCGCGGGTCCGGCGCGAGCACCACCGGGTGATCATCATCGGGTCCGGGTACGGCGGCGCGATCGCCGCGTACCGGCTGGCCGAGGCCGGCGTCCGGTCGCTCGTCCTGGAACGCGGCCGCCGCTGGCCGATCCTGCCGGGCGGCGACACGTTCCCGCCGTTCCTGGCACCGGACCGCCGCTCCTCCTGGTTCACGCCCGCGCCGGTCTACCCCGGCATGCCGCCCACGGTGTACCGGCCGTACGCCGGGCTGTTCGAGCGCGTCCGCGGCGACGGCATGGACGTGATCACCGGGGCCGGCGTCGGCGGGCTGTCCCTGGTCGACGGCGTCATGCTGCAGCCGGACGGGGACGTGTTCAGCCGGGTGATGCCGGCCGGCGTCGACTACCAGGAGATGGCCGACGTGCACTATCCGCGCGTGCGGGCGCGGATCGGCGCGCGGTCGATCCCCGACGACGTGCTCGCCCATCAGCGGTACGCGCCCACCCGCCTCTTCCTGGACCAGGCCGCCCGGGCCGGCCTGCCCGCCGGCCGGCTCGACGAGGCCTGCGACTGGTCCGTGGTCCGCGCCGAACTGGCCGGCACCGCCGTACCGGCCGCGTCCATCGGTGAGTACCTGACCGGCATCAACAGCGGCGCGCGTACGTCCGTGGACCGGAACTACCTGGCCTGGGCCGAGGCGTCGGGGCTGGCCGAGGTGCGGCCGCTGCACGTGGTCACGGACGTCGCCGCGTCGTCCTCGACCGGCCGGTACGCCGTCCGCGCCCGGCACATCACCGCGGACGGCGACCTGGTGGAGGAGCTGGTCCTGACCGCGGACGCGCTGATTCTGGCGGCCGGCGCGATGGGCACCACCCGGCTGCTGGTCCGCGCGCGCGACACCGGCGCGCTGCCCCGCCTCAACGACCAGGTCGGCCTGCACTGGGGCAACAACGGCCTGCGCCTCTACCTGCGCGCGCTGATCCCGGAGCCGACCGGTGCGTACCAGGGCGGCCCGACCAGCGTGGCGATCATGCGCTGGTCCGATCCGGCGCGCGCGACCACCGTCGAGTTCGGCCCGGCGCCGTTCCCGGTGGAGACGCACGCGATGCCCGTCCCCGGCATCGGCCTGTGCGAGCCGGCGGGCCGCTTCACGTACCGTCCGCTCACCGACGAGGTGCGGCTGACCTGGCCGTCCACGGCCGACGCCGTCGCGCAGGCGTCGATCCGCGACACCCTGCGAACCCTGGTCGCCGGCACGCCGTCGCCCGGCCCGCAACCACCGCTGACCGGCATCGCCGTGCTGGACGGCCTGCTCTCCGCCGCCGCTGCCGCGCCCTACGGCCTGCTCGACATGAACGCGCTGGAGCCCTACACGTTCCACCCGCTCGGCGGCGCCGTGCTGGACCGCGCCTGCGACCTGTACGGCCGCGTCCACGACCACCCCGGCCTCTACGTCCTCGACGCGTCGCTGATCCCCGGCTCCACCGCCGCCTGCAACCCCGCGCTGACCGTCGCCGCCCTGGCCGAACGCTGCCTCGACACCCTCGTCCCCGCCGACGCCGGGACCGTCTTCTGACGGTTGACCCGTGGCCGCCCGGGTACCCGCCCGCCATGACGAACCCGCAGGACGACCTGAGTCACATCGCCGACCCCGGCTCGATGTCCCCCGACACCATGACCGAGCCCGACACCGGCAACCCCGGCGACCTCGACACCGACCACGAGGACCTCGCCACCGGCGACCACGCCCCCGCGGTCCCGGGCCGTTCCCCGGACAGCCCCGCCGACCAGGGCAGCCCGGTCGGCCCCCCGGACTGATTCCCGATCTCACGAACGGCGGTGCGTGCGCGTACCGCCGTTCGCACCAAGGTCGCGACGGGTGTCAGGGGATGGAACCGGGCGGCGCCAGCCAGACGGTGGGCTGCCCGGTAACCCTCGCGATCGCTTCGAAGTCGTGGTCGTAGTGGACGAGGGTCAGACCCTCGAGGTGGGCGGTCGCCGCCACGAGCAGATCGACGGTCCCCGCGGAGCGATGGGTGCCGTCGTCCGTCAGGTGCTGCTGTGTCCGGGAGGCCTGAGCGTAGCCGCGGTCAGGTATGCCCACCCAGGTGAAGGCGGCGTCGAGCAGGCCGACCAACTCCTCACGATCGGCCTTGGAGCGCGCGGTGTAGAGCAACTCGAGCTCGGTGAGCGGACACATGCCGATCACCCCGGCGGTGATCTGGGACTGCCAGCGTTCTCTGACGGCACGGTTCCGCAGGAGCCGCACGACCGCGCTGGTGTCGATCAGGAACCTGGCCGTCGTCATGCCCGATATGTGCTCTTGTCCAGCAGTTCGTCGAACGCGCCCGCCTCGCCGAGCTCGGCGAGCCGGCTGAGAGCCTGCGCCCTCCGAAGTTGCTCCGCGGTCGTCCGCAGCGCGGCGTTCACCGTGTCCTTCTTGGTCTTCGTACCGAGCAGCCTCGACGCCTCGGCGAGAGCGTCGTCGTCGACGTCGATGAGCACCTTGGCCACGTGTTCCTCCCGTATATCCGGAGACACGATGAAGTATATACGGGGTATGACTACCAGCCGCGGGCGTGCCAGTCGGGGAGGGAGGGGCGTTCGGTGCCGAGGGTGGAGTCGTCGCCGTGGCCGGGGTAGAACCAGGTGTCGTCGGGGAGGCGGGCGAAGAGCTTGGTCTCGACGTCGGTGATCAGGGACCGGAAGGCGTCGCGGTCGCCGCGGGTGTTGCCGACGCCGCCCGGGAAGAGGGAGTCGCCGGTCCACAGGTGTGGCGTACCGGCGGGGTCCTGATAGAGCAGCGCGATGGAGCCCGGCGTGTGCCCGACCAGGTGGATGACCTCCAGCGACACCTCGCCCACCGTGATCACGTCGCCCTCCGCCACGGTGCGGGAGACCACCGGCAGCTCGGGAGCGTCGTCGCGGTGCGCGACCGAGGCGGCGCCGGTGGCGGCGACCACCTCCGCCAGCGCGCCCCAGTGGTCGCCGTGCCGGTGCGTGGTCACCACGGTCTCCAGGCCGCCGTCACCGATCAGGGCGAGCAGCTCCGGTGCGTCGGCCGCCGCGTCGATCAGCAGCTGGGTGCCGGTCGCGCGGCAGCGCAACAGGTACGCGTTGTTGTTCCAGGCGCCGCCGACCGACAGCTTGGTGATGGTCAGCGCCGGCAGCGTGCGCACGGCGGGGGCGGAGCCCGGTGAGACCTGGCCGGTGTACGTCACGAGCGAACCCCCCGCGCATCGATGATCGGTTCCGGGCCCAGCGTAGCGACAGGGACGCCACGGGCGGGTTCTGGCATGATGCGCGGGTGCGAGTCCTGGAGAGCGCGCCCGAGGAGGCGACACCACAGCCCGCCGGCCGGCGTCGAGCCCCGTGGGTGTGGGACGCGATAGCCGGCGTCGTCTACCCGGCGCTGGCGGTGCTGGTCATGTCGCGCCTGTGGGCCGACCCGGACGGCCGCGTCCTCCGGGCGAACGAGGACGATCACGGCTTCTTCCTCTTCGTGCTGGCGCACGCGGAGCGCGCGGTCTTCCACGGGGAGAACCCGTTCTTCACCGACCGGCTGAACTTCCCCGACGGCATCAACATGATGGCCAACACGTCGATCCTGGCGCTCGGCGTCCCGGTCTCGCCGATCACGCACTGGCTGGGGCCGGGCGTGTCGCTGGCGCTGCTGCTCACGATCGGGCTGGGCGGCACGGCCGCGGCCTGGTACTGGGTGCTCGGCCGGCACTTCGTGCGCACGCGGAGCGCCGCGTTCGCCGGCGGGCTGTGGGCCGGCTTCGCGCCCGCGATGATCTCCCACGCGAACGGGCACATCAACTTCACGGTGCTGATCCTGGTGCCGTTCCTGTTCTGGCGCGTCGCCGTGCTGCGCGAGCCCGGCCGGTCCGTGCGGAACGGCGTGATCCTCGGCCTGCTGATCACCGCCCAGGTCTTCGTGAACGAGGAGATCCTGCTCTTCGTGGCGCTGGCCTGCGCGATCTTCACGATCTGCTGGGTGCTGATGCACCGGGCGGATTTCACGTCATATGCGATTCCGGGCATCAAGGGGCTCGCGGTGGCGGCCGGCACCTCGGGCGTGCTGCTCGCGTACCCGCTGTTCCAGCAGTTCCTCGGCCGCCAGCACTACCGCGGCCTGCCGTTCGAGCCGGACGTCTACGTCACCGACCTCGCGTCGTACCTGGTCTACGCGCGGCAGTCGATCGCCGGTGACACCGCGCTGGCCGAGTCGCTGAGCGTCAGCGCCACCGAGGACAACAGCTTCTTCGGGCTGCCGCTGGTCGTGCTGCTGGTGGTGTGCGCGGTGCTGACCTGGCGGATCAGGGCGATGCGCGCGGTCGTGATCACCGGGCTGGTCTTCGTGATCATCGGGTCCGGCCCGACGCTGGTGGTCGGTGGCACCGACACCGGCGTGCCGATGCCGCTGTTCTTCGTCAGTCATCTGCCGCTGATCAACCTGATCACCACCACTCGGTTCACCATGGTGGTGGTGTGGGCGTGCGCGTTCCTGCTGGCCGTCGCGGCCGACCGGGTGCCCGCCCGCGACCGGGCCCCGCGGCGCGCGCTGATCTGGTGGGTCGCGGTCGCGGTGGCGCTGATCCCGGTCGCGCCGAAGCCGCTGGTCACCGCGCCGGCCACGCCGATGCCGGAGCTGATCACGTCCGGCCGGTGGCGCGAGTTCGTGCCGGAGGGGCGCTCGCTGGTCCCGGTGCCGCCGCCGGAGGTGACGGTGGGCCGCGAGGGCATGCGGATGGCGGCGTTCTCCGCGCTGGACGCGCCGGTGCCGCGCGGCTACTTCATGGGCCCGACGAACGGTGAGACGGACCCCACCGGCACGTGGAACGCGCCGGCGCGCCGCACCTCGGACATCCTGTACGAGATCGTCCGGTCCGGCCGCGCGCCGGTGGTGACCCCGGCCGACCGGTCGGCCGCGCTGGCCGACCTGAAATACTGGAGGGCCGGTGCGCTGGTGCTGGGGGAGCGGCACCCGCAGGCGGCGCCGCTGCGCGCCACGGTGACGGACCTGCTGGGCCGGGAGCCGCGGCTGGTCGGCGGGGCCTGGGTGTGGGAGGTGTCGGACCTGCCGGTCTGACCGTCGCCGCCGAAAAATGTCAGACCCCCCGGTTACAGTCGCCTGCGGCGCTCGTCTGCGGTCTGACCTGCTGTTAGTACCCCGATCGGGGAAGCGGGAGTTCAACCGGGGGAGCGGGCGTTGGAACATCCCGGGCCGTTGACCGGCCCGATGTGACACAGACCACAGATATGACATTTTTGAGCTGGGAAGTGGGCGGGCTGTGACCGACCGACTGATCATTCGTGGCGCGCGTGAGCACAACCTCCGCGACGTCTCCCTTGATCTGCCACGCGACGCGATGATCGTCTTCACCGGCCTCTCCGGGTCGGGCAAGTCCAGCCTCGCGTTCGACACCATCTTCGCGGAGGGCCAGCGGCGCTACGTGGAGTCGCTGTCGTCGTACGCGCGGCAGTTCCTCGGCCAGATGGACAAGCCGGACGTCGACTTCATCGAGGGCCTCTCGCCCGCGGTGTCGATCGACCAGAAGTCGACGTCGCGCAACCCGCGCTCGACCGTCGGCACCATCACCGAGGTGTACGACTACCTCCGTCTCCTCTTCGCCCGGGCCGGCGTGCCGCACTGCCCGGTCTGCGGCGAGCTGATCTCCAAGCAGTCCCCGCAGCAGATCGTCGACCGGGTGCTCGCGATGGAGGAGGGCACCCGGTTCATGGTGCTCTCGCCGGTGATCCGCGGCCGCAAGGGTGAGTACGTCGATCTCTTCGCCGAGCTGCAGACCAAGGGCTACGCGCGGGCCCGGGTGGACGGCGTGGTCTACCCGCTGACCGAGCCGCCGAAGCTGAAGAAGCAGGAGAAGCACACCATCGAGGTGGTCATCGACCGCCTCAGCGTGAAGGCGAGCACCAAGCAGCGGCTCACCGACTCGGTCGAGGCCGCGCTCGGCCTCTCCGGCGGCCTGGTCATCTTCGAGTTCGTCGACCAGCCGGAGGACGATCCGGACCGCGAGCGCCTCTTCTCCGAGCACCTCGCCTGCCCGAACGAGCACCCCCTGGCGATCGAGGACCTGGAGCCCCGGGTCTTCTCGTTCAACGCGCCGTACGGCGCCTGTCCCGAGTGCACCGGCCTCGGCACGAAGAAGGAGATCGACCCGGAGCTGGTCATCCCGGACACCGAGCGCACGCTGCGCGACGGCGCGGTGCAGCCGTGGTCCGGCGGCCAGACCCAGGAGTACTTCCTGCGGCTGCTGGAGGCGCTCGGCGAGCAGGAGCACTTCACGCTGGACACCCCGTGGCGCAAGCTGTCGTCCCGGGCGCAGAAGACGATCCTGTTCGGCTCCGAGGACCAGGTGCACGTCAAGTACCGGAACCGGTACGGCCGCGACCGGTCGTACTACACCGGCTTCGAGGGCGTCATGCAGTGGATCGAGCGGCGCCACGCGGACACCGAGTCGGACTGGTCCCGGGAGAAGTACGAGGGCTACATGCGGGACGTGCCGTGCGGCACCTGCCACGGCGCCCGCCTCAAGCCCGAGGTGCTGGCCGTCACGCTGAACGACAAGAGCATCGCGGAGGTCTGCAACCTCTCGATCGGCGAGTGCGCGGACTTCCTCGGCGAGATGGAGCTGACCGACCGGCAGAAGATGATCGCCGAGCGCGTGCTCAAGGAGATCAACGCGCGGCTGCGGTTCCTGGTCGACGTGGGCCTGGACTACCTGTCGCTGGACCGGCCGGCCGGCACGCTCTCCGGCGGCGAGGCGCAGCGCATCCGGCTGGCCACCCAGATCGGCTCCGGCCTGGTCGGCGTGCTCTACGTGCTGGACGAGCCGTCGATCGGCCTGCACCAGCGGGACAACCACCGGCTGATCGAGACGCTGGTCAGGCTGAAGAAGCTGGGCAACACGCTGATCGTGGTCGAGCACGACGAGGACACGATCCGCACCGCGGACTGGATCGTCGACATCGGCCCCGGCGCGGGCGAGCACGGCGGCCGGGTGGTGCACAGCGGGCCGTACGCGGGGCTGCTGAAGAACAAGGAGTCCGCCACCGGGGCGTACCTGGCCGGCCGGAAGAAGATCCCGACGCCGATGGTGCGCCGCCCGCGTACCCCCGATCGGGAACTGGTCGTCCAGAGCGCCCGGGAGAACAATCTGCGCGGCGTGACCGTGCCGTTCCCGCTCGGGCAGCTGATCTCGGTCACCGGCGTCAGCGGCTCCGGCAAGTCCAGCCTGGTCAACGACATCCTCTACAAGGTGCTGGCCAACCAGATCAACGGGGCGAAGCTGGTGCCCGGCCGGCACTCGCGCGTCTCCGGCCTGGACCTGGTGGACAAGGTGGTCGGCGTGGACCAGTCGCCGATCGGCCGCACCCCGCGGTCGAACCCGGCGACGTACACCGGAGTCTTCGACAACATCCGCAAGCTGTTCGCGGAGACCACCGAGGCGAAGGTGCGCGGCTACGGGCCGGGCCGGTTCTCGTTCAACGTCAAGGGCGGCCGCTGCGAGAACTGCGCGGGCGACGGCACCATCAAGATCGAGATGAACTTCCTGCCGGACGTGTACGTCCCGTGCGAGGTCTGCAAGGGCGCGCGCTACAACCGCGAGACGCTGGAGGTGCACTACAAGGGCAAGACGATCTCCGAGGTGCTGGAGATGCCGATCGAGGAGGCCGCCACCTTCTTCGAGGCGATCCCGGCCATCCACCGGCACATGAAGACGCTGGTCGAGGTGGGTCTCGGCTACGTCCGGCTGGGCCAGCCCGCGCCGACCCTCTCCGGTGGCGAGGCGCAGCGCGTCAAGCTCGCCTCCGAGCTGCAGAAACGCTCCAACGGCCGCACGGTGTACGTGCTGGACGAGCCCACCACCGGCCTGCACTTCGAGGACATCCGCAAGCTGCTGCTGGTCCTGGAGGGCCTGGTCGACAAGGGCAACACGGTCATCGTGATCGAGCACAACCTGGACGTGATCAAGTCTTCCGACTGGCTGATCGACATGGGCCCGGAGGGCGGTCACCGCGGCGGCGCCGTCCTCGCCATCGGCACGCCGGAGGAGTTGGCCGAGGTGCCGGAGAGCCACACCGGCCGGTTCCTGCGCCCGATGCTCGGCCTGGAAGGCGAGCCGGCCGGCGCGAAGGAGGCGGTCGCGCGCGCCGCCAAGGCGAACGGAGAAAAGGTCAACTCGGTGAAACCGGCCGCGGCCACGAAGGCTCGCACTAGTCGAGCCAAGGTCACGGCCAGCCGGTAGCGGTACACCCTCTGTCAGCGAACCGTGCCCGGGTTCATCCGTTACACACAGGCTTGTTCTCTACCGTGAGTAACGGACGTGGGGCGGCTCGGCCGGATCTTTCCTGAACCGGCCGGGCCCGCCACCCGTGTCCATGGACGTGGGCGCGCCCCGCCACACCGGCGGGCGCTCCGCGGGCTAACAGGAGGGTTCACAGCATGAAGAACGAGCAGGTGCTCGAGGCCGGAACGTCGCGCCGGACGCTGCTGGCCGGCGTCGGCTCCGTGGGTGCGGTCACCGCGCTGGCGGCGTGCGGCACCGATTCCGACTCGCCGGGCACGAGCTCGGGGGCCGGGGCCGACCCGACCACCGGCGCCCCCTCGGCGACCGGTGGCGCGTCGAGCAGCGCACCCACCACCGGCGGCGACGCGGCGGCCAACGCGCTCACCAAGACCAGCGACATCCCGGTCCAGGGTGGTGTGATCTTCGCGGAGCAGCAGGTCGTCGTCACGCAGCCGACCGCGGGCACGTTCAAGTGCTTCAGCAACATCTGCACCCACCAGGGCTGCCCGGTGAGCAGCGTGGACGGTGGCTCCATCGTCTGCAAGTGCCACAACAGCCTGTTCTCGATCGAGGACGGCTCGCCGACCTCCGGCCCGGCGCGCCAGCCGCTGGAGGAGAAGCAGATCACCGTCGAGGGTGAGTCGATCACGCTCGCCTGACACCACGTCCCGCGGCGGCCGGGTGCCCGCGCACCCGGCCGCCGGGGCCGCCTGTCGTACCCCCGGATTAGGCTGGACGAGTGCCCGATCCGTCGACCTACCGCCCCGCCCCGGGGACCATTCCCGAGTCGCCCGGTGTCTACCGGTTCCGCGACCCGACCGGGCGGGTGATCTACGTCGGCAAGGCGAAGAGCCTGCGCAGCCGGCTCAATTCGTACTTCGCCGACACGTTCACGCTGCACCCGCGCACCCAGCAGATGGTCACCACGGCCGGCTCGGTGGACTGGGTGACGGTGGGCAGCGAGGTCGAGGCGCTCCAGCTCGAGTTCACCTGGATCAAGCAGTTCGACCCGCGCTTCAACGTGAAATACCGGGACGACAAGTCGTACCCGTTCCTCGCCGTCACGCTGGACGAGGAGTACCCGCGACTGCAGGTGATGCGCGGCGCCAAGCGCAAGGGCGTGCGCTACTTCGGGCCGTATTCGCACGCCTGGGCCATCCGGGAGACGCTCGACCTGCTGCTGCGCGTCTTCCCGGCCCGCACCTGCTCCACCGGCGTGTTCAAGCGCGCCGGCCAGGTCGGCCGCCCCTGCCTGCTCGGCTACATCGGCAAGTGCTCCGCGCCGTGCACCGGCCAGGTCAGCGCGGACGAGCACCGCGCGATCGTGGAGGACTTCTGCGACTTCATGGCCGGCCGGACCGACACCATGGTCAAGCGGCTGGAGCGGGACATGATGGCCGCCTCCGACGAGCTGAACTTCGAGCTCGCCGCCCGGCTGCGCGACGACATCGCCGCGCTGCGCCGCGCGCTGGAGAAGCAGGCCGTGGTGCTCGGCGACGGCACCGACGCGGACGTGGTCGCGTTCGCCGACGACCCGCTGGAGGCCGCGGTCCAGGTCTTCCACGTGCGCGACGGCCGGATCCGCGGCCAGCGCGGCTGGGTGGTGGAGAAGAACGAGGAGCTCAGCCTCGGCGACCTGGTCCACCACTTCTGCACCCAGGTCTACGGCACCGAGCACGGCGAGACGGACGTCCCGCGCGAGCTGCTGGTCCCGGCGCTGCCGGACGACGCGGACGCGCTCGCCGACTGGCTCTCCGACCACCGCGGCAGCCGGGTGCAGATCCGGGTGCCGCAGCGCGGCGACAAGAAGACGCTGATGGAGACCGTGGCGCGCAACGCGGCGGAGGCGCTGACCCGGCACAAGCTGAAGCGGTCCGGCGACCTGACCACGCGCGGCAAGGCGCTGGAGGAGATCGCGGACGCGCTCGGCATGGACACCGCGCCGCTGCGCATCGAGTGCTTCGACGTCTCCCAGATCCAGGGCACCGACGTGGTGGCCAGCATGGTGGTGTTCGAGGACGGGCTGCCCCGGAAGGGGGAGTACCGGCGGTTCATCGTGCGCGGCGACCGGCACGGCGGCGGCATGGACGACCTCTCCGCCATGTCCGAGGTGATGCGCCGCCGCTTCGCCCGGCTCAAGTCGGAGACCGCGCAGGCCGGAGCGGAGGCGGACGCGGCGGGCGGGAGCGGCTGGGCCGCGGCGGGCGAGCCGGTGGCGAACGACGAGGTCGGCGCGGACGGCGAGCTGACCCCGGGCGGCGAGACGGCGCTGAGCGAGGAGCTGACCGCGCGCGGCGAGCCGGTCCCGGCCGAGCTGCCCGGCATCGACCCGACCACGGGGCGGCCGCGCCGCTTCGCGTACCCGCCGAATCTGATCGTGGTCGACGGCGGCGCGCCGCAGGTCGCGGCCGTCGCCGCGGTGATGGCCGAGCTGGGCGTGACGGACGTGGCGCTCTGCGGCCTGGCCAAGCGGCTGGAGGAGGTGTGGCTGCCGGACGACGAGTTCCCGGTCATCCTGCCGCGCAACTCCGAGGCGCTCTACCTGCTCCAGCGCGTCCGCGACGAGGCGCACCGGTTCGCCATCACGTTCCACCGGCAGCGCCGCTCCAAGCGGATGACGGTCTCCGCGCTGGACGACGTGCCGGGCCTGGGCGAGGTGCGCCGCAAGGCACTGCTGCGCCGGTTCGGCTCGGTGAAGAAGCTGGCGGCCGCCTCCCCGGCGGAGATCGCCGAGGTGCCGGGGATCGGCCCGCGCACGGCCGAGGCCATCATCGCCGCCCTGACGGGTGAAAAGCCGGCCGAGCCCGCCCGCCCGGAGACGGCCGATATGCCGGGGAACAGCGCATCCACCCACGATGTTGAGGTCGACGCGGGCGCGCACCCCGCACCGGGCGAACTCTAGGATTGGCGCCCGACAGACTTTCGACCACGAGGGGGCCGTCGTGACCGATCGGCGCGACGACGAGCGACCGGAGGACACAGTGACCGACCGGCTCGACCGGCACGGCGAGCAGCGACCGGAGGGCGACGCCGCGTCCCGCGAGGAGACCAGCCTCGTCGTCGTCACCGGCGTCTCCGGCGGCGGCCGCAGCACCGTGGCCCGCGCGCTGGAGAACGTCGGCTTCTACGTCGTCGACAACCTGCCCCAGGCGCTCATGGTCGACATGGCCGAGCTGGCGTTCGCGGCCGGCGGCGCCACCCGGCAGACCGCGATGGTGCTGGACGTGCGCAGCCGCGCGTTCTCCACCGACCTGGCCGGCGCCATCCAGGCACTGCGCGACAAGGGCTTCCACCCGCGCGTGGTGTTCGTGGACGCGGACGACGAGGTGCTGATCCGGCGCTTCGAGAGCGTCCGCCGCTCGCACCCGCTGCAGGGTGACGGGCGGCTGGAGGAGGGCATCGCGGCCGAGCGAAAGCTGCTCGAGGAGGCGCGCGACCAGGCCGACGTCATCATCGACACCAGCCACCTCAACGTCAACCAGCTGCGCCGGCGCGTGGAGGAGCTGTTCGGCGGCGAGGACGCGCGCCGGCTGCGGGTGACCGTGCTGTCCTTCGGGTTCAAGTACGGCCTGCCGCCGGACGCGGACTTCGTGCTCGACGCGCGATTCCTGCCGAATCCGTACTGGGTGCCCGAGCTGCGCGACTTCACCGGCCGGGACGAGGCGGTCAGTTCGTACGTGCTGGGCCAGGACGGCGCGCTCGACTTCGTCGGGTCGTACGCGTCGCTGATCGCGGCCACCGCGTCCGGTTTCGAGCGCGAGGGCAAGCGCTACCTGACCGTCGCGGTCGGCTGCACCGGCGGCAAGCACCGCAGCGTCGCGATCAGCGAGGAGCTCGCCTCCCGCCTGCGCGAGGCCCGTCTCTCCGCCAACGCCCAGCACCGCGACCTGGGGCGCGAGTGACGGTGAAGGTCGTCGCGTTCGGCGGCGGGCACGGGCTCGGCGCGTCGCTGCGGGCGCTGCGGCGGATCCGGCCGGAACTGGATCTGGAGCTGACCGCCGTGGTCACCGTGGGTGACAACGGCGGCTCCAGCGGCCGGCTTCGCGCGGAGCGGGGCATCCTGCCGCCCGGCGACCTGCGCCAGGCGCTGGCCGCGCTCTCCGCGGAGGATGAGACGTCGGCGCTGACCGCCGCGCTGCTCCAGCACCGCTTCACCGCGGCCGGCTTCGGCGACGAGGACCCGCTGACCGGTCACGCGGTCGGCAACCTGCTGCTCTGCGGCCTGATGGAGCTGCTCGGCGACCCGATCGCCGCGCTCGACCACGCGGCCGGCCTGGTCCGCGCGCAGGGCCGGGTGCTGCCGATGTCGAAGCAGGGCGTGCAGTTGGAGGCGGACGTGCGCGGCGCCGACCCGGCCGCGCCGGACGAGGTGAGCACCGTGCACGGCCAGCACGAGGTGGCGGTCACCCGCGGCACCGTGCAGCAGGTCCGGCTGCTGCCCAAGGACCCGCCCGCCTGCCCGGAGGCGCTCACCGCCGTGGCCGAGGCGGACTGGCTGATCTTCGGGCCGGGCAGCTGGTACACCAGCGTCATCCCGCACCTGCTGGTCCCGGAGCTGGCCACGGCCATCCTGGCCAGCCGGGCGCGGCGGCTGGTGCTGCTCAACCTCGCGGCGGAGAAGGAGACGCTCGGCCTCTCCGCCGCCGATCACCTGGCCGCGCTCGGGTGGTACCTGCCGGGATTCTGCGCGGACGTGGTACTGGCCGATCCCGCGGCGGTCGGTGACCCCGAACCGGTCGCGGGTGCGGCAGAATCGCTGGGTGCCCGGCTGGTGCTGGCGCCCGTCGCGGTGCCGGACGGCAGCCCGCGGCATGATCCGGTCACACTCGGCGCCGCGCTGGTGCCGGTGCTGGAAGTCGATCGTTAAGCCATGGGCGAGGCGAGCTGGGACGGTGAGCTTTTTTCAACCTGGCGCACCCGGACCGTCGAACGGCGCCCTGCCGTCCGGCCACAGGCCAGGTTGAGAATGGCTCAATACAACTCAAGGATTGCGTGCACGAGGTGACGACGATATGGCGATGACTGCGGCCGTCAAGGACGAGCTGAGCCGCGTGGAAGTGGCGAAGCCGTGCTGCCGGCGGGCCGAGATGACCGCGCTCCTGCGCTTCTCGGGCGGGTTGCACATCGTGTCCGGCCGGGTGGTCGTGGAGGCCGAGCTCGACACCGGCGTCGCGGCGCGCCGTCTCCGGCGGGAGATCGCCGAGGTGTACGGCTACCCCAGTGAGACGCACGTGCTCGCCTCCGGAGGCCTGCGCAAGGGCAGCCACTTCATCGTCCGGGTGGTCAAGGACGGCGAGGCGCTGGCCCGCCAGACCGGGCTGCTCGACGTGCGCGGCTGGCCGGTGCGCGGCCTCCCGCACCACGTGATCTCCGGCAACGCCTGCTGCGCGGTGGCGGCGTGGCGCGGCGCGTTCATGGCGCACGGTTCGCTCACCGAGCCGGGCCGCTCCTGCGCGCTGGAGATCACCTGCCCTGGCCCGGAGTCGGCGCTCGCGCTGGTCGGCGCGGCCCGGCGGATCGGGATAACGGCCAAGCAGCGCGAGGTGCGCGGCGTGGACCGGGTGGTGGTCAAGGACGGTGACGCGATCGCCGCGCTGCTCACCCGGATCGGCGCGCACTCCAGCGTGCTCTCCTGGGAGGAGCGCCGGGTCCGCCGCGAGGTCCGCGCCACGGCGAACCGGCTGGCGAACTTCGACGACGCGAACCTGCGCCGTTCCGCCCGCGCCGCGGTCGCGGCCGCCGCGCGCGTCACCCGCGCGCTGGAGATCCTCGCGGAGGACGCGCCGAACCACCTGACCTCCGCCGGTCACCTGCGGCTTCAGCACCGGCAGGCGTCGCTGGAGGAGTTGGGCGCGCTCGCCGACCCGCCGCTGACCAAGGACGCGATCGCCGGGCGCATCCGGCGGCTGCTCGCGCTGGCCGACAAGCGCGCGCGTGATCTGGGAATACCGGACACCGAGGCGGCGGTCACCCCGGAGATGCTCGCCTGCTGACCGCCGTGTACGGAGGGTACGGTCGCCGGCCGTACCCTCCGATGCCTTTCCGAATGGTTCCCGGGTGCCGTGGAGGGGCCGAAGTGCCCTGGTAGACCGGCGTGCGAGCGGAGACGATGGGTTCCTTAGCCCCGCCGCAACGGCACCGCAACAACTCAGATAGTGTTCGCAGCGTACGGCGACGGGGCCGGCAAACCGGTTCAACCCTCGTCGTGGTTCGGTCTCTTGCGCAACCGCGGCGGGGCTCTCCGGTACCACCACAATGGCGGCCGGCTGCGGAAAACGGTCGGCACACGTGTCCGCCGCTGAGTAACCCACGGCGGGCCAGATCGCGAGGAGACGGACCTGTGACCATCCGGGTTGGTATCAACGGCTTCGGCCGGATCGGCCGTAACTTCTTCCGGGCGGTGCTCGCGTCCGGTGCCGACGTGCAGATCGTCGGGGTGAACGACCTCACCGACAACAAGACGCTCGCTCACCTGCTGAAGTACGACAGCATCCTGGGCCGCATCGGCCAGGAGGTCAAGGCGACCGACACCGAGATCACCGTCGGTGGCAACACGTTCCGCGCCTCCGCCGAGCGCGACCCGAGCAAGCTCGCCTGGGACGCCGTCGGCGCCGACATCGTCATCGAGTCGACCGGCTTCTTCACCGACGCCACCAAGGCCAAGGCGCACGTCGAGGCCGGCGCGAAGAAGGTCATCATCTCCGCTCCGGCGAAGAACGAGGACGTCACGGTCGTCATGGGCGTGAACCACGACAAGTACGACCCGGCGTCGCACACCGTGATCTCGAACGCGTCCTGCACCACGAACTGCCTCGCCCCGATGGCCAAGGCGATCAACGACGCGATCGGCATCGAGCACGGCCTGATGACCACGATCCACGCGTACACCCAGGACCAGAACCTGCAGGACGGCCCGCACAGCGACCTGCGTCGCGCCCGCGCCGCCGCGCTGAACCTGGTGCCGACCTCGACCGGCGCCGCCAAGGCGATCGGCCTGGTCCTGCCGGAGCTCAAGGGCAAGCTGGACGGCTTCGCGGTCCGCGTGCCGATCCCGACCGGCTCCGCCACCGACCTGACCTTCGTCGCCTCCCGTGAGACCACGGTCGAGGAGGTCAACGCCGCGGTCAAGGCCGCGTCCGAGGGCGCGCTCAAGGGCTACCTGTCCTACAGCGAGGACCCGATCGTCTCCGCCGACATCGTCACCGACCCGGCGTCCTGCATCTTCGACGCGCCGCTGACCAAGGTCATCGGTGGCACCCAGGTCAAGGTCGTCGGCTGGTACGACAACGAGTGGGGCTACTCGAACCGCCTCGTCGACCTGGTCAAGTACGTCGGCGCCTCCCTGTAAGGGACGACGACCGTGAAGACTCTCGACGACCTGCTCGGCGAGGGTGTCTCGGGTCGGCGCGTGCTCGTGCGCGCCGACCTGAACGTCCCGTTCGAGAAGGACTCCGACCCGCGCGTGATCAGCGACGACGGCCGCATCCGCGCGGTGCTGCCGACCATCGTCGCGCTCCGCGACGCGGGCGCCCGCGTCATCGTCATGTCCCACCTCGGCCGTCCCAAGGGCGCGCCGGACCCCGCGTTCACGCTCGCGCCGGTCGCGGAGCGGCTCCGTGAGCTGCTCGGCTCCGCCGTCGTCTACGCGGAGGACACGGTCGGCCCCGGTGCGGAGACCGCGGTCGCCGCGCTGGAGGACGGGCACGTCCTGCTGCTGGAGAACCTGCGTTTTAACGAGGGCGAGACCAGCAAGGACGAGGCCGCGCGCCAGGCCTTCGCGGCGAAGCTGGCCGCGTTCGCGGACGTCTACGTGGGCGACGGCTTCGGTGCGGTGCACCGCAAGCACGCCAGCGTCTACGACGTGCCGGCCCTGCTCCCGCACTACGCGGGCGGGCTGGTTCAGCGCGAGGTCGAGGTGCTGAAGAAGGTCACCTCGCCGGAGAAGCCGTACGTGGTGGTGCTCGGCGGCTCGAAGGTCAGCGACAAGCTGGCCGTGATCGAGGCGCTGCTGCCGCAGGTGGACAAGCTGCTCATCGGCGGCGGCATGTGCTTCACGTTCCTCAAGGCCCAGGGCCACGAGGTCGGGAAGTCGCTGCTCCAGGACGAGATGGTCGACACCTGCCGCGACCTGCTGGCGCGTGCCGGCGATCGCATCGTGCTGCCGGTGGACGTGGTGGCGGCCTCCTCCTTCGCCGCTGACGCCGATCACGACGTCGTTCCCGCTGACGGGATTCCCGCTGATCGCCTGGGCCTCGACATCGGGCCCGAGTCGGTCGCGCTGTTCTCCGGCGAGATCGCCAAGGCGAAGACCGTCTTCTGGAACGGCCCGATGGGCGTCTTCGAGCTGGCGCCGTTCGCGGCCGGCACCCGGGGCGTCGCCGAGGCCATCACCAAGGTCGACGGCTTCACCGTGGTCGGCGGCGGCGACTCGGCCGCGGCCGTGCGCACGCTCGGCCTGGACGAGGCGGCCTTCGGCCACATCTCCACCGGTGGCGGCGCCTCCCTGGAGTACCTGGAGGGCAAGACCCTCCCCGGCATCGCCGCTTTGGAGAAGTGATGGCGACCTCGTCGCGCCGGCCGCTGATGGCCGGCAACTGGAAGATGAACCTCAACCACTTCGAGGCGAACCTTCTCGTCCAGAAGCTGGCCGCCGGGCTCACCGAGAAGCAGCTGACCGACGTGGAGACCGTGGTGCTCCCGCCGTTCACCGACATCCGCACCGTGCAGACCGCGGTCGACGGGGACAAGCTGCTGATCGGCTACGGTGCGCAGGACATCTCGGCGCACAAGTCCGGCGCGTACACCGGCGAGATCTCCGGTGCCATGCTGGCGAAGCTCGGCTGCACCTACGTGGTGGTCGGTCACTCCGAGCGCCGTGAGTACCACGGCGAGTCGGACGCGCTGGTCAACGCGAAGGCGAAGGCCGCGCTGGCCAACGACCTGACCCCGATCCTCTGCATCGGCGAGGGCCTCGACGTGCGCGAGGCCGGCGGGCACATCGCCCACTGCGCCGACCAGCTGGAGGCCGGGCTCGACGGCTTCACCGCCGCCGAGGTCGAGAAGATCGTCATCGCGTACGAGCCGGTCTGGGCGATCGGCACCGGCAAGACCGCCACGCCGGAGGACGCGCAGGAGGTGTGCGGCGACATCCGCGCCCGCCTGGCGAAGAAGTACGGCGAGGAGACCGCGGCCACGGTCCGCGTGCTCTACGGCGGCTCGGTCAAGGCGAACAACGTCGCCCAGATCATGGCGCAGCCGGACGTGGACGGCGCTCTGGTCGGCGGCGCGAGCATCGACGCCGAGCAGTTCGTGCAGATCGTTCGCTTCCCGGAACACGTCGCCCGCTGACGCGGTTCCGAAGAAGGGGGCCCACTACCGGGCCCCCTTCCGCGTGCCCCGCGTGACCGCGACTTCGACCGCCCGCTATCCTTGTCGACGGCCCCGCCCGAAGAGAGGAACGACCCGATCATGCCGATCTGGTTCGCCTACACGTTGATCGTGTTGCTGATCATCACCAGCGCCATTCTGACCATGCTGATCCTGCTCCACCGGGGCAAGGGTGGCGGCATGTCCAGCATGTTCGGCGGCGGCGTGACCTCCAGCCTGGCCGGTTCGTCCGTGGCGGAGAAGAACCTCGACCGCTATACCGTTCTGGTCGGAATCGTGTGGTTCGCTTGCATCGTGGGCCTCGGCTTCTGGCTGAAACTGGCCGTCGACGGTGCCTGAAACGCATTCATAGTCGTACACTCTGCGCTTGGTCCCCGTCCTCGGGACCAGGCGCAGAGTTTTTATTGTCCGAAACCGGTGAGACCGCCGGCCAGGACCGTAACCGCTTCCACCGAATCCCCAACGGACAGAGGAGCGAGACCGTGCCGAACGGCAGCGCTATCCGAGGCACCCGCGTGGGCTCCAGCCCCGTGCGCCCCACCGAGAGAAGCGAACCCGCGCCGCGCGTCCCCGTCAGCTACTGGTGCGGCAACGGCCACACCACGGAACTGCTGCTCGCCGCGGACGCGCCGGCGCCGGAGTCCTGGGACTGCCCGCGGTGCGGGCAGCCGGCCGGCCGCGACCGGGAGAACCCGCCCGGACCGGCGCGGGCCGAGCCGTACAAGACGCACCTCGCCTACGTGAAGGAGCGTCGCTCGCCCGAGGACGGCGAGGCCATCCTCGCCGAGGCGCTAGCGGCCGTCCGGGCCCGGCGCGGCGAGGTCTAGAAAACCCTTTTCATCTTCCCGCTTCCGGCCGGGCGCTTCCCGCATGCTCCCGCGGGCACCGGTCGGCCGTGGCCGGCCTCCCTGCCGGTGTCGCGGTGGGCAGGAAAAGGCCTGAGTGGTCACCCAGCCGCGGCCGGCTGACCACTCGGGCTCCTCGGGGGTGGGAAAACGTCCGCGGCGTCAGTCGACGAACGGGTGGACGAACCAGTCGGCGTCCGGCTCGGCCGGGGCGGGCGCGGCGGCCGAGCGCGGGCCCGGCACCGGGACCGCCGGGTTACGGCGGGTGCGGCCGGTGGTGCCGCGGTAGGCGCCGAAGCCGCCGCGCAGGCGAGCCGGTGCGAGAACGGTGGACTGGCTGGTCGCATGCATCGCGTTTCTCCCTCGGGCTTCCCGGCCGGTGGCTCCGGCCGCGGCTGCGTGATCAAGCATGTCCCGCCGCGCGCGTTGTCGATCAGGGCCGGAGGTCCCCGGTTGCGGGCCGTTGGTCCGCGCTATTCCACCGTTATGCGAATCCCGCGAGTAGCGTGTGGACGATCATTTCCCGGTCCCATTCACCCGGAACGGATTGGCCGTTCGGCGGACCCTCCACACCCGATCGGGCCCACCCCGCGGCGTCTATGGATTCCGTACCCGCGTGCTTCTAGGCTGTCCCGGAATCCCGGCCCGCGACCGAGGGGTTGAGCACGCTGTTCTCCGCCAATGCTGATCTTCCCGAGATCCGCACCTGGCCGGATTTCGCGGTCTGGCTGAGCCTGATCCACCAGGGCACCGGAATGAGCTTCGCCGATCTGGAAGAGGCGGAGGCGGGCCGGCACCGGCCGGGCGACCGGGAATTGCGGCGCGGCGCGGTCACCGACGCCCTGAGCGGTCGCCGCCCGGTCCGGAGGGCGCTGCTGGAACGGCTGCTGGCGGCCTGGCCGATCCACGACGGCGCGCGCGACCGGGTGCGCGAGGTGTGGCGGCGCCTGGACGCCGCCGCCGGCACCGGCCCGGAGAACGCGGGACGATGCCGCGACGCCGCACCCCGCACGCTCGGCATCCACGCGTCGATCCGCGCCGGCGAATCCGCCAGCGAACTGCCGGCCTATGTCGGCCGCGACTTCGACGACGAACTCCGCGCACACATCGCGAAGGGCGTGGACGAGGGCTGCTTCGTGCTGATGGTCGGCGGCTCGTCGACCGGGAAGACGCGCTCGCTCTACGAGGCGGTCCTCGCCGTGGTGCCGGACTGGTGGCTGCTGCAACCGGCCGGCACCCGCGAGGTGATCCGCGCCTACGAGGCGCCCACCGAGCGGACCGTGCTGTGGCTGGACGAGCTGCAGAACTTCCTCGGCGCCGACCCGCCGCTGACCCGCGCGGTGCTGGACGGGCTGCGCCGGGCCGGGATGATCATCGTCGGGACGCTCTGGTCGGAGGAGTACCTGCCGCGCACCGCGCTGCGCCGCCCGGCCGGCCCCGACAAGTACCTGCACGACCGGCAACTGCTCGACTCCGCCATCGTGATCGACGTGCACGCGGCGCTCTCCGACCGCGAGCGGGAGACCGCCATGGCCCTGGCCGCCACGGACAACCGCATCCGGGAGGCGCTGGAGTCCGGCGGCGGGACCGGGCTGCCGCAGGCACTCGCCGGCGCGCCCGCGCTGGTCAAGTGGTGGGAGCACGCGCCGAACCCGTACGCCCAGGCCGTGATCACCGCGGCGGCCGACGCGCGCCGGCTCGGCGTCGGATCACCGCTGCCGGAGGCGCTGCTCCGCGAGGCGATCGAGGGCTACCTCGGCCACAGCGACCGCGCGGCACCGCCCGAGTCCTGGCTCAGCGAGGCACTGCCGCACGCCACCACCAAGCTCAAGGGCGGCGTCACCGCGCTCGCGCCGTACGCCCGGCGCGCGGGCGCGCTCGACGGTTACGTGATAGCCGACTTCCTCGCCCAGCACATCCGGCGCGTCCACCGCACCAGCTGCCCGCCGCCCAGCCTGTGGAACGCGCTGCTGCGCCACGTGACAAACCCGGACGACCTGCGCCGGCTCGCGGTCGCCGCGCAGTCCCGCATGCGCTACCGGTACGCGGAGGCCGCGCTGCGCCGCCTCCCGGAGCGCAACGACCTGGCCACGCTCGACCTCGCCGCGCTGCTCGCCCGGCAGGACCGGCTGGACGAGGCGATCGACGTGCTGGTCCGCCGGATGGCGGTCAGCCCGGCATCCGCGCTGCGCGACCGCCACGCCGAACTGTGCGAGCTGAGAAGCCGTGCCGACCGGCTCCGTCCGTACGCGGCGGACGCGCTCGACGAACTGCTCACCGACGCCGGGCGCGCCGCCACGCTGCGCGAGCGCGCGGACGCCGGTGACGCGCTGGCCGCCGAGGAACTGGTCGACCTGCTAGTCGACCGGGGCGCGCTGCACGAGCTGCGGGAGCGCGCCGACCGCGGCCACCGGTACGCCGCGGAACAGCTCGCCGACCTGCTCGCGGTGCACGGCCGGACCGCCGAGCTGAAGGCGCGCGCGGAGCGCGACGAGGCCGCCGCCCGCCGCTACAACAAGCTGATGTCCGACGGCGCGTCCGGCCAGACCGAGGCCGCGGCCCGCCAGGCGGACGCGCTGCGCGCCCGGGTCGACGCCGGCGACGACGACGCCGCCCGAGAACTCACCGCGCTGCTGTTCGACCTCGGCGCCGCGGACGCACTGCTGGCCGAGGTGAACGCGGGCACGCCCGGCGCGATCGACCGCTACCTGGCGCTGCTCACCGCGCGCGAGGAGACCGACCGCGAGACGCTGCACCTGCTGCGCGTCTTCGGCATCAACCCGGACGGCACGGACGCGGAGGGCGCACCGTGATGCTCACCGCGCTGCCGGTCGACCGGGTCGTGCAGGTGCGCGGCGGCGACCCGGACCGGATCGCGCTGCTCGCCGCGCGCGGCGGACCGGACCTGCCCGCGGTGCTCGGCCACCGGCTGCGCGCCGCGCACCGGGTCGACGGCGTCGTCGCGGCGGCCCTGGACGAGCTGGAGACGGCCGCGACCGGCCTGTTCCCGGCGTGGCTGCCGGGCGCGGAGCACCTGGACACGCCCGGTGGCGCCGGGCTCGCGGCGGTCCGCGCGCTCGCGGCCGAGCACGCGGCGCGCACCGTCCACTTCGGGCCGTTCCTGGCGGATCTGGCCGCGGCGGCGCTGTCCGGCGTACCGGCACGGCGCCGTTTCGCCGTGGAGATCCGGGCCCGGGGCCTGGCCCGCGCGGTCGCGGACGGGCTGGGCCGTGCGCGGCTGGTGCTGCTGATCCGGCTGCCGGACGGCCTGGGCGCGGCCGGGGAACGCGCGGTGGTGTCCGGCGCGGAGTGGCTGGCGGACCGCGCCGGCATCGGCGTGTGGCTGTGCGGTGCGCCGCTGCGCACGGTCGACCGGCTGAGCGTGGCCCGGCTGCCGTCGGCACCGGCGGACGCCGCGATCGCGCCGGTCGCCGGGCGCCCGCACCCGCGCAGCGCGTCCGAGGCGGCGCTGGAGGCCGCGCTGGCCCGGCACCCGTGGGCGGCCGGGCGCGCCTGGAATCAGACGTACCAGTCGCACGCGCTGGCCAGCCCCGTGCGGCTGGACCTGCTGTGGCGGGACGAGCGCTGCGTCGTGGAGATCGACGGGCCGGAGCACTGCCGGCCGGAGCGGTTCGAGGCCGACCGGCAGCGGGACGTGCAGCTTCAGCTCGACGGCTTCGCCGTCCTGCGATTCACCAACGCGCGGGTACGCCACGACGTCGAGGCGGTCGTACGCCAGATCGGCTCCTTCATCCACCAACGACGACACGACCACCTGAGAGGGCACCAACCATGACCGACAGCCTCACCGCCAGCGAGAGCGCGCTGCTCATCCTGCTCATGTCCGAGGCGCGGGAGATCCCCAACACCGAGCTGGTGAAGGACTTCGGGGTCGAGCTGAAGAAGCCGAGCCGGGACAAGCTCAACCGGCTCGGCTATCTGGAGAGCCGCAAGGAGGGCCGGATCCTCGTGCACGCGCTCGGCGACAAGGGCTGGGCGCTGATGGAGGGCGACCTGCACTTCCCGCGGTCCACGCCGCGCGTGCTGGGCGCCGCGCTGTCCGCGTTCCACGCGGCGATGCGGGACCGGGTGCTGCCGAAGACCCAGTTCCAGACGTTCGGCGAGGCGCTCGCGCAGGGCTCGGTGGTGCCGGCGCAACGGGCCGAGCCGGCGCGGGCGGACGGCCTGACGGAGCGAATCCGGGAGGTCTACGCGTCGCTGGCGAGTGACCGCGGTGCCTGGGTGAGCCTGGCGACGCTGCGGCCGCACTTCGCCGACGTGCCGCGTGCGGAGCTGGACGAGGCGCTCAAGCGGCTCTCCCGCGAGGACGGCGTGCACCTGGCGCCGGAGGACAACCAGAAGACGCTCACCGCCGCCGAGATCGACGCGGCGGTGCGCAGCGGCGGTCAGGACAAGCACCTGCTGGCGATCGGAGTGTGATGACCGAGGAGGAGCGGGCCGCCCTGCAGGCGCTCAACTTCGACTGGGCCCGGGTGCCGGACGACGTCTGGCGCCCGTCGCGGTTCCACGTGGACGGGCTGCACCCCACGGTGGTGCAGAACGTGGTGGAGGGGATCGCCGAGGCGGACAGGAGCCGGGAGAGCAGCCCGATCGGCGTGGTGCTGCAGGGGCCGCCCGGCTCCGGCAAGACCCACATGCTGGGCTGGGTCCGCCAGCACACGTCTCAGCTCGGCGGCTACTTCTTCCTGGTCAGCCTGCTCGACTCGAAGGGATTCTGGGACAGCGTGCTGGCCTCCATGCTGGACGGCCTGGCGCGGCCGATCCCGGGCAGCGAGACCCAGCTGCAACTGCTGCTGCGCCGGCTCTCCTCGAAGGTCGGCGCGCCCCGGCTGGCCCGGCGCGCGTTCATGGGCGAGACGGAGCTGACCCGCGAGACGCTGGACGCGTTCATCCAGGGCCTCTCGGCGTACGACCCGTACGTGGGCCGGAACAGCCAGGACACCGCCCGGGCGCTGGCGTTGAGCGCGTCCGACGACGTGCTGCACCAGGACCTGGCGGACGGCTTCTTCGCGCTGCTGGACGAGGGCGCGCCGGGGGAGCGCGCGGCGTGGGGCATGCGCCGGATGCCGAAGACGTCGGAGGAGATCGTCCAGGAGCTCTCCCGGCTGCTGGCGCTGACCGGCCCGACCGTGATCGCGGTCGACCAGATCGACACGCTGATCGCGCAGTCGGCGGGTACCGGCGTGGGCGCCGCCGCCCAGTCCCTCGACCCGGCGGAGTCGGCCGCGCTGGAGCAGATCGCGGGTGGCCTGATGACGCTGCGTGAGCGGACCCGCCGCACGCTGACCGTGGTCTCCTGCATCCCGGCGACCTGGACGCTGGTCCGGACCAAGGCGACGGCCTCGGTGGGCAGCCGCTTCCGGCTCTCCCCGATCCTCAGCACGATCAAGGACGACCGGCTGGGGCGGGAGATCGTCGAGAAGCGGTTCGCGGTCCGGTTCGAGGAGATCGGGTTCCGGCCGCCGTACCCGACGTGGCCGGTGAGCGAGCAGGCGTTCGCGGACGTCGGCGACTTCACGCCGCGCCAACTGCTGATCGAGATCGACGCGCACGTGCGCGCCTGCCTGCTCGCCGGCGAGGTGCGCGAGCTGACCCGGCTCGGCGGGCCGGCGGCGCCCCGGGTCGAGGTGCCGGTGCCGGACGTGGCGATCGGGGAGCTGGACCGGTTCGACGCGCGGTTCGTGGAGTTCAAGCGGGTGGCGGACGTGACCGGGCCGCTGTCCGGCGCGCGGGAGGACGTGGAGATCCCGGCGCTGCTCGCGGCCGGGCTGCACGCCTGGATCACCGAGCGCGGCGAGGCGGGGGAGCGGTTCAGCCTCGACCCGCCGCCCAGTTCGCGGCCGTCGCTGCACGCGCGCCTGCGGCTGACCGTGGACGAGGAGCGGGAGGACCAGGTGCACTGGTGCTTCCGGGCGATCAGCGACGGCCACCACGGGAACGCGGCGCTGGCCCGGCTGCGCAAGGCGTGCACGGCCGCGGGGCTCGACCATCGCGTACCGAAGCGCAAGCTGTTCGTGCTCCGCAACACGGAGCTGACCGGCGGGCCGAAGATGCGCGAGGCGGTGGCCGCGTTCGCCAAGGACGGCGGCGTGCGGCTGCCGCTGGACGACGAGGACCTGCGCATCCTGTTCGCGCTGCGGATGATGTTCCAGGACCCGTCCGCCGGGTTGCGGGCCTGGCTGGCCGCCCGCCGCCCGACCCGCAGCGTCGCGGTGTTCCAGGCCGCGCTCGCCGACGCGGACGCCTGGCTGCCGGAGCGCGTCGCCGTGCCGGCGGGGCGGCCGGCGCCGCCCGCCAACCGCGCGACCGCGTTCGACGGCCCGCCACCCGCGTCCGGCGACCGGGCCGCCGCGGCGGGTGACCGCGCCGCCGTGTTCGCCGACCGCACCGGTCCGGCGAACGAGCGGGCCACGATGTTCGGCGACCCGGCCCCGGCGCCGCCGTGGAATCCCGGCCGGTCCGCGACCGGCACCGCCCCGCAGGAGGACGCCGGCGGTGCGGATCAGCGCTCCGCGCCGGCGGTCGGCCGGATTCCGCGGCAGTCGGTTCCGGACGCCGCCGCGGGTTCCGCGGAGTTCGTGATCGGGCACGGGTACGGGTCCGGAACCGCCGTGTCGCTGCGGCTGGAGGCGCTGCGGAAGCACATGACGATCTTCGCGGGCTCGGGTTCCGGGAAGACCGTGCTGATCCGGCGGATCGTGGAGGAGTGCGCCCTGCGGGGCGTGTCCTCGATCGTGCTGGACCTGAACAACGACCTGGCCCGGCTGGGCGACGCGTGGCCGGAGGAGCCCGCCGCGTGGGGCACCGGCGACGCGGCGAAGGCGGCCGACTACCTGGCCCACACGGACGTGGTGGTCTGGACGCCGCGGCGCGACGCCGGGCGCCCGCTGGTGTTCCAGGCGCTGCCGGACTTCACGGGCGTGCGGGACGACCCGGACGAGTTCAACGAGGCGGTCGAGTCCGCGGTCGCGTCGCTGGAGCCGCGGGCGCTGAGCGGGCGCGGGGTGAAGGCGAACCTGCAGCTCGCGGTGCTGCGCCGGGCGATCGAGCACTACGGGCGGCAGGGCGGCAACCGCCTCCAGGGTCTGATCGACACGCTGTCCGACTTCCCGGAGGACATCATCGAGCTGGACGACGCGGCGAAGATCGCGAACGGGCTGGCCCAGTCGCTGACCGCCGCGAAGTACAACGACCCGCTGTTCGGCGGCGCCGGTACCGCGATGGACCCGGGCATGCTGCTCACGCCGGCGCCGGGCAAGCGCGCGCGGGTGTCGGTGATCAGCATGGTCGGGCTGGGCGGCGACGAGATGCGGCAGAGCTTCGTCAACCAGTTGCAGATGGCGCTGTTCGCCTGGATCAAGCGGAACCCGGCCGGTGACCGGCCGCTCGGTGGGCTACTGATCATGGATGAGGCGCAGAACCTGGCGCCGTCCAGCGGCATGACGCCCTGCACGCGCAGCACGCTCGCGCTGGTCTCCCAGGCCCGCAAGTACGGCCTCGGCCTGATCTTCGCGACGCAGTCGCCGAAGGGCCTGCACAACCAGATCCCCGGCAACTCGGCCACGCAGCTCTACGGGCGGCTGAACAGCCCGATCCAGATGGACACCGCCCGCGAGATGGCCAAGGCCAAGGGCGGCGACGTGCCCGACATCGCGCGGCTGACCAGCGGCGAGTTCTACCTGGCGGCGGAGGGCGCCCCACCTCGCAAGCTGCGCACGCCGCTCTGCCTCACCCACCACCCGGCGAGCCCGCTGTCGACGGAAGAGGTGGTGCTCAGGGCTCGCGCCGGAAGACCGGATCGATGATTCCGAACAGGACGCCACCGCCGTAGATCAGCGCTGCCAGCGTCGCCAGCCACCAGAACGCGCCCCAGAACCCGACCGGGATGTAGGTGGCCTTGCGCAGGTTGACGGAGTCGCCCGCGCGCAGGTTGCCGAGCGCGGTGTGGATCACGCCGCCGAGGAGCAGGAACCAGATCAGCGTGTACGCCCCCAGCGCGCGGACCCCGGGCGAGCCGTAGCGGGCGAGGAGGAAGAACAGCGTGCCGTAGAGGCCGACGATGAAGAAGCCGAAGGGGTTCTTCACCTGGACGAGGATGATGATCAGGAGGACGAGGCACGTCCAGAGCACCGCGTCCGGGGTGATGCCGTGTGCCAGCATGGTCGCGCCGACCAGGCCGAAGAGCGACGGCCCGAGGTAGCCGGACACCGCGGTGAGGAAGAGGCTGCCGGCCAGCGTGTCCACGTGGCCGCCGCCCTGGCGGTGCAGTCGCAGGTCGACGATGCGACCGCCGGTGGCCGAATTGAACAGCGCGTGGCTGCCCTCGTGCGCGGCGGTGATCAGGTACCGGGTGAGCGTCCAGCAGACCGAGGCCGCCAGGCCGAGGATGAGCGAGCCGACGGCCAGCAGCAGGGAGGGTTCGGCGCTGGTCATGCGCGCAGCGTAGGCGCGACGACCAGCGCCGGGACATCCGCTGATCTATCGACCGATTCCGGCTGCGGCCGCGCGGTCGATCAGCCACAGCGTGCGGGACGTGCCCCGCACGCGCGCGCACGGCAGGTCCGACCCGCCGCCCAGCGCGGCGGCGACCGGCTCGGCCTTGTCGGCGCCGGTGACGATCAGCCAGACCTCGTCGGCGGTGTTGATCGTGGGGAGGGTGAGCGTGACGCGGGTGGGTGGCGGCTTGGGGCTGTCGTGGACGCCGGCGGCGACACCGGTCTCGGCCAGTCCCGGGTGCCCGGGGAAGAGCGACGCGACGTGCCCGTCCTCGCCGACGCCGAGCAGGATCACGTCGATGTGCGGGGTGGCGGCGGTCCACTCGGCGGCGTAGCGGGCGGCGGCGGCCCGGGCGTCGTCGCCGTCGGGGCCGTCGGACGGCGGCATCGGGTGGATGCGCTTCGGGTCGAGCGGGAGCGCGTCGAGCAGCGCCTCGCGGGCCTGGGTCTCGTTGCGGTCGGCGTGGCCGAGCGGGAGGAAGCGCTCGTCGCCCCACCACAGGTCGACGCGGGACCAGTCGATGGCGGTGGCGGCGGGGGAGGACGCGATCGCCCGGTAGATCTTGGCGGCGCCGCGGCCGCCGGTGAGGACGATGTCGGCGGTGCCGCGCGCGGCCTGCGCGTCGATGATCTTGACGATCAGGCGCGCGGCGACGGCCTGCGTCTGGATGTCCGCGTCCGCGTGGACGATCACGGTCGGGTCGGTCATCGGGAAACACCTCGCAAACTAGCCGGACGGGCTCGCCGATGGATCCCGGGCGGGCCGGGGCACTGACAGCGGCGTACCCGATGATGATTTGAAAAGGTCCGCTCGCGACGCGGATCGCGAGCGGACCGGGGAAGGCGACCGGAGATCAGCTCGCCGCGGAGCGGGCGAGTGCCGGGTCCTTCCAGACGTGCACGCGGTGCGCCGGGCGGTTCTCCAGGTGCGGCAGGCCGGCGAGCGCGCCGAGCGCCTCGGAGTAGACCTGGTCCGGGTCGAGCCGGCGCAACTCCTCGGCGAGTTCGTCGCCGACCGGGCGGCGGACCAGCGGCATCTCGCGGTCGGCCTGGCCGGTACGGCTGAACAGCGCCGTGTTCTCGTCGCGGGTGACCTTGATGCAGTCACCGTTGGCGCACTGCAGCTCGACCGAGCGCATGCGCGGGTGCTCGGTGGTCGGCTCGTGGACCGGCGCGATGCCGAGCCGGGCGGTGAGCCAGCCGCCCATCAGCGCGGCGGTCGGGTCCTTCTCCGGCGCGACGATGGTGGCGCCGACGACCTGCTCGGACGTGGTGTCGAACGCGCTGGCCACGAGCGTGCGCCAGAGCGTGATCCGGGTCCAGGTCAGGTCGGTGTCGCCGGGCGCGTAGTCCTTGGCCCGCTGCTTGAGCGCGGCGACCGGGTCGCTCGCCTGCGCGGAGTCGGTGATCCGCCGATCCGCGACCACGCCCAGGAAGTCGTTGGCGATCTGCTCCGGCGGCTCGCTGTGCCACCAGGTGACCACCGGGACGTCCGGCGCGAGCAGCGGCATGACCACGGACTCGGCGTGCAGCGCGAGCCGGCCGTACATGCGCATCACGGCGGCCTCGGCCGGGCCCAGCCGGCCGCCGACCACGATCTCCGCGTCCAGCCGGCTGCGCTGGCTCTCCACGTCGGACCGGACCACGATGAGCAGGCGGCACGGGTGCGCGGACGCCGCGATGGTGGCCGCGGCCTCCGCCTCCCGGACGCGCTTCTCGTCCACGATCGCGATCAGCGTGAGCGCGAGGCCGCTGGCCACGCCGCCCGCGCTGCGCCGCTCCGCGGCCAGCGCCTTCACGACCTCGTTGCCGGTCGTGTCCCACAGGCCGATCATGCCCGCCTCCAGCTTCGGCCCTCGCGGGCCAGCATCTCGTCGGCGGCGCGCGGTCCCCACTCGCCGGCCCGGTACGGTTCCGGCGTGGTGCCCGCCCACGCCTCCTCGAGCGGGTCGATCACCTTCCAGCTCTGCTCCACCTCGGCCGCGTCCGGGAACAGCGTCCGGTCGCCGACCAGCACGTCCAGCACCAGCCGCTCGTACGCCTCCGGGCTGGACTCGGTGAACGCCTCGCCGTACTGGAAGTCCATCGCGATGTCGCGGACCTCCATCGTGGTGCCCGGCACCTTGGACCCGAACTTGAGCACCATGCCCTCGTCCGGCTGCACCCGCACGACCAGCTGATTGTGGCCGAGCATCTCCACGTCGGCCGGGTCGAACGGCAGGTGCGGCGCCTTCTTGAAGACGATCGCGATCTCGGTGACCCGGCGCGGCAGCCGCTTGCCGCAGCGCACGTAGAACGGCACGCCGGCCCAGCGCCGGTTCTGGATGGCGAGCTTGACCGCGACGTACGTCTCGGTCTTCGACTCGGCCGGGATGTTCTTCTCCTCCAGGTAACCGGGGGCGCGCTCGCCGGCCACCCAGCCCTGCAGATACTGCCCGCGGACGGTGTCGGCCGCGATGTCCTTCGGCACGCTGATCGCCTTGAGCACCTTCAGCTTCTCGGCCCGGATCTCGGTCGGGTCGAAGCTGGTCGGCTCCTCCATCGCGAACATCGCCAGCAGCTGGAGCAGGTGGTTCTGCAGCACGTCACGCGCGGCGCCGGCGCCGTCGTAGAAGCCGGCGCGGGTGCCGATGCCGACGTCCTCGGCCATGGTGATCTGCACGTGGTCCACGTACTTCGAGTTCCACACCGGCTCGAACAGCGAGTTGGCGAAGCGGAGCGCCAGGATGTTCTGGACGGTCTCCTTGCCGAGGTAGTGGTCGATGCGGAACACGTCGTCCGCGGTGAAGACGGAGTCGACCAGGCTGTTGAGCTCCTTGGCGGTCGCCAGGTCGTAGCCGAACGGCTTCTCCACGACCACCCGCCGCCAGCCGCCGGACTTGCCGTTGTCGGCCATGCCGGTGCGGGCCAGCTGCTTGAGCACGATGGGAAACGCGACCGGCGGGATCGAGAAGTAGAACGCGGCGTTGCCCGCGATGCCGTGCGTGGCGCGCAGCTCGTCCAGCGAGGTCGCCAGCGTGTCGAACGCGGCGTCGTCGTCGAACGAGCCGGCCACGAACTTGATGTTCTCCGCGAGGCGGGCCCAGACGTCCTCCCGCCACGGCGTGCGGGCACCCTTCTTCGCCGCCTCGTACGCCAGCGACTCGAAGTCACCGTCGCCCCAGTCGCGCCGGGCGAAGCCGAGCACCACGAAACCGGGCGGGAGCAGGCCGCGGTTGGCCAGGTCGTAGACCGCGGGGATCAGCTTCTTACGGGACAGGTCGCCGGTGACGCCGAAGATCACCAGAGCGCACGGCTCCGGGATTCTCGGCAGCCGGCGATCCTGTGGGTCGCGCAGCGGATTTCTCACGCCGCCATCCTCCCAGTTTTTGCCAGGCAGAGCAGGGTTACAGCGCCTGCGCGGCCGTTACGAGTTGGTTGATTCCGGCCGTGCGGTCGGTGAGGTGCAGTCGGATCAGCGGCCGGTCCCGCTCGGCCAGCGCGGCCCGGTCACCGGCGGCCTGCGCGGCCTGAAGCCGCCCGAACGTGTAGGGCCTGCCGGGAATCCCCAGGTCATCGGCGATCGCGCCGGTGATCTGGAGGTAACCGCCGGTGCGCGGCCCACCCTTGTGGAACTGCCCGGCGGCGTGCAGCAGCCGCGGCCCCCAGCCGAACGTGACCGGCTTGCCGGACCGGTCGGCCAGAATGGACCGCAGCCGGGTGATCTCGGCGTCCGCGTCACGGTCCAGATAGGCCATGACCGCGAGATGGTCGCCGGCGTCCAGGGCGGTGCGGAGCGCGTCGGCCAGCGAGCCGGCGCCGTGGATCTCGACGGCGCCGTCCAGGTGACTGGGCGCGCCGGCCACGTCCGGTCCGTCGAGGACACGGGCCGTGTGCGCGACGGCCGAGGCCACGTCCGGGCGGCTGAACGGGTCGACGCCCAGCACGCGCGCGGTCAGCGCGGTCGCGAACTGCCAGGCGAGGAACTGCGCACCGAGCGGCCCGTTCACCGCCAGCTGCGCGCCGATGCCGCCGCCCGGCACCGCGCCCGCGCCCAGCGACCCGCCGTACGCCACGGTCAGCACGCCGAGCCCGGTCGCGCCGGGCGACGACGGCGACTCGGTCACCACCGGCAGCAGGCCCATGCCGTCCTTGCCGAGCGACTCCGCCAGCAACTGCTCGATCCACGGGCCGAGCCCGTCCAGCCCGCTGCCGTCCGGCACCAGCGCGACCGCGGTGTACCCCGCGGTCGCGGCCGCGCCGATCGCGGCGCCGAGGGCCAGCGCCGGATTGTCCCGGTCGCCGCCGAGCGAGCCGGCGAACTCCTCCGCCTGATCAAGCAGCTCGGCCACGTCCACGCCGGCAAGCGCGGCCGGGACCAGGCCGAACGCGGTCAACGCGCCGAACCGCCCGCCGGCCGCCGGATCCGCCACGATGACGAACGCGCCCATCTCCAGCCCGGTGTCCACCAGCGGCGAGCCCGGGTCGGTGACGATCACGAAGTGCCGGCCGGCCTCCTCCGGAGTCCGTCCCAGATCGAGGAACGCGCGATGGTACGCCCGGCGCAGCGCGTCCGCCTCGACCGTGTCGCCGGGCCCGTCCGCGACGACCACCACGGTGGTGTCCAGCCGGTCGGCGAGCGCGGCCCGGATCCGCCCCGGATCGGTGGTGTCCAGCACGGTGAGCGGCCGGCCGAGCGTGGCCGCGATGGCCTCCGCGGCCAGCGCCGGGCCGCCCACGCCGCAGAGCACCACGTGGTCCAGGTCGGCCAGCTCCGCGGTCAGCTCCGCGAGCTGGGGGAGCAGCTCGCGGGACCGGTGGAACGTGTCGAGCCAGCCGAGGTGCGCCGCGGCCCGCGGCTCCGCGCCGGGCCCCCACAGCGTGGGGTCCTTGCGGGCCAGCAGGCCGGGCACACCGTCGGCGACCAGCGCCCGCCGGGTGGACGCCGGTGACTGCTCGTCGATGGCGCGCGCGCCGTGGACGGCCAGCCCGGCCGCCGCCTCGGCTCCACCACTGAGCAGGTCGGACATGTCAGGCCGCGTCGCTGGGGCTCGACGCGCCCTTCTTGGCCGCGTCGAGCGACTTGGCCAGGCCCTCGAGCAGTTCGCCCCAGGAGGCCTCGAACTTCTGCACGCCCTCGGTCTCCAGCACCTCGACCACGTCGTCGAAGTCGATGCCGACCGCGGCCAGCCCGTCGAACACCTGCTGCGCGGCCGCGTACTGCCCGGTGACGGTGTCGCCGCGGGTCTCGCCGTGGTCCGCGTACGCGGTGATGACCGACTCCGGCATCGTGTTGACGACGCCGGGCGCGATCAGCTCCTCGACGTAGATGGTGTCCTTGAACTCGGCGCTCTTGGTGCCGGTGGACGCCCAGAGCGGACGCTGCGGCTTCGCGCCGGCCGCCTTGAGCGCGGCCCAGCGCTCGCCGCCGAACTTCTCCTCGTAGAGCTTGTACGCCAGCTGGGCGTTGGCGATCGCCGACTTGCCCTTCAGCGCCTTGGCCTCGTCGGAGCCGATCTTGTCGAGCCGCTTGTCGACCTCGGTGTCCACCCGGGAGACGAAGAACGACGCGACCGAGGCGATCTTGGAGAGGTCGTGGCCGTTCGCCTTGGCCTGCTCCAGACCGTCCAGGAACGCGTCGATCACCTTGCCGTACCGCTCCAGCGAGAAGATCAGCGTGACGTTCACGCTGATGCCCGCGGCCAGCGTGGCGGTGATCGCCGGCAGGCCGGCCAGCGTCGCCGGGATCTTGATGAGCAGGTTCTCCCGGTCGACCAGCCACCAGAGCGCCTTGGCCTCCGCGACCGTCTTCGAGGTCTCGTGCGCCAGGCGCGGGTCGACCTCGATGGAGACGCGGCCGTCCTGGCCCTCCGACGCGTCGTACGCCGGGCGCATCACGTCGGCGGCCCAGCGCACGTCGTAGGTGGTCAGCGCGCGGGTGGCCTCCTCCACGGTGACGCCGCGGTCGGCCAGCTCGCGCAGCTGCTCGTCGTACGCGTCCGCGTCGGAGAGCGCCTTCGCGAAGATGGTCGGGTTGGTGGTCACGCCCACCACGTGCTTCTCCGTGCGGAGCTGGTCCAGCGTGCCGGTCGCCAGGCGCACGCGGGACAGGTCGTCCAGCCACACCGCCACGCCGGCGTCGGACAGCTCCTTGAGCCGATCGGTCATCGGAATCACACCCTCACTCAGTCTTCTGTAGCTCAGTTACCCGTTTTGCTGCCGGTGATGGTGCCCACCTTGGCGAGCGACGCGTGCGCCTTCGCCACCACGTTGTCGGCGGTGAATCCGAACTGCTCGAACAGCACCTGGTACGGCGCGGAGGCCCCGTAGTGTTCAATGCTGACCGACTCGCCGGCGTCGCCGATCAGGTGCCGCCAGGACAGCGCGATGCCGGCCTCGACGCTGACCCGCGCCTTCACCGAGGACGGCAGCACCTTCTCGCGGTACGCCTGGTCCTGCGCGTCGAACCACTCCTGGCAGGGCACCGACACCACGCGGGTCGGGGTGCCCTCGGCCTCCAGGCGCTCCCGCGCGGCCAGCGCGATCTGCACCTCGGAGCCGGACGCCAGGATGATCACGGACGGCTGCCCGTTCGCGGCGTCGATCAGCGTGTACGCGCCCTTCGCGACGTTCTCCGCGGAGGCGTGCGTGGACCGGTCCACGGTCGGCAGGTTCTGCCGGGAGAGGATCAGCGCGGTCGGCCGGTCGGTGTGTTCCAGCGCCGCCTTCCACGCCTGGGCGGTCTCGTTCGCGTCGGCCGGGCGGACCACGTCGAGGCCGGGGATGGCGCGCAGCGCGGTCAGGTGCTCGATCGGCTGGTGCGTGGGGCCGTCCTCGCCGAGGCCGATCGAGTCGTGCGTCCACACGTAGGTGACCGGCAGCTTCATCAGCGCGGCGAGCCGCACCGACGGGCGCATGTAGTCGCTGAACACGGCGAACGTGCCGCCGTAGACGCGGGTGCCGCCGTGCAGCGCGATGCCGTTCATGATCGCGCCCATGCCGTGCTCACGGATGCCGAAGTGCAGCGTGCGGCCGTACTTGTGGCCGGGGAACGCCTTGGTGGCGTACTCCTCCGGGATGAAGGACGGCTCGCCCTCCATGGTGGTGTTGTTCGACTCGGCCAGGTCGGCCGAGCCGCCCCACAGCTCCGGCAGCACCGGGGCCAGCGCGTTCAGCACCTTGCCGGAGGCGGCGCGGGTGGCGATGCCCTTCTCGCTGGGCTCGAACACCGGCAGCGCGGCGTCCCAGCCGGCCGGCAGCTCACGCTTGGCCATCCGGTCCCACAGCGCCTTGCGCTCCGGGTTCGCCGCGGCCCAGGCGTCGAACTTCTCCTGCCAGGCGGCCTCGGCGGCACGGCCGCGCTCGACGACCTCGCGGGCGTGCTGGAGGACCTTGTCGTCCACCTGGAAGTCCTGCGCCGGGTCGAAGCCGAGCACCTGCTTGGTCGCGGCGACCTCGTCCTTGCCGAGCGCCGAACCGTGGATCTTGCCGGTGTTCTGCTTCTTCGGCGCCGGGTAGCCGATCACGGTGCGCAGCGCGATGAACGACGGCTTGTCCGTGGTGGCCTTCGCCGCGACCAGCGCCGCGTGCAGCGCCTCGACGTCCTCGGCGTAGTCGCCGCCCTCGTCGTAGGACTTGCGCCAGTCGACGACCTGCACGTGCCAGCCGTACGCCGCGTAGCGCGCCGCCACGTCCTCGGACTTCGCGATCTTGGTGTCGTCCTCGATCGAGATCTCGTTGTCGTCCCAGATCAGCGTGAGGTTGCCCAGCTTCTGGTGGCCGGCGATGGCGCTGGCCTCGTGGCTGATGCCCTCCTCGATGTCGCCGTCCGAGGCGATCGCCCACACGTTGTGGTCGAAGATCGACTCGCCGTCCGGCGTCTCCGGGTCGAACAGGCCGCGCTCCCGGCGGGCCGCGATCGCGAAGCCGACCGCGTTGCCGATGCCCTGGCCGAGCGGGCCGGTGGTGGTCTCGACGCCGTCGGTGTGCCCCTGCTCCGGGTGGCCCGGGGTGAGGGAGCCCCACTGGCGCAGCGACTTGAGGTCGTCCAGGCCCAGCCCGTACCCGGAGAGGTAGAGCTGGATGTAGAGCGTGAGGCTGGAGTGGCCGGCGGACAGCACGAACCGGTCGCGGCCGGGCCAGGCCGAGTTGGTGGGGTTGTGCGTCATGACCTTGTTGAAGAGCAGGTACGCCGCGGGGGCGAGGCTCATGGCGGTGCCGGGGTGGCCGTTGCCGGACTTCTCCACGGCGTCCATGGCCAGGACGCGGACGGTGTCGACCGCCTTACGGTCGAGATCGGACCAGCTCAGGGTGCTGTCCTCGGATTGGGTGGCAGCCACGTCGGTGTGCTCCTCGGGTGTGACCGGCGAATTGAGTTCTTCGAGTACTCCAGTGTCCGACCCTAGCGAGCGCTGTTGAACACTCGCCCGCGGAACGCGCGAACAACCTAAGCTGTGAGCGGACACACGCATGATCATCGGCGTCCGCCGGTGTGACGCCGTGCATCCTGCCCGGGTCTGCCGGAGCGGCGTTTCCGGTGCCGATAGGCTGTCGCCTGTGGCGCGTGACCTTGGTCGGCCGCGCTGCCCGAGGTGCCCTGCCGCCCCGTTGCGGCCGCGTGCCTGGGTCGCTTCATCGCCGATGCCGGAAGGTGACAATCCGTGAGCACACTCACCGAACGCCCGGGTCTGGACGCCGCGCCCAAGGCCGGCGCGCCGAGGACCCGGCCGGTGAAGCGCCCGACCGGATCGACGCCGCGCGCCCTGGATGTGATCAAGGCGTACGTCGCGCTCACCAAGCCGCGCATCGTCGAACTGCTTCTCGTCACGACCGTACCCACGATGATGCTGGCCGCAAACGGCCTGCCGTCACTCTGGCTGATGGCCGCGGTGCTGGCCGGCGGCTCGCTGGCGGCCGGCGGGGCGAGCGCGCTGAACTGCTACATCGACCGGGACATCGACCAGGTCATGCGGCGCACCAAGCGGCGCCCGCTGCCGGCCCACTCGGTCTCGCCGCGCCACGCGCTGTACTTCGGGCTCACGCTGGCCGTGCTGAGCGTCGTGATCATGGCGCTGGCCACGAACTGGCTGGCCACCGCCATGACGCTGGGCTCGATCGTCTACTACGACGTGATCTACACGCTCTGGCTGAAGCGGGTCACCGCGTGGAACACGTTCTGGGGCGGCGTCTGCGGCGCGGCCCCGGTGCTGATCGGCTGGGCCGCGGTCACCGGCTCGCTGTCGCCGGCCGCGTGGGCGCTGTTCGCCGTGGTCTTCTTCTGGCAGATGCCGCACTTCTACGCGCTCGCCATCAAGTACAAGGACGACTACGCGCGGGCCGGCATCCCGATGCTGCCGGTGGTGGCCTCGGTCCGCCGGGTCAACCTGGAGATCGTCGGGTTCGCCTGGCTGACGCTGATCTCCTCGCTGGCGGCCTGGCCGTTCGGGCTGACCTGGATCTACGGCGTGCCGACCGCGATCGTGGGCGGGCTGTTCGTGCTGGAGTCGCACCTGCTGGCGCGGCGGGCCGCCAAGGGCGAGCCGGTCCGGCCGATGCGGCTGTTCCACTGGTCCACGACGTACCTGACGATCGTGTTCCTCACGGTCGCGATCGACGCGCTGGTCTGATCGCGCCGGGTAACGGTTCGAGAACGGGTCTCCGGCGTGCTGACCTCGGCCGAGTCGGTCGAAAGGTTGATACCCGGCTGTCCCTTACGGACCATTGTGCGCGTGAAACGCCCGAAAATCGTCGTCGCTTAGTGCTACCCCGCCAGGGGCATGCCGAACGCCCGGTTTGCACCCAATTTTTGTGCCGATATTTCGGTTAAAGCTGGGTGAAACGGACGGTGATCACGTTGAAACGCCTCGTTAGGGGCATCACAAAAAACCGATGTAACCCCTGTGTTTCACCTTCTGTCTGCCTACGCTTCCCCGCATGGCAGAAGGTTCCGATACGACGCTGACGATCGACGAGAAGTCGCAGCCGGCCGGTCTGGTCGGCAGCATCCGCACTTTCGCCGCAGGGCACGGCGGTGCGAAGGCGGTCGTCGAGTACGTCGGCAAGCGCGGCGCCCGCATCGTCCTCGTCGGTGAGGACGGTGAGTGGGCGGACCAGTTCGCCTCCGACACCAAGACGGCACGGCAGGCCTGCGAGAAGGCCGGCGTCGCGGTGGAGAACGAGTGGGAGCGCGAGCTGATGGAGCAGATGCGCCCCAGCAACGACCTCTGGCGGTCCATGGGCCGCCGCGCGATGGCACGTTGACGTCTTCCGCGCAGCACCCCGCAGAACAGAACCGCACCACCCTCTAGCACCATCGTGATGTGACAACCCGACCCTTCGACGACACCGCGACCCGGGCACAGTCCCGGGTCGCTGTCGTTACCGCGGCCTCGCTGCCCGACCTGGAACCGGACGACCGCCTGATCCTCGCGCCGCTCGCGACCGCCGGGATCACGGCGGAACCGGTCGTCTGGACCGATCCCGCCGCCGACTGGAGCGCCTACGACCTGGTCGTGCTCCGCTCGCCCTGGGACTACACGGAGCGCCGCGCCGACTTCCTGGCCTGGATCGCGTCCGTCCCGCGCCTGCTCAACCCGGCCGACGTGGTGGTCTGGAACACGGAGAAGACCTACCTGCGCGACCTCGCCGCGGCCGGCGTGCCGGTCACCGAGACGCGGTGGATCGGCGGCGGCGACGTCTGGACGCCGCCGGAGGCCGGCGAGTGGGTGGTCAAGCCCGCGGTCGGCGCGGGCAGCGTGGACGCCGGCCGCTACGACCTCGGCGATCCGGAGCACCGCGAGCTGGCCGAGCTGCACGTGGAGCGGCTGCTGGCCGCCGCGAGACTGGTGATGGTGCAGCCCTATCTGTCCGCGGTGGACACCGACGGCGAGACCGCGCTGCTCTACTTCACCGACCCGGCCACCGGGACGCTCACGTACAGTCACGCGATCCGCAAGGGCGCCATGCTGACCGGCCCGGACACCGGCGTGGAAGGGCTCTACCGGCAGGAGCGGATCGACCCGCGGACCGCCACGGAGGCGCAGCGGGCCGTGGCCGAGTGCGCGCTGGCCGCCATCCCCGGCGGCACCGAGCGCCTGCTCTACGCCCGCGTCGACCTGCTCCCCGGCCCCGGGGGCGACCCGGTGGTGGTGGAGCTGGAGCTGACCGAGCCGTCCCTCTTCTTCGGCTTCGACCCGGACGCGCCGGCCCGCTTCGCCGCGGCGGTCGCCGCACATCTCACCCGTTAGAGCGACAGCGGGTACGGCGGGAGCGCGCGCCCGCCGTACCCGATTTATTGACGCTTATGAATGTTGCTTTTGCCGCGCTTCATGTGTTGTTGTCGATGAATGAGCGCTTCTCTCCGCCGCCTCCTCGTCCTGCCGCTGCTGCTCGCCGCGCTCGCCGGCGCGCTCCGGCAGGCACCCGTCGCCGCGGCCGAGACCGGCGCGGAGACGCCCGGCGTGGCGTCGGCCGAGACGCACACGGTCACGCTGATCACCGGCGACCGGGTCACGGTCACGGCCGGCGACAAGGTCTCGGTGCTGCCGGGGCCCGGCCGGTCCGGCACGATCTTCCTGACCGACCGGGACGGCGGGCGGCTCACCGTGACGCCGGCCGACGCGCTCCCGCTGGTCCGCACCGGCCGGCTCGACCCCAGGCTGTTCCAGGTCAGCACCCTGATCGAGTTCGGCTACGACGACCGGCGCGCGGACCTGCCGCTGATCGCCAGCTACGACGGCGGCGGGGAGAACCGGCCGTTCCCCGGCCTCTCCGTGCCCGGCGCCACCGTCCGCGACGACCTGACCGGCGTCGACGCGGTGCTGCTCAGCGCGGACCGGTCGCGCCGGTCCGAGTTCTGGACCGCGATGGTCACGCCGCACCGCACGCTCGCCGCCGGACTCGGCACGCTCTGGCTCGACGGCGTCCGGCAGCCCACGCTCACGCGGAGCGTGCCGCAGATCGGCGCGCCCGCCGCCTGGGAGGCCGGCTACGACGGCGCCGGCGCCACGGTCGCGGTGCTGGACAGCGGCGTCGACGACGCCCACCCCGCGCTGACCGGCCGCGTCACCGGCCGGGCGAACCTCACCGAGGGCGCGGAGGACGCGCGGGACCACACCGGCCACGGCACGCACGTCGCGTCCACCGTGGCCGCGGTCGCGCCCGGCGCGTCGCTGCTGGACGCCAAGGTCTGCGTGGACGGCGGCTGCGCCGAGTCGTGGATCCTGGCCGGCATGGAGTGGGCCGCCGCGCGGGGCGCCACCGTGGCGAACCTCAGCCTCGGCGGCCCGGACACGCCGGGCACCGACCCGCTGGAGGCCGCGATCGGCAAGCTCACCGGCACGCTGTTCGTGGTGGCGGCCGGCAACACGCCGCTGGACGCCGCGGTCAACTCGCCGGCCACGGCGGACGCGGCGCTGGCCGTCGGCGCGGTGGACGGGTCCGACCGGCCGGCGTCGTTCTCCGCCCGTGGCCCGCGGCCCGGCGACGGCGCGCTCAAGCCCGAACTGGTGGCGCCGGGCGTGGACATCACGGCCGCGCGGGCCGGCACCGGCGGCACCGTGGCGATGTCCGGCACCTCGATGGCGGCGCCGCACGTCTCCGGCGCCGCCGCGCTGCTGGCCCAGCGGCATCCGGGCCTGCCGTCCGGCGCGCTGCGCGGGCTGCTGGTCGGCAGCGCCACGCCGCTGCCGGACGTGCCGGTCGTCGCCCAGGGCGCCGGGCGGGTGGACGTGGCCCGCGCCGTACGGCAGGCGGTCGTCCCCGAGCCGGCGGTGCTCAACCTCGGGCGGGCCGCGTGGCCGCACGAGGACGACCCGCTGATCACGCGCACCGTCACGTACCGGAACACCGGCTCCTCGGATCTCGGCCTCGATCTCGCCGTGTCCGGCTTCCCGGCCGGCATGGCCCGGGTCGACCCCGCCACGCTGACCGTCCCCGCGGGCGGCGTCGCCACCGCCACGGTCACCGTCGACACCCGGACCGGCGGCGCCACCGGGCTGATCAGCGGGCGGCTGACCGCGTCGGGCGAGCTGGCCACGCCGATCGTGCTGGACCGAGAGACGGAGAGCTACGACGTGACCGTCGCGCACGTCGGGCGGGACGGCGCGCCGCTGCCCGACTACCGCACGCTGCTGGCCCGCGCGGACGGCACCGTGGTGGCGTCGCTGCCGGCCGCCCCGGACGGCGTCGCCACGGTCCGGGTGCCCGCCGGGTCGTACGCGCTGATGGGCGCGCTCGTCGGCCCCGGCCCGGACGGCGTCTACGGCGCGACCCTGCTGGCCCAGCCCGCGCTGACGGTCTCCGGCCCGCTCCGCGTCACGCTGGACGCGCGGCAGGCCGCGCCGGTCTCGGTCCGGGTGCCGGCCGCGGACGCGGTCTCGGTGTTCGGCGAGCTGGCCACCACGCTGGTCACGCCGGACCGCACCGTCGAGGTCGGCACGTTCGGCGGCTCGGTGGACGGCTTCTACGCGGGCGCGGTCGGCCCCGCCGCGGCGCAGCCCGGCTTCGTCGCGCGGGTCAGCTCCACCTGGACCGCGCCCGGCGCCTCCGACAGCCCGTACGTCTACCAGCTCGGCTGGCTCCGGCGCGGCACCATGATGACCGGCTTCGACCGCACCGTGACGCCGCAGCAACTGGCCACCGTGCGCGCCGACCACGCGCGCGAGAGCACGGCCGTGACCGGGCGCAAGAGCGCCTGGCCGGTGCTGCCCGGCACGATCATGGGCGGCTTCGCGCACCCGCTGCCGTTCGCGCTGCCGTTCACCCGCACCGAGTTCTACAACACCGACGGCGGCGCGTCCTGGTTCCGCTCGCTCGACGAGATCGCCTCCGTCGACGGCGTGGACGTGGCCGTCACCAGCACGGTCGCGCCCTCGCTGAGCTACCGGGCCGGCGTGTCCGCGGAGAACTGGAGCCGCGGCGTGTTCGCCCCCTCGGTCGAGTCCCCGCCGTACGACCACCAGTGGGTCACCCGCGAGGGCGACACGCTGCACGCGCTGGCCCCGCTCTACGGCGACGCCGCCGGCCGGGCCGGCTACTCCGCGCTGGCCACCGGCACGGTCACGGTCACCCGGGACGGCGCGCCGCTCGCCTCCGCCGACGGCACCACCGCCGAGTTCACGCTGCCGCCCGAGCCGTCCGCGTACCGCCTGGAGGTGGCCGCGTCCCGCGGCGGCCCCGCCGTGCTCTCCACCGACGTGCACGTCGCCTGGACGTTCGGCTCCGCCCACACGGACACGCTGACCCGCATGCCGCTGTCCACGGTGCGGTTCGCCCCGCCGGTCGACACCGCCAACGCCGCCCCGGCCGGCCGCCGCGTCACGGTGCCGGTCAGCGTGCACGCCCAGCCCGGCTCCGCCGCCACCGCCAACGCCCGCCTCACGGTCGAGGTCTCCTACGACGACGGCACCACCTGGACCCCGGCGCCGGTGACGGCCGGCGCGGTCACGCTCGACCACCCGCCGGCCCCCGGCTACGTCTCCCTGCGCGCGACCGCCTCCGACACGGCCGGCAACGGCGTCGTCCAGACCGTGATCAGGGCGTACCGCACGGCCTGAGCACCGGCTACGCCGGGACGGTGGGCTCCGGGCGGCGGGTGGCGTGCAGGGCGTGGAGGGTGGCGATCCAGACCAGGCAGGCGCCGAGCATGTGGGCGCCGACCAGCAGGACCGGCAGGTGGGTGAAGTACTGGACGAAGCCGATCACGCTCTGCGAGAGCTCCACCGCGATCAGGATGATCGCGGGCCGGGTGGGGGCTCCGGCGATCTTCGCGGCGAAGTAGAGGGCGACGGAGAGGCCGATCAGCAGGAAGACCAGGTCGGCGTGGATCTGGGAGACGGTCTCCGGGTCGAGGTGGTTGCGCTTGGCGCCGCCGTCGCCGGAGTGCGGGCCGGAGCCGGTGACGATGACGCCGGCGACGACCACGGCGAGGCCGGTGAGCGTGGTGATCCAGGCGAGCTGGCGCAGCGGGCGCGGCGGCGTGGTGGTGACGGGGGTGTCGACCACGCGCCGCCAGAAGAGGTACGCCGTGGTGATGACGAAGATCGAGCCCATGAAGTGCAGGCCGACCACCCACGGGTTGAGGTCGGTCAGCACCGTGATGCCGCCGATCACGCCCTGTAGCGGGATGCCGAGCAGCGTGACGAGGCCCAGCGTGACCAGGCGACGGCGGCGGGGGCGCTCCAGCCAGGCGGCGATCAGCGCGGCGATCGCGATGGCGATGACCACGAACGTGAGCAGCCGGTTGCCGAACTCGATGACGCCGTGGACGCCCATCTCGGGCGTGGTGGTGTAGGACTCGTCCGTGCAGCGGGGCCAGGTGGGGCAGCCCAGGCCGGACTTGGTGAGCCGCACCGCGCCGCCGGTGACCACGATCCCGACGTTCGCCACCAGCGACGCCAGGCCGAACCCGCGCAGCCAGGGGTCCATGTTCCGGACCCGGGCCGGGCCGGTGGCGGGCGGAGCGGGCGTCAGCACGGAGGATCGACTCACGGTAGGCAATCCTACGCAGCGTCGTAGACGGCGATTCACCCCGGTGGCAAGAGTCACCGGAGGGGTGGTTTGCGGGTGCCGAGGGAAATACGTAACACTGTCGTAGTGAAAAACCTGGAGCTGCTGTCCGAGAGCGTGACGGAGGCCGACGCGGCCACCGGCGCGCAGGACGGGCGCACCCGGGACAAGATCACTCAGCTGCTGCTGGAGCGCGGCGGCGCCACCGCGGCCGAGCTGGGCCGCGCGCTCGGGCTGAGCGCCGCCGGCATCCGCCGCCACCTGGACGCGCTGCTCGCGGACGGCGACGTGACCACACGCGACCACCCGTCCGGTGCCCCGCGCGGGCGGGGCCGGCCGGCCAAGGTCTTCGTGCTGACGGACGCCGCGCGGCTGCGGTGCGGCACCCACGCGTACGACAACATCGCCTCCGCCGCGCTGCGCTTCATCGCGGCGCACAGCGGCGAGCGGGCGGTCACCGAATTCGCCGAGGCACAGGTCTCCGCGCTGGAGCAGCGCTGCCGGGAGGCGATGGAGGGCGCGGGCGACGATCCGCTCGCGCGGGCGGAGGCGCTCGCGGCCGTGCTGACCGCGGAGGGCTACGCTGCGAACGCGACCACGATCGCGACCGGCGGGCAGCTGTGTCAGCACCACTGCCCGGTGGCGCACGTGGCCGCCGAGTTCCCCCAGCTCTGCGAGGCGGAGACGGCGGTCATCTCGCGCCTGATCGGCACCCACGTGCAACGTCTGGCCACCATCGCCCACGGCGACGGGGTCTGCACCACGCATATCCCGGCCACCGCCGGGCACGCAGGTAAGAACACCACGAAGAAGAACTCCACCGTGAGGACAGATCGATGACGGACCAGATCGTGCAGCCGATCAGCCAGGAGGAGCACCTCGCCGCGCTCGGGAAGTACGAGTACGGCTGGGCTGACTCGGACGTGGCCGGCGCCGCGGCGCAGCGAGGCTTGTCCGAGGCTGTCGTGCGGGACATCTCCGCGAAGAAGAACGAGCCCGAGTGGATGCTCGACCTGCGGCTGAAGGGCCTGCGCCTGTTCGGCCGCAAGCCGATGCCGTCCTGGGGCGCGGACCTGACCGGCATCGACTTCGACAACATCAAGTACTTCGTGCGTTCCACCGAGAAGCAGGCCCAGAGCTGGGAGGAGCTTCCGGAGGACATCAAGAACACGTACGACAAGCTCGGCATCCCGGAGGCGGAGAAGCAGCGCCTCGTCGCGGGCGTCGCCGCGCAGTACGAGTCCGAGGTCGTCTACCACGCCATCCGCGAGGACCTCGAGGAGCAGGGCGTCATCTTCGTGGACACCGACTCCGCGCTCAAGGAGCACGAGGAGCTGTTCAAGGAGTACTTCGGGACGGTCATCCCGGTCGGCGACAACAAGTTCGCCGCGCTGAACACCGCGACCTGGTCCGGCGGCTCGTTCATCTACGTGCCGAAGGGCGTGCACGTGGAGATCCCGCTGCAGGCCTACTTCCGGATCAACACGGAGAACATGGGCCAGTTCGAGCGGACGCTGATCATCGCGGACGAGGGCTCGTACGTGCACTACGTCGAGGGCTGCACCGCACCGATCTACTCGTCCGACTCGCTGCACTCCGCGGTCGTCGAGATCATCGTGAAGAAGAACGCGCGGGTGCGCTACACGACCATCCAGAACTGGTCGAACAACGTCTACAACCTGGTCACCAAGCGCGCGGTGTGCCACGAGGGCGCGACCATGGAGTGGATCGACGGCAACCTCGGCTCCAAGGTCACCATGAAGTACCCGGCGGTCTACATGACCGGCCCGCACGCCAAGGGCGAGGTGCTCTCCGTGGCCATGGCCGGCGAGGGCCAGCACCAGGACGCGGGCGCCAAGATGGTGCACGCCGCGCCGAACACGTCGTCCACCATCGTGTCGAAGTCGATCGCCCGGGGCGGCGGCCGCACCTCGTACCGTGGGCTGATCCAGGTCCTGGAGGGGTCGAACCAGTCGAAGTCGACCGTGAAGTGCGACGCGCTGCTGGTCGACACGATCTCCCGGTCGGACACGTACCCCTACGTCGACATCCGCGAGGACGACGTCTCCATGGGGCACGAGGCCACGGTGTCGAAGATCAGCGACGACCAGCTGTTCTACCTGATGAGCCGCGGCCTGACCGAGGACGAGGCGATGGCGATGATCGTGCGCGGGTTCATCGAGCCGATCGCCAAGGAGCTTCCGATGGAGTACGCGCTGGAGCTCAACCGCCTGATCGAGCTGCAGATGGAAGGCGCCGTCGGTTAGTTCCGGCGCTGCACGAGAAGATCACAGAGCTAGGACGAGATGACTGCTGAAGCCATAGCGCCGCCGAAGACCAAGTCCCAGGCGCTGCGCTCGTACGATGTCGCGGACTTCCCGGCGCTGACCGGCCTGGAGGAGGACTGGCGGTTCACCCCGCTCAAGCGCCTCCGCGGGCTGGAGAGCGCGGTCGAGGCCACCAGCGGCGGCGTCACCGTGGCGCTGGCCGACACCGACGGCGTCTCGCTGCGCGTCGTGGCCGCCGCCGAGGCCGGGAAGGTGCTGACCCCGTTCGACCGGATCAGCGCGCTCGGCTACGGCGCGGCCACCGACGTCACGCTCATCGAGGTCGCCAAGGACACGGTGATCAAGGAGCCGGCGGTCGTGACGATCACCGGCACCGGCGTGGAGGGGCTGCACGCGGCCCGCACCCAGATCACCGTCGGCCGGTTCGCCGAGGCCGCGCTGGTGCTCTGGCAGGAGGGCTCGGTCACGCTGGCCGACAACCTCGAGGTCGTGATCGCGGACGGCGCCCGGCTGAACCTGGTGACCGTCGCGGACTGGGCGCCGGACGCGGTGCAGGCGCAGCACATCAAGATCCGCCTCGGCCGGGACGCCAAGGTGGTGCACACCCAGGTGACGCTCGGCGGCGACCTGGTCCGCCAGTTCACCAGCGTGGAGTACACCGAGCGCGGCGGCGACGCCGAGCTGTACGGGCTGTACTTCGCGGACAACGGGCAGCACCAGGAGCACCGGCAGCTCGTCGACCACAACGTGCCGGACTGCCGCAGCTACGTCGGCTACCGCGGCGCGCTGCAGGGCGCGTCCTCGCACACGGTCTGGGTCGGCGACGTGCTGATCCAGGCGGACGCGACCGGCACGGACACGTACGAGATCAACCGGAACCTGGTGCTGACGGACGGCGCGCGCGCCGACTCGGTACCGAACCTGGAGATCGAGACGGGCGAGATCGCCGGTGCCGGCCACGCGAGCGCGACCGGCCGCTTCGACGACGAGCAGCTGTTCTACCTGATGGCGCGCGGCATCCCCGAGGGCGAGGCCCGCAAGCTGGTCGTCCGCGGCTTCTTCGCCGAGATCCTGACCAAGATTCCGGTGGAGGAGCTGCGTGAGCGGCTCGGCGACGCCATCGAGGCCCGGCTCGCGCGGACAGGGGCCTAGATGCCCGCAACGGTACGGGTGGCGGCCGCCGCCGACCTCGCCAAGGGAACGGCGATGGCGGTGGAGGTGGAGGGCGTCCCGCTCGCGGTCGTGCACACCGACGACGACGAGTTCCACGCCGTCCACGACGAGTGCTCGCACGCCACCATCCCGCTCTCCGAGGGCGAGGTGGACGGCTGCACGCTCGAGTGCTGGCTGCACGGCTCGCGCTTCGATCTGCGCACCGGTGAGCCGACCGGTCTGCCCGCCACCGAGCCGGTGGCCGTCTTCCCCGTCGAGATCCGGGACGGGGACATCTACGTCGACCTGAATCCGAGTAATGGAGTAACGCTGTGAGCACCCTCGAGATCCGCGACCTGCAGGTGTCGGTCAAGCTGCCCGAGGGCGAGCTCAAGCCGATCCTGCGCGGCGTCGACCTGACCGTGAGGTCGGGCGAGACGCACGCCATCATGGGCCCCAACGGCTCCGGCAAGTCCACGCTGGCCTACTCGCTGGCCGGCCACCCGCGGTACGAGATCACCGGCGGCACGGTGACGCTGGACGGCAACGACGTCCTGGAGATGACCGTGGACGAGCGGGCCCGCGCCGGCCTGTTCCTCGCCATGCAGTACCCGGTCGAGGTTCCCGGCGTGTCCGTGGCGAACTTCCTGCGCACCGCGAAGACCGCGATCGACGGCGAGGCGCCGAAGCTGCGCACCTGGGCCGGCGAGCTGCGCGGCGCCATGGAGCGCCTTCAGATGGACCCGGCGTTCGCCCAGCGCAACGTGAACGAGGGTTTCTCCGGCGGTGAGAAGAAGCGCCACGAGATCGTCCAGCTGGAGCTGCTCAAGCCGAAGATCGCCATCCTCGACGAGACCGACTCCGGCCTCGACGTGGACGCGCTGCGCGTGGTCTCCGAGGGCGTCAACCGGGTCCGCGAGACCGGCGACACCGGCCTGCTGCTGATCACCCACTACACCCGGATTCTGCGCTACATCAAGCCGGACTTCGTGCACGTCTTCGTCAACGGCAAGATCGTCGAGGAGGGCGGCTCGGAGCTGGCCGAGAAGCTCGAGGAGTCCGGCTACGAGCGGTACCAGGCCGGCGCCGGCGCGGCCGCGATCTGAACCTAGAAGGAGCCTGATGTCGACCGCCGCGATTCCGCAGGGCATGCCTCAGTACGAGGACAAGCCCCGGTTCGACGTGGAGAAGGTCCGCGCCGACTTCCCGATCCTCGACCGCGAGGTCAACGGGCACCGCATGGTCTACCTGGACAGCGGCAACACGTCGCAGAAACCGCGCCAGGTGCTCGAGGTCATGCAGGCGCACCTGGAGCGGCACAACGGCAACGTGTCCCGCTCGGTCCACACGGTCGGCACCGAGGCGACCGAGGCGTACGAGGGGGCCCGCGCGAAGGTCGCGGGCTTCATCAACGCGCCGAGCGTCGACGAGGTGGTGTTCACCAAGAACGCCACCGAGTCGATCAACCTGGTGGCGTACTCGTTCTCCGAGCGCGCCACCGACCCGCGCTTCCGGATCGGTCCCGGCGACGAGATCGTCATCTCCGAGATGGAGCACCACTCCAACATCGTGCCGTGGCAGCTGCTCTGCGAGCGCACCGGCGCCACGCTGCGCTGGTTCTCCATCACCGACCAGGGCCGGCTTCAGCTCGACGCGCTGGACGAGCTGGTCAACGAGCGCACCAAGATCGTGTCGTACGCGCTGGTCTCCAACACCCTCGGCACGATCAACCCGACCTCCGCGATCACCGCCCGGGCGCGCGAGGTCGGCGCGCTGGTGCTGCTGGACGCGTCCCAGGCCGCGCCGCACATCCCGGTCGACGTGCGCGATCTGAACGCGGACTTCATCGCGTTCACCGGCCACAAGATGTGCGGCCCGACCGGCGTCGGCGTGCTGTGGGGCCGGTACGAGCTGCTCACCGCCATGCCGCCGTTCCTGGGTGGCGGGTCGATGATCGAGACCGTGTCGATGAGCGGGTCCACGTACGCGCCGCCGCCCGCCCGGTTCGAGGCCGGCACGCCGCCGATCGTGGAGGTGGTGGGCCTCGGCGCGGCCGTGGACTACCTCACCGGCATCGGCATGGAGGCCATCGCCTGGCACGAGAAGGAGCTCACGGCGTACGCGCTGGACGCGCTCCGGTCCGTGGACGGGCTCCGGATCTTCGGGCCGGAGGTGCCGGTCGGCCGCGGCGGCACGCTCTCCTTCGGACTCGACGGCGTGCACCCGCACGACGTCGGCCAGGTGCTGGACTCGCTGGGCGTGGAGGTGCGCGTCGGGCACCACTGCGCGCGGCCGGTCTGCGCCCGATTCGGCGTTCCGGCGATGACCCGAGCGTCGTTCTACCTGTACACCACCACCGAAGAGGTCGATGCCCTCGTGCGCGGGCTCGACCAGGTGCGGAAGATATTCGGCTGAGGGGCGCGAGCGATGCTTGACGGGCTCTACCAGGAGATCATCCTGGACCACTACAAGCACCCGCACGGGCGCGGGCTGCGTGACCCCTTCGGCGGGGAGGCGCACCACGTGAACCCGACGTGCGGGGACGAGGTCACCATCCGCGTCGCGGTGGACTCCGACGGGGTGCTCTCCGACATCTCGTACGACGGGCAGGGCTGCTCGATCAGCCAGGCCTCGGCCAGCGTGCTCCACGAACTGCTCAGCGGTGCCCGCGCCGACCAGGCGTTCCGGGTGCACGCCGCGTTCGCGGAGCTGATGGGCGGGCGCGGCGCGGTCGAGCCCGACGAGGAACTGCTCGGTGACGGCGTCGCGTTCGCCGGCGTCGCGAAGTACCCGGCGCGCGTGAAGTGCGCGCTGCTGCCCTGGATGGCGTTCAAGGACGCGGCGGCGCGGGCCGGCGTGGCCGCGACGTCGCCCGCCGCGTGAGAGGTTCTGTCATGACTGATACTCCGTCCTCCATCTACGACGCCACCGTCCCGCAGTCGTCCCGCACGGAGCCCGAGGCGGAGCCCGCCCCGGAGTCCGCCGGGGAGACCGCGGCGGCGACCGTCGACCCGAAGCTGGTCGCCGACATCGAGGAGGCGATGAAGGACGTCGTCGACCCCGAGCTCGGCATCAACGTCGTCGACCTCGGCCTGATCTACGGCGTGTACGTCGACGCGGAGAAGGTGGCCACGCTCGACATGACGCTCACCTCCGCGGCCTGCCCGCTGACCGACGTGATCGAGGACCAGACCCGTACCGCGCTGCTCAGCGGCCCGGACGGCGGCCTGGTCAGCGACGTGCGGATCAACTGGGTGTGGTTGCCGCCGTGGGGCCCGGACAAGATCACCGACGAGGGCCGCGACCAGCTTCGGTCGCTTGGATTCAACGTCTGATGCCGTACCGCCGGTGTCCGGCTCGCCCGGGCACCGGCCCCTTTGGACCTACTGGCGCGCACATGTCAGGATCACATCCGTGTTGATCAGGCCACGGGCGTTGCTGCTCGACTTCCACGGGGTGATCGGCCGCTCGGAGGCCCGCCCCGGCCGCGAGGACGCGTTCATCGAGGTCCTCGCGCGCATCGCCGGGCCGTCCGTGCCCGTCGACCGCATCCGCGCCGACCACGCCGCCGGCCGCGCGGCATATCGCGAGTGGCGCAACGCCATGGCCCGCCCGTCCGCGCCGCCGGAACTCTCCCAGCAGGAGTTCTGGACCGAGTACGTGGCCGCGGACTGGCCCGCGCCGGCCCGCGCCGCGGTCCGGGACAGCGCCGAGGTGCTCAGCCGCTGCTGGCTGATCGACAACAACGACTGGACGCTGCTGCCCGGCATCGTCGAGCTGGTCCGCACCGCGGTCGACGCCGGCCTGCCGGTCGCGGTGGTCAGCAACACGCTCTGCGGCGCCGCGTTCCGCGAGATCATCGCGCAGTCGCCGCTGGACGGCGCGTTCGGCGCGGAGATCTACAGCGACGAGGTCGGCGTCCGCAAGCCCAACCCGGCCATCCTCAAGCACGCGGCGGACCGCCTCGGCGTCGACCTGGCGCACAGCTGGTTCGCCGGCGACAAGCTCGACCGCGACGTGCTCTGCGGCCGTCGCGCGGGCGTCGGCGCCACCATCCTGGTCGCGCCGGAGCCGATCGCGCACCCTTCGATCACCCCGCACACGAACGTGGCCGACGCGGAAGGGCTGCGCACGCTGCTGGAGGCTTACCTCACCTGACGCGCCGCACCGGAAAACCGGTGGCGGGCGACGGACGGCGGCGCGCACCATGGCCGCATGACCGGGACGAAGCGGAACCGCACCACTGTCGCGACGGCCGTCCGGGCCGGGCGGCAGCAGCGCGGTGCCGTGCCCGCCCCGGCCCGCCGCCCGCGACGATGAGCGCGGCGTTCCTGGCCGGCGCGATCGCCGGCTACGGCGTGGCCGTGCCGGTCGGCGCCATCGCGATCCTGATCGCGGGCCTCACCGCCCGCACGTCGCTGCGCGTCGGCGCGGCGGCGGCGCTCGGCGTGGCCACGGCGGACGGGCTCTACGCGGCCGTGGCCGTCACCGGGGGCGCGGCGCTGGCCGGGGTGATCGCGCCGATCGCGGCGCCGCTGCGCTGGATCGCCGCGGCGGTCCTGATCGGACTCGCGGGGCACACCGCGCTGACCGCGATCCGCCACCACCGGTCACCGGCCGTGGCCGTGGCGACCGGCAGCGGGCTGACCACGCCGATCCGGGCGTACGGCGGGATTCTCGCGCTGACCCTGCTGAACCCGATGACCGTGGTCTACTTCGCCGCGCTGGTGCTGGCCCGGCAGGCCTCCGGCGACCTCACGCCGGCCGCGGCGGCGGCGTTCGTGCTCGGCGCGTTCCTGGCCTCGGCGAGCTGGCAACTGCTGATCGCGGCCGGCGGCTCGCTGGTCGGCCGCCTGCTCACCGGGCGCCGCGGCCGGCTGGTCACCGCACTGGTCTCCGCCCTGCTGATCACCGCCCTGGCCGCGCACACGCTCACCACGTGATGCGCGCGCCGCGCGGATCGGGTCTGATGGGGCAGTGACGGCCGATCCGGTGCTGGTGGTGGGCGCGGGCCCGACGGGGCTGACGGCCGCGATCCTGCTCGCGCAGCGGGGCGTGCGCGTGATCGTGGCCGAGCGGCATCGCGAGCCGTACCCGCTGCCGCGCGCCGTGCACCTGGACGACGAGGGCCACCGCATCCTCCAGCGGGCCGGCGTGGCCGAGGCCTTCCGCGCGATCAGCCGTCCCGCGCTCGGCCTCCGGATCGTCGACGCGCGGCTGCGGACGCTGGCCGAGTTCCGCCGGGACAGCCTGGTCGGGCTGCACGGCTGGCCGCAGGCGAACATGTTCGACCAGCCGGCGCTGGACGCGCTGCTGCGCGAGCGCCTGGCCCGGCTGCCGCACGCGGAGCTGCGCGCCGGCACCGAGCTGACCGCGCTGGACCCGGACGGCACGCACGCCACGCTGCGCGCGGACACCGGGACGTACCGGCTGCGTACCGCCGCCGTGCTCGGCTGCGACGGCGCCAACTCCACGGTCCGCACGCTCGTCGGCGCGCGCAGCACCGACCTCGGCTACAGCGAGGACTGGCTGGTCGTGGACGCGGTCACCGCGGACGACCTCGGCCACTGGGGCGGCGTCCACCAGGTCAGCGACCCGCGCCGCGCGGCCACGTTCATGCAGGTCGGCCCGGACCGGTACCGCTGGGAGTTCCGGCTGCTGCCCGGCGAGACGGCCGACAGCCCGGACCTGGAGGCGCTGCTCGCGCCGTGGACCGGGGGCGCGCGCGTGGAGATCCGGCGGCGGGTCGCCTACCGGTTCCGGGCCCGGATCGCGGACCGCTGGCGGTACGGACGGGTCTTCCTGCTCGGCGACGCCGCCCACGAGACGCCGCCGTTCATCGGGCAGGGCCTGGGCGCCGGCCTGCGCGACGCCGCGAACCTGGCGTGGAAGCTGGAGCTGGTGCTCACCGGGCGGGCCGGCGAGGCGCTGCTCGACACGTACCAGGCGGAGCGCCGCCGGCCCGCGCTGCGCCTGATCCAGGCGGCCCGGCTGCTCGGCGCCGCGATGACCGGCGGGCAGGACCGGGCCGCGGCGGTACGCCGGGGCGTGCTCGCGGCCGCGGTCCGGGTACCCGGCTTCACCGCGGCCGGGCTCCGCGGCATCGCGCCGCTGATCGGCCCGAGCACGCTGCGCCCGTGGTGGAGCACGCCGCCGACCGGCCGGTTCCTGCCGCAGCCCCGGGTGCGCCACCGGGGACGCGACGTGCTGCTCGACGACGTGCTCGGCCCCGGCTTCGCGGTGCTGACGGCGCGGCGGACCCCGGCGGCGGAGCGGCTGGCGGCCGGGCTGGACGCGCCGGTCGTCGCGGTCGGCACCGACGTCGAGGACGGAACCGGGACGCTGGCCGGGTGGGTGGGCTCGGGCCGTACCCTGGTGATCCGCCCCGATCGTCTGATCCTGCACCCGGGTCATCGGTTCACGAGCACCCGCTGACCAACCGATTCACAAATTCGCGTGGCCCAGGGTGTCACCTGACCGGCTCGAGCCGCGTCTTCATGGCGTCGGCCCGGAAGAGGGAACACCGCTGTGACTCATGAACTACGCCGGCTCCTCGAGGAGGAGCTCGCAGGCGAGACGCCGCCACCACTCGGAGACGTGGTGCGGGTGTCCGTCGACTCGGGGCGACGCGTCCGCCGCCGGCGCCGGTGGTTCGCCGGTGCCGGCGGCGGCACCGCGGCCGCCGTGCTCGCCGTCGTCGGGCTGTTCGCGCTGGGCTCGCCGTCCACCCCATCCGGGACGCCCACCGAGACTCCCACGCCGGCGATGAACGTGGCCGCGCCGTCCGACCCGGTGCCGTCGGTCGCGCCGTCGTACCGGTGCGTCCCGCCCAGCGCGAGCCCCGCCACCAGCGACGACGGCGGGGAGCCCAGCGAGTCCCGCCCGGCCACGGCGGCGGAGTGCCCCGGCCTCCTGGACGACCTCGACCTGTCCGTCCCGCCGGTGAGCCCGAGCCAGGCGGACCTCGCGCCGGCCACCGCCGGGGCCGTGCTCCAACTGCTCACCGAGCTGGTTCCGGAGGGCCGGACCGGCGGGTGGGCCTACCAGCCGATCCTCGACGCCGAGGACGGCGGCGCCTACGTCCAGCTCTACCTCGACCGGGGCCTCGGCTTCGGCATGCTGCGCCTCTACGTCGGCGCGACCGAGCCGGTGACGGACGGCTTCGACGAGAAGATCTGCCAGGACGCGATGTCCTGCGCCTACCTGACCGGCACCGGCCTGCTGGTGGTGGAGGACAGTGCCGACGATTGCACGCGCCGGCAGGTCGTCTCGCTGTATCGGGCGGACGGCGTGCAGGTGCGGCTCCAGCTCGCGGACTGCCTCATGTTCAACGGCCGGGAGCACCCGCCCGGCGAGGTCGCGCTGTCGCTCCAGGAAGCGGTGACCGTGGTGGTGAACCCGGTATGGAGCACGCGGGTGCCGCTTGAGGTGGTCAAGACGGGCGATCGCACCTTCGAGAAGCTGACCCCGATTGTTGGAGGCTGAGTGACCACCGTTCCCGGCAACTACGCCCTGGCGGCGCCGGCCGTGGCCCCCTCCGCCCCGCCCCAGCCGCCGTCGGAGTCCGGCACGCGGCGCCTGCTGCGCACCGGGCGGGCGCGCGCCGCCCGCCAGGACCAGGAGGACGAGTACGTCGAGTTCGCCCAGGCGATGGCGGAGCGGCTGCGGCGTACCGCGTTCCTGATGTGCCGCGACTGGCACCTGGCGCAGGACCTCACCCAGATAACGCTCACCAAGATGTACGTGTCCTGGAAGCGCCTGCACGGCACCGTCAACGTGGAAGCGTACAGCCACAAGGTCCTGATGAACGCCCTCTTCGACCACCGGCGCAAGGGCAACCGCGAGTTCATCGGCATCGCGTCCGGCGACCAGCTGGACTCACCGGCCCCGGAGGCCGGTCCGGAGCTGCGGATGACGCTGCTGGAGGCGCTCGGCACGCTGCCCGAGCGGGACCGCGCGATCGTGGTGCTGCGCTACTGGGAGGACCACAGCGTGGAGACGGTCGCCGAGGTGATGGGCGTCTCCACCACGGTGGTGAAGTCGCAGAGCAAGCGCTGCCTGGAGCGGCTGCGCCGGCTGCTCGGCGACCACCGCGCGCTGCTGCTGGAGGAGACCGACTAGCGCACTACGCTGTGGGCATGCGTGCGCGACCCGCCGCGGGCGGCGGCCGCCAGGTCGAGGTGGTCCCCGGCCGCCTGACCCGCTGGCTCGACAACTTCACGGCCCGGCACGGGCGACCCCACCGGACCATGCGGGGGTACGCGGTACGCCTGGAGGCCCCGGACGGCGCGGTCGCGGAACTGCACCCGCCGCCGGGCGCGCCGCTCACCGCGGACCCGGACGCGTTCCTCGCCGCCGCGGTCGCACCCCGCCCGCTCGGCCTGCTGCTGGCGCGGAGATCGGCGGTCGCGGTCGGCTACGCGGTCGGCGACGACCTGCGCGAGTCGAAGGTCGACCGCAGCTACGTGCAGTCGCGGACCGCGGCCGGCGGCTGGTCGCAGCAGCGCTTCGCCCGGCGGCGGGACAACCAGGCCAAGGCCGCGGCCGGCGGCGCCGCCGACATCGCGGTCCGCCTGCTGCTGCCCCGCGCGCGGGAGCTGACCACGCTGGTCACCGGCGGCGACCGGGCCGCCGTGGACGCGATCCTGGCCGACCGCCGCCTCGCGCCGCTGCTGGAGCTGCGCGCGGAACGGTTCCTGGACGTGCCCGAGCCCCGTCAGGCGGTCCTGTCGGACGCGCTGCCCGAGGCCCGGGCCGTCACCGTCGTCGTGCACGATCCGCCGCCCTGACCGGCGAGGCTCAGAGCGTGCCGCCGAACGTGTCGCAGGACTTCGGGTCGCCGCTGTCGTAGCCGGTGCGGAACCATTTCTGCCGGTCCGCGGAGGAGCCGTGGGTGAACGCCTCCTCGTCGACCGGGTTGCCGGACCGCTGCTGGAGCGTGTCGTCACCGATCGCGGCCGCGGTGTCCAGGCCCTCCTGGATGTCCTGCTGGGTGATGCTGGTGAAGATCTTCTGGCCGCTCTCGTCGTCGGTGCCGGTCGCGTTCTTCGCCCAGGCGCCGGCGTAGCAGTCGGCCTGCAGCTCCAGCGCCACGGATAGCTGGTTCGCCGCGCCCGGGTCGCGCTCCTGCGCCCGGCGCATCTGCGCCTCGGTGCCGAGCAGGTCCTGCACGTGGTGGCCGTACTCGTGGGCCAGCACGTACGGCTGCGCGAACTCGCCCGGCGCGCCGAGCTGGTCCGCGAGCTGCCGGTAGAACGTGAGGTCGATGTACACCAGGTCGTCGGCCGGGCAGTAGAACGGGCCGACGCCGGAGTCCGCGTTGCCGCAGCCCGTGCTCACGGCCTGGCTGAAGAAGACGGTGTCCGACTCCGCGTACTGCTCGCCGAAGTGCTGCGGCAGCGCGTCCTTCCAGTAGTCCTGGATCGAGTTGACGTAGAGCGCGTTGCGGCACTCCAGCTGCTGGAGCCGGTCGTCCGCGCCGCACTCCTGGGCCAGCGACTCGCCGGAGCCGGAGCCGGCGCCGGAACCGTCGCCGTTCATCGCGTTCAGGCCGAGCCCGCCGCCGAGCAGCGACACCAGCAGGAAGACCGCCAGGCCGATCCACGCGCCCTTGCCGCCGCCGATCGGGATCGGGATGCCCGACAGCCCGCCACCGCCGCCGCCGCTGCCGCGCCGGTCGGTGATCTGGTCGGTGTCGATCCGTGCGTTCTCGTTGAGCTCCATCTGACGGCTCCAACTCGTCGATGCGGGGTCCCTCCCACGTACCCGTTGATCTTGGAAATCAATCCGGCGGAGGGGCCGTCGCGCGATCGGTACACTGAAGGTTGGTGCTCCGCCGCGTGCGGAGCTTCTCTCTGTGCCGGGGATCGTCCGGCCCGGGTCTCATCGAGAGCGAGTCACACCGCATGATCACCGCCACCGGCCTGGAGCTGCGCGCCGGAGCCCGAATCCTGCTGTCCGAGGCGAACCTGCGGATCCAGCCCGGCGACCGGATCGGCCTGGTCGGCCGCAACGGCGCGGGCAAGACCACCACGCTCAAGGTGCTGGCCGGCGAGGGCCAGCCGTACGCGGGGCACGTCGAGCGCCGCGGCGAGGCCGGCTATCTGCCGCAGGACCCGCGCACCGGCGACCTGGGCGTGACCGCGCGCGACCGGGTGCTCTCCGCCCGTGGCCTGGACGCGCTGCTCCGCGAGATGAACGAGTTGCAGGAGAAGCTGGCGGAGAGCGCCGACGATCGCCTGGTCCGGCGGTACGGCACGCTGGAGGACCGGTTCGCCGCGCTCGGTGGTTACGCGGCCGAGGCCGAGGCCGCCAGGATCTGTTCGAACCTGGGCCTGGAGGACCGCATCCTGGCGCAGACCATCGGCACGCTCTCCGGCGGTCAGCGCCGCCGGATCGAGCTGGCCCGGATCCTCTTCCGGGACGCCGGCGACAGCGGCATCCTGCTGCTCGACGAGCCCACCAACCACCTGGACGCGGACTCGATCACCTGGCTCAAGAGCTTCCTCTCCGCGCACAAGGGCGGGCTGGTGGTGATCTCCCACGACGGCGCGCTGCTGGAGGCCGTGGTCAACAAGGTGTGGTACCTGGACGCCACCCGGTCCGTGGTCGACCAGTACAACCTGGGCTGGAAGGCGTACCTGGAGCAGCGCGAGACGGACGAGCGCCGCCGCAGGCGCGAGCGCGCCAACGCGGAGAAGAAGGCCGGTGCCCTGATGGCGCAGGCCGACAAGATGCGTGCCAAGGCCACCAAGACCGTCGCCGCGCAGAACATGGCGAAGCGCGCGGAGAAGCTGCTGGCCGGGCTGGAGGACGAGCGCACCGCGGACCGGGTGGCGAAGGTGCGCTTCCCCGCGCCCGCGCCCTGCGGCAAGACGCCGCTGACCGCGACCGGGCTCTCCAAGTCGTACGGCTCGCTGGAGATCTTCACGGACGTCAGCGTGGCGGTCGACCGCGGCTCCCGGGTCGCGATCCTGGGGCTGAACGGCGCCGGCAAGACCACGCTGCTGCGCATGCTGGGCGGGCTGCTGGCGCCGGACACCGGGTCGGTGAACCCGGGGCACGGGCTGCGCCTGGGCTACTACGCGCAGGAACACGAGACGCTGGACGTGGACCGCACGATCCTGGAGCACATGCGCAGCGCCGCGCCCGACCAGTCCGACACCGACCTGCGGAAGATCCTGGGCGCGTTCCTGTTCAGCGGCGACGACGTGAACAAGCCGGCCGGCGTGCTGTCCGGTGGCGAGAAGACCCGGCTCGCGCTCTCCACGCTGGTCTGCTCCGGCGCGAACGTGCTGCTCCTCGACGAGCCGACGAACAACCTCGACCCGGCCAGCCGCGAGCAGGTGCTGGACGCGATCGCCAACTACCCGGGCGCGATCGTGCTGGTGACCCACGACCCGGGCGCGGTGCTGGCGCTCAAGCCGGACCGGGCGATCCTTCTCCCGGACGGTGACGAGGACGCGTGGAGCGACGACCTGCTGGAGCTGGTCGAGCTCGCCTGAGCCGCAGCTAATCCCACGTTTCTCTGATCCCGCGTGTGGAATTGGCGCCGAAAATTTCAGTGACGGTAGGTATTGACGGCTTCTCTTGTCGGCGGCGACACGGGAGTGTGAAAATCTTGGCACACTCCGTACCGCCCGCGATGTACGGCCGACGATGCCGCACCGCGCAGGCGGCGCCAAGAATGCGCAGGTACAAGCCGATAGGCGGGTAACGAGCCGGCCCACGAAGCGACTCGGCCGCCGTGAGCACGGCCCGACAGTGGCATGCGTGTCGGTTGGCGAACGAATGGTGTCTGGCGCATGATCGTTCGAGGCGGTCTAATAGGTGGGACCGCACTCGAACCGCACAGTCTGGGACGTGAGGATTCAACATGGCAGCCACTGGCACAGCCACCAGCACTGAGAAAGGTCGTCGAATTGTCGGGCAGGAGCGTCAGACGCTCGCCAAGGACCTCGTAAAGCGGTATACCTCAGGGGAAAGTATCCGCGCCTTGGCCGCCTCGACGGGCCGTTCCTACGGTTTCGTGCACCGGGTTCTGACCGAAAGCGGCGTGCAACTGCGCCAGCGCGGCGGCGCGCGGCGTCGCAAGAAGGCGTGAGGCCGGTAATCGCCGGCAAACAGTACGCGCGTCCGGGATCCCCCCGATGAATTCAGATAGTGGCGTGCGACTTGAATGCGACGGGCCGGTCGCGACGGTGACGTTGTGCCGGCCCGACGTGCTCAATGCACAGACTCCGGATATGTGGCGGGCGCTTCGCAATTTCGCCGGGGAACTCACCGGCGACGTCCGCGTCGTTGTCGTGCGGGGCGAGGGGCGCGCCTTTTCCGCCGGCCTCGACCGCGCCGTGCTCGGCGGCGGCGACTTCACCGACCTCGCCGCGCTCCCCGACGACCGCGCCGCCGACCGCATCCTGGGCTTCCAGGAGGCGTTCACCTGGCTGCGCCGACCGGATCTGATCACCATCGCGGCCGTCCAGGGCTACGCGATCGGCGCCGGCTTCCAGCTCGCGCTCGGCTGCGACCTGCGCATCCTCGCCGACGACGCGAAGCTCGCCATGGCCGAGGTCACGCTCGGGCTCGTCCCCGACCTCGGCGGCACCAAACGCCTCGTCGAGCTCATCGGCTACGCCCGCGCGCTCGAACTGTGCGTGACCGGCCGCCGCGTCGCCGCCGACGAGGCCGCCACCATGGGCCTCGCCAACCTGGTCGTCCCCGCCGCCGACCTTCCCTCCGCCACCGCCGACCTGGTCGCCGCCGTCCTCTCCGGCAACCGCGACGCCGTCATCGAGATCAAGGCCCTGCTCGCCACCGCCGCCGACCGCACCTACCCCGACGCCGACCGCGCCGAACGCGAGGCCCAGGTGCGGCGCGCCAAGACCCTCTTCGGCACCGGCGACTAGCGCCCTCACGACGAAGACCCCGGACCCTGTCTTCCCGCTTCCGGCGTGGTGTGGCCCGCAAGCTCCCGCGGGCACCGGTCGTCGCCGGCGCTCGTCCCTGCCGGTCCCGCACCTGGCCGCGGCACACCCCACGCGGCTCCCGCACCCGCCGCGATCCCGGCATCTCGGCGCCCGGCGGCGCCGCCATCGACCTTCGGCAGGCGGCGCGGCCGGCTGCTCCCGCGCGATCTCCGGCCACGCCGGGAGCGGCTCCGGCGCCGCGGGCGGAGCGGAGCCCGGGCGAGGTTCGCCCGCGGGAGCATGCGGGCCGCGACCAGACCGGAAGCGGGAAGATCGGCTCCTGGATCCGCCGATTGTCGCGGCGGGTCCGGCCCAGTCGGCGCGGGCCGGTGACGATCCGCCGCGTGCGCCCGGCGCCGGGGCCGCGGCCTGCGGGTTCGGGGTGGGGCAGGGGTTAGGGTTGCCGGCGAGATGAACAACATGCGGGGAATGCCGGGCGGGCCAGGGAGCATGGGCGGCTGGTCGACGCTGCGCGCGCTCAACAATGAGAAGAAACTCGAAGGGCGCAAGGTCGACTGGAGGGTCACCCGGCGGGTGGTGCGTTTCGCGTACCCGTACCGGCGGGATATCGGGATCTTCCTGGTGGCCGTGGTGATCTCGGCGGTGCTCGGCGTGGCCACGCCCGTGCTGGCGGGCGACGTGGTCAACGAGATCACCCGGGGTGGTCCCGAGGCGGCCCGCACGATCGTCTGGATCGCGCTGGCGATCGCCGGCATCGCGCTCGCGGACTCGCTGCTCTCGCTCGGCCAGCGCTGGTACTCCGCGCGCGTCGGCGAGAGCATCATCCTGGACCTGCGCACCCGCGTCTTCGACCACGTGCAGCGGCAGCCGCTGGCGTTCTTCACCCGCACGCAGACCGGCGCGCTGGTCAGCCGGCTCAACAACGACGTGATTGGCGCGCAGCAGGCGTTCACGTCCACGCTCTCCGGCGTGGTCAGCAACGCCATCCAGCTGGCGCTGACCGCGGGCGTCATGTTCACGCTGTCCTGGCAGATCACGCTGCTCTCGCTGGTCATGCTGCCGCTGTTCATCCTGCCGGCGCGCCGGGTCGGGCGCCGTCTCGCCGAGATCACCCGCGAGTCGTACGAGCTGTCCGCGTCGATGCAGGCCACCATGGTCGAGCGGTTCGGCGTCGCGGGCGCGCTGCTGGTCAAGCTGTTCGGCTCGCCCGCCGACGAGGCGGCCAAGTTCGAGGTCAAGGCCCGGCGGGTACGGGACATCGGCGTCCGGCAGGCGATCTACTCGCGCACCTTCTTCGTGGCGATGCTGCTGGTGGCGTCGCTGGCGCAGGCGCTCACCTACGGCCTCGGCGGCTGGCTGGCCGTGCGCGGCGCGGTCAGCGCGGGCACGGTGGTCACGCTCGCGCTGCTGCTCACCCGCCTCTACGGGCCGCTCACCGCGCTGTCCAACGTGCGGGTCGACGTGATGAGCGCGCTCGTGTCGTTCGAGCGGGTCTTCGAGGTCCTGGACCTGACGCCCGCGATCGCGGAGCGCCCCGGCGCGGTCGGCCTTCCCCGCGAGCACGCCCGGATCGTCTTCGACGACGTCACGTTCCGGTACCCGACCGCGGCCGAGACGTCGCTGGCCTCGCTGGAGGACGTGGCCGCGCTGGACCGTACCGCGGGCGAGCCGGTGCTGCGCGACGTGTCGTTCACGGTCGAGCCGGGCACCATGGTCGCGCTGGTCGGCCCGTCCGGCGCCGGCAAGTCGACCACGGCCATGCTGCTGTCCCGCGTCTACGACGTCACGTCCGGCGCGGTCACCGTCGGCGGCGTCGACGTCCGCGACGCCCGGCTCGCCTCGCTGCGGGACACGGTCGGCGTGGTCACCCAGGACGCGCACCTGTTCCACGAGACGATCGCGGAGAACCTGCGCTACGCCCGCCGTACCGCCACCGACGACGAGCTGTGGGCGGCGCTGGACGCGGCCCAGGTCGGCGACGTGGTCCGCGAGCTGCCGGACGGGCTGGACACCGTGGTGGGGGAGCGCGGCTACCGCTTCTCCGGCGGCGAGAAGCAGCGCATCGCCATCGCGCGCCTGCTGCTCAAGGCCCCGGCGATCGTGGTGCTCGACGAGGCCACCGCCCACCTCGACTCGGAGAGCGAGGCCGCGGTCCAGTCCGCGCTGACCGCCGCGCTCTCCGGCCGTACCGCGCTGGTCATCGCGCACCGCCTGTCCACGATCCGCGCGGCCGACCAGATCCTCGTCATGGACCACGGCCGCATCGTCGAGCGCGGCACCCACGACTCCCTCCTCGCCGCGGACGGCCTCTACGCCGACCTCTACCGGACCCAGTTCGCCACGGCCCGGTGACGTCGTGGCCCCGCGGGCGGGCGTCAGGCGGAGTCGGGGAGGTCGCGGGAGAGCCAGCCGGGGGCGTCGAAGCGGGTGGGGACGGTGCCGACCAGGGTGGCGAGGTGCTTCTCCAGGGACTCCAGCTCGGTGGCGCCGACCCGGGCGGCCCAGTCGGCGCGGAGGCGGTCGAAGATGGCCTCGCCGGTCTGCATGACCTCGAAGCCGAGCGGCGTGACCCGCAGCCGCTTGCGGCGGGCGTCGGTCGGGTCGGGCTCGCGGGTGACGTAGCCCCGATCCTGCAGCACGCCGATGGTCTTGGCGGCGGACTGCTTCGTGACGGAGAGGTGGCGGCCCAGCTCGGACGCGCTGTCGGCGCCGGCCACGATCGCGCGCATGGCGAAGTCGTGCACCGGGCGGTAGTCCTCGAAGCCGCGCCGGGCCAGCTCGGCGGTGGCGGCGTCGGCGAGCGTGCGGAACCCGCCGAGCAGGAGGAGCGCGAGGTCGGCACCGGAGCGGGACATGCGGAACAGGCTATCCCCGCGCGGCGGCGGCCAGGCGCGCGAACTCCTCGATCAGCCGTGGCAGCTGGTAGGACGCGTTGAGCCCGCTCGGGTTCGGCAGGATCCAGACGCCGGACGCGCCCAGCCGGTCCGGCTGCGGGCCGATCGCGGCCTTCGGGCGGGCGAACGCGGCCCGGTAGGCGCCGATGCCCAGCACGGCCAGCCACGCCGGCCGGTACTCCGCGACCTTCGCGCTCAGCGCGGCGCCGCCGGCCGACAGCTCCGCCGGGGTCAGCTCGTCCGCGCGGGCCGAGGCACGCGGCACGATGTTCGTGATCCCCAGTCCGTACCCCGGAAGCTGGTCCTGCTCCGCGGGGGTGAACAGCCGGGGCGTGAAGCCGGCGCCGTGCAGCGCCGGCCAGAACCGGTTGCCGGGCCGCGCGAAGTGGTGACCGGTCGCGGCCGAGTAGAGCCCGGGGTTGATGCCGCAGAACAGCACGCGCAGCCCGGGCGCGATCACGTCCGGGATGACGTTGTCGGCCGCGGCCTCCAGCTCCGCCCTGGTGAAGGGCATCAGAGGGTACGCATGGCGCCGCCGTCGACGGGCAGCGCGACGCCGGTCAGGTAGCTCGCGGCGGGGGAGAGCACGAACGCGGCGACGCGCGCGAACTCCGCGGGCTCGCCGACGCGGCGCAGCGGGATTCGCGCGGCGGCGTCGGCGGCGGCCCGCTCCGCGTCGCCGGTGGCCTCGAACAGCTCGTGCAGCCGGCCGGTGAGGACCCGGCCGGGCAGCAGGCTCAGCACGCGGATGCCGCGCGGGCCGAGCTCGTCGGCCAGCTCCTTGGCCACCATGGACAGGCCGGGGCGCAGCCCGTTGGAGATGCCGAGGTCGACGATCGGCGACTTCGCGGAGCTGGACGCGACCAGCGCGAGGGCGCCGCCCTCGGAGAGCGCGGCGGCGATCACCCGGGCCGTGCGCACCGCGCCCAGGAACACGCTCTCGAACGACTGGCGCCACTGCTCGTCCGTCACCTGGAGCGTCGAGCCGTGCGGCGGGCCGCCGACCGAGATCAGCGCGCCGTCGATCCGGCCGAACCGGGCGGTGGCCGCGTCGACCAGGCGCCGCGCCGTGTCCGGGTCGGCGAGGTCGGCGGCCACGCCGTGCGCGTGATCATCGCCACCCAGCCGGTCCACGGCATCGGCGACCGCGTCCGCGTCCCGCGCGGAGATCACCACGCGTGCGCCCTCCGCGACCAGCGCGGACGCGGTGGCGAAGCCCAGGCCGCGGGAGGCGCCGGTGAGTACGTAGACACGACCGTCCAGACCCAGATCCATGCGTGACATCCTACGCACGCGCGAGTTACAAGCCGTACGTACGGATTGCAGAATTACTGCGCAGCGTGACACGATCGTTCGCGTGCCAAGGGTAAGCCAGGACCAGCTCGACGCGCGCCGCCAGGAGATACTCTCGGCCGCGCGAGCCTGCTTCGCCCGGCACGGGTACGAGGGCGCCACCGTGCGTCGCCTGGAGGAGGCCACCGGCCTGTCCCGCGGCGCGATCTTCCACCACTTCCGGGACAAGGACTCGCTGTTCCTCGCGGTCGCGGAGGACGACGCCGCCGCCATGGTCAGCACGGTCGCGGAGAACGGCCTGGTCCAGGTGATGCGCGACCTGCTGGCGCGCGCCGGGTCGCCGGACACGGCGGGCTGGCTGGGCAGCCAGCTGGAGGTCTCGCGGCGGCTGCGCACGGACCCGGACTTCGCGTCCCGGTGGGCGCAGCGGCAGGCCGCGATCGAGGAGGCCACCCGCACCCGGCTCGGCCGGCTGCGCGACGCCGGGAAGCTGCGCGACGACGTGCCGCTGGACGTGCTGGCCGAGTTCCTGGAGCTGGCCTACGACGGGCTGGTGCTGCACCTGGCGATGGGCCGCCCGGCCGGTTCGCTGAGCCGGGTGCTGGACGTGGTGGAGGAAGCGGTCCGCCGTCCCTGATCATGGCCCGTTCCGGGGAGTCCCGCGCTGGCGGCGGTGGCGCACAATGACGACATGATCGCGCAATCGGCATCGGGCGCCACCTGGGGAATCCCGGGCCCGACCTTCCTCGCGCTGTACCTCGGTGCGGCCGTCGTCGCACTCGTCATCGTCCTGGTCCGCCGCAGCGGGCTGGCCGCCGGCCGGCAGCTCCCCGGCGCGGACCGGCTCACCTCGCAGCAGGCCGCCTACCTCACCGGCGGGCCCGAACTCGCCGTCTACTCCTCGGTCGCGGCGCTGCGCGCGGCCGGTGTGATCGACATCAGCCCGGGCCGGATCACGACGCCGTCCGCGCCGCTCCCGCCGGGCGCGCCGGCCCTGGACGCCGCCGTCTACCACGGCCTGCGGAGCACCCGGTCGGTGCGCGCGGTGAAGACCGAGCCGGGCGTGACCAACGAGCTGGACCGGCTGCGGTCCGAGCTGGAACGGCTCGGGCTCGCGCTCACCGAGGAGGACCGCCGCGCCTACCGCGGCAGCACGTGGCTGCTCGCCGCGCTGGTCGCACTGGGCGCGGTGCGCATCGTGTCCGGCCTGGTCAACGGCGCGCCGGTCGGGTACCTGGTGCTGATCGTGATCGCGCTCGGCATCACCACGCTGGTCCTGCGCGGCCGTACGCCGTGGATGACCCGGGCCGGCCGGCGGGTGCTGGAGGGGCTGCGGACGCGCTACCAGTACCTGTCGCCGGCACAGTCGCCGGCCTGGGGCACCTACGGCGCGACCGGCCTGGCGATGGGCGTGGCGCTCTGGGGCACCGCGTCGCTCTACACGTACGACGCCGCGTTCGCGGCCGAGGCGGAGATCCAGCGGCAGACCGCGTCGGCCGCGTCCGGCGGCGGGTGGTCCGGCGATGCCGGCTCGTCCTGGGGCGGCTCGGACGGCGGCGGCGGTGGCTCCGACGGCGGCGGTGGTGGCGGCTGCGGCGGTGGCGGAGGCTGCGGCGGATGACCGTCCCGGCCTTCCACGGTGTCGGCATCGGCTGGCGCCCGGAGATCGCCGGGTACGTCGGCGGGCTGCCCGGCCTCCGGTTCACCGAGGTGATCGCGGAGACCGTGCCGGTCACCGGCCCGCTCCCGCCCGGCCTGGCCGAGCTGCGGGAGCGCGGGGTGACCGTGGTGCCGCACGGCGTCCGGCTGTCGCTGGGCGGCGCCACCCCGGTCGAGCCGGACCGGGTCGCGCAGTTCGCGGCCGCGGCCGAGGCGCTGGACGCGCCGCTGGTCAGCGAGCACATCGCGTTCGTCCGGGCCGGGGGCGTGGAGGCGGGCCACCTGCTGCCGCTGCCGCGCACCCGGGAGGCGGTCGACGCGGTGGTGGCCAACGTCAGGCGGGTGCGCGCGGCCGTGTCGGTGCCGATCGCGCTGGAGCCGATCGCGGCGATCTTCGACTGGCCGGACGAGGAGCTGTCCGAGGCGGAGTTCATCACCGAGATCGTCGAGCGGTCCGGCGCGCTGCTGCTGCTGGACGTCGCGAACGTGTACGCGAACGCGCGCAACCGCGGCACCGACCCGGTGGACCTGCTGGACCGGCTGCCGCTGGAGCGGATCGCGTACTGCCACGTGGCCGGCGGCGACGACCTGGACGGGATCTACCACGACACGCACACGGCCGCGACGCCGCAGCCGGTGCTCGACCTGATCGGCGAGCTGACCGCGCGCTGCCGGCCACCGGCGCTGATGCTGGAGCGCGACGGCCACTACCCGCCGGCGGCGGAGCTCACCGCGGAGCTGTCCGCCATCGCGGCCGCGGCCGGCTACCCGGACCCGACCAGGTGAGCGGGGACCTGGCGGCGCGGCAGGAGGCGCTGGTGGCGGCGCTGACCGGCGGCGCGCCGATCCCGGACGGGTTCGACGCGCGGCTGGTCGGCGTGGCCCGGCAGGCGCTGCTGCGCAAGCGGGCCGGGGTGGCGGCCCGGCACTGGCCGATGCTGGCCGCCGGCTACGGGACCGGCTGGACCGGCGCGTTCGCGGCCTGGGCGGCGCGGCGGCCGACCGCGGGCGGGCTGCGCGACGGCTGGGACTTCGCCCGCGCGTGCGGCACGCGGGGCCCGGCGGCCGAGGAGGAGCTGGCCCGGCGCGAGGCGGCCTGGGTCTACGACGGCGGGAGCGAGCCCCGGCCACGCCGGTTTCCGGCCGTCCGGCGTACCGCCGAGGTATTGATCGTGCAGGTCGCGGGCCGGACGTTCACCCGTCGTCGCTAGCCCGGACTTGCTTTATACGTCTTGTTTACATGGTGGGACTGGTCGGCTCCCAGGCTGCTCAACTAGTGTGCGCGAGTGCCCCTCATGTTGCTGGCGCTCGACAACACCCTCCTCGACCGAGAGGCGGCGTTCCGTGCCTGGGGTGCGAAATTCCTCGCCGAGATAGGCGCGCCGCCGGAGGATCTGGAGTGGCTGGTCTCGATCGACGCGGACGGCCTGACCTCGCGGTGGGACCTGGCCGACTCGATCCAGGCGCGGTACCGGCTGCGCGCCTCCGCCGTGGACCTGGTGGACGAGCTCGACCTTGGGCTGGTCGAGCACACCCGGCTGGACCCGCTGGTGGCGTGCGCCCTGCGGATCGCGGACGACGCCGGCTGGATGCCGGTGGTGGTGAGCAACGGCCCGGCGTACCGGCAGGAGAGCATCATCCGCCGCACCGGCCTGGACCACTACGTCGCGGACTGGGTGATCTCCGAGGCCGCCGGCGTCAGTAAGCCGAACCCCCGGATCTTCACGCTGGCGGCCGAGCGCGTGCGCATGCACCTGCGCGGCGCCTGGATCGTCGGCGACAGCCCGGAGGCGGACATCGGCGCCGCCGCCGCGATGGGCCTGCCCAGCGTGTGGCTGCACCGGGGGCGGCAGTGGATGGAGTCGCGGTTCGAGCCGACCACGTCCGCCGGGTCGCTGATCCAGGGCCTGTCCGCGGTGCTCGCGGGCGGCCGGGTGGTGCATCCGTAAATCGCTTGCGCGGCCCGGCCGGGTTCGCGATAGTGGTCGCGCGACAGACCGGCGCTTCCGCGCTCGGCGAGACAAGGAGGAGGTGCGAGTAATGGCTGTCATGGTCACGAGCTTCGCCATGCCTTCCTTCCTTTTCTCGTCCGAGGAGACGCTGAAGTGTTCGATAGTTCCCGTCCGCGCGGCCGTCGCCGGTTCGACGACGACGAGCCCCACGATCTGAAGTTCCGCGGCGCCCGCCGGCAGGCGGTCGCCGAGCCCGACCAGCCCGACGAGGGCGACCGCTGGTCCACCTGGGAGGCGGCCGAGCACGGCCCCGATCCGATCCCCGAGTGGGTGGTCACCGAGCACGCCGCCGTCGACGACGAGCTCGGCATCCTCAAGACCGGAAAAGAAGCCGACGTCCATCTGGTACGCCGCGGCGTCCCCGGCACGGACCGGTCCGTGCTGCTCGCCGTCAAGCGCTACCGGGACGCCGACCACCGCCTGTTCCACCGCGACGCCGGCTACCTGGAGGGACGCCGGGTGCGCCGCTCCCGCGAGATGCGCGCGATGGAGAACCGCACCAGCTTCGGCCGCCAGGTGATCGCCGGTCAGTGGGCGGCCGCGGAGTTCGCCGCGCTGTCCCGGCTCTGGCACATCGGCCGGACCATGGGCGGCATCCACGTGCCGTACCCGGTGCAGTTGCTCGGCACCGAACTGATGCTGGAGTTCCTCGGCGACGACGACGGCCGGGCCGCACCGCGCCTGGCCCAGGCCCGCCCCGACCCGGACGCGCTGCTGGACCTGTGGCGGCAAGCGGTCGAGGCGCTGACCGTGCTGGCCCGGTGCGGGCTCGCGCACGGCGACCTGTCGCCCTACAACATCCTGGTGCACGACGGCCGGCTGGTCCTGATCGACCTGCCGCAGATCGTGGACGTGATCGCCAACCCGCAGGGCCGCGACTTCCTGGCCCGCGACGTGCGGGTGGTCGCGGCCTGGTTCGCGTCCCGCGGCCTGCCCGCGGAACTCGCCGATCCGGAGCCGTTGATCACCACGCTGCTCGCCGAGGCGAACCTGCGGTAGAAACGACACATGGAAGACACCACGATCCTGAGTCAGATCAACAGCCTGGTCGACGAGGAGCACAAGCTCCGCGAGCAGCTCGCCGCCGGTGAGATCACCGCCGGTGAGGAGCACGACCGCCTCCGCGCCGTCGAGGAGTCCCTCGACCAGTGCTGGGACCTGCTGCGCCGCCGCCGGGCCGCCCGCGAGTTCGGGCAGGACCCGGACGCGCAGGAGGCCCACTCGAAGCAGGAGGTCGAGAACTACCTGCAGTAAACGCGGTCAATCGCATGATCGAGGTGTCCCGCGAGTCGGCCTGACGACTCGCGGGACACTCGATCATGGTCCGTGTCCGGCCGCATCCCGGCGCCCTGGATCATGGCCGGTACAGTCGACGCCGTTCCCGGGACGGCGGAGGCACTGTGGCGAGGAATCCCGGCGGTGGCGGCACCCCACGTGGGCCGAACGACCCACCGGACGGCGGCGACGGCCCCACACGCGGCGGCCGGGGCGGCGGCAGCAGATCCGTCGACGCCGCCCAGGCCGAGACGCACGCGGAGGCGGTCGCCGGCCGCCCCGGGCGGTCCGGAACGCCGGCCGCGGATGGCGGCACCACACCGGACGCCGGTCGCGGCACCACACCGGACGCGTCGAGCGGGCCACCGTGGCCGGTGGCGGACGGGGTGCGCGGACTGCCGGGTGGCGTCGACGCGCTACTGCCGCCGCACGACCGGCACTCGATCAGCGGCGCGAAGAGCGGCGAGATCAAGGGCGACAACACGGTGTACCTGCGTGGGTACGAGGGCGCGGGCCGGGAGGACGTCCAGGGCATCGCGGACGGCCGGGCGACGTGGGACGAGAAGACCGGGCTGTACACGATCAACGGGCGCACGTACCGCATCGAGGACACCGGCCGCGCCTTCCCCGTCGAGGGCGTCGGCATGGAGAAGCTGGACCGCAACGAATACGCGGCCCTTCAGCAGTGGGTGCGGGCGGAGGGCGACCTGTCGAGGGCGCCGCAGCTCTCGCACGCCCCGCGGTTCGTGAACAACCCCGAGCTGGTAGACAAGGCCAAGCAGATCTATGACGGGACCTGGAAGCCGTGACCTACAACGTGCTGATCGTCGGGGAGCCGGATCACGCCGGGCTCGCCGCCGCGCTGGCCGACCTGACCGGGTTGCCGCCGGCGGCCGTGGACATCGCCGACGAGGACGCCGAGGAGCGTGACTGGGCCGCTCCGGTCCTGGTGACGACCGCGGCGCGGACCGGCGACGTGCGCGAGGCACTCGACATCTACCTGGCGGAGTCCGTCACCGCACCGTCCGAACGTGAGGCGGCTGCCTGGCTCGCCCGCGCACTGCGGACTCCCGTGATCTACCCGGCCGAGGAGGATCTGCCGAGCGCCTTCTGGGTGGCCACGCCGACCGGTAACCGGATCCGGGCGCGGCTCGACGGCGAGGATGGCGGCGAGCCGCCGGTCGTCCGAGTCGGCGCGGTGGAGTATCCGGTGGCCGAGCTTCCCGGCGCGTCGGTCCGGCCGCTGCCGGACGTGATCCGCACGCACGTCATGCCCTCCCCGGTCGCGGACCGGGTCGGGGAGCAGCTCGGCGACGAACGGCTGTGGCACGCCGTCAACCGGCTGGCCGCGTGGGAGGCGCTGGTCGCCCGGCTCGAGCTCGGCTGGCCACCGGACGGCTGGTACCCGGCCGACTTCTACCGGGGTGACCTGGAGACCCGCGATCGCCTCGCGGTCTCCGTGGCCGAGGCGCCGCCGGACGCCCGCGCCGTGCTGTCCGCCGCGCTGTCCGGCATCGACGACGCCTTCCGCCGCCTCACCCACGACGACGGCGGCGCCGCGCTCGCCGCCGCCCTTCCCGGCGACGCGGCCGACGCCCCGCCGGACCACTGGTGGTGGCGTCACGTCCCCCGCCCGCTCCCCTGGGACCGGCAGCCCGGCCGCTGATCGCGTGTTCACCGTGATGATCGCCGGCGAGCCGGAGCCGCAGCGGATCGCTGCGGCGCTGGGCGCACTGCTCGGTGTGCCGCCCGAGGCGGTTGACGTGGCGCCTGAGGGCGCCGCCGAGCGCGACTGGGACGCCGCGGTGCTCGCCACCCACGCGTCGCTCGCCGGCGACGTGAGCTGGAGCCTGGAGATCGACTTCGGGTTGTCGGTATCCCCGGAGCCGACCGAGCCCGAGACGGCGGTATTCCTCGCGAGGCATCTCCGGGAGGTCGTCGTCCACCCCTGGCGAGAGGTGCTTCCCGGTGCCTATTGGCTGGCCGGGCCGGACGGTGAGCACACTCGGGCGATGATCGACGAGGTCGAGGACTTCACCGATCCGCCGGTGTACCGGATCGAGGCGGTGGAACAACCGGTGCGCGCATTGCCCGGGGTGCCGGTGAGGACGATGACCGGCCGCTGATCAGAAGCAGCCGGCAGCGGTTCCGGCGACCAGCGCCGGAATCGGTGCCGCGGGAGTGACGTCGTCGCCCGGCGCCGGACCGCGGTGACAGCCCATCGAGGGGCGGCCGGAACCACGATGGGCTCGGCGCCCGCGAGAGCGGGAACATGAATGTCGGCTCTTGGAACGCGTCGGGCGGCCGCCCTGGGAAAGGACGGCCGCCCGACGGCGGTGTAGTGGTGGGTCAGCTGGCGATCATCTTGCGGAGGACGTACTGCAGGATGCCGCCGTGGCGGTAGTAGTCCGCCTCGCCGGGGGTGTCGATGCGGACGACCGCGTCGAACTCGATGCCGGTGTCGGTGGTGACCTTGACCGTGCGGGGGGTGGTGCCGTCGTTCAGCGCGGTGACGCCCGTGATGGTGAACGTCTCGGTGCCGGTGAGCTTGAGCGACTCCGCGTTCTCGCCCTGCGGGAACTGCAGCGGGAGCACGCCCATGCCGATCAGGTTCGAGCGGTGGATGCGCTCGTAGGACTCGGCGATGACGGCGCGGACGCCGAGGAGCATGGTGCCCTTGGCGGCCCAGTCGCGGGACGAGCCGGAACCGTACTCCTTGCCGGCCAGGATGACCAGCGGCACGTTCTCCGCGGCGTAGGCCACGGAGGCGTCGTAGATCGTGGTCTGCTCGCCGGTCAGGTGGTTGACCGTGAAGCCGCCCTCGACGCCCGGCACCAGCTGGTTGCGGAGCCGGATGTTGGCGAACGTGCCACGGATCATGACCTCGTGGTTGCCGCGGCGGGAGCCGTACGAGTTGAACTCGTGCCGGGCCACGCCGTGCTCCGCCAGGTACCGACCGGCCGGGGAGTCCGGCTTGATCGAGCTGGCCGGGGAGATGTGGTCGGTGGTGACCGAGTCGCCCAGCTTGGCCAGCACCCGCGCGCCGGAGATGTCGTTCACCGGCGTGGGCTCCGCGGACATGCCCTCGAAGTACGGGGGCTTGCGCACGTAGGTGGAGTCCTCGGACCACTCGAACGTCTTGCCGGTCGGCGTGGGCAGCGACTGCCACTGCTCGTCGCCCGCGAAGACGTCGGAGTACGCGGCGGAGAAGCCCTCCGCGCCGATCGCCTGCGCGATGGTCTCGTCGATCTCCTGCGCGGACGGCCAGATGTCGTCGAGGTAGACCGGCTTGCCGTCCGAGCCGGTGCCGAGCGGCTCGGTGGTGATGTCGATGTCCATCGAGCCGGCCAGCGCGTACGCGACGACCAGCGGCGGGGACGCCAGGTAGTTCATCTTGACGTCCGGGTTGATCCGGCCCTCGAAGTTGCGGTTGCCGGAGAGCACGCTGACCGCGGTCAGGTCGGCCTCGTTGACCGCGGCGGAGATCGCCTCGGGCAGCGGGCCGGAGTTGCCGATGCAGGTGGTGCAGCCGTAGCCGACCAGGTGGAAGCCGACCTTCTCCAGGTACGGCGTGAGCCCGGCCCGCTCGTAGTAGTCCATGACCACCTTGGAGCCCGGCGCCAGCGTGGTCTTGACCCACGGCTTGCGGGTCAGGCCGCGCTCGACCGCCTTCTTGGCCAGCAGCGCCGCACCGATCATGACCTGCGGGTTCGACGTGTTGGTGCAGGACGTGATGGCGGCGATGACCACGGCGCCGTGGTCCAGCTCGAACTCGGTGCCGTCCTCGCCGACCACCCGGGTCGGCTTGGACGGGCGGCCGTCGGAGCCGTTGGCGGCGCTGAACACGTGCGGCTTGTCGGCCTCGTCGTCGACGTGGTTGGCCGGCGGGTCGCTGGCCGGGAAGGACTCGGCGGAGGCCTCGTCCGCGTGGCCGTCGACGCCCTGCACGTAGTTGCCGAGCGCGTCGCGGAACATGGCCTTCGCCGCGTTCAGCGGGACGCGGTCCTGCGGGCGCTTCGGGCCGGCCAGCGACGGCACGATGGTGGAGAGGTCCAGCTCCAGCTTTTCGCTGTAGTCCGGCTCCGCGTCCGGGTCCAGCCAGAGGCCCTGCTCCTTGGCGTACGCCTCGACCAGCGCGACCTGCTGCTCGGTGCGGCCGGTCAGCTTGAGGTAGTCGATGGTCTGCTCGTCGATCGGGAAGATCGCGACGGTGGAGCCGTACTCCGGCGACATGTTGCCGATGGTGGCGCGGTTCGCCAGCGGCACCGCGGAGACGCCCGGGCCGTAGAACTCGACGAACTTGCTGACCACGCCGTGCTTGCGGAGCATCTCGGTGATGGTCAGCACCAGGTCGGTGGCGGTGGTACCGGCCGGGGCCTCGCCGGAGAGCTTGAAGCCGACCACGCGCGGGATGAGCATGGAGACCGGCTGGCCGAGCATGGCGGCCTCGGCCTCGATGCCGCCGACGCCCCAGCCCAGCACGCCCAGGCCGTTGACCATGGTGGTGTGCGAGTCGGTGCCGACGACCGTGTCCGGGTACGCCTGGCCGTTGCGCTCCATGATCGTACGCGCGAGGTACTCGATGTTGACCTGGTGCACGATGCCGGTGCCCGGCGGGACGACCTTGAACTCGTTGAACGCGGTCTGGCCCCAGCGGAGGAACTGGTAGCGCTCGCGGTTGCGCTGGTACTCCAGCTCCACGTTGCGCTGGAACGCGTCCTCGCGGCCGAACAGGTCGGCGATCACCGAGTGGTCGATGACCAGCTCGGCCGGCGCGAGCGGGTTGACCTTGGTCGGGTCGCCGCCCAGGTCCTTGACCGCCTCGCGCATGGTGGCCAGGTCGACGACGCAGGGCACGCCGGTGAAGTCCTGCATCAGCACGCGGGCCGGCGTGAACTGGATCTCCACGCTCGGGTCCGCGTTCTGGTCCCACCCGCCCAGCGCGCGGATGTGGTCGGCGGTGATGTTCGCGCCGTCCTCCGTGCGGAGCAGGTTCTCCAGCAGGATCTTCAGGCTGTACGGCAGGCGGTCGTGACCTTCCACCTTGTTGATCTTGAAAATCTCGTAGCTCGCGTCACCGACGCGCAGCTCGCTCTTCGCACCGAAGGTGTCGAGGCTCGCCACGTCGTACTCCTTCCCGCTGTCCCTGCGGTCCCTCGGCCCCCGGGGCCACTCGCCGCTCGGCGTGCTGGCTCCCGGAAAACGGGCTGACCGTGAGTAGTCCTCAAACAGTCTTTCGTACGTGTTACCCGTTCGTGTCGGTTAGGTCGGGCTAACCATCCGCTCCGGTGCTCCGAAGCCCAGCCCAAAAACCGTACGTCCGTCTTGCTAGAAGCATACAGGGAACCGGCGACCCGTGGCGGGCGGCCTCAGCCGGTGCAGATGACCGTGCAGATCTCCGGGCCGTGCGCGGTCGCCCGGAGCAGATAGCGAAAACTCTGCCCCGGTACGGCGGCGCCGTGGCTGTCCAGGAACTCCCAGTCCACCGCCACCATCGCCAGCCCCTCCGCGAGGCGCTGCACGTCGCGGATCTGCGCGTGCGCGGCGACCAGCTCGCGTTCCAGGTACTCCGGCGCCGCGCCGAGGAAGCTCAGCGCGACCGCGGTCGGCGAGGCGAACGTGAAGCTGTACGAGCCGGAGACCACCATGCCCGGCAGGGCGTAGCACCCGGCGATCCCGGTGAGGTCACCGGCGGTCAGCGCGGCGCCATAGCGGTCGAAGAAGTCACTCAACGTGTCCAGATCAGTCGTGGCGCTCACATCTCCAGAGTTTCCTGCCAGCATGGTCACCAAACGGCCCGACACACCGATCACGCAGGGCGCCGGGATCGACGGCCGCCGGGCTTGCGCAAGGCCGGCCGCAAGCTTGCGAATCAATTGCAAACTCTTGCATGGCTTTGCAGCAAGGGTTAACGTGCGGCCACACCGATCCCGAGGAAGGCCGTCGATGGATTCCGTGGCTCTCCCGTACCGTCTGATGATCGTCAAGAAGCTGGTCGCGGCCGTGGCCGTGACGGTGGCGCTGCCGCTCGGCGCGGTGGTGGCCTCGCCCGGACCGGCCGCGCAACCCTTGCGGACCGAGACCGGCGGCGTGGCCTGGAGCGCCGAGCCGTCCGACGGTGCGCTGGCCGTGCAGGGCGCCGCCGCCCGGGACCGGGAGCGGGAGGCGGAGCAGTTCTACTTCGTGCTGCCGGACCGATTCGCGAACGGCGACCCGCGCAACGATCGCGGCGGGCTGCCCGGCGACCGGCTGAGCACCGGGCACGACCCGGCGGACAAGGGTTTCTACCACGGCGGCGACGTGCGCGGCGTGATCGAGAAGCTGGACTACATCCAGGGGCTGGGCACCACCGCGATCTGGCTGGCGCCGGTCTTCAAGAACCAGCCGGTGCAGGGCTCGGGCGCGGACGTGAGCGCGGGCTACCACGGCTACTGGATCACCGACTTCACCCGGCTGGACCCGCACTTCGGGTCGAACGAGGACCTGAGGAGGCTGGTCGACGCCGCGCACCGGCGGGGCATCAAGATCTACCTCGACATCATCACCAACCACACGGCGGACGTGATCGCGTACGCGGAGAACCAGTACGGCTACGTCCCCAAGACGGCGTCGCCGTACGTCGACGCGGCCGGGAACGCGTTCGAGGACCGCAACCACGCGGACGGCACGCGGCCGTTCCCGCGCGTCACCAAGGACGCCGGGCCGTACACGCCGGTGTTCCGGAAGCCGTCGGACGCGACCGTGAAGGTGCCGCGCTGGCTGAACGATCCGGCGATGTACCACAACCGGGGCGATTCGACGTTCACCGGCGAGAACAGCGAGTACGGCGACTTCTTCGGCCTGGACGACCTGTGGACCGAGCGGCCCGAGGTGGTCGACGGCATGACCGACATCTACGCGGACTGGATTCGCGAGCTGGGCGTCGACGGCTACCGGATGGACACGGTCAAGCACGTCAACATGGACTTCTGGCCGCGGTTCAGCCAGGGGATCGCGCGGGCCGGCGGCGACGACTTCTTCATGTTCGGCGAGGTCTACAGCGCCGATCCGGAGATCACCTCCGGGTACGTACGGCGCGGCGGGCTCCCGGCCACGCTCGACTTCCCGTTCCAGGCCGCGGCGCAGGGCTTCGTGACCGGCACCGGCACCGCGCGCGGGCTGGCCGACGTGTACGCCGCGGACGACCTCTACACCTCGCGGGACACGGACGCGGGCCGCCTGCCCACCTTCCTCGGCAACCACGACATGGGCCGGATCGGGTCGTTCATCGCGGCCTCCGGCGGCTCCGACCAGGAGCGGCTCAGGAAGGCGCAGCTCGCGCACGAGCTGATGTTCCTCACCCGCGGCCAGCCGGTGATCTACTCCGGGGACGAGCAGGGCTTCACCGGCCCGGGCGGCGACAAGGACGCGCGGCAGGACATGTTCGCCAGCCGCACCGCCGACTACCTGGACGACGACCTGATCGGCACCGCGCGCACGCACGCGACCGACAACTACGACACCCGGCACCCGATCTACCGCACCATCGCGGCGCTGGGCGCGCTGCGCGAGCGCTACCCGGCGCTGGCCGACGGCACCCAGACCACCCGGCACGCGGCCGGCGGGCCGGGCGTGTTCGCGGCGTCCCGGCTGCTGGCCGACGAGCGGGTGGAGCACCTGATCGCGGTCAACAACGCGGCCACCGCGCAGACCGTCACCATCGACACGTTCTCGCCGTCCACCCGCTTCTCGCCGATCTACGGCGGCGGCGCGGCCGTCACCTCCGGTGCGGACCGGCGGGTCACCGTCACGGTGCCGGCCATGTCCGCGATCGCGCTGCGGGCCGCCGCCCGCGTGCCGGCGCCGCCGGACCGGCCGGGACTGCGGCTGAGCGCCACCGACGACGGCGTGGAGGCGACCGTGCTCGGCGGCGACCCGGCCGCGACCGTCACCGTGGCGGCGCGGCGGCCGGGCGGTCGGTGGGAACTGCTCGGGACCGCGACGCGCGCGCCGTACCGGGTCCGCCACGACCCGCAGGGCTTGCCCGCCGGCGCCTCGATCGATTACAAGGCAGTGGTGCGAGACAGCAAGGGGCGCACCGCCTCCGCCACCGCGACCGCCACCGTCGAGACTCCACCACAGGCCGCGAGCCGGGACTGGCTCGTCGTCCACTACCAGCGCCCGGCCGGCGACTACGACGGCTGGAACCTCTACCCCTGGGGTGACATCGACCCGGCGTGGGCCACCACCTGGCCGGCCGGGCAGCCGTTCGCGGGCGAGGACTCGTACGGCCGGTTCGCCTGGGTGAAGCTGAAGCCGGGCGCGCGGAGCGTCGGGTTCCTGGTCGTCGACCCGTCCGGGACCAAGGACCCGGCCGTGGACCGCACCGTGGACGTGACCGCGACCGGCGAGGTGTGGGTCCGCCAGGGCGACCCCACGCTCTATCCCACCCGGCAGGCCGCGACCGGGGAGCCGGACCCGGTGCCGGACCAGGGCACCGCGATCATCCACTATCGGCGGCCGGCCGGCGACTACGACGGCTGGGGGCTGCACGTCTGGGACGGCGCGGCCACGCCGACCACCTGGGACGCGCCCCTGATGCCGGTGCGGCAGGACGCGTACGGCGCGGTCTTCGAGGTGCCGCTGGCGCCCGGCGCGGCCGGACTGAACTACATCGTGCATCGGGGTGACGTGAAGGACCTGCCGGAGGATCAGCGGCTCGAGTTCGCCTCCGCCGGGCGGGAGGTGTGGCTCCAGGCCGGCGTCGCCGGGCGGCTGCTCCCGGCCGGCACCAGCACGCTCAGCCCGGACGTCGACCTCGGCACGGCCGAGGCGCAGTGGCTGGACCGGTCCACGGTCGCCTGGGCGCGGCTGGCCACGCCCACGTCCGGCGAGGGCCGCCCGGCCGACGGCAAGGCGTACGCGCTGGCCTGGTCGCCGTCCGGCGGGATCGGTGTGGCGAACGGCGAGCTGACCGGGGACCACTCGGTCGTGCCGCTGACCGCGCGGCGCAACGGGCTCACCGACGCGCAGCGGCAGCGGTTCCCGCACCTGTGGGCGTACGGCGCGCTGGAGGTGCCGGCGAGCGCGCGGGTCACGGACATCCTGCGCGGGCAGGTGGTGGTCACCGAGCGGGACCACACCGGGCGGCTGCTGGCGGCCACGGCCGTGCAGCTGCCGGGCGTGCTCGACGACGTCTACCCGGACGCGGTGCGGGCCCGGCTCGGGCCGGTGTTCGCGCCGGACGGCACGCCGTCGGTGTCGGTCTGGGCGCCGACCGCGCGTACCGTGCGGCTCCAGCTCTTCGACACGCCGTCCGCCGCGCCGTCCATCGTGGACATGCGCCGGGACGACCGGACCGGCGTGTGGTCGGCCGGGCTCGACCGGTCGGCCGCCGGCAGGTTCTACCGGTTCGAGGTGACCGCGTGGCAGCCGGCCGCGCGCGAGGTGGTCACCGCGTCGGTCACCGACCCCTACTCGGTCGCGCTGGCCGCGGACTCCACGCACAGCCAGCTCGTCGACCTGGACGATCCGGCGCTGGCGCCGCCCGGCTGGGACGCGCTCGCCGCGGCGAAACCGGCCGCGGTGCCCGCGTCGAGGATCCAGATCCAGGAGCTGTCGGTACGGGACTTCAGCATCGCGGACGGCACCGTGCCCGAGGCCGAACGCGGCACCTATCTCGCGTTCGCCTCGCGGGCGTCCGCCGGCGCGACGCACCTGCGCGAACTGGCCGCGGCCGGCGTCACCCACGTACACCTGCTGCCGTCCTTCGATTTCGCCACCACCCCGGAGCGGCGCGCCGACCAGGCGCGGCCCGCCTGCGACCTGGCGTCGCTGCCCCCGGACTCGGACCGGCAGCAGGCCTGCGTGGCCGAGGTCGCGGACACCGACGGCTACAACTGGGGGTACGACCCGCTGCACTACACGGTGCCGGAGGGCGGCTACGCCGTGAACCCGGACGGCGCGGCGCGGACGGCCGAGTTCCGCTCCATGGTGTCCGCGCTCAACCGGGACGGGCTGCGCGTGGTGCTGGACGTGGTCTACAACCACACGGCCGCGCACGGCGTGCACCCGCACTCGGTGCTCGACCAGATCGTGCCCGGCTACTACCACCGGCTGCTCGCGGACGGCACCGTGGCGAACTCGACGTGCTGCTCCAACACCGCGCCGGAGCACGCGATGATGGGCAAGCTGGTGGTCGACTCCATGGTCACCTGGGCCCGGCAGTACAAGGTGGACGGATTCCGCTTCGACCTGATGGGGCACCACCCCAAGGCCAACATCATGGCGGTACGGTCCGCGCTCGACGCGCTCACGGTGGAGCGCGACGGCGTCGACGGCAAGGGCATCTACCTGTACGGCGAGGGCTGGAACTTCGGCGAGGTGGCCGGCGACGCGCGGTTCGTGCAGGCGACCCAGGCGAACATGGCCGGCACCGGCGTGGGCACGTTCAACGACCGGCTGCGGGACGCGGTCCGCGGCGGCGGGCCGTTCGACGCGAACCCGCGCGTGCAGGGCTTCGCGTCCGGGCTGTTCACCGACCCCAACGGCGACCCGGTGAACGGCTCGGCGGCCGACCAGCGGGCCGCGCTGCTGCTGCGCCAGGACCAGATCAAGGTTGGTCTGTCCGGAAATCTCGCGTCATATCGGTTCGTGGCGTCGTCGACCGGGGTGTCGCAGGCGGGCGCGGAGATTCCGTACAACGGTTCGCCGACCGGCTACACGGCCGCACCGGGCGAGGCGATCACCTATGTGGACGCGCACGACAACGAGATCCTGTACGACGCGCTCGCGTTCAAGCTGCCGCGGTCCACGCCGGCCGTGGACCGGGCGCGGATGCAGACGCTCGGCCTGGCCACGGTGGTGCTCGGCCAGGGCGTCGGCTTCGTGACGGCCGGGTCGGAGCGGCTGCGGTCGAAGTCGCTGGACCGGAACTCGTTCAACTCCGGCGACTGGTTCAACGAGATCTCCTGGGACTGCGCCGCGGGCAACGGCTTCGGCCGGGGTCTGCCACCCGCTCCCGACAACGCGGACAAATGGGATTACGCGCGCCCGCTGCTGGCCGATCCGGCGCTGGTGCCGGGCTGCGACGCGATCAACCTGGCGGACGCGCGCTACCGGGAACTGCTGGAGATCCGGCGGTCGTCGCCGCTGTTCTCGCTCGGCACCGCGGCCGCGGTCCAGGAGCACCTGTCGTTCCCGCTCTCCGGCCCGGCCGAGACCCCCGGCGTGATCACCATGCTGCTGTCCGGCCCGGACCCGCGGTGGCGCTCGATCACCGTGGTCTTCAACGCCACTCCCACGACCGCGACCCAGACCGTCCCGTCCCTGACGGGCGCCGCGGTCTCGCTCCACCCCGTCCTCCGCACCTCCGCCGACGAGACCCTCCGCACCGCATCGTTCGACGCCACCACCGGCACCTTCACCGTCCCACCCCGCACGGTCGCGGTCTTCGTCCAGTCCTGAGCAGGTGAGCGGGTCCCCGGACCCGCTCACCCATCCGAGCGTGACCGATCGTGCGGATGGGACGGCGATCATGTGACACTGTGTGGCAGCATCCTGTGCCGTTAGGAGGTGAGTCCGCCGATGAGTGTGTCCGCGTTCGATCCCCATCCGTTCCCCTGGACCGAGGACGAGTACTTCGCACTAGGCGAGACTGACAACCGCATCGAGTTGATCGACGGGATGCTGCTGGTGAGTCCGGCACCGAGGAACGCGCACCAGATCATTTCGATGATGTTGGTCAGGGCCGTCTTTCCCGCTGTCATGGAGGCGGGCCTGATCCCGATGGAGGCGACGAACGTTCGTCTCGCCACCGACCGGATCGTGATTCCAGATGTCGTGGTGGCCGACGCCTCGTTCGAGGCCACAGTCACCGAGGCGGCTGACGTGGTGCTCGTTTGCGAGATCACGTCACCGAGCAACGCCATCAGCGACCGGGTCACGAAGATGCAGCTCTACGCGGCTGCGCGCATCGAGTGGTACCTGCTCGTCGAGCCGGACGCGGCCGATCCGGCCCAGATCACCATGTGGCTGTTCCGGCGGCACGGTGACCACTACGTCGAATACGCCACGGCCAAGCCGGGCGGGACGCTCACCTCGGCCGAACCGTTCCCGATGGAGATTCCCACCGACTCACTGGTGCTCAAGCGCTAGGTGAGGGGTTTCAGGCGGTTGTCGGGGCGGCGCGGAGCAGGGGGAGTTCGGCGGTGACCTGGGTGCCGCGGCTGAGCTCCGAGGTGATCTTGATGCGGCCCGAGTGCGCCTCGATGATCTCCTTGACCAGGCTGAGGCCCAGACCGGGGCCCTCGACGGCGGCGCGGACCGCGTTCGAGGCGCGGTAGAACTCGCCGAAGACGCGGTCGACCTCCTCGGAGGGGATGCCGATGCCGGTGTCGCTGACCGTGATCACGGAGGTGCCGGCGTCGCCGACCTTGCGGGGCGGGATGGTGCAGCGGAGCGTGGCGGTGCCGGGCTTCGAGGTGAACTTGGCGGCGTTGTCCAGCAGGTTGCGCAGCGCGTGGGCGAACAGTTCCGCGTCGCCGCCGACCTCGGCCTCGGCGGCACGGCAGTCGACCGTGAACGTGACCTCCTGCGCCTCGAACCGCGGGCGGAACTCGTCCGCCACCGCGGTCACCACGTCCGCGATCGGGATCGGGCGGCCCTTCGCCCTGGCCATCCGCGGGCGGATCGAGGAGAGCGTGACCATGTCGTCGACCAGCGCGCGCAGCCGGTGCGCGTTGCGGTCGATCACGCCGATCATCTTGCGGGCGGGCGCGGGCATCTCGGCGGGTGACTCGTCGATCAGCTCCAGGTAGCCCTGAATGCTGCTCAGCGGGTTGCGGATCTCCCGGGTGACGTCGGCGAGGAAACGTTCCTTGTGCTCGTCCAGGGCCTTGACCTCGGCCAGCAGCCGGCTCTGCTCCGCATAGATCGAGGCGTGGTGCAGCGCGCGCTCGATGTCCTCGCGGACCAGCGCCAGCAGGCCCAGCTCACCTTCCGGGACCTCGTACTCGCGCGGGAACGCCATGGTGACCGTGCCGGACGCGCCGTCCTCGCCGCCGACCTCCATCAGAATCCGGCCCTGCCGGACGTGGATGCCGGGCGGTGCGTCCGGGTCCTGCTCCGACATGGCCGCGTCGATCCGGCCCGGCGCCTGGGTGAGCAGGCTCGGCGGCAGCGGCACCAGGCCGGGCGCGTGCCACTGCTTGAGGCGCAGCCCGCCGGCCAGGCCGGAGAGCTGCACGTACACCCGGTCCGCGCCGATCACCGGGCCGAGCTTGTCGACCAGTTCCTGAAGCACGGTGTCGATGTCCAGGTGCGCGCGGACCGCCACGCCGATCGTCCGGGCCACCTCGCGCATGTGGCCCTCGTGCTCCTGGCGTACGCGCAGCCGCTGGTTCTCGACCGCGAGCGCGTTCACCCCGGTCGCCGCGTTCTGCACCTCGGCCGGCCCGAACACCGGCGCGCGCTCGTGGAAGTCCCCCCGGTTCAGCCGGCGCAGCGTGATGGTCAGCGCGCGCAGCGGCCGGATGATGTCGCCGACCGCGCGGTACGCCAGGTACAGCGTGACCGCCACGGTGACCAGCGTGATCAGCGCGGAGACCGCGTTCACCAGCCGGATCAGGTCCTTCGCCGCGGCCATCGACGCGGCCGCGTTCACGTCGATCCGCGCCCGGGCCTCCGCGTTCGCGGCCGGGATCGGCGCGAACGCGGACGCCGCCTCCGCCGGGTCGATGTCCCGCCCGTTCGCGACCGGCTCCGCGTACGTCTGCCACCACCGGGTGCCGAGCGTCTCCTGCCGGTCCAGCAGCGTGCCGAGATCCGGATCCGAGTCGCGCAGCGGGCGCAGCTCGTCCACGGCCGCGAGGAACCCCGCCGTACCGGCCGAGTACGCGTCCAGGAACGCCGTGTCGCCGGTCAGCTGGTACGCCCGGATCCCCGACTGCACGTCGCTCAGCGACTGCAGCACCGACGCGTTCGCCACGCCGGCCGGATACCAGCGGTTCGCCACCTCGGTCATCTGCCGGGTCGCGTACTCCATCACCACCGCGCGCGCCACCGCGGTCAGCGCCAGCAGCACCACCAGCACCGTGAAGTAGAACGTCAGCTGCCGCCCCGCCGACCGCCCGTCACGCGGCGCCGCATCCCGCCTCCGGATGCCCGTGTGCCTGTCCTTCGCCTCACGCGCTGCCATCGCCGCCGCCCGGGTCCGATCTCCGCTGAACTGGGTCTTCGGCGTCCCATCGGCCGGTGCGGGGTGTTTATGAGGGTTTGGGGCTTCCCTCTCCGCCCCTTGATATTCCCACATCCGCCCTGCCCAAGGGCCGTTTGCCCCCGCCTCTCTCCGCGCTTCCGATCCGGCCTCCCCGCGGACACCGGACAACCGCGACCCCGATATTCCCGCTTCCGGCGTGGTCGCGCCCCGCACGCTCCCGCGGGCCAACCTCGCGCCGGCTCCGCCTTCGCTCCGCCGCCGCATCGGAGCCGGTTCCGCAACCGCTCACCACAACCCGCCACTCCCGGCCAGCCCGGCCACCGGCCGCGCCTCCGCACGCGGCGGTGGTGGTGGTCGCGTGGCCTTCGCCGTGCCGGTCCAGACGGCAGCGGCGATCGCGTGGCGCTTCCGCGCCGTGCGTCCTCGCCGCCGTGCGGCTCCGCGGCCGTGCGGCTCCGCGGCCGTGCGGCTCCGCGGCCGTGCGGCTCCGCGGCCGTGCGGCTCCGCGGCCGTGGCGGTGGTCGCGTTGTGGTCCGGCGCGCCGCGCGGCGTGTGCGCCGTCCGGTGCGGCGAGAGCCGGTCGTCCGTCGCGTGGCGCGGCGTGACCACGATGGTGGTCGCGGGTCGTGGTGACCACACGGATACCGCCTCCGACCGGCGGACCGGAGCGGAGCGCCAGCGGAGCCGGAGGGGAGCCGGAGGTCGGCCCTCGGGAGCATGCGGGCTGTACCGGGCTGGGAGTGGGAAGGTCGGGGTCCGGGGTCGTCCCCGGAGTTGGCGCGGTGCCCGCGGGAGCATGCGGGCCGCACCGGGCCGGGAGCGGGAAAGCCGGTGCTAAGCGAACGAGACCCAGTCGAGGTAGACGAAATCGGTGGAGGAGCGGCTGACGAAGGAGATGAAGACGGTGCGGGTGCCGGTGGTGGGGGTGCAGGAGACGCTGCGGGTGCGCCATTGGGCCCAGCCGCCGGTGTTGTCGACGGCGACGGACGCGGCGGGGGAGGACCACGGGCTGTCGTAGCGGAGTTCGATGCGGCCGCCGGAGCCGGAGCCGTTGGCGATCCGGACCGTGAGCGTGCGGGCGCCGTTGCCAAAGTTGAGTGAGTCGAAGCGCAGCCAGTCGCCGTTGCTGACGGCGGAGACGCCGCGCCCGCCGGAGGCGCCGTCGAGTGCCGCCGCCGTCACGCCCCACTGCCAGGCGAAGCTCTCCGCCTCGATCTGGCTGGGCGCGGTGCCGGCCTCGCCGTCCAGCGGCCCGGCCGGCGCCGATGGGCTCGCGGCGCCGCCGGTGCTGGGCGCGGGGTCGCGGCTGGGTGAGGTACCGGGGTTGGGGGTGGCGGCGGCCGGCCGCTGCGCGGCCGGGCTCGGCGGCGGGACGACCAGGCCGTTGTCCGTGCTCTGACCGGGCGCGGGCGACACGAACGGCGCGCTCGGCGGTGGCGCGCTGACCTGCTGTTCCGTGGTGGGCGTGACGCTGGGCGCGTCCGGCGGCCACTTGCGGTCGCCGCTGCCGGCCCAGTCCGCGCCGCCGGGCACGCCGGGCAGGCTGACCAGCAACCACGCGGCCGCGAGCACCAGCACGACCGCGATCACCACGCCGATCATGGCGCGGGACGGGCCCCGGCGGTGCGGCGTTTCAGGATCTTCGGGCTGCGCGGGCACGGGCGGGGCCGCGGCCGGCTCGGTCTCCGGCTCGGCGGGTGGCTGGATGTTCGTGGGCGGGCGCTCGCGCTCCTGCTTGGTGGTGCGGCCGCGGAGCGCGGGCAGGATGACGGTGTCCTCGCTCAACGGGGCGGCGATGCCCGGTGCCGGGGCGTCCGTGGCGGCGGGCTTCGGATCCAGCGCGGGGAGCGCCTGGGTGGCCGCGTCCCGGCGGGCCGGCTCCGGGTCGCGGGCCGTGGGGGCGTCGGCGGGTTGCGGGTCGAGCGTCGGGAGCGCCTGCGTGGCCGCGTCGTCGCGGGCGGCGGGACCCGGCGGGGTCGCGGCGGGCGTGGTGCCGGCGTCCGGGGCGGTGCGAGGCTTCACCAGAGGCATGACGATCGTGGCCTCGTGGTCGATCCGGCCGGCCGGTGGCGTCCCCGGCTGGGGAGCGGAACCGTCCGTCGGTCGACCACCAGGTATTTCAGGCTCGTTGTCCCGGCCCGAATCGCGACTCGGCATCGCTGTGACTCTCCCTTGTCCCGCGGCGCCGATGATCGTACTGTGCCGCCCGGGCCGCGCGACGACCGCGATGACCCTCGTCGAGGATGCTATGTATCGCCCTCGATCGCCAGGGGTGACAACGTATCCGGCCGGCCGCGGCGTCTCGTCGGCATGGCGACCACGGCACGCGGATGATCCGCATCTGGCTCGGCCCCGACGACCTCGCGCGCACCCGGCTGCTCCCGGCGCCGCTGCCGCTGCACGAGGTCTTCGCCACCGTCGCCGCCCGCGCCACCCGCCCGGGCCGCGAGCTGCGGGATCTGGCGCACGCAGGCGCGTACCCGGACTTCCTGGCCCCGCTGCCGGACGGTCCCGCGCCGGAGCCGCTGGACGCGTCGCTGTCCCGGCTGGCCGACACCGGCCGGTCCCGGATCCGCCGCGAACTCGTCGCGTTCACCGGGGGCGCGCTGAACGCCTGGCACCACAGCCTCGCCGCGGGCGAGCGCGCCGCGTTTCACCGCTTGATCGACGCGGTACGCCGCGAGCACGACCGCCACACCGCCCCCGCCTGCTCCGACGCCAGCGCGGACGTCCAGCGCGACGTGCGGGCCAAGGCGCGCTCGCTGGCCCTGTCCGGTGTGGAGGGCCTCTTCGGCACGATCCACCCCCGCGTCCGCTGGCACAATCCGGTGCTCGTCGTCGACGCCGACCACGACGTGGACCTGCGGCCCAACGGCGCCGGGGTCACCTTCGTACCGTCGGTGGCGGCCGTCCGACCCTGGGTCGGCACCGACCCGGCGGCGCTGTTCATCGCCTACCCCGTCGCATCGCCCCAGCCCGGCTCCGCGGCACCCGGCGGCCCGGCGGGGGAGGACTCGCTGGCGGCGCTGCTCGGCCGCTCCCGCGCGGCGGTGCTGCGTGCCGCCGCGGACGCACCCGGCACCACCACGGATCTCGCGCGCCGGGCCGGCATCAGCACCCCGTCCGCCTCGCAGCATCTGGCCGTCCTGCGCGCCGCCGGGCTGCTCACGACGAGCCGCCGGGGCAACGCCGCCCACCATTCGGTGACGTCACTGGCCTACGCACTGCTTACCGGCGGGGTCTCCGGCTGATCCCGGATCGGCGCGCCGACGAACCGATCCTGGTGGGTTTGGCGCGGGTCGCGCCGGGCGTGCGGCGGTGGGGTGGGCCTCGGATCGTGCAGGGAGGAGCGCTGCGACGACCGGTGCCCGCGGGAGCGTGCGGGACTCGGCCCGCCGGAAGCGGGCAGAGAAAGGCCTGTGGGTACGTCACGTGAACCGTGACGTACCCACGAAGCGGGCCGGGTCAGGCGCCGGGGAGGCGGGGGCCCGCCTCGCGCTGGGCGGCGAGCCACGTCTCCACCTCGGCCGAGCTGCGGGGCAGGCCGGCGGAGAGGTTGACGGCGCCCTCCGGGGTGACGAGGACGTCGTCCTCGATGCGGATGCCGATGCCGCGCAGTTCGTCGGGGACCAGGTCGTCCTCCGGCTGGAAGTAGAGGCCGGGCTCGACGGTGAGGACGAAGTTCTCGCCGAGTTCGCCGTCGCGGTAGGCCTCCTTGCGGGCGTGCGAGCAGTCGTGGACGTCGATGCCGAGCATGTGGCCGAAGCCGTGCAGGGTCCAGCGGCGGTAGACGGTGGAGGAGGGGTCCATGGCCTCGTCCACGCTCGCCGGGAGCACGCCGAGGTCGGAGAGGCCCTCGGCGAGCACGCGCATGCAGGTCTCGTGGACGTCCTTGAACTTCACGCCGGGCTTGATCAGGTCGATGCCGGCCTGCTGGGAGGCGTGCACGATGTCGTAGACCTGGCGCTGGAGCGGGGAGAACGTGCCGTTGACCGGGATGGTACGGGTGACGTCGGCGGTGTAGAGGTGGTTGCCCTCGACGCCCATGTCCATCAGCAGCAGCTCGCCGGGCGTGGTGACGCCGTTGTTGCGGACCCAGTGCAGGATCGTGGCGTGCGCGCCGGCGCCGACGATGGAGCCGTAGCCGACGTCGTTGCCGTCGTGGCGGGCGCGCAGGCCGAAGACGCCCTCGATGAGCCGCTCGGAGACGCCGCGGTCGGCGGGGATGACGCGGACCGCGTCCTCGAAGCCGCGGACGGTGGCGTCGATCGCGGCCTGCAGCTGGGCGATCTCCCACTCGTCCTTGACCAGCTTGAGTTCGGAGATCGTCCAGGCCAGTTCGCGGTCGCGGGCGCCGGCCTTCTCCGGATCGTACGGCCGGACGGCGGCGTCGACGCGCGGGTCGATGCGGCGCAGCACGCGGGTGCGGGCCGGCGCGCAGCCGGCGAGCGCGGCCTCGGAGTCGCGCAGCGCCGCGGTCTCGATGCCGAGCAGCGTGGACTTCTCCGCCAGCGTGTGGCGGCGGCCGACCCACAGCTCGCCGTCGCGGCTGCGGAAGAACTCGTCGGTCTCGCGGGAGGAGCGCGGCCGGGTGTAGAGGACCGCGTCGTGGCCGTCGCCGGACGGGCGCATGATCAGCACGCCGTCCGGGTCGTGGTCGCCGGTCAGGTACGCGAAGTCGCTGCCGGGCCGGAACGGGTGATCGGTGTCGTTGGCCCGGACCTTCTCCTGGCCGGTGGGGATGACCAGCGTCTCGCCGGGGAACGCGGCGGACAGCCGGGCGCGTCGGGCCGCGTAACGGTCGGCCTCGGTCACCCGCGCGACCGTGAGCGAGTCGTCCCGCCAGCCGGAGCGCATGAACTGCAGCAGCGCCTCGGGGAAGTCGGGGTCGTGCGACTCCGTCTTCGGGGCCTCTTTCTCGGCCATGGGTCCTGCCTCCCGGGGATGAGTGCCGGCGCGCGGGAGGGGTGATCCGCGGGCCGAGGGATTATCCCTCGACGTTACCGTGTCGTCACCCGTCCCGGTGTGCCCGCCCGGCGGCTACATGATCTTCACTCCGCCGCCGGGATCGTCTCCGCCCAGTTCGTCAGAACCTCACGCGACGCCGCGTCGGCGTAGCTGAGCGTGAACGTGCGATCCGCGTCCGCGCCGAGGTTCCAGAGCAGCGCCCCGTCGAGGTCGTTGTAGCCGACCGCCTTCGCCGTCTCGGCGTAGAACGCGGCGCGCGCGAATTCGTCGCCGCCGTCCGACAGTGAGAAGCCGACCTCCTCCATGATGACCGGCTTGCGCAGCCGGTCCGCCTCGGCGCGCCACGCCTGCGCCCGCTCACCCACGTCCGCGGGCGACGACAGGTACTTCGGGAACAGGTGGACGGAGCAGAGCGTGATCGACGGTACGGAACAGAGCGTGCCGAAGTCCGCGCCCGGCCGCCCGGCGAGCGTGGGATCGTGCGGGTAGCCGCCCATGAACCCCTCGCTTCCCACCGTGACCAGGTGCCGCTGGTCCAGGCTGCCGATGAACCCGGCCATGGTCTCGGTCCACCGCGCCACCGCGCCGTCCGGCGTGCCCGAGTACGGCCGGGGCTCGTTCATCAGGTCCCAGGCCAGGATCGCGGGCGAGTCGGCAAGCCGGGTGCCGTCCGCGCCCCGGTGCTCCAGGATTCGGAGCACCTGGTCGCGGTACACCGTCCGCGCCGCCTCCGACGAGTAGAAGTCGCCAGTCGGCGCGAAGTGCGCCGGCCCCCCGAAGTCGTCGTAGAAGTTGGCCAGCGTGCAGATGATCCGCAGGCCCCGCCCGTGCGCGGTCCGCACCACGTGATCCAGCGTGGCCAGCGTCTCCGTCGTGACACCGCCGTCGGCGTCGAAGCACCATGTGCGTACCGTGTTGTGGCCGTCGTTCGCCAGCGCGTGCAGCCGGGTCTCGATCGTGGCGGGCGTCTGCTCGAGCAGGTCGTAGCTGTTCACGCCGACCGCGTTCCACCGCTGGTCACCGAGGTACAGGTGCTGGCCGCGCTTGACCACGAACCCGTCCCCGGCAGGCCGCCGCTTATAGACGTGGATCGACCCGCTGCGGTAGACCTCGACGAAGTGGTCCTCCAGGATCGTGCGGCTCTGTGGCGTGAAGCCGCGCCACACCGCGTCCGTCTCGCCCTGCTGGAGGATGATCCAGGTCGCCCACCGTCCCGGATTGTCCAGGCTCTCCGCCCAGTACGGCTTGTTGCCCACGCCGATGAAGCGGCTCATCGGCACGCCGCTCTCCACCGGGCCGATCGGCCGCCGGTAGTCGTCCATCAGTACCAGGCCACCGTCGTAGTGCGCGCGCATCCACGCCTCGACCGGTGGGCTGTCCGGGCCCTTCGAGACCAGTTGGGAGGAGAGGCCGCGGGTGCCGTCCTCGAACGACATCACCCGGCCGGTCGCCACCTGCGCCACGCCCTGCGCCAGCACCACCACGGCCAGGATCGGCACCAGAATCCGCGGCTTCAGCGACGCCAGCACGGCCGTGAACAGCGCGATCGGGAGCAGTGCCTGAAGGCCGTACCGGAGGTTGGACATGGTGTACGGGCTGGTGTCCGGCGCGAACCGCGGCAGGATCAGCGACGCCTGCCCCAGGTAGAGCGACAGGATGTAGAACGCGAAGCAGCTCAATGCCACACCGGCGATCAGCACCGGGCCGAGCGTGCGGTGCCGCACGGCGCGCGCCAGCAGGACGACCAGGCCGGCCGCGGCCAGCACGCCGAGCGTGGCACCCGCGATCAGGCGCACGTCCTCGAACCAGTAGAGGAACGACTCGCCCAGATCGTGGTACGTCGGGAGCAGCCCGTGGCGCAGGAAGAACTGCTGCTGCTCCGCGGAGCCGTAGACGCTGTCCGCGAAGTAGAGCGGATCGCCGAAGATGAGCTGATTCCACAACAGCCAGGCGCCGATGCCGGAGAACGCCAGTACGCAGAAGAGCACGCCCAGCCCTTCGACGCTGCGCGCCCGCCGGTGCCGGACCAGCGCGATCACGCCGACCGCGAGGGCCTCCAGGCAGACCAGCGCCCAGCCGTCGTACCGGGAGAGCGTGGCCAGGCAGCCGAACAGCCCGGCCAGCACGAGATCGTTCACGCCGTCCTTCATGATCCATTTGGCCAGGAAGTAGACCGACGTGGTGACCATGGCCAGCAGCAGCACCTCGGTCATCGGTGTCGCGGACAGGTAGAGCGTGTTCGGATTGGCCAGGATGACCAGCGGCGCCAGCCAGCTCACCGCCACGCTGCCGGTGAGCAGGTGCGCGAGCTTGAAGCTGGACACGGACAGCAGGATCAGCGACGGTACGCCGACGGCCGCGCCCGCCAGGCCGGTCCGCCACAGGTCGTCGTGGATCACGAACGGGGCCATCAGCAGGTGCGGCAGTGGCAGCCATACGCTGCCGAGCTGGGCGAGCCCGCTGGTCAGGCCACTCACCACGCGCTTGGCGATGTTCAGGTGCGCCTCGGAGTCGCCGTACGCGAGCACGTGCCCGTTCGCCACGGTCCACCACGTCGCCAGCAGCCCCGCGACCGCGGCCAGCAGGCCGGCCAGCCGGGTGTGCAGCCGCAGCCGGGACCGCGCCACGCCGTTGAACCGATGCCGCATGACGAAGAACTCGCGGATCGCGCGCGCTATCACCCGCGGGTCGCCGCCACTGGCCTCGCCGAATCTCCGCGGCAGGTGGGTGACCGGCTGCTCCACGACGCGCAACCCGTGCTGGCGCGCCTGATAGAACAGCTCCGTATTGATCATCGCGCTGGTCGCGGTCAGCTCCAGCCCGCGCAACGCGGAGCGGCGGATCAGCTTGAACGCGCAGTCCACGTCGCGGACGCCGGTGCCGAAGAAGGCGCGGCCGGCCGCGTTGAAGATGTGTGCGTTCAGCCGCCGGCGGAACGTGTCCTGCCGGTTCCGGCGGATGCCGCTGACGATGTCGGCGTCGTCGGTCAGCGGCACCAGCAGCGCCACCTCGCTCAGGTCGAACTGGCAGTCACTGTCGGTGAACAGGATCCAGTCCATCCGCGCGCTCTCCAGCGCCCTGCGCACGGTCGGTCCGTACCCGAGGTTGACCTCGTTGCGGATCAGCCGGACCGACTCGCCGTACGTGGCGATCAGGCGCTCCACGACCGCGGCGGTGTCGTCCGTGCTGCCGTCGTCGACCACCACGACCTCGTAGCGGTCCGACACGGAGGTCGCGGCCTCCAGCGCCTCCAGGATCGCGGCCTCGATGTTCTCGCCCTCGTTGTGGGCGGGCATCACCACGGACAGTGAGGTCAGCCGCGCGGGCGGGCGGTAGCGGAACGGTGCCGCCGTCGCCTCCACGGTAGTGGTCATGCCGCACCGCCCTTGCCGAGGTGAAGGCCGTGTTCGGTCTTCTCCCAGTAATGCGGCTTGAACACGAGCTGGCCGAGCGCCTTGAGCGCGGCCACCGACATGAGCAGCCAGTAGAACGGGGCGAGCAGGCCGTACTTGATGAGGTCGTGATTTCCCCGGCGCGCGCTGCCGAGGAGGAATGTATAGACGAACAAGAGATTTCCGAATAGCAGCGTGACCACGGCGGCGTAGAAGACCGGGGCCGGGAAAAGCGCCTCGATCTCGTCGCCGATCGTGCCGCGGAATACGAAATAAGTGATCGTCAGCGCCCACATCAGCGGGTTGATGTAATTCACGATCGCCTTGCCGCCGACGACCAGCAGGAACGTCGGGAAGTGCCGGTCGGAGACCCAGCCGCCGCGGGTGTGCACCAGCAGCGTCTGGAGGTAACCCTTGATCCATCGGGAGCGCTGCCGGATCCAGTTGCGGATTTCCGGGTTCGCCTCCTCGTACGTCGTGCTGTCCAGCATCCCGGTCCGAAACCCCTGTCGGTAGAGCCGGATGCCGAGGTCCGCGTCCTCGGTCACGTTGTACGGGTCCCAGCCGCCCAGACCGCGCAGCACCTCCGTGCGGAAGTGGTTCGACGTGCCGCCGAGCGGGATCGGCCCGTCCATCCGTTGCAGACCGCGCAGCATCAGGTCGAACCAGAGGCTGTACTCGGCGGTGAACAGCCGGGTCAGCACGTTCTGCCGCGGGTTGTAGAAGTTCAGCGGCGCCTGGAGGCAGGCCACCTTCGCCGGCGAGGTGGCGAACGCGACCGCGGCCTTCTTGAGCTGGTCCGGCTCGGGGACGTCCTCGGCGTCGAAGATGACCACGTATTCGCCCCGGGCCAGCAGCAGGCCGTGGTTGCATGCCTTCGGCTTCGTCTTCGGCCGCGACTCCGGCACCACCACGACCTCGAACGTGGACGGCAGCCGCATGCCGCGGATGGCCGTGACCGACTCCGTGTCGTCCTCCTCCAGCAGCAGCAGCACCTGCAACGACTCCTTCGGATAATCGAGCGCCTCCATCGCGTCGATCAGTTGTGGCAGCACCGCGGTCTCCCGGTACATCGGGCACAGCACGGTGAACGTGGGCCAGCGCGGCAGTTCCAGCAGGGGTACGGGTGGTCGGTGCGCGCGGTCGCGCCACATCGTGCCGGTCACCAGCCATGCGCAGAAGGCCAGATCGGCCAGGTACAGCGCGGTGATCAGCGCGAGCAGCGCGAGCAGGCCGCCGGTCCATCCGAAGGCGGCGGCGGCGACGGCGAGGGCGAGCAGCGCGCCGAGCATGCCCAGCACGATCTTCTGGGTACGGGTGGCGGTGATCCGGGCATCGTGCTCGAGTGGGGACAGGGCGGCCGGTCGCACACCGGGCGGGTCCTGCCGGGCCGTGGCATACGGCATGGAGGTCTCCGGGACACTGGGGGATTCGGGGGTGCGGTCACGCCCGGCCGCACGATGGGCGTCGTGGTCTGCGCGGCCGTGGGGTGCCGGTCGGGAGCCGGGGGAGAACCGTTTTCGGGCGTGCGGGACCGTTTCGCGGGCCGATGGCGCGCGAATGCGGGATGTGCGATTAGGTGAGAAATTCTTGTGGCACGGTCAATCTAGCCCCGTGTGGACCGTCGCGCCGAATGGGAAACTTTGCTTTAACGCAACTATCGTGTCCCCGAAACCACGAATCGGTGCGCTCGAACATATCCCCAGGTGAGCATTGTTCAATGATCTTTATTCGGCCCAGCGCCGGGACAGGTCGTCCAGCGTCGGCATCGCGACCGCGCCGCCGACCCGCTCGCAGACGAGCGCGGCCACGGAGAGCGCGAACTCGGCGTAGTTGCGCCACCCGGCGTGGCCGGCCGGACGACCCTCGATCATCAGCCGGTACGCCAGCGCGGCCATCACGGAGTCGCCGGCGCCGGTGGCGTCCACCGCCTCGACCACCGGCGCGGGCACGAACGACTGCTCGTCCCCGGTGGACACCAGCGCGCCGCGCGCGCCCGCGGTGACCACCACGACCGGCGTGCCCAGCGCGTGCAGCCGGCGCGCGACCTCGGCCGGGCCCTCGCCGTAGAGGCCCTCCGCGTCCACCGAGCTGAGCTTGACCAGGTCGGCGCGGGCGGCGAACTCGGTGACCAGCGCGCGCTGCCGCTCCCAGGCGGCCTCGTCCGGCAGCAGCCGCGGGCGCACGTTCGGGTCGAACAGCCGCAGCGGGCCGCCGGCCGCCCACGCCGCGCGCGCCGCGTCCACGAACGGCGCGCGCAGCAGGCTGATCGAGCCGCAGTAGAGCACGGCCGCGCGGTCCACGAGGTCGCGCGGCACGTCGTCGTAGAGCGCGTACGACGGCGGCTCGCCGTAGAAGCGGAAGTCCGGCTCGGCACCGTCGAACGTGGCCACCGCGAGCGCGGTCGGCGCCGCGACGCGGGCCACCGCGCGGGTGCCGACGCCGGCGTCGGAGAGGAACGCCTCGATGCGGCCGGCCAGCACGTCGTCGCCGAGCGCGCCGCCGAACTCGGCGTGTCCCGGGCCGGCCAGCCGGGCGATGCCGGTGGCCACGTTGAGCGGTGCGCCGCCGATCACCTGGCGGTAGACCGGCCGGCCCTCGTGCTCGGTCTCCAGCAGGTCGATCAGTGCCTCGCCGAGCACCACCGCGTACGCCATTCCCGTGCCCTCCCCGACAGATTTCTCCCGATCCTCCCAGGCCTTCCGCACCATCGGCGAGTGGAACCCTGGAACAATGGGCAGCGCAATACCATGATTTGTCGGATTTTTCGGTTAGGAGTGGGCGGATGCGACGGGCACTCATGATCGGGTTCGGGCTGGCGGGGCTGGTCACCGCGGCCACCGGATGCGGGACGGACGACCGGGACACCGCGCTGCCGTCGACCCCGTCGACCGCGTCCGTGCTCCGCGCGTACGCGGAGGGCGGCACGTTCGCGGCCTGGGCCGAGGACCAGACCGCGATCACCTACGATCCCGCGCTCGTGCCGATCGGCGCCAGCGCGCTGGTCACGGTCTCACCCGCCGTGGTCGAGACCACCGTGCAGCTCGACGTCGAGGGCCTGCTGCCGTCCCGCGCGTACGGCGCCCACCTGCACACGAACGTCTGCGGCCCGAAGGGCGAGGACGCCGGCCCGCACTACCAGCACCACCGCGACCCGAAGGCGTCCGCCTCCCCGCCGTCGGTGGACCCGTCCTACGCCAACCCCAGCAACGAGGTCTGGCTCGACTTCACCACCGACGTCGCCGGCACCGCCTCCGTGAACTCCCGCGTGGCGTGGCGGTTCAACCAGGAGGCGCCACCCCGCTCCCTGGTCATCCACGCCCAGCACACCGACACCGCCCCCGGCCGCGCCGGCACCGCCGGCCCCCGCCTCGCCTGCATCACCCTCCCGGAGTGACGCCGAGTCAGGACGTGGTGCCGGAGAGGTCGGCGTAGGCGCGGCGGACGGCCGAGCGCGCGGCCGTGTCGGTGAGCGCGAGGGAGGACTTCTCCAGGACCGCGCGGACCGCGTCCTCGACCGGGGCGCCGTCGCCGTAGGCCTCGCGGAGCGTCCACTCGACCGTGGTCAGGTCCTCGTGCTGGGCCTTGACGAACGCCGGGTCGACCGGCGCGCCGTGGCCGGGCACGATCGTGGTCAGCGGGTCGAGACGGAGCAGCGCGGCGACCGTCTCCGGCCAGTGCAGCGGGTACGAGTCGTCACCGTACGACGGGGCGGCGGACTCCTCGACCAGGTCGCCGGCGACGACCACGCCCGCGTCCGGCACGTGCACCACGATGTCGCCGGCGGTGTGGCCGTGGCCGAGGTGGCGCAGGTGGACCAGCCGGCCGCCGAGGTCCAGCGGGATGTCCTGGGCGAACGTGTCGCTGGCGCCGCGCACCTCCACCCGGGCCAGGTCCTCCGCGTGCACCGGGTCGCTCTCCGACCAGCGCGCGATCCACTCGGCGCGCTGCGCCTCCGCGGTCTCCAGCAGCAGCCGGTTCGCCTCCTCGTGCGCCCAGACCGGGCGGATCGGATCGGCCAGCGCGGCGTTGCCGAAGCAGTGGTCGAAGTGGTGGTGCGTGTTCACCAGCGCCCACGGGAAGCTGGTGATGGCACGCGCGGCCTCGCCCAGGTCGGCGGCCTGGCGGCCGGTGGCGAGCGTGTCGACGAGCAGCGCCTCGCCGTCCCCGACGATCAGCGTCGAGTTGACGTCCAGGATGGGGTAGCGGAGCACGTAGACGCGGTCGGCGACCTCAACGAACCTCACGGATGCCCTTTCAGTCGAACGCCTTGGACAGGAAGCGCTGCCGGTCGACCAGCATCCGCTCGACGCGGCCCTCCGCGACCACCCGGCGCTGCTCGTACGGCACGTCGGCGACCTCCGTGACGTGCACCTCGAACACCAGCCGGCGGGCGTCGACCTCGGCGAGCGTGGCCTGCGCGGCGACGGTGCGGCCGATCGGCGTGGCCGCCAGGTGCGCCAGCTCGACCCGGACGCCGACCGTGGTCATGCCGCTCGGCATCTGCCGGGCGGTCGCGGCCACCGTGGCGGTCTCGGCCAGCGCCAGCACCCGCGGTGTGGCCAGCACCGGCACGTCGCCGGAGCCGAGCGCCTGCGCGGTGTCGGAGTCGCCGACCGCCAGCTCGACGCGGGCGGTCAGGCCGGGGGCGAGGACCGGTGCCGGCTGCTCTTCCATGGCCACAGCCTATGCGCAGAGCGCACCCAGGCGCCGTGCAGGCTATGTCAAGATCACATCGCCGCAGGCTGGGCGGCCGGCGCGGCCTGGGCCGCGTGCGCGCGGGCGGTGAGCGCGGCGGCCAGCGCCCACGCCTCGTGGATGTCGCGGTCCGGCGCCTCCGCCCCGCCGCCGCCCGCGGTGTCGACGTGCACGGTGGCCAGCCGCAGGCGCCGCTGCAGCGGTCCCTGCACCACGCGCACGCTCTGAATCCGGGTGTACGGCACCGCCACCAACTCGCGCGTGACCACGCCCTTCGTCACGGTGAACACGCGTGCGTTCAGCCCCACGCCCATCCGCGACCAGGCGAACGGGTGCAGCCACCGCACCCGCGGCGGCGGCGGCGCGACGCGCACGGTGAACAGGTCCAGGCCCGGCATCGCGAGCGCGACCAGCCGGCGCCCGGTCTCCGGGTCGCCGACCGGGAGCAGCCGGTCGGACTGCTGCTCGTTGCCGTCGGCCGGACCCGCGACGCCGGCCACCGAGAAGCGCACGCGCAGCCAGCGCTTGGCCCGCCAGAGCAGCGGCCAGGTGACGGTGACGGCCTGCAGCCGGTGCAGCGGCACGGTCTGGTTGCGCGTCTCCAGCAGCCCGTACGCCATCCGCAGGCCCCGGCCCTCGCCGCTGAGCGGCACGTCGGAGAGGCGGAAGCTCCAGTCGTTGAGCACCCGGCGGGCCGGCGCCAGCATGACGCCGCCGACCGCCGCGAGCGTGGAGAAGATCGCGACCGGATTGAACTCGCCCACGAAGCTGAACTGCGCGAGCACCGACGCCACGCCCAGCGGCAGGAAGAACGTCTGCGGCGTGAGCACCTGACTCAGCACCAGGTCCGCGTTGCGCACCGCGTGCAGCGGAAAACCCGAGTCCCTTCCGGGGTACGCCGCGGGGGCGGCCTCCGTGGACTCCGTGGCCTCCGCGCCGGGCGCGGCCGTGCCGTCCGGCGCCGTACCCTCGGCGGCCTGTTGTTCGCGGGCCTGTGGCCCGGAGAGGCGCACCAGGCGCTCCTGCAGCGCCTCCGCGTCCGCGACCGTGAGGAACGCCAGCGGAGCCTCGGTCTTGCCGCCGCCGACCACCTCCAGCCGCAGCTCGGCCAGGCCGGTCAGCTGCGCCAGCAGCGGGCGCCGCACCTCCACGGTCTGCAGCCGCTCCAGCGGGATCGCGCGCGTGCGCCGCCAGAACAGGCCCTCGTGGATGCGCAGTTCGCGGCCGACCACGTGGTAACCGGTGTTCCACCAGTTGATCAGCGAGAACACCACGATGCCGGCCGCGATCACGGCGAACGTGAGCGCGAAGCGCTCCCAGCCGAACTCGTTGATCTGCGACAGCGAGACCGCGCCGATGATGACCACGAGCGTGCGGGCGCCGTTCAGCAGCGGGCTCAGCGGGTGCAGCCGCTGCCGCGGCGGGTCCGGGACGACCTCCGTCATGTCACAGGCCCTCGGCGCGGTCGGCGCCCAGCGCGGTCAGCCGGTCGCGCAGCCGGGACGCCTCGGCCGGCCGCAGGCCCGGCACCTTCGCGTCGCTGGCCGCGGCGGCCGTGTGCAGCTGCACGGTGGCCAGGTTGAACGAGCGCTCCAGCGGGCCGGCGGTCACGTCCACGAACTGCATCCGCGCATAGGGCACGATGGACAGCCGGCGCACCAGCAGCCCGTGCCGCACCAGCAGGTCGCGCTCGCGCTCCGCGTAGCCCCAGGCGCGCACCGCCCGGCCGATCACGAACGCGCGCCACGCGCCGAAGAGGAGCACCAGCCCGACGCCGGCGCCGAACAGCCAGTGGCCGACCAGCAGCCAGCCGGTGATCAGCGCGGCCAGCAGGATGACCAGCCAGATCGCCAGGCGCACCAACTCGACCCGGATCAGGCTGGGGGACACCGGCTTCCACTCGACCGTGTCCGGCCAGGGCTCCAGCGCGTTGATGCGAACCTCGCCGCTGTCCGGGGGTGCGGGCGTCTCAGTCACGGCATCCACGGTAGTCGCCGCGCCCACGCGCGTCGCGCCCGAAGCGCCCCGCGTTCCCGGCGTCACTGGCCGGAACGGGTCAGAACGGCTCGACGTCGCGGAGGAAGCGGCGGGCGTCGAGGAAGGTGGACAGGTGCTCGCGGTGATCGTCGCAGGCCAGCCACGTCTTGCGGCGGTCCGGCGGGTGCAGCGCGGGATTGTTCCACAACAGCCGCCAGGTCGCGGGCGCTTTGCAGCCCTTGGCCGAACAGATGGGTTCCTCGGGCGCTGTCATGGGACCCCCGCGTCGGGTGCGACACCTGAAGCCCGGCGGGGCACGGTGCGTCTGATGGGTCGCCGGGCGGCCACGGGGGAAGCCGCCCGGCGACGGCTGAAATGGTACACACGGGACCGTGGCACCTGTCCACCCACCCTCCGCGGGACTCGACGTACTCCCGGCGTACTCCCAGCTCCGTGTCAGGCAAGTGTGGTTGTCTGAAGCGGCCGGAATCGGGACGTGTCACGCTTGGTGTGTCCCGCGGACTAGCCTTTGATCAAAGAGAAACCCGTAGTCCCACGTTGTGGAGGACCGGTGGCCGAAGAGACCACGCCCGAGGTGCCCGTTTCCGCCAGCGCTCCGGAGCCCGCCGCCGACGCGGCGCCGGCGCCCGCGGGCACGACGCCGGCGCAGGACGCCACCCAGGTCGAGCGGGCGCTCTTCGAGGTCAAGCGCGTCATCGTCGGCCAGGACCGGATGATCGAGCGGATGTTCGTGGCGCTGCTCGCCCGCGGCCACTGCCTGATCGAGGGCGTGCCGGGCGTGGCCAAGACGCTCGCGGTCGAGACGCTGGCCAAGGTCGTCGGCGGCACGTTCTCCCGCGTGCAGTTCACCCCCGACCTGGTCCCGGCGGACATCGTCGGCACCCGGATCTACCGGCAGTCCAGTGAGAAGTTCGACGTCGAGCTGGGCCCGGTGTTCGTGAACTTCCTGCTCGCCGACGAGATCAACCGTGCGCCCGCCAAGGTGCAGTCCGCGCTGCTGGAGGTCATGGCCGAGCAGCAGGTGTCGATCGGCGGCGAGAGCCACCGCGTCCCGCACCCGTTCCTGGTCATGGCCACGCAGAACCCGATCGAGCAGGAGGGCGTCTACCCGCTGCCCGAGGCGCAGCGCGACCGCTTCCTGATGAAGATCGTGGTCGGCTACCCGACGGACGCGGAGGAGCGCGAGATCGTCTACCGGATGGGCGTGAGCGCGCCCGAGCCGATGCCGATCTTCACGCCGCACGACCTGATCAAGCTTCAGCAAAAGGCCGACCAGGTCTTCGTGCACAACGCGCTGATCGACTACGCGGTCCGTGTGGTGCTCGCCACCCGCGACCCGGCCGCGCACGGCATGCAGGACGTGGCCCGGCTCATCCAGTACGGCGCCAGCCCGCGCGCCTCGCTCGGCATCGTCCGCGCCACCCGCGCGCTGGCGCTGCTGCGCGGCCGTGACTACGCGCTGCCGCAGGACATGCAGGACATCGCGCCGGACATCCTGCGCCACCGGCTGGTGCTCAGCTACGACGCGCTCGCCGACGACGTGCCGGCCGACCACGTGGTCGCCCGGATCATGGCGACCGTGCCGCTGCCCACGGTCACCCCGCGCCAGGGCGCCACGCCGGGCCCCGCGACCACGCCGGCCGGCTGGCCGGGGGCCAGGTGATCGGATGATCCGGGGCTTCGCGCCGGCCGAGTCGACGCGATCCGAAGCGGTCCTCTCGCGACTGCAGCTGCTGGTCACCCGGAAACTCGACGGCCTGCTGCAGGGCGACTACGCCGGCCTGCTGCCCGGTCCCGGCACCGAGGCCGGCGAGTCCCGGGAGTACACGCCCGGCGACGACGTACGCCGGATGGACTGGCCGGTCACCGCGCGCACCACGGTGGCGCACGTGCGCCGCACGGTCGCCGACCGCGAGCTGGAGACGTGGATCGCGCTGGACCTCTCCGCGAGCCTCGACTTCGGCACCGCGCGCTGGCTCAAGCGCGACCTCGCGGTCGCGGCCGTCGCCGCGGTCGGCCACCTCACGGTCCGCGGCGGCAACCGGCTCGGCGCCGTCGTCGGCACCGGCGGCAGCACCGAGCGCATCCCGGCGCGGCCCGGCCGCAAGGAGGCGCAGGGCCTGCTCCGGCGCGTCGCCGCGCTGCCCAGCGCGCCCGGCCGCTCGTCCCTCGGCGAACTGGTCGACCTGCTCAACAAGCCGCCCCGCCGCCGTGGCGTCGCGGTGATCATCTCCGATTTCATGTCCGACCCGTCCACCTGGGTCCGGCCGGTGAAGAAGCTCGCGGTGCGGCACGACGTGCTGGCGATCGAGATCGTCGATCCGCGCGAGCTCGAACTGCCCGACGTCGGCGTGCTCGCCGTGGTCGACCCGGAGAGCGGTGCCGTGCACGAGGTCCAGACCTCAGACCCCAAACTGCGCCGGCGGTACGCGGAGGGAGCCGCCGCCCAGCGCGCGGCCATCGCGTCCGCGCTCCGCGGCGCCGGCGCGGCCCACCTCCGGCTGCGCACCGATTCCGACTGGCTGCTCGACATGGTCCGCTTCGTCGCCGCCCAGCGGCACGCCCGGACCCGAGGGACGACGCGATGATTCGATTCCTGGAACCGTACTGGCTGCTGCTGCTCCTGCCCGTGCTCGCGACCGCGGGCGCCTACGTGTGGCGGCAACTGCGCAAGAGCACGGTCGCGGTGCGCTTCAGCAACGTGGAGCTGCTGCGCACGCTCGCGCCCAAGGGGCTCGGCTGGCGCAAGCACATCGGCCCCACCGCGTTCCTGCTGGCGCTGCTCACGCTCGCGCTCGGCATGGGCCGCCCGTCGGTCGACACGGAGAAGCCGCTGGAGCGGGCCACCATCATCCTCGCCATGGACGTCTCCCTCTCCATGCAGGCCGACGACGTGGCACCGAACCGCCTGGAGGCCGCGCAGGTCGCCGCGAAGCAGTTCGTCGGCGAACTGCCCGAGTCGTTCAACGTGGGCCTGGTCTCCTTCGCCAAGTCCGCGAACGTCCTGGTCGCCCCCACCAAGGACCGCTCCTCGGTGATCTCCGCGATCGACGGCCTCACGCTCGCCGAGGCCACCGCCACCGGCGAGGCCGTCTTCACCTCCCTCGACGCCATCCGCTCCGTCCCCGCCGACGGCGCCGACGGCGCACCCCCCGCCAGAATCGTGCTGCTCTCCGACGGCTACCGCACCTCCGGCCGCTCCATCGAGGAGGCCGGCTCCGCCGCCGTCGCCGCCAACGTCCCGGTCTCCACCATCGCCTTCGGCACCGACAGCGGCATCGTCGACATCGGCGGCGACCTCCAGCCCGTCCCGGTCGACCGGTATTCACTGGCCCAACTCGCCGAGGCCACGAAGGGCTACTTCTACGAGGCCGCCTCGGTCACCGAGCTGAAGCAGGTCTACGAGGACATGGGCAGCTCCATCGGCTACCGCATCGAACCTCGCGAGGTCACCCAGTGGTACGCCGGCTTCGCCCTCCTCCTCGGCCTGGTCGCCGCCGTCTGCAGCCTCCTCTGGTCCTCCCGCCTCCCGTAACCTCCCCGGCCACCCGTCCACGGTGCCCCCACGCCGCTCGGGCGCCGGAGGCACCGTGCTCTCGTTCCGCCCCGCCTTCAGCCTGCCGATCGGCCTTTTGCGGTCCGGCGGTCTGCCGGCCTGATTCTCGGGCGGCATTCTGTGGCGGCGTTCCTGGGCGGCCTCATGTCTGCCGGTCTGTAGCTCTGGCGGCCTGGCGCCTTGGCATTTCCCGCCTGCCGCTCCTGCGACTCCCGCAGATTGGCGGTTCGAAGCTTTCCGGCCGTGCCCGCCGGCCGTGCCCGCCGGCCGTGCCCGCCGGCCGTGCCCGCCGGCCGTGCCCGCCGGCCGCCTGCCGCCTGCCGCGCGCCGGCCGCCTGCCGCGCGCCGGCCGCCTGCCGCGCGCCGGCCGCTCTGCCGCCTGCACCGCAAATCTGTTGGCCGGTATGCCGGTTCGCCTATATGGCGACTTGGTGGTCTGGCGGTCTGGCGGTCTGGTCACCCGCGGTTCTGGTGGCCTGCTGGCCCGGCGGATCGCCACCGGAATGAGGCTAGCCTCCTAGGAAGAACTAGGCGATGTGCGCGGGACGAGCCCGAGCGGAAAGAAACCCTAAACAGACGACCGTGCGACCGACGGCGGTCGTCGTCCTGACCTGCGAGCGGCCGGAGGCCGAGCGGCCAGCCAAGCTTCGGCGTCGGCAATATCGCTCGTGTATCCCCGATCGACGCAACCACGACGGGATCGTGCCGGCGGTCGGAGCCGCGCATCCCGACCGCACGCGCGGCTGTAGGCCAACTGGTCCCCTCGCCGCGCGCGGCGATGGGGCCACGTGGTTGCTTCGCGCGCGCGGCGATGGGGCCACGTGGTTGCTTCGCGCGCGGCGATGGGGCCACGTGGTTGCTTCGCGCGCGCGGCGAAGGGACCACGTGGTTGCTGTCGCCTGCGCGCCGAGAGGATCAAGCGATTGCCGTCGCACGCGGGAAGAGGGCGTCGTTGCGGGCGTGCGGAGGGTGCCGACTGGTGTTGTCGTACGCGTGACGAGAGCGTCGATCGGTGCCGCACCCATGGCGTGAGGATCAGCTGGTGGTGCCGCTGGCGAGGACGAAAAGGGTGACGACCCAGGCGGTGGCGAGCATCAGGCCGAGCGGGGCTACGTAACGGCTCATGGTGGTGTCTCCGGTGATGGTCCGCGCCCATGGCGGGTGGGCGAGGGGAGAGAAACGCGCACACGCTCCCGGCGTCCGTGTGCGGCGCGACACGCGCACGGACGGAGGCCCCGGGCCCTCGGAGGGGTGGGGCGTGCAGTCTCAGGAAGCGGTCACCGGGTCAGTCGCTGGATGGAGACGCCGGGAGCGGCGTCAGCGGAACTGACGGGTGGCCCGGCTATGACTGGGGGGATCGCTATCTCGCATAGCAATCACCTCCCGCAGTCGTTTCCGGACCCGAACCGAGGGCCACCCTACACCCGTCACGCACGACCGTGTTTGACCATCCGGTGAACTCCGGGGCCGTGTCGCGTGTGGACGTCGCATCGGCGGCAAGGGGACGCCGGCGCGCATAACACCAGCTCAGAAAACCTCGTTCCCGCAAACGGGGGAGGGTAAACCCGTCGATGTCCGGGATACGTCACGATGCGCCCTGGGTACGCAGGGTGACCGTTGTCCGATCATGGACAACGGTCACCGCAACCCGATCGTGACGTGTTAGTGCGCGGCCACGGTGGGCAGCGCGAGCGCGGCCACGGCCGGCAGCGTGGGCGATTCGGCCGTGAGATAGCCGTCGTGCTCGGTCTCGGGTGACACCGGCAGTGGCAGCGCGCCGAACGACGGGGCGGCCGGCGGCGTGCCGTGACCGAAACCGAGCAGCCGCACGGCCGGCACCCGACCGATCCAGTCCGAGTCCGCCCTGGCTGCCCAGACCCGTACCCCCGGGAGATCGGTGGCGTGCTCCGCGCCGATGCCGGGCGCGCCCAGCGCGATCACGTCGGTGACGGTCGGCGCGCCGGACCGGACGGTCAAGCCCGCCACGATAGCGCCGTAGCTGTGACCGATCAGCGTGACCGGCACGTCCGGGTTCAGCGCGGAGAGCAGCGCGCCGAGCGAGCGCGCGCCGGAGCGGGCGACCTCCTCGCGCGCGGCCGAGACGCCGATGCCGTCCGGCGGGTCGTAGCCGAGCCAGGCGATCACGGCGACGCGCGCGCCCGGGTCGTGGGCCAGCGCGGCGTCGTACACGGCGCGGGCCTGTGTCGCGGGCGCGCGCCGGGTGACGTGGCCGAGCCCGTCGGTGAAGGTGCCGAGCGTGGTGGCGACGCCGGGCACCACCACGGTGATCCGCTCGGCGGTGGCGAGGTCGCCGATGACCTCCACGGCCTGGCCGTCGCCGCGCCGGTCGAAGCCGAGGAAGGACCGGCCGGCCCAGGACGCGTACGGCTGCCCGGCCGCGCGCATCGATGCCGCACTGGCCGCGTAGAGCCGGTCGATCCGCAGCGCGCACTCGTGCGGCGTGGCGCAGCCGGCGAGCGTCCCGGAGATCGTGGCGGCCAGCCGCGGCCGGACCTGGCCGGGCCGGTGCACCGGCGACATGGGCAGGTTCGCCCACAGCACCACGGCGACCAGGGCGGTCATCAACGTGCGTCCCGTCATGGCGGTCCTCTCCTCGCTGGGGAGGACACTGTGCGGTCTCGGCCGCCGTCCTCACATCACTCCCCGGAGCCGCCTTTCGACTGGCTCTCCGGGGGTACGTGACGCCGCCGTGATCCGTTCACTACCGCCGGAGTGGCAGCACGCCGATCACTCGCCGGGGGAGATGAGCCCGGTCTCGTAGGCCAGCACCACCGCCTGGGCGCGGTCACGGAGCCCGAGCTTGCTCAGGATGCGGCTGACGTGCGTCTTCACGGTCTGCTCCGCCACCACCAGATCGGCCGCGATCTCCGTGTTGGACCGCCCGCGCGCGATCAGGCGCAGCACCTCGGTCTCCCGCGCGGTGAGCGCGTGCAGCGCGGTCGGCCGCGTCCGTTCGCGAGGGGCCGGGCGCGCGGTGAACTCCGCGATCAGCCGCCGGGTCACGGACGGGGCCAGCAGCGCCTCGCCGGCCGCGACCACGCGGACCGCCTGCACCAGGTCCGCGCCGGGCGCGTCCTTCAGCAGGAACCCGCTGGCCCCGGCGCGCAGCGCCTCGAACACGTAGTCGTCCAGGTCGAACGTGGTCAGGATGAGCACCTTGGGCCGGTCGGTGCCGGGCGCGGCCAGCAGCCGCCGCGTCGCCTCCAGCCCGTCCATCACCGGCATGCGCACGTCCATCAGCACCACGTCGGGGTCGAGGCGACGCGTCTCGGCCACGGCCTGTTCGCCGTTCGCGGCCGAGCCGACGACCAGCAGGTCCGGCTGCGCGGCCAGCAGCGCGCCGAACCCCTCGCGCACCATCGCCTGGTCGTCGGCGATCAAAACCTTGATCAAGAAGGGCCAGCCTTTGGTCGGGTCAGGGACGGGTGGTCGGGGCGGCGCCCGGGTCCAGCACGGCACGGAGCGGGAAGGTCGCGGACACCTCGAAGCCGCCGCGGGACGGCATCGCGATGAACGTGCCGCCGAGCGCCTGCGCCCGTTCCCGCATCCCCATCAAACCGTGCCCGGTCCCGCCGATCACGCGCGGCCCGGGGTCCGCGGTGGCCGGCACCGCCCCGTTCGCCACCGTCACGTGCAGGGTCTGCTCCTCCACCCGCACGGTCACCCGCACCACCGCGCCCGGCGCGTGCCGGCCCGCGTTCGCCACCGCCTCCTGCACGATCCGGTACGCGGCCAGCGACACCGGCTCGGGCGGCGCCGGCTCTATCTCGTCCATCTCCAGCGTGACCGGCATGCCCGCCTCGGACGCGGCCGTGATCAGCGCGGGCAGGTCCGCCAGCGTCGGCTGCGGCGCGAGCTGCGGGTCCTCCTCCCGGCTGGTGCGCAGCACGCCGAGCAGGCGGCGCATGTCGGCCAGCGTCTCCCGGGCCGCGCCGGCGATCGCGGCGAACTCCTCCTTGGCCGGGTCGGAGAGCTCGGCCAGCCGGTACGGCGCGGTCTCCGCCCGCACCGCGATCATGGACATGTGGTGGGCGACCACGTCGTGCATCTCGCGCGCGATCCGGGCCCGCTCCTCCAGCACCGCGCGCTGCGCCCGGGCCAGGTCGGTGATCTCCTCCTGCGCCTCCAGGCTCTGCTCCGCGCGGGTGCGCCGCCGGACCTGGTCGCCCAGGACCAGCGCGACCAGATAGAGCAGCCACACGCCGGGCCAGGCCTGGTCGCCGGTGAACGTGCCGATCGGGAGCAGCGCGAGCAGCCCGATCCAGAACACCATGCCGGCCTTGACCCGGGACGCGACGACCGCGAACACCAGCAGCGTCACGATGCTCTGCACCGGGTGCCACGGCCAGTCCTCGGCCGGGTTCTTCCAGAGCGCGCCGGCGAACATCGCCGCGTACGTCAGCCGCCAGGCGATCAGCGGACGCCGGAACACCAGCAGCAGCGGCAGCACGCCGGGCGCGGCCACGATGATCGACTGCTCGACCGAGACGGCGCGCTCCGACTGGATGTACGCCGCGCCGGCCGCGGTGCCGGCGCCCACCAGCAGGACCAGCAGCAGCACCGCGAACGGCCGCGCCCGGTGGCGGAACGTGCCCGGGCGCGGCGGCGGCGCCGGGACGTCGGGGCCGCCGAGCAGGCGGCCGAGATCGCGCCACGGGGTGCTCCTCAGCATCTGAGCAGGCTACGGCGCCCACCCGGCCCGCGTCGTGCCCCTGCGGAACTCATACCCTGGTATGACTCGCCTCACCGGCACCGATGGTTACCGTTTACCAATCGGTAGCGCCTAGGCTCACCCCCGACCGCCTGCCAGCCGGCAGGCCGACAGAGGGAGTGACCGTGGCGCGCACGGTGCTGGTGACCGGAGGCAACCGCGGGATCGGCCTGGCCATCGCTCAGGCCTTCGCCAAGCAGGGCGACCGGGTCGCGATCACCCACCGGGGGACCGGTGCCCCGGACGGCGACCTGTTCGGCGTCCAGTGCGACATGACGGACCCGGCCTCGATCGACGCCGCGTTCACCGAGGTCGAGGAGAAGCTCGGCCCGGTCGAGGTGCTGGTGGCGAACGCGGGCATGACCGCGGACACGCTGCTGCTGCGGATGACGGACGAGCAGTTCACCGACGTGGTCGAGACGAACCTGACCGGCGCGTTCCGGGTGGCGAAGCGCGCCACGCCGAAGATGGTCCGCGCCCGCTGGGGTCGCATGATCTTCATTTCCTCGGTGGTCGGGCTGTCCGGCAACCCGGGCCAGGTCAACTACGCGGCCAGCAAGGCGGGCCTGGTCGGCGTCGCCCGCTCGATCGCCCGCGAGCTCGCCTCCCGCAACATCACGGCGAACGTGGTGGCGCCCGGCTTCATCGACACCGCGATGACGGACGTGCTCTCCGACGAGCGCAAGGCGGAGATCCGCAAGCAGATCCCGCTCGGCCGGATGGCGACGCCGGAGGAGGTCGCGTCCGTGGTGACCTGGCTCGCCGGCGACGGCGCGGTCTACGTCACCGGCGCGGTCATCCCGGTCGACGGCGGCATGGGCATGGGTCACTGAGAGTTACTCACCTAGAGGGATAAAGAACAGTGTCTGGATTGCTTGAGGGCAAGCGCCTGCTGATCACCGGCGTGCTCACCGATCAGTCGATCGCGTTCTCCACGGCGAAGCTCGCGCAGGAGGCCGGCGCCGAGGTCGTGCTCACCGGCTTCGGCCGGCTCTCGCTGGTGGAGCGCACCGCGAAGCGCCTGCCCAAGCCGGTGCCGGTCATCGAGCTGGACGTGTCGAACTCCGAGCACCTGGCCGGGCTGGCGGACAAGGTCCGCGAGCACGTCGACGGCCTGGACGGCGTGGTGCACTCGATCGGCTTCGCGCCGCAGAGCTGCCTCGGCGGCGGGTTCATGGACGCGCCGTGGGAGGACGTGGCCACGGCCGTGCAGGTCTCCACGTACTCGTACCCGGCGCTCGCCAAGGCCTGCCAGCCGCTGATGGGCCCGGGCTCCGGCATCGTCGGGCTGACCTTCGACGCGACCGTGGCCTGGCCGGTCTACGACTGGATGGGCGTCGCGAAGGCGGGCCTGGAGTCGGCGAACCGCTACCTGGCGCTGCACCTCGGCAAGGAGGGCATCCGCAGCAACCTGGTCTCGGCCGGCCCGCTGCGCACGATGGCGGCCAAGTCGATCCCGGGCTTCGATCAGTTCGAGGACGAGTGGACCAAGCGGGCCCCGATCAAGTGGGACCTCTACGACACGGAGCCGGCCGCGAAGGCGATCCTGGCGCTGCTCTCCGACTGGTTCCCGGCCACCACCGGTGAGATCGTGCACGTCGACGGCGGCTACCACGCCATCGGGGCCTGAGACCCCACACCGCGTCAGCGGGTACGGGTACCCGTACCCGCTGATGATTTGGTGTTGTGTTGGTCGCGTTTCCAGGGGGCTGACGCCTCGCGGTCCGCGTGGAGCGGGCAGACTGGGGCCGTGGGTTACGACGCGTTGCTGGTGATGTCGTTCGGCGGGCCCGAGGGCCCCGATGATGTGATGCCGTTCCTGGAGAACGTGGTGCGCGGCCGTGGGGTGCCGCGTGAGCGGCTGCTCGAGGTCGCCGAGCACTATCTGCACTTCGGCGGCGTCTCCCCGATCAATCAGCAGTGCCGCGACCTGATCGCCGCGATCAAGGCGGACTTCGCGGCGAACGGGGTGGACCTGCCGGTCTACTGGGGCAACCGGAACTGGCATCCGATGATGGCGGACACGCTCGCCCGGATGAAGGCGGACGGCATCCGCACCGCGCTCGGCTTCGCGACCAGCGCGTACGGCGGTTACTCGTCCTGCCGGCAGTACTGGGAGGACATCTCCAAGGCGCAGGCCGTGGTGGGCGACGGCGCGCCGCAGGTGCACAAGCTGCGCCAGTTCTGGGACCACCCCGGCTTCGTCGAGCCGCACGCGGACGCGCTGCGCGACGCGCTCGGCCGGCTCGACCCGGCGCGCCGCGACTCCACCCGGATCGTCTTCACCGCGCACTCCATCCCGAACTCGATGGCCGCCACCGCGGGCCCGACCGGCGGACGGTACGAGGCGCAGCTCCAGGAGACCGCCGCGCTGGTCGCCGCCGCGGCCGGCACGGACGTGCCGTGGGACCTGGTGTGGCAGAGCCGGTCCGGCCCGCCGCAGGTGCCGTGGCTGGAGCCGGACATCAACGACCACCTCACCGCGCTCGCCGAGAAGGGCGTGACGGACGTGGCGGTCAGCCCGATCGGGTTCGTCTCCGACCACCTCGAGGTGATCTGGGACCTGGACAACGAGGCCAGCGACACCGCCGCCGAGCTGGGGCTGGGCTACGCGCGCGCCGGCACGCCCGGGCACGATCCGCGCTACGTCACGATGGTCCGCGAGCTGGTGACCGAGCGACTGTCCGAGCCGCCGTCCGACGGCCCGCGCGCGCCGTTCACCGCGCCGGAGCCGGTCTGCGCGTCGGCGCCGGGGCGGCGGCTGGGCAGCATTCCGGTCTGGGACTACTGTGCGGTGGACTGCTGCAAGCCGCCGGCGCGTCCGGCTCGATGAGCTTCCGTGGTGTGATCTTCCCGAGGGAGAGGCAGATGGGCGCGGAGCGCAAGCCCGTGGAGAGCTGGCTGACCGACATGGACGGTGTGCTGGTGCACGAGGGGTTGCCCGTGCCCGGCGCGCCCGAGTTCATCAACCGGCTCCGGTCGTCCGGCAAGCCGTTCCTGATCCTGACCAACAACTCCATCTACACGCCCCGCGACCTGCACGCCCGGCTGTCCCGGATGGGCTTCGAGGTGCCGGAGAGCGCGATCTGGACGGCCGCGCTGGCCACCGCGCAGTTCCTGTCCGACCAGCGTCCCGGCGGTACGGCGTACGTGATCGGCGAGGCCGGGCTGACCACGGCCATGCACGCGGTCGGCTACATCCTGTCCGACTACGACCCGGACTACGTGGTGCTCGGCGAGACCCGGACGTACAGCTTCGAGGCCATCACCAAGGCGGTGCGCCTGATCAACGACGGCGCCAAGTTCATCTGCACGAACCCGGACCCGACCGGCCCGTCCGTGGAGGGCGCGCTGCCCGCCGCCGGCTCGGTCGCCGCGATGATCTCGAAGGCGACCGGTGTGGACCCGTACTTCGTGGGCAAGCCGAACCCGATGATGATGCGCTCCGCGCTGAACACCATCGAGGCGCACTCGGAGACCACCGCGATGATCGGCGACCGGATGGACACCGACGTGCTGTGCGGCCTGGAGGCGGGCCTGCACACCATCCTGGTCCTCTCCGGGATCTCGGACGAGGCGGAGGCGGACCGCTATCCGTACCGTCCGTCGCGAGTGGTCAACTCCGTCGCCGACCTGATCGACGAGATCTGACCGGTCCTTGTAGGCTGCCCCGGGACTTTTCGGACCAGGGGAGATACACACAATGACCGACGTTGCGGACAACGGGGCCACGCGGGGCACGACCAGCGTGGACGACGAGGTCGTCGAGAAGATCGCGGCCGCGGCCGCCCGCGCCGTGCCCGGCGTGACCGACCTCGGCGGCGACGTGGCACGCTTCTTCAACACCGTCTTCGACCGGGTCGGCCTGGACAAGGTCGGCGACGCCACCCGCGGCGTCAACGCGAAGATCACCGGCACCGCCGCCGAGATCAACGTGGTGCTCGTGATCGAGGCCGGCTCCGTCGTCGCCGACGTCACCGAGGCCGTCCGGGTCGCCGTCATCGAGGCGGTCGAGAAGTACGGCCTCACCGTCTCCGCCGTCAACGTCAAGGTCGACGACATCGAGGTGGACGGCACCGCCACCTCGGTATAGTCCTATTTTGTGCCGAATTTCGATACGGTGAACCGGCGCCTGCTCGCGGAACTCCAGCGCAACGCCCGCCAGACCAACCGCGAGCTGGCCCGGATCATCGGTACGGCGGAGTCCACCTGCCTGGAACGCGTCCGCCTGCTGCACGCCGACGGCATCATCACCGGCCACCACACCGAGGTCGACCTGCCCGCCATCGGCCGCCCCGTGCAGGCCATCATCGGCGTCCGCCTGTCACCCAAGACCCGGGCCGCGGTGGACGAGTTCCGCTCCCTGGCCCTGTCCCTGCCGGAGACGCTGGCCGCCTTCCACACCGCCGGCGGGGACGATTTCCTGGTGCACGTGGCGGTGCCGGGGACGGGGGCGTTGGACTCGCTGGTGCTGGACCGTCTGGCCGCCCACCGGGCGGTGGCCGAACTGCGCACCACCCTCGTCTACGAACACCTGCGCCGCCGACCGGTGGAGCCGCTGCTGTAGCCGTCCCGACTCCCGCCGCCTGAGAGCGTGGCGGTCGAAGATCAGTCCTGTCGCGCGGTCCGGCTCCGGTCCCATGAGATTCCGGGCACGGCGCGCGCGCCTCGATCAGCGTCGCCACATCAGCGGGACAGTGCCGTCAGGGAACCGCCCGCAAGACCACCGCGGGACCGGTGCCCGCCCCGAGCATGCGGGAAGCGACCCCGGCGGAAGCGGAAAAGCGATCTCCGGCCGTCAAAGCCGCAACGGCGCGTTACAGGCCGCCACCAGCGCCCGCCGGCACGCCGTCGTCAGGGGCCGCAGCGCCGCATCGCGCTGCTGCGCCTCAAAGTTGTTGACCGCGCCGCCCGGCGCCGCCGTCTCCGCCAGGGCGAGGACCCGGTCCAGGACGGCCGCCCGCGCATACAGCCGGCGGGCCCGCGGGTCGAAACCGGCCGGCAGGTCGGTGCCCGCGTCCGGCTTGCGGATGGCGGCGAGCGCGCCCGCCAGCTCCGGCCGCCAGTGCGCGATGTCCAGGCGGGTCAGTGCCGTGGTGGACTCCGCGAGCGCGGCGGACAGGTCCGCCTCGGCCTCGGCGGCGGAGGGCTCGGTGAGGGAGGCGCGCAGCGCCGTGTCCGGGAGGGGGTGGAAGCGCCAGAGCACGGTGGAGAACGTGACGCCGGAGCCGGAGGTGTGCGTGCGGACCTCGGGGACGAGGCCGAAGCCGCGGGCCAGGACGCCCTCGCCGGCGGCGAGCGCGGCGTTGGTGAACTCGCCGGGGCCGGGGAGGCCGCGGGGGTCGCCGGGGACCGGGAGGACGAGGCGGATCTCGTCGGGGTGGAGCTTGGCGAAGGCGGGGAGCGCGGTGCCGAGCGGGACGTCGGACCAGGTGCCGGGGGCGTCGGCGGCCAGGTGCTCCTCGTCCGGCGCGAAGGTGGTGATCTCCTCGGCCAGGTCGTCGAACGGGACCAGGCCGGCACGCCAGGCGCGCACCCAGGCCGTGAACCGGGTCGACCGGCGCGCCACCAGCGTCGTGGCGCCTGCGGTGGGGGACATGCAGAAGAGGGTACGGCGTGGGTACGACGAATGTCGCCCGTCGCACTGTCGAGAACGTCACGTGACCACGGCGTGGGTGATGGTTCGGCAAACGTGAGCGGGTTACGGTCCTGACCATGTATGGGGACGACGTGCTGGCCGGGAACCGGCGCCGGCGGAAGACGATCCCGGTGGTGGACGCGGAGCCGGACCTGGTGGTCGAGGACGTGTCGTCCGGGTTCTGCGGCGCGGTGGTGGGGTTCGAGTACGGCGCGGTGGTGCTGGAGGACCGGCACGGCCGCCGTCGCAACTTCCCGCTGGAGCCGGCCGCGTTCCTGCTGGACGGCGAGACCGTGACGCTGCGGCGGCCGGGCCCGCGGCAGCCGGCCGCGGGCAGGACGCTCACCGCGTCCGGGTCGATCGCGGTGGCGAACGTGCCGGCGCGGGTGGCCAAGGCCAGCCGGATCTGGGTGGAGGGCGTGCACGACGCCACGCTGGTCGAGCGCGTCTGGGGCGATGACCTGCGCATCGAGGGCGTGGTGGTGGAGCCGCTGGACGGCATCGACGACCTGTCCGGCGCGGTCGCGGAGTTCCGGCCGTCGGCGGACCGGCGGCTCGGCGTGCTGGTCGACCACCTGGTGCCGGGTTCCAAGGAGAGCCGGATCGTGGCGTCGGTGACCTCGCCGTACGTGCTCGTCACCGGCCACCCGTACGTCGACGTCTGGCAGGCGGTGAAGCCGGAGCGGATCGGCATCCGCGCGTGGCCGGTGATCCCGCCGGGGCGGCCGTGGAAGGAGGGCGTCTGCGAGGCGCTCGGCGTCGCCACGCCGCAGGACATGTGGCGGCGCATCCTCACGTCGGTGTCCAGCTACCGCGACCTGGAGACCCCGCTGATCAACTCGATGGAGCGGCTGATCGACTTCGTCACGGTGCCGCGGGAGCAGCGCGGGTGAACACCGCGGTCGCGATGTCCAGTGCGGACACCGCGCCCGCGTCGTCCGCGATCGGCCGCAGGATCTCGCCCGCGTTGGACCCGGTCTGGCCGCGCCACCGGCCCTCCGGCTCGCGGCGGAAGTGCCAGGCGTCCCGGCCCGGCAGCGTCACGCACGTCATTCGCAGCTCCGCCGCCTCGCCGTGCCAGCTGACCTCGTACTCGCGGCCCATCCACCACCAGCGCCCGCACAGCGGCTCGGCGTCCGCGGGCGGCGGCGTGCCGGGGGCGCGCCACGGCCGGGGCAGCGGCGGTTCCAGGTCGAGCACCGCGGTGAGCGCGTCCGTGCTGACCGCGCGCAGGCCGCCGGGCGTGGGCATGGTGTACGCGTTGGCGAACGCGACCACGCCGGTGCGGGTGGGGCGGTGCACGGTGAGTTGCGCGGCGTACCCGGGCATGGATCCGCTGTGACCGGTGAAGACGCGCTCGCCGACGCGGTAGAGCTCCACGCCCAGGCCGTGCCCGTGCGTCCACGACTCGAGGTCGCTGATCGCGACCGGCGCGCACATCTCGGCCACGGTCTCGCGGGACAGCACGGTGGGGACCGGGTCGGCCAGGAACGCCGCCCATTTGGCCAGGTCGGTGACGGTGGACCAGAGCTGCCCGGCCGGTGCCATCGCGCCCGCGTCCGGCCGCGGCTCCTCGCTGAGCGTGTGGTGCCAGGGGTGCACGACGTACCCGCGGGCGAACGGCTCGACCGGGTGGTACGTGGTGCGCTTCATGCCGAGCGGGTCGATCACGCGCTTGGCCAGCAGCGACGGCCAGGTCTCGCCGGTCACCCGCTGGAGCACCGCGCCGAGTACGCCGTACGCCAGGTGGGAGTAGTGGTACGTCCGGTACGGCGGCCAGGCGATCTTCTCGAACGACAGCCCCTCGACGAGCCGGTCCACGTCGCCGCCGGTGGTGCGCTCCCACCAGTCGCCGTCCGGCTCCCGCTGCAGGCCGGCCACGTGCGCGAGCAACTGCCGCAGCGTGACGCCGCCGATGGAGGTGCCGGGCAGGTGCCGGTAGACCAGGTCGTCCAGCGAGAACGCGCCCTCGTCGCGCAGCTGGAGGACCATCGCCGCGGTCATCGTCTTGGTGATCGGGCCGATCCGGTACTGCGTCTTCGCGTCCGGGCGGGGCTGCTCGCCGGCGCCGGTGAAGCAGACCAGGGCCCGGTCCCGCACGACGCCGAGCACCAGTGACGGCACCCGGCCGGCTGACTGCGCCGACGTGACGATCTCGGTGACCCGCCTGCTGGTTTCCGGCAACAGCGACAAGAGACTCACTCCCGTACAGGGGAATCGTTCTTCGTTAAGGTTTTCGTCATACCGCGGTCCGGGGGAAGACCGGTACATTGCACGACAATCTAACGCATTTCCGGCGCCCGGGACGTTGCCGCGCGGGCCGTGCGGAGAATCGATGAATCAATCAAGATCCCGAGCATTCGCGGTACGTGCGCGGGCGTGACACGATCGATTCGTGGAGCCCATTCTGTGGATCGCGCTCGGCGCCGTTCTGGCCGTCGCCGAGATCTTCACGGCCACGCTGTTCCTCGTCATGTTCGCGGCCGGCGCGTTCGCCGCGGCCGGCGCCGCCGCGCTCGGATTCGGTGTGGCCGTGCAGCTCGCCGTGTTCGCCGGGGTCTCCGCCGCCACGATGGCCGCGTTCTGGCCGGTGATCCGCAAGCACCGGCTGACCGCCGAGTCCGGCGACGACCCGCACCACTTCAGCGCGCACAGCCTGGAGGGCGAGACCGCCACGGTGCTGGAGCGGGTCGACGGCGAGCACGGGCAGGTCAAGATCGGTGGCGAGCTGTGGAGCGCGCGGCCGTTCGACGACACCGAGTCGTACGAGGCCGGCGAGCGCGTTCGAGTGATCAAGGTTCGGGGAGCGACCGTCTACGTCTGGCGCGAGGGAATCGGGCCGGCCGCGCGGGCGGAGTTGGAGGAATAGATGGAAACAATCATCGGCGTGCTCGTCGGCGCCATCGCCCTCATCGTGGTGGTCACGCTCGCCTCGGCGCTGAAGATCGTGCCGCAGCAGCGCGAATACATCGTGGAGCGTCTCGGGAAATACCAGCGGACCCTGACGCCCGGACTCAATCTGCTGGTGCCGTTCATCGATCAGGTCCGGACCAAGGTGGACGTGCGTGAGCAGGTGGTCAGCTTCCCGCCGCAGGGAATGATCACGTCGGACAACCTGAGCGTCTCGATCGACACCGTGCTCTACTTCCGGGTGATCAATTCGGCGGACGCGACGTACCAGATCGCGAACTTCCTTCAGGCGATCGAGCAGCTCACCGTCACCACGCTGCGCAACGTGATCGGCTCGTTCGACCTGGAGCGCGCGCTGACCAGCCGCGAGGAGATCAACCGGCACCTCTCCGGCGTGCTGGACGAGGCGTCCGGCCGGTGGGGCATCAAGGTCACCCGCGTGGAGATCAAGGCGATCGAGCCGCCGGTCAGCATCCGCGACTCGATGGAGAAGCAGATGCGCGCGGAGCGGGACCGCCGCGCCGCGATCCTGAACGCGGAGGGTCACAAGCAGGCGCAGATTCTCACGGCCGAGGGCGAGAAGCAGGCCGCGGTACTCCGCGCCGACGGTGACCGGCAGGCCCGCATCCTCCAGGCCGAGGGCCAGGCCAAGGCGATCCGCACGGTCTTCGACGCCATCCACACCGCGAACCCGAGCCAGAAGGTGCTGGCCTACCAGTACCTTCAGGCGCTGCCGCAGATCGCGCAGGGCTCGGCCAACAAGGTGTGGGTGGTCCCGGCCGAGCTGACCAAGGCCCTGGAAGGGCTCAGCGGCGCGCTCGGCGGCCTGGCCGGCACCGCCGACGACGCGCCGGCCGCGACCAACGTCGCGACCGACGTGGAGGAGGAGGCGGCCCGCGCCGCCGAGGAGGCCGCCGCGGCCGCCCGCGAGGTCGCGGACGCCGCCAAGGCCGCCGAGGCCGAGGTCAGCGCGCCGGCCGACCCCGGCGCGCCGAAGGGCCTGCCCGCGTCCGCACCGGCACCCGCGTCCGCGGTGACCGGCCTGTACGAGCCGTCGCGGGTGGAGAAGGCTTAGCGCCCGTGCGGTGGAGAGCTGTCCTGATCGGTGTCGCGTCCCTCGTGGCGATCGCGTCCGCGTCCGTGGTGGTGGCCGCGGTCGTCACGAGGAGGCCGCCGGTGCCGCTCGGCGCGGACCTGGTGCAGTACCGCACCGACCAGGCGCTGCGCACCGTCAAGATCCAGCTCAGCAACCGCGGCGACGCGCCGGTCCAGGTGGTCCGCGCGGAGCTGTGGTCGCGGTCGTTCGCCGGCACCGGGCCGATCGACACGGACACGCTGGTGCGGACCGGCGACGTGCGCACGGACATCCGCGTCGGCTACGGCCACGGCGTCTGCACCGGGCCCGCGGCCACGCTGACCGCGGAGCCGGCCACGGCCGTGCTGGGCGTGCGGGACGGCGACGGCACGCGGGAGGTCGCGCTGCCACTGCCGTACCCCAGTGAGCTGTTAACCTCGCTCCTGCGCGCGGACTGCGAGCAGGCCGAGGTGGCCCGGGTCGCCACCGCCACGCTCGCCGGGCTGCGCGCCCGCCCGGACGGCGCGCTGGACGCGGTGGTCCGGCTGACCCGCACCGGCGGGACCGCGCCGGTCACGATGACGGAGGTCCGGGGCAGCGTGCTCTACACGCTGACGCCGGCCTCGTCCGCGCGCACGCTCGCGGCCACGCAGGGTGCGGTGGACCTCCCCGTCACGATCGACTCCAACCGGTGCGACCCGCACGCGGTCGGCGAGGTGAAGAAGCCGTACGAGTTCCCCGCCTGGCTCGCTGTCGGCGACGCTCCGCCCGTGTACACCCTGATCGACGTGCCCGCCGGCGCGCGGGCCACGCTGTTCGGCTTCGTCCGGGAACGGTGCGCGCTCCCCGGCTGACGTTGTGGCGATGGTCTATGCTCGAAGGTCGTTCACGCAGGTGGCGACGGGGGTGTCCATGGTGCAGCCGTACTCTCGCCGGTCCTTCCTCGTGGGCGTGCTGACCTGCGGATCGATCACCGCGTCCGCCACCTACCTGCTCTCCGCCCCCGGCCCACCCATCACGCTTCGCATCGGCAGCGGCTCCGACGACTCCGGCGGCCGCGAAACGCTGATCCGGCAGTGGAACGTGGCCCACCCGGAGGCGCAGGCGGCCATCGTGCCGTACGGGTCGTCCACCTCCGACCAGCGCGTCGAGCTGCAGAACGCGGCCCGCGACCACACCGTCGACATCGTCAACCTGGACGTGATCGACGTGCCCGCGTTCGCGGAGGAGGGCCTGATCGAGCCGATCGACGTCCCGCACAACCGGGCGTACCTCTCCAAGCCGCTGCAGACCTGCCAGTGGCAGGGCCGGGACTACGCCGTGCCGTTCAACTCCGACGTCGGCGTGCTGTTCCGGCGCGGACCGGGCGGGACCACCGAGCCGCGGCTCGCCGAATTCCTCACCGAGCGCAATCCCGGGACGCTGCTGATGCAGCTGAGCCCCGCGAACTCCGCCTCCTACGAGGCCTTCGTGGTCAACGTGCTGGAACTGGTCGCGACGCTCGACTCGGGCCTGCTCCGGGAGGAGGACGGGCTGCTCTCCCAGCTCCCGCCGGACGAGGCGCTGATCCGCTGGCGCACCGTGCTCAACACGATTCGCAACTCGCTGACCGCCGAGCGCCTGATCGCGGCCGACACCGAGGACTCCGCCACCGACCGGTTCAACGAGGGAGAGGCGGACTACCTGCGGAACTGGCCGACCGCGTGGCCCGCGCTGGAGGCGTACCGCCGCGACAAGGCGCCCGCCGACCAGCTGGACGTGCTGGCCCTGCCGCAGGGCATGCTCGGCGGGCAGAACCTCGCGCTGGTCGCCGGCGGCCCGCACCGGGACCAGGCCTGGCGCCTGATCGAGTTCCTGACCGGCCCGGAGTCGCAGAAGGTGCTGGCCATGCACGGCTTCGTGCCGACGCACCGCCGCGCCTACGACGACAACGTCGGCGTGGTCCGCGCCGTCCCGCACCTCGGCCTGCTGCGCGACCTGGTCGAGGGCGCGCGGCTGCGCCCGATCCACCCCGGCTACCGCGCGTTCGCCGACGTGATGGTGCGGCACGCGCTGCCGGCGCTCCGGGACGGCCGGCCGGTGGAACGCGAGTTCATCGACGCGATGCACCGGGAACTCTCGTGATCGCCGCGCACTGGATCGCGATCGGCGTCACCGCCGGCATCATCGCGGTCGAGACGTTCGTCTACTACCTGCTCCGCTGGCTCCGCGAGCGCCCACCGTCCGTCCGCCAGCTGCTCGCGGCCGGCGTCGGCCTGCTCTGCGTGGCCGGCATCGCGGTGATGGTGCTGATCCTCGGCCTCGACCAGACCGACACCATCATCGGCGTGGTCGGCGCGATCGTCCCGGTCTACCTCTTCTTCTCGGCCGCGCTGCTGCGCCGCCGCCCGGAAAAGAGCGAAAGCCAGTAATCCGCTTCATCGTCCCGTTCCCGGCGTGGTGCGGCCCGCATGCTCGGAGCGGGCACCGGTCCCGCGGTGCCCGCCCAACCCCGTGCGCCTCGCCGCACCCGATCCTGGTCGATGACGAGATCGTCCTGTAGACGCCCTAGCGGCGGACGCGGCTCCGCGGCGAGGTGGTTCCGCCGTAGAGATGCACGCGGTGGTCGGCGTGGTGGTCCGGGTCACCGCGGTCGAACCAGCCGGGCCCGGGCGGGCCGTTGCCGACGTGCACCAGCCAGTCCTCGTAGAACCAGCTCGGGTCGCAAGAGCATCGGGTGAACGTGAACCGGAAGTTGGCCCGGTAGCGGCCCACCTGTCCCGGCGCGAGGGCGAACAGGCGGGACTTGCCACGATCGCGGGGAAACGCCGCGCCGCCGGGTATCCGGTCGACGATCACGGTGGTGCCCGCGGTGGTGAACCACAGGCCCAGCTCAACGGCCTGCACGGCGCCGTCGCCGCGCACGTCGTCATGGCGCCGATATCCGGTGCCCTCGTCGTAGACCACGTCGTGAACCGCTACCTCGTGCCCCGGCGGCAGGACGGGCAGCGGCACCGCGGCACTCAGCCCCCGGCGGAGGTCGGCGTGTGGGGCGCCCCGCGCGGCGGCGCTCCATCGGACCCGTACCCGCTGAACCGTGATCACGACTCAACGATGGCTCACGGCCGTCCGGCTCGCCAGCCGTTATACGGATCCGCCGCCGGCCGGGAGCGTCATCTCGTCGCGGAGCCGGGACTCGATCGAGGCGCCAGCCGAGGGCGAAGCGGGCGAAGTCCTCTCTCCAGGCCGGGGCCGCCGTCCGCCGGTCCCGGTCGGGTAGCCGCCCCCGTCCGCGACCAGTCGGCCTCCGGCATGCGTGCTCCCTGGTCGCCCCGGGGTCACGGTGCCGATTCCGCCCGGCTGGACGAGGGGGCCAGCCGGGCGGGTGGAGCGGCTATGCCACGAAACGGGAACGGCGCCGGCGTCCGATCAGGTAGGCGACGCCGCCGAGGAGCAGGATCGCCGCGCCGATCGCGGCCACGGTTCCGGTGTCGGCACCGGTCACCGGCAGCCCGCCGCCACCCTCGCCGCCGGCGACCGGGCTGGCGGAGGACGTCGCGGTCGGTGCGGCGGTCGCCGTGCCGCCCGGCGTGGCGCCGGGGGTGGCGCTGGGCGTGCCGGTCGGTGTGGCGGTCGGCGTCGGGGTCGGCTGCGACGCGCAGTCCAGCGCACGCGCCGCGTACAGGCCCTCGTTCAGGTACGCCAGGTAGCCGTCGACGGTGCCCTTGTTGAGCACGTCCTGCCCGGCGGCCTTCACGTTGGTGCCGGCGCCCGTCAACGACCGGCCCACCGAGATCCGCAGATCCGTCGTCCAGGCCTGCCGCAGCTCCGTCTTGAGGAACTGCCGCAGGCTTTCCGGCGTGCCGTCGAGCCGCTCCTGCAGGACGCGGGACACGACGGGCAGGGACTCGGTCTTCGCCTCGGCCAGGATCTGGTTGGCCAGCACCCGGACGTCCACATCGGTGGCGGCATCCAGATCAATGGTGACGATCTGGCGGAAATCCTTGTACACCACGCGCTCGACCGTCTGGCAGGCCGCGTCGAGCCCCGGCTGCGCGGCGTGAGCCGTCGCCGGCGCCGCCGGAATCATGAAGGCCAGCGCCACCAGGACACCGGCCGAAACCTTCCATCGCATATGGATCTTCCTCCCCGTTGCAAGCAAAAACGTGGAGATATTACCGTTGGCCGTCGCGAAATCAAGAACGGCATCGATGTCGCCTAGGCGACGGATCATCACGCCATTCACCGCATTTCGGTGACGCGATCTGTCCGTTTGGTTGGTGGTTTTCGGATTGGTCGACTCGGCGGCGTCACTCCGTGATGTCTTCGCCGCAACCCTCGGTGATCTTGAGATAAGTCTCTCGACAGTGGACCGTCACGCGAGCCGGCCGCAGCGGGGTGTGGGCCGGTCACCCGCGGAAGCGGAAGGGAGGAGCGCCAGCGACGACCGGTGCCCGCGGGAGCATGCGGACCCCGGCCACGCCGGAAGCGGGAAAGGCTAAAGTTCGTCCTCTCTGGACAGCTCCCAGAACGCCACCGCCGCCGCCGTCGCCACGTTGAGGGAGTCGACGCCGCGGTGCATCGGGATCGCGACCCGCGCGTCCGCCGCCGCCAGCGCCCGCCGCGTCAAGCCCGGCCCCTCCGCGCCGAGCAACACCGCGGGCCGGGCCCGCTGCGCGGGTGACAGGCCCTGCAGCGGTACGGCGTCCGGCGCCGGCGTCATGGCCAGCAGCGTGAAGCCGGCGGCGCGGATCTCGTCCAGCGCGCCCGGCCAGTCCTCCGCCTTGGCGTAGGGGATGGCGAAGACCTCGCCCATGCTGACCCGCACGGCGCGGCGGTAGAGCGGGTCGGCGCAGTCCGGGGAGAGCACCACCGCGTCCATGCCGAACGCGGCGGCGCTGCGGAACAGTGCGCCCAAGTTGGTGTGCGTGTTGAGGCCCTCCAGCACCGCGAGGCGCCGGTGCGCGCCGGTGAGTACGTCGGTGACGGTGAGCGGGGGCTTGCGGTGGAAGGAGGCGAGGACGCCGCGGTGCACGTGGAAGCCGGTGATCGACTCCAGGACCGGCGGGGTGGCGGCGTAGAACGGGGCGTCGCCGGGGAGATCGGCGAGCTGGTCCACGCGCTTGGCGTCGACGAGCACGCTGCGCAGCCGGTAGCCGGCCCGGGCGGCGCGCCGGATCACCAGTTCGCCCTCCGCGATGAACAGGCCGTTCGGCGGCTCCCACCGGGTGCGCAACTCCACGTCGGTGAGCGCGCGGTAGTCCGCGATCCGGTCGTCGTCGGGCGAGGTGATCTGCTCGGCTGGCACGGTTCCGCATTCTCGCAGCCGCGATACCGGAAACCGGAGCGGTACTCGACGGCGCGCGTCGGGGCTCAGGAGAGGAACAGCGCGCGCACCAGCAGCCAGACGCCGACCGCGGTGCCGAACACCACGATCACCACGCGCAGCACCGCGGCCGGCAGCCGCCGGGCCAGCCGCGCGCCCAGGTAGCCGCCGACCACGGTGGCCGGCGCCACCGCCGCCACCGCGGCCCAGTCGACCGGGCCGAACGCGCTGTAGACCGCCACGGTCACCACGCCCACCACGGCGGAGAGCAGGTTCTTCAGCGCGCTCACCCGTGCCAGCGTCTCGTCCAGCACCAGCGCCAGCCCGGCGACCAGCAGCACGCCCAGCGCGGCGTTGAAGTAGCCGCCGTAGACCGCGCACAGGAACACCGCGGTGTGCAGCATGACCACGCCGCGCGCGGGCGACACCTCGCGCGGATGCCCGACCAGCGCGCGCAGCCGCGCCTGGAACGCCAGCGTCATCGTGGCGCCCAGCACCAGGAACGGCACCACGTAGTCGAACAGGTCGCGCGGCGTGTTCAGCAGCAGCGCGCACCCGCAGGCGGCGCCGGCCAGCGCGGTCGGCACGATCCGCAGCACGCGGCGGCCCTGCCCGGCCAGGTCCGCGCGGCTGCCGACCACGCTGGACGCGTACCCGGGCGCCACCGACAGCGAGTTGCTCACGTTCGCCGACACCGGCGGGATGCCGATCGCCACCATGGTCGGGAACGAGATCAGCGACCCGCCGCCGGCGATCGCGTTCACGATACCGGCCGCCAGCCCGGCCGCCACCAGCAGCGCGGCGTCGAGCCAGCTCATCGCGGCCCGCCCGCCGGAAGGACGGCGGCCAGCCCGTCCGCGCGCGGGTCGCCGGCGGCGGCCAGCGCGCCGCCGGTCAGCCGCGCCACCCGCACGTGGCCGGCGTCGTCGTGCGGCCCGGCCGTGACGTCCACGACCAGATCCAAACCCTCGGCGGTACGGACGAGCGCGTCCACGCCCGGCGTGCCCGGCTCCAGCGGCAGCGTGGGTACGTCCCGGTCGATCTCGCGCCCGCCGATGATCCAGCGCGGCCGGGCGAGCAGCCCGGCGAGGTCCTCCGAGTCCAGCACGAACGGTGCCACCTGGGCCGGGATCCAGGGCTGGGAGCGGCCACCCCGGCAGCCGAGCGCCACCACGTCGCCGTCCGGCGTGGTGGCGCTCGTGGGGCAGAGCGTGTGCGGCGGGGCCGCGTCGATCGCCGCCGGGTGCGGCGCCGCGACCGCGACGGACATCAGGCCTCCCGCTTGATCAGGCCGGCGCCGAGCAGGCGTGGTGGGCGTCCCACGGATCCAAGCGTGCCACGCCCGGCGAAGATCCGCCGGACACGCCCCTAGATCGTGACGCCGGTCAGCGTGGCGCAGACGCGCAGCAGGCCGTCCTGCCTCGCCGGGTCGAGCTCGGCCGCGCCCGGCTGCCACGCCCGCTCGGTGTCGTACCGGTTGGCCGCCGTGGTGCCGGCGACCGCCACCCGGGCCAGCCGGTCGCCCGCGTGCTGCGCGTCCAGCGGCGCCACGTCACCGTTGCGCACCGTCATCTGCGTCGCCACGAACCCGGGATCGAACGCGATGCTCTCCACCTCCGGCCAGCGGCGGCCCAGGCCGAACGCCAGCAGCACCAGGTGCAGCTTCGTGGAGCAGTACGCCTCACGCCCGTGGTACGGCCGGCGCTCGTAGTTCGGGTCGTCCAGGTCCAGCACGCCCTGCCCGGCCAGCGCGGACGACGTGAAGACCAACCGCTTCGGGCGGGGCAGAAGGGCCGTCAGCAGGTACGCGGAGAGCGTGTTGACCTGGAACGTCAGCTCGTTGCCGTCCTCGGACAGCGCGCGATCCGGGTCGTGCAGCCGCCCCACGCCCGCGTTCAGCACGATCGTGTCGTACGGGCCGAACTCCGCCGCCTGAACCGCCAGCTTCCGGGTCGCGGCGAACGAGGACAGGTCACCGATCGCGATGCCGAGCGCGCCCGGCACGGCCTGCCCGGCCTCCGCGGCCCGGCGCTCGTTCCGCGCGTGCAGCACGACCTCGTGGCCCTGCGCGACCAGCGCGTTCGCCCCCGCCCGCCCGATCCCGCTCGACGAGCCGGTTATCAGAACCCTGGCCATCCCTAGCCCCACCTCTCGGTTGTTCAGCCAGCAGACCTTAGCTGGGTAGCCTTGCGGCGTGTTCCCCACCGTGAGCGAGATCCTGGCGCTGGACCCGGTCCGCCACGGCCTTCCTCGCGTGCTGGCCGGCGCGTCCGCGCTCGACCAGCCGGTCCGGTGGGTGCACGTCGCCGAGGTGCCGGACATCGCCACGCTGCTGCGCGGCGGCGAACTCGTGCTCAGCACCGGCATCGGCCTGCCGCCCTCGGACGACGCGCTGCGCGCGTTCGTGGACGCGCTCGCCGAGGTCGGCGCCGCCGGGCTGGTCATCGAGCTGGGCCGCGGCCGGTTCGCCTCGTCGCTGCCGCGCGCCATGGTGGCGGCCGCGTCCCGGCACGGGCTGCCGCTGATCGAGCTGCGCCGCACCGTCCGGTTCGTCCGCATCACCGAGGCCGTGCACGCGCTGATCGTGGACGCCCAGCTGACCGAACTGCGCGCCACCGAGGAGATCCACCAGCGTTTCACCGAGCTGTCCGTGGAGGGCGCCGAGCCGTCCGAGGTCGTGCACCAGGCCGCGCTGCTGTCCGGCTGCCCGGTGGTGCTGGAGAACCTGTCCCGGCAGGTGCTCGCCTACGACACCGCCGGCGACCGCCCGGAACTGCTGCTCGACGACTGGGAGCAGCACTCGCGCCGGCTCCAGCCCGCCTCCCGCACCGCGTACCTCTCCGGCTGGCTGGTCACCACGGTCGGCGCGCGCGGCCAGGACTGGGGCCGCCTGCTGCTGCGCTGGCCCGGCCCGGCCGCGCCCCCGTCCCGCCTCGCCATCCTGCTGGAACGGGCCGCCTCCACGCTCGCGCTGGGCCGCCTGATCCGCCGGGACGCCGAGGGCCTGGAACGCCAGATCCACCGCACGCTGCTGACCGCGCTGCTGGACCACGCCCGCCCGGTCGACGAGGTCGCACTGCGCGCCCGCGCGCTCGGCGTCCCGCTGGAGCGCCGCCACCTGGTCGGCGTGGTCATCCGCTTCCGCGACCCCCGCCCCGATCTCGCCGACTCCGGCCAGGCCCGCCTGCGCGACCTCGCGGAGGCGGTCGGCACCGCCCTGAGCGAGACCGCGATCCCGGGCCTGACCAGCGCCATCGACGACACCACGGTCGGTGCCCTGCTGGCCCTGCGCGCGGCCTCCGCCGAGGAGCGCGCGCTGTCCGACGTCGCCGCCGCGCTGCACCGCGCGCGCGGCGCCGACGCCCCCGCGGTCATCGTCGCCGCCGGCACCGGCGCCCCCACGCTCCGCGAGGCCCGCCGCTCACTGGCCGAGGCCCGCCAGGTCGCCGACGCCGCCCGCCACGACCGCCGCGACGTCCCCGTCTTCCGCCTCCCCGACGTCGGCCTGGCCGGCCTGCTGCACCTGCTGCGCGACGAGCCCCGCCTGCAGACCTTCGTCGAACGCGAACTCGGCGCGCTGCTCGCCCACGACGCCGGAAACCCCCGCGACCAGCTGCTCGACACGCTGCGCGCCTACCTGGACAACGGCCGCAACAAGTCGGCCGCCGCCTCCGCCGCCCACCTGTCGCGCCCCGCCTTCTACGAACGCCTCTCCCGCATCTCCCGCATCCTCCAGGCCGACCTCGACTCCGTCGACACCTGCCTCTCCCTCCACGTCGCCCTCCTCGCCCTCCCCTCCATCCGCGACCGCTGACCGGACGACGGCCGGGCCGGTGTCCGTACCGAGACCGGCCCGGCCATGGGGAGATCACACTCCGCCGGCGTACGCCGTGCGGTCGAAGTCGGCGAGGACGCGGGGCAGGGCGAGCTGGAAGGCCTGGCCGTGGTCGACGGTCGCGCCCAGGTCGATGACGGCGGCGGGGGAGCGGAGCCGGTCGCGGCAGTAGTGCGAGTTGGCGATCGGGACGTCGAGGTCGCCGCTGGAGGCGTAGAGGCGCACCGGGACGCGGGGACGCCAGTCGCAGTACCGGTCCGCGTCGGCCAGCGCGTCGCGCAGCACGCCGTCCGGGTGCCGCAGCCGGGCCAGGTACTCGTCCGTGAACAGCTCGGACACCGTCGCCGGCAGCTGGGCGAACACCTCCTCGTTGCGGTGCTCGCCGTCGAACAGCGCCTCGACCGACGGGTCGCGGAACGCCTCCGCCGGCGAGTCGTACAGCTGGTAGAGCCGGTTCCAGGCCACGGTCCAGTACGCCAGGTACGCCACCGCGTGCGCGATCCGGCCGTCCAGCGCGTCCGCGATCAGCGTGCTCGGCCGCATCGGGCCGGCGATCGGCGCCAGCGCGCCCAGCGCGGACTCCCGCTGCAGCGCCTGGCCGAGCGCCATCGTGGCCTGCCCGCCCTGCGAATGCCCGGTGACCAGCACCCGCTGGTCCGGCCGCAGCCCGTGCCGGGTGGCCAGCCGCCGCGCCGCGCGCAGCGCGTCGGCCGATGCGGTCACGGTCGACGGCGGATGCGCGTACGGATGCGTGCCCGGCCCCTCACCCAGCCCGAGATAGTCCGGCGCCGTGGTCAGATAGCCAGCGGACGCGAACAGCACCGCCGCGGCGCGATCGCCGCCGTCGCTGACCGACGCCACCGATCCGCGGTACGCCGTGGTGCCGTGCAGCCACGCCACCTGCCGCGGTGCCCGGTCGCCGGCGAGCGGCAGCACCACCAGCGCGCTCGCCGTGGTCGGCGCGCCCTCCGGGTCGACGGTCCGGTACACGATCCGCTTCGCGTCCACGCCGTACCGCACGCGTGACGCGTCCAGCCCGTACCCGCTCAGATAGGCGCCGGCCTGCGCCGCGTCCATCGTCACGACCGGCGTGACGGAGACGAGCGAGCCGACCGGCGCGGCCGTCGCCGGGGCGACGCCCACCGACCCCGCCAGCACCACGCCGCACAGTGCGGCGGCATTCATCCGTATCGACAACATGCCCCGACTCTGCCGAGCCGGCCGGCACCCGGTCACTCCCGCTACCCCCCGGAAGCCGGGTAGGGCACCCCCCACCGGCGGCACGCTCCGGCGCCGTGCATTCGGTCCACCGTGTTCCGCATCAGCGCTCCGACGCCGCCCACCGCTCCCACACGGTCGTGAACACCGCGATCCCGGGCCTGCGCCGCCAGCCGCGCGGTCAGCGCGTCCACGCGGCGCCGCTGCCGTACCGGCCCGCGCGGCGCCGCCGGAGGCGTGCTGCGCGACCTGGCCGCCACCGGCGTGCCCGCCTCGATCGTCCGCCTGCCCCGACCCTCCACGGCCCCGGCGGCTTCCTACGCCAATTCCGTGATGACGCTGGGACGCCGGTCGCCTTTGTCTGCGGCAGATCCGTATATCTGATCATGACTCGGGCAGCTATGGCGTCGATCTTCGAAACGGTGAATTGCCGTGCTGGGCTGTTCTTCCGCTTCTCTCGTGTTGTCGTGTGTGTTGATCTTTTCTGTGTGCACTGTGGGTGGTGTGGGCTCGGTAGCATGGGCGTTCGCTGGTTGCCGGGGAGGCTTTGGGGTGGCTGGAGAGCGGTCGGGGCTGGATTTCTTCATCAGCTATGCGAGTGAGAATCGCGGTTGGGCTGCGTGGATCTCGGTGCAGCTTGAAGGGGCGGGGTATTCGACGCGGTATCAGGCGGCGGATTTTCGGCCGGGCCGGGATTTCGTGCATGAGATGCAGGCGGCGATTGTGGACGCGGAGCGGACGATCGCGGTGTTGTCGCCGGCGTATCTGGTGTCGGAATTCGGCGAGTCGGAGTGGCGCGCGGCGTTCGCGCGGGATCCGACGGGTGAACTCGGTGTGCTGATCCCGGTGCTGGTGCAGCCGTGTGAGCCACCAGGGTTGCTGGCCAGCCGGGTGTATGTGGACCTGACCGAGGTCGGTGAGGTGGGTGCGCGGCGGAAGTTGCTGGCGGCGGTGGACACCGACCGGCCACGGCCGGCGTCGGCGCCTTATCCGGGGCGGGGTGGTGTGCCGCGGCCGGTGCGGTTTCCCGGTGCCGGGCCGGAGGTGGCGAATCTGCCGCAGCGGAATCTGTTGTTCACCGGCCGGGAGAGCGTGGTGCGGCAGGTGTATGAGGGGTTACGGTCACCGGGGCCGGCGGCGGTGGTGTCGGGGGCGTTGCATGGACTGGGTGGGGTGGGTAAGACCACCCTCGCGGTCGAGTACGCGTACCGGTTCCGCAGTGACTACGACGTGATGTGGTGGATCGACGCGGAACAGCCCGCCACCGTGGCAGGGCAGCTGGCCGCGCTCGGCCGGGAGCTCGGACTGACCGTGCCGGTCGACGATCCGGATGTGGTCGCGGCCGTGTTCGGCCGGTTGCAAAGCTCGGACCGGTGGCTGCTGATCTTCGATAACGCGGAGCAGCCGTCGTCGCTTGCCGGTCTGATCCCGGCCGGTGGTGGCGGGCATGTGCTGGTGACCTCCCGCTGGCCGGACTGGCGGGGAAAGGCGCGCACGGTGCAGGTGGGTGTGTGGTCGCGGGCGGAGTCGGTGGCTTTCCTGCGGTCCCGGACCCGGCACGACGACGAACGGCTGCTGTCAGAACTAGCGGAGTTGGTGGGGGACCTGCCGCTGGCGGTGGAGGAAGCCGCGGCCTATCTGGAACAGACCGGCGAAGACCTGGCCGTCTACGTCCGGCTGGTCCGCGACCATGCCCGGGAGATCTTCACACCAGCCCCGGCAGATCATGGTGCGGGTACACCGAGAGACGCTGATAGGCGGCGGGTGGCCACGGTGTGGTCACTGTCACTGGAACGGGTCCACACGACACAGCCACTGGCCGAGCAATTACTGACGCTGCTGGCGTTTCTCGCGCCGCAGGTTCCGCGGGGCTTGGTCGCTGAGGCGCCGGACCTGTTGCCGCCGGAGCTTGGTGTGGTGGTGTCGGACCGGCTGGCCTACAACCGGCTGCTGGAGGCCGCGGGCCGGTACGCGCTGATCGAGCTGACCCCGGCCCATACCGAGATGCACCGCCTCGTTCAGACCGTCGTCCAGGCCCGCCTCGACCCGGCCGAGGAAGCCCGCTGGGCCGGTGTCGCGACCACGCTGGTGCGTGCGCTGTTTCCGGACGACAGCTGGGAGGTGGAGCGCTGGGATGACTGCCAGCGTCTGCTGCCACAGGTGCTGGCCGTGGCCGAGCACGCCGAACGGCTACACGTCGGCGAAGACGACGCAGGCTTCCTGCTGCACCGCGCGTCCGCCTATCTACGTGAGTCGGGTCAGTACCGGCAAGCCGAACCACTCGCCCGACGCGCCCTGCACCTCACCAGCGCCGCATCCGGCCCTGAACACCCCGACACCGCCTGGCGCCACGACGAACTCGGCCGCGTGTTGCAGGATCTGGGCCGACTGGACGAGGCCCACACCCAGTTCGAGCAGGCCCTGGCGATCGGCCTGGCCGCCCTCGGCCCCGACCACCCGGACATTGGTATCTGGCGCGGCGGCCTCGGCCGCGTATTACGAGCTCTGGGTCGGCTGGACGAGGCCCACACCCAGTACGAGCAGGCCCTGACCATCGGCCTGGCAGCCCTCGGCCCTGACCACCCCGAAATCGGCATCCGGCGTAGCAACCTCGGCAACGTGTTGCAGGATCTGGGCCGGCTGGACGAGGCCCACACCCAGTTGGAGCAGGCCTTGACGATCAGCCTGGCCGCCCTCGGTCCCGACCACCCCGACATCGGCATCCGGCGCAACAACCTCGGCAGCGTGTTGCAGGATCTGGGCCGGCTGGACGAGGCCCACACCCAGTTGGAGCAGGCCTTGACGATCGGCCTGGCCGCCCTCGGTCCCGACCACCCCGACATCGGTATCTGGCGCGGCAACCTCGGCGGCGTGTTGCGGGCGCTGGGTCGGCTGGACGAGGCCCACACCCAGTACGAGCAGGCCCTGACGATCAGCCTGGCCGCCCTCGGCCCCGACCACCCCGACATCGGCATCCGGCGCAACAACCTCGGAAGCGTGTTGCAGTCGCTGGGCCGGCTGGACGAGGCCCACACCCAATACGAACAGGCCTTGACGATCAGCCTGGCCGCCCTCGGCCCCAACCACCCCGACATCGGCATCTGGCGCAACAACTTCGGCAGTGTGTTGCAGGCGCTGGGCCGGCTGGACGAGGCCCGCACCCAATACGAGCAGGCCCTGACCATCAGCCTGGCCGCCCTCGGCCCCGACCACCCACAGACCACCACCATCCGCGCCAACCTCACCCGGCTCGACGATCACCGCCATCAAGCGACGCAGCCACCGGAGCCACCCCGGGGAGCAGACAGTGAGTAGTTCCGCCGACGCCGTTCTGGCCTACTGGAACGAACACCGCCAGCAACTACGTCAATGCGAAAACCAGCGCGCCACCATGACCAACTTCATCCTCGTCATCGTCGCCGCACTCACCGGCCTGATCGTCCAGCAGAAATTCACCCCACCCACCGCCGCGCTCGGCGCCCTCATCGCCATTCTCGGCCTCTACGGCGCCGTCATCTCCGCCAAATACCACGAACGCGCCACCTACCACCTCAGCCAAGCACGCGCCCTCACCACCACCCTCAAGGACATGGGAACCCTCGACGAAGACGCCAACCTCAACCAAAGCCGCACCGACCACTACAACGCATTCCCCCTCCTGCACCGCCTCCGCCTCCACACACTATGGACCGGCCTCCACATCGCCATCTGCGCACACGGAATCACACTGGCAACAATCACCGCCTTCTAGACCGGTCCACCCCGGCCTTCTGCTTTCCGGTGGCAGAGCCCGGCCGGTGGCGCGTTGACGGCTCCCGTGACCGTCGACGACGCCCGGCAGCCCACCGCGTACGGCATGAATGACGCGGGGCCGGTCTCTCCAGCGAGAGACCGGCCCCTGACGGACTACGCGGCTAGCTGTTCAGGCCGCGCTCGATCGCGGCGATGAGCTGGGGGCGCAGCTCGGCGGCCTTGATGATCGCGTCGACGGAGCCGACCTCGACGGCGCGCTTGATGCTGTGGATGCCGTCGAACTCGGCGGCGACCTCGCCCAGCTTCTCCGCGCGTACCGATGATCGGGTCTCGGCCAGCTCGGCGACCAGCGCGGCCCGTTCCGTGCCGGAGGCGGCGGCGATCCGGGTCTCCAGCGAGGTCACCCGCGCGTCCTTCGCGGTGCGCGCGTTGACCTCGCCGGAGAAGACCACGGCCGCGGCCGGGGCGCCGCCCAGCACGGAGGCGAACGAGCCCTCGACGGCGAGCACGGTCATCCGTGGGTTGAGCGCCTTGGAGAAGACCACGAACGCGCCGCCGTGATAGCGGGAGATCACGCAGAACACGATCGGGCCGTCGAAGTTGACGATCGCGCGGCCGATCTCCGCGCCGTACTCCAGTTGGAGGCGGCGCATCGACTCGGGGGAGCCGTCGAAGCCGGACAGGTTCGCGAGCACCACCAGCGGGCGGTTGCCGCTGGCCGCGTTGATCGCCCGGGCGGCCTTCGCCGCGGAGCGTGGGAAGAGCGTGCCGGCCGTGTACGTGTCGGGGCCGTCGGTGGGCGGGAAGCCCCGGCGGGGCACCGAGCGGGACTCGATGCCGAGCAGCGTGACCGGGATGCCGCCCAGGTGCACGTCCTGGACCACCGCGGTCTCCGCGTCGGCCATGCCGGCCCACCGCTCCAGCACCACGTGGTCGGAGTCGGAGACCGCGCGCATCACCGTACGGATGTCGAACGGCTTCTTCCGGTCCGGGTTCTTCTCCGCCGAGAAGATCTCCCCGACCGTGGTGAAGTCGCTGTCCGGCACCGAGTGCGGGTAGTCCGAGACGTCCCGGTCGAACGGGTCCGACGTGGTCGCCCGCCGTGGCCCGGACTCGCCCGGCAGCACGTACGAGTGGTCGTAGTACGTCATCAGCAGGTCTCGCGCCGCCGTCAGGTCCGGCGCCCAGTACTGCGCCTGCCCGTTCGGCCCCATCACCCGGTCGTAGCCGCCGATGCCGAAGTTGTCCTCGGCCGACACGCCGCCGGAGAAGTCCAGCGACTGCTTGCCGGTCAGCACCATGGCCGAGTCCGGCGTCATGATCAGGATTCCGCGGGTTTGCATGAGCATGGTGGCCTCGGCGTTCCAGTACGGCTGCGCGCCGACCGTGATGCCCGCGACCACGATGTTGATCTCGCCGCCGGCCTGGGTGAACTCCACGATCCGCTTGAGCGCGGCCGCCACCCAGTCCATGTTCTCCGTGCCGGACGTCATCGAGATCCGGGCGCCCGCGGACAGCGCGTACCACTCGACCGGCACCCCGAGCGAGGTGGCCAGGTCGAGCGCCGCGATCACCCGCGCGCACTCCGCCTCGGCCAGCGCGCCGAGCGCCTTGGTCGGGTCGCCGAGCAGCACGACGCGCTTGACGCCCTCCGGGTACCGCTCGGTGGGCGTGGTCACCACTCCGGTCACGATGCCGGCGGTGTTGTGCCCGCGCGGCCGGTCGACCGGCTCGAGGACGGAGCCGACCAGGTCATATTCCTCGAAGGAACCGAGTAGCGCGGTCAGCTCGTACGGGTACGTCGTCCCGCGCCGCCGCGCCGAGATCACCTTGGAGCGGTAGTCGTCCAGCGGCTCGATCGGGTCGGTGGACGGCGTGGTGAACGACACCGTCATGCCGGCCTCGAAGCCCAGCCGCACCGCGATCTCGACCGGCTCGCCGGTGGCCGCGTCGCGCTGCCGCCCGATGAACTCGACCTGCTCCAGGCCCGCGCCGGCGGTGACCGGCAGCACCCGCTGGGCGACCGCGTTCAGCTCCTCCATGCTCAGCTCGACCTGCGGCCACACGTACAGCGTGATCCGGTTGGTGTCGAACCGCTTCTTGACCGGGCGCTGCGCCTGCACCTTGCGGATCGCGTCCAGGCAGGCGTCGAGCGCGCCCTCGACCGCGGGCAGCGCCACGATCCGGCCGTCGCCGTCGCGCAGCGGCGTCAGGTCGCGGACCTGCGCCATCGCGGCCAGCCGCTCGTCGGCCGGGTTCTCCGGCGCCACGCAGCGGAACAGGTAGACGTCCTCGTCCGCGGTGGGCAGCCGGGTCAGGTCGAAGTTCCGCCAGCGCGGCACCTGCAACCGCTCCGCGATCAGCGGGTGCAGTCCGCGGATCACCCGGTCCTCGCCGATCGGCGCCCGGAACGTGAAGTGGTGGTGCATCGCGCCACCGCTGATCCCGGCCACCGAGAACGTCACCCGCTGCACGGACTCCAGCAGCCCGGACTCGGCCAGCACCGCGCCGAGTGCGTCCGCCATCTCGTCCGGCGACGGCTGCCCGGCCCAGGTCAGGTAGACGTCGGCGACCGAGTCCGCCGACACCAGCCCGGACGCGGCGGCGAGCACGGACGGCAGCGAGCCGAAGTCCGACGCGGTCGCCACCAGGCGGAACCGCGCGTCGTCCCGCTCATAGGCGGCGGTGAAGAAGCAGAACCCGGAGACCTCGACGGTACGGACGTCCGAAGCCCCCCGGTTGCCGTAGTACCGGCGGCTGAGCACCTCCAGCATCGGGCCGTGATCCACGCCGGGCCGCCCGATGCGCTGCCCGAGAATCCGGACCAGCGGCTCGGACGAGGACACCATCGACGCGATCCGCTCGCCGCGGTCCGGCGCGTCCGGGTTCTGGTCCAGGACCCGCAGGTGGTTGCGGACCTGCGCGTACACCTCGGCGCGCTTGCGGCGCAGCATCGGCTGCGCGGCCCAGCGGAACACGATCGAGCGGGCCAGGTCGCCGACCACCGGGAAGCGCAGCTGGGTGGCCGCGATCAGGTGCTCCAGCGCGCCACTGACCAGCTCGCGCAGCCCGTCGCCGGGCAGCGGCTCGGTCAGCCAGCGCCGCAGGAACGTGACGATCACGGTGACGTCCGCGGACGCGCGCTGCTGGGCCAGGAAGATCCGGAAGACCGCCTCCTCCAGCTCCGGCGTGCGCTCGAAGTCGGTGACGCCGTAGTGCGCGAGCACCCGGGCGAGCCGGCCGCGGAACGTGTCGGACAGCCCGGCCCGGTCCACGTCCAGCGACTGCAGGTACGCGTGGAAGTACTCCCGCGAGCTGTGCACGCGGGTGTCCGCCGACGCCTCCTCGCCGGCCGGCCGGTTGCGGCTGAGCTCGGACAGGTCGGCGAAGACCTGGAGCAGCCCGGCCTCCTCCTCCAGCGGCCGGTGGCTCAGTTCGTCGCGCGCGGCCAGGTAGGCGGCCAGCGCCCGGCGCTCGTCGCGCGGGTCCACGTCGTAGCCGAGCAGCAGGCTGCGCAGGTCGGCGATGCCGTGCGCCACCCGCTCCTCGGCGGTCAGCCCGTCCACCTCCGCCGGCAGGTCCAGGTCGACCGAGGCGGTCTCCGCGGCGTCCTGCGCGGTGCCGTCACCGACCGGCTCCAGGCGCAGCAGCGGCGCGCCGGTCTCCACCTGACTTCCCACCGAGACCAGGCACTCGCGCAGCTTGGCCGCGAACGGCGCGCGCAGCACGGTCTCCATCTTCATGCTCTCCAGGACCAGCACCGGCGCGCCGGCCTCGACCTCGTCGCCGACCGCGAGCGGCGTGGCGACCACCAGCGCGGGCGCGGGGGAGCGCAGCACGCCGCCCTCGTCGCGGCTGACCCGGTGCGTGACGCCCTCCACCTCGACCAGGTGGATCGGGCCGTGCGTGTCGGTGACCAGGCGGAAGCGCCGTCCGTTGACCAGTATCCGGCCGGTGTGCTCGTCGTAGCGGTCCAGCTCCACGTCGATGGTGGCGGCGTCGCCGATGCCGACCCGGAACCAGCGCGGCCCGGTCTGGGCCACGGTCACCCGGTACGTCGCGCCGCGCAGCTTGAGGTCGATCGGCCGGCCGCTCTTGTGCTGCACCTGCGGGCGCCCGCCGTGCGCGGTGGAGAGCAGCCGCTGGCGCTCCACCTGCGCCTCGTCCTCGTACGCCTCGATCGCGGCCGCGGCCAGCGCGATGCCGGAGTGCTTGGTGGAGACCAGCCGGCCCTCCGCGCGCACCCGGTCGATCCAGCCGGTGTCCGCGCTGCCGTCGATCACCTCGGGCGCGTCCAGCAGGTCCAGGATGAAGCTCTTGTTGGTGGCGCCACCCTCGATGATCACCATGGTCTCCGCGACGGCCCGCCGCAGCCGGCCCAGGGCCTCGTCCCGGGTACGCCCGTACGCGATGATCTTCGCGATCATGGAGTCGAAGTCGGCCGGGATGACGTCGCCCTCGCTGACGCCGGTGTCCACCCGGATGCCCGGCCCGCTCGGCAGCTCCAGCCGCACGATCCGGCCCGGCGACGGCGCGAAGTCCCGGTCCGGGTCCTCCGCGTTGAGCCGCGCCTCGACCGCGTGTCCCTTCTCCGCCGGGATCAGCTCACCCAGCCGCCCGCCCGAGGCCACGTGGATCTGCGCCTTGACCAGGTCGAAGTCCGTGGTCTCCTCGGTGATCGGGTGCTCCACCTGGAGCCGCGTGTTCACCTCCAGGAACGCGAACAGCTTCTCGCCCGGGTGGTACAGGAACTCGACCGTGCCCGCGCCCTTGTAGTCCACGGCCAGCGCCAGCCGCTCGGCCGACGCCTTCACCTCGCGCGCCTGCTCGCGGGTGAGCACCACGGAGGAGGACTCCTCGATCACCTTCTGGTTGCGGCGCTGCACCGAGCAGTCGCGCACGCCGAGCGCCCAGGCGCTGCCCTGGCCGTCCGCGATCACCTGGACCTCGATGTGCCGCGCGCCGGTGACCAGGCGCTCCAGGAACACCACGCCGCTGCCGAACGCGCGCTCGGCCTCCAGGCTGGTCCGCTCGTACGCCTCGGTCAGCTCCTCGTCGCTGCGGACCACGCGGATGCCGCGCCCGCCGCCGCCCGCGGTCGCCTTCAGCATCAGCGGGTAGCCGATGCCCGCCGCCGCCTCCTTGGCCGCCTCCAGGCTGGCCACCTCGCCGCGGCTCCACGGCGCGACCGGGACGCCGACCTCCTCGGCGATCAGCTTCGCGCCGATCTTGTCGCCGAGCTTGCGCATCGCGTCCGCGCTCGGGCCGATGAACGTGACGCCGATCTTCTCGCACAGCTCCGCGAACGCCGGGTCCTCGGCCACGAAGCCCCAGCCCACCCAGGCCGCGTCCGCGCCGGTGGCGACCAGCGCGCGCTCCAGCACCGCGTGGTCCAGGTACGGCCGGGCGGAGGCGGGCCCGAGGCAGTACGCACGGTCGGCCTCGCGGACGAACGTGGCACCGCGCTCACCGTCGGTGTAGAGCGCGACGGTCTCGATCGGCGATGTTCCCGTCTCGGCGTTCAGTTCGCGGACGGCGTGGATGAGCCGCATGGCGGCCTCTCCGCGGTTGACGATGGCGATGCGGTTGAACACCGACCGAGCCTCCCAAAGTGCGTACACAACGGTGCGGGGCCCTCGATCGGCCCCGTCAACAAGCTTCGTCGTTACCGGGCGGTATGGAACCGTTGGACCCGCCACTGGACACGGTCCCAAATTGTCGGAACCTGACAACACTACATGGAGGTAACCGACACTCGGCCGACTCGTTGTCCCCGGGTAAGCGGTGCAAACCGGGTGCTAACGGGCTAGATCACACCCGAAGTCGGCTCGGGTTCGGGAGAATGCACAGGGTGACCCACGTTGGCGGTGCGGGGCACCGGGACCTCCAGGCGCTGCTGCACGCGCTGCGCGTCGGCAAGGTCGTCGAGCAGTTGCCGCACGCACACGGTAACGTCCCGGCGCCACCACCGGCCGGGCAGAGCGCGCCGCAGCCGGCCGCGCAGGCCTGGGCGCCGATCGGCGGCGGCGCGGCCCAGCAGGCGGCACAGCACACCGCGACCCAGCAGGCGGGTACGCAGCAGAGCGCGCTCGGCCTCCCGCGCGGCACCGCGGCACCGCGCAACGCGGCACCCCAGGGCCGGTACGGCGCGGGCGCACCCACGGCCCCGGCCACGCCCGGCGGCCTCCCGTCCGGTGCCACCGTGCCGTTCGCACCGGCGCCCGGGCCGGGCGCCGGCCAGCCGGGTCAGCCCGGCCAGCCGGGTCAGCCCGGCCAGCCGGCTCAGCCCGGCCAGCCGGGTCAGCCCGGCCAGCCGGCTCAGCCCGGCCAGCCGGGTCAACCGGTCCAGCCGGTTCCGGGTCACCCGGGACAGCCCGCCCATCCGCATCCACCCGGCCACGCCCGGCCCGCTATCCCCGGCCACGGCACGATCCCCGGCCCACCACCGGTCCCCGCCCCGCCCGCGACTCCCGGCCCCACCACCCCGCCGGTCCCGATCACCACGCCGCCCGTGGTCCCCGGCGCCACCGTCCCCGGCCCGCCCGTCGTGGCCCCCGCCTGCCCCTACCCCGCGAGCACCGCACCCCGTACCCCCGGATCTCCGTCCCTGCCCCACGCCGCCTGGGAGGCGGTGGTGCCGATCCGGGTCAGCCCGCACCGCCCCGCGGCCGGCCCCGGCGCGCCGGTCGACGGCTTCCGGCCCGGCGAGGAGTCCGCGCTGCACGCGCTGCAGACCCGGCTGCGCGAGTCACTGCAACTGGTCGGTTCCGTCGACGAGGCCGTGCACCGGCTGGACGACCACCTGTTCACCGCGCGCCCGGAGCTGCGCCCGCTCTTCCCGCCCAGCGGCGAGGTGCACCGGCGGCAACTGCGCGACGCGCTCGGCTGGCTGGTCGACAACCTGGACAACCCGCAGGTGCTGGCCGCCGGCTGCGGGCAGCTCGGCCCGGTGCTGCGCGAGTTCGGCGTGCAGCGCGCGCACATAGACGCGTTCGGCATGGCGATGCTGGACGCGCTGCGCGCCAGCATGGCCGGCGCCTGGCGGCCCGAGCACGACGTGGCCTGGCGGTCGACGTGGAAGCTCGCCGCGCAGTGGCTCCAGCAGGGCGAGGAGGACGCCGGGTACGCGCCGCTGACCTGGCTCGGCACGGTGGTGGCCCGCCAGGACTGGCGCGACGACCTGTCCATCCTGTGGATCCGCACCTACCTGCCGTACCCGCACCGCGCCGGGCAGCGCGCGGTGCTGGAGGCGGACGGCGCCACCGGCGCGTACCCGATCGGCAACCCGGCCACGCCGGACCACACCATCGAGGTGCACGTGGAGGCGCACCCCACCGACTACGCCGGCACCGCGCTGCTGCGCGAGGCCGAGCCGGGGGAGCGGGTCCGGCTGCACCCGGCCGTCGACCACCTGCCGTTCGACCGTGAGTCCGGCCGCGACCTGCTGCTGATCGCGGAGGGCACCGGCCTCGCCACCATGAAGGCGCTGATGACCGAGGTGGCCTGGCGGCGGCAGCACCGGGCCGTGCGCCTCTACCTGGGCGTGCGCACGGTCGCGGAGATCTACGGCCTGGAGCCGCTGCGCGCGGTCGCGGCCGAGTGCCTGGACGCGCAGGTGCAGGTGGTGGTGGCGGCCGGGCCGCAGGGCCGGTTCCTCGGCGGCAGCCTGGCGCACGTGGTCGCCGGCGCCGCGGACTGGACGGACTGGGACGTCTACGTGGACGGCCCGCCCGCGCTGACCGGCGCGTTCGACCGGCTCTACTCGCCGACCCGGGGGTAGCTGCCCGGCACGAACGAGGCGCCGCCCGGCGTGAACACGTCCGAGTGCGACGCGGTCTCCCACGCGCTGTCCGGTACCGCGTCGGCCAGCGCCTTCACCACCGGCTCGTCCTGCCACTCCGGGTCGCGGCGAAGCAGGTCGAGCGCAACCACGCACTCCTCCACCTCGCCGACGCACTCCCACGGCTTGTGCGCGTCCACGCCGAGCAGCTCGAGAAAGCCCGGGATCTGCGCCTGGTCGGCCAGCAGGTCCGTACCGAAGATGCGGCGCAGCCGGTCCCGGTTCATCGACGGCGCCATGGCCAGGAACACGAAGCGGCACTTCGGGCAGTCGCCGCACCAGCGCGTGGTCGCGTTGTGCAGCAGGAACGCGCGGTTGCAGCTGGTCACCACGTCGTCGTAGCGGTCGGTCTCCGCGTACAGCCGGGCGATGTGCAGCTCGGAGAGGCGGCGCAGCAGCGAGAAGTACGCGTCGGTCAGGCCCGCGTGCTCGGCCAGCGCGTCCCGGAGCAGCCCCTCGGCCTCCACGCCCTTGGACCACTGGTGGTTGATCTCCACGCCGTGCCAGACCAGGTTCGGGTCGGAGGCGGACCGCTCGTTGGACATCACCACCGGGCCGAGGCCGTTGAACGCGGCGGAGGCCACCGCGATCAGCGAGTTCACGGCCGTGACCGGCACGTGGCCGTTGCGCGCGCCCGCCTTGTTGACCTCGAACAGCAGCGGGTCGATCCGCCGGCGCGCCGCGAGCGCGGTCAGCCCGGAGGCCCGGTTCACCGCCTCGATCACACCGTTCGGGTTGACCGAGAACGGCACCGGATCGCGGCCCGCCGCGCGCAGCGCCTCCAGCGTGACGATCGAGTCCTTGCCGCCGCCGACCGCGGACAGCGGCCGGTTCTCCAGATCGAGGGCGTGCACCGGTACGGCGTCCGGCGCGCCCTCCGGCGTGCGGATCTCCACGGTCAGCACGTGCGGCAGCGCGTTGCGGTAGGCGAACTCGCCCATGCCCTTGGTGTAGATCGCGGTGGCCAGCGCCCGCGCGGCCGGCCCGAGCCGGTGCGGGAGCGCGATCGCGGGCGGCGCCGCCACCTTGTAGTAGGAGACGCCGGCCGCGATCAGCAGCAGCTCCAGCACGCGGTGGGTGCGCGCGACCGCGTCCTCGTCCGGCGCGGTCTCCGGCACCGGGAGCGTGACCGTCTCGGTGAACCGCAGCGGCGCGACCCCCGGCCCGGTCAGCGCGTACCGCAACGCGACCGTCCCGGTCTCCACGTCGAGGTCGTAGCCCTCCGCCGTGAAGAGGTCCCGCCGCAGGATCTCGTCCGCGCTCAACGCCACCGATTCCAGCCCCTCACCGTGCCCGCCAGCCAGGCCGTCCCCCGGCCGCGCGCAATGGTAGCTCCGCCCGCCACCCGGCGCGCGGGGCGTCAGCCGTTGCGGGCGGCCTGGCGGGCGCGGTTGGCCTCGCGGCGCTCGGTGAACCGGGTCGCCTGCGCGTCCAGGTTGTCGAGGAACTCGCCGAGCTCGTCGCGGGCCTTGGCGCCGTCGCCGGTGAGGCCCGGCGTCTCCAGCACGCGCAGCTTGCGCAGCACCGGCATGAGCACCTCGTCGTGGTGGATGCGCAGGTCGTAGATGCCGGCCATGGCGATCTGGACCGACTTGCGGGAGAAGTTCTCGATGCCGTGGCCGGGCATCTGGAACGAGCGGACCACGTCCGAGATGGCGCGCATCGCCAGGTCCGGGGAGACCTGGAGCGAGGCCTCCAGCAGGTTGCGGTAGAAGACCATGTGCAGGTTCTCGTCCGTGGCGATCCGGGCGAGCATGGCGTCGCAGACCGGGTCGCCGGAGAACTTGCCGGTGTTGCGGTGCGAGACGCGGGTGGCCAGCTCCTGGAACGACACGTACGCGATGGAGTGCAGGATGCTCTGGTCGTGGTCGTTCTGGAAGCCGGCGGACATGTGCGTCATCCGCAGCCGCTCCAGCTCCACCGGGTCGACCGCGCGCGTGGTCAGCAGGTAGTCGCGGATCGCGATGCCGTGCCGGCCCTCCTCGGCGGTCCACCGGTGCACCCAGTCGCCCCAGGCGCCGTCCCGGCCGAACATGACCGCGATCTCGTGGTGGTAGCTGGGCAGGTTGTCCTCGGTGAGCAGGTTGACGATCAGCGAGGTGCGGGCGACCTCGGAGAGCTTGGACTGCTCCGGCGCCCAGGCGGTGCCGCCGAGCGGGCCGTCGAAGTTCGTGCCGTCGGACCACGGGACGTACTCGTGCGGGAACCACTCCTTGGCCAGGCCGATGTGCCGGTTCAGGTTGGTCTCCACCACGGGCTCGAGCTCGAGCAGGAGCGCCCGCGTGGTTTCTTGGTCGACGGTCACGAGACCTCCAGGGGTACGGGGGGCAGGCCCGGCTTGGGCGAGGCGAACCTACGGTTACGGTACCGTAGGTTCGCAGCTTTGAGACCACCCCGCCGGCCGGAAACTGACTTCGCCCGACCCGTCGGTAACCAGGCAATTATGGCCGTCGAGGCGCCGCCGGGAGCCGGATGATCAGGCGGCCGGTGCGGCGGCCGGCTGCGGCGCCGTGCCACCCAGGTAGGCCGGCAGCCACCAGCGGTCCTCGTCGTCCTTCGGCTTGTCCGGGTACTCCCGCTGCGCCTTCTCGACCAGCGCGGACATCCGGCGGCGCAGCTCCGCGGTGGCGGCGTTCACGTCGTCCTTGCGGTTCACCTGCATCGGCTCGCCGACCAGGATGGTGATCGGCGTGTGCCGCCGGGTGAGGGTGCGCGGCCGGCCCTTGGTCCAGAGCCGGTGCGTGCCCCAGAGCGCGAGCGGGATCAGCGGCACGCCCGCGGACATGGCCAGCCGGGTGGCGCCGGACTTGACGTCCTTGACCGTGAACGAGCGGCTGATCGTCGCCTCCGGGAAGATGCCGACCACCTCGCCGCTCTTCAGCGCGGTCAGCGCGTCCCGGAACGATTGGACGCCGGACTCCCGGTCGACCGGGATGTGCTTCATGCCGCGCATCAGCGGGCCGGAGATCCGGTGCTTGAAGACCTCCTGCTTGGCCATGAAACGGACCATGCGCTTGGCCGGATGTGCGCCGAAGCCGGCGAAGATGAAGTCGAGGTAGCCGATGTGGTTGCTGGCCAGTACCGCGCCACCCGTGCGGGGCACGTTCTCCGCGCCCTCGACCCGGATCTTGAGGTCCAGAACCTTGAACATCAGCTTCGACGCTGCGATGACTGGCGGGTACACCACTTCTGACATGGCGTAACGGTAGCCCTCCGACCTGGGGAACGCCTCCTGTGCCCGGCGGATGACGGGGGGAAACGCCCGAAAGTCCGATTATGATAGTCAGCTCTTCTCGAAGAAGCGCGTCATCCGGTCCTCCGTGCGGACCAGCGCGTCCGCGCCGCGCGCACCCGGTGCGGCCTCCGCGACCCGCTCCGCGAACTCCACGATCCCGCTGCCGCTGAGCGCGCTCCAGCTCTTGCCGTCCCGGCGGCGCACAGTGACCAGGTTCTGCCCGCCGGCGCCGCCGACCCGGTCCACCTCGGCGAGCGGGATGCGCCACGACCACAGCGCCGCGCGCAGTCGAAGCTCGGAGCCGGTGAGCGTCATCCGGTACACCATCCGGAACAGCGCCCACCACCAGCTCAGCGTGACCGTCACCACCGGCAGCAGCAGGCGCTGCCAGAGTGGCAGCTCGAACTGCCAGAAGATGAACGGCTGCGCCACGCTCAACGCCAGCAGGAACAGCAGCATCAATCCGAACTTCGCGCCCTGGGAGTAACGGGCCCGCACCGTATCGTCCGCCATGCGAGCGGGATTCCCGGTTCTCGATCCGGCGAAACGCGGCCGGCAACGTGTCAGGACCGGGCGAGCACGGGGCGACAGCGTGTCAGTTGCCCTGCCCGGGCTCGGATGGAAGCGTGCAGGGGTATGAGCGATGACCTGCTGGCGCGCCATCGCGCGGTGCTGCCGTCGTGGATGCCGATCTACTACCCGGACGACCCGATCGAGATCGTCTCGGGGTCCGGCCGGCGGGTGGTCGATCAGCACGGGCGCAGCTACCTGGACTTCTTCGGCGGCGTGCTGACCAACATGATCGGGTACGACGTGCCGGAGATCCGCGAGGCGGTGGAGCGCCAGCTGGCCACCGGCGTCGTGCACACCTCCACGCTGTACCTGATCCGCCGGCAGGTCGAGCTGGCCGAGAAGATCGCGCGGGTCTCCGGCATCCCGGACGCGCGCGTCTTCTTCACCAACTCCGGCTCCGAGGCCAACGAGGCCGCGCTGCTGATGGCCGCGAACCTGCGCCGCTCCAACCAGATCCTGGCGATCCGCAACAGCTACCACGGCCGCACGCTCGCCACCATGGGCGTCACCGGGCACCGCAGCTGGTCGGCCAGCTCGCTCAACCCGTTCTCCGTCTCCTGGCTGCACTCGGGCGACCGGGTGCGCGGCCTGCTGGCCTCGCTGTCCGACTCCGATCACATCGACGCGGCGGTCGAAGACCTGCGCGAGGTGCTGGCCACGCAGACCGCCGGTGACGTCGCCGCGCTGATCGCGGAGCCGATCCAGGGCGTCGGCGGCTTCGTCCACGCGCCGGACGGCACGCTCGGCGCGCTGAAGAAGGTGCTGGACGCGCACGGCATCCTGCTGATCTCGGACGAGGTGCAGACCGGCTGGGGCCGCACCGGCGAGCACTTCTGGGGCTACCAGGCGCACGGCGTGACGCCGGACCTGCTGACCTTCGCCAAGGGCATCGGCAACGGGTTCGCACTGGCCGGCGTGGTCGGACGGGCCGAGGTGATCGACGCGGTGCCGGCGATCAGCTTCTCCACGTTCGGCGGCAACCCGATCTCCACGGCCGCCGGCAACGCGGTGCTCGACTACGTGCTCGACCACGACCTGCAGGCGAACGCGGCCCGTACCGGCGCGATCCTGCTCGACGGCCTGAGGGCCGCCCAACCCGACTACAGAATCCTCGCGGAGGTACGCGGGCGCGGCCTGATGATCGGGCTGGAGTTCGTGCACCCGGGCACCACCGAGCCGGACGCGGCCTCGACCGTGCGCGTCTTCGACGAGTGCCGGCGCAACGGGCTGCTGGTCGGCAAGGGCGGCCTCTACAACAACGTGCTCCGGATGGGACCGCCGCTCACGCTCACCGAGGACGAGGCGCGCGAGGGCCTCCAGATCCTGGTGAACGCGATCGCGACGGCAGACGCAGAGGCGGTGACCCTCTAGTGATCGCGCACTTCGTGGGCGGAAAGCCCTGGCCCGGCACCTCCACCCGGACCGGTGACGTCTTCGACCCGGCCACCGGCACGGTCGCCGACACGGTGGTGTTCGCGTCCGCGGACGACGTGGACGCGGCCGTGCGGGTCGCCTCGGACGCGGCCCGCAGCTGGCGGGACGCGTCCCTGGCGAAGCGGTCCGCCGTGCTCTTCGCGTTCCGGGAGATCATGAACGCGCGCCGGGACGAACTGGCCGCCGTGGTCACCGCGCAGCACGGCAAGGTGCTGTCCGACGCGGCCGGCGAGGTGCAGCGCGGCCTCGAGGTGGTCGAGTACGCGTGCGGCATCCCCACCCTGGTCCGGGCCGGCTTCAGCGAGAACGTGTCCACCGGCGTCGACTCGTACGCGATCCGCCAGCCGCTCGGCGTGGTCGCGGTCATCTCCCCGTTCAACTTCCCGGCGATGGTCCCGCTGTGGTTCGTGCCGATCGCGATCGCGGCCGGCAACGCGGTCGTGCTCAAGCCGTCGGAGAAGGACCCGGGCGCGGCCGTGCTGCTGGCCGAGTGGTTCGCCGAGGCCGGGCTCCCCGAGGGCGTGCTCAACGTGGTGCACGGCGACAAGGAGGCGGTCGACGCGCTGCTCGACCACCCCGCGGTCAAGGCGGTCTCGTTCGTCGGCTCCACCCCGGTCGCCCGGTACGTCTACCAGCGCGGCACCGCGGCCGGCAAGCGCGTGCAGGCGCTCGGCGGCGCGAAGAACCACATGGTCGTGCTCCCCGACGCCGACCTGGACCTGGCCGCGGACGCCGCGGTCAACGCCGGGTTCGGCTCGGCCGGCGAGCGCTGCATGGCGATCTCCGTGGTGGTGGCCGTGGAGCCGATCGCGGACGAGTTGGTCGCCAAGATCGCTTTCCGGATGTCCGGCATCCGGACCGGCGACGGCCGGCGCGGCTGCGACATGGGCCCGCTGGTCACCGGCGCGCACCGGGACCGGGTCGCGTCCTACGTCGCCGCCGGGGTCGAGGCCGGCGCGACCGCGGTGGTGGACGGCCGCGACCCGGCCGTGGACGGCGAGCCCGGCGGGTTCTGGCTCGGGCCCACGCTGTTCGACCACGTCACGCCGGACATGTCGATCTACCGGGACGAGATCTTCGGCCCGGTGCTCTCCGTGGTCCGCACGGGCTCGTACGACGAGGCGCTCACCCTGGTCAACGACTCGCCGTACGGCAACGGCACCGCGATCTTCACCAACGACGGCGGCGCGGCCCGGCGCTTCCAGCACGAGGTGGAGGTCGGCATGGTGGGCGTGAACGTGCCGATCCCGGTGCCGATGGCCTACTACTCGTTCGGCGGCTGGAAGGCCTCGCTGTTCGGCGACACCCACGCGCACGGGCTGGAGGGCGTGCACTTCTTCACCCGCGGCAAGGTCGTCACCAGCCGCTGGCTGGACCCGTCGCACGGCGGGCTCAACCTGGGCTTCCCCACGCAGAGCTGACGCGCGCGCCCGGCGGCGGCTGACTAGGGTGCGTGCGTGCATCCGTACCAGCCCCAGCAGTCGCCGCCGTTCGTGTTCGTGGGCGGGCAGCCACCGGCGCCCGCGCCACGACGGCGGAACCCGGCCGCGATCGCGCTGATCGTGCTGTCCGCGGTCCTGTCCGTGGCCGTGGTGCTGCCGGCCGCGTTCCTCGGCATCCGCTACCTGACCTTCCCCGACGGGCCGCACCGCACGCCGCCGCGGGTGTGCGCCACGCTGACCGGCGCGCAGACCCGGGAGCTGATCGGCGCCGGGACGCCGCTCGACGGCAAGGGCCTGGGCGGCCTCGGCGACCCGGAGAACACCTGCGCGATCGAGTTCGCCGATCGCGGCACGCTGGACATCGCCGTGACCTACCGGTACCGCGACTGGCGGTCGAGCGGCATCGACAAGGCGCGCGAGGGCTTCGCGAACCGGTCGAGCCTGATCCGGCAGGCGCGGGTGCTGAGCGCGGAAACCGTGATCGCCGGCGCCGGCGACGAGTCGCTGTGCGTCGGCGTCGCGGACCTGGACACCGTGAACGTGCTCTACGACTGCGTGATCCGGGACGGCAACGCGCGAATCGACCTCACCTACCAGCCGTCGTTCGCCGCCGAGTCGGACATCCCGGAGGAGAACCGGGTCACGGCCCGGACGCTGCCCGGCATCCTGGACCGCACCGTCACCGAGGTCATCCGCCCGTTCGCGCTGGACGTGGTCGCCGGCCTGACATGAGCCGCCCGGGCCGTGTCAGTGATCTGTGCCCGTGCTGTCAGCGCCGCCCCGCAGTCTTGGGATCGCAACACCGCGACGATGACCCGAGGGGTGACCATGACCGCCGCATTCCAGGCCGAGGGCCTGGTGAAACGCTACGGAAAGACGACCGCGCTGGACGGCGTGGACCTGATCGGCAGGCCGGGCACCGTGCTCGGCGTGCTCGGGCCGAACGGCGCCGGCAAGACCACGGCGGTCCGAATCCTGGCCACGCTGCTGCGCCCGGACGGCGGGCGCGCCACGGTCGGCGGCTACGACGTGGTCAAGGACGCGGTCAAGGTGCGCCGCCTGATCGGCCTCACCGGGCAGTACGCGTCCGTCGACGAGGACCTGACCGGCATGCAGAACCTGCGGCTGATCGCCGCGCTGCTGGACTACCGCGGCGCCGAGGGCCGGGCCCGCGCGGTCGAACTGCTGGCGCAGTTCGACCTGACCGAGGCCGGCGGGCGCCCGGTCAAGACCTACTCCGGCGGCATGCGACGCCGCCTCGACCTGGCCGCGAGCCTGGTCGGCCGGCCGGACGTGATCTACCTGGACGAGCCGACCACCGGTCTCGACCCGGCCAAGCGCGACGACGTCTGGGCCATGGTCCGCAACCTGGTCACCGACGGCGTGACCGTGCTGCTCACCACGCAGTACCTGGAGGAGGCGGACGCTCTCGCGGACGAGATCTCCGTGATCAACCACGGCAGGGTCATCGCGCACGGCACGCCCGCGCAGCTCAAGCACATCGTCGGCGGCCAGACCGTGGTGGTCCGCCCGCTCGACCCGGAGCACGCGCCCGCGGTCGCGGACATTCTGCACGGCGTGGCCGGCGTGGCGCCGGAGTCGCCCAGCCGCGGCGTGCTCACCGTGCCGGTCGACGGCGACGCCGCGCTCGGCCACGTGGTCCGGCAGCTCGCGGCGGCCGGCATCCCGGTGCTGGAGCTGGCGCTGCGCCTGCCCAGCCTGGACGAGGTCTTCTTCAGCCTGACCGGCCGCCACGACACGCGTGAGGAGCAACCCGCATGACCACCTCCACGGGTACGGCGTCCGCGCTGACCGACGCCCACGCGATCCCGGTCCGCCCGCGGCCCCGGCCGTTCGGCCTGGTGCGGCACAGCCTGCAGTTGGCGAAGCGCAGCCTGCTCAAGACGCTGCGCACGCCGGAGCAACTGCTGGACGTGACGCTCCAGCCGGTGCTGTTCGTCGTCATCTTCGTCTACCTGCTGGGCGGCGCGATCGCCGGCTCCACCCACGACTACCTGCAGTTCCTGCTGCCCGCGATCATGGTGCAGACCGTCATGTTCGCGTCCACGGTGACCGGCACCAACCTCAACACCGACATCGAGAAGGGCGTCTTCGACCGCTTCCGCAGCCTGCCGATCGCCCGGTCCGCGCCGCTGATCGGCTCCGTGCTCGGCGACCTGATCCGGTTCGTGGTCGCGATCCTGGTGCTGCTGGCGTTCGGCTACGCGATCGGCTTCCGGATCGGCACCGACCCGCTCCAGCTGCTCGCCGCCGCGCTGGTCACCATGACGTTCGGCTTCTGCCTGAGCTGGGTGTCCGTGCTGATCGGCATGGTGGTCCGGTCGCCCGGCGCGGTGCAGGGCCTCGGCTTCCTGGTGATGTTCCCGCTGACGTTCGGCACCAACATGATGGTCCCGACCGACACGCTCCCCGGCTGGCTGCAGGCCTGGGTCACCATCAACCCCGCCACCCACGCGATGGAGGCCGCCCGCGCCCTGATGCTCGGCGACACCCCCGCCGGCGCCCCGGTCCTCAAGACCCTCGCCTGGTCCCTCGCCATCCTGGTCGTCTTCGCCCCCCTCGCGGTCCGCGCCTACCGCCGCCGCACCTGACCCCCTGCCACCGGGTCCGCCGCCGCCGCGCCTCTCCCCGGGCCGGCGGCGGCTCCGCCGCTGTCCACCAGCGGCAGGCCGCCGCACCTCGGAGACCGCCCCGGCGGCGGCTCGCGGCAGGCGGCTCGTCCGAGGGCGGTTCCTCGTCCGATCCCGCACCCGGCCACCGTTCCCGCGAGTTCGGCGTCTCCGCCGGGCCGGCGGCGCTCGCGTCGTACGGCGTGCGGTCGAGCTACCACCCGGGGATGAGAGAGGGCTGCGCCCCGTGGGGGAGTGCGGGAAGGCGTGGGGGTGAGACAGTGGCCTGGTGCGGGTGGGAATTCTGGGGCCGCTGGAGGTGGCCGCCGACGGGGTGGCCGTCGAGGTGGCCGGGGGACGGCTGCGCGCGCTGCTGATCCGGCTGGCGCTGGAGCCGGGGCGGGCCGTGCCGGTGGCGGCGCTGGCGGACGCGCTGTGGGCGGACGGGGCGCCGGCGGATCCGGTGGGGGCGGTGCAGCAGCTGGTGTCGCGACTGCGGCGGGCGCTGCCGGACGGGGGCGTGCTGCGGTCGACGCCGGCCGGATACCTGCTGGAGCTGCCGGCGGACGCGGTGGACGCGGCCGAGTTCGAGCGGCTGGTGGCGGACGGGCGGCGGGCGCTGCGCGCGGGACGCGCCGAGGAGGCCGGTGCCACGCTGCGGGACGCGCTGCGGCTGTGGCGCGGCGCCGCACTGGCCGACGCGGCCGACGCGCCGTACGCGCTGGGAGCCGCCGCCCGGCTGGAGGAGCTGCGGCTCACGGCGGCGGAGGACCGGGCCGAGGCGGAGCTCACCGCGGCCGGTGACGCGGGCGTGCCGGCGGAACTCGTCGCGGAGCTGGGCGAGCTGGCGCTCGCGCACCCGCTGCGCGAGCGCGTGCAGGCGCTGCGCATGCGCGCGCTGATCGCGGACGGTCGCGTCGCCGAGGCGCTGGCCGCCTACGCGCAGCTGCGCCAGCGGCTCGCCGCCGAGCTGGGCGTGGACCCGTCGCCGGAGGTGCAGGCGGTGCACCTGGCCGCGCTGCGCGGGCAGCCGCGGCCGTCCGCCTCGCCGGCCGCGGGGACCAACCTGCGCGCCGCGCTGAACAGCTTCGTCGGCCGCGAACCGGAGCGCGCGCTGCTCACCAAGCAACTCGCCGAGGGCCGGCTGGTCACGCTGGTCGGTCCGGGCGGCGCCGGCAAGACGCGGCTGGCGACCACGGTCGCCCAGGAGATCTTCGAGGGTACGGCCGGGAGCGCCGGCATCGGCGTGTGGCTGGTCGAGCTGGCGCCGGTGGCCTCGGACGACGACGTGGCGCAGGCCGCGCTCGGCGCGCTGCAACGGCTGCGGGTGACCGCGTTCGGCGGCACGCGCCGGCCGGGGGCGGGCGTGTCGTCGCCGATCGACCGGCTGGTGGAGCTGCTGGCGCCGCACGAGGCGGTGCTGGTGCTGGACAATTGCGAGCACGTGGTCGCCGGCGCGGCCCGGCTCGCGGACGAGCTGCTCGGCCGCTGCCCGCGACTGCGGATCATCGCGACCAGCCGGGAGCGCCTGGGGATCGCCGGGGAGGTGCTCTGTCCCGTACCCCCGCTGGATCTTCCTCCGGCGGCGGAGGTGCGCGCGCCGGACGCGCTCGGCTGGGCGGCGGTGCGGCTGTTCCGGGACCGCGCGGTCGCGGCCCGGCCGGACTTCGCGGTCGACGACGCCACCGTGGGCGCGGTGGTGGAGGTCTGCCGCCGGCTCGACGGGATGCCGCTGGCGATCGAGCTGGCCGCGGCGCGGCTGCGGGCGCTGCCGATCCACGAGGTGGTGCGCCGGCTCGACGACCGGTTCGCGCTGCTCACCGGCGGCAGCCGGACCGCGCTGCCCCGGCACCGGACGCTGCGCGCGGTGGTGGCCTGGAGCTGGGACCTGCTGGACGCGGAGGAGGCGCGGCTCGCGGAGCGGCTGGCCGTGTTCCCGGGCGCGTTCACCCCGGCCGACGCGGAGGCGGTCTCCGGCGTGCCCGGCGACGTGCTGCTCTCCCTGGTCGACCGCTCATTGGTGCAGATCGCGTCCGCGGCGGACGCGGCCGAGCCGCGCTACCGGATGCTGGACACCATCGCGGCGTACGCGGCGGAGCGCCTCTCGGTGTCCGGCGAGGCCCACCGGACCCGGGTCGCGCACGCGCGGCACTTCCTGTCGCTGGCCGAGGAGGCCGAGCCGCACCTGCGCCGCGCGGAGCAGCTGGCGTGGCTGGCCCGGCTGGACGGCGCGCACGCGGACCTGATCGCGGCGCTGCGGTTCGCGGTGGAGGCCGGCGACGCGGACACCGCGGTCCGGCTGGCCGCGGCGCTGTGCATGTACTGGATCGTGACCGGCAAGCAGGCCGAGGCGCTGGAGTGGTGCGGCGCCGCGGCCGCGCTGCCCGGCCCGGCGCCGGCCGACGCGCGCGCGATCGTGCTGGTCGCGGGCCTGCTTCCGCGGTTCACCGAGATCGATCAGGCGGCGGCGCTGGCCAAGATCCGTGCGGTGCTGGACGGGCTGGGCGGGGCGCACCGGCATCCGTTCATCGCGCTGATCGAGGCGGGCCTGCCGGTCTTCGAGGACGACACGCCGGCCGCGCTCGCGGTGATGGAGCGGCACCTGGCCGGGCCCGATCCGTGGTTGCACGCCATGATGCACGTGATCCGGTCGCACGTGCGGGAGAACGACGGCGACCCGGCCGGCCGGCGCGAGGAGCTGGAGACCGCCTGCGCGATCTTCCGCGACCTCGGCGAGCGGCTGGGGCTCGCGGTGTCGCTCACCGAGCTGTCCGAGGCGCTGTCGGTGGCCGGCGAGTTCGACGCGGCGCTCTCCGTGCTCGACGAGTCGACCACGCTGCTGCGCACGCTGAACGTGAGCGACGACCTGGCGCACCAGCGCATCTGGCGCGCGCTGATCGCGGCCCGCCGGGACGGCCCGGCGCGGGCGCGCGCGGAGTTCGAGGCGGTGCTGGCGGAGTGTGCGGAGTCCGGGTCGCTGCGGGCGCAGTCGTTCGCGTACCTGTCGTTCGGCGTCGCGTTCGCCGCGCTCGGCGACCTGGACCGGGGCGAGGCGCAGCTGCGGCGCTCCCGGGCGCTGATGGCGGCGGCCCGGACCGCGCCGCCGCAGGTCGACGTGTTGATCGACTGCGGACTGGCGGTGATCGCGGCGCTGCGCGGGGACCCGGAGACGGCCGCCGCGCTGCTGCCCGGCGCGGTGGCGGCCGCGATCCGGTCCGCGGACATCCCGGTGCTGGCCCGGGCCGGCGTGGCGCTCGCGTTCCTGCGCCGGGCGGAGGGGCGGCCGGCCGACGCGGCGGAGTTGCCGGGCGCGGTGGAGGCGATCCGGGGCGGGCCGGACCGGCTGAGCATGGACGTGGCGGCGCTGACCGACGCGCTGGCGGCGGAGCTGGGGGAGACGGCGTTCGCGGCCGCGGTGGCGCGCGGGCGCGGACTGTCCCGGGAGGCGGCGGTCGCGCTGCTGCCCACCCCCTGAGCCGCCGTGACAGGGGGCACAGCGGTCAGTGCCCCCGGGGTGTTCGCCGAGGACGGATGGTGAGGTGGAGACCGAGCCTTTGTCAACCTGGCCCCACCCGGGTACACCGGAGTTGTTGACCATCACCTGGCAGTCGGGTGCGCGCCAGGTGGACAATTGCTCGCTGGGAGTCGACGCACGACCCACTTGCAGGACGGAGATCGCGGATGGATAGGCGTACCGACGTCATCGAGGACCTGATGGCAAGGTTCCCGCACATCCCGAAAGAGGCCGTGATCAAGGAGGACCTGCTGCGTGGCGGCGTCGCCTTCGACGGCTCGATGCTCACCGACGGGGAGGACGGCGAGGTCAAGCCCAAGTCGTACTTCATCTTCTCGTTCGACCACCGGACACTGCCGGAGCTGGGCGAGGCCGCGCTGCGCCGCCCGCCGGAGGAGATCATCCTGACCGGCGGGCCGTACGGCCTGCGCCGCACCGTGGTCTCCGTCCGGGTCAACCCGGCGTCGCCGTACAAGATCGCGGCGGACGAGGAGGGCCGGGCGAAGCTGTTCCTGGACGGCCGCGCGATCTCGGACGTGGGCCTGCCGCCGATGCCGGACTATTACCGGCACACGCTGCGGAACGGTAAGTCGGTGATGGAGGTGGCGCCCACCATTCAGTGGGGCTACCTGATCTACCTGACCGTCTTCCGGGTCTGCCAGTATTTCGGCGCCAAGGAGGAATGTCAGTACTGCGACATCAACCACAACTGGCGCCAGCACAAGGCGGCCGGCCGCCCCTACACCGGCGTGAAGCCGGTGCAGGAGGTGCTGGAGGCGCTCGACATCATCGACAGGTACGACACGCTGGGCGCATCCAAGGCCTACACGCTGACCGGCGGCTCGGTCACCTCCAAGGTGGACGGCCTGGCCGAGGCGGACTTCTACGGCCGGTACGCGAAGGCGATCGAGGAGCGGTTCCCCGGGCGCTGGATCGGCAAGGTGGTGGCGCAGGCGCTTCCCAAGGCGGACGTGCAGCGTTTCTACGACTACGGCGTGCGCATTTACCACCCCAATTACGAGGTGTGGGACAAGCGGTTGTTCGAGCTCTACTGCCCGGGCAAGGAGCGCTATGTCGGCCGTGAGGAATGGCACCGCCGCATTCTCGACTCGGCGGAGATCTTCGGCCCGCGGAACGTGATCCCGAACTTCGTGGCCGGCATCGAGATGGCCGCGCCCGGCGGTTTCCGCGACGTCGAGCAGGCGATCGACTCGACCGGCGAGGGCCTGCAGTACTTCATGTCGCGGGGCATCCTGCCGCGGTTCACCACCTGGTGCCCGGAGCCGACCACGCCGCTGGGGAAGATGAACCCGGAGGGCGCGCCGCTGGAGTACCACATCCGGCTGCTGGACCGGTACCGCGCGACCATGGACGCGAACGGCATCCTGCCGCCGCCCGGCTACGGCCCGCCCGGCGCCGGCAACGCGGTCTTCTCGGTCAGTTCGTTCATGGACACGCTCCCGGCGGACACCGCGATCGCGGAGGAGACGCCCGCGACGGTGTGACCGCCGCGAACCGTGCGAAAGCCGGCAACCCGATCACGGGTTGCCGGCTTTTTCGTGTGCCGGCGCGGTAAGACGGATTTTCACGGAGGGTGGCGTGGACTCCCGTGCGATCAGGGCCACGTTGCCGCACGTACCCTCATGGATTTCGATCTTGTTAAGACGCGACGCGCCGCGCTGACGGCCAGTAACCGCACCGTGGGCAGCGTTTATGCAGCTTGATGCAAGTCCTTAGGGTTCCGTTAGCACGCGGGTGTGAACGATCGGTGACCGCAGGCTCGGTAACGGTTTGAAAACTTCAACCGAAGTCTTGACACGAGGGGGGCGTCAGTAAGAAGTTTTACCACCAAACAGTAAACATTCTTTTCGGAGGCGCGTTAATGACGGAGGTAGACACCGCCGCGGTGACCGCGGTGCACGATGCCTCCGTGCGGGAGGGCGGCGTCCTGGTGCGCGTGCGCTCGCGGCTGCCGGAGTTCACCGGCGCGCTGCAGCGGGTCGCGGAGCAGGTGCTGGCCGACCCGGCCGTCGCGGCCCGGTCCACGATCGTGGAGCTGGCCGAGCGCAGCGGCACCTCGCCGGCGACGGTGACCCGGTTCTGCCGGGCGCTGGGCTTCGAGGGGTACGCCGACCTGCGGCTGGACATCGCGGCCGAGACCGGCCGCGCCCGGGCGGCCGGGTGGACGGTCGACATCGGGCGCGAGATCCAGCCGAGCGACCCGCTGGAGCGGGTTCTCGACCAGCTCATGGCCGCGGACACGCGGGCCATGCAGGACACGGCGGCGCTGCTCGACCTCTCCGAGGTGGAGCGCGCGGCGGCGGCGATCGCCACCGCGGACCGGGTCAACATCTTCGGCGCCAGCGGCAGCGCGCTGGTCGGCGGGGAGATTCAGTTCAGCCTGCACCGCATCGGCGTGCCGGCGTGGGCGTGGACCGACGTGCACAACGGTCTGGCCAGCGCCGCGCTGATGCGGAACGGGGACGTCGCGCTGGGCATCTCGCACAGCGGGCAGACCCGCGAGACGATCGAAATGCTGGCCGAGGCCGGCAGTCACGGTGCCACCACCGTGGCCCTGACCAGTTTTCCGCGCGCACCGCTGGCGGAGCTGGCCGACATAGTCCTGCTGACCGCGACGCAGGCCACCACGTTCCGGCCGGACGCGCTCTCCGCGCGGCACCCGCAGCTGGTCGTGCTGGACCTGCTCTACATCGCGGTCGCGCAGCGGACCACCGAACGTTCCCATGCGGCCTTTCAGCGCACCGCCCGGGCAGTCGACGGGCACAAGGGCCGCAAAGATTAGTTGAAACCCTTCCCTCCGCCAACGGTATGTAGTTCGTCATCAAGGAGCTGCGACACCATGTCTGACAACGACCTCACCCGCCGGACAGTGCTCCGCCGGACCGCGGCCGCCGGCCTGCTGGCCACCCCGGCCATGGGCTTCCTCTCCGCCTGCGTCGCCGGCGGCGGCGACGGCGGCGCGACCGACCAGGCGGAGGGCGAGAAGAGCGCGGAGAACCCGCTCGGCGTCGACCCGGCGGCCCCGCTCGAGGTGGTCATCTTCAACGGCGGCTACGGCGAGAAGTACGCCACCGACGTGCACGAGCCGCTGTACAAGACGAAGTTCCCGAACGCGCAGATCAAGCACTCCGCCACCCAGGAGATCGCGACGACGCTGCAGCCGCGGTTCGCCGGTGGCACCCCGCCGGACTTCGTGAACAACTCCGGCACCAAGTACATGGACTTCGGCACGCTGATCCAGGACGGGCAGCTGCAGGACCTGTCCGAGCTGTTCGCGGCGCCGTCCGTGGACGACCCGGCCAAGAAGGTCTCCGACACGCTGGTCGCCGGCACGGTCGAGTCCGGCACGTACAACGGCAAGCCGTACGTGCTGAACTACGTCTTCACGGTCTACGGCCTCTGGTACTCGGAGAAGCTCTTCAAGGAGAAGGGCTGGACGGTGCCGGCCACCTGGGCCGACTTCACCGCGCTGCTGGACAAGATCAAGGCCGCCGGCATGACGCCGTACTCGTACGCCGGCAAGAACGCGCCGTACTACCAGTACCTGGTCATCCTGGCCACGGCCGCCAAGATCGGTGGCCCGGACGTGCTGAAGAACATCGACAACCTGGCGGACGGCGCGTGGAAGCACCCGGCCATCAAGACCGCGGCCACGCAGTGGGCGGAGATCGGCGCCAAGTACATGGACAAGGCGCACGAGGGCCTGATCCACACCGAGGTGCAGCTCCAGCAGAACCAGGGCAAGGTCGCGATCTACCCGTCCGGCTCGTGGCTGGAGGCGGAGCAGTCCGCGTCCACGCCGGAGGGCTTCAACTACGCGGTCATGCCGATCCCGTCCGCGACCGCCTCCGACGCGCTGCCGGCCACCGGCCTGTACGCCACCGCGGGTGAGCCGTACTTCGTCTCCGCCAAGGGCAAGAACCCCCGCGGTGGTATGGAGTACGCGCGCCAGATGCTGTCCAAGGCGGGCGCCAAGGGCTTCATCGAGCTGAACAAGTCGCTGACCGCGGTCGCCGGCGCGGAGGAGGGCATCCAGCTCTCACCGGGCCTGACCAGCGCCTCCACGGTGCTGAAGGCGGCCGGCGCGAACGTCTTCTCGTACCGCTTCGACAGCTGGTACAAGGAGCTCGACACCGAGCTGCGTACCGCCACGAACGCGCTGATGTTCGGCCGCGAGAACGCCGACCAGTTCGCGGAGCGGATGCAGAAGAAGGCCGACGCGATCAAGGCCGACTCGTCGATCACGAAGTTCACCCGCTGATGTAGGCAGGGCGGGGCGCGGGTTCCGCGTCCCGCCCATCTTTCCTGAGGATCTGATCCACATGCGGCACGGCAAGTACCCGTTCGTCATCGGGTTCCTCGCGGCACCCGTGACGATCTACGTCGTCTTCGTCATCGCGCCGTACGCGCAGGCCTTCTACATGGCGCTGACGAACTGGCGAGGACTGTCTCCCGGCCAGTTCGTCGGCCTGGAGAACTTCACGCGGCTGTTCCAGGACGAGGTGTTCTGGAAGGCGTTACGGCACCACGGGATTCTGCTGCTTGCGCTGCCGCTGATCACGATCATCATCGCGCTGTTCCTCGCGTTCATGCTGAACGTCGGCGGCGGCTCCCAGAAGGGCATGATGGCCGGCGTCTGGGGCTCCAAGTTCTACCGCGTCGTCTTCTTCCTCCCGCAGGTGCTGGCGATCGCCATCCTCGGCGTGCTGTTCCAGTCGGTCTACCGCCCGGACGGCTCCGGCATGATCAATAGCCTGGTGAGCAAGGCCGGGCTGGAACCGATCGGCTTCCTGATCGATCCCAAGCTCGCGCTCTGGTCGATCGTCGCGGTGCTGGTCTGGCAGGGCGTCGGCTTCTACGTGGTGCTGTTCTCGGCCGGCATGTCCAACATCCCGAAGGACATCTACGAGGCCGCGATGCTGGACGGCGCCACCCGGTCGAGCATGTTCTTCCGGGTCACGCTGCCGCTGCTGTGGGACACGCTGCAGGTGGCCTGGGTCTACCTGGGCATCGCCGCGTTCGACTGCTTCGCCATCGTGCAGACGCTCACCGTGGACCAGGGCGGCCCCGACGGCTCCACCACCGTCATCGGCATGGAGATCTACCGGAACGCCTTCGTCTACTCCAAGTACGGCTACGCCTCCGCGATGGGCGTGGCACTCTTCTTCCTGACCATCACGTTCGCCGCGCTCAGCCTCCGGGTCAGCCGGCGCGAATCCGTCGAGATGTGAGGCGGGATCACCATGGCAATCGACACCGCTACCCCCGCCCCGGTCTCGTCCGCGACGCCGTCCCCGGAGAAGAAGACCCGCCGCGAGATCAACATCCTGGCCGGCTTCGGGCACCTGTTCCTCGCGGTCTGGGCGCTGCTCATCATCGCGCCGCTGGTCTGGACGTTCCTCGCCTCGTTCAAGGACAACGAGGAGATCTTCGGTGACGCCTGGACGCTGCCGGCCACGCTCCGCTTCGACAACTGGGCCCGCGCCTGGACCGAGGCGAACGTCGGCCAGTACTTCCTGAACAGCGTCTTCGTCGTCAGCCTGAGCACCGCCGGCACCATGCTGCTGGGCGCGATGGCCGCCTACGTGCTGGCCCGCTACACGTTCTTCGGCAACCGGATCATCTACTACCTGTTCGTGTCCGGCCTGGCCTTCCCGGTGTTCCTGGCGCTGGTCCCGCTCTTCTTCGTGGTACGCAACCTGGGGCTGCTCAACTCGTACGTCGGCCTGATCCTGGTGTACATCGCGTACTCACTGCCGTTCACGGTGTTCTTCCTGGCCGCGTTCTTCAAGTCGCTGCCCAACTCGGTGGCCGAGGCCGCCATCATGGACGGCGCCTCGCACACCCGCCTCTTCTTCCAGGTCATGATGCCGATGGCCCGCTCCGGCCTGATCAGCATCACGATCTTCAACGTGATCGGCCAGTGGAACCAGTACCTGCTGCCGCTCGCGCTGCTGCAGGGCGAGGGCGCCGAGGAGAAGTGGGTCCTCACCCAGGGCATCGCGAACATCTCCACCACGGCCGGCTTCCACGCGGACTGGGGCGGCCTGTTCGCGGCCCTCACCATGGCCATCCTGCCGATGATCGTCATCTACGCGATCTTCCAGCGGCAGATCCAGTCCGGTCTGACGTCGGGCGCGGTGAAGTAGTCCCTGTTCTGCAGAAGGGGCGGCTCCGGCCGCCCCTTTCCGCTCTCAGGCGCCGGCGTGCTGGACCAGGGAGGCGATCTGGCGGACCCGCGCCAGCGTGATCCCCCGGTGCTGCTCCACCGCGAGCGGGTGCTCGGTCGGCTCGACCAGCACGTGCGGACGCTCCCCGAGCGGCGCGGTGTGCACCATGAGCTTGAGATTGATCGTGCTCTCCGGGTAGACCGGCAGCTCGGTGGAGAGCCAGCCGAAGTACGCCGGCTCCGCCTCCCGCCCCGGCGTGTCCCACACCTCCAGCATGCGGGCGAAGTTCGGCCGGCTCAGCGTGGTCCAGATCCCCCACTCGAAGTCCTCGCCCGCGTCGTGGACCGGGATGACCAGGCGCGCCCGCACGAAGAAGTGTTCACCCTGGATGACACAGATCTCGTCCTCCAGCCTGCTGCGCTCATCCGCCGCGAACTCCTCCCGCCAGTACGCGGGCGCCCCGGACCCGTAGCTGAACGGCAGCCCCTCGTGCCGCTCCCCGCAGTGCCCACACTCATATCCCTGATCGATCACGCCGCGACCCTATCGGCCCACCGCCCCCTCCGTGGGGCCCGACCATGGTGGACCGGACGGGCCGGACCGGCCGGCGGAACGTGCCGCCGGCGAAGCCGGCGGGCGGCGCAACCTTTCAGGGTTTCGCGTCCGCATAGCAGTCCACGATGGAGGGGTCGAGGGGGAAACGGACCGGGGAGTCGCCGAAGAGGAGGCGGCCGGCCTGGTCGGCGGCGTGCTGGGCGGCGGTGGCGACGGTGCGGGCCTGGTCGGCGGGGCAGTGGATGACGACCTCGTCGTGCTGGAAGAAGACCAGCTGGGCGTCCGAGCCGGCGAGTGCGGTGCGGAGCGTGGCGAGCAGGACGAGCGCCCACTCGGCGGCGGTGGCCTGGATGACGAAGTTGCGGGTGAAGCGGCCGCGGGCGCGGGCGTCGGGGCGGGAGCCGGTGTCGGGGGCGGACCCGCCGCCGGTGTCGCCGGCGTCGGCGGTGAGCAGCGTGCCGTCGGCGGCGAACGAGGCGGACGGGGGCGGGCAGGTGCGGCCGAGCCAGGAGCGGACCAGGCCGCCCTGCTCGCCGGTGCGGGCGGCGGCCTCGACGTAGTCGAACGCCCGCGGATAGCTGCGACGCAGCACGGCGAGCGCGGGGAGCGCGGAGCCGCCGGTCTGACCGTACATGGCGCCGAGCAGCGCGAGCTTCGCCTTGGCGCGGTCGCCGCCGAACGAGTCGGCGGCCAGCGCGGCGTAGAGGTCACCGGCGGCACCGGCCTCGGCGAGGCGGGCGTCGCCGGAGACGGCGGCGAGCACCCGCGGCTCCAGCTGACCGGCGTCCGCGACCACGAGCTTCCGGCCGGGGTCGGCGACCACGGCCCGGCGGACGACCTTGGGGATCTGGAGCGCGCCGCCGCCGCGGGTGGCCCAGCGGCCGGAGACGACGCCGCCGGGCACGTACTCCGGGCGGAAGCGGCCGTCCTGCACCCAGGCGTCGCGCCAGGCCCAGCCGTGCGCGGTCCAGATCCGGTACAGCTCCTTGTATTCGAGCACGAACGGCACGGCGGGATGCCGGACGTCGCGCAGCACCCAGCGGCGCGTGCTGGGCAGGTCGAACCCGGCCTTGGCGAATGCGCGCAGCAGCTCGGCGGGGGAGTCGGGGTGCAGGCCGCGCACGCCGAACGCGCCGTTGATCAACCCGGCCAGCTCGGCCAGCCGGCGCGGCTGCCCGCCGACCGGGGACGGCGGGCCGAGCAGCTCGACCAGCAGCCGGTCGTGGATGTCGGCGCGCCACGGCAGGCCCTCGCGGGCCATCTCGGCCGCGATCAGCGCGCCCGCCGACTCGGCCGCGACCAGCAGGCGGAACCGGCCGGGGTCGGCCGTGCGGGCGATCCGCGCGACCTGGTCGGCGTAGACCTCGGTGACCGCGGTGAGCGGGTCGGTGCCGATCTCGGCCGGCGGCGGGGCGGTGTCGAACAGCGCGGGCTGGCCGCCGCCGGGCGGCTCGGCCTGGCGGGGCGGCGGGTCGCGCGGGACCGGGCCGCCGGCGATCCGGGCCCAGGCGGCGGGCAGCGCGCGCGGCTCGCCCCAGCGGCCGTCGTAGCCGAGCAGCAGCGTCTCGGTCAGCTCCAGGTCGTGGCAGCGGTCGACCCGCACGCCGGCGCGCAGCAGCCCGGGATAGATCGCGTCGGTGCTCGCCCAGAGCCAGCGGGGATGGTCGCGCCGCTCCCGGGCGGCGACGGCCGCGGGCAGGTCGGCGACCGGCGTGACCCGGCCGGCGGGCGCGCCGGTGGGGCGCAGCGGAGCGAGTCGCCCGCCGCGGTCCTCCCCCGGAACCGCCGCCACCAGCACGCCCTCATTCTGCGCCCCGGGTACGACAGAACAACCGTCAGACGCGGCGCAGCACGGAGACGACCTTGCCCAGGATGACGGCCCGGTCGCCGTCGATCGGCCGGTACGCGTCATTGCGCGGTTCCAGCAGCACGTGCCCGGCACGGCGGCGGTAGACCTTGACCGTGGCCTCCTCGTCGATCATCGCGGCCACGATGTCGCCGTTGTACGCCTCGTGCTGTTGCCGGACCACCACCACGTCGCCGTCGCAGATCGCGGCGTCGACCATCGAGTCGCCCCGGACGCGCAGGCAGAACAGCGTGCCGCGGCCGACCAGGTCACGCGGCAGCCGCAGCGTCTCCTCGGCCGCCTCCTCCGCGAGGATCGGCGCGCCGGCCGCGATCACGCCGACCAGCGGCACGCCCACGGTCTCCTCGTCGCGTTCCGGCCGGTCGGCGGACTCCAGGAACATCCGCGCGTCCACCGGGCGGGTCGCGGTCCGGCCGCGTCGCAGGAAGCCCAGCTCCTCCAGCGTGCGCAGGTGCCGGCTGACCGAGGACGTCGACGACAGCCCGACCGCGTCACCGATCTCCCGGGTGCTCGGCGAGTAGCCGTGCCGCACCACCCAGTCCCGGATGACGCCCAGGATCGCCCGTTGACGCGGCGCCAGCACGGAGGTGTCGAGATCTTCAGCCCACTGCACCCGCAGATCCTGCCTCACCGGGCGGCCGGTGCGGCTCAGGCGCGCCGTAGCCACTGCTCATAGGCGGCGGCGAAGGCGGCGCGCGCCTCCGGCCGGGCCAGCAGCCACGGGTTGTCCAGCCACTGGTCGATCGCGCCGATCTCGGGCGGCAGGCGGCGCAGCAGCGGGTCGGTGAGGCCGTCCAGGAGCGCGGCCGGCACCTCCGGGCGCACCGCGCGCGAGGCGCGCTCGAAGAACGGGCCGACCCCGTCCGGCGGCGTCGGCAGGCCCAGGTCGCGCTGCCGGGCCAGCAGCACGCGGACCGCGGTGACCAGCGCGTCCTCGCGTACCCGCGGGTCCACGCTGTGCAGCACCGTGGTCAGCGGGCCGGTCAGCTCGGCCGCGATCGGCAGCCGCTGGAACGCGCGCTCGAACCACTTGTCGTACGGCGCCCACGCCCGGCACAGCCGGAACGCCTGCCGCATCACGTCCTCGGCCAGCGTCCCGGCCAGCCGGCGTGCGTGCAGCGGCTGGCCGGTCGCGGCGGCGCGCGCGTGCAGCGGCAGGCGGGCGAGCCGGTGCCAGCCCGCGGCCAGCACGTACCGCTCGACCTCGGCCGGGTAGTGCCGCAGCGCCGCGCGCAGCGGCCCGAGCGCGGTCGTGGTGTCCGCGAAGACCGGCCCGGCGATCACCTCCAGCACCGCCTGCCCGGTCAGCATCAGCCAGCCCGCGCTGTCCGCCGGGTCGAACGCGATGCCGAGCCGGTCCCGGGCGAACGCCGGCACGGTCGCGACCGACACCTTGTGCCGTGCGCGCTCGTCCCAGGTCATGGCGAACCGCACCGGGTGCCCGCGGAACCGGTCCGGCAGCTCGCGCTCCAGCAGATCGTCCAGGTACGGCACCAGGTCCGCGTCCGCGTCGTCGACCAGCAGGGTCAGCCGCAGCCCCCAGTCGTGGTCGCGGCTGGTCGCGTCGTCGAAGCCCAGCACGTCCGAGCCGGAGCCGAGCCGGCCGGCCGCGTGCGGCAACCGCGGCACCTCGCGGCTCAGCAGCGGACCCACGACCTCCCGGTGGTACGCACGAGCGAGCGCGATCCCGGTGTCCATGAATGGATGATGGCAGCCCGGTGTGGCGTATTCGCGGCATATTTTTCCTCCGGCGCGCATCCGCGGCGACCGCAGAAATCCCGGCCGGCCCGCCACCGGCGCAGAAGACCTGCGACGGTACGGACACCCCCGTTCACCTGGTGGGATTTCGGATTAGAACCGCCCGCCTCCGGTCGGTAACCTCGTCGTCATGCGGATTGGCATTGTCGGAGCAACGGGCCAGGTCGGCGGCGTCATGCGGCGCATCCTGGCGGAGCGGAACTTCCCGGTCGAGCAGCTGCGGCTGTTCGCGTCGGCCCGGTCGGCGGGTCGCACGCTGCCGTGGGCGGGCGGCGAGATCACGGTGGAGGACGCGGCCACGGCCGACTTCGCCGGTCTCGACATCGTGCTCTTCTCCGCCGGCAAGGGCTCGTCCAAGGAGCTGGCGCCGTCGGTCGCGGCCGCCGGCGCCATCGTGATCGACAACTCGTCCGCGTGGCGGATGGACCCGGACGTGCCGCTGGTGGTGGCCGAGGTCAACCCGCGGGCCGCGCAGGACCGGCCGAAGGGCATCATCGCCAACCCGAACTGCACGACGATGGCCGCGATGCCGGTGCTGCGCCCGCTGCACGAGGAGGCCGGGCTCGAGGCGCTCGTCGTCGCCACGTACCAGGCGGTCTCCGGCGCCGGGCTGTCCGGCGTCTCCGAGCTGTCCGACCAGGTCGTCAAGGTGGCGGACCGGGCCGCCGAGCTGACCCACGACGGGTCCGCGGTCGAGTTCCCCGAGCCGCGCCAGTTCTCCCAGCCGATCGCGTTCAACGTGCTCCCGCTCGCCGGCTCCATCGTGGACGACGGGCTGAACGAGACGGACGAGGAGAAGAAACTCCGCAATGAGAGCCGCAAGATCCTCGGCATCCCCGGCCTGAAGGTCTCCGGCACCTGCGTGCGCGTGCCCGTCTTCACCGGCCACTCGCTGCAGGTCAACGCGCGCTTCGCCCGGCCGCTGTCGCCGTCCCGCGCGCGCGAGATCCTGGCCTCGGCGCCCGGCGTGGCGCTGGAGGAGGTGCCGACCCCGCTCAAGGCCGCCGGCCAGGACCCCACCTACGTGGGCCGCATCCGTGCCGACGAGACCGCCGAGCACGGCCTGTCCTTCTTCTGCTCCAACGACAACCTGCGCAAGGGTGCCGCGCTGAACGCGGTGCAGATCGCGGAGCTGTTCGTCTGAGACATCGATCGATTACTCTACGATGTCGAGTGACCACATTCGACTCGGGAGTGTCTGGCGATGGGCGACGGCCGCGACGATCCGGTGCGGCGCTTCTGCGACGAACTCAGCGATCTGGTGCGCGACGCGGGACTGAAGCGGGCCGACGTGGTGCGTGCACACCCGATGAGCGAGTCCCAGGTGTACGCGGTGCTGCGCGGCGAGGTCCGCACGCCGCCGCCGTTCGACCGCATGGTGCTGCCGATCGTCCAGGCCTGCGGCGCGGACGAGGAGCGGGTGAAGTGGTGGCGCTCCCGGCACGCGATGATGGTCCGCGAGCACGAGTTGTACCGGCGGCGCCCCGCGCCGTCCGCCGAGCCGCCGGAGCCGGCCGCGCCCGCACCCGCGCCGGCGCGGCCCGGGCCCCGTCGGCGGCGGCTGGTCCTGGCGATCGCGGGCGCGGTGGTGGCCGCCGTGACGGCGCTCAGCGTCGTCGCGGTCTGGCTGATCACCCGTGGTCCGGATCGGGAGGCGCTGCCGCCGGTGCCGACCTGCACGGAGGGTCCGCCGGCCGTGGGAGGCGACCTGCTGGACGTGCCGCGCCCGACCCCTCCCGACGACCCGAGGTTCGACGACTGGTGGGCGAACCACGGCGGAGTCCGGCTGGAGGACTCCACCCGTCGTAGCTGGAGGGCGGTCGTCAACGGCGGCTCGAACAAGCCCCACGACCTGATCGTGGTCCGGGGTTGTCTACCGGTGACGAGCGGGCATCGGTACCGGCTCTCGTTCCGGGCTCGGGCCGACACCGACGTGAGCATCCGGGTCCGGGTCCAGCTGAACCGGCCGCCGAACTATGAGGAAAGCCTCTACAAGACCATCGACGTGACCACCGAGGCGCAGACGTACTCCTGGACGTTCACGGGAGAGCACTCGAGTTTGGAGAGCGAGCTGACGTTCCAACTCGGCGGCCACCCGGACTTCACGATCGAGGTCGCCGACGTGGCGCTGACCCGGATCTGACGCCGAGTCCGGAGTCCTGCGGTGTCGCGCTCCGCGGCAGGGCCGTGACCCGCACGAACAAGACCGCACTGCGATGTGCTGCGGAATCGGGCCCGCACGGCGTACCCCTCTGGTCCTCTGGTCCTCAAAGGGGGAGGTCGATGTGACCGAGACGCCGGAGAGGGCCGCGCGGACGCGGCCGGTGCTGCGCAACCTGTTGTGGTGGCTGACGCCCACCTCGCTCGCCACCGCGGGCCTCACCGTCCTGCTGCTGCTCAACCGGGCGTGGGGTGCGGACGTCGCGGCGATCGCCGGGCTGCCGCTGAGCGTGGCCGCGATCGTCGTGTCGATCCTGATCGTGCAGGGGTGGTTCACGACGCCGTGGCTGCGGGTGCCGACCGGGCGGCTGCGCCGGGGCCGGCTGGTCGCGGCGCTGACCGTGGTCGTGTTGCTGGCCGGCGCGGTCTTCTGGTGGGTGCGCCGTGAACCGGACCCCTTCGAGTACATGTCCGGCGAGGTGCGCATCGGCTACGTCGACCACCAGTACAAGGGCTGGCACACCGACGGCCCGGGCGGCACGCCGGTCGGCTTCGACGCGGATCTGGTCCGGGAGATCGGGGCGCACTTCACCGGCGCGAACCTGGTGTGGGTGGACCTCTCCACGCTGGACAACCGGGAGGCGGCCCTCGCCGGCCGGTGGCGGGCCGCGCCGGGCCAGCCGTGGCAGCGTCCGGTGAAGCTGGTGGTCTCGACTTATTCGATGACGCCGGAGCGCGCGGAGCGGGTGGACTTCGCCGGCCCGTACTTCGTGGACATGCAGGGCTTCGTCAGCCGCACCGGCGCCACGAGCATCGCCGACATACCGCCCGGGAAGGTGTGCGTGCTGCGCGACTCGAACAGCGACAAGAAGCTCACGCAGGCCGGCTTCGGGCCGGTCCGTGAGGACTCGCTGGCGGCGTGCTTCAGCCAGTTCAAGAAAGGGCACTACGACGCGGTCTCCCACGACCGGTCTCTGATCGCCGGGTACGCCGAGGACCGCGACCTGAAGATCTCCGCCCCACTGACGTACGGCGCGGAGAAGTACGCGGTCGCCATGCCGAACAACATGCCGCGGCTGTGCGAGGAGATCAGCAAGGTGATCGACGACTTCCTGCGGTACAGCTGGTCGGAGTCGTTCGCGGCGAACCTGGTCCCGCTCGGCCTGGCGGAGAGCGATTACGTCCGCCCGCCCGGTGCCGAGCCGTGCCAGCCGCCCGGTCCGCGCCTGCTCTGAGGCCGCCCGCCCGTCAGGGCTCCAGCGCCAGCACCGCCTGGTAGGGGTCGACCGCGAACAGCCGGCCGTACGCCGGGACCACCGTGCCGAAGATGCCCTCGCGGGACAGCACGCGGTCGTGGAGCACCCGGCCGTCCGAGGCGTCCAGCGCGGCGATCCGCGTCTCGCGGGGGCTCCACAGCTGGGCGAAGACCAGGCCGCCGCCGGCCGTGATCGTGCGGGCCTCGCCGCGGACCGGGGCCGACCAGAGCGTGCGGCCGTCCGCCGGGTCCAGCGCGCGGATCGTGTCGCCGCTGCCCGCGTAGAGCACGGCCGGCGTGTCGTGTGCGTCCGCCCGCTGCGGGGCCAGCGCCACGGTCAGGTAGCCGAGATCGCCCCGGCACCAGCGCGCGCCGCCGCTCCCGGCGTGCCGGGCGCACACCTGGTCGCCCTCGATCGTGTAGAGCGCGTCCTCCGTGACCGCGACCTGGTAGAGGCCGCCGCCGGTGGGCACGCTCCAGCGGGGTGAGCCGGTCGCGGCGTCGAACGCCACCGAGCGGGTGCCGGTCGCGTCCCGCATCGGCCAGATCAGCGTGTCGCCCGCCACGGCCGGCGCCTCGTACTGCGCGTCGCCGGCCACGTCCTGTTCCCAGGCGAGCGTGCCGTCGGTCAGCCGGTAGGCCCGGAACCGGGTGTACTCGCAGGTGTAGCGGCACTTCCAGCCGCCGCCCACGAAGACCAGCCCGTTGTGCACCGCGAGGTCGTCGGCCGGTGCGTCGCCCGGCATCGGCGCGCGCCAGCGCTCCGCGCCGGTGGGGGAGTAGGCGCGCAACTCGTCCCGGCCGGGCCCGTCGGACGCGACCGTGACGATCGTGTCGTCCACGGCCGCGGGCGTGCCCAGCCACAGCCGGGCGCGTACCCCGAAGGGCAGGTCCCGGCCGGTACGCGCGTCGAGCTTCCGGATCCGGACGGTGCCCTGCTCGGAGGCCGGCAGGTAGAGCGCGCCGCCGGCCGCGACCAGCTTCCCGTGCGGCGCGCCGGCGACCCGCCAGCCGTCGTGCAGCCCGGTCACGGTCGCCGGGGTGAGGCCGCCGGTGACCGGCTGGTAGCCGGTGTGCCCGGCGTCGCCGTGCGCGTGGCTCCAGCCGCCGCCGGGCCGGGTGCCGGTGCCGGCCGCGGCCGGCACCGCGACCAGCAGGGGGATCGTGGCCAGCGCGGCCACCAGGCGTCGTCGTCTCATGATCCCCTCCGGCAAAAAGGATGAAAAGTCCGATATGCCGATGGTATGGGCGCGGCCCGCCGCAATCCGGCCAACGCGCCGCGCCCGGTCAGCTCCGATAGATCTCCAGGATCGTGCCGGTGAGCCGGTCGTACCGGTACACCAGCGTCTGGTGGTACGCGTCCGTGCCCAGCCCGCCGACCTGCGTGACCAGCATCCCGCCGGTCACGGCGTCGCTGTTGCGGACCCACCGCCACCCGGCGCCGGCCCTCAGCACGCGCACCTCGGCGCCGAAGTCACCGCCGGCCGACGTGATCGAGTAGACCGGGCCGTCCGGCCCCCGCAGGTCCAGGCCGCCGTCCGCCCGGATCGTCATCGTGATGATCAGCGCGCCGGCCGGGTCCCGGATCTCCGCCGGATCGCCCACATGGAACGTGCCGCGCCCGCGCCCCTGGACGTCCATGCCGTTGTAGAACGTCTTCCCGGCCACGTCCACCCAGAAGTGCGGCACGTGCGCGCCCGCCGCGCCGAACGTCGGCCCCGGGTAGTACGACAGGTGCCAGTGCGGCGGGTTGTCCGGGTGCAGCGCGTTGTTCGTCTCGAAGCCCATCAGCGCGAAGAAGTGCCCGCGCCGCCGGGCCTCCGCGGCCAGCCCCGAGTCCTGGAGCACCAGATTCGCGGCCACCATGTAGTTGATCACCGCGGCGGCCTGGTTGCCCGGCCATGCCACGCCGGTCCACGGCCCGGCCACGCGGTCCGGATCGTTGTGCTCGATCCGCCAGTAGACGCCGGTCGCGGTGTCGCCGCTCGGGTACGAGAACACCTGCAGCGTGTTCTGGTTGACGGAGGTGCCGGTCACCGGGACGGCGAACCGGACCGTGAACGGGTCGGCCGCGTCGTGCTCCACCGCCACGTGCGCCTTGCCGGAGATGACGTCCGCGACCCACTGCCCGGGCCACGACACGGTCACGGTCACGGCCGCGGCGGACGGTCCGCGGACGAACGCGTAGAACTCGGCCCGGCTGGCCACGGAGTAGTTCGCGCCGGGCATCAGCTCGTACCCGGCGGGAAGGCTCACGGCGGGCGTGGACGGGGTGCCGGGCGACGCCCGGACCACCCGGAACCCGCCGTAGGCGGGCGCGGGAGCGGCGGAGACGGGGGACGGGACGGACCACAGCAGCAGAGCCAGGATCAGTAGCCTGATCGTCATGCGCCGACGCTAATAGTCGATCATGAATGCCCCGGCGAACCTCGGAGGACCATCGAGGGGTCGGCGGCTGAACGCCGTACCCCCCGGTCAGGATCTTCCTAGATCTCGATGTTGAACCGGCTCAGCACGGCGCGGCCCATCAGCGCTCCGGCCGACGCCAGCGAGATCAGCGTGAACGCGCCGCGCAGCCAGATCGTCTCGAACTTGCCGCCGACCTTGATCGCCCAGTCGTCGTTTATGCCGATCATCCGCCACAGCCGGCCCTTACCGGTCGGGATCGGCCACAGGATCGGCACCCCCGACTTCGTGATCATGTCGCCGAACAGGTGCATCACGCAGCCCACGCCGATCGCCACGCCGAGCATCGGATATCCGCGGTCGCCCGGCAGGTTGAGGAACGTGAGGTACGCCGCCCCGGCGGAGAGGAGCGTGATCACCACCCAGCCGGCGCGCTCGGCCCACTCGTCGAACAGCCCCCGCAACGCCAGGCCGATCATGAAGAACAGGATGCCGATCACGGCCCACTTGCCGAACGCGGTGCACAGCGCGGACGTGCCCCAGCCGATCAGCGCCGCGAACGGCAGCGTGTGCGTGAAGGTGCGGTGCCCGTTGTCCCGCTTCGGGTCCTTGCTCAGCCGCGTCGCGGTGTAGACGCCGAGCGAGAACTTCTCCACCACCTCCGCGACGAACAGCGAGAACACGCCGAACGTACGGGCCACGGTCGCGCCGCCCCGGTTCTTCGTCACCCGGCCGGAGAGGTCGATGTCCGGCAGCAGCGCCCCTCCCGCGCACATCGCGGTCCCGATCGCGATCGCGAGCGGCGACTGCTCGTACCCGGCGAACTGGTCCAGCGCCCAGCAACCGGCCAGCCAGGCTGCCGCGCCGGACAGCGCATGCTGCGGCCCCATCATCGTGCGTACCCTCCCCAGGGTTCAGCCCGCGCACGGTCGGCGCGGGCCGCCACACAATGTCAGTTCCGCCCAACGTGATCAAACACCGCCACGGGTCCAATTGGGACACGTGTCGGAGAGCATGCCGGTGCCCCGGCGGCTCAGTGGTGGTACGCGTGGAAGCGGTCGCGCGGATGGCCGTGCCCCCACGGGCCGTGGCCGTGCCAGTCCCGGCCCGCCCAGGTGCCGCCCGCGCGGATGATCGCCGCGTGCTTGAACACGCTGAGCAGCATCGGGACGATCGCGAACACCGGCCAGAAGAAGTGCGCGCCGGTGGCCGCCCAGATCGCGATCAGCACGCCGCTGACCAGCAGCACCACGCTGGCGTGCGTGCGCAGGTGCCGGCGGGCGGCGGCGCGGCGCTCCGGCGTGCGGGCCAGCCCGGGCAGGCCGCGGCCCGGCAGGTCGGCGGTGAGCGGTGCCAGTTCGTCGCGGTGGACGGCGGCGTAGACCGCGGTCAGCCGCGTCTCGCCCTCGTCCAGCGCGAGCCGGCCCTCGCCCATCGCGGCGCGCACGATCTCCGCGGTCTGCTCCCGCTCGGCGTCCGACGCGCGGATCCGGCCGGTCTGTGTGCCTTCCATGGTGTCCTCCCGGTCTGTGGCTGACGACGCTGTCCAGCCTGCGCCGCGCCCGGGTGCCGCCGCGTCGGGCCGTGGGAGGTGACGTGCGCGCCCCGTGCGGAGGTGTCGCCCCCGGCGGCTACGCCGCGGGGAGTAGCGCGCCGCGCCGGGCGTACCGCGCCGAGGGTAGGCAGCGTGCCACGCCTCGGCGACGCCGCGCGGGCCCGCCGTGGCCTACCGTCGGGGGCGTGCCACATTCGCCCACCGGCCCGCACGACGCCGACGCCACCGCGGCCGAGGCGGTGCGCCCGTGCGGCCCGGACCGCCTGCGCGGCGCCGGCAGGTCGGCCGCCCACCGGCTGTCGGAACTCCGCGAGCGTGAGGAACGGCGCCGGGACCGCGGCCGCCGGATGCACCGGGATCTCGACCGCTGGGGTGGCTCGGGCTGGCACGGGCACGGCCTGCCGCCCTGGGCCGACCCGGACCGGCGGAAACCCGACTCGCTCGGCGGCATCGCGGTCTTCACGGCGCTGGTGCAGGTGATCGGCGTACGCCTGGTGGCCGGCTCGTGGGACGGATTCGGGCCGCTCATGGTCGCACTGCTGCTGGCCGGGCCGGTGAGCCTGCTGGCCCGCCGGGTGTCCCCGGTGCTGCCGGTGGCGGTCGCGGCCGCGGCGGCCATCGCGTACGCGCTGATCGGCTACCCGGGCGGCCCGTACTTCGTGGCGCTGATCGCCGCGGTGGTGCACGGCGTGAAGGCCGAGCGCGCGATCCGGGTCGCGGCCGTGATCGGCACCGCGTTCGTGACGTACGTACTGGCCGGCCGCGTGTTCGCCGACCGGCTCGGCGTGCCCGCCGACACCCGGCCCACGCTCGCGGCGCTGGCCATCATCGCGCTCGCCTCGATCGTCCTGGTGGTCGGCACGGAGGCGGGCCGCACCCGGCGGATCCAACTCGCCGAGATGCTGCGCGCCGAGGCGGAGGAGGAGCGCGCCCGCGAGGAACAGGATCGGCGCCAGGCCAGCGAGGAGCGGCTGAGCATCGCACGCGAACTGCACGACGTGATCGGCCACCACCTGTCGCTGATCAACGTGCAGGCCGGCGTCGGGCTGCACCTGATGGACAGCCGCCCCGAGCAGGCCAGGTCCGCGCTCGCCGCGATCAAGACGGCCAGTTCGGAGGCGCTGCGCGAGGTGCGGGCCGTGCTGGGCGCGCTGGCCGAGGAGGACGAGTCCGCGCCGCGCGCGCCCGCGCCCGGGCTGGCCCGGCTGGACGCGCTGACCGAGGGTGCCGGGCTGCCGTGCCGTACCGTCGTCGGCGGGACGTCCCGGCCGCTCCCCGCGGAGGTGGACCGCGCCGCGTACCGGATCGTGCAGGAGGCCCTGACGAACGTGCGCCGGCACGCGGGTGGCGCCGCCACCACGGTCACGGTCGGCTACACGCCGGCCGGCCTGGACCTGCGCGTGGAGAACGAGCCGGGCACCGCGGACCCGACCGTGCCGCCGGGCTCCGGCATCGGCCTGCCCGGCATGCGCGCGCGGGCCGAGGCGCTCGGCGGCACGCTGGCGGCGGCACCGGCCGCGTCCGGCGGATACCTGGTCGTGGCGCACCTGCCGGCGCCGGAGGGGGAGTCGAAGTGATCAAGGTCCTGCTCGCGGACGATCAGGCGCTGGTCCGGGCCGGATTCCGCGCACTGCTGGACGCGGAGCCCGGCATCGAGGTGGTCGGCGAGGCCGCGGACGGCCTGGCCGCCGCCACGCTGGCCGCGCGCACCCGCCCCGACGTGGTGCTGATGGACATCCGCATGCCCGGCGTCGACGGCCTGGAGGCGACCCGCCGCATCGTCGCCGACCCCGCGCTGACCGACACCCGGATCATCATCCTGACCACGTTCGAGCTGGACGAGTACCTCTTCGAGGCGCTCCGCGTGGGCGCCTCCGGCTTCCTGGTCAAGGACACCGAGCCGGTCGACCTGCTGCGCGGCGTGCGCGCGGTCGCCGCCGGCGACGGCCTGCTGTCCCCCGGCGTCACCCGCCGCCTGATCGCCGAGTTCGCCACCCGGGGCCGCAGCACCCCCGCGCCGCCACCCCCCACCACGGACCCGCTCACCGACCGCGAACGCGAGGTGGTCGCCCTGGTCGGCGAGGGCCTCAACAACGACGAGATCGCCGAACGCCTCCACGTCAGCCCCGCCACCGCCAAGACCCACGTCTCCCGCGCCATGATCAAACTCTCGGCCCGCGACCGCGCCCAACTCGTCGTCTACGCCTACGAATCCGCCCTGGTCCGCCCCACCTGGCTCACCTGACTGTCTTTCATCTTCCCGCTCCCGGCGGCTCCTTTCCCGCATGCTCCCGCGGGCACCGGTCGGCCGTGGCCGGCCTCCCTGTCCGATCCGTGGCCGCAAGCCCAGCGGGCCGCACCCCGCCCTGTCCGCGCGACTCCATCCCCGGCCTTCCACCGGCCTCAACGCCCGTGTCCACCCGGCGTCGCCGCCGGTTTCTGTGCGGGTGTCTCGGCGTCGCCGCCGGTTTCTGTGCGGGTGTCTCGGCGTCGCCGCCGGTTTCTGTGCGGGTGTCTCGGCGTCGCCGCCGGTTTCTGTGCGGGTGTCTCGGCGTCGCCGCCGGTTTCTGTGCGGGTGTCTCGGCGTCGCCGCCGGTTTCTGTGCGGGTGTCTCGGCGTCGCCGCCGGTTTCTGTGCGGGTGTCCCGGCTTGCCGCCGGTTTCTGTGCGGGTGTCCCGGCATGCCGCCGGTTTCTGCGCGGGTGTCCCAGCCACCGCCGGTCTCCAGGGAGTATGTCCACCGGCCTTGCCGCCGAACTCGCTAGCTAGCCTGAGGGCAACGGCTCGCCGACCACATCCGGCCGGGCTCCTCATCCCTTCTCGCTGTCGGCGATGCCCGAAATATCCCCTTATTGGGGGCGCTGCGTGTGAGGGTCGACGACTACTGATACGTAGAGCACGTAAAGAGCACCCGCCGGCGTGCTCTACGTATCACTAATCAGTCGATCATGCGGAATCGTGGGTCGCGCACGTCGGGGGGCCGCGAGGCGGGCGTTGCTTGGTGCTGTTGCGGGAGGCGTGGGTCGCGCACGTCGGGGGGCCGCGAGGCGGGGGTTGCTTGGTGCTCCTGCGGGGACCGTGGGGCGCGCACGTCGGGGGGCCGCGAGGCCGGCGTTGCTGTGATCATGCGGGGGGCCGTTGGTGGCGGCATGCCGGCGAGCCGGGAGCCGGAGACTGCCCGGTGGATCATGCGATGCATCGTGGGAGCGGCAACCCGGAAGTCCGAGAAGATCCACTTCGGCGGATCGTGCGGGAAGGGGCACACCTGCCGAACGCGGGGGAACCACCTCCGATAGCGAAGAGGCGGAGCGCCACACCGGCGAGCCGCGGGGAGATTGCCGCCCGGCGGGAAACGGGACGGAGTGGCATGCCCGGACCGCCGGCGGGTGGCGGATGGAGAGCGGCCCCCTGGGCTTGCGGCCACGGATCGGACAGGGAGGCCGGCCACGGCCGACCGGTGCCCGCGGGAGCATGCGGCACCGGGGCCGCCGGGAGTGGGCGGAGAAGGGTCAGCCCATGGTCTTCTGGCCGTCGATGGCCTCGCGGAGGATGTCGGCGTGGCCGGCGTGCTGGGAGATCTCGGAGATGAGGTGGAACAGGACGTAGCGGTTGGTCCACGTGGCGCCGGGCTCGAACCAGGGGGCCTCGGGGAGCGGGTGGGTCTCGTCCAGGTCGATGGTGGCGATCAGCTCGTCCGTGTGCGCGGCGACCTTGGCGTAGTCGGCGAGCAGGCCGTCGAGGGTTTCGCCGGGGACCATGCGGAAGCCGTCCTCCCAGCCCTCCTCGTTGTCGTGGGCGCCGGGGGTGCCGGTGGCGAAGGCGATCCAGGAGCGCTCCGTCGCGGACACGTGCTTGATCAGGCCGCCCAGCGAGAGTTCGGTGCTCGGCACGGGGCGGGACGCGGCCTGCTCGTCGGTCAGGTTTTGCACAGTGAACCGCAGGAAGCCCCGCGAGCGGTCCAGCATCGTCACCAGGTCCGTGCGCTCTTGAGTCGTCATGACGTAGAGCCTATGGACAATGGCGGACAGGTCCTGTCCTAGATGCGTCGCGGCCCCCACCGAAAACGGTGAGGGCCGCGCGTCGCGAAAATCTAGGCCGGGCGGAACCAGACGGCGGCGTACGGGCCGACCGCGACCTCGGCGGAGTGGGGGAGGCCGTGCGTGCCGGCGTCGGTGGCCGTGACCGCGCCGAAGTTGCCGACGCCGGACCCGCCGTAGTGGGTGGCGTCCGTGTTCAGCACCTCGTCCCAGCGGCCGGCCCGGGGCAGGCCGATGCGGTAGCCGGTGCGCGGGACGCCGCTGAAGTTGGCCACGCAGGCGAGCACCGAGCCGTCATCGCCCCAGCGGAGGTAGGAGACCACGTTGTTCTGCCAGTCGTCGTGGGCGATCCAGCGGAAGCCCTGCGGCAGCGTGTCCTGCGACCAGAGTGCGCGTGACTCTCGGTAGACGCGGTTGAGGTCGCGGAGCGTGGCGTGCACGCCCTGGACGGCCGGGTCGCCGAGCACGTGCCAGTCGAGGCCGCGGTGCTCCGCCCACTCGTGCTCGTCGGCCAGCTCGGAGCCCATGAAGAGGAGCTGCTTGCCGGGGAACGACCACATGTAGGCGAGGAATCCGCGCAGCCCGGCCAGGCGCTGCCAGCGGTCGCCGGGGAGCTTGGCGATCAGCGAGCGCTTGCCGTGCACGACCTCGTCGTGGCTGATCGGCAGCACGAACTGCTCGTCGAACGCGTAGCAGGACGGCCAGGTGAGCTGATCATGGTGATGCTTGCGGTAGACCGGGTCGCGCTCGGCGTACTCGAGCGTGTCGTGCATCCAGCCCATGTTCCACTTCAGGCCGAAGCCGAGGCCGCCCCAGTCGGTGGGCTTGGAGACGCCGGGGAACGCGGTGGACTCCTCGGCGATCATGACGGCGCCGGGGTGCTCGCGGTAGACGACCGCGTTCAGCTCGCGGAGGAACGCGATGGCCTCGAGGTTCTCGTTGCCGCCGTGCTCGTTCGGCGACCACTTGCCGTGCTCGCGGGAGTAGTCGAGGTAGAGCATCGAGGCGACCGCGTCCACCCGCAGGCCGTCGACGTGGAACTCCTCCAGCCAGTAGAGCGCGTTCGCCACCAGGAAGTTGCGCACCTCCCAGCGGCCGTAGTTGAAGATCAGGCTGCCCCAGTCGGGGTGCTCGCCGCGGTGCGGGTCCGGGTGCTCGTAGAGCGCGGTGCCGTCGAAGCGGGCCAGCGCCCACTCGTCCTTCGGGAAGTGCGCGGGCACCCAGTCGAGCAGCACGCCGATGCCGGCCTGGTGCAGCCGGTCGACCAGGTAGCGGAAGTCGTCCGGGTTGCCGAACCTGGAGGTGGGCGCGTAGTAGCCGGTGACCTGGTAGCCCCACGAGCCGCCGAACGGGTGCTCCATCACCGGCATCAGCTCCACGTGTGTGAAGCCCAGCTCGGCCACGTACTCGGTGAGCTGGTCGGCCAGCTCGCGGTAGCCGAGGCCGGGCCGCCAGGAGCCGAGGTGCACCTCGTAGACGCTCATCGCCTGCCGGTGGTGCTCGGTCTGCGACGCGCGCGCGGCCATCCAGTCGCCGTCGTCCCATTTGTGCTCGGACCGGAAGATCTTCGACGCGGTACGGGGAGGGGTCTCCGTCGCCACGGCCAGCGGGTCGGCCCGGTCCATCCACGAGCCGTCCGCGCCGTGGATCTTGTACTTGTAGTGCTGGCCCACGGTGGCGCCCGGCACGAACGCGGCCCACACGCCGCTGTCGCCGAGATTCCGCATGGGTACGCCGTCGTCCGCGCCCCAGCCCGCGAAGTCCCCTATCACCCGGATCTCGCGCGCGTTCGGGGCCCACACCGCGAAGTGGCAGCCGTCGTCGGTGGGGTGCGCGCCCAGCACCGTCCAGAGCCTCTCGTGCCGCCCCTGGGAGAGCAGCCAGCGGTCGATCTCGCCGATGATGTCGTTGCTGTCGGACACGGAGCGGTAAGCCTCGCAACCTGGATGTGAAGTGGAAAAGGTTCCGCTGGCCGTCGCGAGGGGCGGCGGCCAGCGGAGAGAGCCGGAGATCGGGGGGATCCTAGACGGCGGACGAGGCGGCGTTCATCAAGCCGTGCAGGAGGTTGCCCTCGGGCACGACGGCCTTCGGCCGGCCGGCGGCGAGCTGCGCCTCGGCCTGCTTCGTGTTGAAGGCGGGTGCTTCCCGGATGGCCGAGCCGTACGCGGCCGCGGTGCGGGCCGCGATCGTGCCCCAGCCGTACCGCTCGGTGACCATCGAGCGCGCCTGCCGGGCGACGCGGCGCGCGAACACCTCGTCGGCCAGCAGCGAGTCGACCGCGTCCGCCAGCGCGTCCGGGTTGCTGTGCGGGAACGTGACGCCGGTGACGCCGGGCTCCACGATCTCCGCGAGGCCGCCGGTCGAGGAGACCGCGATCGGCGCGCCGGCCGAGGCGGCCTCCAGCGCGATCATGCCGAACGGCTCGTAGAGGCTCGGGATGACGGTGGCGTCGGTGGCGGCGAGGACCGCGGGCAACTGCTTCTCGTTCATGAAGCCGGCGAACGTGACGGTGTCGTGCAGGTTGAGGCGGGCGGCCTCCTCCTGCAGCTCCGGCCGGTACGGCCCGTCGCCCGCGATGACCACCTTGAGGCCCGGGTGCCGGTGCTTGAGCTTCGGCACCGCGTTCACCAGGTGCTGCACGCCCTTCTCGTAGACCAGGCGGCCGGCGAACCCGATCAGCGGGCCGTCACCGGCGAACTTGGACCGGGCGGCGGCGACGGCGCGGGGCTGGGCGCGCCACATGGTGTCGTCGACCCCGTTGGGCACGACGTCCATCCGGGCCGCGGGGAGGTCGAGGAGCCGGTTCACCTCCCACCGCATGTACTCCGAGCAGACGATGACACGCACCGCCTCCTGCGCGAGCCACCACTCGACGGTGTGGATCGCCTTGTTCATCTCCTCCGGGAGCCAGCCCTGGTGCCGGCCGGCCTCGGTGGCGTGAATCGTGGCGACGAGGGGGACGTCGAGGTGCTCCTTGAGCGTGACCGCGGTGTGCGTGACGAGCCAGTCGTGGGCGTGGATGACGTCGTACTCACCGGACTCGGCCGCCCGCAGGGCCGCGCGGGTCAGCGTGTGGTTGAACGCCATGGTCCAGGCCAGGAGCGAGGGCGTGGCGAGCGGGAAGACCGGCGGGTCCTCGGGCGCGCGCACGATGCGGACGCCGTCCGCGTACTCCTCCAGCGGGGCGCCGGCCACGTGCCGGGTCACCACCGTCACCTCGTGGCCCGCGTTGGCGAGCGCGATCGAGAGCGCGTGCACGTGGCGCCCCAGGCCGCCCACCACCACGGGTGGGTACTCCCAGGAGAGCATCAGCACGCGTTGTGGTCGCGCGGTGCGCATCTCGATGATGTCGGCGTTTGGTGACATAGGCCCGGCCCCCTCGCAGATTCGTCCCTAGGCACACGCCAGCGGACGCCCCTCACAATCTGGAACAGAAGGGTGTCAGCGCGCTCGTTGGGATGGCCTTATCTTGCCGTACCCGTGGAAACCAGCGAAGACACCCCGGTTGCCGCCGTGTAACCAAGGTTGATCAACACCGACGGACGCGAACTAGTTCCCCGACCGACCACGCTTGAAACGGGCAACCTGTGGCCGAGTGGGGCGGCTCACCATCCGCTGTTTCAGAGACAGAGCCTAGGCCAAACTCGGTCAAATGACCTTCGATACCGGAGAGTAATTCGGCATCTGACACAGCGGACTTCGCACACGTATCGATGAATGGACCGACCCACCAAGGCCACACGGTCCCCATGTGATATGCGCCATCCCTACCGTCAGAATTTCCACGGTGTTCCCTCTGGAAACCCTTTTCCCGTGGACCCAGGCTGCGCAGCCCGATGGGCGTGAGCAGTCCCTTGGAAATTGCGCGGAGAGCACGTGCGTCGGCACGCATCGGAGCGTACGGCAATGACCAGGCCAGCAATTGGTTGGGGCGCAGCGCGGCGTCGTCACCCTGTGGACCGTCCACCACGTCGTAGAGCCAGCCGGCGGGCGCGGGGAAGCGCCGCCGGAACGAGGCCAGCGCGGTGCGGTGCGCGACCGGAGCCGCGCCGGCGTCCCCGCGGGTCCGGCGTGCGAGGTCCACGATACCGGCGAGCCCGTTGATCCACAGTGCGTTCACCTCGACCGGCTTGCCGGCGCGTGGGGTCACCGGCACGCCGCGCACCCGCGCGTCCATCCAGGTCAGCGCCTCCCCGGCGGCGCCCTGGGTGAGCAGGCCGTCGTCCGGGTCCACGCGGATGCCGTAGCGGGTGCCGCGCAGGTGCGCGTCCACCACGTCGCGCAGCGCGGGCAGCAGTTCCTCGGCCAGGTCGGTGTCGCCGGTGACGGTCACGTGCCGGGCCACCGCGTGCAGGAACCAGAGCGTGCCGTCCACCGTGTTGTACTCGACGCTGCCGGTGTCCGCGGTGTTCGCCAGCATGCCCTCGGAGAGGGTGGCCGCGTAGCCGAGCAGCAGCCGCCGGCCCTCCTCGGCCCGGTTCGTGGTCAGCAGCAGCCCCTCGTACGCGATCATGGTGTCCCGGGACCACGCGCCGAACCACGGGTATCCGGCGACCACGTCCGGCGCGTCCGCGGTGCGCACCACGAACGCGTCCGCGGCCAGCGCCAGCGTGGCGTCCACATCGTCGGCGGGCGCGGCGGCGGCCACCACGGCGCGGTTCCGGCGGCGGGCCGCGGAGATCACCTCGCGGGCCGGCGGCGGCGTGTCGTCCAGCGCGCCCGCCCAGGCCCGCACCTCCAGCACGTCGCCGGGCTCACGCAGCTCGGCGCCGAACGTGCCGGCGTGGAACAGGTCCTCGTCGGCCGCGAGCCCCCGGGCCGCCTCCTCGCGGTGGTGCACGCCGGTCCACCAGGTGCCGGCCGCCCGCCAGTCCGGGCCGTCCAGCCGATACGCGCGCTCGATCACGGCGCCGCCCGCGACCCGGTCGACCGCGAGCGGACCGCCGCCCGCGCCGCGCTCGCCGTGACCGTCCCGCCAGGTGCACAGCGCCTGGAGGTCCAGCCGGACCGGGCCGCCGGCCAGCAGCCGGTGCACCACGGCGAGCGCCGGGCGTCCGTACACCATGGCCAGCTCGCGCTCCAGGACCACGTCCCCGACCCGCCAGCGCCACCGGGGGAGGCCGTCGATCAGCGAGAAGCGCTCCAGGAACGTGTGCCCGGCCGGGGCGACCGAGCCGGACGCCCACTCGTGCGTGCCCAGCCGGTACTCGTCGCCGCCGATCGTGAGCACCGGGTCCAGGCTCGCCAGCGCCAGCGTGCGCGCGGCCGCGGTCGCGCCGGACACCATCAGCAGCCCGTGGTAGCGGCGGGTGCGCAGGCCGCAGACCGTGCCCATGGCGTACCCGCCGAGGCCGTCCGGGACCAGCCACTCGCGCGCGGCGCCCTCGACCAGGGCACCGCAGACCTGAGGGCCGAAGCTGATCGTGATCATGTAATTCCCGCACCTATCACTCACGGCGTCTGGTTACTGGCGGAAACCCGCCGACGCGACAATGTTTAGTGTGATCGACTTTGTCTTGGGAAGTTCTCCTATGGAAGATTCACGAGGAGGTGAGGGGCGCCGGTGAGTGAACGGGAGCGTCTCGCGCAGGCGGACTCGGGCGAGCAGCCGTGGCGAGCGTGGGGGCCGTACCTGTCGGAACGCGCCTGGGGCACGGTGCGGGAGGACTACAGTGAGCACGGCACCGCCTGGGACTACTTCCCGCACGATCACGCCCGCTCGCGCGTGTACCGGTGGAACGAGGACGGCATGGCCGGGGTCTGCGACGACCGGCAGACGTTCTGCTTCGCGCTGGCACTGTGGAACGGCAAGGACTCCATCCTCAAGGAGCGGATGTTCGGCCTCGGCGGCGACGGCGGCAACCACGGCGAGGACGTCAAGGACTACTGGTGGTACGAGGACTCCACGCCCACCCACTCCTGGATGCGCTGGCGCTACCACTACCCGCAGGCCGCGTTCCCGTACGAGGACCTGACCCGGACCAACCGGGCCCGGCGCCGCGACGAGAGCGAGTACGAACTGGTCGACACCGGCGTCTTCGACGAGGACCGGTTCTGGGCCGTCACCGTCGAGTACGCCAAGGCCTCACCCACCGACTACTGCATGGTGGTCACGCTCGCCAACCGCGGCCCGGACGAGGCCACCCTGCACGTGCTGCCCACGCTCTGGTTCCGCAACACCTGGTCGTGGGGCATCCCCGGCCGCGACCACCTGCCGACGATCTTCGGCTCCGGCAACCGGCTGACCGGGCAGCACCGCGGACTCGGGCAGATCGTGCTGGAGGGTTCCGGCGAGCCGACGGCGCTGTGCTGCGACAACGAGACCAACACCCAGCGGCTGTGGGGGCTGGAGGGGCGCAGCCCGTACCCGAAGGACGGCATCAACGACCACGTGGTGGACGGCGCGGACACGGTCAACCCGGACGGCGAGGGCACCAAGGCGGCGCTGCACTACACGGTCACCGTGCCGGCGCGCTCACAGACCACGATCCGGCTGCGGCTCGCGCTCACCCCGCCCGTACCGTCGCCGGTTCTTGATCTCGGTGAGGGCTTCGACACCGTGCTGCGGCTGCGCGCGGCCGAGGCCGACGAGTTCTTCGGCGAGGTCATCCCGGCCGCGGCGCCGCGCGAGGCCGCGAACGTCGCGCGGCAGGCGATCGCCGGGCTGATGTGGGGCAAGCAGTTCTACCACTTCGACGTGGAGCAGTGGCTCTGCGGCGACCCCGGCTCCACGCCACCGGCCGGCCGCCGCCACGGGCGCAACAGCGCCTGGTGGCACATGAACAGCTTCGACGTGATCTCCATGCCGGACCCGTGGGAGTACCCCTGGTACGCGGCCTGGGACCTGGCGTTCCACTGCGTCTCCATCGCGCGCGTGGACCCCGGCTTCGCCAAGTCCCAGCTACTGCTCCTGCTCCGCGAGTGGTACATGCACCCCAACGGCCAGATCCCGGCGTACGAATGGGCGTTCGGTGACGTGAACCCGCCCGTGCACGCGTGGGCGGCGCTGCGCGTCTTCGAGATCGACGGCGGCTGGGACCACGACTTCCTCGCCCGCGTGCTGCACAAGCTGCTGCTCAACTTCACCTGGTGGGTCAACCGCAAGGACATCAACGGCAACAACGTGTTCGAGGGCGGGTTCCTCGGGCTGGACAACGTCGGGCCGTTCGACCGCTCCGCGGCGCTGCCGGTGGCCGGCGTGCTGGAACAGTCCGACGGCACCGGCTGGATGGCGATGTACGCGCTGAACCTGCTCGACATGGCGGTGCGGCTGGCCATCCACGACCACACGTACGAGGACGTGGCCACGAAGTTCTTCGAGCACTACGCGTACATCGGCATGGCCGCGTACCAGCAGGGGCTCTGGAACGACGAGGACTCGTTCTTCTACGACGTGCTGCGCCTGCCGGACGGCGTGAAACTGCCGCTCAAGGTGCGGTCCGTGGTCGGGCTGCTGCCCCTCGCCGCCACCAGCACGCTCACCGCGGTCACGCTGTCCCGGCTGCCGGAACTCGCCGCGCGGGTGCGCTGGTTCCAGAACCGCCGGCCGCGGTACGCGGAGATCGTCGGCGCGCGGCGGCTCTCCGGGGACGGCCGGCAGCAGCGACTGCTCGCCATGGTCGGGCAGGAGCAACTGCTGCGCATCCTCGCCCGCATGCTCGACGAGGAGGAGTTCCTCTCGCCGTACGGGCTGCGCACGCTCTCCCGCAGCCACCTGGAGAAGCCGTTCACGATCTGGCTCGGCGGCTCCGACTTCACGGTCGGGTACGAGCCGGCCGAGTCGACCAGCGGGCTGTTCGGCGGCAACTCCAACTGGCGCGGCCCGATCTGGATGCCGACCAACTACCTGCTGATCGAGGCGATCCGCGAATTCGCCACGTTCTACGGCGACGACCTGCTGGTGGAGTACCCGACCCGGTCCGGGCGCAAGGTCACGCTGACCGAGGTGGCGGACGACCTGTCACACCGGCTGATCTCGCTGTTCCTGCCGGACCGGTCCGGGCGGCGGCCGATCTACGGACGGTGCGAGCTGTTCCAGACCCACCCGGACTGGAAGGACCTGATCGTCTTCCCGGAGTACTTCCACGGGGACAACGGCGCCGGCCTGGGCGCGTGGCACCAGACCGGGTGGACCGCTCTGGTCAGTGACCTGATCCTGACCGTCTACCGCTCCTGACCTACAGCGCGGCGTGGTGGGCGATCGTGTCCCGGCGCACGATCGTCTCCGCCAGCCGGTGCAACTCCGCGGGGTCCGGCTGCCACGCGTCCGCGATGTCGTGGTGCAGCCCGGCGCGCGTCTCCTCGAGCAGGCGCGCGCCCACCACCTCGACCGGCTCGCCGGCGTAGCCGTCCCGGACCCGCTGCGCGGCCGCCTGGAGCGCGGAGGTCAGTTGCTCCTCCAGCGCGCCGCGCAGCTTGCGCTCCACCGGTCCCAACTGGCGGACATCGAGCGTGACCTTCGGCTCGTCCTGCTCGGACATGTCGCGACCCCCTGAATGTGCCGTCGTGCGTGCTCGCGCCCGGTACCCATCCCGGCCGGTGCGGCAAACGTCACGGGACCGAAAAAATTCGTCGTCCACAGGCAACCTGACGGAGGTCGATATTCGTTAGTCTCGTGCCGGGATCGACGCTCCAGGAGGCTTCCGTGACCAGGCTGGCTCGGGCACTGTCCATGCTCTGCGGAGTGGTCGTGGCGCTCACGCTGACGACGGCGACGCCGGCCGCCGCGCACGTCACCGGCTGCGCGGCCGGCGGCGTGCCGCTCACCGCCGAGGAGGCGCGGCTCGACCGCCCGGTGCCCGGCGGCACCACCTCCGTCCCCGCCGAGCTCATCACGCGCGGCGGCTTCGACGCGCTGGTGCGCGGCTTCACCGGCGGCCTGTGCGCGGTGCCGGACGGCCGGGTCGCCGGGGCGTACGCGGAGGCCACCGGCCGGCTGCTGTTCGAGTCCGCGGTGGCCCGGGCGCAGCGCTCGCTCACCATCGGCGCCGCGCTCCCGGCCGACGACGACCGCCCGCTGTACTGGGCACGGCTCGCGCTCACCCGCGCGCTGCGCCAGTGGACGCCGTCGTTCGCGCACACCGCGGACGACCGCGCGGCCTGGGAGAAGCGCCTGGAGTACGCGTCCCGAGGCCTCACCACCAGCGCGTTCCGCCCGCTGCCCGGCGTGCGCAAGCTGATGATCTCCGGCTTCGACCCGTTCCAGCTGGACGCGGAGATCCGCCGTGGCAACCCGTCCGGCGCGGTCGCGCTCGCGCTCGACGGCCGGGTCCTCACCGCGCTCGACGGCACCCGCGTGCAGGTGCAGGCCGTGGTGTTCCCGGTCCGCTACCCCGACTTCGACGCGGGCATCGTGGAGGACGCGTTCCGTGCCGCGCTCGCCCGCCGTCCCGACATGGTCACCACGATCAGCCAGGGGCGTCCGGACGCGTTCGACCTGGAGGCGTTCAACGGGCGGCGGCGCTCCACCCCGCCCTCGGTCCCGGACAACCTCCTGCTCTGGGGCGGCGGCACCTTCACCGCCCCGGTCGTCTTCCCGAACGTCGGGCCCGGGCCGGAGTTCCTGCCCAGCACGCTGCCGATGGAGCGGATGGCGGAGGCGGAAGGGCAGTTCACGGTCCGGATCAACACGTCGGTCACGGAGATCCCGGCGGGCAGCACCACCCCGGTCACGCGCGCCGACGGGCCGACGGAGGGCTCGATCGCGGTGGACGGCGGCGGCGGGGGCTACCTGTCCAACGAGAGTGCGTACCGGGTGACCCGGCTGCTGACGGAGACGCCGTCGGCACCGCCCGGCGGGCACGTGCACACGCCGGTGCTGTGGTTCGACGGCGGCAACGCGACCGAGGTGACCGACCCGGTCTTCGAGGCCGACCGCGCCGCGATCATCGCCCAGTCGACCGCCATCCTCCTGGCCGGCCTGGCCGAGTCGCCGGCTCCCTGATCCCGCGGCGTGCTCCGGCTGGCTGGCCCTGCCGGCACCGGGTGCGCGGAGGGCTCGCTGACGGGCCGTCCCTCCCGGACGGACCCGGCCACGCGCTCGCCTGCCGCCCCGGAGTCGGCGCGCGCCGACGATCTCCGCGTGTGGCGGCCTGCGGTTCCACGACCAGAGCGGGCCACCGAGTGGCCGATCCCGCGGCGCCACGCCCGAGCAGCCTCCGGCGTGTCGAGCCGGCTGCGGCGTTGCCCCGGTGCGCTGCGCCGTGCGTGATCACACGGTGCTTGCCGGATCATGCGGCGTGCCCGATGACGCGGTGCTCTGCCGGATCACCTCGTGGCCGGAGCGGCCTGCGGCGTGCCTGGTGACGCGGCGCCGTGCGAGAGCGCGCTGCCCGGTGGCCGATATTTCGGGACATAGCCCTCGGGAATGCTGATCCCCGCGTCCGGATGCCGCCTCGGTAGCGGCTCGGCGGGTCTGTGACGTCGGCGTCACGTGCTCGGTGGAGCGGGAACGGCGGAAAGTCGCCACCTAACCTGGAAAGCGCTTCGAGGCCGGCCGCGATCGGCGTGGCTGCCGGTGCCGAGTGGCGACCGTGCCGCGGTGACCGCACCTGAGCTGGGCGAACGACCGCCCGGCCGGCCTCGTGACGGTGATCGCGGTGTCCTGACCGCGGCCACCGCGAAAGCGCGCGCGTTTGACGCGGCCTCATCCCAGGAACTCCGGCGGACCAGGCCGCTGTCAGAAGGAGATGAACAACACTAGTGTTTCATGCGTCAGCAACGAGAATTCTAAGCTGCCATCCGTCCCAGGAAATGATCATGGAGACTGAGGGCGTGCGCATCGGGGTGCTCGACGTCGGCTCCAACACCGCCCAGCTCGTGGTGGCGGACATCGGCAACGGCGTGCCGCTGCCCGTCCACGCGGTCAAGGAGCCGGTGCGGCTCGCCGAGGTGGTCGGCCGGGACGGCGCGCTCGGCCCGGACGCCATCGACCGCCTGGCCGTCGCGGTCGGCGCCGCCGTCGCCAAGGCGCGGCGCTGGGAGGTCCGCGAGCTGTTCGCGTACGCGACCGCGGTGGTGCGGGACGCGCCGAACCGGGACGCCGCGCTGGCGCAGATCGAGGCGCGGACCGGCGTACGGCTCGGCACGCTCTCCGGCACCGAGGAGGCGGAGCTGACGTTCCTGGCGGCGCGGCGCTGGATGGGCTGGCGCGCCGGGCCGCTGCTGCTGCTCGACATCGGCGGCGGATCGGCGGAGATCGCGTACGGGCGGGATCTGGCGCCGTCGTTCGCGGTGTCGCTGCCGATCGGCGCGGCGCGGATCACCCGGGAGCGCCTGCGTCAGGACCCGCCCGGATCCGGCAAGGTGGAGAAGGTGCGGCGGTACCTGCGCCGCGAGCTCGGCGAGGTGGCCAGCCGCATGCGGTGGGACGCGCCGCGCACCGCGGTCGCCACCTCCCGCACGTTCCAGCAGCTGGCGCAGCTCTGTGGTGCGTCGCCGCTGCGGCACGGCCCGTTCGTGCCGCGGGTGCTGCGCCGGGACGAACTGGCCCGGCAGATCGGGCGGCTCGGCGCGCTGACCGCGGACAAGCGCGCGCGACTGCCCGGCATCTCGGCGCCGCGGGCCCGGCAGTCGCTGGCCGGTGCGCTGGTGGCGCACACCATGTTGGACATGTTCGGGCTGGATGAGGTCACCATCTGCCCGTGGGCGCTGCGCGAGGGCATCCTGCTGCAGCGCGTCGAGTCGGCGGACAGCTGGGCGGACCGGGCGTTGACGATGCCGCCGGCCGTCGTGCGCCGCATCGGGACGTCGCCGAACGGACAGCCGCGACGATAGTCGTGTTAACGGGGAGTTTCGCGGGATTGCGCGCGGGGGAGATGGGGATACGGACGACCCGACCGCGTGCCGCGAGCTCAGAGCTGCGTTCCTGAGCCTCTCGGCGCGCGCCATCTCCAACGGGAGGCGAGGCACAGGGATGGGTGGACCCCCGAACCGATCAGCGTGGCGCCGCCGGCTCGCGACAGCGGCGGCGGCCCTGGTGACCGTGCCGCTCGCGGCGTGCGGCGGCCAGGGCGACGACGGCCCTCCGACGATCAACTTCTACAACCCGCCGATCGAGAACATGCAGCACGTCATCGACGAGTGCAACGCGGCCGCGGGCGGACGCTACGAGATCGTCTACCGCGTGCTGCCGCGCGGCGCGGACGATCAGCGGGTGCAACTGGTACGGCGGCTCGCGGCCGAGGACGACAGCATGGACGTGCTCGGGCTGGACGTCACGTGGACCCAGGAGTTCGCGGGCGCGAACTGGATCCGGGAGTGGACCGGTGCGGACGCGGCCGAGGTGCGCGACGGCACGCTGCCCGGCCCGCTCGAGTCCGCGACCTATGAGGACAAGCTCTACGCGGCGCCGAACAACACCAACGTGCAGCTGCTCTGGTACCGCACCGACCTGGTGCCGAACCCGCCCGCCACCTGGGACGAGATGATCGCCCAGGCGCAGCAGCTCAAGTCTCAGCGACGGCCGTACCAGGTGATCACGATGGGCGCCCAGTACGAGGGCCTCGTCGTCTTCTACAACACGCTGGTGGCCAGCGCCGGCGGCAACATCCTCAGCGAGGACGGCCGGACCGCGGTGCTGGACGACGGCGCCGTACGGGCGCTGGACCTGCTCCGGCGGTTCGCCACCGCGGGCGTGACCAGCCCGTCGTTCACGAACGCGCTGGAGGACCCGGCCCGGCTGGAGTTCCAGGGCGGCAACGCCGCGTTCCAGCTGAACTGGCCGTACGTCTACCCGGCCATGCAGGAGGCCGCACCGGACCTGGCCCGGAACGTGCGCTGGGCCCGCTACCCGGCGGTGGACGCGAACACGCCGAGCCGCGTCACCATCGGCGGCACGAACCTGGCGGTCAGCGCGTACAGCCGGTACCCGGCGGAGTCGTTCGAGGCGGCGCGGTGCATCCGGAACGCGGAGCACCAGAAGTACGCGGCGATCAACGACGGCGTGCCGCCCACGATCGAGTCGGTGTACGACGCCCCGGAGATGGCCGAGGCGTACCCGATGAAGGACGTGATCCTGGAGGAGCTGAGGGACGCGTCCGTGCGGCCGCTGTCCCCGGCGTACCAGAACATCTCCACGGTCATGTCGGCCACGCTCTCCCCACCCGGCGACATCGATCCACAGCGGACGGCCGAGCAGCTCCGCGAGGAGATCCAGGACGCGCTGGAGTCCAAGGGGGTGCTGCCGTGAGCACGCAGCTGAGCGAGGGGAAGAAACAGGAGCGGCGGCTCGGCTGGATGCTGTGCGCGCCCGCCGCGTTCGTCATGGTGGCGGTCACCGCGTACCCGATCCTGTATTCGGTGTGGCTGTCGTTGCAGCGCTTCGACCTGAAGTTCCCGGACGAGCGCGAGTTCGTCGGGCTGGACAACTACGTGACCGTGCTGACCAACGGGTACTGGTGGACCGCGTTCGGCGTCACCATGCTGATCACGGTGATCACGGTCGCGATCGAGCTGGTGCTCGGCATGGGCCTGGCGCTGATCATGCATCGCACGCTGGTCGGCCGCGGGCTGGTCCGGACCGCGGCGCTGATCCCGTACGGCATCGTCACCGTGGTGGCCGCGTTCTCCTGGCGGTACGCGTGGACGCCGGACACCGGCTACCTGGCCAACCTCATTACCCCGGACGGCGCGCCGCTCACCGAACGGGCCGGCTCGCTGGCGATCATCATCGTGGCGGAGATCTGGAAGACCACGCCGTTCATGGCACTGCTGCTGATGGCGGGCCTGGCGCTGGTGCCGGAGGAGCTGCTGCGCGCCGCGTCGATGGACGGCGCCACCTGGTGGCAGCGGTTCACCAAGGTGATGCTGCCGGTGATGAAGCCGGCGATCCTGGTCGCGCTGCTGTTCCGTACCCTCGATGCCTTCCGGGTCTTCGACAACATCTACGTGCTGACCGCCGGCGCGAACGAGACGTCCTCGGTCTCGATGATCGCCTACAACAACCTGCTGCGCGGGCTCAACCTCGGCATCGGCTCCACCATGTCGGTGCTGATCTTCCTGGCGGTCGCGGTGATCGCGTTCGTCTTCGTCAAACTCTTCGGCACCGCCGCGCCCGGTGCCTCCGACGACGGGAGGCGATGATGACCGCCGTGGCGGAGAAGCACGATCAGGAGCGGGCTTCCACGGTACGCGGAGGAGTCAGCAAGGAGACCCGCGCCAAGGCCACCTGGGGCCTGCTGGACGTCGTGGTGGTGGTGTTCGCGCTGACCCCGGTGCTGTGGATCGCGTCGCTGTCGTTCAAGACGCCGGAGACCCTGACCGACGGCAGTTTCATCCCTCGTGAGTGGACGCTCGACAACTATCGGGTCATCTTCACCACCGACCAGTTCGTCCGCGCGCTGATCAACTCGATCGGCATCGCGCTGATCGCCACCGCCATCGCGGTGGTGCTCGGCACCATGGCCGCGTACGCGATCGCCCGGCTGGACTTCCCCGGCAAGGGGCTGCTGGTCGGCGTCTCGCTGCTGATCGCGATGTTCCCGCAGGTGTCGCTGGTCTCCCCGCTGTTCGAGATCGAGCGCCGGCTGGGGTTGTTCGACACCTGGCCGGGCCTGATCCTGCCGTACATCACGTTCGCGCTCCCACTGGCGATCTACACGCTCTCCGCGTTCTTCAAACAGATCCCGTGGGACCTGGAGAAGGCCGCGAAGATGGACGGCGCCACCCAGGCGCAGGCGTTCCGCCGGGTGATCGCGCCGCTGGCCGCGCCGGGCGTGTTCACCACCGCGATCCTGGTCTTCATCTTCTGCTGGAACGACTTCCTCTTCGCGATCTCGCTGACCTCCACCGAGCGGTCCCGCACGGTGCCGGTGGCGCTGTCGTTCTTCACCGGCGAGTCCCAGTTCGAGGACCCGACCGGCGCGATCTCCGCGGCCGCCGTGGTGATCACGATCCCGATCATTCTGTTCGTGCTGTTCTTCCAGCGTCGCATCGTCTCCGGTCTGACGAACGGCGCGGTCAAGGGGTGATGAGCTAGTGGCAGACATCGTGCTCGACAAGATCAGCAAGCGCTATCCCGACGGTACGACCGCGGTCGAGGAGGTCAGCCTGGAGATCGCGGACGGCGAGTTCGTCATCCTGGTGGGACCCTCCGGCTGCGGCAAGTCCACCACGCTCAACATGATCGCCGGGCTGGAGGACATCAGCTCCGGCTCGCTGCTGATCGGCGGCGAGCGGGTGAACGACAAGGCGCCGCGCGACCGGGACATCGCCATGGTGTTCCAGTCCTACGCGCTGTACCCGAACATGACGGTCCGCGACAACATGGGCTTTCCGCTCAAGCTGGCCAAGTTGGACAAGGCGACGATCAACCAGAAGGTCGAGGAGGCGGCCAAGGTCCTGGAGCTGACGCCGTACCTGGATCGCAAGCCGGCGAACCTCTCCGGCGGCCAGCGGCAGCGCGTCGCCATGGGCCGCGCGATCGTGCGCAGCCCGAAGGCGTTCCTGATGGACGAGCCGCTGTCCAACCTGGACGCCAAGCTGCGCGTGCAGATGCGCACCCAAGTGTCCCGCCTGCAGAAACAGCTCGGCACCACCACCGTGTACGTCACGCACGACCAGACCGAGGCGATGACGCTCGGCGACCGCGTGGTGGTGATGCGGGCCGGCCGGGTGCAGCAGGTCGGGCACCCGCAGGAGCTCTACGACCACCCCGCGAACCTGTTCACCGCCGGGTTCATCGGCTCGCCGTCGATGAACTTCCTGCCCGCCGCGCTCTCGGACGGCTCGCTGGAGACGCCGCTCGGAAAGATCCCGATCCCCGCCCGGGTACGGGACGAGCTGTCCGCCGAGCTGATCCTCGGCATCCGCCCGGAGCACTTCGAGGACGCCGCGCTGGTCGACGGCGCCCAGCGCGGACGCGGTCACGTGTTCACCGCCCCGGTCGACCTGGTCGAGTCGATGGGCTCGGACAAGTACGCCTACTTCACCGTCGAGGGCGAGACCGCCACCTCCGCCGAACTGGAGGAACTCGCCGCCGACGCGGGCGGCGCCGACCTCCCCTCCGGCGCGTCCAACCTGGTCACCCGCTTCGCCGCGGAGTCCCGGGTCCGCGCCGGCGAGCCGCACGAGGTCTGGCTCAACCTGGACAAGGTGCACCTCTTCGACGCCTCCACCGGCCGCAACCTCACGCTGTGAGGCGATGCCGGGGGCCGCGAGCGCGCGGCCCCCGGCGCGCGGTCAGCCCGCGGACGGCGTGATCCGGACCTCGGAGCCGGGCCAGCGGGCGCGCAGCCAGCGGTCGTGGCTGGCGAGCACGACGGCGCCGGGGCCCGCGGTGCCGAGCGCGTCCTCCAGTTCGTCGGCCAGGCGAGGGGAGAGGTGGTTGGTGGGCTCGTCGAGCAGCAGCAGCTCCGGCGGGTCCGCGATGACCAGCGCGAGCGCGAGCCGCCGGCGCTGGCCGACGGACAACTCGCCGACCGGCAGCGTCTGGGCGCGGGCCGGGAGCAGGCCGAGCGAGCCGAGCGGCACCTTCTCCGCGCGGTCCGCGCCGAGCACGGCCGCGTAGAGGTCACGGGTGACCAGGGCGGGCCGGTCGAACACGGTGTCCTGGGTCAGCAGCGCCACCCGCAGGCCGCGGCGCCGCCGCACGTCACCCTCGACGATCGCCGTGCCGTCCGGCGAGGAGCCGGCCGCGTCCGGGCTCAGGTGGCCGGCCAGCACCGCGAGCAGCGTGGACTTGCCGGCGCCGTTCGGGCCGGTGACCAGCACCCGGTCGCCGGCGGAGACGTCCAGGCGGCCGAGCATCAGCCGGCCGGGCACGCGCACGTCGCGCAGCGAGACCAGCAGGCCGGACGCGGACGTGGTGGCCAGCGTGGACGGGTGGAAGCGCAGCGGCGCGGGCGGCTTGCGGACCTGCGTGCGCTCCAGTTCCTCCAGGCGCCGGGACGCGTTGCGCACGCGGCGGGAGATCTGCTGCTGTACGCGGCCGGCCGTGTGCCCGTACCCCATCTTCTCGCTGTCCCGGGGCGGGCGGCCGTGCGCGACCTGCTGCGCCGTGACCGACACCGCGGTGCGCAGCGAGGCCAGCTCGTCCTGCTCCTCGGCGAACCGGCGCTGCCACCGCTCCCGCTCCGCGGCCTTGGCGGCCTGGTACGCGGTGTAGCCGCCGCCGTACCGGGTGGGGCCGTCCGCGGCCGGATCGAGGTCGATCAGGTCGGTGCAGACCGCGTCCAGGAACGCGCGGTCGTGACTGGCCACGATCACCACGCCGGGCAGGCCGCGCAACTGCTCCTCCAGGAACGCGGCGGCCGCGTCGTCCAGGTGGTTGGTCGGCTCGTCCAGCAGCAGCGCGCCCGGGCGGCGGACCAGCAGCGCGGCCAGCGCGAGCCGGCCGCGTTCGCCGCCGGACAGCGACCCGACGGCCCGGGACAGCGCCAGGTGACCGAGCCCGAGACCGGCCATCACCAGCGTGGCGCGCCGGTCCGCGTCCCAGGCGGCCAGTTCCTCGGCCCGTTCCAGCGCGGTGCCGTACTCGGCCAGCGCCTCCTCGGCCGGATCGGGCGCCATGGCGAGCGCGAGCCGGTCCAGGGCGGCGAGCACGGCGCGGGCGTCGCGCAGCGCGTCGTCGAGCACGTCGGTGAGCGTGGCGGTGGGCGGGAACGGCAGCTCCTGGTGCAGGAAGCCGAGCGATCCGGGGCGCACCACGTCGCCGGAGTCGGGCACGTCCGCGCCGGCGAGCAGCCGCAGCAGCGTGGTCTTGCCGGTGCCGTTCTCGCCGATCAGGCCGATGCGCTGGCCGGGGGCGGCGACGAGGGAGACGCCGTCGAGCACGCGGCGGGTGCCGAGCGTACGGACGAGGTCATGGGCGAGCAGAGCTGGCATGGACATGCCGGGACACCTCGGGGAACGAGAGGGAACCCGCCGGGCGGCACAGGCCTCGGGCGCGGGTCGGGGAGGTGTCAACGGATCACATCGCGGTCAACGGTAGCGACGTGCCGTACCCCCCGGCAAGCGACTTCCCCGTGTAGGCTCCACAACCATGTCCGCGCGATTGAACTTCTGGTGGCCCGCCTCCCCGGCGGCCCACGACCCCCGCGCGTAACCACACCGCGGCCGCCCGATCGAGGCGGCCGCCACTGCGAGTCCTGTGGCACGGACGGTCCGCCGAGTGAGGTGGCTCCACACCGCAGGAGACCGCAATGTTCACCGAGATCATCACCGGCGATCGGCCGTTCGCGCTGCTCAGGCGCGAGGGCGCCGATCAGGTAGAGGTCTTCACCGGCCGGCTCACGATCGCGGGCACGCTCGCGGAGCTGCCGCTCGACGACCGCACCGGGCCGCAGACGCTGGCGCTCGTCCCGTACCGGCAGATCGTGGAACGGGGTTTCGACACGGTCGACGACGGCACGCCGATGGAGTGCCTGCGCATCGACACGGCGACCACCCGTCCGCTCGACGAGGTGGTCGGACTGCTCCCGGACACCGCGATCGTCACCGTGGACGCCGGCTTCGACGTCGGCGACGCCGCCTACGCCCGCACGGTGGAGGAGGTGCTGCGCGACGAGATCGGGCGCGGCGAGGGCGCGAACTTCGTGGTGCACCGCACGTTCCGCGCGACCGTCCGCAACGACCCGCGCACGGCCGCGCTGACCGCGTTCCGGAACCTGCTGACCGGCGAGCGCGGCGCGTACTGGACGTTCCTGATCTGGACCGGCACCCGGTACCTGGTCGGCGCCACGCCGGAGCGGCACGTCAGCGTGGACGGCGGCCTGGTCATGATGAACCCGATCAGCGGCACGTTCCGGCACGCCGGCGGCGGGGACCTGCGCGCGTTCCTGGACGACCCGAAGGAACGCGACGAGCTCTACATGGTGCTCGACGAGGAGCTGAAGATGATGGCCACGGTCGCCGAGGCCGGCGGCCAGGTGCTCGGCCCGTACCTGAAGGAGATGTCGCACCTCACCCACACCGAGTACCTGCTGGCCGGCCGCACCGCGCGCGATGTGCGGGACGTGTTGCGGGAGACCATGTTCGCGCCCACCGTGACCGGCAGCCCGATCGAGAACGCGGCCCGGGTGATCGCGCGGCACGAGCGCCGGGGCCGCCGCTACTACGCGGGCGTGCTGGCGCTGCTCGGCCGGGACGCGGACGGCGGCCAGTCGCTGGACGCGCCGATCCTGATCCGGACCGCGGAGCTGTCGCCCGAGGGCGAAGTGCGCGTGCCGGTCGGCGCCACGCTGGTGCGGCACTCGACGCCGGCCGGCGAGGTCGCGGAGACCTACGCCAAGGCCGCGGGCGTGCTGTCCGCGCTCGGCCTGCGCCCGCGCGGCACCGCCCCGGCCGCGGAGAAGCACGATCACGACCATCCGGCGGTACGGCGGGCGCTCGCGGCCCGCAACGACCGGCTCGCCCGGTTCTGGCTGGACGACCGGGCCACCACCGCGCCGGAACCGGTCTTCGCCGGGCGGCGCGCGCTGATCGTGGACGGCGAGGACACGTTCACCGGCATGCTGGCGCACCAGCTCCGCGCGCTCGGGCTGGACGTGATGGTGCGCCCGTGGTCCGCGCCCGGGCCGGACGTGGACACGTTCGACCTGGTGGTGCCGGGGCCGGGGCCGGGCGACCCGACCGATCCGGGCTTCCCGCCGGGCGCGGCGCTGCGCGCGCTGATCGCGGACCTGCTGGCGGAGGGGCGGCCGATGCTCGCGGTGTGCCTGTCCCACCAGGTGCTGTCCGACATGCTGGGACTGCGGCTGCACCGACGGGACGCGCCGTACCAGGGGATCGCGCGTGATGTCTCACTCTTCGGAAGGGCGCGCCGGGTCGGGTTCTACTCGACGTACACGGCGCTGGCGGACGCGGATGAGATCACCACCCGGTACGGTCGGGTGGAGCTGGCCCGTGATCCCGCGGACGGAGCGGTGCACGCGCTGCGCGGGCCGGGGTTCGCGGGCGTGCAGTTCCATCCGGAGTCGGTGCTCAGTGAGGACGGCTTGATCGTGCTGACCGACCTGCTCACCGGCCTGATGCCCGGGACGCCCGGCCGAGCTGCGGAGATCGGAAGCGCTCCCACGCAGGAATCGGTTTCTGATTCGCATATTCCGGCCGGGCGCGGGTAGCAGGTCTGATAGCGGCACCTGATGATGCCGGGGTCGCCGAGGGTCCGGGCGGGTTTGAGAGCCCCCGCCCGGGCCTTCGGTTTCAGACTTCTCTCAGCGACTTCACGGCTTGTATCAAGCCTGCGGGCGTCATGCCGGGTCGCGGTGCCACGGCGTGAGCAACCGGGTTTTTGCCGAGCCGACTCGCACGGATTAATCGTTGGTTAACGCGCCACGATTCGGCGCGGAACCCGCCACTCCATCAACCCCTGATCGCTACTCTGTGGCCACGTAAGGACCGCACCTTACGTACGCAAAGAAGGTGGCATATGGCGATTTTTAAGCATTTAAGGGTATCTGACGGCGTTGCCGCGCAGGGCGACGGCAAGCTCCCGGCCGGCGATCCGGACCCGCCACCGGCGGCCGACGGCGCGCACGGGCCGCCCGTTACCAACGAGCCGGGCTCCACAAAGGCCTGGACCTGGCGGGGTGATTTCGGCGCCTCGCTGGTCGTGGTGCTGATCGCCGTGCCGCTCTCGCTCGGCATCGCGGTCGCGTCCGACGCCCCGCTGGTCGCCGGCCTGATCAGCGCCGTGGTCGGCGGCATCGTCGGCGGCCTGATCGGCGGCTCGGCCGTACAGGTCAGCGGCCCGGCGGCCGGCCTGACCGTGATCGTGGCCGGCCTGGTACAGACCTACGGATGGGCCGCGACCTGCGCGATCGTCGCCGCGGCCGGCGTCCTGCAGCTCGTCCTCGGCCTGTCCCGCGTGGCCCGCGCCGCGCTCGCGGTGTCGCCCGCGGTCATCCACGGCATGCTGGCCGGTGTCGGCGTGGTCATCGCGCTCTCCCAGCTGCACATCGTGCTCGGCGGCACGCCGCAGAGCTCCGCGCTGGACAACCTCGTCGAGCTGCCGGGGCAGCTCGCCTCCAACCACACCCTGACGGTCGCCACCGGACTGCTCACGCTGGCCGTGCTGATCGCCTGGCCGCGGCTGCCGCAGCGGGTACGGGTCGTACCGGCGCCACTCGCGGCCATCGCGGCCGGCACCGGCGTCGCGGCCGTGCTCGGCTGGGACGTGGCCCGCGTCGACCTGCCCTCGGACCCGCTCGCCGCGCTGGCCGCACCACAGTGGCCGGACGCGAGCTGGACGTCCGTCGCGGGCGCCGTGATCGCGGTCGCGCTGGTCGCGAGCGTCGAGTCGCTGCTCTGCGCGGTGGCGATGGACCGGCTGCACGACGGCCCGCGCGTCAACCTGGACCGGGAGCTGACCGGCCAGGGCGCCGCGAACCTGACCGCGGGCCTGCTCGGCGGCCTGCCGATCGCCGGCGTGGTGGTCCGCAGCACCGCGAACGCGAAGGCCGGCGCGCGCAGCCGCCGCGCCACCGTCATGCACGGCGTCTGGGTGCTGGTGCTCGCGCTGGTCGCGGCGCCCGCGATCGAGCTGATCCCGCTGGGCGCGCTGGCCGCGCTGCTGGTCGCGATCGGCGTGCAGATGGTCAACCTCTCCCACCTGCGCGGCGTGCACCGGCACGGCGAACTGCCGGTCTACCTGCTCACCATGGCCGGCGTGGTCGCGCTCGGCCTGTTCGAGGGCGTGCTGATCGGGCTCGGCTGCGCGCTGCTGCTCACCATCCGCCGGCTGGCGTCCATCGCCGTGCGGGTCACGCCGCAGCACGGCGGCCCGGTGCGGGTCGCGGTGGACGGCTCGCTGACATTCCTCAGCGTGCCGGCGCTGCTGCGGGCGCTCACGGCCGTACCCGAGAAGGCGGTTGTCGATCTTTCGTTGAACATCGATTTCATGGACCACGCCGGCGTCACCGCGATCGACGACTGGCGCACCGGGTACGAGCGGAGCGGCGGGACCGTCCGCATCGACGAGGTGCGCGAGCACTGGTACGCGCCGGGCCGGTCCGGACTGCCGCGACCGGTGCGGCGCACGCCGCCGGTGCGCAACCGCGCGGCCTGGCACCCGCTCGCCGCCACGCTCTCCGGCCGCCGCCAGCTGGAGGAGGGCACCGAGGAGTACCAGTCGCACGTGGCGCCGCTGGTCCGGCCGCTGTTCAGCGAGCTGGCCCACGGGCAGCGACCCACCCACCTCTTCATCACCTGCGCCGACTCGCGCCTGGTGCCCAACATGATCACGTCGAGCGGGCCGGGCGATCTGTTCACGGTCCGTAACGTCGGTAACCTGGTGCCGCGGCACGGCGAGGCCGACCCGAACGACTCCACCATCGCCGCCATCGAGTACGCGCTCGCGGTGCTGCCGATCAAGACCATCACGGTCTGCGGCCACTCGGCCTGCGGCGCCATGGACGCGCTGCTCACGCCGGAGCGCGCGGGGAACATGCCGTACCTGAGCGGCTGGCTGCGGCACGGCTCGCACAGCCTCGACCGCCTCGCCACCCGGCCCGACGGCCCGGACCGCCTGGACCGGCTCGGCCGCGAGAACGTGCTCCAGCAGCTCGACAACCTGCGCACCCACCCGGCGGTCGCGGCCCGCGAGGCGGCCGGGGAACTGGAGCTGTGCGGCGGCTACTTCGAGATCGCGGAGGGTCGCCTGCACATCCTCTCGCCGGCCGCCAGGGTCCCCGTCTAGGCACCGTCCACGATGGCACGATTCCGTGATCCGCCCAGGTCAGAGCGGCCGTAAAGTGGATCTCAGCCGGTCGGGAGGGGCCGGTGGAGACAGCGGCGAGGGGAAGTCGGATGACGTACATCGGCCCGGGCTAGACAGACCCTCAGATCACGCCCCGCGTCCCCGGGTGCTCCGGCACCCGGGGACGCTTCGTGTTCACCGCGGCGGTTGCAGCAGGTCCCACTCGTAGTAGCGGCCGGCCGGCGCGGGATCGCTCCAGCGGACCTCCCACTGCCCGCCACCGGTACGCCGGGCCGGGACCACGCTGCCCAACTGGTGACGTTCGGTCACCCACGGCGCCGGGCGGTCGCCGGGGAACAGGAACGTGATCGTGAACGACGACAGCGCGGACGGCTTGGCGTCCGCCGTGATCAGCTGGTCGCGCCAGCGCAGCACGTCCCGGCCGCGCTGCCGGAGCGGGCGCCACAGCCCGGCCGGGCGGTAGGTGACCTCCCAGTCGGCCTCGTCCACCAGCGGCTGGTCGAAGACGAGCCAGACGCGCAGGTGCCCGACGTCCTCGATCAGCGCGAACTGCTCCACCGGCGCGCCGTCGTCCAGGAACCGCACCCGGTAGCCGATGTCCGCGAGCCGGCAGACCCGCGCCTGGCGGCCGGCCGGCACGATCGGGCGCATCGAACGGTGCGTGACGCGCTCACGCGGCCGGGTGCGCCGCCGCTCGACCACCACGTCGTCCTCGTCCTCGGCGCCGACGGTTATCGTGACCTCGAGTTCCTCCTCGAACGCGGGGGTCTCCCGGTCGATGATGCGCTGGATGGCGCCGACGTACCGGTTGTGCTCGTCGACGAGGTGGTCCCGCTCGCCGAGGATGCGCGCGTGGTCGTCGCGGATCGTGCGGTTGGTGCCGGCCAGCGCGTCGTTCTCCGCCTGGAGCGCGGCGTTGTCGGTCTGCAGCCGGCGGATGCGGGTCCTCAGCTCCTTGTTGCGGCGCAGCACGAAGATCGTCCAGAGCCGGACCACCACGATCAGCCCGCAGACCACGGCCGTGAGCAGCAGCACCAGCCGCGAGGCGCCCCTCGAGAAGCCCGCCAGACCGGCGACGCCGGAGGCCACCCCGATGGCACCCGGCACGATCTCCCACACGCCGGCGGCGACCTGTGAATAGGTCCTGCTTTCCGCCTCACGCGTACCGGAATCGCCTGCCATCGCCGAATTATGGCACGCATTCGTATTACCGCCGGTGGCGCTTTCGGGCGACATGAGCGTTCAGCCGATCACCGTAACGGGTGAATGTTAGGCTGTTCGCCGAATTCAATTCGCCGCGGGGTGGCGGCGAACTGTTCTCGCATTCGATAAGAGGAGCGGAAAAATGGGGCTCACGATCAGGCTGCCGAATGAGGGCGAGGGCGGAAACCTCGCACCGGGGGCCGCGCTCTAGGCGTCGTCCCGCCGCCCGTCCCCAGGTCCGCGGGGGAGAGTGGGCCCGGGGACGTCAGGCGGTGATGGCCAGCCCGACGAAGATCACTAGCACCACACTGACCAGTATCGCGGCGGCCAGCCACCCGGTCGTCCCGCCGGCGGGACCGGCGCTCGTGCCGCCCTCGCCCTCCGGTGCGCCGTGCGGCCTGGCAAGGGCCGGTCGTTTCTCCGTATTCATGGCTTCGATCGCCTTTCCTGGCGCCGGTCTTCGCGGATGCGCCGATTGTGGCTGTTCGTGTGCCGGCCCGTCGCGAAGGCCGTTTCGTCCGGCGCGCGATGGCGTCGAACGTTCACATCGTTGCCGTCGGCGGGGGATGATCGCAAGGACCGTTCACGCGAATGCCATAGCAGGCTTCACCAAATGAGGGCGATCTCCATTTACCACTCGCTCGGGGGATGTCCTCGCCGAGGAAGCGGCATGCGGGCCCGGCCCGCGCGGGGCCGGGCACCGGTCAGAGGCGGCGGGAGATGCGGGGGTCGTCGGCCGGCAGGCTGCGCACGCGGCCCTCCCGGTCGATCACCTGGACCACCGGCACCCGGCGGGTGCGCGAGCGCGCGGACAGCCAGGCAAGGCCGGCAACGGCCAGCAGCGCAAGCGTCGACACCCACAGCATCAGGGTCGGCATGGGGGATCCTCCCAACGTCGGCCACACCAGCGTAGCGCGCACCCGCCCGAGTGCCACCGGTGCGAACAATCACACAGCGTAACCCTCAGCTAGCCGGCGGCTGCCGGCGGCCATTGGCCGGGGTCGCGCGGGGCGGGGGACAACGGGCGGACCACCACGTCGAACGAGCCGGTGCCCGGCAACCGGGACGGCTCCGGCTCGCCGATCTCCGCCTCGGCCGAGACCGAGAGATCCGACGAGGGGTCCCAGGACATCACGCCGGCCGCGACCGCGCGGGCCGGGTCCGCCCCGGCGGCGGAGAGGCCGGTGAGCGCCTCGACCAGCCGCGAGACGTCCGCGTCCGCGAGGCGGAACGAGGCACGGCACCGACGGTCCGCCCAGAGCGAGAGCACCACCATGCCGCTCTCGTCGTGGCGACTGACTCGCATGACCCGCCCGTCGCCGCGAACGTCGGAGAAGAGATCACCCCGGCGCGGCAGCGGCACCAGTTCACCCATGCGCCACATACTGCCGGGCGATCCGCCGATGCGGAAGGGCACAAGTCATTGGTATCCGCGGATCTGGCAGAACGCGCGGGTCAGGTCGCCGTCGCGGGCGTCCCAGGTCTGGCCGCGGGTGGCCGAGGCGACCTCCCGCATCTCCTGCTCCGCGGCCTCGCCGAACAGGATCGGGAAGACCGGCGTGGCGACCGCGGCGTCGCCCCGGTCCTTCAGGAACCGCTGGAACGCGGCCAGGTCGCGGCCCCGGTTGGACTCGCCGTCGGTCATCAGCACGATGCTGACGAACCGGTCCCTGTCGGCGGCCGCGTCCAGGCTCGCGTACGCGGCGACCAGCGAGTCGTACACCGCGGTGTCGCCGCCGACCTCCAGCGCGTCGATCGCGGCGCGGATCGCGTCCCGGGACGGCTGCGGGTCCGCCGCGTCGACCGTGAACGTCCGCGCGGTCTGCGGTGCCTGGCTGAACGGCAGCAGCACCACGTCCTCCCGGCTGCGGAATCGGCAGAACTCGCCGGTCAGCGACGTGTTCACGCCGGTCAGGCCGGACAGCGCGGTTTTCAGCGCGGCGATCCGGTCGCCGTCCATCGAGCCGGACACGTCCAGCACGTAGACCGTGCGCGACGGGCGGCGCAACTCGTCGTTGTACGCGGTGAGCAGCGCCTTCAGCGAGGTCTGGGTCTCCGGGAACGGCAGCTCGACCGGCGACTCGGGCAGTCCCTCGGGCAGCGGCACGCCGGGCAGCGCGGGCCGCCGCGCCGTGTCCGCGCCGATCCGCTGCTGCACGTCCGCGCCGCGCAACCACGTGGTGAGCCGGCGGTGCGCGTCCCGGGCCTGCTCCGGCGCGTTCGCCAGTACGGTCAGCGGGTAGTCCGCGGTGACCACGCCGTCCGACGGGTAGACGATGGTGAGCTGCTCCGGCAGCTTCCGCTCCCGGTTCAGCGCGATCAGCGACGACTCGTAGGTGAACAGGCCGTCCGGGCCGCCGCCGCTGCGGGCGACGAACTCGTCCACCAGCCAGTCGGACGAGCCGGCGTTGAGCCGGTGCGCCTTGAAGAAGCCGTTGACCGGCCCGGACACCCGCTCGATCGCGGCCGCGTCCAGCGCCCGCCCGCTGCCGTCGAGCGCGGACGCGACCGCCACCAGGGTGGAGAAGCCGGTGTTCGACGCGGACGGGTCGGTCATCGCGAACGAGAAGTCCCGCCGCGAGGCCGCGGTCGCGATCTCCGACCAGGTGACCGCGCGGTTCGCCCAGCCGAGGCGCTGGGCGGCGGAGGTGCGCAGGCCGAGCACGACCGGCGAGCTCATGATCCGTTCGGAGGCGCCGAGCCGGCTCTTCGCCTCCGGCTCCATCTCCAGGTAGCGGTTGGAGGAGAACCAGACCGCGTCGTACGCGCCGTCGGCCCGGCCGCTCGCCACCTTCTCCGCCCCCTCCAGGCTGCCGATGAAGTCGAACTTGACGCTCACGCCGGTCGCCGCCGCGGCGTCCCGGAGGATCGGCTCCAGGTCGGCCAGCTCGCTGCCGGCCAGCACCCGGAGCGTGGCCGCCGGGCCGGACAGGTTCTCCGGGCCGGTCGGCGTCTCCGCGCCGGGGGTGGACGTGCAGGCCGCGAGCAGGGACGCCGCCAGCGCGGCGGCGAGGACGCGCCGGATCATTTCGCACACTTCCCGGTGGTGTCGTCGAACGAGGGGGTCTTCTCCAGCTCCAGCAGCATCGATTCGAGCAGCTCGTACTCCGGCGGCTCCTGCACCACCGGCGGCTCGGGCCGGTCGGTGAGCGCCTGGCCGTCGAGCCGGAAGCCGTACTCCGCGGCCAGGGTCTGCAGTTGTTCGTCCTGGTCGAGGGCCTTGCCGAGCCGGTTGCCGGCGTCGGTGAACGGCACCACCGTGTGCCGGGAGTAGACGGTCGGGTTCGGGAACAGCATGGTGTGCTGCCCGTCCTGCGGCACCGTGATCGCCGAGGTCTTGTCCAGGAACTGCTGCTCGTAGATGAGCGCCATCGGCGACCGCGCCGGGCCGTCGCTCAGGTACTGCTCGAACAGGTCCTGGCTGGTCTGCTCCTTGGTGCCCTGATACGCCATCAGCCGGCACAGGTCCGGCATGACGCCGGCGACGTCGGCCGCGGACGACACCGGCCGGTCGCCGTTGAGCACCGCGGACGCGATCGACAGGAACTGGATGGCGGAGCTGGAGTCCTTCGGATCGGTGGTGCGCAGCAGGACGACCTTGTTGTTCGGCGAGTCCTCGTTGCCCTTGAGCTGGTTCCACCGGGTGCCCTCGCGGGCCAGCTCGATCAGCTTCGGCACGTCGACCACGTCGCGATCCTGCACGGTGGTGACCACGCCGGCGCCGCGCAGCATGGTCACCACCGGCTCCCAGGTGGCGACCACCATCACGGACGAGAACGGCTTGTACGTGTCGTGCACGCCGCGCAGCTGCCGGATCCGCTCGGCCGTGGTCGAGCTGGACGGGAACGCGAAGTCGTACGGGTGCTGGTCGTTGGAGAGCGTGTTGACCATGTCGCGCGAGCCCTTGGAGTCGACCACCAGCGTCAGCCCCAGGCAGGCGAGCCGCGCGGTGACGCGGGGATCGCGCAGGTAGGGCGTCTTCTCCGAGCCGATCACGCCGTTCACCCGGGCCTGCTCGCCCACGCAGCCGCCGCTCGCGGTGGCGGCCTCCCCGCCGGTGGCCCGGCGCACCACGGCCCACGCGACCACCGCCACCAGCACCACGCTGACCAGCAGCGCGACCATCCGCAGCGCTTTCATCGTCCGTCGCCTCCGGTGTCCTCAGGGGTGTCTCGCAGCGCCCAGCCGGCCACCACGCCGGCGATCACCAGCGCGGGCAGCGCCCAGACCGCCATCGCGGTGTCCACCAGGTCCGCGGCCAGCAGGCCGATCCCGGCGACCGCGCCGACCCCGCCTCCGGCGGCCAGGGGCCAGACCGCGGGGGTACGCCGTGCGGGCGCCGGCGCCGCCGGCGCCTCCTGCCAGGCCCGGTAGACCGCGTCGCCGAACGCGCGCGCGTCGTCGTACCGGTCCGCGGGGCGCTTCGCCAGGCCCTTCATCACCACGGCGCGCAGCGCGGGCGGCACGGTCTCCGGCAGCGGGTCCGGGTCGCGGTCGCGGTGGTCCGTGATGGTGAACCGGCCGCCGAACGGCTTCCGCCCGGCCAGCCCCTCGTAGAGCACCACGGCCAGCGAGTAGATGTCCGCCCGCCCGTCCGCGTGGTCGCTGGCCAGCCGCTCCGGCGCCACGTAGGCGGGCGTGCCGACCATCTGGCCGACCCGGGTCAGGTCGGACGTGTCGATGCGCTGCGCGATGCCCCAGTCGATCAGGTACGCGTGGTCGGTCCCGGCCCGGTAGCCGCGCTCCAGCATGATGTTGGACGGCTTGACGTCCCGGTGGCGCAGGCCCCGCTCGTGCGCCGCGGCCAGCGCGGACGCGATCTGCTCCACGATGGTGACGGTGCGCTCCATGGTCATCGTGCCGGCGGCGATCTCGTCCGCCATCGTGCGGCCGTCGATGTAGCGCATCGCGATGTACGGCTCGGGGAGCTTGGCGCTGAAGTCGTAGACCACGACCACGTGCGGGTTCTCGATGTCCGCGGCGATCTCCATCTCGCGCAGGAACCGCTCGCGGAGCTCCGTGTCGTCCAGCGCGTCCGGCGCGAGCAGCTTCAGCGCCACCACCCGGCCGCCGCGGTCGAGGTCGCGGGCCCGCCAGACCTCGCCCATGCCGCCGCCCCGGCCGATGAGGTCGAGCCGCTGGTACTGACCGACTGGCGAGGTCACCATCCACCTCGGGTTTCCGCTGGGTTGAACGTGCCAGCGATGGTACGACCGCCACGCATGGCCGCCGCTCGCCGCGCACCTGCTCACACGGGTGAATCGGGGAGAAAAAGGGCGCGCGCCATCCGGCGTTGGCCATCCGGTCAGGGAATGTTCGTCAGTGGCGGACTTTGGTTTCGGATGGGTCGACCTTCGGCCGCGGTCCGGGCCGCCCGGGCGCCGCTAGCGTGAGACCCATGCACAGGCGCTGGGCGTACGACCTGACCGTGACCGCGGTCGGCGTGCTGGCCGGCCTGCTCTGGCTCTGGACCGCCCGCGCCGTGGACGGGGACGAGGAGTTCGCGCCGCTGGGTTTCGAGGCGGCCGGCCTGACCGTCGCGGTGCTGCTGTTCCTCTGGCTGCGCCGGTCCCGCCCGGTGCTGCTCGCACTGGCGCTGGGCGTGGCCGCCCTCGCGCTGCCGTCGCTGGCCGGCCTCGCCGCGGCCGCACTGGTCGGCGCCGCGTCCCGGCGCGGCGCGCGGTGGGCGTTCCTGATCTTCGTGGTCGACGCCACGCTGCTGGTGTCGCTCATCCACGACGAGGGCGGCCCGGACCGGGAGTTCTGGGAGACGCTGGCCGTGCTGCTGCTGGCCGACCTGGTGCTGATCTCCGCGGGGCTGCTGCTGCGCTCGCACCGGCTGCTGGTCCGGTCGCTGGAGGAGCGTGCCCGGCAGGCCGAGGAGGGCCAGCGGCTGCGCGTCGAGGAGGCCCGCCACCTGGAGCGCGAACGGCTGGCCCGGGAGATGCACGACGTGCTCGCGCACCGGATCTCGCTGCTCGCCGTGCACGCGGGTGCGCTGGAGGTACGGCGCGGCGCGTCCGAGGAGGAGGCGCGCGCCGCGGGGGTGATCCGCGAGTGCGCCTACGACGCGCTGGAGGACCTGCGCGACGTGATCGGCGTGCTGCGCGCCGATCCGGCCGCGGACCAGGACCGGCCGCAGCAGGGGCTCGCGGGCCTGCCCGCGCTGGTCGAGGAGTCCCGGCGGGCCGGCGCGCGCGTCGAGCTGCGGGCGGAGGCGCCGGAGGAGGATCCCGGGCGGGTGGGGCGGCACGCGTACCGGATAGTCCAGGAGGCACTGACCAACGCACGCAAGCACGCGCCCGGCGCGCCGGTGCGGGTCACGGTCGGCGGCGGGCCCGGCGACGGGCTCACCGTGGAGGTGACGAACCCGGCCGCGCCCCCGGCCGGGCTGCCCGGTGCCGGGGCCGGGCTGATCGGGCTGCGCGAGCGGGTGGACCTGGTCGGCGGGCGGCTGGAGCACGGCTGGACGGAGGCCGGTGACTTCCGGCTGAGAGCATGGCTGCCGTGGAGACCGTGACCGTCCTGATCGCCGACGACGACGCGCTGGTCCGCGCCGGGCTGGCCATGATGCTCGACGGGTTCGACGACATCGAGGTGGCCGGCGCGGTCGGCGACGGCGACGAGGTGGCCGGCGCGGTCGACCGGCTCCGGCCGGACGTGGTGCTGATGGACATCCGCATGCCGCGGCTGGACGGGCTGGCCGCCACCGAGGCGTTGCGCGCGCGCCGCGACCCGCCCGAGGTGATCGTGCTGACCACGTTCGACACCGACCGGCACGTGCAGCGCGCGATCCGTGCCGGGGCCAGCGGTTTCCTGCTCAAGCACACGCCGCCGGCCCGGATCGCGGACGCCATCCGCCGGGTCGCGGCCGGCGAGCCGATGCTCTCGCCGGAGGTGCTGCGCCGGATGATGGGCGCGGTGGCGGGCGCCGGCCTGGACCCGCGCCGCGACGCGGCCCGCGCCCGGCTCGGCGTGCTCAGCGACGGCGAGCGGTCGGTCGCGGAGCGGGTCGGCCGCGGCCTGACCAACCAGGAGATCGCGGCGGAGCTGCGGATGAGCACCGCGACCGTCAAGGCCTACGTCTCTCGCGTGCTCACCAAGCTCGACCTGAACAACCGCGTGCAGATCGCGCTGCTGATCCACGACGCCCGGCTCTGACCCGCTCTGCCCGTGGCGTAACCGGTCGGCGTGGTGGGGGCGTGACGGCTATACAGAAGGGGTGAGCGATCCCCATCGGTGGCAGCCCGGCCGGCCGGACGAGCCCGGACCGTACCCGCATCAGGGTCTGAGCCCCTGGCTCGAGGAGCGGCTCTTCGACCAGCGGATCGTGATGGTGCGCGGGCGGATCACCCAGCCGGCCGCGACCCAGGCCGCGGCCGCGCTGTTCAGCCTCGACTCGGCCGGCGACGCGCCGGTGCAGATCCACCTGGCCGCGCCGGACGGCGAGCTGGCGGCCGCGTTCGCGGTGGTCGACGCGATGGACGCGATGCGCTCGCCGGTGCACGTGGTGGTCACGTCCGAGGCGGGCGGCGCCGCGCTCGCGCTGCTGGCCGCGGCGCAGCGCCGGCTGGGCTACCGGCACGCGCGGATCAAGCTCTCCGAGCCGCACGCGACGGCCACCTCCGGCACCACCGAGCAGGTCACCGCGGCGGCCGGTCAATACCTCCGTGAGCTGGAGGAACTCGCCGTGCGGCTGGCCGAGGCGACCGGGCAGACCCGGCACCGGATCGAGGACGACCTGAGCGCCGGGCGGATGCTGACCGCGGCGGAGGCGCGCGACTACGGCCTGCTGCACGAGATCGTCGGCAAACCCTGACCCATAACTGGGTACGGTACGGGCGATGACGCCTCTCGGAAACATCCTCGCCTTCGACCTCGGCACGTCCTCGGTGCGTGCGCTGGTGCTGGACGCCCACGCCGTGCCGGTGCCGGGCGCGCTCGCCCGCCGCAAGCAGTCGCCCACGGTGGACGACGACGGTGCCGCCACGCTCGACGCCCAGGCCTACCTCGCCGCGCTGATCGAGTGCGTCGACGAGCTGCACGCCGCCGGCCGGCTGGACGGCGTCACGCACGTCGCGGCCAGCGCGCAGTGGCACTCGATCCTCCCGCTGGACGCCGCGGGCAAGCCGCTCGGCCCGGTGCTGGCCTGGCTGGACACCCGCCCACGCGCGCCCGAGACCGCGACCGGGCCGGCCGACGAGGCCGCGTTCCACCACCGGACCGGCGCCTGGTGGCACCCGCTCTACTGGACCGTGCGCATCCCGTGGCTGCGCGAGCGGTCCGGCACCGCGCCGGCCGCGTTCACCGGCCTGGGCGAGTACGTCTGGTCCGCGCTGCTCGGCGAGGGGCCGATCTCCGTCTCCCAGGCCTCCGGCGCCGGCGTGCTGGACCTGAGCGCGCAGACCTGGGACGCGGAGGCGCTGTCGCTGGCCGGCGCGCGCGAGAAGGAGCTGCCCACGCTGGCCGGGCCGGGCTGGCGCGGGCGGCTGCGCGCGGAGTACGCCGGCCGCTGGCCCGCGCTGGCGAAGGCGGAGTGGGCCGCGCCGTACGGGGACGGCGCCGCGTCCAATGTCGGCTCCGGCGCCGGCGACGCGTCCCGGGCGGCGATCACGGTGGGCACGTCCGCGGCCGTGCGGGTGGCGCAGGAGGTGCCGGCCGGCGCGCCGATGCCGCCGCTGCCGTCCCAGCTGTGGCGGTACCGGCTGGACCACACGCGGATCGTGACCGGCCGCGCGTACTCCGGCGGCGGCAACCTCTTCGCCTGGGCGCAGCGCGCGCTGCTGCTGCCCGAGGGCGACGCGCTGGACGCGGCGCTCGACGAGATCGTCCCGGGCCGGGTCGGCGTCTGGGCCGACCCGCGGTTCGGCGGCGACCGGCCGCCGGGCATGACGCCGCCCGGCGAGGGCCGGCTCGGCGGGCTCGGGCTGACCACCACCGGGCCGCAGATCCTGGCCGCGCTGATGGACGGCGTCTGCGCACAGATCGCTACTGACCTGGCCGTTCTTGAGTCCACTGTCGGCCGTGCGGTCGACGTGCGGCTGGGCGGCGGCGCGGTCGCGGCGTCCGCGTGGTGGCGGCGCGCGTTCGCGTCCGCGCTGGCGCCGCGCCGGGTGGAGGCGGTGGAGAACCCGGAGGTCGGTGCCGTCGGCGCGGCGATGATCCTGCTGGCGGATCACCCGAACGGATGATGGCCCATCGGCGACTTCGTCACCGGCGCGTCGGCCACACTGGCGGTCGCAGATAACCGTCCGAGCACGCGTATTGGGATTCCCGCCCTCACCTGCTTGGATGTGATCATCTTCGGTGTTCACCCCCCTCACACCGGAGAACCTCAGGAGGTGTGGTGGCTGCTGCCACGGGTGCGTCGCGTCGATCGGCGTCCCCTTCAGACCGGCGCCGCCGCGGTTCCCGCTTTGGTGGGTCGCGGCTGCGTGTCGAGGACTGGCCGATCCGGACCAAGATCGTGGCGGTGCTCATCATTCCCTCGGTGGCGTTCCTGCTGGTTGCCGCCGTGCAGGTCACCGACTCCGTGCGCCGGAGCATGGACCTGGCCCAGTACGCGCGGGAGGCGCGGCTGGCCCCGCAGATCACCGCCGTGATCGAGGACCTGCAGTCCGAGCGCGACCGGACCATCGGCGAGGTGAACCCGCAGAAGGACCTGTCCGCCGTGTTCCGCCGCCCGTCGCTGGTGCAGGCCGCGATGGCGGAGTACTACGCCGCCACCGACGCGTCCGTCGCGGCGCTGCGCGCGGCCGGCGGCGAAGTGAACGGCACCTCCGCCTGGCAGGCGTCGTACACGGACACGATGGGCGCGGTCGAGGCGACGGCCCGGCTGCGCACCTCGCTCGCCGACGCCATGGCCGACTCGACCGTCGACTTCCCCGGCTACATCAAGACCGTCGACGACTCGTACACCCGCGCGATCACCTCGCTGATCGCGCTGCTCGGCGCGCCGACCGCCGGCTCCGACCGGCCCGAGCTCGGCGTCGCGCTGCAACGTCAGCTGGAGATGGCCGAGATCAAGGAGATCCTGGCCCGGCAGCGCGCGATCATCTTCCGGGCCGCGAAGCCCGCGGAGGGCAAGGCGGCCGGATACGCCGAGGGCGACCTCGACGAGTACAGCGCGCTCCGCGGCGAGCTGGTCGACGCGGTCCGCGAGCTGCGCGTGGCGGGGACGCCGGAGCAGATCGCGGCGTACGAGGCGACCACCCGCGACCAGGCCGCGCTGGACTACACGCGGCTGGAGTCCATCACGCTGAACTCCAGCGGTGAGTTCCCGGCCGCGGACGACTGGTGGACCGCCAGCGAGCGGCGCCAGGCCGTGGTGGGCGCGGTGGAGGACGAGATCGTCCGGGACGGCATCGCCGCGGTCGACGAGGCGTCCGGCGCGCAGACCCGCAGCACCGTGATCAGCGCGGCCGCGATCCTGGTCATCCTGCTTGCCGCGATCACCGCGTCGCTGGCCATCGGCACGTCCATCGTCCGGCCGCTGAAGCGCCTCCGCGAGCAGGCGCTCAAGGTCGCCCAGACCGAGCTGCCCGAGACGCTGGAACGGCTCCGATCGGTCCAACGTGGTATTCCGGACATCTCGGTCGGTGACTCGCAGATCCGGGGCCGCGACGAGATCGGCGAGGTGGCCCGCGCGTTCGTCGCGGTCCACCGCAGCGCCGTCGACGTCGCGCGCGAGCAGGCGTCCATGCGGCGCAACGTCAACGCCATGTTCGTCAACCTCGCCCGCCGCAGCCAGGTGCTGGTCGAGCGCCAGCTGGAACTGCTCGACGAGCTGGAGCGCGAGGAGAGCGACCCGGACCAGCTGACCAACCTGTTCAAGCTGGACCACCTCGCCGCCCGCATGCGCCGCAACGACGAGAACCTGCTGGTCCTAGCCGGTTCCGACAACGCCCGCCGGTGGCGGGACCCGGTGGCCCTCTCCGCGGTCGTGCTCGCCTCCACCGCGGAGATCGAGGACTACACCCGGGTACGGCACGACGCGCCCGACGGCGTGCACGTGATGGGCCACGCGGTCGCGGACGTCGTGCACCTGCTCGCCGAGCTGCTCGACAACGCCGCCGCGTTCAGCCCGCCCAGCACGGTCGTGCGCCTCTCCGGCCGGCTCGCCGCGGACGGCACCGTCGTGCTGGAGGTGGTCGACGACGGCCTCGGCATGACGCCCGGCACCGTGCAGGAGCTCAACCAGCTGCTCGCCGAGCCGCCCGCGGTCGACGTGGCCGCGTCCGAGCGGATGGGCCTCTTCGTGGTCAGCCACCTCGCGGCCCGGCACGGCATCCGGGTGAGCCTGCGCTCCGGCGAGCGCGGCGTGGTCGCCACCGTGTGGCTGCCGCCGTCCGTGCTCACCGAGGCGCCCGCGGAGGGCGCGCTGCGCGGCCCGTCCACCCAGGTCCCGGCGTTGCAGGCGAGCGCGCCGATGGCGCTGCCCGCGTCCGGCGCCGCGCCCGCGCTGCCCGCGGTCTACACGGCACCGGGCGGGCCGCCGGTCATGCCCGGCCCGCGTGAACTGGTGCCGTCCGGTTTCGAGGCGGCCGGCGTGGTGTCCGGGACCGTGATGCCGGCCGCGCCGGTCTCCGCGGTGCCGTCCACCGGCTACCGGTCCGCCGCCGCGGCGCAGCTGCCGCCGCGGCCCCCGGTCGACCTGCGGCTGAACCAGCCACCGGCACCGCGCGCGATCCGCCCGTCGCCGCGACCGGCCGGTGGACAGCCCCGGCCGGAGATCGCCACCTTCTTCGACTCGGCCGGGACCGGGCCGCTGCCGCTGGTGCCGAAGCAGCGCACCGGGGGCACCATCCCGGCGGTGCCGACGCCGCCGGGTCCGGCGCCCACCGAGGCGGTACGGACCACCGGCGCGGTCTACGGCTCGGCCGCGGCCGGCGTCGTGGCGCGGCCGGAGCTCACGCCGTACCCCGCGGAGCCCACGTTCGCCCCGGCGGGACCGGAGGAGTCCGGCGGATACCCGGTGTACGGTTCCCGCGCCGCCGCCGATCCGCCCGCCCCCGGGCCGTCCGACTCGGGCGCGTTCGCGATGCCGTCCGCGTACGACGCGTTCAGCGGGCGCCGCGCGGCCGAGTCCAGCGGGGAGTACCCGGTGGCCGCGGCGCCGCGACCGGCCCGGCCGATCCGCGCCGAGGACGTGCTCGGCGCGGCCAGCGGTGCGTCCGGTGGCGGCACCTGGTGGAACCGGTCCGGCGCCGGCAAGCCGACCGGCGGCACCACCGCCCTGGACCGCGCGCCGGCCGCCCCGGCAGCGCCGGTCACCGGCGGCACCAACTCGGCCGGCCTTCCCATGCGGGTCCCGATGGCCCAGCTCCCCGACGGTCAGGGCACACCCGCCCCGGCCGGGCGCGCGCCCGAACGCAAGGTCGCGGAGCTGGATCCGGAGGCGACCGGAACGACGCTCAGCAGGTTCTACAGCGGCATCCGCGCCGCTGAGACCGAGGAAACAGAGAACACCGGGTCGCACACGGCGATCCGGTGGGAGGGAGACAGTCAATGACCGTGCTGAGCCAGGAGGCGCGCGACCTGAGCTGGCTGGTCGACGCGTTCGCCCAGCGGGTCCCCGGTGTCGCCCACGCGATCGTGGTCTCCTCCGACGGCCTGCTTCTCGCCGTGTCCGACGGGCTGCCCCGCGACCACGCGGACAAGCTGGCCGCGGTCACGTCCGGCCTGTACAGCATCACGCAAGGCGCGGCCACCATGTTCGACGGTGACATCGTCAAGCAGACCGTGGTCGAGATGGGCCGCGGCTTCCTGCTGGTGATGAGCATCCGCGACGGTTCGATCCTCGCCACGCTGGCGGTCCGCGAGGCGGACATCGGCGTGGTCGGCTACGAGATGGCGCGGCTGGCCAAGCAGACCGGCGAGATGCTCACGCCGGCGCTGCGCGCGGAGCTCCAGGGCTCCCTGCCGTTCTGAGTCACCGCACGGTGCCGCCGCCGGTGCGTGCTCCGGCGGCGGCGGCCGTCACGGCGCCAGCGCGCGCAGCGCGGCGGTGAGCCGCAGCGCGGACGCCGGATCGTCGGCGCCGCGCGCCACCCGGGTCGGGCGGCCGGCCCGGAACGCGGTGACCGGTGCGTCCGGCGGCGCGTCGATCAGCCGGACGATCGGCGGGAGCGCCCGCGGGACCGGCGTGGCGAACAGCCGGGACGCCACGTCCACCAGCACCTTCGTCGGCCCGTCGAAGGCGCGGGACAGCCCGGTGTCGACCATCGTCGGGTTGTAGAGCACATATCGGGTACGGGCCGAGGGGTGCTCGATCGGGAACGCCGTGCCCAGCAGGTCGTTGGCGTAGGCGCCGCGCAGCGTGGTGTCGAGCGCGCGGAAGCGACCGCGCCGCGACTGGAGGTCGTCCCAGCGCGGCGGGCGCCCGGCGCCGCTCCCGCACAGGCTGAGGATCACCGGCGAGGGCGCCCGCTCCAGCGCCGGTAGCAGCGCCTCCACCAGCAGGAACCGGCTCAGCACGTAGAGCGCGAACGTGTACTCCAGGCCGGCCGCCGTCTCCGCCCGCACCGGGCTGTACCGGAACGCGGACATGACCAGCGCGTCGATGCGCTCGGGCAGCGCGCCGGCCAGCCCGCGGACCGTCTCCGCCTCGGTCAGGTCGGCCCGGATCGTGTCGTCGCCGGGCACGGCGGTGCTGCCGATCGCGATGACCCGGTCGCCGCGTGCCCGGTAGTGCTCGACGAGTCCCTGACCGATGCCGTGCGTGCCGCCGGTGACCACGATCGTCCGCATAGGATATTTCTAGTGGCTCCGCACGGCCGGCGGAAACCCCGTTGCCCGCATTCGTACGATGCCGGTATGTCGCCTGAAGCGGTCAACGCGCCCTCGCTCGCCACGCCACCGGGTTACAGCCACGCCATGCGCGCCGGTGGGCTGCTGTTCGTGTCCGGCCAGGTGCCGTTCGACGAGGACGGCGCGGTGGTCGGCGTGGGCGACATGCGCGCGCAGGCCGAGCGGACGTTCCACAACCTCGGGGTGGTGCTGGCCGCGGCCGGCGCGTCCTTCGCCGACCTGGTGAAGCTCACCTACTTCGTGCGCGACGTGTCCGCGGTGGCGGACGTGCGGGCCGCGCGCGACCTGTTCGTGGACGTGGCGAACCCGCCGGCCAGCTCGCTGGTCGAGGTGTCCGGGCTGATCCACCCGGACCTGCTGATCGAGATCGAGGCGGTGGCGGAGCTGCAACACACCTAGACCACCAGGTCGTCGACGATCTCGATCATGTCGGAGGCGACGTCCGGCGTCACGTCGCCGTCGTCGGCCAGGCGCTCCAGGCGTTCCTGGAGGTCGGCGGCGCCCTCGGAGAGCGCCTCCGGGTCGTCGAGGTCGCGGCGCAGGTCTGCCAGGTCGTCGAAGAGTCGGCTGCCGGCGCGCGCGTTGATGTCGCGGCTGACCAGGCCCTGCGCCAGCGCGGCGTCGAGCCGGTTGAGGATCGTGCCCGCCGCGACGACCTCGTCGTCCGGGGACGGGGACGGGGACGGGCTGGGGGAGCGGTCCGGTGTGGTCGCCGACGTGGCGGGGGCGGCGGCGGGCGCCGCGGGGTCGCCGATCCCGGCGGCGTCCGGGCCGCGGCGGGTGTCCGCGCCGAACAGCGGTGCGGCCAGCGTGACCAGCGCGACGCCGCCGGCGATCAGCACGGCGGCCAGCACGCCGATGCCGCCCGGCCCGCGGAGCCGGCCGGACCAGGACCGCCCCGCCGGCACGGCCGGCCGGCGGGCCGGCGCGGGCACGTCGAGGGACGTGTGCGCGGCGGCGGCCGGGACCGCAGCGGCACCGGGCGCGAACCGGCCGGCCGTCCCCGGGCGTCCCGGCGACTGGCCGGCACCGATGCCCGGCCCCGGCGACACGGGGCCGGCGGGAACCGTGCCGGGCGGCACCGGAGCGGGGGAGACCGGGGCCGGATCGTCCGCACCGGCGGCGTACCGGCCGAAGATCCTGGCGATGACCGAGGCCGCCGGCCGGGCCGCCGGATCGCGGGACAGGCACGCCAGGCAGGCCGCGGCCAGCGACTCCGGCACGCCCGGGGGCAGCGGCGCCGGCGTGGCCGCGCCCGACCGGTGGACCGCCGCCGCCTCCTCCCACGTCGTGATCGCCAGCGGCGGCTCGCCGGTCAGCGCCTGGTAGAGCGTGGCGCCCACCGCGTACACGTCCGCCGGTGGTCCGGCCTCGCCGCGCAGCAGCAGCTCGGGTGCCGCGTACGGCGGCGTCCCGGCCAGCCAGCCGTCCAGGATCTCGGTGCCGCCGGGCCGGTGGCCGGCGAACGAGCCGGTGGCGTGCTGCGGGTCCGCGGTGACCAGCGTGGCGATGCCGAAGTCCAGCACCTTGGCCGCGCCGGACGGCGTGAGCATCACGTTGGCCGGCTTGATGTCGCGGTGCACCACGCCGAGCCGGTGCGCGTCGGCCAGCGCGGCGGAGATCTCCGCGGCCATCCGCGCGGCGGCCCGCCACGGCATCGGCGGCCCGGTGAGCAGCCGGTCCGCGAGCGTGGAGCCCTCGACCAGCTCCATCACGATGTACGGCAGCACGGCCGTACCGGTGGAGAACTCGCCGTAGTCGTACACGTGCATGGCATGGGGGTGGGTCATCCGGGCGGCGGCGCGGGCCTCGCGGCGGATCGCGGCGCGCAGCAGCGGGTCCTCGGCCGCGGTGCCGGAGAGGATCTTCACGGCGACCGCGCGGCCGAGCGTCTCGTCGGCCGCGCGCCAGACCTCGGACATGCCGCCGAGGCCGATCCGGCCGTCGAGCACGTAGCGGCCGTTGAGGCGGGTTCCGGCGGCGGGCTCGGGCATGAGGCCAAGTGTCCGTCGCGCGCGCAACCCCACCAAACCAGCAAAGGAACAAATAAGGGGTACGCCGCGCACGGCGTACCCCCGAATGGTTCTTAGAGCAAATTGTCCGAGATGACGCGGCGGTACCAGGTGGCGCTGCGCTTGAGAATCCGGCGCTGGGTGGGGTAGTCCACGTAGACCAGCCCCCACCGCTGGTCGTACCCGGCCTCCCACTCGAAGTTGTCCATCAGCGACCACACGTGGTAGCTCTCCAGCGGAACCCCGTCCTGGATCGCGCGGTGCGCCTCGGCCAGGTGGTCACGGAGGAAGCTGACCCGGGCCGCGTCGTCCACCGAGCCGTCCACGCCGATCACGTCCGGGCACGGCAGCCCGTTCTCCGTCACGGTGATCGACGCGGGCGCGTAGTCGCGGCTCACCCGGGTGAGGATGTCGTACATGCCGCGCGGGTAGACCTGCTGCCAGGCGGCCTCGGTGGTCGGCCACTTCTGCACGGTGCCGCCGTCGGTGGTCACGTAGATCGGCGTGTAGTACTGGACCGCCAGGATGTCGGTCGGCTGCGAGATGATCGCGAGGTCGCCGTCCCGGATGGCCTGGGCCAGCGGCGACGACGGCCCCTGGTCGGCCAGCACGTCCTCCGGGTAGTACCCCTTGAACATCGGGTCGAGGTAGAGCCGGTTCTCGTACCCGTCGTAGAGCCGCACCCGCTCGAGCGTGGCCGGGTCGTCGTCCGCGGCGTAGCACGGGTGCAGGTTGAGCGCGCCGCCGATCCGGGACGCGGAGCCGGTCGCGCGCAGCGCCTGCACGCCCAGGCCGTGCGCGAGCGCGAGGTGGTGCGCGACCCGGTACGCCACCGGCTCGTCGCGGATGCCGGGCGCGTGGTGGCCGATGATGTAGCCGTTCTGCACCACGGTCTTCGGCTCGTTGATGGTCAGCCAGGCGGGTACGGTGTCGCCCAGCGCGCCGAAGACCGCGGCCGCGTACTCCGCGAAGCGGTAGGCGGTGTCCCGGTTCTCCCAGCCGCCGTCGTCCTGCAGCGCCTGCGGGGTGTCCCAGTGGTAGAGCGTCGCCATCGGGCTGATGCCGCGCTCGAGCAGCCCGTCCACGAGCCGCCGGTAGAAGTCGAGCCCACGCTGGTTGATCGTGCCGCGGCCGTCCGGCTGCACGCGCGGCCAGGAGATCGAGAATCGGTACGACTTCAGCCCCAGGCCCCGGATCAGGTCGAGATCCTCGGCGTACCGGGTGTAGTGGTCCGCGGCGACGTCGCCGGTGTCGCCGTTGGCCACGCGGCCCGGCGTGTGCGCGAAGGTGTCCCACACGGACGGTCCGCGGCCGTCGTCCCGCGCCGCGCCCTCGATCTGGTACGCGGACGTCGCGGCGCCCCAGCCGAAGCCCTCCGGGAAGCGCAGGCCGAGCCGCGCCTCCGGGTCGGGGCCGGGCTCGACCGGCACGGCCGGCAACGCGGCGGCCGGGACCGGTGAGTCCGTTGACGGTTCCTCGGTCAGCGCGGCTAACGAGGCTGACGAGGCCCGTCGGGTCGGTACGGACATGCTGGTGATCCCCTCTGGGAGGTGCCCCATCCACCGTGCGTGGGAGCGCTCCCGAGGCTATCGCAGGACCTTGGCGGATGGGTACGGGAAGGTCGGATGATGATCGATCTCACCGCCGGGGGCGGCGGCGGTGAACAGGCAAGGGGCGCGACCGAAGAGACCGCCCGTCCGGCGGCGTCGCTGCCGAGGCCCGTGAAATCTTTGTGACACGGGGCGCTGCATGATGCGCCCGGGTACTAGTGTGGGGACGGGGAGGGCAACCCCCGTCCCCACTCGAACCTCAAAGAGCGGGGTTCAGAGAACGCACGCACCCTCGGAATGGCCTCCTCGTGTGCGTGTCGCGCGGGAGCCGGGCCACGCGAGTGGCTGGTGGTTCCCACCTCCTTTCGACCGGGTCGATGGGATGGCTGGTGGCGGAGTCCGGGCTGGCCCGCCGCCAGCCCCACGGCTGTTGCGGTCTGCTACGACCGGTGAGGGTGTAGCACTTTCCCTCAATGACTGTCGATGGAAGCGCTCCCATCGACGTTGATTGGGACTGTAGTCCGCGTCACGCCATTGTGAAAGACCCAAAACGCGCCGGAAACCTCGTGGACACCTTTACGTGCTGGTCAACGGGCTGATTTCCATGGATCGACGTCCGTCACTTGCTACGGGAGCGCTCCCATGCGAGACTTGCGGACATCGCGTGACGGGAGCCACACAACCCCACGCTTGACGGGTCGCCGAGGGCCCCGGATCTCTTCCGGTGCGGCCGCCCAGTGCGCATCCCCACCTTTCTCGGCGTCGGCATGTCCGATCCACGCGCGCGGCTCCACCCGTGCGACGGCATGACGCCCGGTCCGCGAGGAGACATCAGCAGATGAGAATTCGGCCCAGCAGGAGACGGCTGGCGATGACCGCCGCCGGCGTGCTGGTCGCAGGCGGGATGGTGACCGTGCCGGTCAGCATGGCCTACGCCGCGACCGCCTGTGACGTCGTCTACACCACCAACGACTGGAACAACGGCTTCACCGCCAGCGTGACGCTCAAGAACCTCGGCGACCCGGTGAGCAGCTGGAACCTCGGCTGGGCCTTCCCGGGCAACCAGCAGGTCACCAACGGCTGGTCCGCGAAGTACAGCCAGACCGGCCAGAACGTCACCGCGTCCAACGAGGCCTGGAACGGCAGCCTCGCCACCGGCGCGTCCATCACGCTCGGATTCAACGCCAGCTACACCGGGACGAACGCGAAGCCGACGGCGTTCACGCTCAACGGCACCACCTGTGCCGGTGCCGCCAACGCGGCACCCAGCATCTCGCTCACCAGCCCGGCCGACGGCGCCACCTTCACCGCGCCGGCGAACGTCGAGCTGGCCGCCTCCGCCGACGACGCGGACGGCTCGATCGCCAAGGTCGAGTTCTACCGCAACGGCCTGCTGATCAACACGGACACCACGGCGCCGTACGGCTACTCCACCACCGGTCTCCCGGCCGGCGAGTACACGGTGCAGGCCAAGGCGTACGACAACGCCGGCCTGACCACCACGGACGAGCACGCGTTCACGGTCACCGGCACGTCCGCGACCAGCGTCGTCACGCCCGCCACGCTCCAGGTCGCGGAGGGCGGCAGCTCCGCGCTCAGCGTCAAGCTCAGCGCGGCGCCCACGTCCAACGTGACCGTCTCGCTGGCCAAGACCGGCGACGCGGACGTCACGCTCGGCGCCACCAGCGCCACGCTCACGCCGTCCAACTGGACCACCGGCGTCAACGTGCCGATCACCGCGGCCGAGGACACCGACACCACGAACGGCACCGCCACGGTCACCGTGTCCGCCCCCGGCCACACGTCCTCCGTCACCACGGTCACCGAGACCGACAACGACGGCGACACCAACCCCGAGGGCGCGTACGGCGAGGAGTTCCTGGAGCTCTACAACAAGATCAAGGCTCCGGCGAACGGGTACTTCAGCCCCGAGGGCGTGCCGTACCACTCCGTCGAGACGCTGCTGGTCGAGGCGCCGGACCACGGTCACGAGACCACGTCCGAGGCGTTCAGCTACTGGCTGTTCCTGGAGGCGCAGTACGGCCGCGTCACCGAGAACTGGGCGCCGTTCAACCAGGCGTGGCAGATCATGGACCAGTACATCATCCCGGACGAGACGCAGAGCAACTACAACCCGGCGGACCCGGCGGACTACGCGCCCGAGGCGGACCTGCCGAGCCAGTACCCGGCCGTCGGCGGCAAGCTCGACCCGTCCGTCAAGGTCGGCGCGGACCCGCTGGCCGCCGAGCTCCAGGCGTCCTACGGCACCACCAGCGTGTACGGCATGCACTGGCTGATCGACGTGGACAACGTCTACGGCTTCGGCCGGTGCGGCGACGGCACCACCCGCCCGGCGTACATCAACACGTACCAGCGCGGCCCGCAGGAGTCGGTCTTCGAGACCGTGCCGCACCCGTCCTGCGAGACGTTCAACTTCGGGCGTGAGGGCAACGGCGGCTTCCTGCCGATCTTCATCGGTGACTCGTCGTACGCGCAGCAGTGGCGCTACACCAACGCGCCCGACGCCGACGCCCGCGCGGTCCAGGCCGCCTACTGGGCGCTGAAGTGGGCCAAGGAGCAGGGCAACCAGTCGCAGATCTCCGGCACCATCGCGAACGCCGCCAAGATGGGCGACTACCTGCGCTACGCCATGTACGACAAGTACTTCAAGACCCCGAACTGCGGCTCCCCGTCCTGCCCGGCCGGGACCGGCAAGGACAGCGCGTCGTACCTGCTCTCCTGGTACTACGCGTGGGGCGGCTCGCAGGGCACGGCCAACGGCAGTTGGTCGTGGCGGATCGGCTCCAGCCACAACCACGGCGGCTACCAGAACCCGTTCGCGGCCTGGGTGCTGTCCACCGTCCCCGAGCTGACCCCGAAGTCGGCCAGTGCCAAGAACGACTGGGCCACCTCGCTGACCCGGCAGATCGACTTCTACACCTGGCTGCAGTCCGCCGAGGGCGGCATCGCCGGCGGCGCGACCAACAGTTGGAAGGGCAACTACAGCGCCCGCCCGTCCGGCGTGCCGACGTTCTACGGCATGGTCTACGACGAGAAGCCGGTCTACCACGACCCGCCGTCGAACCAGTGGTTCGGCTTCCAGGCGTGGAGCATGGAGCGCGTCGCCGAGTACTACCACGAGTCCGGGGACGCGCGCGCCAAGGCCGTGCTGGACAAGTGGGTCGCCTGGGCGATCGCCAACACCACGGTCAGCGGCTCCACCTACCAGGTCCCGTCCACGCTGAGCTGGTCCGGCCAGCCCGGCGGCAACTGGCAGGCCGGCACCACCAGCGTCAACAACAGCGGCCTGCACGTCAGCGTCGTCGACTACACGCAGGACGTCGGCGTGGCCGGCGCCTACGCCCGGACACTGGTTTACTACGGTGCCAAGTCCGGCAACACGCAGGCGCAGACCACCGCCAAGGCCCTGCTCGACGCGCTGCTGACGCACAAGGACGACCTGGGCATCTCGGTGCCGGAGACCAAGGCCGACTACAACCGGTTCGACGACGTCTACAACGCCTCCACCGGGCAGGGCCTGTTCATCCCGTCCGGCTACCAGGGCACCATGCCCAACGGCGACGTCATCGCACCCGGCAAGTCCTTCCTGGACATCCGGTCCTTCCTCCGCGACGACCCCGACTTCCCCAAGGTCGAGGCGTACCTGAACGGCGGACCGGCGCCGGTCTTCACGTACCACCGCTTCTGGGCCCAGGTCGACATCGCCCTGGCCCTGGCCGACTACGACCGCCTGCTCGGTTAACCGGCCTGCCCGGGCCCTTCCCACGAGGGCCCGGGCCACCTATAGAGCGGCGCCGTCGCCCGCACGTCGGCGCCGCACGGCCTGATTCCCACGATCAGGCCGGCCCGTGGTGGGCCGGGTGCCGTCAGGCCAACGCCGGTTCCCGGCCCACCACCCCTCCCACGTCCGGGCGGGCGGCACCACGGTGCCGCTCGCCCGGTTCCATGTCTCTCCTCCCGCTTCCGGCGTGGTCGCGATCCGCATGCTCGGAGCGGGCACCGGCCCCGCCTCGGGTCCAGCCCTCCCCAGCACGCGCCGATCGTTTCGCCGCACGCCAGGGGTTCGGCGTGTTGCCGCGCTCCCGGGCCGGCTCGGGTCTCGTGGATGTCCGGAGATCGCCGCTCCGCATGTCACCCTCACCTCATGCGTGCGGCCTGTGGTCGCGGTCTCGTGCCGGATCGGGATTTCATGAGTGTCGGGCGATTGGGGGCGCCGGCTCGGGTGGTCATGAGTCTCGGGGATCGGGCGGCGCTGCGCGCCCGACATTTCGGCATGTCGCGGGCGAGAGTTGATCGTCCACTGTGCCTGAGCCTCACACAGTGGCGAAGCGGGCGTGGAGCCGGCGGCACCGACCGAGATATGGGGAAATATCGGTCAGGCGGCTTCGGGTTCGCCGAGGGCCTTGCGGACGGCGGCCAGGAGATTGTTCTCGAAGATCTCCACCTGCCCGTCGTACAGGCCGATCTGGTAGTCGGGGTCGTTCGCCCGCGTGTCGTCCGGGTTACCGGCCAGACCGTCCGCGCGGCCGTCGGCGTACGCGGTCAGGGCATCGTCCATGGGTTGATCGGGTGCGGTCACGGGCGTGACTCTGGCAGGCCGCGTTATCGCAGCACACCGCCCGTTCGGGCAGCCGCCCTGTCGGCGTTCCGTCACCACGTGCCGGGAATGCTCATCTCCGGCCGGGCGGGATCGGTGAGTGGGGCGGTGATTCGAAGGGTTGCCCGCGGTGACCGCGAACGGCGTGCCGTCCGGCAGCGCGACGATCGCTGCCCGGGCCCGGGATCTGGGCGCGGTCCGGCCGATGCCGCGTGGCGCCGCCGGCGTCCGAGCTGACCGGCGATCGCCTCGGTGCCGCACCTGCGCGGGATCTTCGCGGCGGCGGGTCAGGCGGAGCGGGTGCGGTAGCAGCGCCAGGAGTAGGCGTCGTGGCGGTCGGTGAAAGCGGCGTAGGCGCCGGTGCCGTGGCGCCAGGAGCAGAGCGCGTGCATGTCGACCAGGTCGTGGAAGCCGTGGCCGCGGCATTCCCAGTTGTCGGTGGCGGGGTCGGTGCCGGAGCGGAGTCGGGCCTCGGAGGCGCCGAACTCCTGCCAGCAGTACAGGCGGATGGTGGCCTGGAGTTCGCCGCCGCTGACCGGGCCGAGCAGGGCCGTGGTGGTTCGCGGGCCGGGGGCGGTGTTCGTGGCGCGGCCGGGCGCCGGCGATGCCGGCCGCGGTGTGCCGGCGGAGGTGCGGGACCGGGTGGGGGAGGGGACCGGCGTCGGGGAGCCGGGCTCGGCGGAGGGCGTCGGTGCGGCCGTGGGGGTGGCGTCCGGGCCGGCCGCCGCGGCGGTGGCCGCGGCGAGGCCGGCGAGGACGGAGGCCGACGACGCGGGGGCGCCGGCCTTCCAGGACGGGGCGAGTCTGCTGGTGAACGGCAGCGAGCACAGCGCCACGGCCACGGCCAGCACGATGGCCACGATGATCCACGCGTAGTCGCGGAGATACCGGCGGAGCCCACCGGTCGCGCGATGCGACCCGGTCACCATGTCCGCTGCCCGATCGTCTGCTGGTACCCCATGCTGACTCAACGACCCGGCAGCCCTCGCGGCATCCGGATGATCCACATCCTTTTCCGGTGACATGGGCGCCTGGCGCGCTCTGCCCTCACCCGGCGTCCCCTCGCCACCCGCCGCGCCCGGCCCGGCCGCTATTCGCCCGGCGCCACCCGCATCCCGATCCGCGGCTCGCCCACCACCGGCGGCGACAGCGGGGGTCACGGGGTTGGCGGCGGCCGGGTCTCCGGGCGCCGCCGACGCGGCGCCGGCCTGGCGCGGCGGCAGCGGACGGCCGGTAGCCGCCGCATGCTTGCGTGCCTCCTCCAGCGGGTCGGTGCCGTTCGCGGCCGCCAGCGCCGCGATGACCAGCGGAATCTCGACGGTGGATCCGGCCCAGTCCGGCGCGATCTCCCCCTGCCCGGAGCCGGTCGGCGCCTCGGCCGATCCGGCCGGCGCCGCCGCGTCCGCGGAGTTCGGCGCGCCGCCGATCGCCGGAGCGGGAGAATCGCCGAGCGCTGACCGGGGCGTGGTGCTCGCCGCCCAGGCCGGCCGGTCGCCGGCGGCGGCAGAGTCGCCGGTACGCGAGTCGCCGGGTCCCGATGGGGGCGTGGTGCGCGCCGGCCGGTCGCCAACGGTTGCAGAGTCGCCGGTACGCGAGTCGCCGAGGGCCGGAGCGGGCGTGGTGCTCGCCGACCGGGGCGGCCGGTCGCCAACGCGTGCCGAGTCGCCGGTACGCGAGTCGCCGGGTGTTGAGGGTGGCGAATCGGGAGTGGGCGTGCGGCGTACCGATGGCGGGGGTTGATCTTTGGCTGCCGGGGTGGCGGGCGCGTCTGGGCGGGGGTCGGGCTCCTCGGCCACGCGGCCGGCCTCCTCGCGAGCGGGGACGTGGGTTTCGAGCTGCGGGTGGGGCCCGCAGTCCGACCACAATAGCCACCGCGGCGGCGAGGGTGAGTCGGCAGGACCGGCGGAGATGCCGTTCGATGCGAGGAGGGGTGAAACCGCAGCTAGGCGGCGGTGGAGTAGGCCAGGGCGCAGGCGGCGTGGGCCCAGCGCATGCGGCCGGCGGAGGTCTCCGGGTGGTCGCCGTACTCCTGGGCGACCAGGGCCGCGACGCCATTCTCACCGTGCCGGGCGACCGTGGCGCGGACGGCGTCACGAATGAGTTCGGCGGTGGGGCGCTGCGAGCGCTGCAGGTGGGAGGCGAAGAGGGCCTCGACCTGGACGGGCTGGACGGCCATGGCGAGCTCCTTTCGAGCGGGTCGGGTGCATTCCAGGGAACCCCCGCTGGGGTACGTCGCGGGAGCGCCTCGGTTGCACGCAGGTTGCACACCTTAAGCCGATATTTCGGACCAAGGGGATATCTTGGGGTAAGTCAGTGACAATGGCGGGTGTGGGTGACGTGCTGCGAGCCGTGGTGATCGAGGACGAGGAGGACCTCCTCGACCTGCTCCGCCAGCATCTCGGCCGGAACGGCTGCGCGGTGTCCGGGTACGGGACGGCCGAGGAGGGCGTCGCGGCGGCGCGCGCGAACCCGCCCGACCTGATCGTGGTGGACGTCATGCTGCCCGACCTGGACGGCCGGGAGGTGATCCGGCGCTTGTCCAAGGACCCGCGCACCGGGCACTGCCCGATCGTGGTCTGCTCGGTGCTGGACGCCGACGACCTGAACGACCTGCCGACGGCCGCGATCCTGGCCAAGCCGTTCGGGAAGGCCGACGTGGCCGAGCTGATGCGGCGGCTCGCGCTGCCGCGCGCGGAGGTGGAGGGGAATTGACCGCCGTACTCATTGCCGATGACGATGCCGACATCCGGGATCTGGTCGCGTTCAAGCTGGAGCAGGTCGGCTACGACGTGATCGCGGTCGAGGACGGGCAGTCCGCCCTGGAGGCCGCACGCCGCAACCAGCCCGCGCTCGCGGTGCTGGACGTCTCCATGCCCGGCCTCTCCGGCATCGACGTGTGCCGCATGCTGCGGGCGGACGAGAGCACGCAGGGCATGCTGATCGTGATGCTCACCGCGCGCGTGCAGGAGCAGGACATCGAGGGCGGGTTCGGGGCCGGGGCCGACGACTACGTGACCAAGCCGTTCAGCCCTCGCGAACTGGTCTCCCGGATCCAGTCGCTGCTCACCCGCTCCCGGGCCTGACGCCGGCACATGTCGTCGCAGGCGCCGGCGCGGAGCGCGGCCGGCAGCGTCGGGGCGCTGCTGACCCGCACGTTCGCGGTGCTGGTGGCGCTGATCGTGATGTCCGGCGCGGCCGGGATCGCGGCCACCGAGGTGCAGGTGCGGTCCGTGCGCGAGTTGGACGACCACGTGGTGCCGATGCGGCTGGTCAACGCGGAGCTGCGCGGCGTGATGACGGATGGGCAACGCGCGCTGCGCGGCTACCTGCTCACCGCGGACGCCCGGTTCCTGGAGGCGTACGAGGCGGCGGTGCGGGACTATCCGGCCGTCGCCACGCGCCTGGAGGACATGGTGCTGACCTCGGCCGAGAACACCGCGGTCACGGTGCAGCTGGATCGGGCGGAGGCGTGGTGGGCGCTGGCCGCGCAGCAGCGGCTCGCCCCGCCGCGCAGCGACCAGGCCGTGGAGTACGCGGAGCACGGCAAGAACCTCTTCGACGCGTACCTGGCCGAGAACCGGGCGCTGGACGCGACCATGGCGGCCCGCGCGGCGCGGCTCGGCGCGCGGGCGGAGCGGTTGCGCCGGACCACGGTGGGCGCGCTCGTCTCGGTGACCGTCCTGGCCACGGTGCTGGCCGTGGCCGGCGGCGCCTGGACCCGGCGGCGGATCACCCGCCCGCTGGGCCGGCTCGTCACCGTGCTCGGCGAACTGGGCGAGGGCCGGTTCGACGCGCGCGTGCCCACCCGGGACGGCCCGGCCGAGGTCCGCGCGGTCGGGGAGGCGGTGAACCTGCTGGCCGCCGAGATCGAGCGGACCCGCCACGCCGACCGGGAACTCAGCCGGCTGCGGCTCGCGGCCCGCCGGGTCGGCACCGCGGTGCGCAGCCATCTCAGCGAGGGCGAGGTGCTGGCCGAGGCCGGGCGCGGGCTCGGCGAGATGCTGGACGCGGAGCACGTGGTGATCCGGCTGGCCGGCGGCACCACGACGACCTGGTGCGCGCCGGGCGCCACCGGGCCGTGCGCGCCGCTGGCCGAGGCGGACGCGGGCTGGCTGCTCGGCTCCGCGGCGCAGGGCGCGGTCTGGGTGTCCGAGGACGTGCGGGCCGGGACCGACCCGGGCGTGCCGGAGCCGGAGCGGCGCGGCTTCCGCGAGGCGCGCGCGTCCGGCGTGGTGTCGATCGTGTTCGGCAACGGTACGGAGAGCCTGGGCGTGCTGACGATGATGCGCGCCGGGGACGGGCGGCCGTGGGACCCGGTGGAGATCCGGATGGCCGAGTCGGTCGCCGCGGACCTCGGCCACGGCCTGCACCAGGCGCGGCTCTACGAGACCGAGCAGGAGCTGGTGTCCCGGCTGAAGGAGATCGACGACGTCAAGACCGACTTCATGTCGACCGTCTCGCACGAGCTGCGCACGCCACTGACCAGCATCGCCGGGTACGTGGAGATGCTGCAGGACGAGGACGCCGGGCCGCTCAACACGAACCAGGCGAAGATGCTCGGCGTCATCGCGCGCAACACGTCCCGGTTGCGCGGCCTGATCGAGGACCTGCTCATCCTCTCCCGGATCGAGGCGGGTACGTTCCGGGCGAGCCGTGGCGCGGTCGACCTGACCGGCCTGATCTCCGGCGCGTACGCGGCGATCGGGCCCGCGGCGGACAAGTCCGGCGTGTCGCTCTCCGTCAGCGCCGAGGACGACCTGGGCATCGTGGCGGACCGGGACCAGATCGACCGGGTGCTGTCGAACCTGCTCTCCAACGCGGTCAAGTTCACGCCGTCCGGCGGCGCGGTGACGCTCACCGCGCGCCGCGACGGGGACGAGGTGCAGATCGAGGTCGCGGACACCGGCATGGGCATCCCGGCCGGCGAGCAGGACCGGCTGTTCACCCGCTTCTTCCGCGCGTCGAACGCGAACCACCTGGCCGTGCCCGGCACCGGGCTGGGCCTGACGATCGTGCGCACGATCGTGCGCAACCACGGCGGCACGATCACCGCGGTCTCCGAGGAGAACGTGGGTACGACCGTCACGGTCCGGCTGCCGGCCGGCGAACCCGCCGCGACGGGGTCCGCGCCGGCCCCCTCGGCGTGAGGGGACCGGCGCGGCCGGGGGGTGGGGTGGTGGAGACCGTCAGGCGCGGTGCGCCAGGAAGACCGGGTGCTCACCGGACTGGTGGTCACTCTGGCCGTCGAAGACCGTGAACCAGAAGACACTGCCGCCGCCCGGGTTCGGCTCCACGCCGACCTGGCCGCCGTGCAGCCCGGCGATCCGCTGGCAGGTGGCCAGCCCCAGGCCGGTGCCCGGGTAGCCCTCGGCCGCCGGCGTCCGGTAGAACGGCGCGAACACCCGGCGATGGTGCTCGGCGGGGATGCCGATGCCGCGGTCCGCGACCTCGATCCGCCACCAGCCGTTCGCGCTCTGCCGCGCGCCGATCGTCACCCGGGCGGCGGCGCCGTGCCGCACGTACGTCACCGCGTTGCCGACCAGGTGGTCGAGCAACTGGCGGAGCAGCGCCGCGTCCGCGGTCACCACCGGCAGCGGGCCGACGTCGATGCTCGGCAGCGTCGGCGAGATCGCCACGTGCGCGGCCACCACCTCGTCCGCGACCCGCGCGAGGTCGACCGGCTCCAGGAGCAGCGGCGCCTCGCTCGCCAGCGTGTAGGCGAGCAACTCGTCCACCACGTGCAGCATGCGCCGCGTGCTGCGGCCGATCGTGTCCAGGAAGCCCAGTGCCGCCGGGTCCAGCCGCGGGCCGCTCTCCTCGGCGAGCAGGTCGGCGTAGCTGACCACGTTCGTCAGCGGCGCCCGGAGCCGGTCGGCCGCGAGCGCGGAGAACCCGGCCAGCTCGGCCTCCCGTTCGCGCAGCGCGGACTGCGCCAGCAGCAGCGCGTCCGCGTCGGCGCGGCGGTCGGCGAGCGCGCGGCGCGCGCTCGTGGCGGACCGCTCCCGCGCGGCGACCAGGACCAGCACCAGCGCGCCGAGTGCCGCGCTGAACAGCACGCCGCCGATCAGCACGAGCGTGTCCAGGTGCCGTCGCGTCTCGCTCATCAGCGGCGTGCCCGGGCGTACGGTGAGCGTGAGCTGCCGCTGCCCGAACGCGACCGGCAGCGCCACGGTCTCCGGGCCGGCCGGCGCGATCTCCGCGTTCCAGGCCGCCACGCCGACCGGGGCGGCCGGGTCGCCGGCGTCGGCCAGCGCGGCCGTGACCGCGGCGTGCCCGCCGGAGCCCAGCGCCTCGGCCAGGAAGTCGCCGGCGCGCAGGCTGAGCAGCACCCACCCGCGGAACTCGGCGCCGTCCGCGGATCGCGCGGGCACCACCAGCACGAACGACAGCTGGCGGCGGGTGCCGGTCAGCGCGCGGTCGTGCGGGAGCAGGTGCGGCGCGCTGACCGCGAGCTGTCCGGTGTCGCGGGCGACGTCCATGGCGGCCGTGACCTCCGGCGGCGGTGCCGTCCAGGTGCCGGAGGCGGTGCCGTCGATCGGCCGGCCCGCGACCGCGGTGAGGCGGCCCGCGTCCGGCGCGATCAGGCGCACGTCGTACGCACCCGGCAGCGTGCTGCGGGACAGGCGCGCCAGGCCGGCGGCGTCGAGCGCGGCCGGCGCGTTCCCGGCCAGCGCCGCGAGATGCTGCGCGGTCGTGGTGTGCCGTGCCACCGCCGCGCTCACCGCGGCCTGTGTGGCGCCGGCGCGCACCCGCAGCACGGCGTCGGCGCAGTCCTTCTCGGCGGAGTGCAGCGCCAGCGCGCCCGCGCCGGTCGCCGCGAGGCCCAGGGCCAGAACGGTCGACGCGAGCGCGGGGCCGCGCCACGTCCGTCCGCGCACCAGGTCTCTCATCGTCACGGAGGGCACCATCGGCGGTCCCGGCACGCCGATGAGCGGGCACCGGTTGCGTTTGAGTGCGAAGCCGGTATGCGAAAAAATCCGCATATGAGCGGCATATCTGGTGAGATCGAGGGTACGGCAAACCAACCGTCCGACGGAAGGGCGAGGCATGGCGCGCGTCCTGGTGGCGGAGGACGATCCGGACATCCGGCAACTGGTGAGCTACAAGCTCGACCGCTTCGGCTTCGAGACGATGGCGGTGAGCGACGGCGTCGCCGCGCTCGCCGCGATCCGCCGGTTCCGCCCGCACGCCGTGCTCATCGACGTCCGGATGCCCGGCCTCAGCGGCATCGAGGTGTGCCGGGAGCTGCGGCAGTCGCCGGACACCGCCAAGGTCGCGGTCATCATGATCTCCGCGCAGGGCCGGCCGCAGGACCGCGAGCTGGCGTACGCGGCCGGTTGCGACGACTACGTGGTCAAGCCGTTCAGCCCGAAGGAACTGGTCGAGCGCGTGCAGCGGCTCATGGTCGAGGTACGCGCCTGACATGACCGACTCGGCCGCGACCCGGGTGGGCGCGCATGGTGGATGACTGGGCGTGGGTGCGGACCGCCATCGCGGTCGCCGACGTCGTCGTGTTCGTCTACTTCGTGGCCCTGAACAGCAGCTATCTCGGGCTGCTGCTGCTGGCCGCGGCCGAGTTCTTCCGGCACCTGCGCCGGGTGCCGTTCAACGGCCTGGAGGACCTGTTCCGCAGCCCGCTCACCCAGCCGGTCTCGGTGCTGATGCCCGCCTTCAACGAGGGCGCGAGCATCGTGCCGGCGGTGCAGGCGATGATGGCGCTGCGATATCCGCGGTTCGAGATCGTGGTGATCGACGACGGCTCCACCGACGACACGTTCGCGCGGCTGGAACGCGAGTTCGACCTGGTCCAGGTGCCGCGCGTGGTGCCGGACGAGGTGCCGTTCCACGGCGCGGTGATCAGCGTGCACGTGGCCCGCGCGAACCCGGACGGCCTGATCGTGGTCCGCAAGGCCAACGGCGGGAAGGCGGACGCGCTCAACGTCGGCATCAACCTGTCCCGGCACCCGCTGGTCTGCATGGCCGACGCGGACTCGGTGCTCGACCCGGAGGCGCTGCTCTCCGTGGTCAAGCCGTTCGCGGACGACCCGCTGGAGGTCGCGGCCGTGGGCGGCGTGGTGCGCATCGCGAACGGCTGCGCCGTGGTCGGCGGACGCGTGGTGGACGTGCGCATGCCGCGGCAGTGGCTGGTCCGCATGCAGATCGTCGAGTACCTGCGCGCGTTCCTGATGGGCCGCACCGGCTGGTCCCGGCTCGGCGGGCTGGTGGTGATCTCCGGCGCGTTCGGGATGTTCCGCCGCGACCTGCTCGCCGAGGTCGGCGGCATGGCGCACGACACCATCGGCGAGGACGCGGAACTCGTCGTGCGCCTCCACCACCACCTGCGGGAACGCGGCCGGCCGTACCGGGTGATCTTCGTGGCCGAGCCGGTGTCGTGGAGCGAGGCGCCGGCCACCATGTGCGTGCTGGGCCGGCAGCGGACCCGCTGGCACCGCGGCATCGCGGAGATCCTCCGCACGCACAGCGGCATGCTGCTGCGCCCGCGGTACGGCAGGATCGGCATGGTCGCGCTGCCGTACTACGTGGTGTTCGAGCTGCTGGCGCCGTTCGTCGAGCTGTCCGCGCTGGTCCTGGTGCCGGCCGGGCTGCTGGTGGACGCGATCGACCTCGACTTCGCCTGGCGGTTCGCGCTGGTCGCGTACGGCTACGGGCTGCTGGTCAGCGTGGCGGCGCTGCTGCTGGAGGAGGTGTCGTTCCACCGGTACCCGCGCTGGGACGACCTCGGCCGCGGCTTCCTCGCCGCGACCCTGGAGAACGTCGGGTACCGGCAGGCGCTCGCCTACTTTCAGGCGCGCGGCGCGTGGCAGGCGTGGCGGAACAAGAAGCGGGTCTGGGGCGCGATGCCGCGTCAGGGCTTCGACACGGTGCGGTCGCCCTGAGGGTGGCGCAGGCCGGGGTGGTCGCGCGGCAGCGTCCGCACCATCACCCACCAGCTCACCGCGAGGCACGCGGCGACCAGCGGCCAGGTCAGCACCACCTGGGCCACACCGAGCGCGAACACCTGGCCCGCGAAGTAGAGCGGCAGGAACACGGCCAGCCGGATCACGTACTGCAACACCCACACCCAGCTGGCCAGGCCGTACGAGCGGAGCAGCGCCGGGTCGCGCCGCCAGCGCGCCCGCTGGCCGAGCACGGTGCCGACCACCACGCCGAGCAGCGGCCAGCGCACCGCGATGCTGATCGCCCAGACCACCGCGCTGCCCGCGTTGCTGAGCAGCCGCGGCAGGAAGAAGTCGGCGCCGTTCCCGGTGTACAGCGCGATCATCGCGGCCACCACCACGCCGAGCAGCCCGGCCAGCACCGCGCCGAACCGGTCGCGGCGCCGCAGCCGGAACCCGGCGATGCCCAGGCTCACCACCAGCGCGGCGGTCACGCCGATGGCGATGGACTGGCCACCGGCCAGCCAGCCGGCCACGAACGCGACCGGCGGCAGCGTCGCGTCCAGCGCACCGCGGCGCCCGCCGAGCAGATCGGCGAGCGACTCCCTGTTCTGTTCCATGGTTAGGGCAGCCTAACCGATCAAGACCCGGCGGGGGTACGGGCTTTCGCCGTACCCCCGCCGGGTCATCGGTCCTCAGTTCGTCGCGGTCATGGCCGCGGCGCCGGCCGGTGCCGGGATGCCGCGCGCGGACGCGTGGCCCTCGACGCGCTTGCGCGGCGGGCGCGGCGCACCGGTGCCGCGGCCACCCTCGCGGCGCTGGCGCAGGTCCTCGCGGGTCGGCAGCGCGAGCCGGAAGACCTTGTACCAGGCGGACGCCACCTGCATCGGCAGCGGGCCGGTGGTGTAGGTCAGGCCGTAGCGCTGGAACAGGTCGCGGATGCGCGGCGCGATCTCGGCGTACCGGTTGCTCGGCATGTCCGGGAAGAGGTGGTGCTCGATCTGGTGCGACAGGTTGCCGGTCATGAAGTGCATGAACTTCGAGCCGCGGATGTTGGCCGAGCCGAGCATCTGGCGCAGGTACCACTCGCCGCGCGTCTCGCCCTCGATGCTGGTCTTGGAGAACGTCTCCACGCCGTTCGGGAAGTGACCACACATGATCACCGAGTGCGTCCAGACGTTGCGCACCAGGTTCGCCGTCATGTTCGCCAGGATCGTGGTCAGGAACGACGGGCCGGACAGCGCCGGGTGCACCACGTAGTCCTTCAGCATCTGGCGGCCGATCTTCTTCAGCACCTGGCGGTACGCGGCCTTGAACTTCGGGTCGCGGCGGCGCTTCCGCGTCTTCAGGTTGCGGCCCAGCTGGAGATCGTAGGCGGCGATGCCGTACTCGAAGAAGCACATGTTGATGAAGTTGTAGAGCGGCTGGCCGAGCAGCGCCGGCGTCCACTTCTGGTCCTCGTCCACCCGCATGATGCCGTAGCCGAGGTCGTTGTCCCGGCCGACCACGTTCGTGTACGTGTGGTGGATCTCGTTGTGCGCGTGCTTCCACTGCTCGGCCGGGGACGCGTTGTCCCACTCCCACGTGGTGGAGTGGATCTTCGGGTCACGCATCCAGTCCCACTGGCCGTGCATGACGTTGTGGCCGATCTCCATGTTCTCGATGATCTTCGCGATCGAGAGGCCGATCGTGCCGACCACCCAGGCCGGCGGGAACAGCGAGAACAGCAGCACCGCGCGGCTGCCCAGCTCCAGCCGCCGCTGGGTGGAGATGACCTTGCGGATGTACGCGGAGTCCCGCTCGCCCCGGCTCGACATGATCTCGTCGCGCAGCGCGTCGAGCTCGCGGCCGATCGCCTCGATGTCCTCGGGGGTGAGGTGGGCGATCGGGTTGGCGTCCTTCTTCTCCATGATGGTCACGCGGTGGTCCTCACTCCTGGAGTCCGGTTCTCAGTGATCGATGCGACAGGGGCCGGCAGCGGCCGAGACGCAGGTCTGGATCGGGATGGTGTCGCCAGCCTCGGCGACGATGAGCGCGCCGTCGCGCAGGTCACGCACCGCGCCCTCGCGCAGCGGCAGCACACAGCCGAAGCAGATGCCCATCCGGCAGCCGGACGGCATCAGCACGCCCGCGGCCTCGGCGGCGTCCAGCAGCGGTACGTCGCCCGGCGCGGTCACCGTGGTCTGCGTCTTCGTGAACGTGACGTCGCCGCCCGCGCCGTCCGCGCCGATCATCACCGGCCGGAACCGCTCGGTGCGCAGCCGCTCGCCCACGCCCGCGTCCGCCCAGTGCTTCTCCAACTCGTCGAGCAGCTCGTTCGGCCCGCAGGCCCAGGTCTCGCGCTCGGCCCAGTCCGGCACCAGCGCGGCGATGCCGGCGGGGGAGAGCCGGCCCTCGACCGACGTGGTGCGCTCGATCAGCCGAATCCGGCCCTCGGCCGCGAGGTCGTCCAGCTCCGGGGTGAACAGCGCGTCCGCGGCGGTCCGGGCGGAGTGCACCACCACGACGTCGCGCAGCCGGTCACCCGCGCCGCGCAGAATGCCCATGATCGGGGTGACGCCGCTGCCCGCGGTCACGAACAGCACCTTCTCCGGCGCCGGGTCCGGGACCGTGAACTCACCGGCCGGCGGGTCGAGGTGCACCAGCGCGCCGACCCGGGCGTTGCGGACGAGATGGTTGCTGACCACGCCGCCCTCGATCGCGGTCACGGTGATCGAGACCCGGCCGTCGGCCCGGTCCGGGTCGCTGGTCAGCGAGTAGTTGCGCCACAGCCGGATGCCGTCGACGTCCACGCCGATCCGCAGGTACTGCCCGGGCTCGTGCCGGCGCCAGCCGCGCCCCGGCCGCAGCACCAGCGTGACCGCGCGCTCGTGCTCGCGGTGCACCTCCTCGATGCGGGCGCGCAGCACGTTCGCGTTGCGCAGCGGGGCGACCTCGTCCAGGTAGTCGCTCGGCACCAGCGGCGTCGTGATCAACTCGACGACGCGCCAGGCGGCGGACCTGAGGCTGCGGGTTGCGGGCATGTCACCAAGCATGGTGGCGATAGCCGGGGTAAGTCCTGACCAAGAAACGGTAGTTTCGTCGGGCATTATTGTTCGCTGTGAACAAGACATCGGTCCCGGCGTTCCGGCTCGCGCCGGAGGTGGTGGCGCCCCTGAAACTCGCGTTGCCCGAGGTCGCGGGCCATGCGGTGGCGGCGATCACGGCGGAGGTCCCGGCGTACGCGGAGGCGTTCGCGGGCGAGCTCGGCGAGAAGATCGAGCGGGCGGTGCGGGCCGCGCTCGGCACGTTCCTGAACCTGCTCTCCCGCGACACCGGCGCGCCGCTGGAGCCCGCGCTGGAAGGTGCGTACGCGCTCGGCCGCGGCGAGGCCCGGCACGGCCGCAGCCTGGAGGCGCTGCTCGCGGCGTACCGGGTCGGCGCGCGCGTGGCCTGGCGCGACATGGCCGTGATCAGCGTGCGCGCGGGCGTGGACGCGATGACCGTCACGTACTTCGCGGAGCTGGTCTTCGCGTACATCGACGAGCTCTCCGCGGCCAGCGTGGCCGGGCACGCGGACGAACTCGCCACCGCGGTCCGCGCCCGGCGCCGCCACCTGGAACGGCTCGGGCAGGCGCTGGTCGCGGCCGAGCCGGCACACGCGCTGGCCGCCGCCGCGGAGCAGGCCGAATGGGCGCCGCCGGCCACGCTCACCGCCGTGCTGCTGCCCGAGCACGCGATCGGCGGCCTGCTCGACATGCTCGACGCGCGCACGCTCCGGGTCGACGTGGAGGGCGAGCGGTCCGTGCTGCTGGTGCCGGACGCGCACGGTGCCGGTCGCGGCCACCTCCGCCGGCTGCTGACCGGGCGGGACGCGGTGATCGGGCCGGCCCGGCCGTGGGAGCGGGCCGCGGAGTCGTACCAGCGGGCGGTCCGCGCACTGTCCCTCGGCCTGCTCGGCGACACGGAGGAACACCTGGTGGCGCTGGTGGTCGGCGCGGACCCGGCCGCGCTGGCCGACCTGCGGGCCCGCGCGCTGGCGCCGCTGGCCGACGAGGGCGAGACCTCCGCGGCCAAGCTGCGGGAGACGCTGCGCAGCTGGCTGCGCCACCACGGCCGGCGCGAGGAGATCGCGGCGGAACTCTTCGTCCACCCACAGACCGTCCGCTACCGCGTCGCCCGCCTCCGCGAACTCTACGGCGACCGCCTCCGCGACCCCGACTGGCTCGCCATGCTCACCATCGCCCTCGCCCTCTGACCCCCCGCCCCCCCGCCCCCCCGCCCCCCCGCCCCCGCCCCCCGCCCCGCCCCCGCCCCCCGCCCCGCCCCCGCCCCCCGCCTCGCGATCTAGGGCGGATTCCGCCGTGTCGATCTCCAATCACGTGAATCCGGCCTAGATCGACGGCAAGGGGGCGGCGGGCGGCGGGTGGCGGGCGGCGGGCGGCGGGCGGCGGCGGGACCGGCAGGGAGGAGCGCCAGCGACGACCGGTGCCCGCGGGAGCATGCGGACCGGACCACGCCGGGAGCGGGAATATCGGTTTATGGCAGGTGGGCCAGGAGGCCGCGGTGGGCGGTGGTGACGTGTTCCTCCGCGGTGTGGGCGAGGGTGTCGCGGTCGCCGGAGCGGATGAGGGTGGCCAGGTCGCGGTGTTCGGTGACGACGCGGGCGCGGTAGTGGGCGAAGCCGAGGGCGACGCGGCGCAGCTGGAAGAGGTAGACCTGGGAGCGGACGGCGCGCCAGGCCTCGGTCAGGCGCCGGTTGCCGGCCGCCAGGTAGACGGCGTCGTGGAAGGCGATGTCCAGGGAGACCAGGCGCTGCCCGGACGGGTTCCCGGCGATTTCCGCGGCCATGGCGCCGACCAGGGCGTCCAGCTCGCCGAGCTGTGCCTCGGTGGCGGTGTCGCGGGCGGTGACGGCGGCCAGCCGGTCGAGCGCGGCGCGGACGGCGTAGACCTCGCGGACGTCTTCCGGCGTGATCTCGATGACCGTGGTGCCGCGGTGCCAGCCGGTGCGGATCAGGCCCTCGCGCTCCAGGATGCGCAGGCCCTCGCGCACGGAGCCGCGGCTGACGCCGAGCGCGGTGGCCAGCTCGACCTCGCGGAGCGGGCCGCCCGGTGGCACCTCGCCGGAGAAGATCGCGTCGCGGATGCGGTCGGCGGACTCGTCGGCGAGACCCCGGCGGCTGGCCCGGTTCAGGGCTGGCGATGGCATGCGATCAATGCTGACATTCGGACAACGGCCGCATCAAGCGGGCGCGGTGGGGTGCCGGAACTTTTCCGGAAGGCGTTCGCCCATATTGACATGCGCCGATCTGCAAGCCGAGACTGAGGGCGTCGGTAATCGAGGATCTTCGATTCCATGAACTTCCGACACGTTACCGGAAGGAGTCCCCACCACATGATTCTCAAGAGAGTGCTCCTGGTGGTGGCCGTGCTCGGGCTGATCTTCGTCGCCGTACCGCGGCCGGCGCACGCCGCGCCCGTCGAGGACGAGGGGGCCGACTGCCCGATCAGTCAGGGCACCGTCACCGCCAACGCGAAGCTGCCCGATCCGTTCACCCGGATCGACGGGTCGCGGATCACCTCCCGGTCCGACTGGCGCTGCCGGCGCGCCGAGATCAAGGACCAGGCCGAACGGTACGTGTACGGCGAGAAGCCCGCGAAGCCGTCCAGCGTGACCGGCACCGTCTCGCGCACCAACATCACCGTGAACGTCTCCGAGAACGGCCGCAGCGCCTCGTTCTCCGCCGGCGTGGACCTGCCCAGCGGCACCGGGCCGTTCCCGGCGGTCGTGGTGCTCGGCGGGTTCGGCGCGGACACCGCCGCGATCAAGGCGGCCGGCGCGGCCGTGATCAGCTACGACCCGCTCGCGGTCGGCCGTGAGGGCACACCCCGCAACAACAAGCAGGGCGCGTTCTACACCCTGTACGGCGCGTCCAGCAGCACCGGCATCCTGCTCGCCTGGGCGTGGGGCGTCAGCCGGATCATCGACGTGCTGGAACAGTCGGGCGGCTCCGTCCTGCGCGCGGACGCCACCGGCGTCACCGGCTGCTCCCGGTACGGCAAGGGCGCGTTCGTCACCGGCGCGTTCGACCAGCGGATCGCGCTGACCATGCCGATCGAGTCCGGCACCGGCGGCGCGCCGATCTTCCGCGGCGTGAACGGCGAGAGCGGGGCACAGCCGCTGAGCAGCGCGTACGGCGAGCAGCCGTGGCTCGGCGACGCGTTCGGGTCGTACACCGGGAACCCGGCGGCGCTGCCGATCGACACGCACGAGGTGATCGGGATGATCGCGCCGCGCGGGCTGTTCATCATGGACAACCCGCACATCGACTGGCTGGCCGCGCGCTCCTCCAGCGTGGCGGCGCTCGGTGGCGCCGAGATCTACCGGGCGCTGGGCGCGTCCGACGCGATCTCCTACTGGTCGGACGTGTCCGACGGCACGCACTGCGCCACCCGGTCGGAGTGGCGGGCGCCGTTGCAGCAGAGCATCCAGCGGTTCCTCCGGGGTACGGGCAGCGCCCCCGCGGTGTTCCGGATCTCCAGCCAGGCCGCGGGGAACCTGGCGGAGTGGCGGACCTGGCAGACGCCGACGCTGACCGCGGGCACGGCGTCGCCGCCGCCTGCCACGCCGCCGGTGTCGCCGTCCGTCTCTCCGCCGGTGTCGCCGCCGGCGCCCGGTGGCTGCGCCGCGACCGTCTCCACCAACCAGTGGAACGGCGGGTTCGTCGCCACCGTGCGGGTCACCGCCGGGACCGCCGCGGTCTCCGGCTGGACCGTGTCGGTGACGCTGCCCTCGGGTGCGGCCGTGACCAGCACCTGGAACGCGTCCGCGGCCGGCAGCAGCGGCACGGTCGGGTTCACCAACGTGGCCTGGAACGGTGCGCTGTCCGCCGGTGGCGCGACCGAGTTCGGGTTCCAGAGCACGGGCAGCGGCAGCGGCCTCGCGCCGGTCTGCGCGGCCCGATAGAGCGCCGGGCCGGGCGTCCGTCCCACCGCGTGACGCCCGGCCCGGTCCGTTTCCGAATCGCGTCGCCGGGTAAGCCACCGTCCGTGGACGATCTGAGCTGGCTGGCCGTGGTACGGCACGGGGAGAGCACCGGGAACGTCGCGGCGGCGCGCGCCGAGCAATCCGGCGAGGAGGTCATCGACATCCCGGAACGGGACGCCGACGTGCCGCTCTCGTCGACCGGCCGGGAGCAGGCGCGCGCGGTCGGGCAGTGGCTCGGCGACCTGCCGGACGACCGCCGGCCCGCGGTCGCGGTGATCTCGCCGTACCTGCGGGCGCAGCAGACCGCCGCGCTGGCGCTGGAGCCGATCGAGGTGCGCAGCTCCGTGGACGAGCGGCTGCGCGATCGCGAACTCGGCATCCTGGACCTGCTCACCGGCAAGGGCGTCCGCGCGCGGCTGCCGGAGGAGGCGGAGCGCCGCTCCCGGCTCGGCAAGTTCTACTACCGGCCGCCGGGCGGCGAGTCCTGGGCCGACGTGACGTTGCGGCTGCGCAGCCTGCTCGGCGACCTGCGCCGCGACCACGCCGGCGACCGGGTCATCCTCTTCGCCCACGAGGCGATCGTCTACCTGCTGCGCTATCTGATCGAGGAGATGTCCGAGCCCGACCTGGTGAAGCTGGCCCGCGACGGCGCGGTCGGCAACTGCTCGATCACCAGCTGGATCGCGGGCGAGGACGGCCGGCTCGCGCTGGAGGACTTCGCCGTGGTCCACCACCTGCACCGCGAGGGAGCCACGCCGACCAGCGAGGAGGGCGTCGATGCCGAACCGGTCTGAGCCCACGTCCGTGATCACGCCCCGGGTACTGCGCGACTGGCAGCTGCCGGTGCCGGTCGGCGGCAAGGACGCGCGCGGCACCGTGCTGGTGGTCGGCGGGTCCCGGTTCACCCCCGGCGCGGTGCTGCTGGCCGGCGTGGCCGCGCTGCGCGCCGGCGCGGGTGTGCTGCAGCTCGCGGTGGCCGAGTCGACCGCGGCCGCGCTCAGCATCCAGGTGCCGGAGGCGCTGGTCGTCGGCCTGACCGAGACCGGCGGCGGCTCCGTGCGCGGCGAGTGCGGGGAACGCCTCGCCGGCCTGGCCGCCGAGGCCCGCGTGATCGCGGTCGGCCCCGGCCTGGACGACGTGGACGAGACCATGGGCCTGCTCAAGGGCCTGCTCGACGCGGCCGGCCCGGAGACCGTGTTCGTGCTGGACGCGTACGCGCTGGGCGCGCTCAGCCGGTCACCGGACCTGGTGCGAGAGTCCGAGCGGACCGCCGTCCTCACGCCGAACCTGACCGAGGCCCGCTTCCTGCTCGGCCACGACGTCGGCGACGACCTGGACGACACCGCCGCGGAACTGGCCGACCGGTACGGCGCAGTGGTCTCGCTCTACGGCCACATCGCGTCCCGCCCGTCCCCGGACGGCTCGGTGCGCTGCTGGCGGGAGGAGACCGCGGACGCCGGCCTGGGCACCTCCGGCAGCGGCGACGTCCGCACCGGCATCGTCGCCGGCCTGCTCTCCCGCGGCGCCGACCCGGCCCAGGCCGCCTGCTGGGCCGCCTGGGCCCACGCCACGGCCGGCCAGCGCCTGATCCCGGCCCACGGCCGCATCGGCTTCCTCGCCCGCGAGCTCCTCGACGAGATCGGCCCCGCCCTGGCGATGCTCCACTGACCCGCGGGCTCATTCCCGCTTCAGGACGCGGGCTACCCCCGCGATGACCGCGGTCGTCAAGAGCCATCCCGTTACGGTCAGGAACCACATCGCGTACGCGGCGAGGTTGTGCGGCTGCCACGAGGTCCGCTGCCCGAGGTTGATGACCGGCACGAGCACGTCGACGGTGTACGCGAACGGGCTGAACTCGGCGGAGCCGGCCACCCGGGTGATGTCGTCCGGGTACGACATGCCGAACACCGTGGTTCCGGCCAGCAGGAGGACGGCCAGCCAGAGGACCGCCTGCCAGGGGCGGTACCCGTAGCCCACCGTGAGATACATCAGCCAGTTCCACGCCCTGCCCGGCGGGCCGAACGCGGCGCGTTCGCTCCAGAACTTCGCTATGGAGATACGCCGGGAGTCCCGGTCGCGGCCGGCCGACCGGTAGACGGCCGAGAGCACGTCGTACGCCCCGGGCGAGTGCCCGCTACGGCTTCGTCGGAGCCAGCCGATCCGGTCGCCGGCCGAGGCGTCGCACCGTGGGTCGAGCCGGCCGTACGTGAAGTCCGTCAGCTCGATGACCTTCGGCCAGGTAGCCAGATCGTCGGCGAGGACGTCCACCTCCGCATGCCGGAGATCGAGTGCGGTCGGCGGAGAGGACCAGTCGATCCGCAGCGACCTGGCACGGACGTACGACAGGTCCACGGAGCGGCAACAGCGCAGATCAGCCGCCCGGAAGTCGACGACTCCGGACACCGAGAGTCCCGTCATGTCCACCGGCCCGAACGCGGTGAAATCCTCGCCGCAGCGCACGGAGCCCTCCACGTGCATCCGGCGGGCCAGCAACGCGCTTTTCCCGGAACCATGGAGCGCGGCGCCTTCCAGGCTCAGATATCCCCCGATCCTCGCGCCGTCGAGGTGCAGCGTGCCCTCCGCGGAGAAACCGCTATTCAGAAGGAGATCCTCGCGCACGGTGAGGCCGAGACCCTGGAGCGCATAGCGGCCCGGACACCTGAGCCGCGCGTCCCAACAGCATACGAAACCATCGATTTTCGCCCCGACCAGGCGGATCGCTCCGTCACACCGGAAGCCGGAATCGTCATCGATCGCGCTTCCGAGAAACAGCGCGTATCCGATGCGCGCGCCCTGGGCGTTCAGGGCCCAGCCGTCGGGATGGTGCAATCGGGCTCCGGTGAATGACAACGCGCCGCTGATATCCGCGTGACCGATGTTGACCTCGCCGTGCGAGGTGAACCCGTGGCCGCACAGCATCGAACCGCCGACCTGGATGCCCCAGGCCGAGATGCAGGTGCCGGCCGGGTCGTCGAAATCCGAGCCCTCCAGGACCAGCGAACCGCCTATCCTGGCACCGCCCAGCTGGAGCGTTCGGCAACGACTTCCGTCCACGATCGCCAGGCTGCCGCTGAACCGCGCGTTCCGCGCATCGATGGTGGCCGCCGAACACCCGTGCAGTTTCAGCGAGGCCAGATCGCTGTCCCGCAGGTTCACCGCTCCATCGAAGTGACACGAGGTGAACTCGATCACCGAGGTGAGTGTCATGGCCGCGAGGTCCAGGTCGCCCTCGATCCGAACGCCCTTGATCCGGATGTAGCGCGGCGGCGCCTGCCCACCGGCCCGCAGCGCGCTCACGATGGCCTCGGCGCGTACCGTCCGGGAGCGCCCCCGTGCGGGACCGTCCCGCTCGGTCGTCACCTCGAAAAGGCCGTGGGCACTGATGGCGCGCCGCATGCGCCTCTCGGTCGCGCTGAGTCCTGAACCCGTCCAGATGCCCATCGCGCGCTCCGCCGGCTCGATGACAAGGTGCGCTCATCGTTCCAACCGGTGACAAGCAGGTCGCGTCCCGATCAGCGGCGTCGGCGGGCCCAGCGGAGCGGGCCCGGGTGGAGGGACCAGAGGAGGCGGCGCCACCACGGGCGGTGGGCGCGGAGGGCCGTGACGTAGGCGGTGGCCTGGGAGCCGGCGCGGTCGGCCTGGGTGGCGTCGACGGTGCCGGGGGCGAAGGCGTCGCGGTTCATCAGCTCGGCCAACTCGTCGAGCGGGGGTGCGGCGGTGCGCGGCGCCGGTTTTCGGAGACGCTCGGCCGCCTCGGCGGCGGTCGCGGCGGCGTGGCCGGCGAACTCGGTGGCGGTCAGGTTCGGCGAGGGCGGGCTACCGGCCAGGCGGAGCGCGTCGCCGACCTCCAGCCAGGCGCCGGTGACCCGCTCGCGTGGGTCGGCGGCGCGCAGGCGGCGGCGGGACAGGGCGCGCCGCATGGTGAGCAGCGTGATCACCAGGCCGGCCAGGATGATCAGCACGGTGCCGGAGACGCCGCCGGCGATCACGGCGCGGGTCCGGGCGGAGCCGGACGGCGCCTCGGCCGGCGGGGCGCCGGCGGAGGCGCTGGCGGACGGCTCCACCGACGGCGTCGGCGCGTCCGTGGGCGGCTCCTCGGACTTCTCCGGCTCGGGGCGGAAGTCCTCCTCGACCGGGCGCGGCTCGGTGTCCGGCTGCGGCATCGGGTTGAACGAGACCCAGCCGATGCCGTCGAACAGCACCTCCGGCCAGGCGAACGCGTCCGCGCCGCGCACCGGGACCGTGCCACCGGTCTCCGCTCGCGGCGCACCGGGCTCTGCTCGCGGCGCGAAGCCGACCACCACCCGCGTCGGCAGGCCGAGCAGCCGGGCGAGCACGCCGAACGCGGCCGCGAACTGCTCGGACGTGCCCTCCTGGCCGCCGGCGTTGCGCGGGCCGAAGAGGAAGAAACCCAGATTGGGGTACGAGTGCCCGCTCGCCGCGTCCGGCGCCACCCGGTAGTGCGTGGCCAGGAACTGTTCGATCGCGACCGCCCGGTCGTACGGCGCGCCGTTCTCCTCGCCCAACTGGTCGGCGAGTTGCTGCACCTGCTCCGGCACGCCGTCCGCGACCGTCAGCAGCCGCGCCACGTCCGGGCCGCCGGGCACGTCCGCCACCGGCAGGCCGCTCAGGTCGAGCCGCTCCCGGGCGGACGTCACCGTGTACGTCAGCCCGGGCGTCAGCCCCTCGGGGCGGATCATCGTGCCGGACTCCGCGTCGTACGCGACCCGCGTGCCCTCGACGCCGGACGGCGTGGGCACCGCCGGCAGCAGCCGCCCGGACAGGTCCGCGATGGTGAGCCGCTGGTCGACGCGCTCCACGGTCGCGCCGGGCGCGGGCGGCTCGGTCGGCAGCACCCGGCCGGCCGCGCGGTACGTGGCACCGACCTTCCACGTCACGCCGTCGTAGTCGTTCAGCACCGCCAGTCGTACCAGCGGAAGCCCGCCCTCGGGGTCGGATTCGCTCAGCGCCGTCACGTCGAACAGGTGCTGGTCCGGGTTCAGCGCCCAGCCGGAGATCCGGTTCAGCGGGCTCTCGTCCAGGCTGTCCACCTGCGGCGGCTCCACGTACCGGCGCGGGTCGACCGGCGTCGCGGTGACCACGCCGGCGATCCGCGGCGCGCCCGCGAACACCAGCGCCAGCAGCACGGCCAGCGCGGTGACCGGCCCGATCAGCCGGCGCCACCGGCCGGCCGGCTCCGCGCCCTCCGCGGTCGCCACCGCCGGCGCACCGGGCGCGCGCGACGCCCGGGCCCGGCCAGGCGCGGTGGCCAGGCCCAGCGCGGCCAGCGCCAGGAAGCCGAGCGTGGGCGGCAGCGCCGCGTCCGCGTTCGGCCCGACCACGTAGAGCGTGCCGGCGAACAGCGTGACCGGCGCGGTGTAGCCGAGCAGCACCCAGCCGGCCCGGCCGGACACCTCGGTCGCGGCCAGCCCGGCCAGCCACGCCGCGACCAGCGGGATCACGATCGTGTCCGGCGTCGGCTCGACCGGGATCATCGCGGTGAGCATGCGCGGGATGCCGTTGCGGGCCGCGTCCAGCAGCGTCTGGCCGAGCGGCGCGTCCAGGCCGGCGCGCTGCGCGGCCAGCCGCAGCGCGAACACCGTGTATCCGGCCAGCGCCAGCACGGACAGCGGCGCGACGGTCCAGGACGGCAGGCGGCGGACCGCGGTGCCGATGCCGACACTGAGCACGGCCGCGCCGGCGACGAGCTGGACGACCAGCGGGCCGGAGTAGACGCGGCCGAGCAGCACGCCGCAGAGCGCGATCATGCCGATCAGCGCGACCGGGAGCCCGGCCGCGCGCACCATCCTCACCATCCGGACGCGCCGTTCCATTCCGCGGCGAACGCGTCGCCGTCCTCCGCGTTGATCACCAGCATGCCCGCGCCCTGGCCGGACGGGCCCTCGCCGGCCACGCCCAGGAGCACCGCGACCAGCACCGGGTACGCCTGGCGTACCGTGCCGAGCTGGCCCAGGTCGTCCCGGCCGCCGGGGCCGGTCACGAAGATCAGCGTGTCGCCGAAGCGCTGCTGCCGCAGCCGCGTGGTCGCGGTCTGGAACGTGCCGGCGTCCGCCCGGTGCAGTTCCGCCGCGGTGAGCGTGTCCAGGTGCGGCCGGCCCGGCTCCTCCGCGCCGCTGACCAGGTGCATGGTCACCGGCAGGTCCTCGCGCGCCGCCGCGGCCACGATCGACGCGGCGGCCTCGCAGGCGGCCTCGAAGCTGGCCGACTGACCGTCCGCGAGTGGCGTGTGCGAGCCGGCCCGGTCGTCCAGCAGCACCACCAGGCGCGGCAGGCTGGTGTCGAGCTGCTCGCGCACCATCAGCTCGCCCATCTTCGCGGTCGACCGCCAGTGCACGCGCCGCAGGTCGTCGCCGATCACGTACTCGCGGAGCGTGTCGAACGTGATCGAGCCCTGCGGCACCCGGTCGGACCGGCCGTCCAGGCTGCGCGTGACGCCGGCCGGGACCGCGGACAGCGGCAGGATGCGCGGGTGCACCCAGACGGTGACCGGCTCGCCGTGCGCCTGCGCGAGCCGGACCAGGCCGAGCGGGTCCTCCCGGGTGACGCGCAGCGGGCCGACCGGGATCCGGCCGCGCCGGTGGGTCGGCACCGGGTACGTCACCGTGGTGTCCCGGCCCGCGCGCAGCCGCAGCGGCGGCACCGGGACCGGCCGGCCGCCGCACGAGTCCGCCGCGGTGAGCGTGGCCGACCGGCGCCGGGCCGCGTTGCGCAGCGTGAGGATCATCGTGGACGGCTCGCCGCGCGGCACCCGGTCCGGGTCGGCGACGCGGGACAGCGACAGCCTGGGCCGCCACGCCACGAACAGCACGGCCCAGAGCACCGCGAGCAGCCCGGCCGCGCCGAGCACGGCCAGCTCCGGGTAGCCGAAGCGCAGCCCGGCCGCGAGCAGCACGGCGGCGCCGCCGGCCAGGCCGAGGCCGCGCAGGGTGGGGCGCATCAGGCCTGCGTGCCGCCGCCGGGCAGCGGCACCGGGACCGCGCGGAGCGCGTCGGCCACCACGTCGTCCGCGGTGGTGCCGCGCAGCGCCGCCTCCGGGGTGAGCAGCACGCGGTGCGCGAAGACCGGGACGATCAGCACCTTCAGGTCCTCGGGCAGGATCCAGGCCCGGCCCTCCATCAGCGCGTACGCGCAGGCGGCCCGGGTCAGCGCGATCACGCCACGCGGCGACACGCCGATCCGCACGCGCGGGTCCTGCCGGGTGGCCGCGGCCAGGCGCACCGCGTACGCGTACAGCGGGTCGGCGATGTGCACGCGCTGCGCCATCCGGATCATCTCGGCGATGATCTTCGTGTCCGCGATCGGCGGCAGGCTCTCCGGCGAGCGCACGTTCGCGCCGCGCAACACCTCGATCTCGACGGACTCGTCCGGGTAGCCGACGGACAGCTTCACCAGGAACCGGTCCAGCTGGGCCTCGGGCAGCCGGTAGGTGCCGTCCATCTCGACCGGGTTCTGCGTGGCGACGACCAGGAACGGGCGCGGCACCGGGTGCGGCACGCCGTCGACCGTGACCGTGCGCTCCTCCATCACCTCGAGCAGCGCGGACTGCGTCTTCGGCGAGGCACGGTTGATCTCGTCGGCGATCACGATGTTCGCGAAGACCGGGCCCGGGTGGAACTCGAACGCGCGGGTGGCCTGGTTGAAGATCGTGACGCCGGAGACGTCCGCGGGCAGCAGGTCCGGCGTGAACTGGATGCGCCGCCACGCGCCGTGGATCGACGCGGCGATCGCGCGCGCGAGCGTGGTCTTGCCGACGCCGGGCACGTCCTCCAGCAGCACGTGACCCTGCGCGAACAGCGCGGTCAGCGCCAGCCGGATCAGCTCCGGCTTGCCGAGCACCACGGTGCCGATGCTCTGGGCCAGCGCGTTCGCGATGTTCGCGAAGCCCTGGACCTGCTGCTGGGAGAGCGGGCCCTCGGCGGCGGGCTGCGCGGAGACCGGCGCGGCCGGCGGGTTCATCGTGTTCATCGTGGGCGGTGCGGGAGGCGGGGGCGGCAGCGGCGCGGCACTCTGGCCGGTGCTCCCGTACGGGTAGCCGCCGGACGCCTGGCCCGCGGGCTCGGCCGGCGCCGGCTGCTGCCCGTACCGGCCCGAACCGTACTGATCGCCGCGGTCGTACTGGTCGTACTGCCCGCCGCCGTGCGGACCGGGCTGCGGCACGGCCGGCCCGCCGGTCGACGTGACGGCGGGGAGCAGGCCGGTCGGCGCCTCCGAGGACGACGGGTACGACGGACCGGCGCCGTAGTGGCCGCCCTGCTCGTAGCCGTTGGCGTGCGGTGGTGCGGTGGTCATGCGGACGGGCTCATCTCGGTCTCGTTCCATCACTATTCGTATCGGTCAGGTGCAGTCCGGCAGCGGACCGGTCGAGTTGATGCCGTGCCCCTCGAGATTGAACCAGGCGAACGAGATGTAACCCGTCTTGCCGCCGTAGTTGACCTTGATCCAGATGCTGGTGGGGTCGGTCTTGCCCCGGTTGTAGACGTACGCGCTGATGCCCTCGCCGCTGGTCTTGCAGATCGCGGAGAGCCGCTGGTTCTGGCCGGCGCGGCCGAGCAGCGTGCCCTCGTCCTTCGGCGCCGCCCAGACCTGCCGGCCGTTGTCCGCGTCGTTGCACCAGGTGTGCTGCGCCTTGTCGGTCGAGGAGGTGTTGTTGTTGCAGACCGCCAGGCCGTAGACCGCGCTCGTGGTCTTCGCGACCTTCGCGGTCGCGCTGCCGGCCGCGTTGGTCGCGGTGAGCGTGAGGTCGTAGTCGGTGCTCGGCGACAGGCCGGTCACGGTCAGCGAGGCGCAGCCGCCGGAGACGGACTTGCCGCCGCCGGTCAGCTTGCAGGTGGCGGTGCCGCCGCCCGCGTCCACGGTCGCCTTCACGGTGACCTCGGTCTGCGTCGCCGACGAGCCGGTGACCGTCACCTGCGGCGCCGCGACGGTGCGCGCGGTCGCGGTGGCCTGCTTGCCCTCGCCCGCCTCGTTCACCGCCTGGACCTTGACCGACACGTTCACGCCGTTGCCGAAGCCGGTCAGCTTCGTCGACGTGCCGCCGGCCGCCACCTCCGCGGTCTTGTCGCCGGCGGTCACCACGTACTTCGTGATGGGGCGGCCGTTCTCCGCGGGCGCGGTCCAGGTGACCGTGATCGCCCCGGCCTCGCCCGCGACCGTGGCCGCGTCCAGGCCCTCCGGCGCCTCCGGCACGGTGAACGGCACGACCGTCTCGCTCGGCGGGGACGCCTTGGACGAGCCGCCGCGCTCGTTGGTCGAGGTGACCGTGAACGCGTACTGCGCGCCGTACTCCAGCTCGCCGGCCGGGACGACCAGCTCGGTGCCGTCGGCCTGGCCGACCAGCGTGGTGGCGCCGGCCGAGATCGCGTTCACGGCGTACGACTTGATCTTCAGGCCCTGGCCGTTCGCCTCCGGCCAGGTGATCTTCACGGTGCCGTCCGGCTGCGCGGCGGCGGTCACCTTCTCCGGCGCGTCCGGCACCTCGGAGGTGGGAACGGCCGGGTTCGACTTCGCCTTCGGGCCCTCGCCCTCGCTGTTCACCGCGTACACCGTGAACTGGTACGTCTCGCCGTTGGTCAGGCCGTCGACCTGGAGCGAGCGCTGGTCCGCGCCGACCTCCCAGGTCTTGTCCGCGCCCTCCACCACGTACCTCGTGATGGGTGCGCCGTTCGACGCGGCCGGCTTCCAGCTCAGCCGGATCTGCGCGTTGCCGGCCGCGGCGGTCACCTGCTTGGGCGCGCCCGGCTTGCCGACCTGCGGCTTCGCGGGCGGCGGCGGGGGCGGCGGCGCCTCCTTCGGCGGGTCGCCACCGAGCACGTCGTTCGCGTACTTGTCGACGCTCTTCACCTGGTGGTCGTCGTCGACGACCTGCGCGGCCGCGGAGTTCGGCGCGTTCACGAACAGGTGGTTCTCCCGGACCTCCAGCTCGAGCTCACCGTTCGCCCCCGCGACCGTGAACGTGCCGGTCGGGACGCCCGCGGCGTCCAGCACGTGCACCACGCCGGTGCCCTCCTCGGGCACGTAGAACCGGCCTGCCCAGGGCACGGCCGGGCGCAGCGGCGCGCCGTCGCCGGGGATCGCGAACTCGGTCACCGCGCCGGTGTCGGAGACGACGTAGACCTTGCGGTCCTCGCCGACCGTGACCGGGATCTGCGCGCCGGTGGTGCGCTCCGGCAGCATGCCGACGCCGGTCAGCGGGAGCGTGACCGGGAGCGGCTCCGCCTCGCCGCGCACCATGGTCAGCGTGTTCGTCGTGCGGTCGAGCACGGCCACGCCGTTGTCCAGCGCGGTCAGCGTGAGGTCGTGGCTGGGCGCGGCGACCCCGTGGGTGCGGATCAGCTTCGGCCCGCCGGCGCCCTGGCCGCCGTCCTCGGACCGCTCGGCCTCGGCGGTGGACAGGGCGGCCGGGGTGATCGCGGAGACCGTGCCCTCGGACGGCACCGCGATCCACAGCCGGCTCTCGCCGTCGAACGTGCCGCCCGCGATGCCCGGCGGGTAGCGCACCGGCTCGCCGATCGGCTCCAGCGACTGCGGGTCGAGCTGGCGGACCTCGCCCTGCACGGAGTCGATGATGAACGCCGCGTCCTCGTCGAGCGCCACGGTGACGCCCACGCCGGCCGTGGTCTGCGCGGTCGCGATCGTCTGCAGCGAGGTCAGGTCCAGCGAGCTGACCAGCCCGGTGTTCAGATCCCGCATGATCAGGAAGCGGTCGGTCTGGGTGACCTGCATCGGGTGGCCGGCCGCGCCCGCGACCGCGAACCGGGTGTCCACCCGGCCGGTCACGCCGTTGGCCCGGGCCAGCTCGCCCTTGGACTTGCTCCACAGCCAGGACGCGGCGTCGAAGCTCGCCACCGCCTGGTCCGCGGCGCCCAGGCCGAACACGGTCGCGGCCATGCCGGCGACCAGCGCCGCCACCGTGCCGATCGTGACCAGGCCCCCGGGCGTGCGCAATCGCTTCCTGCGCCCCGGCGGCGGCTCGATGGTGCCCGGCGTCGCTTCGGTGGTGGCCACAACTCTCCCCGTTACGCGTCGTCCACTGCCAATGCCTCACCCCGGGTAACGACTTCTCAACGCATCGTGTATTGCCTGGTTGACCAGGGCTTAGCGGCTCGATGATGCGACCGGGGCAGAGACGCGAGTCATCTTATGGGGTGCTCACCGTAAAAGTCGCCCCTGCGATGCGTGATCGGTCACGATCGGCGTCAGCCGGTCGGGCCGCCCGGCGTGTTCCGCGCGGTGCACCGCTGCTCCGACGCGGCCACCTTCGAGGCGTCCGTTCCGTAGACGGCCACGATCGTGAAGCAGTAGTCCAGGTTCGGGTTGAGGCCGTTGATCTCGTACTCGACCCGGCCGGGCGGCAGGTTCGCCATCGCCTTCAGCTCCTCGCCGGCCCGGCCGCCCGCGACGATGAACGGCACCGTGCCGTTCGTCGGGTCGGTCCAGGTCAGCTCGATCGCCTCGCCGTCGTCGGTGAGCGTGACGTCGCCCGGCGGCTGCCCGGTGACCTGCGGTGCGGCCGTCGCCGTGGGCTGCACCGGCGGCGGGCTCGCGGTGTCGTCCCCGTCGCCCCGGGTGGTGATCAGCACGGTGACGGAGACGACGGCCGCGATGACGGCGGCGACCGCGGCGATCGCCACGCCGACCGTCGTGGCCCGCCCGCGCCGGGGCTGCGCCCCGGACTCGAACAGCGGCGGGGGTACCGGCGTGGGGTGCCCCTGCTGCTGGTACGGGTACTGCGGGTGCGCCTGCTGATAGGGCGGCGTGGACTGCTGATAGGGCGGCACGGACTGCTGGTACGGCGGCACGGACTGCTGGTACGGCGGCACGGAGTGCTGGTACGGCGGCGCGGAGGACTGGTGCATCGGCGGTGCCGGCTGTTGATACGGCGGTGCCGAGGACTGGTGCATCGGCATGGTGGGCGGGTCCGGCAGCGCGGGCGGGACCGGCGGTGCCGACGACTGGTGCAGCGGCATCGTCGGCGGGTCCGGCAGCACCGGCGCCGCGTGGTGCAGCGGCGTCGTGGGCGGCTCCGCGTTCCGTACCCCCTGATGGGTCTGGGGAAGCGGCGGAGCCGCGTCGCCCAGGTAGGCCCGCGCCCGCGCGACCATCGGATGGTCCGGCCCGACCGTGCCCGGCCCGAGCTTCGCCACCCGCGTGAACGCGCGTTTCGCCTCGTGCCGGTTGCCCAGTTCCTCGGCCGCCGCGCCGATCGCCGCGGACAGCGCCAGCATCCGCGCGTCCTCGTCGCCGAGCCGGAGCTGACCGGCCGCGTACGCCTCCTCCAGCACTCGCCGCGCCGCGGCCGGGTCGTCCGCCTGCGCGTGCAGCGTGCCCAGCACCAGCGCCGCGTCCAGCACCTCGTCGTGCGACTTGCCCAGCGCGCGGCGCGCGTCCTCGAGAACGTCCTCGAGCATCGCGCGGCCGTTGATGAGGTCACCCGACGCCTGGGCGGCCCGGGCGCGGTTCACGGCGGCGGTGAGCGGAGCGTGCGGCACGCGCCACATGGTTTCACAAACGCCGTCGGCTGGGCACGGTGACGGCGTGCGCGGGTCGCGAAGCCCGGTGGCCACGTTCCGGGTGTAGGGCATCATCGCAGCGTGACGCACGACCTGGTCTTCACGAACGGAAGAATCTTCGCCCGCGGCGGTACGCACCGCGCGGACGTGGCGGTGGACGGCGACCGGATCGCCGCGGTCGGCACCGGGCTGACCGGCCGGGAGACCGTCGACCTGGACGGCGGCCTGCTGGTTCCCGGCTTCCAGGACGCGCACGTGCACCCGATCGCGGCCGGCGTCCAGGTGCTCCGCTGCGACCTGACGGACCGGCGGACCGCGGGTGAGTACCTGCGGACCGTCGCGCGGTACGCCGCGGCGCGCCCGGACCTGCAGTGGATCGTCGGTGGCGGGTGGGCGATGGAGGCGTTCCCCGGCGGGACCCCCACCCGGCACGCGCTGGACGAGATCGTTCCGGACCGGCCGGTCTACCTGCCCAACCGCGACTCGCACGGCGCCTGGGTGAACACCCGCGCGCTGGAGGTGGCCGGGATCGGCCCGCACACGCCGGACCCGGCGGACGGCCGGATCGAGCGCGAACCGGACGGTCATCCGTCCGGCACGCTGCACGAGGGCGCGGCCGACCTGGTCGGGCGGCACGTGCCCGCGGCCACCGACGCGGAACTGGACGCGGGGCTGCGCGCCGCCCAGGAGCGCCTCTTCTCCGTCGGCGTGACCGGCTGGCAGGACGCCTGGGTGGGGCCGGGCCTGCACGGCCACCGCGACCTGCTGCCGGTCTACCTGCGCGCGGCGTCGTCCGGCACGCTGCGGGCGCGAGTCCGCGGCGCGCTCTGGTGGGAGCGGGACCGTGGCCTGGAGCAGCTGCCCGAGCTGCTGGACCGCCGCACCGCGGTGGGCCGGTTCACCGCGCGTACCGTCAAGATCATGCAGGACGGCGTGGCGGAGAACTTCACGGCCGCGATGACCGCGCCCTACCGGCACGGGCACGGCGCCGGGCTCAGCTTCATCGACCCGGAGTCGCTCAAGACGTACGTGACGCGGCTGGACGCGGAGGGTTTCCAGGTGCACGTGCACGCGCTCGGTGACCGGGCGGTGCGCGAGGCGCTGGACGCGATCGAGGCCGCGCGCACGGCGAACGGGCCGCGCGGGAACCGGCACCACCTGGCGCACCTGCAGGTCGTACACCCGGATGATCTGGATCGGTTCGCGGCGCTGGACGTGACCGCGAACCTGCAGGCGCTCTGGGCCTGCCACGAGCCGCAGATGGACGAGCTGACCATTCCGTTCCTGGATCCGGTGCTGGCCGCGCGGCAGTACCCGTTCGCGGCCCTGCGGGACGCCGGGGCCCGGCTGGCGGCCGGCAGCGACTGGATGGTGAGCAGCCCGGACCCGCTGGCCGCCGCGCACGTGGCGGTGAACCGGACCGCGCCGGACGGCCCGGCCGAGCGCCCGTTCCTGGCGCACCAGGCGCTCACGCTGGGGGAGTTCCTCACCGCGTACACGGAGGGCAGCGCGTTCGTCTGCCACCGCGACGACGAGACCGGCCGGATCGCGCCGGGCATGCTCGCCGACCTGGCCGTGCTCGATCGCGACCCGTTCGCCCGCCCGGCCGCGGAGATCGCGCTGACCCGGGTGCGGCGCACCTACGTCGGCGGCGAGCAGGTGTTCAACGCCGGCTGAAACATCACCGATCCGGATGAATCGGCTGTTCCTCGTCGATGTCCGCCGGATAGGGTCGACCGGTCGCCGGCGGAACGGCGAAATTCACCGAGATTTTCGTGGGTACGTTGAACCGTGCCCGATCACCCGATCGGATTAACCCTTCGGATCGCGATCCAAACATAAGTCTTCTTAAAGATCGACTGTGGATTCGCATTGGTTTTCCCGCGCGCTTGACGCTGCCCGGAAAAGACTTCTAACTTCTTCGCAGGATTCTTTGAGCTTCGCTTGGATCTTGCAGGATCTGCAGGTCAGCGACGGGTTTGGGGACGGTGCACAATGCGCAGGTCGGGGCGCGGGGCGGGTATAGGCGTTGCGTTGAGGCGCAGAAAATGGATTGTCGCGGCCATTGCGGCGGTCGCGGTGTTCGGCGGCGGACTGGCGGTCACGACCTTCGCCAACGCCGGCACCTGGAATCCGCGGAAACCGAGGCCCGTTTCGCAGAATTGCGGCAAGGAGGCGCCGGGCGGCCGCGCGCCGGGCGGCGCGGACACCACCACCACGCAGCAGAACGGCCGCACGGTCCGCAACCACTGGGGCGACGGCCAGGTGCCGGACTGCCCGGCCAGCCCCGCGCCGGTGTCGTCGAACACGATCAGCTGCCCGTCCGTGGCGGACAAGCTGCCGGCCGTGCCGGCCCGCGCCAAGGCCGAGGTCGACCGCAACCTCGCGCTGCTCCAGACGCAGATCGACGAGGCCAACAAGCGCCTGAAGGACACGCAGGGGCAGGGCGGCCCCAACTTCGTCAACAACGCGATCCTCGGCCCGCTCAAGAGCAAGCGCATCGCCACCATCGACCGGATCGCCATCGCGATCGGCCGGGTCGCGCAGAAGCCCACCGGCCTGGAGGTGCTCGCCGACTGCGCGCTGGTCACCACCGGCATCACGCCGACACCGGCCGCGACCGGCAACAACGGCAACGGCAACAACAACGGCAACGGGCAGGCCGGGAACGGTACGAACGGCCTGGACATCCTCGGTGACTCCTGCGACGCCTCCGACCTGCAGCCGCACACCGGCTTCCAGGAGGGCAACCGCTGCGTCGACACGGAGTTCGGCGAGGTCGGCGCCGCCGCGAACAACCCGTCGCTGCTGATCACCCGGTCGCCGGAGCGGGTGCGCGTCGGCCAGCAGTTCCAGCTCCAGGTCAGCACGCGGAACCTGGTGCGCGACCGGTTCCTCGGCGCCGCCGCCGGCGGCTACTACCTGGAGAGCTCGTTCCTCACCGACGAGGGCCTGGTCCGCGGCCACTTCCACACCGCCTGCCGGATGCTGGACAGCCTCGACCAGGCGCCGGACCCGGCACCCGCGCCCGCGTTCTTCGTCGCCACCGAGGACGGCGCCGGCGGCCGCACCCCGGACACCGTCACCATCAATGTCACCGGCATGCCGAAGACCGGCACCGCCCAGTGCGCCGTCTGGGCCGGCGACGGCTCCCACCGCATCCCGATGATGGAACGCGCCAACCAGACCCCCGCGCTCGACGTCATCCGCATCCGCGTCACCCGCTAGACCCGGTCACGCGCAAGCGGCGCCGCCCACCTGGGCGGCGCCGCTTCACCGTTAATATTCACGTCTCTCTATTGAACGGCCGGATGTCCGGCTGGTAGCGTCCTGCCGCGGTCGGCCTGCTCCGGATGTGGCGCGACCCGGTGACCGGCGCCTACGGCGGCGGCCGGACCAGGTCCGGTCCGTGCTGGCCGCGCGGCTGATGGCCCTCGGCGGCTGCGCGCGACGAGGCCGTGCCCGGGCGGATCTCGCAGCTCACTCCGCGAGCCGGGGTGGAACGTGCCCACGCCCGGGACCACGACGACGTGATCCCGGGCGTGGGCCGCGGTCACTCGCGGGCGGTGATGCCGTACTCGGAGCGGAGCGCGGTGGCCTCGTCCTTGCGGTCGAGCGCGTCCAGAACCTCGGCGAGCAGCGCGGCCGGGACGTTGGCCGCGTCGGGGGAGGCGCCGGCGAGCACCTCGCGGAGCACGGGCTCGGCGGCGGCCGGGTCGCCGGAGCGGAACAGGGCCTCGGCGTACATGCCGGCGAGGTTGTCGGCCTCGCCGGTGGCGCCGATCTCGCGCAGCGCGGCGGCGGCGCCGGCCAGGTACGGGATCGCGTCGGCGTAGCGGCCACGGGACATCAGCACGCGGCCGGCCTCCCAGCCGAGCATGTGCCGTTCCCAGATCACCTGCGGGTGGCCGGTGGCCTCCGCGGGCAGCTCGGCGTCGCGGGTGCGGGCCAGCGCGACGGTCTCGACCGCCTCCTCCGGCTCGTCCGCGAAGTGCAGCGACGCGACGCGGCGGCGCAGCACGCGCAGCTCGGCGAGCAGGTTGCCGGCCTGGTGGAAGTCGTCGGCGGCCTCGCCGAACCGCTCCGCGGCCTCCTCGTCGCGGTCGGCGCGGTAGAGCGTCTCCGCCGCGTACTCCCGGATCTGGCCGCGACCGGCGTAGTTCTCGATCTCGGTCATCCGCGTGATCAGCGCCTCGTAGTGGATCAGCGCGATCTTGTCCTCGCCGAGCTGCCGGTACGTGTTCGCCAGCAGCAGCTGCGCGTCGTCGGCCCGGTCGTCGTCGCCGAGCCGGCGCAGCTCGGACAGCGCCTCCTCGGCGACCTCGGCCGACTCGGTGAGCCGGCCGGCCGCCTGGTACGCCTCCGCGAGATCCCGCCGCACCGCCGCGGCGGCGGGCAGCAGGTCCTGCTCGGTCAGCAGCGCCACGACCTCGATCAGCTCCGGCACCGCCTCGGCCGGCCGCTCCAGGCGCATCAGCGCGTTCGCCCGGCCGAGCCGCCCGTTGACCACGGTCTCCGGGTCGCCGAGCGACAGCACCTCGTCGAACAGCGCCAGCGCGGCCTCCGGCTCCGTGGAAAGCTGCCCGGCCAGCAGCAGCGCGCCGGCGAGCTGGTCGTCCGGCCCGTGCTCGCGGAAGAAGATCAGCGCGCGGCCGATCGCCTCGGTCGCCTCCTCGTGCCGGTGCCCGTTCGCCGCGATCTGGGCGCGGCGCACCGCGTACCGCGCGTGCATGCGCGGCTCGTCCACGTCGGCCAGCGCCGCGTCCGCGCGCTCCTGGGCCGCCATCGACGCGTCCGCGTCGCCGGTGATCATGTGTCGCAGCGCCAGCCGGGACCAGGCGGCCGCGACGTCCTTCGGCGTGCCGCCGTGCTCCTCCCGGTAGGCGATCTCGCGCTCCACCGCCTCGGCGCCGCTCTCGTCGCCGAGCAGCAGCCGGGCGATGCCGGCGCGGCCGGACACCGCGACCGCCTCGCCGTGGTCACCGGCCTCCGCGTACAGCTCGGCGGCGCGGTCCCAGGCCGCGGCCGCGGCCTCGCCGTCACGCCGATCCCAGTGCTGGCCGCCGCGCAGCGCCTCACGCTTCGCGGCCAGCGCCGGGCCGAGCGCGGCCGGGTCCGGGAAGCGCGCGTCGAACGCGTTTAGGATCGGGCCGCCGTCGCGGTCCGCGTCCTCCTCGTCCTCGGCCAGCGTGAGCAACTGCTCCGCGGTCGCCTCGGCCGGCACCTCGGGCGCGGGCGGCGCCGGGCGCTGCGGCACCGGTGGCACCGGCGCGGCGGCGCGCGCGGTGGGGGAGAGCGGCAGCTCCACGCCGAACGGCTCGGCCGCGAGCATGTCCTCGACGCGGCGGGACTGCCGGGTCGTGCCGTTGCGCGCGTCGAACCGGGCGGCGATCGCGCGCGCCTCCGCGGCCAGCTCGTCCGCGAGCGCCGCGACCGTGGTGTCGCCGCGCTCGGCGCGGTGCACCACGGTGTCGCCGTGACCGAGCGCGGCGGCGCGGCCCAGCAGCAGCGCGGACGCGGACGCGAACGTCATGGCCGCGGCCGGGGACGGCGCGCGGTCCAGCCAGTCGATGTGCCGCTGCACGATCTCCAGGCCGCGGTGCTCGTTGCCGGTGCGCGCGCAGAACTCGATGTGGTCGCCGATGTCGCCGAGGTCCGCGAGACTGCTGCGGATCAGCCCGTACGCCCGGCGGTGCGCGTCCACCGCCGCGTCCAGCCGGCCGGTCCGCACGTACGGCACCATCAGCGTGGCCAGCATGTTCTGCGGCTGCTCGGTGCAGGTCAGCCGGCCGGCCAGCACCGGCTCGGCCAGCGCCACGACCTCCTCGTCGCGCTTCTGGTCGGCGAGGTAGCGGGCCTTGCCGGTCGGGTCGCAGCCCTCGCAGTCGGACAGCTCGTCGCGCGGCGCGGCCTGCCACCGCTCGTACCACCGCGCGGTCGCCTCGGTGTCGCCGACGTGCCGGGCCAGCACGTACCGGTACTTGTAGACCGCCTGGAGGCTGTGCCCGCCCTCGCGGTAGCGGCGCTCCATGTCGTCCAGCACCGCCTGGGCGCGGTCGAGCGGCACCTCGGGGAAGCCGGTCATCTGGCTGATCATGGTCTTGAAGTACCAGAGCAGCGTGTGCGTCCAGTTCGCGTGGTACGGCGCGGGCTGCGAGTCGAACTCGGCCAGGCACCAGGAGAACGTGACGAACGCCTTCGCGGGCTCGCCACCGTACACATAGGCCTGCGTGCCGTGGATGCGCGACACGAACCGCAGCTCCGGGTCGCCGGCCGCGTCCGCGTGCCGGATCACCTGCTCGGTCAGCGCGATCCGGGCCGCGCCGTAGGGCATGTCACCGGCCTGCGCCAGCAGTCCCCAAAGCTCCTGCGCCGAAGTGGTCATGCCGGATCCCCCGATCCCGGGACGGCTCGGCCGAGCAGGCCGAGGAAGGACGTGTTCAGCAGTGCCGCGTCGGCCGGCCGGATCGGGTGGTACCCGAGCAGCAGCGCCTGACCGTACAACGACTCGACCGCGAGCGCGGTCAGCTCCGGATCGCCGAGCGCGGTGATCCGGCGGACCAGCGGATTGCGATGGTTCAGCACCAACTGCGGGCGGTCCGGCGGCGCGGCGCTCGCCAGTGCGTCCAGCACGCCGCCCCACAGGTCGTCCGCCTTCTCCCGGGTGGCGGTGAACTCGCCGTGGAACGCGGCGGCCCGGCTCACCAGGTACAGCGACGGCAGCGAGGCGGGCTCGAACGCGCGCACCACCACCTCGCAGCCGAGCCGGTCCAGCCGCCGCTGCGCCCCCGTCAGGAACGGGCGCAGCCGCAGCTCGGTCTCCCGGTCGAGCGCGTCGAACGTGGTGGTCAGGTCCGTCGGCTCCAGCCGCTCGACCCGGATCTCCGCGTCCAGCGCGGGCAGCCGCTCGATGATGTCGGTGTCGTAGGTGTAACCACCGTTCACCACGCCCACGTCCTGCGCCGCGGCCACGGCCGCGAGCTGGCGGAACTCGTCCAGCGTGGCCGCGTAGCGGACGACGCCGTGCCGCGCGCGGAACTCGGCCAGCGTGGTGCGCCCCATGTTCGTCTCCATCGGCCACCACTGCTCGACCAGGCGCAGCATGTCCGCGTCGTGCAGGGCCAGCGCCTTCACGCCGAGGTGGTGGATGGAGAGGAACTCGGAGAGCCGGCGCGGGTCGGTGCTGGACAGCCGCACCAGCCAGCCGCGGAGCTGGTCCGCGATCGCCTCGCGGGTGGTCTCCAGCAGGCCGTCCTCGTACAGCGCCTCGCGGCTGGCGGTCGGGCGCAGCTCGGTGGAGTCGACCACGCACCGGGCGAAGAACGCCCACTCCGGGAGCAGGCCCTCGACCGCCTCGGCCAGCAGCATGCGCTTGAGGTAGACCCGGTGGCCGCCGCGCACGGCCGGGTTGATCGGCGTGGGCAGCACGAACGCGGCGCCGGTCAGGCCCGCCTCCGGCACGTGCAGCTCGATGACGTCGAACGGGGTGAAGCCGAGCACGCTCTCCGCGTACCGCAGGAGGCTCTCGCGCCGGTCGGCCCTCCGCTCCCACGGCGGCGTGCCGATCGTGGTGCGCTCGCCGTCGACCGTGACCTCGATCGGCAGCATCGCGCCGTAGAGCGCGGCCAGCCGGGTCACCTCCGCGCCGGTCAGCCAGGTCTCGGCGCCGCGGCGCGGGATCAGCGTGACCGACGTGCCGGGCTCGCGCTCCGGGCCGGGACGCACCTCGTACCGCCCGTCGGAGAAGCCGGTCCAGATCACCGGCGCCGCGTCGCCACGGCGGGTGTGCACCCGGATCTCGTCCGCCACCAGGAAGCAGGAGAGCAGGCCGATGCCGAACTGGCCGAGGAACTCGTGCCGGGCGAAGCCCAGATCGTCCCGCTTCGAGCTGCGCCCGATCGTGGCCAGCAGCTCGTGCACCTGCGCCTCGGTCAGGCCGATGCCGTTGTCGCTGATGCGCAGCGTGCCGTCGCCGGTCGCGTCCGCGGACTCGATCGCCACCCGGCCGGCGTGCTCGGGCTCGGCGTGCCGCACCGCGGTGATCGCGTCGACCGCGTTCTGCAGCAGCTCCCGCACGTACACCTGCGGGCTGCCGTAGAGATGGTGGCTCAGCAGATCGACGATGCCCCGAAGATCCACCTGGAAGGTGTTGCTCACGGATGACTCCCCCATGTCCGACAGGCGCACAAGATACAGGGCGGGTGCGACATCGCGGGACCGGATTCACGGCATGTCCGCCACCACCGCGAAAAGCAGCCGCGCCGGGTCGGCCGAACGGCGATGAAAAATCTTGATATACCCGCTTCCGGCCGGGTCCGGCCCGCATGCTCCCGCGGGCACCGGTCGGCCGCGGGCGGCCTTCCTGCCGGTTCCGCGGTCGGTCTTCCTGCCGGTTCCGCGGGCGGTCTTCCTGCCGGTTCCGCGGGCGGTCTTCCTGCCGGTTGCGCGGGTGGTCTTCCTGCGCGGGCGGTCTTCCTGCCGGTTGCGCGGGTGGTTCCCGGCGAGGCTCTATCGGGACGGCGCGGCGAGGAGAAGCCCGTCGAGGGCGGCGAACAGCGCGTCCGGGACCGCGAATCCGACCCGGTCGGCGAGGCGCTCCCAGCGGTGCCGGCCGTACCGCCAGGTCTCGATGATCGACGTGTGTGGCGCGGGCGCCGTGAGCCGGTGCAGCGCGGCCACCACCTCGGGCGGCAGGTCCGTCTCGGCCGCCCGGGACGGCGTGAGCCAGTGCTGGGTGCGGTCCTCCGCGAGCCGGACCATCCACAGCAGATGCCGGTGCGCGTGGGCGAGCGCGTCCACCGCGCGCAGCAGCTCGCCGCGTGACGCCACGTGATGTGCCAGGAGCAGCCAGTTGGCGAACCGGCCGCACAGCTCGGCCACTTCCGCCGCCGTGGCCGGGAGCGCGGGCCGGTCCGGCAGCGCGTCGAGTGCGCGCCGCAGTTCCCCGGTCCGGTCGAGCACCACCATGCGCGAGGCGGGCGCGCCGCGCGCCGGCCAGGTCGCGACCGAGGGGATGTCCGCGGCCGTCGCGACGTGGAACTCGCCGCGCACCAGGCCCGGGAAGATGACCACGTGCGCGCCGAACTCGTTGCGCACCACGTGCAGGCGCGGGCCGATGCCGTCCAGCCAGCCGTCCGGGTCCGGCGGCGCCGCCTCGAAGAACAGCCAGAACTCGACGTCGCTGTGCGCGTCGCCGCGCCCGGCCGCGAACGAGCCGTAGGTGAGCGCGGCGGTGAGCCGCGGGTCGGCCCGGCACAGCTCGCCGACCCGTGCGATGAGCCGCTCCTGGATCAGCACGCCGGGTCAGCCGAGCACGAACGAGGCGTCGCGGTAGAAGCCGCGGGAGCCGTCCGGGCGGTCGATGTAGAGCGCGAAGTTCCGGTGGCGCACCACGTGGTTGGGGTAGTTGTAGGAGCGCAACATGATCGATCCGTCGGTCGCGCCGTCCCGCGGGCAGAACGTGGCGTCGGCACGGAACAGCGCGCTGCCGTCCGGCCGGGACGCGCGCAGCCGGTAGTCGTAGTGGCGCAGGTAGCGCCCGTCCGGCAGGCGCAGCGACAGGCACGACGCGTCGGCCAGCCCGGGGACCGCGGTCAGCGTGGCCGCCCCCGGTTCCAGCACCGCGTAACCGCCGCGCTCCCGTACGTACCGGTCGGGGTAGTTGACCGCGCGCAGCGTCACCTGGTTCTCGGCCGGCGTGGGTGACGGCCGCGGGGGCGCGGGTGCCGGCGGCGCGGCCGGCGGCGGCGAGGACTCCGCCGGCGCGGCCGGCGGCGCCGCGACCTCGGCCACGCCGGGCGCGGACGACGGCGTCGCGGACGGGCTGGCCGACGGCGACGGCGACGCGGACGGGCTGAGCGAGGGCGACGCGGACGGCGACGCCTCGGAGTCCGCTGTGGACGCGGGCAGCGTGCGCCGGGGCAGGTCCGCCGCGACCGGCACCGGCGCCACGTTCTCCGGCGCGCGGGTCAGCGCCAGTGCGCCGCCCGCCACCAGCACCACCATCGTCGCCACGGCGGCGAGGACCAGGACCGCGGACGGGCGCCGTACCGGCGGCAGGGGTTCCGGGGTGAGCTCCGCCGGGCCGGCGAGCAGTTCGAGCGGCTCGTAGACCGTGCCGCGGGACACCGCCACGGTCGCGCCGGCCGGCTCGGGCAGCAGCCCGTCCGCGTGCAGCGCGGCGAGCAGCGTGTTCGGCACCGGGACCAGCGCGAGCCCGCTGATCAGCCGCTCCGCCGGGATGTGGTGGGCCGCGGTGCCGGAACAGACCGGGCAGTTCTCCACATGCCGGAAGATCCGCTTGCGCCAGACCGGACCGGGCCGGTGGTCCCAGCCCGTGGCGACCAGCCGCAGACCCGGGCAGACCGGGCGCGCCCGCAGCGCGCTGACCAGGGTCCGCACCACGTCGAGCTGCGCGCGCATGCGGTCGACGCGCGCGCCGGCGTCCGCCAGCGACAGGCGCAGCGCGGCCGCGGACTCGGACCGGCTGATCGCGCCGGTCGCCTCCAGCCACCACAGCGACAGCGGGACCGCGTGCTCGCCGTCCAGCCAGCGTGTCGCCTCGGCCAGCCGCCGGCGCTGGCCGGAGAGTCCGAGCCGGATGATGCTCAGCCCCACGAAGTCGGCGCCCGGGTCCGGCGCGTCGCCGTCCTCCGGCAGCGGCGCGCGCGTGCCGCCGCGGCGCACCCGGGTGGCCTGGCGCAGCGCGTGCGCCAGCAGCCACGCCCGGAACGCGCCCGGATCGCGCAGGTCCGGCAGCTCCCGGGCGACGCGGTGCATGGTCTGCCGGACCGCGTCGTCGATGTCCGCATGGGCGCCGACCGCCCGGCCGATCACGTTGTAGACGAGCGGCAGCTGCTCGGCGACGAGCTCCGCCAGCGCCGGCCGGTCGCCATTCCGCGCCGCCGCCACCAGGGCGAACCGCTTCGTCACCACGCACTCCTTAGCAGATCCTTAAGCAGCCCAGACCGTACCGAATCATGGCCACCAGGAACAGTGGGCCGGTGAATCGTCCGCGGGACAACCCGATCGGGGGCGCGGGGTCCCGGCGCGCGGGGCCGATCGCGGTGCCATGATGGGCGGCGGATACAGGGGAGGCGTACATGGCGTTCGGCGCGCGGACGTCCGGCGGTCCCACCCGGACGGTGGTGACGCTCGACGGTGAGTGTGATCTGGCGGTTCGGGAGGAATTGACCGCTACGTTGCTGGCCGCTGTCGCCGCGGCACGCACCGTGGTGGTCGACCTGCTGCACGTCACGTTCATCGACTCCACCGGCGTGCACAGCCTGGTCACCGCGCATCACGCCGCGCTCGCCGCCGGCGGCCGGCTGCACGTCACCAACGCGACCGGGCCGGTCGCCACCGTGCTCGACCTGACCGGGGTCGGCCCGCTGCTCGCCGAGCCGGGTGACACCGTTGGCTGAGGACGGGCGCATGCGCTACGCGGTCGCGACCGACCTCGCGGCGCTGCGCGCCTTCGTCGCCGCCCGGGCCGTCGCGCTCGGCCTTCCCGAGGAGCGCGCGGAGCTGCTGGTTCTCGCGGTGAGCGAGCTGGCCACCAACACGCTCCAGCACACCGGCTCCGGCGGCGAGGTCACGCTGCATGCCGCGCGCGGCCGGCTGACCTGCGACGTCGTCAACCAGGTGCGCGACGGCACGGCCGTGCCGGTCCTCGGCCGCCCGATGCCGGCGGCGGACGCGCTGCGTGGTCGCGGCCTCGCGATCGTGGAGCGCATCTGTGACGAGGTGGAGACGTCCGTGGTCGCCGGCAGCACGCGGGTGCGCATCCACCTCGACCTGTGACCTGCCGGCGGCCGGATCACGGCAGGACGCGGACCGCCAGCGTGCAGGTGTCGTCGAACGTGCTCGGCTCGTTCAGCGCCGCGTGCACCCGGCGCAGGTCCGGGCCGGCCGCGGCGAGCGCGTCGCGGACCCGGAGGACCTGCGCGGCCGGGTCGCCGGCCCGGCGCTCCACCAGCCCGTCGGTGTAGAACAGCACCACGTCGTCCGGGCGCAGCACCGGCGTCAGCACCGGGTACTCCGCGCTCTCCGCGGCGCCGAGCAGCAGCCCGCACGGGCGGTCGAACTCGTCGGCGCCGCCGTCGCGGGACAGCAGCGGCATCGGATGACCGGCGCGGGCCCACCGCAGCGTACGGCCGGCCGGGTCGTACAGCGCGATGATCGCGGTGCCGGTAATGCCGAGCTGGAGGCAGAGCCGATTCAGGTGGGAGAGCAGCACGCCGGGATCGCGAAGCCCGATGGAGAGCCAGGCGACCAGCGCGAACCGCAGGTGGGCCATGCCGCTGGCCGCGTCCAGCCCGTGCCCGGCGACGTCGCCGACCGCGAGCGCGACCAGCCCGTCCGGCAGCGTCTGCGCGTGGTACCAGTCGCCGCCGACCAGGACCGCGCGCTCGGCCGGCAGGTAGCCGACCATCACCTCCAGCCCGGCCAGCGCGAACGGCTCGCGCGGCACCGGCTGGATCATGTTCTGCAGTTGGCCGGCGAGGCGGTGCTCGGCGATCGCGGTCATCTCGCGGCTGCGCAGCTGGTCGCTGAGCCGCTCGATCTCCGTGCGCGTGTCCACCCGCACGGTGACGTCCTGCACCACCGCGTAGATCTTGACCGGCCGGCCGTCCCCGTCCGGCGCGGTGTCCGACAGGATTCGCAGGTGCTTGACGTCGTCGCCGACCCGGAACCGCACGGTCACATCGGACGTGGCGCCGCTGTCCAGCGTCTGCCACGCGGTCTCGGCCAGGCCGCGGTCCTCCGGCAGCATGAGCGCGGCCATCTCGAGGCGTGGCAGCGGGCCGTCGGCCGGGTCGCGCGCGAAGATCCGGTACATGCCCGGTGACCAGGAGGTGCGGCCGGTGTGCAGGTCGTACTCGGACCAGCCGAGGTTGCCGATCAGCTCGGTGTGCGCCAGCCGGCGCAACTGCTCGTCCTCGCGGTGCCACACCACCAGCAGGCCGCCCAGCACGCGCCGCACGCTGACGCCGAAGACGGAGTGCGCGACCACGCCGGACCGCGACTCGGCGTAGCCGAAGTCGGGCAGCTCACCCGGCTCGCCGGTCTCCAGCACCCGCAGGTACAGCTGCCACAGCGGCCCGCCGACCATGGTCGGGTAGAGCGTGGCGATCGTGCTGTCCCGCCGGCTCGCGCCGCGATGGTAGATGTCCGGCACCCGGTCCCCGGCCGCGGCGATGCGGAAGTCGGCGACCGCGCCGTCCGCCCCCTCCATCGGCACCAGCCACGACCAGCCGGCCGGAATCCCGTCGAGGACCTCCTGGACGATCGCAGCGGCCCGCTCCGACCCGAGCACGCCGTCGTCCACCACCCACACAGTTTATCCGCAGCCACCGCGAGCGGATCGCGCCATCGTCCGGTGATAGGCCCCGATTGGGATGTATCGAAATAACCTGATGCGCCCTAGCGTCGCGGCATGCGCATCTCTCGCCTCATCGCCGCCGTCGGCCTCGTGGTCGCCGGTCTGCTCGCGCCGTCCGCCGCCGTGGCGGCGCCGGAGTCGGACCCGGAGTTCGGCACGCTGGTCGTCAACGGGCGGCCGGCCACCGAGAACTACTCGTTCATGGTCTACCTGTCCGGCTGCACCGGCTCGCTGATCAAGAACAACTGGGCCGTCACGGCCGCACACTGCTCAACCCCCTCGACGGTACGGGTCGGGAGCGTCAACCGCACCAGCGGCGGTACGGTCGTCTCCGTCACCCGTGCGATCTCCCACCCCCGGATCGACGTCAAGCTGCTCCAGCTCGGCTCCGCGGTCTCGCACGCGCCCGCGCCGATCCCCACGGCGTCCGGTGCGACCGGCACCGCCACCCGGATCATCGGCTGGGGCCAGACCTGCCCGGCCCGCGGCTGCGGCCCCGTGCCCACGGTCGCGCACGAGTTGGACACCTCGATCGTGGCGGACAGTCGGTGCTCCAACATCGACGCCGCGTACGAGATCTGCACCAACAACCCGAACGGCAACGCCGGCGCCTGCTACGGCGACTCCGGTGGCCCGCAGGTCCGCAGCGTCGGCGGGCGCTGGGAGCTGATCGGCGTCACCAGCCGGGCCGGCAACAACAACTCCACGTGCGCCACCGGCCCGTCCATCTACGGCGACCTGCCGTCGATCCGGGCCTGGGTCAACACGCAGGTCGGCGGGCTGCCCGCCTGATGCCGCGCGGTGGCGTGGGGCCGGTGCGCCGCACCGGCCCCACGTGCATGATGGGTGCATGATCGGCTTCCCCGTCAGTCCCGTCAGCCTGGGCACGTCGTGGCTCGGCAACCCGGCCGCGCCAGACGGCTCGCCCGCGCCCGAGTCCGCCGCGCTGGCCCGCGCGCTGCTCACCGGCCCGTCCGCGGTGATCGACACGTCGAACAACTACGCCGGTGGCCGCAGCGAGACCGCGCTCGGCCGGGCCGTCCGCGAGCTCGGGCTGCCGGCCGGGAAGACCGTCGTCACCAAGGTCGACGCCGATCCGGTGACCGGCCGCTTCGACCGCGACCGGGTGTGGCGCTCGTTCGAGGAGAGCACCGCGCGGCTCGGCCTGGACCGGCTGCCGCTGCTGCACCTGCACGATCCTTACACGATCACGGTGGAGGAGGCGTTCGCGCCCGGCGGTGCCGTGCAGGGCCTGCGCGAGCTGAAGGAGCAGGGCCTGGCCGGCGCGATCGGCGTGGCGGCCGGCGAGATCGGGCTGATGACCCGGTACGTGACCAGCGGCGCGTTCGACGTGCTGCTCACGCACAACCGCTACACGCTGGTCGACCGGCGCGCCGAGCCGCTGATCGCCGAGGCCGTGTCGCGCGGCATGGGCGTCTTCAACGCGGCGCCGTTCGGCGGTGGGCTGCTGGCCGGCCGCGACACCCGCTACGCGTACCGTGAGGCCTCGCCGGAGCTGCTGGCCTGGGTCGAGCGCGCGAGGGAGACGTGCGCCCGGTTCGGGGTCGCGCTGCCCACGGCCGCGCTGCACTTCTCGCTGCGCAACCCGCACGTCGACTCCACCATCGTCGGCGTGAGCCGCGTCGCGCGCATCGCGGACCTGGAGGCCATGCGTACCGCCGAGATCCCGGACGCGCTGTGGCCGGAGCTGGACGCGCTCGGCACCGCGCCGTCGACCATCGAGGACTGATCACATGACGGTGGACGCGACCGTCCGCGAGTGGCACGCGGACCAGGGCTGGGGCGTGCTCGACTCGGCCGAGACTCCCGGTGGCTGCTGGGCGCATTTCAGCGCCGCCGCGACGCCGGGCGCCGCACGGTTGGCGCCGGGCACGCCGGTCCGGCTCGATTGGGAGTCGCCGGGCCAGGACGGCTATCCGTTCCGCGCGGTCCGGTTCTGGCCGGCCGGGTCCGATCCGCGGGACGACCCCGCGGCCGGCCCCGGCGCCGCCTACTCCAGCACGCTCTCGCTCTCCTTCGACGACGACTAGCCGCGCCCGCGCGGTTCCAGCGTGGACGTACGGGTTCGCGTGCCGCGCACCGTCCGTGACCCGGGGCGGTCCCGTGCGCCTCGGTCACGCCGACCGCGGTGAGCGGCGGGATCGGGCCACGTCGCGGGCGGCGGTCCGCTGCCCGGTGCCGTACGTGTGCACGTCGGGCCGCGCGACCGCCGGTGCGCTGCCCGTCCGGGCCGACCGTGGTGCCTCGATGCGGCGGGTTCGGCTCGTTCACCGGGTCGCTCGTGTCGAACGCGATGCCGTGCGCGTCGGTCACTGTCAGTAGGACGATCGAGGCATGTCAAGGCGTCGACGCCGCATACTGCGTACCGGCGCCGGTGGGAAGGCTTCAGTCGCGGAGCCGATCCGCTGCAACCGAAGGGGGAGGGGACGCGTGTTGGTCGCGAGCCGCGGGGGACACCGCGACATCACACGGGGAGGGGCAGATGACGATGGTCAGCGAGGCGGCCACGGCATTGGTTGATGACACAGGGCCGCCGACGTTCGAGTCGTTCTACGCGACGCACTTTCAGCGGCTGTCACTCCAGCTCTTCGCGTACACCGGCGACTTCGGACAGGCGCAGGACGTCGTCCAGGAGGCGTTCTGCCGCGCACTGCCCCGATGGGAGAAGGTCTCCCGGTACGACGACCCGTTCGCCTGGCTGCGCAAGGTGGCCTGGAACCTGGCGACCAGCCGGTTCCGCCGGCTGCGGGTCCAGCAGGCACACGTACGACGCTATCGTGAGGAACACGTCGATGGGCCCGGTCCCGACCGGGTCGCGCTGGCCCGCGCGCTCGCCACTCTCCCGGAGAAGCAGCGGCGCGCCGTCATCCTCTACCACCTCGGCGATCTGTCCATCGCACAGATCGCCGAGCAGGAGGACGTCGCCGAGGGAACCGTCAAGTCCTGGCTGCATCGCGGCCGTACCGCCCTCGCCGCCCAGCTCACCGACGCCTGAAACGGAGCCCCAGCCATGATGGACGAACAGTTCCACTCGGACGCGATCGACAACGCGTTCGCCGCCTTCCGCACCGGGCCCGACCTGCCCGCGCCGCTCGGCGCCGCCGCGGCACGCGCCACCGTGCGCCGCCGCCGGCAGGTCCGCGCCGGTGTCACCACCGGCCTGACCGCGCTGCTCATCGCGGCCCCGGTGGCCGCCTACGCGGCCGGGGTGATCGGCACGAACGACCCGCCGGACGAGACGGCCACCCAGCCGCCGACCCCGTCCGCGTCCGCGACCAGCCCGGCGCCGAGCCCCTCGGCGAGCGTGGAGACCACCGCGCCGGTGCCGGACGGCCGGATCGACGACGCGACGCTGAAGGAGTCGATGCTCGACCTGCCGGCCTGGCCGTACTCGGGCGCGCAGTTCTGCTCGCCCGGCTCGCAGCGGCTCGCCCCCGAGGCGCGCGACATGGGTGACGTCACGCTGGTGCGCACCGCCTACGTCGACGTGGACTCCGACGGCGTCGAGGAGACCGCGGCGGTGCTGCACTGCCAGGTCGCCCAGGCCGGTGAGTACCAGGTGGTCGTCTTCGACCGGGACGGCGCCGGGAAGATCATCACGCTCGGGACCGTGGTGGCGACCCACCTCGCCGGGCACGAGGAGGGCGGGATTCCGGCGCTCGTGCGCAACATCGGCGCGGACGGCAACCGCGTCCGGGTGGAGGTCGGCGACGTCGTGTTCTGCTGCGGCGGCGACCCGTCGCACACCCAGTACCAGTGGCGGTCCTACGCGCTGGAGGGCGGCACGTTCCGGCAGGTCGCCGGCGAGACGGCGTTCCCGCCGAACCCGCACCTGTCGCCCGGCGCGACCGGCGGGGACTCCGGCCCGGCGGCTCCCGACCAGCCCGCCACGGCCGATCTGCGGATCGCGTCCGCCGGCATGTCCGGCACCACCACGGGCGAGACGTTCACCGGCACGATCACCATCACGATCACGGTCGGCGGTACGGCGTCGGTCAACCCGGTCGTCGGGTTCGCGCTGCCGAAGGGCGCGGAGCTGAAGTACGTGCCGATGGGGTGCGAGCGCGACGACGACGCGGACATCGGCAACCGGAGCGGCGACACGGGCGCGGCGTACCTCTGCATGATGGGCCCGACCGGGGCCGGCGACACCACGCTCGGCGGCCCGTTCGAGATCACCGGCCCGGCCGCGACCTTCCCGGCCGGCGCGGAGAAGGTGGCGTACGTCGAGGTGCGCGCCGCTCCCGACCCGAACGTGTGGCCGGCGGCCGGCGCCGCGGTGCCGGAAACGAACAAGGCCGACAACCTGGCCACCGTGCGGTTCACGGTCGGCTGAGCACGGCTAGGGGCCCGCTCCACCCGGAGCGGGCCCCTCGCCACGTCACGTCGTCAGTCCACCGGGGTGGCGGTCAGCGGGCCGCCGTCCGCCAGCGCGCCGCTGTCCACCGCCGCCACCCACCCGCCGTCGTGCCGCAGCAGGATCATCGACGCGTCCTCGCCCGCGGTCAGCGAGCGCAGCGACGCCACCGCCGGGCCGGCCAGCACGATGCCGCGGTCCGTGCCGGTCGCCGGCACCGTGCCGAGCGAGCCGTTCACCGACACGCACAGCTCCGCACTGTCCACCGTGATGTGGAACGTGTCCGCGTCGCACATGCCGAGGAAACCGCCGCGGCCCGCGCCGGGCGTGGTGAGCGCGCCGTCCACCGTGTACACCTGCACGTCGTGCGTGCCGCTGGGGAAGCCGGCGCCGAACACGTACCGGTAGGCGGCCCAGCCGCCGGCCGCGGCCATCGCGACGGCCAGCACCACCCCGGCGATCCGCGGCGCCCGGCCGGTGCGCTCTCGATGCATGTAGACGGCCATCGCCGTAACCTCCCTGTCCGTGGCGTCGCCGTCGAATCTATGGACGATCGGGTCCGGTGCCCTGAGCCGCGGTACTCAGCTCAGCCGAGTATGCGCACCAGTTCGTCCAGCCACTCGCCGTGCCGGCCGCTGCCGCGCACCAGGTGGACGAAGTCCCGCGCCTCCGCGCGCAACGCCGGCCCGGCCTGCGGCCGCAGCCGTTCGATCAGGTACTCCGTGGGCACGGACTCGTCGAGCGCCTCACGGATCGCGTCGGTCACGGCGGTGTCCAGCACGGCCAGCGCGGGCTCCAGCGGCGCGGCCACGCCGGCCACGATCCGGTCCCAGCGGGGGAGCGCGCTGACCGGCGAGGGGCGGCCGGACGAGTAGCGCGCGGTCATCGCGGCGGCCAGGTGCGCGCGCAGCACCGCGGACCGCACGCTCGCCGCGGCCGGGTAGGTGAGGTGGTCGAGCCGGCCGTCGCCGGGCCGCCCCAGCATGGTGCAGAACGCGCGGCAGCGCTCGACGGCCGCGACCACGGCCGCGGCGAGCAGCACCTCGCCGATCACCCGCACCGGGTGGCCGCCGTCCGGCAGCAGCCGCGCGGCGGCCTCCACCAGCACGTCCGCGGCGAACAGGTCGGCCACGGTCTCGGCGCGCACGTCGGCCGGGTGCAGCGGGCGCCGGTGCAGCACGTCGCCGATCAGGTCGTGGCCGTCCTGCCGGCGCGCGGCCAGCAGCATGGTGCGCACGGACGCGTCGGTGAGCGGGCCGCGCGCGTGCGTGTGCGCGTCCGCGAAGTGGCCGAACTCGTGCGCCAGCGCGTAGAACCACAGCGCGAGCCGCTCCTCGGTGTCCGCCGCGGACTCCAGCCCGGCGGGGTGCGGCGCGGTCCACTCCCGGTCCAGGAACGCGGCCACGCCGCACCGGGCGGCCAGGTCCGGGTTGCCGAGCCGCAGCGCGGTCTCCGCGAGCAGGTGCAGTGCCGCCTGACGGCAGAGGATCCGGCGGGTACGGGCCGGCAGCCGGTCGGCCAGCAGCAGCGTGCGGAGCAGCAGGCCGGACGCGAGCGACCGGCGGCTCCAGGCCACGGCCGGCACCGGCAGCCCGGGCAGGGCCAGCACCTCGGGCGTACCGTCGTCGACCCAGACCAGCGTGGTGTCCGCGCCGAGCCGCGCGGCGACGATGTCCAGCACCGTGTTCATCGGCGTGCGCTGTTCACGTGGGTAGACCGACCAGGCCACGCCCGCGCCGACCAGCGGCGGGACGGCGCGCCGCAGTCGCTGCCGCAGCACCTGATCGGCCTCCACCGGCCCACTATCGGCCAGGCTCGATCAATATCGCCATACGCCGTTAGGGCGTGTCTGGCGGATCGTCGCCGGCCCGCGGCGTGGCCCGGCCGCACGGCACGACCACCCGGATACAACACCGGTATCCGGCGCCCGCGCCGCACACCCGGACGACACCTGGACCTCGGCTCGGCTCGACGCGATCCACCAGCCACGCCTTAGGTGTGAGCGGCCACCGTCGCGGGTACGGCCGTGCCGAGCGCGGCCCAGGTGGCTGGCCCGGCGACGCCGTCGACCAGCAGCACGTGCGCGCGCTGGAACTCGCGCAGCGCCAGCTCCGTCTCCACGTCCAGCACGCCGCTGACCGTGGCCAGGTAGCCCAGCACCAGGAGCCGCTCCTGCAACAGCACCACCTCCGCGCCGCTGTCCCGCGGGTGCAGCTCCGCGCGGTGGCCGAGCGGCCGGTACCAGAGCACGTCCGGGTCCCAGTGGTTCTCCGTCGCATGCGCGGCCGTGCGGAACAGCGCCCGGTCGGCCGCGTTCCGCTGGGTGGCGCCCTGGATGCGCCCGTGGTCGGCCGCGGCCCGCCAGTCACCGGCCGCGCAGTCCGCGCGCAGGTCCGGCCAGCCGGAGAAGTCCGGGCCGTGCGCCCAGGCCAGGCTGAGCAGCGCCAACTGCGCGTCGGCCGGCCAGCGCGGGAACCCGGCGAACTCGGGCGTGCGGATCAGCCGGTCCTCCAGCGCGGCGAGCCGGCGCGCGGCCAGCTCGTCGACGCCGTCCTCGGTCAGCCGCACGGCGGTGCGCCCGGCGAAGTCGAGGGGCCGCCCGGCCAGGTCCGGCCGGGACTGCACGGCCGTGTACGCCTCACGGATCTGGCGCGTGGACGCCCCGATCGTCGGCTGGTCCGCGAGCACGAACGGCAGTGTCATCGCCTCGTCCACGGAGTCCAGCCGGCATCCGGTGCCGACCGTGACCAGGCCCCAGCTGTCCAGATAGAGGTACGGCACGCGTCCCTCGATGGGCTCGGTGAAGATCAGGAACGCGTCGGATACGGAGCTTCTCATGCGAAGAGCGTAGGGATCACCGTACCGCTATGGCGGGATTTAAGGGTTTTTGGCGGTGGGCCGGTGGACGGATGTGCGGGCGGCTCCGCGCGCGTCCGGGTCCATACTTGCCGGAACACCACTCGGGAAGGAACGTCCCCATGGCCGACATCTCGCTGCTCCCCGCCGACTCCGCCGCCGACGCGGCGCTGGTGGCCGAGGTGACCGCGCTGGTCAACGAGGTCTACGCGACCGGCGAGAAGGGCATCTGGCGGGACGAGGCGGCCCGCACCGACGCGGCCGAGATCGCCTCGTTCATCCGGGCCGGCGAGATCGCGGTGGCCCGGCTCGGCCCCGCGCTGGTCGGCGCCGTCCGGGTGCGGCGGCTCCCCGGCGGCGAGGGCGAGTTCGGCATGCTGGCCGCGCACCCCGGGCACCGCGGCACCGGCATCGGGCGCGACCTGGTCGCGTTCGCGGAGGACTGGGCGCGCGGGCAGGGGCTGGCCGTCATGCAGCTCGAGCTGCTGTACCCGACGGAGTGGGAGCACCCGGTCAAGGCGTTCCTGCGCGACTGGTACACCCGTAGCGGCTACCGGATCGTGCACAAGGCCGACTTCGCGGAGGCGTACCCGGCGCTCGCGCCGAAGGTCGCCACGCCCTGCGACTTCCTGGTCTTCCACAAGGCCCTCTAGAGCCGCCGGTCAGGCGTTGGCGGCCTCGACCAGCCGGGCCAGCGCCGCCGCGTCCGGCCCCTGGCCGAACGCGGCGAGCCGGCTCAGCGGGAGGCTGCCGAGGAAGGTCAGCGCCTCCGGGTCGGAGAGGATGCCGGGTGGACCGCCGGCGAGCGCCCCGGTCAGCACGCGGGCGCCGCGCGGGTCGGCCATCCACTCGCCGAGCGTGGAGTCGGCGCTCAGCGGCACGCGGGTGTCGTCGCCGGTCACCTCGACCGTGACCGCGGTGCGCAGGTCCCGGGACGAGGCGCCGGCCTCCAGCAGATACGCGCCGCCCTCGACCGCCCACCGGCCCAGTCGCACGTCCCAGTAGGCCAGGTCGTCGCGCGCGATCCGGACCTCCGCGGTGACGGTCGCGCCGGCCGGCACCTCCACCACCGTGAAGCCCTTCAGCTCGCGCGGCGCGCGGCGCACCGCCGACCCGGGCAGGCTCGCGTAGACCTGCACCACCTCGCGGCCGTCCCGCGCGCCCTCGTTCGTCACCGGCACCCGCACCACCACGCCGGAGCCGTCGGTGTCCGCGGTGGCCGGGCCGTAGCCGAACCGGGTGTAGGACAGGCCGTGGCCGAACGGGTACGCCACCGCCTGCCGCCGCGCGTCGAAGCCCCGGTAACCGGCGAACAGGCCCTCGCCGTACCGCACGTGGCCGCCCTCGCCGGGGAAATCCAGGTAGGACGGATGGTCCTCCAGCCGCAGCGGGATCGTCTCGGCCAGCCGCCCGGACGGGTTGACCCGGCCGAACAGCACGTCGGCCAGCGCGCCACCGGCCGCCTGGCCGAGCAGCCAGCTCTCCACCACGGCGGGCACGGCCGCGTCCCACGGCGAGGTCAGCACCACGGCGCCGTTGGTCAGCACCACCACGGTACGCGGGTTCGCCGCCACCACCCGGCCGATGAGCGCGAGCTGCTCCGCGGGCAGCTCCAGGCTGTCCCGGTCCAGGCCCTCGGTCTCGTTCCCGCTGCTCGCCAGCACCACCGCCACGTCCGCGGCCCGGGCCGCCGCGACCGCCCGCTCCGGGTCCGCGCCGTCCACGTGGGCGACCGGCGCGGAGGTGAGCGCCGCGACCTCGGCGACCAGGTCGTCGACCCGGGTCGGGTTGATCTGCGAGCTGCCGCCGCCCTGGAACCGCGGCGCGCGCCCGATCAGCGCGATCGAGGTGCCGGACTCAGGCAGCGGGAGCAGGCCGCCGTCGTTCTTCAGCAGCACGATGCCGCGCGCGGCCACCTCCCGGGCCAGCGCGTGGTGCGCGTCCGCGTCGACCGGCGCCGCCGCCGCGTCGGCGGCGCGGGCGACCAGCGCGCGCACCCGCGCCGCGGCGGTGTCCAGGGCGGCCGGATCCAGCGTGCCGTCCCGCACGGCGGCGACCAGCGCGCGGTCGCCGGCCGGGTCCGGTCCCGGCATGGTCAGGTCCAGCCCGGCGCGGACGGCCGCGACCCGGTCCACCACCGCGCCCCAGTCGGAGACGACCACGCCGTCGAAGCCCCACTCGCCGCGCAGCACGTCGGTGAGCAGCCAGCGGTTCTCCGCCGCGTGCACGCCGTTGATCCGGTTGTACGCGCACATCACGGTCCACGGCCGGGCCTCGCGCACCACCCGCTGGAACGCGCGCAGGTAGAGCTCGCGCAGCGTGCGCTCGTCCACGTCCGCGCTGACCCGCATGCGGTCGGTCTCCTGGCTGTTGACCGCGAAGTGCTTGAGTGACGCGCCCACGCCGCGGCTCTGCAGCCCGCGCACCCACTCGGTGGCGAGCACGCCGATGAGCAGCGGGTCCTCCGCGTAGTACTCGAAGTTGCGGCCGCCGAGCGGCGTGCGCTTGAGGTTGATGCCGGGGCCGAGCAGCACGGCGACGTCCATCGCGCGGGCCTCGTCGCCGAGCGCCTCGCCGACCCGCCGCACCAGCGCCGGGTCCCAGGTCGAGCCGAGCGCCACGGCCGGCGGGAAGCAGGTGCTCGGCTCGCTGGCCAGCAGGCCGAGGTGGTCCGCGCCGGTGAGCTGCTTGCGCACGCCGTGCGGCCCGTCGGTGAGCATGACGTCGGGCACGTCGCCCACCGCGGTGGTCCGCCAGAACTCGCTGCCGCTGGTCAGCGCCGCCTTCTCCGCCGTGCTCAGCTCGTCCGGCATTCCGTCCTCCAAAACCAAGTGAACCTTAGGTTTTAGAGTAGGCCGCGACGCACGCCGCGGCAACGCGAGAGAACGGGCCGAACCTGGCCAACGCGTTCTGCACCGGCACGATCGCGCCCGGGACGTGAGCGCGTCCCCCGCGCGGGGGACCCCGGGCTGATCCCCGGACGGGGATTCGCCCGCTCCAGCGCGACCGTAGCGTCGGTGGTGTCGCGCGGCACCACCGCCGCGCCGGACGCGAAGGAGCCGCCGATGGGCAACCGCTACGCTGCCCGGGTGCTGCTGCGTCTGCCGTGGACCCTCGACCTGGTAGCCCGCTGGCAACGCCGCGGCATCACGGCCCGCGACGGGATGATCGCGCTGCTCTACGCGGTGCTCGGCTTCCTCCCGCCACTGGCGGAGATCGGCAGCCGGCTCGGTGAGCTGCCGGCCCGGCCGCTGGACGCGCTCGGCGTCGCGGCCGGGCTCGCCATGACGCTGCCGCTGGTGCTGCGCCGCACCCGGCCGGAGACCGCGCTCGCCCTGGTCGCGACCGGCTTCGCCGTCCAGGAACTGCGCGGGTACGTGACGTTCGCCAGCGTCGGCCTGCTGGTGGCGCTGTACAGCGCGGGCGCGTACCAGCGGCGGCTGCGCCGTACCGTCGCCGCGGTCGCGACCGCCGGGTACGCGCTGCTCACCGCCGCGCTGATCGCGGCCGGGTCGCCCACGTCCGCGGACGGGTTCCCGCTGTTCTACCTGGCGCTGGCCGGCGCCTGGCTGGTCGGCGCGTGGGCCCGCTGGTCGCGCGCCTCGGAGGCCGAGCGCCGCCGGCTGGCCGCGCGGACCGCGCTGGCCGCGGAGCGGGAGCGGATCGCCCGCGAGCTGCACGACGTGGTCACCCACCACGTCACGGCGATGGTGGTGCAGGCCGGCGCCGCGCAGTTCGTGGCGTCCTCGGAGGAGAAGGTGACGGCGAACCTGGCCGCGATCGGCGAGACCGGCCGCCGCGCGCTGGGCGAGCTGCGCGACCTGCTCGGCGTGCTGGACCCGGCCCGGCGCGCGCCGATGGACCGGCTGCCCACGCTGGCGCAGGTGCCGGACCTGGTGGAGCAGTCGCGCGCGGCCGGCCAGCCGATCGAGCTGGTCGAGCGCGGTGACCGGCCGGACCTGGGCGCGGGCCGCGAGCTGACCGCGTACCGGGTGGTGCAGGAGGCGCTGACCAACGCGCTCAAGTACGCGACCGGCCGCCCGACGCTGGTCCGGCTCGACCACCGCAGCGAGGGCGTGGACATCGAGATCACCACGTCGGCCGCGACCACGCGCCGCCCCGCGCCCGGTGTGGGCGGTTCCGGCCGAGGCCTGGCCGGGCTGCGCGATCGCGTCGAGCTGTTCGGCGGCGAGTTCGACGCCGGCCCCGCCCCGGACGGCGGCTTCACCGTCCGGGCCCGCATTCCGATCGGAGATCCGGCATGACCGTCTCGGTGCTCGTCGCGGATGACCAGGCGCTGGTGCGTACCGGGTTCGTCACGATCCTGGACTCGCAGGACGACCTGACCGTGGTCGGCGAGGCGAGCGACGGGAGGTCGGCCGTGGACACCGCGCTGCGGCTGCGGCCGGACGTGGTGGTGATGGACGTGCGCATGCCGGTCATGGACGGCATCGAGGCCACCCGCCGGCTGGCCGGCGCCGGCGTCCAGGACCCGATGAAGGTGCTGGTCGTGACCACGTTCAACCTGGACGAGTACGTCTACGAGGCGCTGCGCGCGGGCGCGGCCGGGTTCCTGCTCAAGGACGCGTCGCCGCAGGCGCTGATCGCCGGCGTGCGGACGGTCGCGCGCGGCGATTCGCTGATCGCGCCCGAGGTCACTCGCCGGCTGATCGGCCGGTACGCGGCCCGCCTGCGCCCCGCCGACCCGGCCGCCGCCGCGGCGTCCACGCTCACGCCGCGCGAGCTGGAGGTGCTGCGCCTGATCGCGGCCGGGCACTCGAACGCGGAGATCGCGACGGAGTTGGTGATCGGCGCCGAGACGGTCAAGACGTACGTCTCCCGCATCCTCACCAAGCTCGGCCTGCGCGACCGCGTGCAGGCCGTGGTCCACGCGTACCGCACCGGCCTGGTCAGCCCGGACGACTGACCCCAGGCTCAGGCCAGCAGTCCGGCGCGGCGGCCGATCACCGCGCCCGCGGTCAGCCCGGAGCCGCCCGGGTAGTTGCCGCTGAACAGCCCGCCGAGCATCTCGCCGCAGACGAACAGGCCGGGCAGCGGCGTGCCGCCGCCGGTCAGCACGCGCCCGTGCGGGTCCGCGCGCAGCCCGCCGAACGTGAACGTGATGCCGCAGGTCACTGCGAACGCGTAGAACGGCGCCGTGCGGATCGGCAGCGCCCAGTTGCTCTTCGGCGGTGTGGTGCGCGCCGCGCGTCCGTCCTTGATGGACGGGTCGAAGCGGACGGTCTCGTCGATCGAGTCGTTGAAGCCGGTCACGGTGGCGGTGAGCGTGTCCGCCGGCACGCCCATGCCGCGCGCCAGCGCGTCCAGCGTGTCCGCCACCACCACGCTCGCGCCCGGTGCGTCGTACTCCTCGGTGCGCAGCAGCGGGCGGATCTCCGCGTCGAAGACCTGGAACGCCACGCCGCCCGGCTGCCGCAGGATCTCCCCGCCGTACCGCGCGTAGGTGTAGTTGCGGAAGTCCGCGCCCTCGTCCAGGAACCGCCGCCCGTCCCGGTTCACCACGATGCCGAGCGGGTAGCTCTGCCGGGTCAGCCGGTTCGTCAGCGTCCGGTCGCCGGTGGCGGGCGCGCCGGCGTCCCACGCCACGCTGTGGCAGGAGGACCAGTCGCCGCCGCGCGCCGCACCGGCCGCGAGCGCGGCGCGCAGCATGTCGCCGGTGTTCAGCGGCGTGCCGCGGACCCGCGCGCGCTCCCAGCCGTCGCCGAGGTGCGCGCGCCGCCACTCCGGGTCCGCCTCGAACCCGCCCGCGGCCAGCACCACGGACTCGGCACGGATTTCGCCGTCCGCGTGGGCCACGCCGGTCACGCGGCCGTCCTCGGTCAGCAGCCGCTCGGCACGGTGCCCGTAGCGGACCTCGATCCCGGCCTCGGCGGCGGCCGCGGTGTGCTGCGCGATCAGGCCCTTGCCGCCGCCGGTGCTGCCCACCGCGAGCCCGCCCCAGAACACGTGCCGGCCGTCCGCGTCCTGATAGGACTGCCGTTCGTACATCAGCCGGAAGCGCAGCCCGAGCGTGCGCAGCCAGCCCAGCGCGGACCGGCTCTCCCCGGCCACGGTGGCGGCCAGCTCCGGATCGGTGCGGCCCTCGGTCACCCGCTCCAGATCGCGGACGAAGTCCTCCGGCGGGTACGGCGGCAGCACGGTCTCCGCGTGCCGGTCGTCGTGATCGACGATGCCGGCCAGGTCCGGCAGCCCGCCGTGCGCCACCCGGAACGCGCCGGCCGTGTAGTAGCTGTTGCCGCCCGCCTCGTCCGGCAGGCCCTTCTCCAGCAGCAGGACCCGGCGCCCCCGACCGGCCGCGGCCAGCGCCGCGCAGAACCCCGCGTTGCCACCGCCCACCACCACGACGTCGTACGACACGCGTCCCTCCGGCAACATTGAGAAGCTTGAAGATCCAACCGGCTGAATGTATACAGGGAGCGGCCGTTGAGTCCACGCTGAGGGGCGGTGAGGCCGGGATGCGCTGGCGGAGCACGATGCCGTACGCGGCGGCCGCGCTGGTCGCGGTCCTGCTGGTCGCGACCACGCTGGCCGGCCGGGGCGAGCAGGCCGACGCCGGGTTCCTGCACGGCCGTCAGCTACGGCTGATGGCGCCGGCCGCGCCCGGCGGCGGCTGGGACCAGACCGCGCGCGAGATGCAGGCCGCGCTGCGCGAGACGGCCGGCCGCACCGAGGTCTACAACGTGGCCGGCGCGGGCGGCACGATCGGGCTCAGCCAGTTCGCCCGGTACGACGGCGATCCGACCCAGGTCATGGTGTTCGGCCTGGTCATGGTGGGTGCGATCGAGAGCGACGACGCGCCGGTGCGGCTGGACCGGACCACGCCGCTGGCCCGGCTCACCACCGACTACGAGGTGCTGGTGGTGCCCGCGGACTCGCCGATCCGGAGCCTGGCGGAGCTGACCGACCGGATGCGGGCCGACCTGCCGTCCGTCTCGTTCAGCGGCGGCTCGGCCGGCGGCGTCGAGCAGATCCTGACCGGCCTGATCGCGGGCGCGATCGGCGCGGACCCGGCCCGGGTCAACTACGTGGCCCACTCCGGCGGCGGCGAGGCGCTGGCCACGCTGCTCTCCGGCCGCGCCACCGCGGGCGTCTCCGGCGTCTCCGAGATGATGTCCCAGATCAAGGCCGGTACGGTCCGGCCGCTCGCGGTCTCCAGCGCGCAGCGGCTGCCGTCGCTGCCGGACGTGCCCACGCTGCGCGAGGCCGGCGTGGACGTGGAGTTGTCCAACTGGCGCGGCGTGGTGGCGCCGGACGGGATCAGCCCGGAGGACGAGGCCGCGCTGGAGAAGCTGATCACGGACATGACCGCGAGTGCGGCGTGGCGGCAGACGCTGGAGGACCGCGGCTGGGGCGACGCCACGCTCACCGGACCGGAGTTCGAGCGGTTCCTCGAGGACGAGCAGCGGCGCGTGGCGGACGTGCTGGCGAGGATGGGACTGGCATGACGGCACCCGAGGAAGAGGCCCCGGACCGGGCCGGCGAGGAGCGCGCGGGCCTGCTGCTCGGCCTCGTCATGATCGTCGGTGCGGGGGTGGTGCTGGCCGACGCCGCCACGCTGCGCGGGGGTGGCGGGCCGGTGGGTCCGGCGGCGGCCCCGGCACTGGTCGGCGCGCTGCTCGGCGCGCTCGGCGTCGCTCTCTGCGTGCGGTCGCGCGGCGCCCTTCGTACCATGTCGGCTCTTCGGGAACGCTCGGCGCGACTGGGCCGCCTGGCGGCACTGATCGCCGCGTTGATCGCGTTCGCGCTGCTGTTGCCGTTCGCCGGCTGGACGCTGTGCGCGACCGGGCTGTTCACGGCCGCGGCGTGGCTGCTCGGCGCGCCGCACCCGACGCGGACCGCGGCCTACGGGTTCGCGCTGGCCGGCACCGTGTTCCTGATCTTCGACGGCCTGATCGGGCTGATCCTGCCGGCCGGACCGTGGGGGTTCTGACGTGGACGCGCTGCTGACCGGGTTCGCGGACGCGCTCACGCCGGTCAACCTGCTCTGGGCGCTGCTCGGCGTCACCATCGGCACCGCGGTCGGCGTGCTGCCCGGCATCGGCCCGGCGCTGACCGTGGCGCTGCTGCTGCCGGTCACGTTCCGGCTGGACCCGGCCGCCGCGCTGATCCTCTTCGCCGGCATCTACTACGGCGGCATGTACGGCGGCTCCACCACGTCCATCCTGCTCAACACGCCCGGCGAGAGCGCGTCCGTGGTGACCGCGCTGGAGGGCAACCGGATGGCCCGGGCCGGCCGGGGCGCCGCGGCGCTGGCCACGGCCGCGATCGGCAGCTTCGTGGCCGGCACCATCGGCACGATCGCGCTGAGCGCCGCGGCGCCGCTGGTGGCGGACATCGCGGTCGGGTTCGGCCCGCCGGAGTACGTGGCACTGATGGCGGTGGCGTTCGTGACCGTCAGCGCGCTGCTCGGCCCGGACCTGATCAAGGGGGCCGCGAGCCTGCTGATCGGCGCGGCCGTCGGCCTGGTCGGCATCGACACGCTCACCGGACAGCCGCGCCTCGACTTCGGCCTGCCCGCGCTGCTGGACGGCGTCGACGTGGTGATCGTGGTGGTCGCGCTGTTCGCGCTCGGCGAGGCGTTCGGCCACCTGATCGCGGGCACCGGCGACAGCCGGGTCATGCCGGTCGACGGGCCCGCGGTGCTGTCCCGCGAGGACTGGCGCCGCTCCTGGCCGGCCTGGCTGCGCGGCACCGCGATCGGCTTCCCGATCGGCAGCCTGCCGGCCGGCGGCGCGGACGTCCCCACGTTCCTGAGCTACGCGCTGGAGAAGCGGCTGTCCCGGCGCTCGGACGAGTTCGGCCGCGGCGCGATCGAGGGCGTGGCGGGTCCGGAGGCGGCGAACAACGCGGCCGCGGCCGGCGTGCTGGTGCCGCTGCTGACCATCGGCCTGCCCACGTCCGCGACCGCTGCGGTCATCCTCACCGCGTTCCAGTCCTACGGCCTGCAACCCGGCCCGCAGCTGTTCACCGAATCCGGCGATCTGGTCTGGGCGCTGATCGCCAGCCTCTACATCGGCAACGTCATGCTGCTGGTCCTCAACCTTCCGCTGGTACGCCTCTGGGCGCGCCTGCTGACCATCCCCGCGTACGGCATCTACGCCGGCGTGCTGGTCTTCGCCACGCTCGGCACGTTCGCCGCCGGCGGCACCACCACCGACCTGCTCATCCTGGTCGCGCTGGGCCTGGTCGGGCTGCTCATGCGCCGCGCCGGCGTCCCGGCCGCACCCGCCGTGGTCGGCCTGATCCTGGCGCCGCTCGCGGAGCAGCAGCTGCGCCGTGCGCTGGCGCTCTCCGACGGCGACTGGACCATCCTCGTCTCCGGGCCGCTCACCGTCACGCTCTGGATCGTGGCGATCCTGGCGCTGCTCGCCCCGCCCGCCGTCGCGCTGCGCCGCCGCCTCGGCCGGAACCGTCCGGCCGCCACCGACGACTGAATCGCTTTCCCTAAACCCGCCCGGTTTCGGGTCGATGTGGCGTTTGCTGTGTCGTTCACGGGCGAAGGGCCTGTCTGATGAGTCAAGTCGCGGAACCGCGCCGGGGTAACCTCCTCACCCGGCTGGTGGCGGACACGAACGTGCGGACCAAGATCTTGGCCTCGTCCGTCGTGGTCATCGTCATCACGATCCTGGTCGGGGTGCTGAGCGTGCAGCGCATGTCCGCGCTCAGCAGCCAGCTAAAGGACATGAAGAACGAGCAGGTCGCCGGCATGGCCGAGCTCACGACGATCCGGCAGGGCATCGGCGCGATGTACCGCGCCATGATGCTCTACTCGCTCTACCCCGAGGCGCAGAAGCCCACCGCGGTCGAGGAGACCAGAGCCGCGGACACGGTGGTCGACGACGCCTTGGGCCGGTACCAGGCGCTGAACGTCGGCACGAACGCCAGCGAGGAGCGCACCGCGGCGGTGGAGGCGTTCAGCGCCGGCCGGGATGACTACCGGAACCTCCGGGACGTGACCTACTTCGGCGAGGCCGCGCCGGCCGGCTTCACGCCGCCGTCGGACGTGGCCGCGGCGTACGGCGAGGCCGAGCAGGCGATGACGGAGGGCCTGAACCGGATGCAGGCCGTCGAGTCGGCGGACGCGGACCGGGCGGCCGCGGACTCGCAGGCCTCATATGAGAGCGCCCGGACCATCCTGATCGCGTCCGTGCTGCTCGGCCTGCTCGCCGCGCTCGGCGTCGCGCTGCTGGTGGCGCGGGCGATCACCCGGCAGGTGCAGAGCGTCGGCGACGCGCTGCGCGCGATGGCCGCCGGAGACCTGACCCGGGCCGCGGAGGTACACGGCCGGGACGAGATCGGCGCGATGGCGATCGCCACGAACGAGGCCCGCGAGGGGCTGCGCGAGACGATCTCCGCGCTCTCCGAGAGTTCCCGCACCCTGGCCGACGGCGCCCGGCGGCTGTCCGCGTCCACCGAGCGGATCGCGTCCAGCGCGGCCGAGGCCGCCAGCCAGGCGGACGTGGTCTCGAACGCGGCCGGCGAGGTCTCCGCGAACGTGTCCACGGTCGCGGCCGGCTCCGAGGAGATGGGCGCCTCGATCCGCGAGATCAGCCAGAACGCGAACGACGCGGCCCAGGTCGCGGCCGAGGCGGTCGGCGTGGCGAACCAGACCAACGACACCATCGCGAAGCTGGGCGAGTCGTCCGCGGAGATCGGCAACGTGGTCAAGACGATCACCTCGATCGCGGAGCAGACGAACCTGCTGGCGCTGAACGCCACGATCGAGGCGGCCCGCGCGGGCGACGCGGGCAAGGGCTTCGCGGTGGTGGCCGGCGAGGTCAAGGACCTGGCGCAGGAGACCGCGAAGGCGACCGAGGACATCTCCCGCCGGGTCGAGGCGATCCAGGCGGACACGCAGAGCGCGGTCGAGGCGATCGGCGAGATCAGCCGGATCATCGCGCGGATCAACGACTACCAGTTGACCATCGCGTCCGCGGTGGAGGAGCAGACCGCGACCACCGGCGAGATGAGCCGCAGCGTCGGCGACGCGTCCGGCGGCACGTCGGACATCGCCAACAACATCAACGGCGTGGCGGACGCGGCCCGCGCCACCACGGAGTCGCTGGTGGAGGCCGGCGAGACGGTCGCGGACCTGAACCGGGTGGTGAGCGAGCTGGAGACGGTGGTCGGCCGCTTCCGGGTCTGATCCGGCGGCGGTTCGTGAGGGCTTGTCCTGGAGGGCACCCCTGAGAGCGATCTCTGCGGTAGCGTCATCGACCGCCGACGATGCTGACATTCGCTCTCAGGAGGTTGTCGTGCCCCACCAATCGAAGCTCTCCCGGCGTTCCGTGCTCGGCCTGACCGCGGCCGCCGGCGCCGCCGGTCTCGCCCTGCCCGGCGTCGCGCACGCGGGAACCGCCCAGGCCCGGGTCGCCGCCGCCCGGCAGCGCGTGGTCGTGATCGGCGGCGGCGTGGCCGGCGTGTCGATGGCCTGGCTGCTCGACGGCCAGCACGACGTCGTGCTGCTGGAGGCCGGCGCCGAACTGGGCGGCCACGCGCGGTCGATCGACGTCACCATCGGCGGCGCGCACATCGCCGTCGACGCGGGCGCGCAGTACTTCGGGCCGAAGAGCCACCCGACGTACTGGAAGCTGCTGACCGAGGTGCTGCACGTGCCGACCGTGCCCGCGCCGATGAACCTGACCGTGAGCAAGCGCGGCGTGACCCGCCCGGTGCTGGTCTCGCCGGACAGCAACCGGGTGTGGCCGCTGTTCGACCCGCTGTACTGGGGCGCGCTGGTGTCCATGGCGTCGTTCACCGACCGCGGCACGCAACTGCTGGAGAGCGGCGACCGGACCACCAGCGCCGAGGACTTCATCAACTCGCTGCCGGTGATGCAGTGGGTCCGCGACGACCTGCTCTTCCCGCTCTGCGGCGCGATGTTCGGCTTCTCCGTGCCGCAGGTCAAGGAGATGTCCGCGTTCTCCGTGCTCGCGTTCGTCATCCGCGGTCTCGGCGACGGCTTCCTCGCGCCGTACGACTACCACAACGCGGTGGACGGGCTGCGCGCCGTGGTGGCCGCGCTGAGCACCGGGCTGAGCACGGTCACCACGCACGTGAACTCGGCCGCGACCGGGCTGTCCCGGCAGGGCGAGGTCTATCACGTCACGGACAGCGCCGGGCGCACGCACGTGGCCGACCACGTGGTGTTCGCGCAGCCGCCGTACGCGGCCGGGCCGCTCGTGGGGCAGCTCGCCGGCACGTCCGGCCTGGTGTCCACGTACAACCGGTTCCGCTACATCCCGGCGCGGGTCGCCATCCACGCCGACCCGGCGTACATGCCGGTCAACCGCCAGGACTGGTCCGGCTTCAACGTGCTCACCGACGGGCCGTACTGCGAGCCGTCCATGTGGTACGGCGCGTTCCGGGACGTCTCCGTGTTCAAGAGCTGGGTGTCGCACCGCGCGCAGCTGCCGGCCGAGACCATCGCGACGTTCGACTACCTGCACGCGCTGGAGACGCCGGACCTCGCGCCCGCCCAGGCCGCGCTCGCCGGCTACCAGGGCACCGAGCGCCTGTGGTTCGCCGGCGCGCACACCGTGGACGTGGCCAGCCAGGACAGCGCGCTCGTCTCCGCGATCTCGATCGCTAAGCGGCTCGCGCCCGCGTCGGCGAACCTGGCGCGGATCGCATAGGGCGTGTCTGGTGGATCTCGTCGAGCCGAGGCGAGGTCCAGGTGTCGTCTGGGTGTGCGGCGCGGAAGTCCGCATACCGGTGTTGTATGTGGGCTTCCGCGACGTGCGGCCAGGCGGCGCCTGGGCCACGCCGCAGGCCGGCGAAGATCCGCCAGACTCGCCCTAGTACCAGCCGGCGGCGTTGGAGTGCTCGAGGGCCGCGCACGGCGTGCCGTAGCGGCCCTTGATGTACCCCAGGCCCCAGATGACCTGGGTGACCGGGTTGGTCTGCCAGTCGTCCGCGACCGACGCCATCTTGCTGCCCGGGTTCGCCTGCGCGATGCCGTACGCCTCCGAGGTCGGGTTGTCCGCCTTCGGGTTCCAGCCGCTCTCCCGCGTCCAGAGCGTGTCGAGGCAGCCGAACTCGGAGACGTCGAAGCCCTGGCCGACCATCACGGAGCAGCCGGTCTTGCGGTGGCCGGAGTAGGACGAGCAGGAGGACGGGACCGGGCCGTCGTACGGCTTGATCGCCGCGTTGGCCCGGTCGCGCTCGGCCTGGGCGGCGGCCTCCTCGGCCTCGGCCTCCGCCTTCCGGCGGCTGACCGCGTCGTTCGCGGCGCGGGCGCGCTTCGCCTGCTCCTCGGCCATCGCGGCGGCGCGCTTGGCGGCCTCGCGCTCGGAGTCGTGCAGCGCGGCGCGAAGCTCCGTGTACTCCCCGTGGCGCTCCTTGAGGTAGAGCTCCTCGGCGCGGTTCGCCTCCCAGGCGGCCTGCGCGGCGGCGGAGTCCTCGGCCTGCGCGCGGTCCCGGTGGAGATAGACGCCGCCACCGACGCCGGCGATGAGCACGGCCACCGCGGCGGACTTGCCGACCAGCGACTTCACGTGAGGAGTTCCTTCCGCTCGATGGTTGCGGACGCTACCACGATGCGAGAAGTTCTCTTCTGCTCCACGGAGCGCGACCATCGGGGTTGACGGACCGACGTTCATCGATCAGGCTCAGCGTTAGAGAGCGCTCTCCCGGATCCGTCCCCGCTCTTGGAGTCCTCATGTCCATGAAACGAAGACTGGCGGCGGCGTTGCTGCTGCTCGCCGGCCTGCTCGTGGCCACACCCGCCGAGGCCGCCCCCGTCCTGCTCTCCCGTGGCAAGCCCGCGCTCGCCTCGTCCGTCGAGGGGGAGGGCACGCCCGCCGCCGCGGCCGTCGACGGCGACGCCGGCACGCGCTGGGCCAGCGCGTTCGCCGACCCGCAGTGGTTGCGCGTCGACCTCGGCGCCACCGCGACGCTGGACCGCGTCGTGCTCACCTGGGAGGCGGCCTACGCGCGCGCCTTCCAGCTCCAGACCTCGCCCGACGGCAACACCTGGACCACCGTGCACACGTCCGCCACCGGCACCGGCGGGGTCCAGACGATCACGATCAACGGCACCGGGCGGTACGTCCGGATGCTCGGCACCGAGCGGGCCACCGGCTACGGGTACTCGCTGTGGGAGTTCGAGGTCTACGGCAGCACCACGACTTCCGGCGGCGGCGCCAACATCGCGGCGTTCAAGCCGGTCGCGGCCTCCTCCTACGAGGGCGGCAACGCGCCCGGCGCCGCGCTGGACGGCCGCACCACCACCCGCTGGTCCAGCGAGCACGCGGACAACCAGTGGATCCGCGTCGACCTCCAGGGCACCGCCACCATCACCGGCGTGGTGCTGAACTGGGAATCCGCGTACGGCACCGGATACCGCATCGAGGTGTCGAACGACGCCGCCACCTGGACCACGATCTACAGCACCACCACCGGTCGTGGCGGCGTGGAGACGCTGGCCGTCTCCGGCACCGGCCGCTACCTGCGGCTGACCGGCACCGCGCGGGCCACCGGCTACGGCTACTCGCTGTGGGAACTCCAGGTGCTCGGCACGGTCGACGCGTCCGGCAGCGCGCCGCCGCTGCTGTCCGGGCCGACCCGGCCGCCCGCGACCACCGGCCAGTTCGCGCTGACCGCACCGGCCGACCAGGCACTGATCACGGACACCCGGCGGCCGGCCTTCTCCTGGGCCGCGGTCGCCGGCGCCACCCGCTACCAGTTGTGGATCAACGTCAGCCGGACCGACTACGACTTCACCGCGTCCGGCAGCCTGCTCGACGTCTACACCCGGGTCGCGGAGGTGAGCGGCACCAGCTACACGCCCACCTGGGACCTGCCGGACCGATGGACCTACCGCTGGTACGTGACGGCCGGCTCGACCACCTCGCAGATCCGCACGTTCGGGCTCTACCGGCCCACGCTCACCCCGATCGCGGACGGCGTACCGGTGATCAACGGGGCGCGGGACGCGAACCGCAGCGGCGCGATCGACGTCTACGAGGACTGGCGCCGCCCGGTCGAGGCGCGCGTGAACGACCTGCTCGGCCGCATGACGGCCGAGGAGAAGGCGTACCAGATGTTCTACAACGCGCAGGCGTACCCCCGCTCGGGGTGGCACTTCGGCCCGTCCGAGGCGCCGGACCTGCACCGCGAGCTGCTGGCCTCCACCGGCACGCGGCTCGGCATCCCGTTCGTCTCGGCCGGCGACACCATCCACGGCTTCAAGACGACGTATCCGTCGCAGAGCGCACTGGCGGCCGGCCGCGACTACCAGCTGCAGTACAAGCTCGGTGACATGCAGCGGCGGGAGCAGGTCGAGCTGGGCACCCGCGGCGTGCTCGGGCCGCTGGCCGAGGTCGGCACGAAGGCGCTCTACCCGCGCATCCAGGAGGGCAACGGCGAGGACGCGTACGTGGCGGCCGCGCAGGTCCGCGCGCTGGTCGCCGGGTTGCAGGGCGGTCCGGAGCTGAACCCGTCGTCCGTGCTGGCCACGGTCAAGCACTGGCCGGGCGAGGGCGCGGGCGGCGAGCAGCTGATCGTCTACGACGGCGTGACGATCAAGTACCACATGATCCCGTTCCGGGCCGCGATGGAGGCCGGCGCCGTCAACATCATGCCGGGGTACGCGGGCAGCTCGTTCCTGGACCCGGGCGGCCCGGGCGCCGGCGACAGCGCCCCGATCCTCGCCTACCTGCGCAACAACCTGGGCTTCACCGGCCTGATCACCACGGACTGGCTGCCGTCCGGCTCCTGGGTCGGCGCGGCGAGGGCCGGATCCGACGTGATGGGCGGCGCGGACCCGGGCGCGGCCGGCTTCTCCATCGGCACGTTCCTGTCCCAGGTGCCGGCCGCCCGGATCGACGACGCGGTCCGGCGCGTGCTGCGGCTGAAGTTCCAGCTCGGACTCTTCGAGAACCCGTACGGCGACCCGGTCAACGGCATCTACCGGGTGCACACGCCGGCCGACGCGGCGCTGGCCAACCAGGCCGCGCGCGGGTCGCTGACCGTGCTGCGCAACAACGGCGTGCTGCCGCTGCGGCTGCCGGCCGGCGCGAACGTGGTGGTGACCGGGCCGCGCGCGGCGGACACCGGGTCGTGCTGCATCTGGACCAGCTACTTCCACCAGGAGTACGGCTCACTGTCCACGTTCGACGCGCTGGCCGCACGCGGCCGGGCCGCCGGGGTGAACGTGCACCGGGACACCCATCCCGCGCCGAACCTGGCGATCGTCTCGGTGGGGGAGCCGTACTACACGCACGCGACGAGCTGGCCGCAGACCCAGCCGTACCTGCCCGCGGACCAGCTCGAGCTGATCCGGAGCTGGAAGGCGCGCGGCGTACCCGTGGTGGTGCTGCTGACCATGGCCCGGCCGTACGTGATCAGTGAGTGGCACGAGATCGCGGACGCCGTCGTGGTCAACTTCCGGGCCGGTGAGGAGGTCGGGCCCGCGCTCGCGAGCCTGGTCTTCGGTGACTTCAAACCCACCGGGAAGCTGCCGTGGCAGCTGCCGCGCACGCTCGACCAGGTGCTGCGGCCGGGCGGGCAGGACGTGCAGGCGGACGCGCGCGAGGCCTGGGACCTGCCGTTCGACCTCGGCGCCACGGACGCGCAGCGGGCGGAGATCCGGGCGCACATCGATGCCGGGCGGCCGGTGCCGTCCACCTACGGCAATCCGCTCTATCCGTACGGCCACGGTCTGACCTGGTAAGCGGCGGGTGATCCGGGCGTCCCCGACGCGCGTGGGGGCGTCCGGATCGTCCACGGGGCGGCGCGATGTCGTTCCGGAGGCTACTCTCACTTGTATGGAACTGGGACTGCACATCGCGGACTTCACCTGGGACGGCGGCGCCGCCGCGCTCGGACCGGCCCTCGCCCGGCACGCCCGCACCGCGGAGCAGGCCGGGATCACCCGGATCACCGTCATGGACCACTTCTGGCAGATCCGCGGCGTCGGGCCGTACGAGCACGAGATGCTCGAGGCGTACACCGCGCTCGGCTTCATCGCCGCCCACACCGAGACCGTGCTGCTGCACACGCTGGTCACCGGCGTGACCTACCGAGAGCCCGGCCTGCTGGCCAAGGCGGTCACCACGCTCGACGTGCTCTCCGGCGGCCGGGCCGGCCTCGGTGTCGGCGCCGCGTGGAACGAGGACGAGTCCAAGGGCCTCGGCTTCGCGTTCCCGCCGGTCGCGGAGCGCTTCGAGCGGCTGGAGGAGACGCTCCAGATCTGCCGGCAGATGTGGTCCGACTCCGAGGACGCCTACCAGGGCCGGCACTACCGGCTGGAGCGCACGCTCAACTCGCCGCAGCCGCTGCGCGCGCCCCGGCCGTACCTGCTGATCGGCGGCGGTGGCGAGAAGAAGACGCTGAAGCTGGTCGCGAAGTACGCGGACGCCTGCAACTTCGGCTTCGGCCCGGACGCGGCGCACAAGCTCGACGTGCTGCGCCGGCACTGCGACGACGTCGGCCGCGACTACGCCGAGATCGAGAAGACCACCATGTTCGACATCGACCCGACCAGCACCACCGAGGACATCGTGCGCCGGGCGAGCGCGGCCCGGGACGCGGGCTTCACGGTCACCTACGTCTACGCGCACGACATCACCACGCCGTCGAAGATCACCGACATGATGGGCGAGGCGCTGACCAAGCTCTGACCCGGCACCACCCGCTGTACCCTTGCGCCATGCACGTCTCCCCGCCCTCCACCGACGCCCCGCAGACCTCCGGAGCGCCGGTGAAGGGGACACGGGAGCGAATCGTCGAGGCGGCCGCGGCGCTGCTGGCCGAGGGGGGCCGCGACGCGGTCTCCACCCGGGCGGTCAGCGCCGCCGCGGGCGTGCAGGCGCCCGCGATCTACCGCCAGTTCGGCGACATGCGCGGCCTGCTGGACGCGACCGGCAGCTACGGCCTCGCCTCCTACCTGGCCGAGAAGGTCGCCATGCCGCACCACGACGACCCGGTCGACGACCTGCGTGCCGGCTGGGACCTGCACGTCGGCTTCGGCCTGGCCCAGCCCGCGTTCTACACGCTGATCTTCGGCAACCCGAGCCCCGGCTCCGAGCCCACCGCCGCCCGCCGGTCCGGCGAGATCCTCGCCGAGATCGTCCAGCGCGTCGCCCGCGCCGGCCGCCTCCGGGTCAGCGAGGAACGCGCCGCCCACCTCATCCACGCGGCCGGCCGCGGCATCACACTCTCCCTGATCGCCATGCCCGCCGACCAGCGCGACCTCACACTGTCCACCATGGCCCGCGAGTCCGTCCTCGCCACCATCGTCACCCCGTCCTCCCCATCCACCCCCGCCGCCACCGGCAACGTGGCCAGCGCCGCCATCACCCTCCGCGCCTCCCTCCCCGACCTCACCCCGCTCACCCCCGGCGAACGCACCCTCCTCGCCGAATGGCTCGACCGCCTCACCACCACCTGACCCGCCCGGGGCCCACCCACCCACCGGTCCCGCCCTCGGCCACCGGCCGGCGGTCACCTGCCGGTCCAGGTCTCGGTCGCCCGCCGGTTTTGAGTGGGGTCATCCGCCGGCCGGGATTACCGGCGACTGCCGGCCCCGGCGGGCGCTAACTCGCGGCCTCGCATGGCCGGGCGCAAGCGCTCGATATTTCGGCATATCGGCGGTACCGCTGGTCGCGGCGCACCCGCATCCCGGATGCGGCCAGGCCGGACCGGCCGGGGGATGTCAGCGCCGCGCGGCGCCCTAACACCCCAAGATCAACGGCCAGTCGCGTTATGGGGCGCCGGCAACGTGGCTGACGTACATTCGACCGTTGATCTTGCGTGGGTGTGGCCGGCGCACGCCGCGGGAGAAGGCCGGGTGCCGAGGGTGCGCAGTCACCCAGCGTAGGGGCTCACAACGAGATCACAGGAAAGCGCGGTACGGTCCCGGCGCGGGATAATGCCGTGACGAGGGGAAACGATGGACTTCGCGGATGTCGGCAGGATCATCCTGCGCCGGTGGCCGGTCACCGCGCCGCTGATGTTGCTGACGGTAGCTGCGGTCGCGTGGGCGATGTTCGGCGTTCCGCAGCAGGCGAAGGTGACCGGGCACGTGACGCTGCTGCCGCAGCGGGAGCAGTACAGCCCGGCGATCGGGGACACGGTCACGACGAATCCGTGGAACCCGGTCACGCTTGCCGACGTGATCACGGTACGGCTGGACAGCCCGCGGCTGGCCGAGGACCTGTACGAGCGGGGCTACCGCGGCGAGTGGACCGTCACGGTGATCAACACGGGTGCGGCGATCATCGCGATCGAGGTGCTGGCCGACACCGAGGCGGAGGCGCGGCGCGTCATCGACGTGATGGACGGGCTGATCGGCGAGGAGGTGGTGGCCCGCCAGCAGTCGCTGGGCCTCACCGAGGGCGCGAAGATCACCGTGGTGCCGCTCGCCGGCGCGGACGCGGTCGAGCGGGACAACTCCCGCCGCCGCCGGATCGCGGTGGTCGCGGGCGGCGCCGGCGCGGTCGTCACCGTCTCCGCCGCCGCGCTGGCCGAGTGGCTCTCCCGCCGGCGCAGGCGCGCGGCCGACCCCTCCTGAGTCCATCGCCGCGGCCGAGGGCTACCGAGTCGTGGCCGGGAGCACCGCGACCACCTCCCACGCGTCGCCGGACGGGCCGTAGTGCAGGCTTCCGCCGTACCCGGTGATGTCCTGGGAGAGGCTTTCGAGGCCGAAGCCCGAGGTCGCCGTCGACGGCGTCGCGCGGGGGCCGCCGGAGCTGACGATGCGGATCATCAGCGATGTGCCGGCGCGGGTGGCGGCCACGGAGAGCCGGGCGCCGGGGCCGTCGTGGCGCAGTGCGTTGGTGGCGGCCTCACCGACCAGGCGGGACGCCAGCGAGCGCGCCGGCGGCTCCAGGTCCGTGACCAACTCCGGCGGCAGCGACTCCGGCACGCGCAGGCCGGACGCGCGCAGCAGCGCGAGTCGATCGCCCAGGTCCAGCGTGGGGGCCGAGTCCGCGAGCGCGGCGCGGACGTCGGCCAGCGCCTCCCGGCCCGCGGACAGCACCAGGTCGATCCGGCGCTGATCGGCCGGGCCGAGCGGCGCGGTGGCGCGCAGCGCCTCGGTCTGCAACAGCATGATCGTGACCGTGTGGGCGAGCGTGTCGTGGACGCGGCGGGCCAGGCGCTCGCGGTCCGCGGAGGCGGCGGCCTCCAGGCGCAGCCGGAGGTGCTCGTCGCGTTCGACGCCGGCCAGCCACGCGATGATCACCATGACGGCGGCCAGCAGCACGCCCTCGACCGGCCCGTGCCGCGACCCGCTCGCGGCGGCCACGGCCAGGCCGGCGGCCGGGCAGAGTATCCAGCGGGCGAGCGTGGTGCGGTGCGCGGCCGCCGTGAAGATCGCGACGGTGACCGGCAGGAATCCGACCGCGCGGGCCATGCCCGCGGTGGTGTGCACGGCGGTCGCGGCCGCCACCACGACCAGCACCGCGGCCGGAAACCGGCGCCGGACCAGCAGCGGCGCCACCTGCGCGACCGCCAGCGGCACCGAGACCGCGGTGCCGGAGCCCGCGAACAGAAGCGCGGTCGCGCCGGTCAGGGCCACGTCGGTGAGCGGGGCGCCGTACCGTCGGAGCGCGGTGAATAGCATGGGCACATGATCCGGGTTGTCGTCGTCGACGACCAGGCGCTGGTCCGGGAAGGGCTGGGCCTGGTGCTCGGCGCGCAGCCGGACCTGGACGTGGTGGCGGAGCTGCCGGACGGCCCCGCGCTGCTCGGCTTCCTCGCCGGGCACGAGGCCGACGTCGTGCTGCTCGACCTCTACCTGCCGGGCGAGGACGGCGTACGGGTGCTGGGCCGGTTGCCGCGGCCGGCGCCGCCGGTGCTGATGCTGACCACGGTCGGCCGGGCCGCGGACGTGCGGCGTGCGCTCGCGGCGGGCGCGGCCGGGTTCGTGCTCAAGGACGCGGGCGGCGCGGAGCTGGCCGCGGCGGTGCGCGGCGCGCACGCGGGCGTGACCGCGCTCAGCTCCTCCGCGGCCCGCCTGCTCTGGGGCAAAGATCAAGAGCCGGAGCCCGCAGGGGTACGGTCTTCGGCCCGGCCAGGGGTGGGCGGCCGGGACGGTAGCCGGGGGCTGACGGCGCGCGAGCGGCAGGTCCTGGCGCTGATCGGGCGCGGGCTGTCGAACCAGGAGATCGCCCGGGACCTGTCACTGGCGGAGCGCACCGTGAAGGTGCACGTGAGCAGCGTGCTGGCGAAGCTGGCCGTGACCAGCCGCACCCAGGCCGCGCTGCTCGCCCGCGACCTGCCCTAAGGGACTAGATCGTTCGCCGGTTCCGGCACGCCCGGGACGGTGGCACGCTGCCCCGGTGAGACGAAAGCTCCTGATCACCGCCGCCGTCCTGGTCGTGCTGGCCGCCACCGTGGCCGTCGTCAACAGCTCGCGGCTGTGGGGCGGCCGGGACGGTGATCCGCCGCTGCTGGCGCACCGGGGCATCGCGCAGACGTTCCCGCTGGACGGCGTGGCGAACGACACCTGCACCGCGAGCCGGATCCACCCGCCGGACCACGCGTACCTGGAGAACACCCTGGTGTCGATGCGCGCGGCGTTCGCGGCCGGCGCGGACATGCTGGAGTTCGACGTGCAGGTGAGCGCGGACGGCCGGCTGGTGGTGTTCCACGACAGCACGCTGGAGTGCCGGACGAACGGCCGCGGTGCGGTCGCGGATCACCCGTACGAGTACCTGCGCGGCCTGGACCTGGGCTACGGCTACACCGCGGACGGCGGCGCCACCCATCCGCTGCGCGGCACCGGCGTCGGCCTGATGCCCGCGGTCGAGGAGGTGGTGGCCGCGTTCCCGGACCGGGAGCTGCTGCTGGACGTCAAGAACGACGACGAGGGCGCGCCGGTCGCGGCCTACCTGCGCTCGCTCACGCCGGAGCGGCGCGCGACCATGGCCGCGTACGGCGGTGACACCGCGATGGACGTGATCCGCGCCGAGCTGCCCGGCTTCCGGGTGGCGTCCAAGAAGATCATGACGGACTGCCTGGTCGCGTACCTCGCGGTCGGCGCGACCGGCGTGGTGCCCGGCGCGTGCCGGCACATCGAGCTGCACCTGCCCGCCCGGTACGGCCGACTGCTCTGGGGCTGGCCGAACCTCTTCGTCGACCGCATGCGCGCGGCCGACACGCGCGTGGTGCTGGTCGCCGGCGACGGCCCGTGGTCCGAGGGCTTCGACACCGCGCAGTCGCTGGCCGAGGTGCCGGAGGGCTGGTCCGGGTGGCTGTGGACGAACCGGGTGGACCGCATCGCCGCCCGCCGCTGAGCACCGTCCACGATGTCATAGGCTGCGCTCGGCAACGACGGCCGAGGAGAGCGATGACGACCACCAAGATCGCCGAGGCGTGTACGGACGCGGTCGAGGCGACCTGGTTCCACCTGGCCGGGCTGGTGCTGATCGTGGTGAACGCGCTGGCGCTCGGGCTGGAGACCTACGATCCGCTGGTGGCGTCGTTCGGCGCGGTGATCAGCGGCATAGAGTGGTTCTGCCTGGCCGGATTCGTCGCCGAGTTGCTGGTCCGGTTCGGCGCCCACCTGCGCGCGCCGGCCGGGTTCTTCCGCGACGGGTGGAACGTCTTCGACCTGCTCATCGTGGTGGCGCCGCTGCTGCCCGGCGTGCGGGAGAACGTGACGCTGCTCCGCCTGCTGCGCCTGGCCCGGATGGTCCGCACGTTCCGCCTCTTCCCCAGCCTGCGCGTCATCCTGATCGGCATCCGGCGGGCGCTGCCCGGGCTGGGCGGCTTCCTCTCCGTCACCGTGCTGGTCCTCTACGCGTACGCGATGCTCGGCTGGATGATGTTCGGCGAGGCCTTCCCGGAGCGGTACGGCACGGTCGGCGAGGCCATGCTGACGCTGTTCCTGCTGCTGTCGCTGGACGGCATCACGGACACGCTGGTGGCCGGCCGGGAGGTGACCGAGTGGGCCGTCCTCTACTACGTGTCCTACATGGTCGCCGCCTGCTACCTGCTCACCAACCTGCTGGTCGGCCTGGTGCTGACCACGTTGCAGGAGGCGCACGAGGAGATGGCCGCGTCGAAGCAGCCGACGGCCGAGGAGACGCAGCGGCTCGCGGACGCGGCGGAGCGGGCGGCGAGCGCGGCCGGCAAGGCGGCGCTCGCGGCGGGCCAGGCCGCGGTCGCCGCCGCGCACCAGGCGGTCGCGGCGACGTCCGGGTCCGGCGAGCCGTCCATTCAGGACCAGCTCGCGCAGGTGCGGCGAATCCTGGACGACGTGGAGCGCCGGCTGCCGCGGCAGGGCCCGGCCGCGCCCGCGCAGCCCGCCCGGGCCGGCCGTTGAAAGATTTCACGCAGCACATGAATGCTGCTCAAGCACAGCACCGGGCCGCCGATTGCCGGATGCGGCCGAAGGGGACATCGCGCGGTTGACGGGTGCGGGTGCCCGCGCCGACCCTGGTGATCACCGCGCTATGGCGGCCTCATCGACGCCTCGTCACCCGGGAGACGCCCATGATCGCCCCGAACCTCACCGCCCTTCGCGTGCGGCGCGCGCCCGCGCTCGTACCCGGTGACGTGGTCCGGATCGTCGCGACCGCGCATCCCGGCGACGCCCGCCTCGACCGCGGGCAGGCCGTGCTGGAGCAGCTCGGCCTGGTCGTGCAGTACGGCGAGCACGTCTACGCCGGTACGCGGTACCTGGCCGGCACGGACGAGCAGCGCCTCGGGGACCTCAACGCCGCGTTCCGCGACCCGGCCGTGCGCGCGGTGATCGGCGCCCGCGGCGGGTACGGCACCCAGCGCATCATCGACGGCCTGGACATCGACGCGGTCCGCGCGGACCCGAAGGTGTTCGTCGGCTTCAGCGACCTGACCGTGCTGCACAGCCGGCTGTGGCGGGACGCGCGGCTGGTCAGCTTCTACGGCCCGCTGGCCGCCTGGACCGACGAGCGCACCGGCGCCGCGTCCATCGCATCGCTCCGCGGCGCGCTGATGACCTGCGACGACATCGTGCTCACCCGCGACCCGGCCGAGCCGAGCGCCGCGGTCCGGGTGGACGGCACCGCGTCCGGCCCGCTGATCGGCGGCAACCTCACCATGATCGCGTCCGATGTGGGCACCGGCTCGCTGCCCGAACTGGACGGCGCGATCCTGCTGTTCGAGGACGTCAACGAGGCGCCGTACCGCTACGACCGCATGCTCACCCAGCTGATCCGCAGCGGTGCGCTGGACCGGATCGCGGGCGTCGCCGTGGGCCAGTTCACCGCCTCCGCCGGTACGCCCAGCGCCGCCGCCGTGGTGGCGGAGCGGCTCGGCACGCTCGGCGTACCCGTGCTCGGCGGCCTCCGGATCGGCCACGGCAAGGGCCAGCTCACGGTCCCGATCGGCGCGCCCGCCACCATCGACGTCGCGGCCGGCACGCTCACGGTGTCGGCCGGCGTCCGCTGACCGGCGCGGTCAGCAGCCCCACGATCGCGTCGATCAGCGCGGTCGCGGTAGCGTCCCAGGTCGCCGCGTCCGCGTCCGCGCGCTCGCGTTCCGCGCAGGTGTGCAGCACGAGCGTGCGCACCATGTCGAACCGGGCCGCGCGGACCTCGGGCGGCAGCGCGGGCAGCAGCCGCTCGATCCCGTCCGCCACCGCCCGCGGTTCCGGCGCCGCCAGCGCGTCCTCGATCATCACGTCCCGCAGCAGCGGGTGCGAGATGAACTGGGCGACGCACCGCGCGTACCAGCTCGGCGCCCCCGGCTCCGCCAGATACTCGGTGAACGGCCGCACCATGCACGCCACCCAGTCCCGCAGGTCCGTGCTGTCCGCGTGCGCCGTGAGCATGCGCCGCCGAATGATGTCCACACCGGACTGCCGATCGCGGACCAGCGCCCGTATCAGATCCGTCTTCGTGCCGAAGTGATAGCCGACCGCGGCATTGTTCCCCTGCCCGGCCGCCTCACTCACCTGCCGGTTCGACACCCCTTCCACACCCCGCTCGGCGAACAGCCGCTCCGCCGCCGCGAGAATGGTCTCCCGGGTGGCCATCGCGCGTGCGCTGCCCCGCACCGGATTCGCCGTCACCTCGCGCCTCCTTTCACCGCGAGTCTTCCAGGCGCGTGCCGGCGCGGTCGGCGGACCGCGGCCCGCCGGCGGCCGCTCCGGTGGGCGCTGCCCGGGGACGCTCCTGCCCGGGTACCGCGTCACGGCGGGCCACGCCGCGTATGCCTAGGTCAACCGGGTAGTCACAGGACTGCTGGCAGAATGTGGATCATTCTCCGCACGTCGGTTCGTACCCGGAAGGCTCACCGTGGGTGGCTATGGAGCGCAGATCGCGCTTGTCCTGATTCTGGTGCTCGTGAACGCCGCCTTCTCCGGCAGCGAGATGGCGCTCATCTCGCTGCGGGAGAGCCAGCTCCAGCGCCTGGAGAAGGTGTCCCGCGGCGGCCGGACGCTCGCCCGGCTGGCCCGTGACCCGAACCGGTTCCTCTCCACCATCCAGATCGGCATCACGCTGGCCGGATTCCTCGCCTCCGCCGCCGCGGCCACCTCGCTGGCGAGGCCGCTGATCGCACCGCTCGGCGTGCTCGGCGACGCGGCCGAGCCGGTCGCGATCGTGCTGGTCACGATGCTGCTCACGTTCGTCACGCTGGTGATCGGCGAGCTGGCGCCGAAGCGGATCGCGATGCAGCGCGCCGAGGGCTGGGCGCTGCTGGCCGCCCGCCCGCTGGACCTGCTCGCCACCGTGTCCCGCCCGGTGATCTGGCTGCTCGGCACCACCACGAACCTGGTGGTGCGGCTGACCGGCGGCGACCCCGGCGCCGGCCGTGAGGAGGTCTCCACCGAGGAGATCCGCGACATGATCACCGCGCAGCGCGACTTCTCCCCGGAACAGCGCACCATCATCAGCGGCGCGTTCGACATCGCGGACCGCATCCTCCGCGAGATCCTGGTCCCCCGCCGCGACGTCACGTCGCTGCGCGCCGAGACCCCCGCTCACGACGCGCTGCGCATGCTGATCGAGTCCGGCCACTCCCGCGCGCCGGTCACCGGCCCGATGGGCCTCGACGACGTCCTCGGCATGGTCCACCTGCGCGACCTCTACGACGCCACCGGCCCGGTCCGCGACCTCGCCTCCCCCGCCGTCTTCCTGCCCGAGACGCTCAAGGTCTCCGACGCGCTGCGCCAGCTCCGCCAGCAGCACCAGCAGTTCGCGCTGGTCGTCGACGAACGCGGCGCCATCGACGGCATCATCACCATCGAGGACCTGGTCGAGGAGATCGTGGGTGAGATCTACGACGAGACCGACCGCGACATCCTCTCCGTCGTCCGCGAGCCCGACGGCGCCCAACTCCTCCCCGGCGGCTTCCCCATCCACGACCTCCCCGACCTGGGCATCGAACTCCCCGCCTCCGACGACGACGGCGACTACACCACGGTCGCCGGCCTGGTCCTGGCCCGCCTCGGCCACATCCCCAAGACCCCCGGCGAGATCGTCGAGACGGCGGGCTTCTCCTTCGAGGTCGTCGAGATCACCGGCCACGCCATCACGAAACTCCGCATCCGTACCCTGCCACCTCCCGCTTCGGAGTCCCCGGAGGCCTGACCGCACCCGTTTTCCTGCGTGGTGGCGCACGGTGTGCTCGTCGTGCCGGCGCGGCGGGGCTCACCGGGCGCCACTCCGGTTCGCGCGGCGGACCAGCCGATCGATCGCGCGCTCACCCGGCCGTGAGCCTGCCGGCGAGTCCGGTCAGGCCCGAGCGCCGGCGGCCTGTGGCCGACCGCCGCGGGGCAGCAGGGGAGCGCAGTGGCCCAGCAGCGCCCGGGTGTAGGCGGCAGCGGCCGTCGACGCGTAGCCGCGCCAGCGGAGAGTGGTGCGTGCGTCGCCGTAGTCGCTGATGCCACGCACCACGAACCACTGGAGACCGTTGGCGAAGCCGGCGCTGCCGAGCCCCTTTCCCTCCATCTCGAACGCGATCATGCCGGTCTTCGCGGCCACGGCGTCCCGGAAGGCGGCGCTACGCAGCGCCCGGTCGGCGCTGCCGATGAGGCCTCGGTGGACCTTCGGCCGGCCGGGCAGGTGACCCGACCGGCTCATGGGCGGGTGCGGGATCACCCGGTCCGAGTCGGCGGCGTAGATCCGGTCGGTGGTCCCGTCCGGCCGGGCGTGGGCGGGCAGCGCGGTCAGCGCTCGGTCGATGAGGTCCAGCCAGGGGCGCTCACCGCGAATCTCCATGGCGGCAAGGTACTGGGCGGCGCTGACGAGCAGCGGCGACGGGCGCGGGAACGGCTGGCGGGGCCGCGCGCCGTCGTCGGTCTGTACGACGTGGTCGTAGTCCTCAATGCCCCAGGTCGCCGCGACGATGTCACCGAGCCGTACGTGCCGGTCCGGCTTCGTGGGGGCGGGCACCCCGGCCGCCACGCCCACCATGCAGACCAGGACCACGGAGGGGAAGCTACGCGCCAGGTTCGCGGTCGATTCCGCCGACGCGCCGTTCCCGGTGTCCTTCAGCAGGGTCAGGACCACGTCGTGGGATGAATTCGGGTGTGGGCCGGGCAGGCTACCGCGGACGTAGATCGCATGATCGTCCTGTACCGGGAACGGTCCGGACGGGCGGTCCAGGAGTCCGTACATCGCCGCGAACTCCTCCGGCAGCGCGGTCGCCAGCGCGATCGTCGGCCCGTCCTCGCGGACGGGTGTTGCGTCCAGGTGGCGCGCGTACATGACGCTGTGGTTGCCGATCTGGACGTTGTCACTGTTCACCGTGTTGACGTTGAACGTCTGGCTCATCTATTCGCCCCCATTGGCTCCGCCGCCGGCCAGCGGGCCGGGACCGTTGAACGAGTTGTTGTTGCCGAAGCCGACCATGTCGGCGCGGACGTTCCCGATGTGCCAGTTCTGCACGGTGGTGTTGATACGAACCGTCTCCTCGAGGCACGACGTGTCGATCCCGAGCCGGTCGAGGTATGCCTTGACCGTGGCGATGAGCCGTTCCTGAAGGTGCTCGTTGATCTGGATGAGGTCGTTGACCACGAAGTGGTCGAAGTCGTCCGGGCTGGTCCAGGCCACGCCTTCGCGGATCGACATGGTGGCGCCGACGTCTCCCGTCCGGCCCAGCCGCTCGGCGAGCCGCCGGGTGACCCGGCGACTCCGGTAGGCCGCCGCCCGGCCGAGACGGACGGCGCAGGCGCCGACGCTGTCCACGATCGCCGACGGCGCCCGGAACACGGCGAAGCGGAGCGAGTCGACGACGCGGTTCCACCGGCGGACGCTCACCTGCCCGGCCGCCGATTTGAAGTTCGGGTGCAACGGCGGGATGACCTGGGGCACGATCTCGATCGACAGCTTGCCACCGGTCAGCGTCGCGCGCAGATAGATGGCGACGACCAGCTCCCCGCCCCGGCACGACTCCTGGATGTAGAAATAGACGCGACGGCTGCCGGCTCGCTCCGGATGGCGCAGTTCGTCGCTCAGATATGCCCAATCCACGGTGTCGATCGGCATCGAGGCCCGTTCCGGCGACAGGTCCGGCATCCGGTGGACGTGCCGGCCGTCCACGTACAGCCGGTGCCCGGTGGTCAGCTGCCGTGCGGTCGTGCTCTCCATCCGGCACTCGATGTCGAACGACTCCTCCAGGCAGCGGTGGAAGGCGGCCAGATCGAACTGTTTGAAGATTTTCTCCCCGTTGTTGCCGTCGTCCGCGCCGCGACGCACGTCGAAGGCGAGGTTCCAGGGCCGGACCGGCATGCCGCTGCCGACGAACGGCGCCGGGGCGCGCGACTGCGCGTAGACCACGACGTTCATCGTCGCCAGCCGGGCGATGCGCGTTTCGAGCTTGGCGGGCAGCGGCGGCGCGAGTTCACCGGGCGGCGGCGCGCCCGGCGCGAGGATCGCGGCGGCCCGGCCATGCGCGATCATCCGTTCCGCGGCCACGATCACGTAGCCGGTGAGCAGCGCGGCGGCCGGGGGCACGAGGTAGCGCCAGGCCTGCACCTCCCAGGCGACGACGGTGAGCGAGATGAGGCCGACCCCGGCCAGGGCCACGGCGAAGCCGCTTCGGGGATGCCCTCGATTCCGCCAGGCCCAGGAGCAGCAGGCGGTTACGCCGAGCCACATGGCCCGGCGGCCGGTGACGATCCCGGCGACGATCAGGGTCGTCGCCGTCGCGACGTGGACGCCGGACCGAGTCGTCATCATGGCCACGTCCACACCCATCGTCACGACGACCAGGACGGCCAGCGCGATGTCCCGTGCGACGCGCAGCCGGTCGGCCCGCACGGCGTGCCGCAGCAGCGCCACAGGATCGTCGGCGCAGGACGGCGATCCCGCCTGGAGACGGTGGAGCAGCATGAATGTGACGTACCCGGCGAATCTATCGACGTTGTGCGCGGCGGCGCACATCAATTGATCGACTGTGCGCATCGGAGAGCGTTCGTAGAATTGATCATCATGATGTGAATTTGATTGATCTAGGATGATGGTCATCGCGTTCCCCCCATCGGCCCGCTCGCGCAGGTCTTTCCGGATGCGGATATCGGCCGTTCATTCATGCGAGTCCGGCTTGCTCGTCCACTAGGCTTGTGCTGTCGCCTCGAGGTTGATACACGTACGCGCTCCGGCTGAGGCGCGTATTGATCCATCGCGGAGAGTCGCTAGAGACAGTGGCGCGATCCGCTGCGCGCATGCAATAAATCTGGACCAAGACGGACGTTTCCTTGACGTGCGGCCTGCTCAAGGCCCGTCTGGTTTCGTCCGGTCTCCGGATGGGGGGAGACGGAATGATCTCGACCGGCGGTGCCGAAAGTGCTGGCGCCGATACTTTAGGTGACTTTTGTCGACGCCTTGACCTGCTGCGCGAGGAGGCCGGACTCACCAAGGCGTATCTGGCGGCGCACAACGACATCCCGGTGGGCCGTGCGCGACTGTTCGAGATCCTCAACGGGCGGATCGTCGCGCCGCCGCGCTGGGAGATCGTCAGGGCGATAGTGGGCGTGTGCCTGGCCGCCACGCACGGTCAGGACTCCGAACTTCGTAGCGAACTGCTGAATCGATGGCGCCGGGAGCACGCGAGGCTGTGGGCCGCGCGAAGCCGGGGCGGCAACGGTGGAATCCACCCGGGAAAGCTGCCCGAGCAGCGGATATTCACGCAGGAAGTGGTCTCCGACGTGGACGGCCGGACCCGTACGGTCGGCGTCGTCACCGGGGACATCTGCGATGTCCGGTGTGCCGAGGTCTGGGTCAACTCGGAGAACACCGAGATGATGATGGCCCGGTTCATCGACTTCTCGGTGTCCGCCGTCATTCGGTATCTGGGCGCTCGGCACGACGATCTGGGGCGAATCGTGGACGACGTGATCGCGGACGAACTGGACGCGAAGGTGGCCGGGCGGCGTCCGGTGCCGGCCGGTTCCGTGATCGTCACCGGTTCAGGCGAACTGGCCGTGCGCAACAACGTCCGCTACATCGCGCACGCGGCCGCCGTGTCGGCCGAGCCGGGGTTGGGTTCACGGCCGATCAGCGACATCGGCCGCTGTGTCCCCGCCGTCATGCGGCGGGTGGAGGAGCTGAAAGAACGGGATCTCACGGTCCTGTTCCCGCTGCTGGGCACGGGTGGCGCGGGCGGGGACCGGCGGGAGATCGCCGTGCGGCTGGTGGCCGCGGCCCGCGAATACCTGCGCTTCACGACGAGCGCCGCCGTGTCGGGGATTCTCTTTCTTGCCTACTCCGGCCTCGACCTGGCGGCGTGCCAGACCGCTTTTCGGACCGCCGGAATCGGCCTCGGACGGTAGCTTCCGCAACTGCGCTGCACGATCGACTCGCGGCGGGGAGGACCGGTTTTTCCGGAGAGTGTCGGCGACGCGGTCCAGCGCGGGCTCGGCATACCTTCCCGAGTCTTCCGCTCGATATGCCGAATCGGCGAGAACTCTCTATCGATAACCGGTCGCCGACGCATTCGCTGGCGTTCCCCCATCGCATTACCGAAGGAGTATCTGCGGATGCGGTAGCAATGTCGGTCTCTTCCGGAGCATGCCGTTCTCGCGGTGATCCGAATACGAATCGTGCGGGTTCCCGGCGGGAAACGACCGGGCGAGAATCAGGACCGGCCGGTCCGCGGCGGCCGGGCCGGGCCGGATTCGGGCTGGACGGGGAAGCGGCCGCGGCGGATGTACCAGTGACGGCCGGACCTCAGGTGGTCGACGATCGCGCGTTGCAGCACGGTGTCGCGCGGCAGCCGGTCGAGCGGCGTGTTCAGGGTGCGGAACACGAAGCGCAGCACCTCCACGTCCGCGTCCAGGCCCTCGGGCTCCTCGTACGGCTCCAGCGCGAACCGGCGCTGGAAGGCGATGATGTTGGAGTCCTCCGGCAGGTACTCCAGGAGCTGCGGGTCGAGCAGCCAGGAGCCGCAGGCGAACGCGGTGTAGGGCTCGTCCGGGAAGTGGCGCGGGAAGAACGCGCGGGCCCGGTCGAGCGAGGCCGAGACCGCGTCCGGCGTCAGCGGGCCGGACTCGGGGATGTGCAGGTCGAGTGCGGTGCCGCCGCGCTGGTACTGCAACCGGCCCAGCTCGTAGAGGCCGCCGCGGGCGTGCAGCGTCAGCCAGGCCTGCATGACCGGCCAGCCCTCGCGGTGCATCCGCCGGTCGATCGCCAGGTTGCGGCCCAGGTCCGCCAGCGTCGCCCAGGACACGGTCTCGGGGATGCCGCGCTCCCGGTGGTACGCCAGCACCACGCCGGTCAGTGCCAGATACGCGTACACGTACAGGTGGAGCCAGGCGGGGCCGCGGTCGCGGGGCAGCTCCGGGCCGGGGAGCAGCCAGCCGTGGCCGCCGAGGTCCGCGCGGACCAGCGCGATCGAGCGGTCGAGCAGCCAGCGCAGCTCCTCGGTCCACAGCGGGGAGCCGGGGTCCGGCCAGCCCGCCATGATCTCGGCGGCGTCGTCCGGCCGGACCGCGAGCCGGTCGAGGAGCGCGGGCGCGTCGGCCTTGGCGGGCAGCGGGGCCGACGGCAGGTCGCCGGCGAGCCGGTGCACGCGCTCCACGTCCTCGAACGGCACCCCGAGCCGGGCGGCGATGTCCTCCAACTGCACGCGTTGATCCTAACCAGCCGCGGCCCCCGGGGTGCGCCGGAACGGCCGGTGATCAGCCATGGTGGACGGTGGCGCGGTCGTGGGCGGCCACGAGCGCGTCGGTCAGCGCGTCCGGCGCGGACAGGAACGGCGAGTGCGACGTGCTCAGCTCGACCACGGTGGCCGGGCGGGCGGAGACCGCGTCGATCTCGCGGGCGAACCGGTGCTGCAGCGCGGGCGGGACCACCCGGTCCTCGGTGCAGAGCACGTAGGTGTGCGGCACCCGGCCGTACCGCTCCGGCGTCACCGGGAACGCCTCGCCCGCGATGCCGAAGCCGCCGTCCGTGCTGAGCAGCGCGATCGCCGCGTCCGCGGTCGCGGCGTCCACGTCGTGGTAGAAGCAGTCGCGGATCGCGGCGCGCCGGTCCGGGTCCGCCGGGTCGATGCGCAGCGCGCCGGTCACCGCCGGGTCCGCGGCCAGCAGCGCGCCGATCCGGAAGCCGGCGTTCTCCGGCTCGGCGACGTACGCCGCGCCCGGCATGCCCGCCACCGGTGCGTACCCGGCCACGTAGACCAGCTCCGCGAACAGCTCCGGCGCCAGTTCGGCCGCGCGCGTGGCGACGATGCCGGCCATGCTGTGCGCGACCACCACGGCGGGCCGGCCGAGGCCGCGCAACTGGGCGATCAGCGTCTCCGCGGCCGAGGTGGCGGTCACGTCCGCGACGGGCGACGGCGCGGTCGCGAACGCGGCCGGGTCGAACGGGCGCGCCCACCGCGCGGCCGGCGACCCGCTCCGCAGGCCGCCGCCATCGAGATCAACGGCCAGCGAGGGTACGCCCCGGCGGGCGAGCCGCTCGGTGACCGGGCTCCAGGCCCAGGGGCCGTGCCAGAAGCCGGGGACGAGGACGATCGGGTTCAGGTGGTTGTCACTCACGCCGGACACGCTAGGAACGCGCGCCCGGCGCAACCACGCACCACTAGGACGTGGCTAGCGCGGCGAGCCGCTGCTCCGTGCCGGTGCCGGGCACGGGGTGCAGCAGCAACAGCCGCTGGCGGGAGTGCGGGCTGGTGACCACCACGCAGTCCAGGTGCAGGCCGTTCACCCGCTTCGCGGAGCAGTGCAGCGCGGACACGTCGTGCTCGTCCCACATCCGGGCGAACTCCGCGCTGGCCGCGCGCAGGTCGGTGACGATCGCGACCGCGGCCTCGTCGTGCCCGCGCTGCGCCGCCACGGCCCGCAGGTCCGTCACGTACGCCCGGGCGGTCTCCGCGTGGTCCTGTCCCGGCTCCAGCAGCTCCCGCCAGGCCGGCGAGGTGAACCAGCGCCAGACCAGGTTCCCCGCCCAGCCGGGCAGGCCGGTGAACGTGCCGAACAGCGCGACGTTGAGCGTGTTCTGCGCGAGCACGGTGCCGAGGTCGTCGGAGAGGTAGCCGGGCGTGAGCGGGTTCGCGTGCAGTAACGAGAGCAGGCCGGGGTCCGGCGTGCCGTCCGGGTCCGGGCACGGCGGCGCCGCCTGCCCGGCCAGCCGGAACAGGTGCTCGCGGCGATCGCCGGTGAGCCGCAGCGCGCCGCACAGCGCGGACAGCGTGGCGGCCGACGGGTGCGGGCCGCGCCCCTGCTCCAGCCGCTCGTAGTAGGTCACGGACAGGTGCGCCAGCGCGGCCACCTCGTCCCGCCGCAGCCCGGGCGCACGCCGCCGCCCACCGTCCGGCAGCCCGGCCTCGCGCGGCGTCAGCGCGTCCCGCCGCCGCCGGAGGAAGTCACCGAGCTCGGCCAGCCGGGCGGTCCGCGTGGTAGGCGCGATCGTCATCGGCACACGGTAGCGGGTGGCCGGATGAGCAGTCGATGAACTGGTGCCCGAGCAGCGACGTATCGCACTGTGCACCGGGCTCGCATCGGCAGAGAGGCACCACCTGTGAGTGAACACGGCATCGACGAGGCGGCGGTGGCGGCGCTGGCGGCCACCGTCACGGGGCTGGTCGCCGCGCCCGGCGACGCGGGCTTCGACGAGGAGTGCGCGACCTACAACCCGTACACGCCGATGCGCCCGGCCGTGGTCGTCGGTGCCGCCAGCGGCCGGGACGTCGCGGCCGCGATCCGGTTCGCGGGCGAGCACGGCCTGCCGGTCGCCACGCTCACCACCGGTCACCAGGTGCGCGGCGCGGACGGCGCCGTCCTGATCAACCTGCGCCGGCTCAACCGGGTGACGGTCGACGTGGACGCGCGCACCGCGCGGATCGGCGGCGGCGCGCTCTGGTCCGAGGTGCTGGCCGTCACCACGCCGGCCGGCCTGGCCCCGGTGAACGGCTCCGCGCCGCACGTCGGCGCCACCGGATACCTGCTCGGCGGCGGCCACAGCCCGACGCTCGGCCGGCTGTACGGCTACGGCGCGGACACGGTGCGCTCCGTCGAGATCGTCACCGCGGACGGCAACGCCCGGCGCGTCACCGCGGACTCCGACCCGGACCTGTTCTTCGCGGTCCGCGGCGGCAAGGGCAACTTCGGCGTGGTCACCGCGCTGGAGGTGGAGCTGTTCCCGGTGACCCGGTTCTACGGCGGCGCGGTCTTCGTGGCCGGCGAGCACGCGCCCACGCTGCTGCACGCGTGGCGCACCTGGGCGCCCGCGCTGCCGGAGTCCGCGACCACGTCCGTGGCCGTGCAGCGGCTGCCCCCGGACCCGGCGCTGCCCGAGCCGCTGCGCGGCGCGTTCGTGGTGGCGCTGCGGTTCGCGTTCATCGGTGACGCGGCGGAGGGCGAGCGGGTGTTCGCGCCGATGCGCGGGGCGGCGCCGATCCTGGTCGACGGCGTGCGCGACCGGCCGTACGCGGAGGTCGGCCTGATCCACACCGACCCGCCGGGCCCGCTGCCGTACGTGGACCGCACGACCGGCCTGCGCGACCTGCCCGCCGAGGCGGTCGACGCGCTGCTCGCGCTGGTCGGCCCCGGCACCGGCTGCCCGCTGGTCAGCGTGGAGCTGCGCGCGCTCGGCGGCGCGCTGGACCGCCGGCCGGAGCCGCCGAACGCGGTCGCCACCCGCGGCATGCCGTTCGTGCTGTTCGGCTTCGGCGTGGGCGGCCCGGAGGCGCTGCCGCAGCTGCGCGGCTACCTGGGCCGCGTGCTGGACGCGGTGTCGCCGTGGGCGCACGGCCGCCAGATGGCCAACTTCCTGTCCGCCGTGGACGAGGGCGCCACGCCGGCGGAGGTGCGCGCCGCCTACGGCGATGAGATCTACGACCGCCTCTCGAAGATCAAGCAGGTGTACGACCCGGGGAACCTCTTCCGGGCGAATCACAACATCCCTCCCGCGTGACGGCGGTGGCCGGACGGGTGAAGATGGCGGACACAACGTACTAGTTTGCCCGGTTTAGCGGACATGCCCCCGGCCGGGGAGTAGACCGGACCTGTTCGTCCGCGTCTCACCTCGGGAGTTGTCATGATCCGCCACCTCGCGGCCGCCGCCCTGGCCACGGCCGCCACGGTCGCACTGCTGCCCGGCGCCGCCCCCGCCGCGCCCCACCAGCCCGGCGGACGGCCCGGCAGCAGCGCGGCCACCCGGCCGTACGCGCGGCTCACGCTCACCGTGATCACGGACGACACGGCCCGCCGTGCCGCGCCGCCGCTCACGCTGACCTGCGGTCCCGCCGGCGGCAACCACCCGTCCGCGGCCGCCGCCTGCACCGCGCTCCAGAAGGTCGGCGGCAACGTCTTCAACCTGCCGCCGCGCGACGGCGTGCTCTGCACCGCCGACTACCGCCCGGTGACCGCGGCCGCGACCGGTTACTGGGGCACGCGCGCGGTCAACGACCGCCGCACGTTCGGCAACGCGTGCCAGCTCGGCATCGCCGCCGGCACGGTCTTCACCTCGCGCGTACGCTGAGCGCCGCGGTCAGGCCGGCGCGCTCGCGAAGCGGATCGGCAGCGACTCCGGGCCCTGGGTGCCGAGCGGCGGGCGCCAGTCCAGCGGCTCCGGCGGCAGCTCGGGCGGGCCGAAGCGGCTCACCAGCACGGGCAGCGCCTCGAGCAGTTCGGTGCGGGCCAGCGCGGCACCCAGGCAGTAGTGCGGGCCCGCGCCGAACTGGAGCAGCGGCGCCTCGCGCGTGGCCGTGATGTCGAAGACCCGGCCGCCGGGGTACGCCCGCGGGTCGCGCTGCGCGGTGAGCACGGCCGCGGTCACGAACGTGCCGGCCGGCATGTCCACGCCGTGGAACGTCAGGTCGACCGCGGCGCGGCGGAACAGGTTGCCCGCCGAAGGGCGCCAGCGCATGCACTCCTCCACCGCCCGGCCGGCCAGCGACGGATCGTCGCGCAGCAGGGTCCACTGCGCCGGGTGCTCCGCGAACGTGACGATGCAGTTGGAGAACTGGTGCCGGGTGTTGTCGTGGGCCGCGAACACGAGCGTGACCAGCAGGTTGCGCACCTCGTCGCGGCTGGCCGTGCCGTCCTCGGCCATGGCCGCGAGCAGCACGGAGATCACGTCCTCGCCCGGCGCCGCGGCCTTGCGGTCCATCAGCTCGTCCACGTAGCCGTCCAGGCCGGCCACCGCGCGCTCCACCCGCGCGACCGTGTCCCCGCCGTTGGCCAGGCCGAACACCAGGCCGATGTCGGAGGACCACCGGCTGAACACGTCGTAGTCCGCGGCGGGCACGCCGAGCAGCTCGCACATCACGGCCAGCGGCAGCCGGTCCGCGAACGCGTCGACGAACTCGACACCGTCCGCGCCCGTCATCTCGTCCGCGAGCCGCTCGGCCCGGGCGCGGATGAACGGCCGCAGCGACTCCACCATCCGCGGCGTGAACGCGCGCCCGACCAGGCCGCGCAGCCGCCGGTGGTCCGGGCCGTCATGGTTGACGATCATCGGGACGTACCAGTCGTGGATCGGCCCGCCGGTCACGCCGTTGCGCAGCAGGTAGCCCTCCCCGCCGTGGTCGAAGCGCTTGTCCCGGAGCAGGTCGTTGGCCTCCGCGTAGCGGAGCACGACCGGGCCGATCGGGCTGTCCGCGTACCAGCCCGCGTCCTGCGCCGCGAGCGTCTCCGGCGAGGTGAAGCTGAACGACGGTGCGAGCACGTCGAGGTAGGGCATTCACCGAGTGTGCCGCATCAACTACCAAGAGCGGAATGCGTCGGTACGGTGCGAGCGCCGTGCACTGTGGACGGTAAGGTGTCCCTCTCGCGGTGGCCGGCCGGCCGACGTGGCGGGCGCGCGCCGGCCGGCCGCCGTGGTACGGTTCGCGACGATGAAGACTCCTACTCTTCGCAGATTGGGGGCCCGTTTCACCGAAGGTGAGTGCTGATGCGCTCCCCGGCCGTGAACACGGACTCACGCCTCCGCCTCTGGCGGCACATCCGCGCGTACGCGGTGCCGCCCTCCATGATCGAGTCTGCCGACGCGCGTCGCCGCGCCGGTGACTGGGCGGGCGCCTGCGCGGCGGCCCGCGTCGAGGTCGACCTGAACGTGCGCGCCGTCGCGCGTACCCACGGCACCGCGCTCGCCGCCGAACTCCGGTCCGACCTTCGGCACCTCGCCCCCGACCTGCTGCGCTGGCACCTGCCCCGGGTCGCCCCGGACGGCCTGCTCCGCCCCGCGCTGACCGTCGGCCTGGCCCGCTACGCCGCCGCCGACGGCCCACTGTGGCTGGTGGTGCGCACGGCACCGGCCTGGGCGGACGCGGGGCAGCGGATCAGCCTCGCGCTGTGGTCCGCCCGGCCCGGCGAGGGGCGGCATCCACATCCCCGCTTCCGCCTCGACCTGCACCGCCACCTCTGGGACGCCCGGCGCGCCCCGGAACTGCGGTCCCGCGCCGGCCTTCCGGGGACGGCCGCGCCCGGCCGCGATGCCGGGCCGCCGGTTCCGCCCGGCGATCCGGTGCGGCTCGACCGGCTGCGGGAGCGCGGGTGCGCGGTCGACCGCTGGGTGGCCGAGGCGGCCCTGCTGCCGCGGGCCCGGGGCGGCGCCGTGGCGATCCGGCTGGGTGCGCACGAGCACCTGGTGCTGCGCATCCCGGGCGACGCGCCGCCGGTGCTGGTCCCGGCGCGCGGGCGTGGTCTGCCGGTGCTGCCGGACGCGGCGGTCTGGCAGCCGCCCGACCTCACGCTGCTGCGCGCTGGCATGATCACGCCGGACGAGCTGCATCCGCTGGTCGCCGCCGCCCTGGCGCCCGGCCGGCGCACCACCGGTCCCGTCCCGGCCCCCACCCCGCCGCCGACGGTACGCACGGTGCGCTGCCGCGACGCCGACCACCGGATCGGGGTGGTGGACGGAGTGCTCCGGCCGCTCGACCACGACCCGGCCGAGATCAGGCGCGAGGAACTGCTGGCCGCGCTGACCGGCACGCCGCTGCCCTGCCTGCGCGTCATCGACGAGTTGCACCGGCACCCCGCCACCCTGGACGACGTGCGTGCCCGCCTGGACCACGGCGACACCGAGGGCGCACTGCGCACGGTCGAGTCCCTGCTCGGCCCGGCCGCCACCCTGCGCGACGGCCCGCTCCGCCACGAACTGCGGGCCGCCGCACACCAGCGCCTCGTCTACGGCATGTACCGCGCCGGCCTCACCCCCACCGGCCCCACCCATGACCCGGCCCACCAGCGCGCCCCACGCTCCGACCCCTTCGCCCACCGCGACCCCGGACGGTCCCGCCGCCCCCGACCACGAAGACGCCGCTGACCACCACGGCCCGCGCCGCCGGCCGGCACCCGTCCCCGGGCGGGTCCACCGCCGGCCGCTCGACCCGGGGTGCTCCGGCGGCCTTCGCTCTGCTTACGCCCCTGCGTGACGCGGCCCGGCACCGGTTGGCGGCGTGCGGCGGAATGCGAGCCGGTGCCGGGGACAGCCGGTTTCCAGTGCCTTTGCTCTGCTTACCCGCACGCTTGGTGGACCGCTGCCGGTCGGTGCGATGCGGCGGTGAGCAGAGCGGAGGCGGCGGAGCGCGGTCGGTGTTCGGTGCCTCTGCCCTGCTTACCCGCGTCCGGTGCGGCCGGTGCGACCGGCGGTAAGCAGAGCAAAGGGTCCGCGGGTGGGTGCTGTGGCGGACCGCCATGTCCGGAATTTCGGGCACGGGACGGGACCGCCGGGTGGGTTGCGCAGTGAGGTGCTCTGCCCGGCCGGTGCGGGTGTCTCAAGGCCGTCGGCAGGTCATGAGGTGGCGATCCGAGGCTGTGTCCGGTCGCGATGCATGGCGAGATGCCGGGTGCTGGCCGGCCGCGCGGAACAACTGACCGCACGCGCCCCGGCGGCCGAAAACGTGCGTCGGGCCGAGGGAGGGCGCGGGTGCGTCCGATGGATGAATTCGATCTTAGAGAAACGAAGGTGATGGCTTTGGTGAGTGATGGTGTGCGGCTCGGGGTGGCGGATGAGCTGCTGGGCCTGTTGAAGCGGACCGAGACGGAGCCGCGGCGGGATGATCAGCTGGATGCGCTGGCGCTGGCGGTGGCGGCGGATCTGCCGGTGTTGCTGTGGGGGGAGCCGGGGATCGGGAAGACCGCGGGGCTGATGCAGCTGGCAGCGGATCTGGGGCTGCCGTTGACGACGGTGATCGCCAGTGTGCACGAGCCGTCGGACTTCGCGGGGCTGCCGGTGGTGGGGGACGATCCGGCGGTGCGCGGCGTGGCGATGGCGCCGCCGGACTGGGCGGTGCGGCTGGTACGGGACGGGAAGGGACTGCTGTTCCTGGACGAGCTGTCGACGGCGCCGCCGGCGGTGCAGGCGGCGCTGCTGCGGGTGGTGCTGGAGCGGCGGGTGGGCGCGCTGACGCTGCCGGCCGGCGTGCGGATCGTGGCGGCGGCGAACCCCCGCGGGTCGGCGGCGGACGGCTGGGAGCTGAGCCCACCGCTGGCGAACCGGTTCGTCCATCTCCAGTGGACACACGATACGCAGGTGGTGGCGCGCGGGCTCGGTGGTGTCTGGCCGCGGGCGACGCTGCCGAGGCTGGATCCGGAGCGGTTGCCGGAGGCGTTGGCGTACGCGCGGCGCGCGCTGAGCACGTTCCTCACCGCGCGGCCGGGGCTGGTGCACCGGCTGCCCGGGTCCGAGCAGGTGCGCGGCGGCGCGTGGCCGTCGCCGCGGAGCTGGGAGATGACGCTGCGGCTGGTCGCCTTCGCGCGGGCCGCGGGCACCTCGCGGGACGTGCTGTCCATGCTGGTACGCGGCGCGGTCGGCGACGGACCGGGACTGGAACTGCTGGCGGGGCTGGACCGGCTCGACCTGCCGGACCCGGAGGCGGTGCTCGCCGACCCGGAGCACGCGCCGCTGCCGGAGCGCGGCGACCTGCGCCAGGCCGTGCTGGACGGCGTGGTCGCGGCGCTCGCGGACCGGCCGTCGCGCGTCCGGTGGGACGCGGCCTGGGCGGTGCTGGCCCGCGCGGCCGAGACCGGGCCGCCGGACCTGGTGGTGGTGCCGGCGACCGCGCTGGCCGCGCTGCGCCGCGCGGACTGGGACGTGCCCGCGCTGATCGACCGGCTGGCCGGCACGGTCGCGCTCTCCCGCCGGGCGGGTGCGGCCTGATGGACTACGACAAGCTGTACGCGGCCCGGCTGCTCGCCGCCCGGGAGCGGCCCTACCTGGCCACCGCGCTGTTCGCGCTGCGCGTGGTCGAGTCGCGGTCGGTGCCGACGATGGGCGTGGACCGGTACTGGCGGTGCTACGTGTCGCCCGCGTTCGTGGCCCGGCGGTCGCTGGTGGACCTGGCCGGCGTGTGGGTGCACGAGGTGTCCCACCTGCTGCGCGACCATCCCGGGCGGGGCGACGACTACGCGCGCCGGCACGGCGTGGACGGACCGGGCGAGCGGCTGCGGATGAACATCGCGGCGGACGCGGAGATCAACGATGACGTGTACGACGAGCGCCTCCCCGCGCCGGCCGACGCGGTGCTCCCCAGCTCGCTCGGCCTGGAGCCGGGGCAGGTGATGGAGTGGTACCTCGGCCGGTTCACGCTCGGCCCGCGCACCCAGGCGCACGCCTGGCTCGACTGCGGCGGCGGCGCGGACGGCCGCGACCGCGCGTGGGAACTCGGGGCGGCCGGCGCCCACGGGCTGACCGCGGCGGAACGGGAGGCGATCCGGTTCCGGGTGGCGCGCGGCCTGGTGGGCACGCCCGGCGAGGCGCCGGACGGCTGGCGGCGCTGGGCCGAGCGGGTGGTCCACCCGCCGCAGCCGTGGCGGGACCTGCTCGGCGCCGCGGTCCGGTCCGCGGCCACCACGGCGGGCGTGGGGGAGGACTACACGTACCAGCGGCCGGCCCGCCGCGCCGCGGGCGTGCCGGGCGTGGTGCTGCCCGCGCTGCGCCGCCGCCCGCCGACCGTGTGCGTGGTCGTCGACACGTCCGGCTCGGTCGCGGACCACGAACTGGGCAGCGCGCTGCTGGAGGTGGCCGCGATCGGGCGCGCGCTCGGCGGCCGGCGCGACCTGGTCACCGTGATGTCCTGCGACGCGGCCGTGAGCGCGGTGGGCCGGCTGTGCCGGGAGGAGGACATCCCGCTGGTCGGCGGCGGCGGTACGGACCTGCGCGAGGGCTTCGCCGCCGCGCTGAAACGGCGGCCGGACGTGATCGTGACGCTCACCGACGGACAGACGCCGTGGCCGTCCACCCGGCCGGCCGCGCGCACCGTGATCGGCCTGTTCTCCAGGCCGGCGCGGCGATGGGTGGAGACGCCACCGTGGGCGCGCGTGGTCCGGATCGGCTGACCGGCCGGGTACGCGTGGCGCCGAACACCATGAATGCGAGCGGTCACGGTACGGAGTCGTGTTTCCGTCGCGTTTCCCGTCCCGTCGCCCGCGCATGGCCTGGTCAGGGCTGCGTGGGACGCCGAGGGCTCTGCGTGAACGAGTGTGGTGGAAGCGTTGCTACAATGCCGCCTCCGTATATCGGGAGGCTTTTCATGCGGAACATTCCCATCATCATTGCCCTGGCGATCGTGGGCATTCTCGTCGGCTGGTGGCTGATGGGCCGGCTCCGCAAGCCTTCGGGCTCCGGCGCCGCGCCCACCGTCGCCAAGCCGCATTCTTCAGATACCCCGGATTCGGTCGTCGTCACGCCGGACCCGGCGTCGACGCCCGAGGCGGAGTCGTCGGCCGCCTCGGTCGAGGCCTCGGCCGCGGGGGCGAAGACGACGCCCGCGGCCGCGTCGTCCGGCGAGACCGCGACGGGTGAGACGGCGGCGCCGGCCGCCGACGCCGCGTCCGTCGCCGACCCGGCGACCGAGGTGGCGACGCCGTCGCTCGCGGTGGAGCCGGCCAAGACGTCGTCGTCCGACACCGACGCCGCCGTGAAGGGCGCGTCGTCCGGCGAGACCGGCGCAGCGGCATCGAGCACGTCGTCCGACTCCGCCGCTGCCACCTCGACCGCGGCGGACGGTGCGACGGTCGCGCCGGAGAAGGCCGCGCCGACGCCGGCGGAGACCACTGTGGCCGATACGGCGGCGGTGGCCGGGGAGCCGGCACCTACGTCGGCCGGGACGACGCCGGTCGTCACCCCGGCGACGTCCGGCGAGTCGGCGCCCGCGCGGGATGCGACGGCGGCGGTCGTGCAGGACGAGACGGCGGCGGCGCAGGAGGTCACGTCGGCTGAGACCACCGCGGTCAAGGCTCCGGCCGCCACCACGGAGACCGCGCCGGTTGCGGAGACCGCGCCGGTTGCGGAGACCGCGCCGGTTGCGGAGACGGCGCCGGTTGCGGACACCGCGCCGGTTGCGGAGGCGGCGCCGGTTGCGGACACCGCGCTGGTGGCGGCGCCCGCGCCGAGGAAGACCACCGCCGCGAAGAAGGCCGCGCCGGCCAAGCGGGCCACCCCGGCGAAGAAGGCCGCCCCCGCTACGAAGGCGACTCCCGCCGCGAAGGCGGCCTCGGCCGCGAAGGCGGCCTCGGCCGCGAAGGCGGCCTCGGCCGCGAAGGCGGCCTCGGCCGCGAAGGCGGCCTCGGCCGCGAAGGCGGCCTCGGCCGCGACACCGGCGGCTGCCGAGCCGACCACCTCGCCCGAGCCGGTCGCTGAGCCGGCCATCACCAAGGCGCCGGCGACGCCCGCGGCGGCGGAACCCGCGCCCGTCGCGGAACCCGCGATCACCACGGCGGTCGCGGAGCCCGCCATCACCACGCCGGTGGGGGAGACCACGGCGACCGCGCCGGAGCCGATCGTCGCCGCGGATCCGGAGCCCGTGGTCGCGCCGGCCGCGCCCGCCGCCGCGTCGGTCGACAACCTGACGAAGATCTCGGGTCTCGGCCCGAAGTCCGCGCAGGCGTTGCAGGCCGCCGGGATCACCACCTACGCCGAGCTGGCCGCCGCCGGTGAGGCCGGTGTCCGCGCGGCGCTGACCGCCGCCGGCATCCGCGCCACCGCCAGCGTCCCCAACTGGCCGGTCCAGGCGCGGCAGCTCGCCGACGAGAAGAACGCCAACGCCTGACCGAAGGAACGACCGCACCACGGCCGTCGCACGTGCCCCGGGCACGGCGGCGGCCGTTCCGCGTCCGGGCGCGGTAGCCCTCGCCCGAGCCGGTGGGCCCGACCGCGCCGGGGAGCCCGCCAGTGGCGAGACCGGCAGCTCTGCCGGAGGCGAAACCGGGAGCTCTGCCGGAGGCGAAACCGGGAGCTCTGCCGGAGGCGAAACTGGAAACTCTGCCGGAGGCGAAACTGGGAGCTCTGCCAGAGCGAGACCCGGGGCGCGCCCGAGACGGGACCTGGAGCCCGCCAGGGACGAGACCGGGAGTGGCAGGCAGCGGCGGCCCACGGCCCGCCGCGGAAACGCGCGGCGGGCCGCTCAGGCGGTCAGCGCAGGCGGCGGATGTCGCCGTACGCCCGGTAGAAGCCGCCGCGCGCCGCCTCCCGGATGCCCGAGACGACGTAGCGGGCGCCGGGCTCGCGGATGCCCTTCGGGAACTGGACCTGCCAGCTCTGGTGGTAGCCCGAGGAGACGACGCGGATGCGGAGGCGCCCGCCGTCCTCCACGCACTCCACCACCACGCCGCCGGCCGCGTCGGCCGGGTCGTGCACCACCTCGACCGTGGTGGACGGCGCGACCGTGGGCATCGCGGGCGGCGCCTTGACGTCGACCGCCTGCGGCAGCGTGCCGCCCATCGCGGCGCTGATCGCGGCCTCGCTGGCGTCGATGCAGGCCAGCGTGCCGTTGGTGGTGACGATGTAGAGGCGCTCGTCGTGGTACTGCATCGAGTATGCCGAGCCGCAGCCGGTGGCGAGCTTCCACAGCCGGGTGCCGCTGCTGTCGAAGCAGTAGACGGAGGACGAGCTGTCGCCGGCGAAGACGAAGCGGCCGTCCGGGGAGGCGGCGCAGGAGAAGACGGCGGCGTCGCACTGGTACGTCCGGTGGCGTGCGCCGTTCTTGTCCAGCTCGACGACCTGCCGCTGAGAGGTGCCCGCGTACAGCTTTCCGGGTTCCTGCCAGCCGAACAGCACCGCGCCGCGGGTGTCGGTGTGCCACAGCTCCGCGCCGGTGCGCCAGTCGTAGCTGGTCACGCCCGCGGAGTGGCCCTGGTGCACGGCGTCGGCGTCGCACCGGACCATCCAGGCGGAGCTGCCGCGGCCGGGGCGCTGCCAGAGGAACTCGTCCTCGTGGTCGATCGCGGAGATGCCGCCGCGCGCGTCGGAGACGCCGAGCACGCCGTCGTGGATGTCCAGCCAGTAGATGTCGATCTCGGGGGCGATCCGGTACGCCAGCCGCGGCACCTTGCCGGACAGGTCGTAGACGTTGCCGTCGTCGCAGCCCGCGTAGAGCCACCCGTCGTCGGCGACGATGCACTTCACGCCGTCCGGCAGGCGGAACTGGCGCAGCACCCGCGCGTCGTGGCCGAGCGTGGTGACCAGGCCGGCCTCGTTGCCCACCATGCACACGTCGTCGTCGACGAAGATGCCGAACGCGGCGCTGCCCGACGCGTAACGCCAGAGGATCGGCGCGGCGTGCGCGGTGGAGCGGGTGCTGACGATCTGCCGCCGGGTGACGGAGCGCTTCTGGCGGCCGCCGGGCACGGCCGGTGCGTATCCCTTGCGGACCTTCTCGCCGATCTTCTTGGACGCCTCCGCCCGCGCCTTGTCCTCGGTGGTGAACGACGATCGCTTCACCTGGCCGTGGTCCCCGATCCGTCCATAGCGGATGGTGACGTCCGTGCCGTCGACGGTCACCTCATAGAACTTGTGCGCGCTCCCGGAGTCCTCGGAGAGCTCGAGGTACGTCGTGTCGGCCGGCATCGGGAACCCTTTCGTCAAAGAACGTCGACGCCGCAGAACCTATCCAACGGGTACGACATTCTCCGCGCGCGGGCGGCCGCGTCCATTGCCAGAACGGGCCCGTTTAAACCTGCGTTTTGTCATGACTTCCCGTGCAGATAAGGCACGTGTCCCATGACTGGCAGCACTTCAGCAGCCCCCTGTCGATAGGCCACTCTGGTCGATGTCAACAGCCGAACGGCCGAGGGGGTTGAGATGGACGAGCGTTACGACTCGTACTGCGCTGTCGATCCGCTCTTCTACGACGCCCTCACCAACACCAAGGCCCGCACCACCGAGTACGGCGAGGACCTGATCCTCCCGGACGGCTGGAAGCGCGCACCGCAGCAGGACTGGACGGTCGTCGGCCCGGACGAGGACCCGTTGCCCCCGCAGGGTTGGAAGGTGCACATCTCCGCACGTCGCGAGGACGCGGCCGAGGTGCTCACCATCGTCTGGGACTACTGCACCACGCGTGGGATCGGGTTCAAGTTCCTGCGCGGCCCGCAGATGCTCCTCATGCGCAACAGCAAGTACGCCGGCCGGGGCAGTAGCGGCAAGTTCATCACCGTCTACCCGCACGACGACGCCGAGCTCGAGCAGGTCTGTGCCGACCTGTCCGCGCTGCTCGCCGGCCGGGAGGGCCCGTACATCCTCTCCGACCTGCGATACGGCGACGGCCCGGTCTACGTGCGGTACGGCGGCTTCGCGGCCCGCTACTGCCTCGACGACTCCGGCAAGGTGGTCCCCGCGATCGCGAACGCCACCGGCACGCTCGTCCCCGACCGCCGCGACCCGGTGTTCACCGTCCCGGAGTGGGTCGAGCTGCCCGCCTTCCTGCGCCCGCACCTCGAGGCGCGCGGCGCCGCGAAGGTCGCCTCCGTCCCGTACGCCATCGAGAAGGTTCTGCACTTCTCCAACGGCGGCGGGCTCTACACCGGACGGGACACGCGCACCGGCGACCGCGTGGTGCTCAAGGAGGCCCGCCCGCACGCCGGGCTGGACGCCACCGGTGCGGACGCGGTCACCCGCCTGCGCCGGGAACGCGACATGCTCCGCGCGCTCGCCGACGTGCCGCGGGTCGCCCGGGTGCACGACGAGTTCCGCCTCGGCGACCACGACTTCCTCGCACTGGACTTCATCGAGGGCGAGCCGCTCAACAAGGCGCTCGTCCGCCGGTACCCGCTCACCGGGCCGGACGCGACCGACGACGACCTGCGCACGTTCACGGACTGGGCGCTCGACGTGCACGCGCAGGTGGAACGCGTGATCCGGGAGATCCACCGGCGCGGCATCGTCTACGGCGACCTGCACCTGTTCAACGTGATGGTGGGCCCGGACGACCGGATCACGCTGCTCGACTTCGAGGCCGCCCGCGACATCGCGGAGGACGCCCGGCCGGCGCTGCGCAACCAGGCGTTCGCGGCGCCGCGCGACCGGACCGGCTTCGCGGTCGACGAGTACGCGCTGGCCTGCCTGCGACTCGCGCTGTTCCTGCCGCTCACCGCGGTGCTGCGCCTGGCGCCGGAGAAGGCCGCCCACTTCGCCTCGATCATCCGGTCCCGTTTCCCGGTCCCGGCCGAGTACACCGACGACGCGGTGCGGGTCATCCGCGGCGACGACGCGCCACCGGCCCCGCCGATCACGCTGGACCGCGACCGGATCGCCACCGGCATCCTGGCCACCGCCACGCCCACCCGCGAGGACCGGCTGTTCCCCGGCGACATCGAGCAGTTCCGCAGCGGCGGGCTGAGCCTCGGATACGGCGCCGCGGGCGTCCTGTGGACGCTGCACACCTGCGGAGCGGGCCGCTTCCCGGAGCACGAGCAGTGGCTCGCCGACCGGGTCGCGCCACCGCCGTCCGGCAGCCGGCTCGGGCTCTGGGACGGGCTGCACGGCGTGGCGTTCGCGCTGGACGCGCTCGGCCGCACCGGCGAGGCCCGCGACCTGCTGGACATCTGCCTCGGCGAACCCTGGCGCGACCTGAACCACGACCTGGTCAGCGGCCTGGCCGGCGTCGGCCTGAGCCTGGACCGGTTCGGCGAGCGGGCCGCCGCCGACGAGGTGGTCTCGCTGCTGGCGGACCGGCTCGACGCGGCGCCGCCGCCCGCGGACATCAGCGGCAGGTCGCACCCGCACGCGGGTCTGACGCGCGGCTGGAGCGGCCCGGCGATGCTGTTCCTGCGCCGGTACGAGACCACGCGCGACCCGGCGCTGCTCGACCTCGCCGCCCGCGCGCTCGACCGGGACCTGCACGCCTGCGTGCTCACCGACGACGGCGCGATGCACGTGAACGAGGGCTGGCGGACCATGCCGTACCTCGCGCACGGCAGCGCCGGCATCGGCATCGCGCTCGACCGCTACCTGCGGCACGCGCCCTCGGAGCGGTTCCGGGACGCGTCCGACGCGATCAGCCGCGCGGCCCGGTCCCCGTTCTACGCACAGTCCGGGCTGTTCGCCGGGCGCGCCGGGATCGTCGCCTACCTCGCCTCGCGGGTCGGCGCCGGCATCGTCGCGGACGCGCCGGAGCTCGCCCGGCAGGCCGGCGCGCTGGTCTGGCACGCGCTGCCGTACGGCGACCACCTGGCCTTCCCCGGCGAGCAGCTGCTGCGGCTCTCCACCGACGTGGCCACCGGGTCCGCGGGCGTGCTGCTCGCGCTCACCATGGCCCGCGACCCCGAGGGCACGGCACTGCCGCTGCTCGCACCGACCACCACCGCCGATGCGCCCGCGCCACGCACGGCCGTACCCGCCGGAGCACCGGCATGAGACTTCCGGCGCGCGGAAGAAGGAACAGTCACCCGTCAGAACGACAGAGAGAGAAGGTGTTGAGCATGACGCTGCTCGACCTCCAGGGCATGCACATCGAGGACTCCACCGACGGTGGCGGCGGCAGCCAGGCCAGCCTGCTGCTCTGCGGCGACAGCTCGCTGAGCGTCACCACCTGTAACTGAGTGTTTTTCAACCTGGTCCCAACCCCGGTACACCCGACCCCGGGCAGTGTGGGCGAGGCGTTGACCCGGTAACCAGGTTGAAAAAGACTCATCGAGCTTAGGCTCACGCACCACCCACACCTGGTCCTGCCCCGGCGCGGTACATGCGCCGGGGCGGGCCCATATCCGCCGGAGCGTGGTGGCATGACGAACCGCATCCTGCTCGGCTGCGTGCGCGCGGCCGGCGGCCACGCGGTCGTGCTGGCGGTCGCGTCGGTCACCGGCGCCGTCGCCGCGCTGCTCATCCCCGCCGCGATCGGCCGCACCGTCGACGCCGTGCTGGCCCGCGACCCCGGCTCCTGGATCGCCGTCACCGCCGCGCTGGTCGTCACGGCCGCGCTGGCCGACGTGCTCGCCGGGCTGGCCACCGCCACCGGCACCGCCCGGGCCACCGCCCACCTGCGCCACGCGCTGCTCGCCCGGATCTTCGCGCTCCCGCACCCGATCGGGCGCCCGGCCGGCGACCTCGTCTCCCGGCTCGGCGCTCAGGCCGCCGACGCCGGCTCCGCGGTCGGCGCCACCGTCGGCGGGCTCGTCTCCGTGCTGCCGCCGATCGGCAGCCTGATCGCGCTTGCGCTCATCGACCCGTGGCTCGCGGTCGCGCTCGTCGCCGGGCTGCTGCTGCTCACCGCGCTGCTGCGCGGGTTCGTGGTCAGCGCGTCCGAGTCCGCGCGCGGCTACCAGCGCGTCCAGGGCGCCATCGCGGCGCTGCTGGCCGAGGCGATGGCCGGCGCGCGCACGATCGCGTCGGCCGGCACCGCGGAGACCGAGATCCGCCGCGTGCTGCGCCCGCTGCCCGAACTGGGCACGCACGGCCGGGGCACCTGGGCCGCGCTCGCGGTCGCGGCCGGTCGTACCGCGCTGCTCGCGCCGCTCACCCAGATCGCCGTGGTCGCGGTGGCCGGCGTGCTGCTCGCCGCCGGCCGGATCACGCCCGGCGAGCTGACCGCGGCGCTGCAGTACGCGGCGCTCGGCGCCGGCCTCGGCGCGATCCTGGGCACGCTCAACCGCCTGGTCCGCGCGCGCAGCGGGGCCGCCCGCGCCGCCGAGATCATCGCGGAACGGCCGCGCGGGTACGGCACCCTCGGGCTGCCGGACCCGCCGCGCGCGGCGTTCCGGTTCCCGGTGATCCCCGGCGCCTCCCGGCTGCCGGTCGTGCCCGGCACGCTGCGGCTGGAGGGCGTCACGGTCCGGGCCGCGGACGGCCGCGCGCTGCTGGACCGGATCACGCTGACCGTGCCGGCCGGGGCCACGCTCGCGGTCGTCGGCCGGTCCGGCTCCGGCAAGTCCACGCTCGCGGCCGTCGCCGGGCGGCTGCGCGACCCGGACGAGGGCACGGTACGGCTCGACGGCGTGCCGCTGGCCGCGCTGGCCCGGGACGCGCTCGCGGCCGCGGTCGGCTACGGCTTCGAGCGCCCCGCGCTGGCCGGCCGTACCGTGGGCGACGCGATCGCGATGGGCCGCGACCCGGCGTTCGTGGCCGAGGCCGCGCGCGTCGCCGCGATCGACGACTACGTCCGGCGGCTGCCCCGGGGATACGACACCCCGCTCGCGGACGCGCCGATGTCCGGCGGCGAGGCGCAGCGGCTCGGGCTGGCCCGCGCGCTGCACGGCGGCCGGCTGCTGGTGCTCGACGACGCCTCGTCCAGTGTGGATAGTGTGACGGAGGCGCGGATCGGCGCGGCGCTGACCCGGCACGCGGCCGGCGTCACCCGCGTCGTGGTCACCCACCGCCCGGCCACGGCCGCGCGCGCCGACCTGGTCGCCTGGCTGGACGGTGGCCGGCTGCGCGGCTGCGCCCCGCACCGCGAGCTCTGGTGCGACGCCGGCTATCGCGCGGTCTTCTCGGCGGGCGGCACCTGATGGGCGCCGCCACCCGGTACACCGTCCGGGAGCTGTGGCGGGACCGGCGCGCGGTCACCGGCCTGGCCGTCTGGTCGCTGGTCGAGACCGCGCCCGCGCTGATCAGCGGCTACGCCACCGCCCGCGCGCTGGACGACGGCTTCCTGGCCGGCGACGTGACCACCGGTCTGGCCTGGCTCGGCGGCTACGCGCTGGCCGCGGGCGCCGGCGCGCTCGGGGCGCGGGGTGCGTACCGGCGGCTCGGCGACGTGGTGGAGCCGTTCCGCGACCGGCTGGTGCGCTGGGTGGTGACGGACGCGCTGCGCGGCGCCGCCCGGCCGGACCGCGCGGCCGTGGCCCGGATGACCCGCCAGGTCGAGGTGGTCCGGGACACGCTCGCCGGGCTGCTCACCACCGTGCGCGGCTTCGCCTTCAGCCTGCTCGCCGCGATCGCCGGGCTGGTCGCGCTGGCGCCGGTGCTGGCCGCGCTCGTCGCCGTACCGCTGCTGCTCGGTCTGGGTCTGTTCGCCGCGCTGCTGCCGCGCCTGGCCGCGCGGCAACTGTCCTACGCGCGGGCGGACGAGGACCTGGCCGCGACCGCGGAGCCGATGCTGCGCGCGCACCGCGACGTGACCGCGGCCGGCGCCGGCCGGTGGGCGGGCGGCGTGGTCTCGGACGCGGTCGAGGCGCAGTCCCGGGCGGAGCGCGCGCTCGGCACGGCCGGTGCGCTGCGCGGCGCCTGCCTCGCGATCGGCGGCTGGGGACCGCTGGTGGTGCTGCTCGCCGCCGCCCCATGGCTGGTCGGCCGCGGGATCGGCGCGGGCGCGCTGCTCGGCGCCATGGTCTACGTGCGGCAGGGGCTGGTGCCCGCGCTGCACCTGCTGATGACCGGGCTCGCCACCGGCGGGCTGCGCTACGGCATCACGCTGCGGCGCATCCTGGTCCGGCCCGCGCCCGAGCACCACGAGGTGGCCCCGCCCGCGCACGGGCTGCTGCGTATGCGCGACGTGACGTTCCGGTACGGCCCGGCCGCCGCGCCCGTGCTGGACCGCTTCGACCTGGACGTGGAGGACGGCGAGCATCTGGTCATCGTGGGCGCCAGCGGCATCGGCAAGTCCACGCTGGCCGCGCTGATGGCCGGGCTGATCGCGCCGCAGCACGGCGAGGTGCGCTGCGCCGCCCGGGTGCTGCTGCCGCAGGAGGCGTACGTGTTCACCGGCACCGTGCTGGAGAACCTGCGCTACCTGGCCCCGTCCGCGCCGGTGCTGCGCGGGATCGCCGCGCTCGGCGCCTGGCCGCTCATCGACCGGCTCGGCGGCCTGGACGGCATGATCGACCCGGCCACGCTGTCGGCCGGCGAGAAGCAGCTGATCGCCCTGGTCCGCGCGTACGTCTCAGCCGCGCCGCTGGCCATCCTGGACGAGGCCACCTGCCACCTCGACCCGGCCACCGAGGCGCGCGTGGAGGCCGCGTTCGCCGCCCGGCCCGGCGCGCTGATCGTCATCGCGCACCGGCTCAGCTCCGCCGCCCGCGGCCGGCACGTGCTGCTCTTCGACGGCGCCCGGCCGGTGCTCGGCACCCACGCCGGGCTACTGGCCACGTCCGAGTCCTACCAGGACCTGTCAGATCCAGCCCTTCTCCTTGGCGAAGTGGATCGCCTCGATCCGGTTGCGTGCGCCGGTCTTCGCGATGATCCGGGAGAGGTGGTTGCGCACCGTGCCGGGGGAGAGTGACATCGTGCGCGCGATCTCCTTGACCGGCGAGCCGAGCGCCGCCACCTCCAGCACCCGCAGCTCCCGCTCGGTCAGCGGTGTGGTCGGCGTCAGCGCGGCGACCAGCAGGTCCGCGTCGATCACCGGCTCGCCCGCGGCCAGCCGGCGCACCGCCTCCACCACCCGCTCCGGCGACGCGGTCTGCGCCAGGAACCCGATCGACGGCGGCACCGCCGCGATCTGACTGCCGACCCCCGGCCGGCGCGGGTCCACCAGTACCAGGATCTTGCTGTCCGGCAGTTCCGAGTGTGCCGCCCGGGCCGCGCCGGCCGGGTCCTTACCCGGCCCGTTGAGCAGTTCGAGATCGAGCACGGTCACGTCCGGCGCGTCCGAGCGCACCGCCGCGATCGTGGACTCGACCGCGTCGCGCTCCGCGATGACGTCCATGTCCGGGTGCGTGGACAACACGTATTTCAACGCACCGCGCAGCAGCCCCTGCGGCATTGCCAGCAGAATGCGCACCACGTCCGTGCCCCTTATCGACAGATCGACACAACCGTTTAACCACATGGCAATACCCGTGCACATTGAAGCACAGTCACAACACGGACACCGGGTTCGGACTCGTGGGTAACTCGTATGCGCGACTGTCGGATGGCCGTCTCCGGCCGGGCCGTTTAGTTTCGGCCCGGCCGTTGACCTGCCCAAATTCCTCAGATCCAGCCGGCCTCCTCCGCGAGCCGGGCCGCTTCGAGACGATTTCTGCAGTTTAGTTTCCGTACCACAGAAGATAGATAGTTCCGAATTGTTCCTTCGGACAGAAAAAGTTCGGCCGCAATCGCGGCGCTCGGCATCCCGCGCGCGGCGAGCCGCAGCACGTCCCGCTCGCGCGCCGACAGCGGATTGTTCATCGCCGCCAGCGTGGCCAGCGCCGTGCCCGGGTGAATCATCCGCTCGCCGCGCCCGACCCGCCGGATCAGGTCCACCAGCTCCGCCGGCGGCTGCTCCCGCGACGCGAACCCGCGCGCGCCCGCCGCCAGCGCCTGCCGCAGCGCGTGCGGCGTGTGCCGGCCGGTCAGCGCCACCACCGCGCACTCCGGCAGCTCCGCCACCAGCAGCCGCACCGTCCGCAGCCCGTGCCGCCCCGGCCCGTCCAGATCCACCACGATCACATCCGGCCGGATCTTGTGCGCCGCGGTCAGCGCCTCACCGTCGTCACCTCCCACGGAGGTCACGTCCAGCTCCGTGGAGAGCACCGCATGCAGGGATTCCCGCAGCAGCACATGGTTAGAGAAGATCATCGTGCGTATCACGTCGTCGCTCCCATTCACGCCTCACACCGGCCGTTGACGCGCCGGTCCGAATCTCGTCAGGCGGGACCGGTCACGGCCTGTGTCGCTGGCCGTGACCGGTGGGAACGATCATCCGGGCGAGTCGGGAACCTCGATCACGCGCGAGTCGCGATGCTGATCGGCCGGGCGCGCCGCGCGTACCGCGCACCCATCGACCACGGCGGCCCTCACCACCGCGTCCGCCTGCGGCGAACTCGGCGCATCGCCGGTCCGGAGAACCCCGTGCGCCGGTCCCGAGCCCGCGTCGCCCGGTTCCGGCCCGGCCGGGCCGTTCTTCCCGGAATCATCAGCCGGTACGTCGCTGTCCGCACCCGCCGCCCCAGCCACCCGGACCGGGGGACAGGCCGGACCACCGCGCGCCCCGCGCGCTCTCTCGACCCGCTCGACCGCGACGGCCCGCGGAGCCGGGGGGCCGATGATCGTCTGCTGCGTGGCACTCGCCGCGGCGATGCCGGCCGCCGTCCGGTCGGCGGCCGGTTGCCGTAGGGCGGGTGCGGTGGCCGTCGTCATCGCGGCCCGGTCCGTCACCTCGGGGTGCGTCGCCGTCGCCGCGTGCCCGGTCATCGCCCGGTAGGCCACCGTGGCGGCCTGGGCGTTCCTCGCGGCTTGCGCGGCCATCGCGTCCATCGTCGCTCTGGCCGCCTCGACGGCCCGCGCTGTCATGACGGCGTGGGCGTCCATCGCGGCTCGCGCCGCCGTCGCCGCTCGCCCGGCCATCGCGGCCATCGCGGCTCGGCCCACCCGCGCTGCCGTCACGACATCGGCCGTCGTCGCGGCGATCGCGGCCGTCACGGCTCGGACCGTCGTCGCGGCGACCGCGGCGTGCGTGGCCGTCACGGCTCGGACCGTCGTCGCGGCGACCGCGGCGTGCGTGGCCGTCACGGCTCGGGTCGTCGTGGCGGTGATCGCGGCGTGCGTGGCCGTCACGACTGGGGCCGTCGTGGCGGTGATCGCGGCGTGCGTGGCCGTCACGGCTCGGGTCGTCGTGGCGGTGATCGCGGCGTGCGTGGCCGTCACGACTGGGGCCGTCGTGGCGGTGATCGCGGCGTGCGTGGTCGTCACGGCTCGGGTCGTCGTGGTGGTGAGTGCGGCGTGCGTGGCCGTCGCGGGCCCGATTGTCACGAGCCGATCAGCGGGCGTCGGCGTTCTGATCGCGCCGATGGTGTCGACGGCGACCTCCACCGCGGGAGCGGCGGGAACGCCGGCCGGCGACACGACGGACCGCACCACCCGCTCAACCGGTGTCGCGACGGTCTCCGGCACCGGTGCCGCGTCGTCGATCACCGATCCGGCCGGCTCCACGGCGATCCCGGCCACCGGCGCCGGGAGTGCGGTGGCCGCGGTGAGCGCCGGTTCTACCGCTGCCGCTGCTGCCAGCACCGGCCCGGCCGGTGGAACCACCGTCTCGATCGCCGGTCCCGGGGCCGTCGTGGTCTCGGCGCCGGCCGGCTCCGCCACGGCCTCGACCACCGCCGTGACCGGTTCTACCGCTTCCGCTGCTGCCGGCACCGGCCCGGCCGGTGGAACCACCGTCTCGATCGCCGGTCCCGGGGCCGTCGTGGTCTCGGCGCCGGCCGGCTCCGCCACGGCCTCGGCCACCGCCGTGAGCGGCGTGACGGCGTCGATGGTCACCGGCGCGGGTGGTCCGGTGCCGGTGGCCGGGACATCCGTGGCGACCCCGACCGCCGTGAGGTCCGGGTCGGGGTTCGGCTCGTCTCCCGCCGCATCCATGTCCGCGGCAGCCTCGGCCTCGGGGGCCGGTCCATCGTCGATCGAGGCGTCCCCGACGACACCGGAATCCGCGGCCGTCCAGTTCTCCCCGAGGTCCGGCACCGTGGCCGGCTCGGCGGCGGGAGGCACAGCGTCCGTGACGCCCGGCCGGCTGTGGGGAACATGCTGCGCCGCCGTCCCAGCGCGTCCAGGTGCCGGGGCCGCGGCCCGTTCCAGGCCGGGATTCGGGGCCGCGGGTTCTTCCTGGCCGGGGTCTGGAATCCAAGCCGTGGCCTCCGCCGGGTCGGGAACCGGAGCCGGGGCCACATCCGCGGCGGGATCGGACATCGTCGCCGGCTCGGCCGTCGCCGGCTCGGCCGTCGCCGCCGGCGTGTCGTCGCTACCCGGTGGCGCGGTCTCCGGAAGCCCGGCGGCCTCCGCCACGCCGTCCACGAGCTCACCGACCGTAGTACCCGCATCGGCACCGAAACCCGGAGCGGCCTGCGCGGACGACGGGGAGAGGAGCAGCAGGAAGAGGGCCGCGGCGGCGGAGCCGAGGGCGGTCAGGGCGAGCCTGAGCAGCAGGCGGGTCGCCTGGGGTCTGCGCCGGCTTCGGCCGTCCATTCCTCTCCCGGTAGAAATCGATGCTGCTCAGCCGAACGTAGCAGTGCCTGCACATGATCGCAGCGTGACCGCAAGCAGCGCATGATCGACGTCCACCGGCCCTGGCCGGCCAAGCCAAGATCGACCAGACTCGGTGGGAGGAGAGAGGCGGGTGCGACATGGGGCCGCAGGACTACGACTACTCACCGTGGCTGTACGCGGCCGAGGCCGACGACGACGCCCGCGCGCGCCAGCTCGCGTACCAGCGGGATCTCGGCGGCGAGATCGGCGCCGGCTGCTTCGTGTCCGAGCACGCGTCGGTCCGCAACGACGAGCTGCGGCTCGGCGATCGCAGTTACGTCGCGGCCGGCGCCTACCTGACCGGTCGGCTGCGCACCGGGCGGGACTGCTCGATCAACCCCTACACCGTGGTGCGCGGGAATGTCACCCTCGGCAACGCGGTACGGATCGGCGCGCACACCTCGATCCTGGCGTTCAACCACACGATGGACGATCCGGACGTGGAGGTGTTCCGGCAGCCGCTCACCAGCAAGGGAATCACGGTCGGCGACGACGTGTGGATCGGCTCGCACGTGGTGATCCTGGACGGCGTGCAGGTCGGCGACCGCAGCGTGCTGGCGGCCGGCGCGATCGTCACCAAGGACGTGCCCGCGGGCGCGGTCGTCGGCGGCAACCCGGCCCGCGTACTCCGCTGGCGCGTCCCCGCGCTCCGCCCGCCGGAACCGGGCGACGACCTCGCCACCGCGGTCGCGACCTTCGCCGGGCGCGCCCGTGAGCAGGCCGCCGACGTGCTGGCCCGCTGCTGGGACGCCGACCGCGGCCTGTTCACGGACAAACCCGAGGACCCGCCGACGGTACGGGCACAGTGCGACGCGATCGAGATAGCGGACCTGCTGCTCGGCCGCGCCCCGGACCAGCTGCCCGCGGCGGAGCAGGCCGACCGCCTGCGCGGCTGGCAGGACCCGCGGACCGGACTCGTGCCGGAGTTCGGCCGTACCCCCGAGAGCGTGCTCTTCGACGAGCACGGCGGCTATCACGTGCTGTCCGTCGGGTACGCGCTGGACCTGCTCGGCAGCGAGTTTCCCGAGCCGGTCCGGGCGGTGGCCGAGGCGACCGCCGCCATCGTCGTCGACGGTTTGGAGCGGCAGCCGTGGCGCACGCACGCGTGGCACGCCGGCGCCTGGGTGGACGCGCTCGGCACCGCGCTGCACTGGAACGCGCGCAAGGGCATCGCCGGTCCACAGGAGACGCTCGTGGGCTGGCTGCTGATGCGCGCCGATTCGCGCACCGGCATGTGGGGCGAGCCCGCCCCCGCGGACGGCCTGCTGCAACTCGTGAACGGCTTCTACCGCGCGTCCCGCGGGACGTTCGCGCAGTGGGGCCTGCCCGTTCCGTACCCCGAAAGGGTTGTGGACACGGTGTTGCGGCACGCCCGGGATGCGCGCTTCTTCCGCCCCGAGCGCCAGAACGCCTGCAACGTCCTGGACGTCGCGCATCCACTGTGGCTGACCCGTGCCTCAGGCTACCGCGCGGCCGAGGTCACCGCGCTCGCCACGACCCTGCTCCGCGACGCCCTCACCCACTGGACCGACGGCGCCGGCTTCGGCTTCCAGGCCCCCCGTTCCACGACTCGCGGCGACCGCGCCACCGTCCCGGGCCTGCAGGGCACGGAGATGTGGCTCGCCCTCATCCACCTCCTCGCCGACCTCGCGGGCGTGGCCCCCAGCCTCGGCTACCGCCCCCGCGGCGTCCACCGCCCGGAACCGGCCGCGTGAACGGTGGGGCGGCTCGTGGTGTCCGGGCCGCCGCGGCGGGCGGGAACGGGGCGAACCGCACTCCCGCCCGCCTGGTCGTCAGGCGACCGAGCAGGTCGTGCCGTTGAGGGCGAAGGCGGCGGGCTTCGCCGCGTCGCCGGTGTGGGTGGCCTGGAAGCCGAACGTCTGCGTGGCGCCGCCCGCCAGCGTGCCGTTGTAGGAAACGTTGCGGGCGGAGAGGGCGCCGCTGGCCGGCGTGATCGTCGCGTTCCAGGAGTTGGTGACGGTCTGGCCGCTGGGCAGCGTGAAGGCGAGCGTCCAGCCGTCGACCGTGGCCGTGCCGGTGTTGGTGATGGCCACGGAGGCGGTGAGGCCGGCGCTCCACGAACTGACCGTGTAGGTGACCCGGCACGCGCCGGTGGGGGCGGGGGTGGCGGTGCCGGTGGGCGTGGGCGTGGGCGTTGCCGTGGTGGGGGTGGTGGTGTCCAGGCCGAGGAAGCGGATGGCGGCGGCCGCGTCGACCGGGAGGTTGTGCGAGACGCCGCTCATGCTGATCGCCTCGACCGGCGCCTGGTCGCCGGTGCCGCCGTAGCGGGTGCGCGTGTAGCCGGACCGCGGCGTGTCCGTGTAGGACGGGGTCTGGGACAGGCCGTGCACGTTGGTCCACTGCTTGATCTGCTCGCCGAAGTTCGGGTACTTGAGCGTCTCGTCGTTGGTGCCGTGCCAGGTCTGCATGCGCGGCCGCGGGCCGGTGTAGCCGGGGTAGGCGTTGCGCACCAGGTCACCCCACTGCTGCGGCGTCTTGGTGATCAGCCCGTTGGCGCAGTCGCTGTTCCACTCCGAACCGTTCGTGGTGGCAAAGCACCCGAACGGCACGCCGGCGAACGCGGAGCCCGCGGTGAAGACGTCGGGGTAGACGCCGAGCAGCACGTTGGTCGTCAATCCCAAAGTGCACTACATGTGAAACAGCAGCTCAGGTGTGTTGGGAGCACCAGCTAAGCCGGATTCGTCGGCCGCTCCGCTCCGCGGAGTGTGGATCTCCTACGTCACAGACGTACTCCCTCTGGGTGCCTACTCGGCGGGTCCTGTAGCCCAGAACTCTCAAGCCGGTCCTCTGTCTGATCCGCGTGAAGGCCGGATGAGGGTTGCAGGTTTGAACAGGCGCGGCCGGGATGGTGCCCAGGCCATCAACCAGCTCCACCGCGCCGAGCGGGACTTCCTGGTCGGCTCTTACTGGCAACGCATCGATGCTGACGATGAAGTCGTACGGTCAGAAATCCGTCAATGACTACTGGGCCGTTCTAGTTGTCCGCCCACTATGCGCGGTGGCACGTACAGTAATCGCCATGTCGATGATCGGCTACGTCCGTATCGATGCGGGTGGGCTGGATTCCGCATCGGCGGGTGGTGGTTGTGGCGTATCCGGTGGTGTCGGGTTGGTGTGCGCTGTTGTGGACGCCGTGAAAGCTGGCCGGCTCGGGTATTGCTGCGGTGATGGCACCGGTCGAATCACGCGAGGCTTGCCGATTTGTGGCGGCTTCGGTGGCCGGGATCTCGGCTACGGCACCGTCGCATGACTGCGGCAGGGCCGGGTTCGCTGCCACAAGTCGTGGAAGTGCATCGCCTCGCTGTTGCCGGTCGTCAGGTACCGATCGCGCAGGATGTCGGGCGGGAGCTGGGCTGGGTGCTGCTGGGCTGGTCCCGGTTCGCGCAGGTAGAGGCCATCGCCACCGCGACGCTGACCCTGGGCCCGGACGCGAGCGCGTTCTACCAGCGAGGCTGGGCGTACTCCTCGACCGGGCGTCCACAGTTGGCGCTGGCCAACTACGAACAGGCCCTAGCCCTGCACCGGCAGGCCGAAGACCGGACCAGCGAAGCCGCCACTCTCAACAACATCGGCTCGGTGTATGCCGGGCTCGGTGCCCGCCGGCAGGCGCTGGTCTTTTACGAGCAGGCGCTGCCGATTGCGCGGGAGGTCGGGGACCGGGCCGGTGAGGCGACCACTCTGAACAACATCGGTCACGTGTATGACGGTCTCGGCGACCCGCGGCAGGCGCTGGCCTTCTACGAGCAGGCGCTGACGATCAGGCGGGAGGTCGGGGACCAGGCCGGTGCGGCAACCACTCTGAACAACATCGGTCACGTGTATTCCGGGCTCGGCGACCCGCAGCAAGGGCTGGCCTTTTACGAGCAGGCGCTGACGATTGCGCAGGAGGTTGGGGATCGGGCCGGCGAAGCCGCCACCCTCACCAACATCGGCCACGTGTATGACGGTCTCGGCGATCGTCGGCAGGCGCTGGCCTTCTACGAGCAGGCGCTGACGATTGCGCAGGAGGTCGGGGATCGGGCGGGCGAGGCGACCACTCTCAACAACATCGGCCAGGTGTATGACGGTCTCGGCGATCGTCGGCAGGCGCTGGCCTTCTACGAGCAGGCGCTGACGATTGCGCAGGAGGTCGGGGATCGGGCGGGCGAGGCGACCACTCTCAACAACATCGGTGGGGTGTATGCCGGTCTCGGCGACCCTCGGCAGGCGCTGGTCTTCTACGAGCAGGTGCTGCCGATCATGCGGGAGGTCGGGAACCGGGCCGGCGAAGCGACCACTCTCAACAACATCGGCCACGTGTATGCCGGTCTCGGCGACCCTCGGCAGGCGCTGGTCTTTTACGAGCGGTCGCTGCCGATTGCGCGGGAGGTCGGGAACCGGGCGGGCGAGGCGACCACTCTCTCCAACATCGGCCACGTGTATGCCGGTCTCGGCGACCCTCGGCAGGCGCTGGTCTTTTACGAGCGGTCGCTGCCGATTGCGCGGGAGGTCGGGAACCGGGCGGGCGAGGCGACCACTCTCTCCAACATCGGCCAGGTGTGTGCCGGTCTCGGCGACCACCGGCAGGCGCTGGCCTTCTACCAGCAGGCGCTGCCGATTGCGCGGGAGGTCGGGGACCGGGCCGGCGAAGCCGCCACTCTCAACAACATCGGCCACGTGTATGCCGGTCTCGGCGACCACCGGCAGGCGCTGGTCTTCTACGAGCAGGTGCTGCCGATTGCACGGGAGGTCGGGGACCGGGCGGGTGAGGCGACCACCCTCAACAACATCGGCAGGGTGTATGCCGGTCTCGGCGACCCTCGGCAGGCGCTGGTTTTCTACGAGCAGGCGTTGCCGATCATGCGGGAGGTCGGGGACCGGGCCGGTGAGGCGGGGACCCGGTACAACGTGGCGATGGTGTTGCGGGCGGTTGGTGATCTGGCGGCGGCGGTCGCCGAGCTCGAGCAGGTCGTGGAGTTGGACCGGCAGGTTGAGCACGCGGATCTGGCCGACGACACCGCGATGCTGGAGCAGATACGCCGGGAGTTGTCGGGGTAGGACCCGTGCCTCGGGTGGGCGCGGCGCCTGGCGGGTGTCGTGCGGTGGGGCGAGTGAGCCGGGGTGGACAGACTAGTGGCGAGGAAAGGCAGGGTGATGGTGATGATGTCAGCGACGGTGACGGTGTCGGGTGCGCTCGCGCAGTCGTGGGCTGGTGAGTTGCAGGCGGTGCTGGAGAAGGGCAAAGGGCCGGGGGAGAGTGTGTCGCCGGTGCAGGTCGAGCGGGATGCCGGGTTGACGGTCGCGGTGATCGCGTTGGTGTTCGCCGGGGTCGACACGGCCAAGACGATCTGGGACTGGTGGCACGAGCAGCGGCCGAAGCAGGCCGAGGTGGTGGTGACGGTGGTGCTGGCCGACGGTACCCGTGTCGAGGTGTCCGGTGTCGAGCGGGCCGAACTGGACGGCATCGTCCAGCGGGCTCTGAACCGGCGCTGACGGCGGGCAGGCGGATTCAGGTGGGCCCGGCCGTGGTGAATCAGATGAAGATCGTCGACGTGGAGATCTTCGAGCAGACCTCTACCTATCGCGAGTTGCGGCTGTCCGATGGTGACGGGCCACCGGTGACACGGGGTATGGACGCGGCCGCCGCGCAGGCGCTGGCCGAGCTCTTCGATCGCGACTACCGGCAGGGCGCGATCGCGCAGCAGGTGTTCGCCTCTCCCCAGTTGAAAGCGCTCGGCGTCCGCCTGTTCGATTTCCTCGACGGTGATCAGCGGTGGCTGGCCCCGTTATCGCAGCATCCGGCGGGAACCGTGTTGCGGGTCACGACGGGGGATGCGCGGTTGCGGCATCTGCCGTGGGAGCTGCTCGCGACCGGTGACGGATATCTGGCGGTGGCCGGCCGGGCGCCGGTACTGCCGGTAAGGGTCGTCGGTGGGCACGCCGGGCTGCCGGCCGATGTCGCGGCCGGGAATCGGCCGTTACGAGTGCTGTTTATGGCCACCTCCCCGGAAGGGGTGGAGCCGGTGCTGAATTTCGAGGCCGAGGAGTCCGCGATCCTGGCCGCGACCACGCGTACCGGCACCGAGCTGGTGGTGGAGGAGAGCGGGACCCTCGACGGGCTGCGTGCGGTGATGCGCGACTACGGTGACGGCTACTTCGACGTGCTGCACCTCAGCGGCCACGCCACCCTCACCACTGATGGGCCGGCGTTCCTGGTGGAGAACGAACTCGGCGCGAAGGTGACCGCCAGCGCCGACCAGATCGCCCAGGCTCTGGACGGCAACTGGCCGAAGCTGGTGTTCGTGTCCGGCTGCTGGACCGCCGGCAGTTCCGACGGCGGGGAGGTGCCGTCGATGAGTGAGAGCCTGATCCGTTCTGGTGCCCCCACCGTGCTGGGCTGGGCGCTACCGGTCTTCGACACCGCGGCCACGGGCTGCGCCGCGACCCTCTACGGGGCCCTGGCTGATGGTGGCCGCTTGGACCGGGCCCTGCTCGACGCGCGCAGACACCTGTATGCCGAGAACAGCCCGCACTGGCATCTGCTGCGCGTCTACACCGACCGCTCCCCGCTGGCCGCCATCGTCACCCCCCGCAACACCCCCGGCCGGGAATCGATCCGGGTTCGCGCCGCGGATCAGGTGTTCCTGGACCCACAGACCGGAACCTCACGGGTCGCGTCCCGCGCGACCTTCGTCGGCCGCAGGCGGGTCATCCAGCGCTGCTTGCGCACCCTCAACCAGCCCACCGGTACCGGTACGGCGGCGCAGGCGCTGGTCCTGCACGGCATGGGCGGGCTCGGCAAGAGCAGCCTGGCCTCGCGGCTGCTGGAACGCATGCCCACCCACCAACGCGCCGTCTGGGTCGGCCGCGTCGACGCGATCAAACTGCGCGAACTCACCACCAAGATCCGATTCCCGGACATGGACCGTCAGATCGAGGCCGGAAAGATCCTCGACAACGAGGGAATCCCGCTGGCCTCCCGGCTGCAGTACCTACTGGACCCCGACGGCCCGCTGGGGCAGACGCCGTGCCTGTTCGTCTTCGACGACTTCGAGAACGGCAACCTCGACCAGCGCGACGGTAGCCACGTCCTGGCCCCGGACATCGCCGGTATCCTGCCCGCCCTGCTCACCGCCATCAACGCGACCGGCAGCCGCAGCCGGGTCATCATCACCAGCCGCTACCGCTTCCCCACCCCGCCAGGTACCCATATCAGCGTCGAGTCGCTGGAAACCCTCACCAGCGTCGAACAAGACAAGAAGATCAGCAACCTCGCCAACCTGCGCCCCAGCTCCCACCTCGACTACGCCATGCGGCAGCGCGCCATCACCGCCGCAGACGGTAACCCCCGCCTGCTGGACTGGCTCGACCTGATCGTCGCCGACACCACCCTCGACATCAACGCCCTGCTCACCGCGATCGAGAACACCACCGACCGATTCCGCGAGGACATCCTCGCCGAGAAACTGCTGTCCACCCAGGACCCCGAACTGCGCCGCATGCTCTCCGCCGTCAGCGTCATCGAACTGCCCGTCCCGGCCGAAACCGTCCACGCCATCCACCAGGCCCTGAGCCCATCGGCCGACACCGGACCACACCTCACCCGCGCCGTGCAACTCGGCCTCATCGAGGAAGGCACCGACCCCACCACCGGCGACCACCGCTACTACGTCACCAACCTGCTACGCCCTCTGCTCCCCCTCACCGACGACGAACACACCCACGCCTGCGCCGCCGCCGCCCAATCCCTCTACCCCCTCTGGATCACCGACCCCGAACCCGGCACATGATCACCACCACCCACGCCACCGAGGTCCATCGCCTCGCTGTTGCCGGTCGTCAGATACCGATCGCGCAGGATGTCGGGCGAGGACTGGGCTGGGTCCTGCTGGGCTGGTCCCGGTTCGCGCAGGTAGAGGCCATCGCCACCGCCACGCTGACCCTGGGCCCGGACGCGAACGCGTTCTACCAGCGAGGCTGGGCGTACTCCTCGACCGGGCGCCCGCAGTTGGCGCTGGCCGACTACGAACAGGCCCTGGCCCTGCACCGGCAGACCAAAGACCGGGTCGGCGAAGCTGCCGCCCTATCCAATATCGGCGAGGTGTATGACGGGCTCGGCGATCGTCGGCAGGCGCTGGCCTTCTACGAGCGGGCGCTGACGATCAGCGGGAGGTCGGGGACCGGGCCGGTGAGGCAACCACTTTGAACAACATCGGTCACGTGTATGACGGCCTCGGCGACCGTCGACAGGCGCTGGCCTTTTACGAGCAGGCGCTGACGATCAGGCGGGAGGTCGGGGACCAGGCCGGTGAGGCGACCACTCTGAACAACATCGGTCACGTGTATTCCGGGCTCGGCGACCCGCAGCAGGCGCTGGCCTTTTACGAGCAGGCGCTGACGATCATGCAGGAGGTCGGGGACCGGGCCGGCGAAGCGACCACTCTCAACAACATCGGCTCGGTGTGTGCCCGGCTCGGCGATCGTCGGCAGGCGCTGGCCTTCTACGAGCAGGCGCTGACGATTGCGCAGGAGGTTGGGGATCGGGCCGGCGAAGCGACCACTCTGAACAACATCGGCCAGGTGTATGCCGGTCTCGGCGATCGTCGGCAGGCGCTGGCCTTCTACGAGCAGGCGCTGACGATTGCGCAGGAGGTTGGGGATCGGGCCGGCGAAGCGACCACTCTGAACAACATCGGTCACGTGTATGCCGGTCTCGGCGATCGTCGGCAGGCGCTGGCCCTCTACGAGCAGGCGCTGACGATCATGCAGGAGGTCGGGGATCGGGCCAGCGAAGCGGCCACTCTCAACAACATCGGCTTGGTGTATGAGGGGCTCGGCGACCGTCGGCAGGCGCTGGCCTTCTACGAGCAGGCGCTGACGATCAAGCAGGAGGTTGGGGATCGGGCCGGCGAAGCGGCCACTCTCAACAACATCGGCTCGGTGTGTGCCGGTCTCGGCGACCGGCGGGAGGCGCTGGCCTTCTGCGAGCAGGCGCTGACGATTGCGCAGGAGGTCGGGGATCGGGCCGGCGAAGCGACCACTCTCAACAACATCGGCCAGGTGTATGCCGGTCTCGGCGACCGGCGGGAGGCGCTGGCCTTCTACGAGCAGGCGCTGCCGATTACGCGGGAGGTCGGGGACCGGGCCGGTGAGGCGGTGACCCGGTACAACGTGGCGATGGTCTTGCGGGCTGATGGTGATCTGGCGGCGGCGATCGCCGAACTCGAGCTGGTCGTGGAGTTGGACCGGCAGGTCGAGCACCCGGATCTGGCCGACGACACTGCGATGCTGGAGCAGATACGCCGGCAGATGACACAGACCCACACCGAGACCTGAGCACCTCGACGCGACCGGAGGAGCGTCCCGGGTGTGACCTTCACGGAGGGCGCCGTGGATGCCCAGGTCGTGCTTGAACCCCGTGTCCACTCACGCCGGGGTAACGGTCGGGGTGTGCTCGACGACCTTGTCGAGCAGGTGGACATCGATCACGGTGGTGGTGACCGACGCCGCGGGCACCACCACCGATAGTCAATTGAAGAGCGTCGACGGCCAGCCCTCGCTTACGGCCTGGCTTCCCCCGGCGTCTTTGCCGGTCGTGGAGCGGTCCACTGCCGGTTCCATGTCGTTCAGCGGGTCGGGGTTGCCCGAGGTGCGGATGAGGAGTTCGTTGGGTGCAGTGTGGTTGTCGGGGAATTCAGCCCGCGTGGCTGCGAGATGCAACATGCCGTCAGTTGTTGCTGCGGATGATGGATTAGCGCTCGCGGTCGGCAAGGTCGTCGTCATGCCCAGCGCTGGAGAGGCGACGGGTCTGTCGCTCGTGCGTCTGCTGGTTTGGGCGGAATGTGCACTGTGCGGCCGCCGGGAAGGTCCGGCGGTCGCACAGGGAGTCAGGCGATTGTGCAGATGCTGCCGTTGAGGCTGAACGCGGTCGGTTTGGTGGCGGTGCCGGTGTGGGTGGCCTGGAAGCCGAAGGTCTGGGTGGCTCCGGCGCCGAGCGTGCCGTTGTAGGGCACGTTGCGGGCGGTCAGCGCGCCGCTGGACGGGTTGATCGTGGCGTTCCAGGAGTTGGTCACGGTCTGGCCGCTGGGCAGGGTGAACGCGAGCGTCCAGCCGTTGACGGTTGCCGTGCCGGTGTTGGTGATCGCGACGGACGCGGTGAACCCGGTGTTCCATGAGTTGATCGTGTAACTGATCTGGCAGGCCCCGGCCGGTGCCGGTGTGGTCGGTTGGGGGGTGGTGGGTGTGGGGCCCGGCGTCGTCGGTGTCGGGCTGGGGGAGGTCGGTGTGGTGGTGTCGAGGCCGAGGAAGTGGATGGCTGCGGCTGCGTTGACCGGCAGGTTGTGTGAGACGCCGGCCATGCTGATGCCTTCGACCGGGGCCTGGTCGCCGGTCGCGCCGTAGCGGGTGCGGGTGTAGCCGGACTGCGGCGTGTCCGTGTATGACGGCGTCTGCGCCAGGCCGTGCACATTGGTCCACTGCTTGATCTGTTCGCCGAAGTTCGGATATTTCAGTGTTTCGTCGTTGGTGCCGTGCCAGGTCTGCATGCGCGGTCTGCGCCCGGAGTATCCCGGGTACGCGTTGCGCACCAGGTCGCCCCACTGCTGTGGAGTCTTGGTGATCAGCCCGTTGGCGCAGTCGCTGTTCCACTCCGAGCCGTTGGTGGTGGCGAAGCACCCGAACGGCACGCCCGCGAAGGCCGACCCCGCGCTGAACACGTCCGGATAGACGCCGAGCAAAACGTTCGTCATCATCCCGCCGCTGGAGACGCCGGTCGCTACGATCTTGTCTGCGTCGACTGGGTAGCGGGCACGTACGTAGTCGATCATCGATTTGATGCCGACAGGGTCGCTGCCGCCTTCTCGGCGCAGTGCTGCCGGTGAGGCGACGTCGAAGCACTGGCTGCTTCGGGTCACCGAGGGGTAGATGACGATGTAGCCGTGCTGGTTGGCCAGCTCGTCGAACTGGCTGCCGTTGTAGAACGCCGGCCCCGTTCCGGTGCAGTAGTGCACCGCTACCAGCAGTCCCGGCTTGGCCGCCAGCTTGTCGGGCACGTATAGATACATGCGTAGATTTGATGGATTTGACCCGAAGGAGGTCACCTCGGTCAGTGCGGCCGCTGCCGCCGGTGTGGGCAGTCCGAGCGCGGTCACGACCGCGACCAGTACTACAGAGGCGATGGCGAGCAATCGAGTTCTCATAAGAAGTCCTTCGCGCGAGAGTCGCGGGTAACTTAGAACTCCAGCGGAGGCTTGCCCGGCGTCCACCGCTCCCGGCCCAGGAGTATCGACCATTATCTACTTGATGGTCGGCTGGTGCTACCCACGGGCCGCGAAGAGGTCCTTGGCCTGGCGGGTGGCCCTGTTCGCAAGCAGTGCGACAGGCTTGATCGTCAGAACACGCGCTGGTCAGAGTAATGGTTGCGGCTCCCCGCCGTCGTCGTGGCGGGAGTCCTGGCCGCGACGGTGGTGGCGGCGATCGTCACGGTGCGCCGCCATCGCAGCCCGCGCGGCGGTGTACTGCACATCGTTCTCGGCGACACCCAGTTGCGGGCCATGGCTGCTGTCGGCGCTGGGGTGTACGGCGGGATGTTCGCCGCCCTGTACGCGGTACCGCACGTGCTCTACCGGCAGCACCAATACAGCACCATCGAGGTCGGCATGGTCCTGCTCCCCGGCGCTGCCGGTGCCGTCGTGCTCGCCCGTATCGCCTCCCGGTATGTTCCGTCGCTCGGCGCCGTGCGCGTCCTCACGATCGTCGCCGTGATGTTCGGGGATTCCTGGCCAGCGCCGCGGTCGTGCCGCATCCCGCGCTCCTGGTCGCTACCGTCGCGGTCGCGTTCGGTGCGTTCAGCACCACCCAGACCGTCTACACCGGGCTCGTCAGCCGACGCGCACCGCGGCTCCGCGGAAGTGCGATCGGGATCGGGAACCTTGCCTTCTTCGGCGGCGGTGCGGCTGGCTCGGCCCTCTGCTCGGCACTATGGCAACCACTCGGTCTCACCCATGCGCTCGCCATGATGGGCCTGCTATCCACGCTGGGTGCGGTTCTTGTCTCCGTGTCGGTCCGGTGGAGTCGAGCCCGGGACGCTGGAAGCCGTACTGCATCACCAGTGCCGAGGTAGATGGACGGCACGCGTGCTGCGGGCGATACGGGCCGACGCTATCGCGCCCGTATCGCCTGGCGAGCTTTGCTTATCTCCTTCCGTAAGGTGCTGGGTGCGGGTGTCGCGGATGTCGGGATCATCCTTGAGTGCCTTGCGATCGTATCGATCCGCCCGCCGGTGCAGCTCCTCTGTGCCCTTGAACGGATCTGCGACTATCGGGCTAGATGCAGCGCTGCCCGGAATTCAAGATCTACCTTCTAGGCTCCTCGTGGGGGTCGATCAGGCTGGAGGAGTCGCTAGCAAGATCGACGTCTTTAGTACCGATCTTGTGCTGCTTCGCGCGCCGAGATCGGCGCTCCAGAATAGTGTTCACTGTCTGGGCTATGGCAGCCAGTGCTGCCAAGGCGGATGCGGTGATGCCGACCCAGTCTGAGAGATCCACAGTACCTACACCTCACGTCGAGGCGCTGGTCGGGCTGCGACGCGCAGCGCTCAGCTCGACCAGTGCACCATCACTGGCAAGCTGAGACCCGGCGCCTCGGACATGGGCTCAGATGGGCCTATGTAGGCCCTCTCCATGGTATTTGGGGTTCTCGGCCGGCGAAAACCATGATGAAGTCTTCGCGAGGTCTCCCCCACCTGCTACGCACAGGCCCACAGGGGGACTGCTAGCGGTGGTCCACCGGGGGAACCAAGGCTTCCCGAACTGACCGGTGAGACTCTTCTCGGGGTACTCCCCTCGCTGACCTCATCGTAACTGAATGCAATGATGCGGGCTATGCACGAAATCTCATCGAGCAAAATAGAAAGATCGATTTTGGTCAGCTTTTGTGTCATGGTGGGGCGCAGGAATCTCAATGTGTGCGTTCAAGGCTGCGCGAGACCGCTCAGATGATTCTTCGACGCGAGCCTGTGCCAAGGTCGGGGAGATCGAGGCGAGCACGCCGGGTGCCTGTCGCACGTATTGAGGGTCGCCGCCATGATCTGTGTACGGGATAGAGCACGCTGGGCACCACCCGGCGAAATGCTGGTAGACAGATCGCGCGATGGTGTAGGAGTGCACGGCTGACAACAGCCCGCTGATCATGCCCTGGTCACGGCGAAGGTCGCCGAGCAGTGTCGTGCTGCGCGCGTACAGGTAGTGGCCACGCTCGCCGAGCCGGTGCGGATCCGTCACGGCGGTCCAGCGCTGCAGCAGCGCCGAGGCGAACGCGAAACTTTGCCCCGCCAGCGCCGCGGCCGCCCGCTCGATGTCGTCGACCCAGCTCTCATGATCCAGGTCCCCGGATGGTGTGGACACCTGCGGTGCCGCCGTGCGCGCGGCGAGGGCGAGGGCGAACCTGGCGCGCGTGTCGTCATCACAGCGGGCCAACGCGACATCGAGCACCTCCTGGGGAAACGCCCCGCGGATAGGTGCGCGGGCCGAGCCTCTCCCACTTCGACACGGTACGGACCGCGACGCCGAGGTAGGCAGCGTAGGCACGCACGCTCATCCGCAGCGCGTACCGCAGCGCCTGCGCGTGGGCACCGGTCCAGCGGTCCACCGCGATCATCCCGGTCCGCCCCCTTTTCCAGACCACACCATCGGACCACGTATCGACGAGCGTGGCACCGAAGGTGCCACGGAGGTGCTACACCGGTCCGTTCCCGCCCGGCACCGACGGCCGGATGCTGAGAACAACCACACCGCAGAACGGAGGACCCCGTGAACCCCACGGTCACTCTCATCGGCCACGGCACCGTCACCGCGGACGCCGCGTGCTGGCCGGACGAATCACCCGACCCGGCCGCCCGGTCCGGCCGGAACCTGATCGATCCCGCACTGTTCACCGTCCTGACGGCCCGCATCGCCGCGGACCATCCCGACCTCACCGATGACATGCCGGCCCGGATCCTCGATCAGGCCCTGGCATTCCTCGGCGCCTGCGCCGTGACGACGACACCGATCGGCCCGTCCCGGCTCGTCGACATCGGCTGGCACACCCTCATCCTGGACACCGCGGCGTACGCCGGCCTCTGCCAGCGCATCGCTGGACGCTTCATCCACCACCTCCCCGACGACCCGAGCGATACCGGCAACGGCCTGCCGCTGACCGCTGCGACGGCCGCAATCGTGACCGCGGGCTACCGGCTTGACCTGCCGTTGTGGACCAGCGGCGGCACCGCCGACTGCACCCAATGCCACTCGGGGTGCACCGACCGTCCCACGCGCTGACCAGACACGAGACGGCAGCCCGCCGTCCGACGGGGCACGTCCTATGCTCGGCGAAGCCCGGTTACGCCAGCGTGCAGGAGAATCAAAGAGTGCCCCGCCGCCAGTGGTCCGACCTTCCCCCACGAGTACGTGCTGCCGTGCAGCGCGAAACCGGGGACATCCGCACGGTCGAGGATCTGGCGGCGGGCTCCGTAGCCGATATCGCCACGGTCCTGACCACCGCGCACGAGCGGATCTTCGTCAAGGGCATCGACACGCGTACGGCCAACCCGCACGCGGTACGCGGGCACCGCCGAGAGGCCGCACTCAACACGCTGCTTCCGGCCGGCAGAGTGCCGCGGCTGCGGTGGGAGGTCGCGTCGGAGGGTTGGCTGCTACACGGATACCGCTACGCCCCCGGCCGGCACGCCGACCTCAGCCCCGCCTCGCCCGACATCGCGCCGGTCCTCGTGGCCCTCGACGACCTCACCCACGCGTTGACACCTGCACCCGCGGAAGCTGCCATTCTCGCGCAGATGGGCCGACCGGATCCCACCAGACGCCGTCACCGGCGACACCCTCATCCACACCGACCTGACCCCACGAAACCTACTCGTCCACGACGGGCACGCCTGGGTCATCGACTGGACCAACCCGTGCATCGGCGCACCCTGGATCCCGTACGCACTACTCATCATCAGGCTCATCCGCGCCGGCCACACCCCAGCCGCGGCCGAGGATGTTGTTAGCGTGGCCGAGGCCTGGCAGGGCGCCACACCGTACGCACTGGACTGCTTCGCCGCCGCCGCGGCTGACCTCTGGCGCGGATGGCATCAAACCATCGCAGCCCCGCATCATCTTCCGCTAGCGGAGGCCGCCGAGGCGTGGTCGGCACATCGAGCAGTCGGCTGACATCGCCGGAGGGACTGTGCCAGGAGCGGTGTTTCCGGCCCGACACGCCGGGCTGAAGACCTGGCGGGATGGGCACTGTGCGTGATGACATCGAACGTTGTGAGTCCACGGAAGAAGATCGATAGTGACGGGCAGCAGCTGTCGCCGGAGCAGGCCGCCGCGGCGGCGATGGTGGCCGAGGCCAAGGCCCGCGGGTTGGAGCTGACCGGTCCGAACGGGTTGCTGAAGCTGTTCACCAGGAATGTGCTTGAGACCGCGCTGAACGAGGAGATGACCGAGCATCTCGGCCACGAGAAGAACCAGGCCGAGCCGGGACGTGAGTCGACGAATGTGCGGAATGGCAGCCGCGGCAAGACGGTCCTCTCGGACGCTGTCGGCGAGGTGCGAATCGAGGTCCCCCGGGATCGGGAGGGCACGTTCGAGCCGCAGATCGTGAAGAAGCGGCAACGGCGGTTGACTGAGGTCGACGAGATCGTGCTGTCGTTGTATGCGAAAGGAATGACGACCGGGGAGATTTCCGCGCATTTCGCGGAGATCTATGGCGCGTCGGTGTCGAAAGAGACCGTTTCGCGGATCACCGACAAAGTCGTCGCGGAGATGACGGAATGGTCATCGCGGCCCCTGGACCGCGTGTACGCGGCCGTGTTCGTCGACGCCATCGTGATCAAGGTTCGGGACGGCCAGGTCGCGAACCGGCCCATCTACGCCGCCATCGGCGTCACCGTGGACGGCCGCAAGGACGTCCTGGGCCTGTGGGCCGGCACCAGCGGCGAGGGCGCCAAATTCTGGCTCAGCGTCCTGATCGATCTGAAGAACCGCGGCGTGGCCGATGTGTTCTTCGTCGTCTGCGACGGGTTGAAAGGGCTGCCCGACAGCGTCGAAGCGGTCTGGCCGCACGCCATCGTCCAAACATGCATCATCCACTTGATCAGGAATACGTTCCGGCTGACGTCCCGGGCCGACGCGGACGCGATCAAGCGTGATATCCGGCCGATCTACACCGCCGTCAACGCGGACGCCGCGGCTGCCGCCCTAGACGACCTGGAAGAGAAATGGGGCACGAAATACCGGGCGATGATCCGGCTATGGCGTAACGCATGGAACGAGTTCATCCCGTTCCTTGACTACGACGTCGAGATCAGGAAAGTGATCTGTTCCACGAACGCGATCGAGTCGTTGAACGCCCGCTATCGCAGGGCCGTACGCGCTCGAGGACATTTCCCGAGCGAGCAGGCCGCGCTGAAGTGCCTGTATCTTGTGACCCGCAGCCTGGACCCACAGGGACCGGCCGCGCCCGATGGACGATGCGCTGGAAGCCCGTGCTGAACGCCTTCGCCATCACCTTCGGTGACCGCTGGCCGGCCGCCGAAACCTACTAACCAAGAGCCGGAAACACCGATCTAGGTACGGACCCGTGATCACATCTGCTCGACGTGATCGGCGCGATCTCCTCGGGTGGGGTTGAAGGCTGGTGGTCAGGGGTTGGCCCGGTGGATGACTGCGGTGCCTTTGGCGGTCAGGATGCCGGCGTGTTGCAGGGGGGTCAGGATGGTGATGATCTCGGTCATTACCGAGGTGCGGGCGGTGCCCTCGAGTGTGTCGGCCAGTGCTGCGAGGGTCACGCTCAGCTCTTCGGCGAGGTCGACGCGGGCTGGTTCCTGGTGTAGCAGCGTCCGGCGGGTGTGCGCGGCGCGGCGCAGGAGCGTTCTGGCCTCCTCCATCCGGCCTGCCCTGACGGCCAGGTCACCCAGCCGCTCGTAGGAGATGGACAGGTCGCGGGCGTGGCCGGTGTTGTCCGGCTCGGCGGCGGCCAGCCGCTCGCGGATGGTCAGGGCCTGCTGGTACAGGCCGGCGGCCCGCTCACCCTGTCCCACCGCCCGCGCCAGGTCACCCAGCCGGTCGTAGGAGACGGACAGGTCCCGGGCGTAGCCGGTGTTGCCTGGCTCGGTGACGTGTCTGCGCTGGTCGATGAGGAATGCGGTGATGAAGATGGTTTGGGCGTCGGCGGCGCGGCCATGGTCGCGGGCGAAGATTCCGAGGGTGTCCGCAGCTTGGCTGAGCTGGTGTTGGACGGTGGGTGGGAGCGCGGCGACGCGGGTGTCGGTCAGCAGCGCGGCGTGAGCGCGGCACAACGCATCCAGCAGACCGGCGCGGTGGACGGTGCCGGATCGGGCTGGCGTCATCGGCCGGGCTCCCCCGATGAGGACTGACCAAGCAGACGCGCGGTGAGGCGGGTGTAGCGGTTAGCGAACGCGGTGGCGGCGGTGTCGACGACGCTGTGGTGGGTGGCTAGGCGGACCAGGACGTCGAGGGCCCGTACTACCTGGGCGTCGGAGGGCAGGTCCAGGACCTGGTGAAGTAGGGTCAGTCCGCCGTCGGGTTGGTTGGTCAGGACGTGGGCGATGAGGGCTTCGCCGAGTCGGTCGGGGCGCAGCGGGTTCCACCGGTCGGGTCCGGGATACAGGTGATGTAGCCACTGGTCGACCCGGCTGCGGATCTGTGGATCGGTGAGGTCGGGGATCAGGTCCAGCAGGGTGTGGGCTTCGGTGTCGTCGCGGGCGCCGGCCAGGGTGGCCAGGGCTACGCACAGGCGGAGCAGGTCCGGGTCGAGGTCGGGGAGGCGGGCTGTCCACCGTCGGGCCTCGTGGTCCAGGGCGCGGTCCACCGGTGGGCGGGAGTCAGGCTTCCAGTGCGGGCCGGACAGGGCCGCGTCGAACGCCTCCAGCAGCACGTCCAGCGGCCGGTCGTAGTGCGGGCCTGTCAGCTGTACCGTCGGCTGCGGGGCGGTCCAGCCGGGGCCGTGCCAGGTCTGGCCGAACGCTGTCAGGCCTGCGGTGAATAGGTCGTGTCGTTGCGGGCTGGTAAGCCCGGTCACTGCGGTGGGGGTGTCGGTGGCGGCGTCCAGCGCCATCAGGGTGGCGCCAGCAGCGACCGCCCGCAATGGGTCCCAGGTATGCCCGGCCGCCGTCCCGGCGGCCGGGCGGCTGAGGAGTAGTACCCGGACCGGCGCCAGTGCCGACGCCGACTCCGGGCGGCTCAATGCGGTCAATGTGGCGGCGAGGGCTTCCGCGTCGCGTTCCTCGACGTAGTCGACCACCAGTAGCCGCGGTAGCGGTAGATCCTCGAGGTGTCCGCCGGTGGCGGGGAGCAGGCCCGCCACCCAGCCATGCGCCCGTTGCGCCCGGCAGGCCTCGATCGCGAAGCGGGTCTTGCCGGCACCGCCTGCAGCGTCGATGTAGCGAACCGACAACCGCTCCGGTTGCTCACACCAGGCGGCGACGACGTCGAGGGCGTCGCCGCGGAACAGGTAGTCCACGACCGCGAACTCCGGGCGCAGCATCGTCGAGGGTTGTCCGACACCGGGGGTCACCTGCGCCTCGATCCACGGCTGGTCCACCAGCCGCTCGGCACCGTCAACGGGCAGCACCGCATGCCAGAGCGACCGGGCGGCCAGCACCGCGGCCTGGCCCGCCGCCGCGATCTTCCCGCCCAGCGTGGCCAGATCGTCCGACACCCCGGACGCGGCTCCCGGCAATCCACCGGTCTGGTCCGGTAGCAGCGCGGCCACGGGAGCGGCCCATCCGCCCAGGTCGGTGTACCGATCCCGGGTCGCGGTCACCACGCCGACAACCGCTCGCCGGGCCGGGCATACCAGCGGAGCCCCGGACAGCCCTGGCGCCGCTTGCCCCGCCTTCAACTGCAGGAAACCGTCACCGGTTACACCCTCGAACACGAACGACGCCGGTGCCCCCGGCGGTATCCCCTCATCCCGGGGCGGAAAACCGAACGCGTGACACGTCTCGCCGAGCGGGTCTTCACCCACCAGCCATACGCACGGATGGATCGCCACCCACTCGGCGTCCGGCTGCAGTTGCAGCAGCGCCAGATCTGGAAACGGCCACAATCCACCGGGCGCGACAGGCGGCACTGACCGCGACGCGACCTCCGCCCGCACGCCCTGCTCACCCACCGCCGGATCGGCAGGCACCACCATCACCTGCGACAGCGGGGCCCCGCTGTCGTCGTCATAGACCACGTGCGCGGCGGTCAACACCCACCCAGGAGCAACGAAGAATCCGGTACCGCACACGCCGGTGCCGTCGACCCGGTCGATCCGCACCACATGACGGCGCAGCTGGCGCGCATCAATCCGCGTGCGCACCGCCGCTCACTCCCGGCCGTCCGGTTCCGTGCCCGGTTTCTTCCAGACCAACGTCACCTTCAAACTCGCCGCGCCGTCGGCGGCGACCAGCAGACCGGTCAGCTTCCCCGACTTCGCCGTCAACGACAGACCGAACTCCACACTTGCCTCTGCCGGGCGGACCGCCTCCCACACCTCGCCCAATTGTTCCGCCACCGCCCGCACCGTGTCCCGGACACCGTCGAAGGACAACGACCGGTCCGCTCCGACCGTCTGTGGCCCGCCGCCGTCCGCGAGTTCCACAAAGAACTCTGCCCCTCCGGTCCGCACTCGTTCCACATGCTTGGCCCGCACCGGCCCCGGCTGACTCACCCCGACTGCCCCTTCCCGCCCCGAAGCGGATACGTCACCGCGCCACCACATTCAGCAGCGCCCCGATAGCCTCCCGCTCCCACCTCCGCGAGGCAAAGCCGTCGCCCAGTCGGCAAGCCGACACCACCAGAGGTCAACGTCATAAGCAGCATCAACCACCGTGCCCCACAGCACACCATGGACACCCGTACCGGTGCGAGACGACGAACAGCGCGGCACCCAGCCGATCGGACGACGGAATCCCCCTGCGGTAGCACACCCCTCGACCACCACCGTCACGTACTCTGTCCGAACTAGCCGAAGCAACTCGGCTTGATCAGTCCTTATCCGGGGAGCCCGGCCGATGACGCCAGCCCGATCCGGCACCGTCCACCGCGCCGGTCTGCTGGATGCGTTGTGCCGTGCTCACGCCGCGCTGCTGACCGACACCCGCGTCGCCGCGCTCCCACCCACCGTCCAACACCAGCTCAGCCAAGCTGCGGACACCCTCGGAATCTTCGCCCGCGACCATGGCCGCGCCGCCGACGCCCAAACCATCTTCATCACCGCATTCCTCATCGACCAGCGCAGACACGTCACCGAGCCAGGCAACACCGGCTACGCCCGGGACCTGTCCGTCTCCTACGACCGGCTGGGTGACCTGGCGCGGGCGGTGGGGCAGGGTGAGCGGGCCGCCGGCCTGTACCAGCAGGCCTTGACCATCCGCGAGCGGTTGGCCGCCGCCGAGCCGGACAACACCGGCTACGCCCGGGGCCTGGCCGTCTCCTACGAGCGGCTGGGTGACCTGGCGCGGGCGGTGGGGCAGGGTGAGCGGGCCGCCGGCCTGTACCAGCAGGCCCTGACCATCCGCGAGCAGTTGGCCGTGGTCGAGCCGGACAACACCGGCCACGCCCGCGACCTGTCCGTCTCCTACGAGCGGCTGGGTGACCTGGCCGTGGCGGTGGGGCAGGGTGAGCGGGTCGCCGGCCTGTACCAGCAGGCCCTGACCATCCGCGAGCAGTTGGCCGTGGTCGAGCCGGACAACACCGGCTACGCCCGCGACCTGTCCGTCTCCTACAACAAGCTGGGTGATTTGGCCGTGGCGGTGGGGCAGGGTGAGCGGGCCGCCGGCCTGTACCAGCAGGCCCTGACCATCCGCGAGCGGCTGGCCGCCGCCGAGCCGGACAACACCGGCTACGCCCGGGACCTGTCCGTCTCCTACAACCGGCTGGGTGACCTGGCGCGGGCGGTGGGGCAGGGTGAGCGGGCCGCCGGCCTGTACCAGCAGGCCCTGACCATCCGCGAGCAGTTGGCCGCCGCCGAGCCGGACAACACCGGCTACGCCCGGGGCCTGGCCGTCTCCTACGAGCGGCTGGGTGACCTGGCGCGGGCGGTGGGGCAGGGTGAGCGGGCCGCCGGCCTGTACCAGCAGGCCTTGACCATCGTCGAGCGGTTGGCCGTGGTCGAGCCGGACAACACCGGCTACGCCCGGGACCTGGCCGTCTCCTACAACAAGCTGGGTGATTTGGCTGTGGTGGTGGGGCAGGGTGAGCGGGCCGCCGGCCTGTACCAGCAGGCCCTGACCATCCGCGAGCGGCTGGCCGCGGTCGAGCCGGACAACACCGGCTACGCCCGCGACCTGTCCGTCTCCTACGAGCGGCTGGGTGACCTGGCGCGGGCGGTGGGGCAGGGTGAGCGGGCCGCCGGCCTGTACCAGCAGTCCCTGACCATCCGCGAGCGGCTGGCCGCGGTCGAGCCGGACAACACCGGCCACGCCCGCGACCTGGCCGTCTCCTACAACAAGCTGGGTGACCTGGCTGTGGTGGTGGGACAGGGTGAGCGGGCCGCCGGCCTGTACCAGCAGGCCCTGACCATCGCCGAGCAGTTGGCCGCCGCCGAGCCGGACAACGCCGGCCACGCCCGCGACCTGTCCGTCTCCTACGAGCGGCTGGGTGACCTGGCCGTGGCGGTGGGGCAGGGTGAGCGGGCCGCCGGCCTGTACCAGCAGGCCCTGACCATCCGCGAGCGGCTGGCCGCCGCCGAGCCGGACAACACCGGCTACGCCCGCGACCTGTCCATCTCCTACGAGCGGCTGGGTGACCTGGCCGTCAGGGCAGGCCGGATGGAGGAGGCCAGAACGCTCCTGCGCCGCGCCGCGCACACCCGCCGGACGCTGCTACACCAGGAACCAGCCCGCGTCGACCTCGCCGAAGAGCTGAGCGTGACCCTCGCAGCACTGGCCGACACACTCGAGGGCACCGCCCGCACCTCGGTAATGACCGAGATCATCACCATCCTGACCCCCCTGCAACACGCCGGCATCCTGACCGCCAAAGGCACCGCAGTCATCCACCGGGCCAACCCCTGACCACCAGCCTTCAACCCCACTCGAGGAGATCGCGCCGATCACGTCGAGCAGATGTGATCACCGCCGTTTGGATCTGGTGACACATTCCCTACCAACATCCGGGTCCGCGACCTTCCCCCGCCCGTTTCCGGCGATGACCAGCAGCGGCGCGCAGATCTCGCGCGCCTGCGCGCTGAACTGCCCGCGCTCGCCTGGGCGATGCACCACGCGCTGCCGACGCTACTGGGAAGCAACGGCCTATTCATCACCCACGCCTCCCTCGACAGCGCACCGCGCCACCTGCTGTTCTACGGCCGATCACGCTGGATTCCCGCCCGAGCCAGTCACCTGCCGGACGTGACCGGCGCCCTATCGGCCCTCATGCCGGTGCCCGCAGAAGACGTCTTCGACGGCTTGGCCGCCCGCGCCGCGCGCATCGCCGCCCTCCGGTCTGGCCCGCCCCGACCGGACGACGTCATCAGGACCGGGCGTACCGGCGGCGGTACACCGGCCAGCGTTCCCCGAGGCGGGCAAGGCCGCCGAACGGTGATCGGCTCCGGAAGCCCTGGATGCCGCGGTCAGGGGTCCGCAGGACGTCACGGCGATCCCAGGGCTCGGGACTGAGCGCGAGATCTCTGCTCCCGTACGCGTCACCCGAGGGCAGGAGCCGGACCGGGCCGACGGTGCGCCATATGAACCGCCGATCAGGGCACGGTGCCAGCGCACGACCGGCGAGACCGGCCGCGGACGAACGCGCGCTGGGGCCGGTGCGGGGTCGCGGTGCCCAAGGGCCGTCCTAGCCGGTGCGGCGCTACGCGACGGCCCGCTCCAGCAGCAGCCCTTTCTGGCCGGCCGCGGACGCGCGGCGCGCGGCGCGACGGCGCCCGGCCGCTGGGCTCAGCGACGCTTCAGCGGCACGGGTGGCGGCGGTTGAGCTGTGCGTTTGCCGTCCGCGTGGCACTGGCAGGTGCAGTGACGTGCGGGTGTGCCCGCGGATGCCGTCAGCCAGCCTTTGCAGCCGGGTTGGTTCGGCCCGGCCCAGTGCTCGGGGTAGAGGCGGTCGAGGCTGCAGGCGAGGGTGCGTGCCTCGTCGGGGCCCTCGCGCCGCGGTTGCTGCGTTGCGCGCATGGGGCGGGGTCTCCTTCGTCGTGTCCCCTTGCGGGCCGCGGCGGCAAAAGGGCGTCCCAGTTGCCGCCGCAGCCGGCTCGGATCGCGCGACCCATCCGTGGGGGGATCTGGACGGTCTCGCCTGATGGCCCGTAGCGTCCCAGGCACGGACAGCGATCAACAGGGGTGAGCAGTGGAGCCCACGTGGGCTCACACTCCCTCGCCGTGCTCGCAGGGAGAGGCCCGTGGAGACCTTCGGAGAGGCGCTGCGGCGACGCCGCACGCAGTCGGCCTACCGCAGCCTGCGCGCGCTGGCCGACCGCACCGGCTACGACTGGGGCTACATCGGACAGGTGGAGCGGGGCGAGCGGACGGGCTCGGCGGAGTTCGCCGCGGTGTGCGACACCGCCCTGGACGCCGGCGGCGAGCTGGTCGCCCTGTACCACGGCGGGCAGGAGGCCGACCAGCGGCGGCGCGCGCTGCTGGGCACGCTGACCGGCCTGGCCGTCAGCGGCACGATGTCACCGATGATCACGCTGGAGGCGCTGCGGCAGGGCCTGAGCCACGCGACCGACGCCGACACCGACCACTGGCAGGGCATCGCGAGGAGTACGCCACCGACTTCTACCTCGTCGGCTTCGGCGAGCTGCTGCGGCGCCTGCAAACCGATCTGGTCATCCTGCAGCACCTGCTCATCGCCCAGCCCGACGACCGGCACCTCTCGCGCGCGGCCGGGCAGATGGCGTGCGTCCTCGCGATGACTGCTCCAGGCGCCGGATGACAACCGTGCACTGCCCGGCCTTATCCACCAGGGGCGGGGTCAGGAATATGAAGTAATCCACCGGCGCGAAAGACCCCTACGCCGCGCTACGCGCCATATTGGTGGGCGAGATGCTGACGCGTTGACCGGCGATTCGTATCAAAATCCGTGCTCAGGCTGCGCTTGGCAGGGTGGTCAGGCACTTCTGGCGGTTTGCATGGTCGGCGTCTCCGCTTGCCACGTTGGCGGCAAGCGAGGGCCGAAGCCGTCATACCCGTGTGTCAAGCTGTTCTCGCCCTTCCTTCCGGCAGAGCTCTACGGAAGGAGGAGGTGAGAAAAAGGATGCCCGCTCAGCCCGATCGGCCCCACCGCTGGGACTGGATCGTCGTCGTGCTCGCCACGGCGGCCGCCGTCGTCAGCGCCGGGTCAGACCTGGCGGTCGTGCTCCAGGGCTGCGGCCCCGCCTAACCAAGGCGGAAGCCACAACCTCGGAATCAATCCAAACAAGGGTCCCTCGCCGTTCGGCTGCAGAACTGGGCGGCGAGGTCCCATCTCAATCCCGCCCCTGGTGGGAGCGGCATTGTCCACGTCGGGGTAACTCGACATGTCGTACGGTACGCACCAGGTACGACACTTTCCAAGCCGAACCCGATCCCCTGCTGACCGCATCGACGCCGTGGACGGCGAGGCGGCCGGCACCGGCCCGCCGGGCGCGTGAAGAAGGCCAGCGGGCAGGTGCACGTCATCGAGGGCGGACCGGCTGCCGCCGAGCGCGGGCCGGGTCCAGGCTCAGCCCGTCGGCTGGTCGTCCTGCGGTGCGGGCGGGGTGGTCGGGTCGTCGGCGATCGCGGTCAGCGCGGCGTCCTTGCGGCGGTGGTGCTCGGCCTTGGCGGCCGGGCTGACCTCGGTGCCGGCGCCGATGCGGCGGGTGAGCCAGTTCGCGCGGGCGAGGGTTTCGCGGGCGCGGGTCATCGGGTCGTAGGTGGGCAGGCCGGCGCTGACCGTGGGTGCCGGTCCGTCGCCGTGGTGGCGGCGGGCCAGCCAGCGGTCGAGGGTGGCCGCGGTCGCGGCCGGGTCGTACGCGCCTTCGGGCATCCAGGCCCAGCCGTGCTTGTCGGGGTCGTAGAGCACGTCGTGCCACTCGTCGACGACGGCGCCGAACCGGGCGTGCGCGGTCTGCCGGGTGACGCCGAGCGCGTCGCCGATGCGCTCCCACGGCATGGCCCGTTCGCGCGCGTGGATGACGGCGAGCTTGCGCACCTCGGCGACCGCGCCGGCGATCTCCTCGATCCGGGTCAAGTGCTCCAGCGCGGACGCGTGCTCGTCCTCGTGCGCGGTGCTGACCAGGGCGGCGGCGGTGTCGGCGAGGTCGGCGGCCGCGGCCGCGAGCGCGAGCCGGGCCCGGGCCGCGTCGGTCCACTCCGGCACGGGCGGCGCGACGGCGGGCGCGGCGGGTGGTGCGACGGCGGCGTCGGCGGCGCGCAGGACGCCGTGGATGGCGGCCCAGCGGGCGGTGTCGTCGGGGTGGCGTTCCCAGACGGCTTCGTACGTTCGACCACGCCTGTGCCAGCGCTGATGACCTCGGCACGTCGCTGACCGAGGCGTTCGACGCTCATGCGCACGCTGCGGTCTATCTGTCGTTTCCTGGGTGCGGCTTGCTGACCGGTGCGCGGCTGCTCGCGGAGATCGGTGACGACCCGGCCCGGTTCGCGTCCGCGAAAGGGCTGCGGGCCTATGCGGGCTCGCGCCGTTGACGTGGGCCAGCGGGGCCAGCAGCCTGGTCACCCACCGCAGGATCTGCAACCGTCGCCTCAAGCACGTCTGCTACCAGTGGGCGTTCTCGGCGCTGACCCGCTCGCCCGGGGCCCGTGCCCTCTACGACCGCCGTCGTGAGGCCGGCGCCACGCACGCCGGGGCGTTACGTCACCTCGGCGGGCGGCTGCTGTCCGGGCTGCATCACTGCCTGGCCCGCGGCGAGTTCTACGACGAAGACCGCGCGTTTCCCGGCCCGGCGCCTGGATGAGGTGGCGGGTGCGTGGACGGTGGCTGGAAACGCCTGAGTCAATCCCGAGCCGTCGAGCTCTAACGTGGGAACGGCGCCCGGCTACCGCCCTCGCAACCGCCCATCACATTTCTTGGCACCGGGCGGAGCCCGGCCGGGATCTGCGAGCCGATCAGGGCTCGGTCGGCGGTGCTGTCCGGAGCTGTCACGCAGTGGCGCCCCGCCTTACGGCGGGGTCGCGGGCAAGGTGGCGTCCTGGGCGTCTGATCCTCGGACGGAATACGGGAAGGGGCATTGGTGAATCGGCTGGTGCTGGCAGGGTGTGTGATCACGGATGCGGGCGGACGGATCCTGCTGCTGCATCGCCGTACCGCGGGGCGGGTGCAGTGGGAGATCCCCGGCGGGAAGATCGACGCAGGGGAGGATGCGCGGGCGGCGGCGGTCCGGGAGGTGCGCGAGGAGGTCGGCGTCGACGTCGTGATCGTGCGCCGGCTGGGCGAGAAGTCGTTCGAGGAGGACTCCCGCACCCATGAGGTACACCTGGTTTCTGGCAGCGGTCGTGGCCGGGACGCCGTCGGTGAGAGAACCGCAGACCCATGACGACTGCCTGTACTTCGCGCTGCCGGATCTGGCCGGGATGGAACGACAGCTGTCGGCGAACACCCTCAACTTCTTGCGCGAGCACCGCGCGGGAAACCTCGCGCTGTAGCCTTCCGCCTGTTCCAGGCTGCGACCGTCGGCCGGGACCGTCTGCTGGCCGGGTAACGGTGGTGTGCCTCAGATGAGCCCCTGTCTGGTGTATCCGGGACACCACACGTCACCATCGAAGTATGCCTATGGTGGCGCGGGGTGTGGGTGGGCTGCTCGACGCGACAGCGGCGGATCTTGGTATCGGTGTGCCGTGGCAGCGTATCTACCGGGTGCGGCCGCGGGTGCCGTTGCACTGCGACGCCTGCGGCGGGGTGATGCACGCGAAGATCTCCTCACGTGGGCTGCGGTTCTTCGCCCACGACACCGCGTGCGCCGACTGCCCGCTCACCGGGGAGACACCGGATCATCGGCTGCTGAAGTCGGCACTTGCCGCGGCGGTGCGGAGGGCGGGCTGGCACGCCGTCCTCGAGGCGACCGGGCCGGGCGCGCGCTGGCGTGCGGACGTGCTCGCCAGTGCGCCGGACAGCCGCCGTCGGGTGGCGTGGGAGGCGCAGCTGGCGTACCAGCATCACGACGACACCCGAGCCCGTACGGCCCGGTACGCCGAGGACGACGTTGAGGTGGTGTGGGTGCGCGACCGCCCGGTCCGCGACGACGCGCCCTCGGTCGTGGTAGACGTCGACCAGACCCGGATCGAGGTCACGGGCCCGGTCGCCCGGCTCGACGTCGGGTACTGCCCGCCGGGCCGCTGCCGGCGATACCGTGACGTGCCAGCAGTGCTGCCGTGCCCGGGCCACAGGGTGTGGGAAGCGGTTGCGCTGCCGTTGGAGACGTTCGTGGCGTTGATCTGCCGGGACGACCTCGTCCACGCCACACTCGCCGTACCGAAGGCCGGCGGAAAGCAGACCGCCCGTCAACGGTCACCTGCCACCGTGGAGAAGTGGTGGGCACACCGCGCTGATCTGGAGCGTCAGGACGTCGTCCGCCGGGCGCAGGCGGCAGCCGATGCGCCGGCGGCGGAACTACGTACCCGCCGTCGCCAACGGTGGGGCACCGCGGCGCAGCCGCACGCTGCACCAGCGACCCCACCCGTGCCGGAGGCGCCGCAGCGGCAGGTCCCACCGAAGCCCCAGGGGCGGCCGGATGGTGGCAGGGGGCAGGACGTGCAGCGGCACGAAGCGAACCGCGCGGCGCTGCGCGCACGTCAGCAGGAGCTCACACCGCTCGTGACGCGTCTGGTCGCGGCACAATCCGGCATGGTGCCGTGGGCGTGTGAGGGCGACATCGACCACGCGATGGGCGTCTCGCTGATCTTCAACGGGCGGGTGCTGGCCGTGATCTGCCCGGTGGCGTCACGGATCACCGCGGAGATCGCCGCCCGGCTGTCGTCGATGACGGTGTATGTCGCCTCCGATAAAGAGCAGCGGGCCATCGCTCGCCGGTGCCGTGCCGGCCAACGGATCGTGATTGTCTGCGACCCATCGATATGACGGCAGGTCTCGCGCGCTGATCGATGCGGGCTCAGCGCACGCGTGTGCGACTTCTGTGGGAGCCGGTCACCTTTGTGGTGCCCATTCCGGGCGATATCCGGGCCGGTGGGACCAGGCGGACGCGAGGTCGCGGATAACGTCAGCGAGTGCCTGGTCGTAGCCTGCCTCGAAGTCTTTGACCTCGTCGGTGAACTCGCTGCGCTGCAGGATCCGCCGGAGAGCAGCGTTGAGTTGGAGGGTGTGGTCCGGAGTCCAACGGGCTGTGTGTGCCTCGGCAGGTGTGGCGGGCCGGCGGGTAGTAGCCCACCAGCGGGGCGCGATCGCTACCACCGTGGCGCTCACGGCAGCGATCACCGCTGCGGCACCCACCGAACGCGCGATTGCGCGCTCGAGCTGCCAGCGGATCCACTATGGCGAGGGGCATGCTGCTCATGGTGGCGTGGCCGCCCTATCACCGGCGTACCCATTGGATGCTTGGCGGCCGAATGCATAATCGACTATGACGATAGGGTGCGATATCGTGAGCGAATGGCAGCGACGCAGCCGGATGTGGTGATCACGCAGATTCGCCGGTGGATCGCCGAGGGACGGTTCGCTCCGGGAGACCGGTTACCGCCGGGCCGGGAGATCGCGACTTCACTCGGTGTCGGGCTGGGATCGCTTCGTGAGGCGGTCAGGGTGATGGAGACCAGCGGGGAGATCGTGTGCCAGCAGGGCAGGGGCCGGTGGGTGGCCGCTGCGCGGCCGGTGTCCCGTTGTACCTGCGGTTGTGCGTGCTGCTGCCCGCCGAGCGGGGCCGTGCCTGGCTGCCGGCGATGATCGGCATTGCGATCGCGTGGACCATGGCTTTCAGAGCGGCGGTCGAGTCGTGGGGTGGGTGCTGGCGGTCTGCGGGTCTGGTCGCTTGCCGCGGGGATGTGCGGCCGTAGGTGTCGGGCACACTGGCGGGTATGACGACGAACGCCTATGCAACGGTTGAGCGTGAGCGGGCGATCAGGGCCGACCTTGAGCGGCGGCTGCGCGAGCTGGTTCGTGACACGGCCGGTCTGCCGCTGGACGAGGCGCTCGCCGCCGAGCGGGCGATGCTCCTGGCGCGGGTGAACCGGCACCGGGCGCAGGCCGGCCTCGCGCCGGTCACCGAGGACCTGATCCGGCAGATCCAGGAGCAGGCGCACGGGCATAGCGACTACGTGCTCAAGGTGGTCTTGCACAGCGCCGACCTTGCCGCCGGCCACGAGCTTCCCTGGACGTCGCGCGCCGTCTAACGCTCCGCAGCGGGCGACGCCGGTTATAGCGCGGCGTCCGTGAGGAGGGCTGTGGCCGTAGCGGTCAGCGTGTACCGGGTGGTGTGGGCCTGTAGTTCCAGGAGCCCGTCAGCGATCAGGGCGTCCCACCAGCCGGGTGCGAGGCCCACGGCGCGGTCGGCGCCGATGTCGTACACGACGGGCTCGTCGAGCAGGGTGCCGGTGTCGGGGTCGAACCAGGCGACGCGCGCGGTCACGGTGATGTGCCCGTCGCGGATATCACGCAGGATCCGCAGGCGGCGGTGCTCGGCGATGCTCATCGGTCGGGTCCTGCGGGACGGCGGCTACGCCGCGCGTGGCGTTGCCGGTGACGCCGTCGCGGGCCGGCTGGCGCGGGCTGGAGTTCGCGGCCGCGGACACCCCCGAGGTGGCTGGTGACGGCCACAGCGCCTGCGTTGCTGGTGTCGTCGCGCGACGCGGCGGCGTAGAGCAGATGCCCGCCGGTGGTGCTGACGGTGGGAGCGCCACCGATACCGTCGAGGGTGATGGCGGGCGGATCGGCGCCGGGTGGATCTGCGGCGGTGCCGGTGACGCCATCGGGAACCTCCAGGTCACATGCGATTGGAGCCGGTACGGCGGTGGCCCGGCGACGCTGTACGCCGTCGTGTGTAGCGCGCCACGCCATCCACCGTACGTATCGAGGACCGAAGCGTGCGCTCGGAGTGCCCGCCTGCGCAGCCTGAAGGCGCGCTTAGCCCTCAGTGGTAGCGCTGCACGCCTTTGACGACGGGCACGACCCGGGTTGCGGACCCCTCGCTCGCGCGGCGCCCAGATGCCGCGGTCCGGTAGTCGGTTACGGTGAACGGGACTCCACATCGGCCGTGCGCCGACCGAGAGACGCGACGTAAGGCGTATGCAGCGCGGCGTTACCTTTCCCGCTGTCCAACACTCGTTCCATCAGCTGGGGTAGGCATGCCCGAATTCATATATAACGGTCTCTCGTTCGACTCCGAGCAGGAGTACCTGGACGAGAGGAAGAACGCGGGAAACGCTGAAGAGGCCGCGCGGCGCGTTACGTTCCAGCTCAACTACGGACGGACGCCGCAGCGACGCGAGTTCGGTCCCGGCGAACTGACCGGGCCGGCGATCCCGTGCGCCTACGCGGAAGACGGTGTGCAGACCGGAGGCTGGGAGCGACCCGAGGACGGGATACCGGGCGGTGTTCGGAGCGTCGAAGAATGGATCGACCGGTTCGCGAACTACGCCGTCGCCGAGGGAGTCCACGAGGTCCTGGAATATTTCCGTGTTGACGGCAGGCCCTGGCTCGACCCGCACGGTGCCCAAGAGCGGGACATTCACGCACTCGTCGACAAGTTCGTGGAGGACCTCGCCGCGCTGTGCCGCCGCAGGTAGAACGGGCGGACCCGCCGCCCGCGGGAGGGCAACGGGACCGGTTGGTCGCCGGTCTGACTGGCCCGGCGTCAGTCCGGCATCGGCGTGGCCGGCCCGCCCGATCGGACATCCGTGCAGGCTGGCGCGCTGTCGTGGCAGGTGCTGGCGGTGCAGGGGCACGGTGCCGCGCGTCCTTGGCCGTGGACGGCGAGCCCGGCTTGCCGACGCCTGGGGTTGCGATGATGCGGCTCGCGAGGTCGGCGCGGTGCAGTTGTGCGCTGCCGTACCCGTGAAGGCTGGTCGCGGACGTACCGCGCACTCTCGGAAGGTGCTCCTTCGCCGGGTCTCGCTCTGATCGATTCCACGAAATCGTACACGTGTACGAACTTCGGGTAGGGTGCGTGGGTGGAACACGTAGATTGGCCCTCGCTTCGGCCGGTGCCCGGCCAATGGGTGTGCGCAGATCACGGCCCCGTCATCCGGCCGTACGCGGGGGTGGTGCCAGCCTGCCCGGAGTGCATGGTGGGTCTGCTCCGCACGGTCCTTGTCCGCGGGCGGGTCGTGTACCGGGAGGAGGCGCCGGAGCGGTGTGCTGGTCCCGAGCAACATTCGTTGCTGGCCGGTACGGTGCTGATCGGCTGGATCGGCTGCCCGTGTAACGCCTCCGGCGGGCATCGGTCGTGGGCCTGCCGGCGCTGCGGTGACGTCCAGTCCTGGCCACCCCACGACATCGCGGCCTCCCCGCCCTACTTCGGACCCGGCGCGGTCGATCATCTCTACGGCCGCCGCGGCTGACATCCTCGCGCCCGATGGCGCCTCGGCCACCGTGCACGCCGCGCCAACGGCAGCAGCGTCGAGGTTGATGACCGACAGGGCCGAGCTGGTGGTCGGGCGTGCGCTTAAGACGGTCTTACCGACGCCGCCGCAGCCTGTGATCGCGTGGTTACGGTCCATGGCTCGCGACCGTAGCGACGTCACCCTGCTGGCAGGCGTCAATGAGCCGGTCGGCCTCCGTTCGCTAGATTGAGATTCGGGTTCTAGATGTTCGACGAGTTCCGGCTCGACGTTGCCGGCGCCGCGAGCCGAGATGTTGACGAGTGCCGGTACGACTGGCGGATCTCCATTGCCGGTGCGCCATCGGAACCAGTTTACCGTGGGTGCGGCGGATCATGAAACGGCTGGCGTGCCGGATGCGCGCATCTGTCGAGAAGAGTGAAACCACTTATTGAGATTAGCCTCTGCTTGAGGCTGTTCTGCAAAGCGCAAATCAAATAGCATGCCTTGCATGACTAGGCTCATGTCCGACCAAAAGCAATCATCTATGGGAATAGCTTTAAGTATCGTGATATCGATAGGGGCGACCGTATTGGCAGCGGCTGCTCTATATCGCCAAAGCTCAGCCAGAGGACTCTTCAGTGCACAATATGAGAAATTGGCAGCCCTGGCGACGATCGAAGAATCTCATAGGGCGCCAAGCGGCAGCTCGTCCGGCTCCCTCCCCGAAGCCTGCGCGGACTCCAATGAGGCCGCGCCCGAAGAATCAATGTCCGAGCCGCCTCGACGAAGTTGGCTGTCAACGTTGATTCTCGGCGGGGTAGCCGTCCTTTTGCTCTGGTTCGCCATCCCGAGCGCTTTAAACTTCTTGGACAATCGTGCAGGGGGAAGTGTCTTCTGGTATAAGGGAGATCGTCTCGAACTGCGCGTCTCTGGCGGTTTTCCATTGGCGGCGGCTGGCATTCAACTTTCGATGAGACCGAACGCTGGATCCCAAGTCTTGGTAAACCTCGAAGGATTACCAGAAGGCGGGACAGCCTACCTGCTTGCAGCTGGCGCGGCTTCTGAACGGCTCGGTCTGTGCGACCCAGTGCACGGAGCTGGCGTAGAAGTCATCGCCGGTGAAGATTCTCTTGCTGAAGTAGCCGAAGAAGTGGGAGACGACGTACTGAACTTCTGGTCCACGGTTGTGAGGATCGACGTTGCGGCATCAGGGGGCGATTCTATTGATGCGGGAGGATTAGTTTGCGAGTTCGGCACCGCAGACGACTTCTGGGAAGGGCGAGCCGGAAGTTACAACCTATTCTCTCCCGCGGATTACGCAACGGTATCCGACGATCGTAGGGGCGCCACCCCTACTGCCTGCGCATCTGTGTCGATTGAGGTTAAGGGAGGGCAAGAGATTCGCTATACCTATCCAGATCGCTCTCCATTCAAGGAGGGATCAGGTGACTATTCCGAGTACCTACACATATTTCCTGGCGCCACACTCGCGTATTACGGGTCTGGCGGACCGCAAGGCGAATTGGCCGAATGGAATTCTTGCTCTAAGAGTGCTGAGGATCGAGCCATAGCGGTGGAAAGTAGAATCCGGACCGCCCACGTCGAAGACATGTACGCCGCCCAAGAAGCTGACCAGTATCTATACGTTGCGGGCATCGCAATTGGAGTGGTTGGCAACCTCTTGGTGGAGCTTCTCAGAAGATTCGCTGATCGCGTTTCCGGACGAAGGGACAGGTGATCGACGCAGGCCGACCAGGCCTGGGCGGAGGACGCAGTCAGGACTCTCATGACTTCGAGATGGCGTACTGGAATCGTCTGTCACCCGAGAATCGTACGGTCGCCCTATGCCCGGAACCAGTCGATGACCCGAAGAGCTTGGTACCCATCAATAAATGAAGGAGGCTCACGCCTTTTTCGCGGCTCGCGCACCGAACCGTACGGCCGCGTCACGGTCTCTCTCGACACCGCTGGCAACCAACCTACTCTGAGCTGCCCGACGTACTGATCTGCCGCGATCCGTGCGCCAGCACGGTATGAGGCCACTCGAATCCGCGGTGCGGCTGCCGGCGACCGTGTTCGCGACGTCGCGCCGCGCGCTGTCCTCGGTCAAGTGGATCGGTCAGCGGCAGATCGGCAGAGGCACCGCGCAGCGTACGGGTCAGTTCGGCGTACGCCCGGGCGGAAACTGTGTTCTCTCGTCCAGGGTGACGCTGCTGATCTGCGCCTGCGTCACGCCCAGAGTGTCTCGCAGATCCGCACCGGACAGATGCGCGGACTGCAAACTCGCGGCGCGTAGCATCGCGCGCCTCAGGTTCGCTTGCTCCAGATCCGCGTTGCGCAGGTCCGAGCCCTCCAGCGCTGCGCCGTGCAGGTTGGCGCCGTGCAGGTTCGCGTTTCGCAAGTTTGCGTGGGCCGGGGGCAGCGCCGGACAGGTCCGCGTCGGCCAAGACCACGCCGGCCATGTCTGCGCCGCCCAGGCTCGTGAAAACCATCTGCGCGCGCTCCAGGTTCGCACCCACCAGATTCGCGCGGACCATGTCCGCGCCGCTGAGGTTCACGCCGGCCATGTCCGCGCCTGAGAGGTATGGACGCGATCAGTCGGGTGCCGGGCGGGCGGGCCGGGGTAGCGCCGGGGCCGGACAGGTCGCTGATCATGTGCACGGCAGTCCTCCGGGATGCGGGGTGGGGAGTTGGTGATCGGCGGCCGCCGGTGCGGAGGTGGGCGGCGGCCACCGACTCTAACGGGCGTTACGGCCGCCGTGGTGAGCGTGATCACCTGCGTCGGCGCCGTGGCGGTGCGTCCCCGAAGTGCGTTGCGTGGGCGTGCTGGACTTTGTGTCCGAGTTCTGCTCTTACCAGGTGATGGTGATGAGCGTGTCCGGGCGGGGGAGGTGTCCGGGCGTTGCGGGATGCGGGGTTTCTGAGGGTGTGGGGACGGCGGTGATGGTGGGTACGGCTGGCCGGTCGGTGTCCCATTGGCGTAGCAGCGCGAGGCCGCGTGCCGCCAGCGTGGCTGTCTGGGGTCCGTGTGCGATCAGGCCGAGTTCGTTTTCGTCGTCGGTTACGGGTCGCACGGCGAGGTAGGCGAGTGCGGTGCCGTCGTGGAGGGTCGCGCCCGCCCAGCGCAGCGCGGGGTCGAGTAGACCGCTAGAGCGGGCGACGGGGCCGACGGACAGCCGGCCGAAGGGGATGTCGCTGGTGGTGGCGAGCCAGAGGTCGAGGTGCGCGGCGGGTTCTTGGTCGTGGATGCGGATCCCGGTCCAGTGCGCTTCGCCCGGGTGGCGGAGGACGTCGGCGAGCGCGGTGTCGTCGGCCTGGTCGGCGGCGTCGATTTTGAGGAGGACGTCTTCGGCGAGGCGGATGTGGCGTTCGGTGGCTGCGGCGGTGCCGCGCATCGGTACGAACCCGCACACGAGGGGGTTTTCCACGCTGACGAGGTGGCCGGGTGTGGTGTGGGTGAAGGCGATGGAGCGGGACAGGCCGCTGGGGTGCAGGCGCAGGGGGATGACGATGCGGCCGCCGGCGGCGAGTTGCTGCCACCAGGCGGTGGAGATGTCGGCGGCGCCGGCGGTGACGATGATCCGCTGGTACGGGGCGTGGTCGGCGTGGCCGTGGGCGCCGTCGCCGCTGACGACGGTGACGTTGTGGTAGCCGGCGTCGGCGAGGTGCCGGGCGGCGCCGTCGGCGAGGTCGGCGTCGTATTCGATGGTGACGACGTGTCCGTCGGGGCCGGTCAGTTCGGCCATGAGGGCGGCGTTGAATCCGGTCGCGGCGCCGATTTCCAGGATGCGGTCGCCGGGGGTGATCTGGAGTTGGCCGAGCATGGCGGCGACGAGGTTGGCGTTGGACGCCGACGACAGTGCGGTGCCGTCGTCGGCGGTTTTGGTGACCACGGGCTGGTTGCCGTAGGCGACGTCGAGCGGGATGCCGGGCAGGAACTGGTGCCGGAAGACGGTCCGGAACGCGGCTTCGACGCGGGGGTGGCCGGTGAAGGTGCCGCGGTCGCGGATGTAGTCGGCCAGGCCCTGCTGGCGGGCGGCGGCGTCGGTGGCGTCGATGGTGGTGGTGTCGGTGGTCACCGCGCTGAGGGTAGCGGGGTCGGTGTGCGCGGTGGGGGTTTCCGGGGTGGCGTGCGCGTTCCTGCGTCACGTCCACCACGTCAATACCACCGTCGGCCTGACGCCACCTGGGGCCCTGACCACCGTCGCGTGACATTCTCGGCGGTGTCACGCGACCCACATTCGACCGGGCACTACGGTCAGTTCCGGAAGACATCCCGTGGAACTTGGACCCGTACCGCATGACTGCTCCGCTCGTCGATACCCCAGCCGAGCTGCTCGCACAGCTGCGCCGCGTACGCGCCGACACCGGCGCCGAGGGCGAGACCGCGCTGGCGGAGCTGGGCCTACGCCCTCTCACCGGCGGCATGCACAACGACCTCTACCTGTGGACCTCCTCGGCGGGCGACGATGTCGTGATCAAGCTGTACGTCAAGACAGATCGCAACCGGGTAGAGCGGGAATGGGCGGCCCTGACACTGCTCGCCCCACACGGCCTCACCACCGTCCCCGCCCCCCTGTGGCTAGACCACACGCCGGCCGAGCCGGCGATCGGCATGAGCCGGCTCCATGGCCAGCCACTGCTTGAGGCCACAGACAAGATGGCCGCACTGCGGGCCTTGGCGCACACCACCGCCCGGCTGCAGACCGTGCGGCTGACCGGCCTGCTGGCCACCCTTCCCCGCATCGACACCGGCGAGCACTACATGATCCGGCTGACCCAGACGTGGCCGCAGATGCTGGCCTCACAGGCGGACGATTCGCTCGCCCCCGCCATGCGGAAGCTGCTCACTACCTGGCAGCGCAGCGGGGACGCGGACCTCGTCACCACCCCGACCACCCCCGTGCTGTCCCGCGGCGATGCGAACCTGCTCAACTGGATGATCACCGACACCGGGGCGGGCTGCGTCGACTTCGAGTACGCCGGCTACAGCACCGTGCCGTTCGACGCCGCCGACCTCATCGAGCACATCTCCGGCCGGGCCGTCCCGGACCACATCTGGGCCCAGGTGCTGCCCGACCTCGGCATCACCGATGCCAACCGGCGCCAGTTCGCCGCGAACCAGCGCACCTGCGCCCTGCGCTGGCTGGCCGTGCTGTGGAAACAACGCGACCACCGCCGCGCCGACTTCGACACCCAGCACGCCCGCGTCGAGATGCTCCACAGCAACGACAACCCCTACACCTGACCGCGTCAGCGTCCGGCTGGCCGAGTTCACGCCGTCCCCGACCACCCCCAGACGGTGGCTGTGCGGGGCAGTCTTGAGGCCGCTCGTCGTGGTAAAGCCGGCTGATGGCTTGGCAACATAAGTCGACCTTTCGTGGCGATGACCAGGTCGGTTGGGTACGGGTGAAGCACAGCGGCGATGAGTTCTTCGGCGGTGTGGGGTTCCGTAGGCGTCGGCGGTGTCGAGGTGATTGACCCCGAGGCTGGTGGTTCGGCGCAGGAGGGTGATGGCGGCTTTGGGGTCGTTCGGCGGGCCCAGATGCCTGGCTTTGTGCGTCTGCGTGGGTACCAGTTGTCTGTGATCTTGGGGCCCAGGGGCTACTGGCCCTTTCTCGTGTCCGCCAGTTTCGGGCTCTGTCCCACCAATCGTGATGACGCATCGCCCTTCCATCGGTGATGGCCGAAGGCGCCGGGAACCAAGGCTACGGCTGAATGGGCCCAGGCCGTGGGTGATGACCCTTCACGCAAGACGGGGCAGAGCCCCAAACTCGCGGACGAAGCCCACGGCCGCGACCGTAGTGCGGCACCGTTCGACCCGGCCTGCGACACGGGCGGCGACTACCCCTCGGGAGGGACCGGCGTCCTTCCAACGGGATCAGACACCTCAACGCGGGCACCGTGGCGTCGCCCAGAGCGGCTCGGAGCGCGGTAGGTTCTATCGCGGCGTGAGCCACAGTTTATTGATGAGAGTCGAAAGGTTGAGGATGGTCGTTGACGAGGCCCTTCGTGACGCGATCCGTGATTTGGTCGCGGGCATTCGCCCGCTCGATGTGATCGAGGCTTCCACGCAGGCGTCGGTGCTGGAGTGGATCGATTCGGGCGAGCCGCTGTTTCGGGAGCATGGCGCGGTCCCGCCGCGGCATCTTGCGGTGTTTTTCGCGCTCTTGGACGACGCGGCCGGCACGGTGATGCAGGTTGATCACGTCAAGGCCGGCAGGTGGGTATTCGCCGGCGGCCACAACGACGGCGAGCTACCTGATGTGACCGTGGTGCGGGAAGCCAGCGAGGAGCTGGGGGTGGCCGCCGAGTTTCATCCGGCGATCGGGTCGCTGCCGTTGTTCGTCACTGAGAGCCGGGTCGGTGCCGACGGCGATCCGATGGCGCACACCGACGTCACCTTGTGGTACGTGATCCGGGGGCAGGAGGGCATGCCGATCCAGCCGGACCCGCGCGAGTTCGCCGGTATCCGCTGGGTCCGGCTGGCTGACGTTGATCGGTGGGTGGGCGACTGCTTCGCCCCCGATCAGGTGAGCCGGTTCGTGACGAAGCTGTCCGGGGCGTTGGAGTCGGCCCGCGTCACGGTGTGAGTGCCTCCGCGACCTCGGTGTCGGTGGGCAGCGGGTCGCTGGTGGCCCGCGTGCACCACAGGCTGCCGACCGCGCAGGCGAAGCGGAGCCGGGCGGCGATGTCCTGGCCGGTGTCCCAGGTGTGGATCAGTCCGGCGGAGAACGCCGCGCCGGCGCCCTGCGGCTGACGGACGTCGACCGCCAAGGCGGTGGCTCGCCATCTCTGGCCGGCGGCTGATTGCGCCCAGGCGCCGTGTCGTCCTGCGGTGACGACCACCAGGCCCCGCTCGCATGAGATTGTGAATCATGGTGAGTCACTGTGCCGGGATCACGCTTAGAGATCGACCGGCGTTGTGGCAGGTCAGCTACCGGTGGCGGCCGATCGCGAAGAGCACGACCGTGGCCCAGGCCGCGATCGCCGTGACCGCGACCGACCCGGACGCCGTGTACGCGGCCAGCGCGCTGGCGACGGTTCGCGGCGACCGTCAGCTCCGCCGTGTCGCGGTTCGCCGGCGGGCCCGCGGGTGCGGCGGGGTGTGAGCGGCAGTCACTCGGCGCTGGCCTGGACTGCTGGTGCGAACCCGACATGGGCTTGACCTCCTCGTCTCATCCAGGCAGTGGCGCCGGACGCCCGCGTCGTGCAACACCCGGACCGACCGTTGCTCGACTTGGGATGCTGGTAAGAACGTGTCACCAGCCGCAAACGCCGTGCTGGAGGCCCTCACCCCGACGAGGTCCACGCCCGCCCAGGGACTGTAGGCGCCCGGCTGACCGGACGGAGGCCTCCGGCTATGGAGCGCACCGCTCTGAGCCAGCGGTCTGTCTGATGGTGAGGTCGCCGCCGATGGTGAACGTCGCGGAATGTGTCATGGTCGCTTCACGTCCGGTCTCGGCTGGTGGCCGGTTGTCAGACGTCGGGGTGTGCGTCGAGGTCGAATAGCGCCGGCTGGCCGGGTGGCGATGGAATGTGGGAGTCCGCGGGGATGCCGGCGAGGCCGAGGAGCGTGGTGAGGGTTGGCTCGCGTGCCCAATGGTGCTGGACGAGCGTGGGGAGGAGGAGTGCGGTGCCGACGGTGTCCCAGAGGGCGCGGTGTGGGCGGCTGCCGGTTGCGGCGGTGACCTCGTCGGTGAGGGCGAAGTGGTCGAGGAGCGAGGTGAGGGAGTGGTGGACGCCGTGGACTGCGGTGCGCGCCAGCCGGAGCGTGTCGATGAGTCCGGCGATGGTGATGGTGGGGTAGTGGCGGTGGAGCAGTTTCCAGTCGACGCGGACGTTGTGGCCGACGAGATAGCAGCCGTGCACCATCGGCTTGAGGCGGGCGCCGACTTCGGCGGTGGTGGGCGCGGTGGTGAGGTCTGCGTCGGTGATGCCGGGACTGATCCACGGCCGGTGTGGGACGGGGCGGCCGGGGTTGATGAGGGTGTGGAAGGCGGTGTTGTAGTCGGGTCGGCCGTCGATGAGTCGGACCGTGGCGATCTCGAGGATGGCCTCGTGGTCTTTATCCTGGCCGCCGGTGCCTTCGAGATCGAGGGCGGCCAGGGGAGCGTGAAACCAGTTCGTGCTTGTCATCGGGCTCCGAGTCGATGGGTTCAGTCGTCGGTGGTAACGATCTGCTGAGTGAACGTGTCGCGGATGCGCGCGAACTCGTACTGCTGATCCTCTGGGGGAAGGTGGCCGGTGAGTGAGCGGCCGTGGGCGTGGAGCAGGTGTGGTTGGTCGATCTCCCAGATTTGGTATCGGAGAGTGTGCTGGAGAGCGTAGCGACGCTGTTCGCCGAGCCCGTGTGTCCACACGTGGCCGTTGTCGATGACGAACGGCGATTCGTATCCGAACTGGTCAAGAACGTCGCGCATGTCTTGCTCGGTCGGTTGCCGGTTGCCGGTTGCCGGTTGCCGGTTGCCGGTTGCCGGTGGGCGGTGGCGCACCGATCGCGCTGTGGGGTCGGGCGTGCAGTTCTCGCCGCTGGCCCGCCGCACGCCCGGGACGTCGTGGATACGTTCGCCGCCCCACGGCGGTGCCTCGGGCAGCCGGTCAGCCTCGGGCAGCATGAACGCATCGCCCACAGCCGCGCCACCGCCGCGAGAAGATCCTCCCGCTGACCGTGGCTGACGTCGCTGTGACGAACGTCGAACGCGTACTGGACAGAATCCGCGGCGGTGACGTCGGCGAAGCGGCGATGCCGCGCAGCCGCAGCCATTCGCAGAACCGGGTGATGAACCCGACCGTGGCGGCGACGGTCTTGACGGCTGGCCGGCTCGTGCGCCCCCGAATGCCGTGTTGGCGTCCAGGTCCTCGTTGAGCATCAGCCACGCGGCGTGCTTGACCACCTCGCGGAACGCTGCCGGGACGGCGGCCATGTTCAGGGTGAGTGGCTTGGCGTGGGCCTCGTGCAGCGCAGGGGTCAGGACCCACCGGTCGTCGCCGAAGCGTGACAACCGGGCGGGATCGACATCGGGGCGCAGCGGTCGGTTGGAAAGCACCAGCGTGTCCGCGGCCGGCCGACCCGTCCGGGTCGGCGGCTGTGGCAGCCGGCGGGAGACTGCGGCGGTGCTCATGTCCAGTCCAGCTCTCGGCTCAGGAACCGGTCGACCAGCTTCCGCTGGACGTCGGTGGCGTTGGCGCGGGCGTCGGCGACCGCGCCGGGCCCGTACTGGGCCAGCAGGCCCGCCACCTGTGTGGTCGGCGTGGTGAACCGCTGTGCCCAGGCCAGCGGAGTCATCCGTGCCTGGCGGGCGAGCAACTCGTCGTGGACGAGAACCTGGACCGGCAGGTGCGCCGGAGTCGCGCGGGCGCACGGGCACGACAGGCACAGCAGAAACGAGGCGGTGCACGGGGTTCCGGCCTCGCTGTGCGAGCTGCGAAGGTTGTCGATGCAGCCGGCGATCACGGTATCGAGCCTGCCCGAGACCAGGTCGGGCACCGTCGCGCCCTCCGGCGGCGCAGGCCCGCCGACGGCCTGGTCTTCCATTCCGATCGCGGCTGCCAATACACCAGCGCCCAGCACGCGCGCCTCGCGAAGCGGCACGGCGTCCGCCTGAGCGTGGGCCGACGCGGGCAATGCTGGGACAACGCGGTCGCCGAATCGTTCTTCTCCACGATCAAAACCGAGCTGATCCACCGCCAGGCCTGGCCCACCCGCAAGGCCGCCCACCAAGCCATATTCGAGTACATCGAGGGCTGGTATAACACCCGCCGCCGGCACTCCAGCCTCGGTTACCTCAGTCCCGCCGCTTACGAGGGCGGCGCCGTCATCAGCCTGCTACCCGCGCTCAAGGTAGCTTAAAGATCAACTCATAGACCCTGTCCGTCAAAACGGGTCAAGCCCAGGCCGGGCGGTCAAGGCGGCCCTGCCGGCGTCGCCGCAGCCGATGATCGCGATACGGTCCATGGCCCGCGACCCTAGCGGCGTCACCCTGCTGGCGGGCTCGCGCGGAAGGTTACTCGAGCGACCGGTGACTGGGATCTTCTGGCACGCGTATTTCACCTGTTTCACGAATGCAGTCGCACGCGACGAGTGGTGTGGTTGGCGGAAAATTTCGAGACGCGGAGCGGCGCAGTTTATGCGTGCTGGGCAACTTCCATGTAGCCTATGCGCCGTTTGGCCGCCGGGTTCGGCGGACATGGTGTCGGTGCGCGATCTTCGCTGGTGCGGTGGTCGTGGTGAATGCGGAATGGGTGATTTTTTGACTACGTCGGTACCTGCTGCGAACGTGTCGGACTTCTACTGCGACGAGGCGCTGTCGGGCCGGACGCCGGTCAAGGTCGTGATGCAGACGGAGACGGTGCTGGCGTTCGAGCACACTCGACCGAGCTACCCGGTGCATATCGTCGTGGTCCCGAAGCAGCATGTGCCGTCGCTGGTGAATCTCGGTGATGCCGGCGAGGAAGTGCTGATGGACGTGTTCCAGATGGTCCGGAAGGTCGCCGCGATGGTGCGCGAGGAGCATGGGGCGGCGTGTGTCGTGACGAACGAAGGTGACTACCAGGAGTCCAAGCACCTGCATGTGCATGTGCTGTGGCGAGGTGACCTGCCAGAGGGCCGCGCTTGAGACGTTGCACGGCCATGGTGCTCAACGGAGGCGTCGCTGTGAGCGGGCCAGATGCAGGAGCTGCGTGGCGATGTTTGTGGCGGCTTGACGTACCCGGTCCCGATCGGGGTGCGGCGAGCCGGGTCGGCGGTGATGAAACAGCTTCGCGCAGGCGTCCGCGATCGCGTGGTCGTCGGTGAGCTGCTCGTCGGGCACGACGATGCATGGTGCGCGGTGGGCCTTGGCGTTGTCGAGTTGGTCGCCGCGGCTGACGGTGGTGGGTAGCTGGCCGGGAGCGCTTCGGCGCTGGTGTCGATCATGAGGGCGAGACCGCGGTCCGCGGTGGTGCGGTCGGTCCACAGCGCGGCGACGCCGGCAGCGCCGCGCAGCGGGTGTGGGGACAGCGCCTGCATGCGGTGCAGGTCGGTGTCGAGGTCGTGGCCGGCGAGGATGAAGGCGTGCCGGCGGGCGCGGCTCAGTGCTCGGTCGAGCACGGCGAGCAGGTCACCGGCCTCGGCCGGGGTGTCGATGACGACGGCCCGGAATTCGATGGACAGTTCCTCCTCGGTGACCTGCTGTGCCGAAACCAGGCGCCGATCTTGATCATTGACGTGCGCCGCATTCGAGCGTCTTGGATCCTGGTGGTGGCCGAAGGACCTGCCGAAGCGGTGCCCTATCAACCTGCCGAAAACACCCGGTCGACGGCCGAGGTGTGGCTGGTCGCCCCAGGCGGGTGGCGCTGAAACATTCACCCGGCAGCACCAGCCGTAGTCGGGGGCGGCTGGCGTTCCCGTGCCCCATTGCTGCTGCGGATAGGCTTGATGGGAACTCCGACGATGGGCATCGACCGGGCCGGGAGGCGAGGATGGCGGCGGAGAACGTCTCGTTGGGTGATCACCTCGTTGCGGTGCGGCGGCGGAGGGGGATGACGCAGCAGGGCTTGGCGGAGGCATCGTCGGTTTCGGTTGCGGTCATTCGGAAGCTGGAGCAGAAGCAGCGGTTGTCGACGAGTTTGGAGACGTTAACGCGGCTGGCGCACGCTCTGGATGTTGATGCGGGTGAGTTGCTCGGTAAGCCGCGTGGCCTTCCTTACGGTGCCCAGGACTCTGAGCTGTTGCGGTTGCGCCGGGCTGTTCTCGGCCTGATGCCGGTGGATGGGCCGGTGTTGTCGGTGGCTGAGGTGCAGGACGGGGTACGGCAGCTGTGGCGGCGGTATTGGGCCGGTGACTATCCACTCCTCGCCAGAGAGTTGCCGGCCCAGTTGATGGCGGCGAATGTGGCGATCAGCGCCGTGCCGGAGCAGCAGCGGCCGGTTGCGCACGGTGCGCTGGCGCAGGCGTTGCAGATCGCCGCGTCGTTGCTGGCGCATCTGGCGCATGAGGATCTTGCGCATCTGGCGCTGCATGGTGCGAGGCGGGCCGCGGAGGCGGCTGGCGATGAGTTGCTCTTCGCCAGCCAGCAGGCCACCCGTTCGTGGCTGCTGTCCCGGCAGGGGTTGTGGTCGGAGGCGGAGCATCTGGCGGTGACCGCGGCGGCGGAGGTGGAGCCGGCGTTGTCGCAGGCGTCGCTGGATCAAGTCGCGGTGTGGGGTGAGTTGTTGCGGTACACGGCGGTGGCGCTGTCGCGTAGCGGGCGTCATGCCGAGGCGGATGAGATGATCGGGCTGATGAGGGCTGCGGCGGCGCGGATGGGGGCCGATTCGGCGACCCGGTATGTCGGGGTGGCGTTCGGGCCGACGGTGGTGGCGATGCGGGCGGTCGACGCGCAGATCAGTGCGGAGAAGCCGCGGAGGGCGCTTGAGCTGACCCGGGATGTGGAGCGTCCGGAGAGCGTGCCGCCGGCCATGCACATGCGGTACCTGCTCAATGTGGCGTGGGCGCAGACCCTCGACTGGCGCTCGGGTGATGCGGTCGGCACGCTGTTGCGGGCGGAGAGGATCGCCCCGAAGGCGCTGCATCATCAGGGGATCGCGCGGGCGACGGTGGCGGAGTTGTTGCCGCGGCGGCGCAAGCACCGCCTGCCCGGTCTGGTGGGTCTGGCGAACCGGATGGGTCTGTCGGCTGCCTGACCAGCGGTGCTCACCCCACCCGTCCTACTCGGTGCCCGCGCGCGCCTGCCGGAGTGGGACAGCGCGTCTTACATCAACGTGCGTCATTGCTTTTAGCGTCGGGGTATCCGGACGCGGCGGCTACTGCCGACAGGGCGTCGTCGCCGTGCCCGTCCGGTATCCCCGTATGAAGGGACGCACGCGATGACCACCACGTTGAACCCGCAGCAGGTCGGCGAGCGGGCGGCGCAGATCCTCGCCGCGATCGAGACGCACCCGCTGCACCAGCGGCTGACCAGCTCGTCGATGAAGTACAGCACGTGCTGGGCGACGTTCACCGGCTACCCCCTGGTCGCCAGGTGGAACCTGGACACCGATGCGGGGCCGCTGCTGACCGAGGCGCTGCGGGTGCTCGCGCTCAAGGCCGCGGTCTTCGGCCTCACCGGCGACGAGAAGGCCGCCGAGCTGCTGGTGCCGCCGCCGGTCGACGAGATGATCCACGCGGTCCTGGCGCAGTTCACGGTCATGACCCGGATGCAGGCCGACCTCGGGGTGACGTTCCCGCACGCCACGGAGCTGGAGGAGTTCACCTACTCCCGCGGCTGTGTCACCGACACCTACTACGCCGCTGCCGGGTGGGGTGAGCAGCCGCTGCGGTACTGGCTCGACGCCGCGGAGGTCGACCGGCGGCTGACCGTCCTCGACACCGTCTACGCCGGCGCGGGCGTGCGTGGCTGGGGACGCGCCCACGACATCAACTTCGACGCCGGCCGCAGCCCGGCCGTGGTCGGCTAACGCCGCGCGAGTTCGCGCGACAGCACCCGGCGCAGCGCGGTGACGACTGCGCCGGGGGCGAACCGGGTGGCCGCTGTGCGTTCCGCACGCGCCACGGCGGAGAAGATCTCGTCGTCGCCTGCCATTCGCAGGGTCGCGACCAGCCACCCCTCCAGATCGTCGAGTGCCTCCGGCAGCCGCAGCGCCTCCTCCGACGGCAGCGGCACCGCCTCGGCCGGCGAAGGGAGCGGTGCGCCGGCGGAGGCGTACCGGCCGGGTGGTAGCCCGACCCGGTACGGGTGGACACACACGGCGGTCCCGTCCGGGCCGATCCGCCAGCCGACCTCGGGCCGGTAGCCGAACTCCCGCCCCGGACGGGCCACCACATCGAAGTCGCCAGGACCCAGCAGCTGCGCCGGGCAGACCGCGCAGGTGTCCTCTGACCATTGCGGCCGTGGTCCCACCATGCGGCCATGCTATCGACGAAGGCGGTACCCGCACGATGACCAGCGTCCTCGCCGCGCCCCGGCATCCCCTCATCGAGTACGCCCTCACCGACGCCCAACGCTGGTGCGAGGGCCACATCATCGACGGCCGGCCGGCTCTGGCCCACGCCACCCAGGTCGCCGCCACCCTCGCCGCACACGAGCCGGGTATCGCCCCCGACATCGTCGCCGCCGCCCTCCTGCACGACAGCCCCGACTTCGTCCCGGCCGGCTTCGACCTCGACGGGTACCTCACCGCCCGCTACAGCGCCGAGACGACCCGCGTCGTACGGGCCCTTCAAGCCGAGCATCGAGCCCTCGACAGCGGCGCCCCTGCCGTGCTGATCGATGATCAGCCGGTCCTGCTCGTCTCGACCGCCGACAAGATCGTCGCACTGCGGTCGCTGCTGCGCCGGGCAGCCGCCTCCGGCGACACCACCGCATTCTTCTCCCAGCGAGCGCAGCTCCTCGATCTGGTGCCGCACTTTTCCGCCTTCCACCTGGCGGCAGCCCCGCTCATCCCGGCTGGCCTGGCGGATGCGTTGGGTGGCGTCGTCACGGACCTCGTCGTCGCTACGGCCGCGGCGCGCCGTTCACGGCCATGACAGGAGACTGGGACAAAGACCGCATCGGCTGTCTCCTCCAGCGCCTCTGCACCGACGCCGGCCTCGCGGCACCGGCGGGACACACACCGATTCGTGTCTGGGCCCACTCTGGGGTCGAACGGATCCGCCTGACCGACGCCCGCACAGTGGTCCTCAAGTATGCGAAGACACCCTTCACCGGCGAGGACAGGCTTCTGACGGCCTGCCGACGGGCCGGAGTACCGGTACCGGACGTGCTCGCGGCCCGCCATGACGACGGCATCCTGACGATGCTGCTGGAAGACCTCGGTCATCCCATCCGGGAAGCGTCCGCCGGTGATGCGGCACGCGTCGCCGTTGTCCTGCACCAGCAGCGCGACATGACCCCCTTCTCCCCGCTGCCGGTCTGGTCTGACCAGAACCTGGCGATGCTGCCCGGGAAAGCGCTCACCGCGCTCGGCACACTGACCAGGAACTCCCGGCTGGGGGACGTCACTGGTGACATCGCGGTCATGCTTGCCGCGGCCGACAAAGTAGCGGCGAAGCGCGCCGCCGGAGCCAGCCTCGCACCGTTCGGGCTCGTGCACGGCGAACTGCACCCGACGTCCGTGCACATCGGCGCCCGCGGCCTGCGCCTGGTCGACCTCGCCAAGACTTTCATCGGCCCCGGCCTACTGGACCTGGCCACCTGGTACGGCACCCGCAGCCCACCGAATCCACAGCGCCTCCACGCACACATCCGCGCCTACGTGGCCGCCGGCGGCGCCCGAGACGCGCTCACCACGCGCGGCGGGCTTCCCGCCGCCGACTGGGCACTCGGCTGGCACCGGATGTGGGCCGCGAACTGGCTACTCGATCAGGCCGCCCTCGGCCGGAATATGCTCCCGTCCCTCGAAACGCTATTGACCACAGTCCAACGTCAAGTCACGGGTGCTTGCGCACTCTTCCGGGTCTGCGCTGCGGGATGATCGGCTGGGTGCCACGTCGTCGGCATTCGGCCCTGAACTTTTTGCTGTCATAGCCTTTGTCGGCCAGCAGGACCGGGAACCGGAAGCGTGGCCGGCCCACCCGGCCGGCGATCGGCGGCACGGAATCCAGCAGTGCGACGGCCATGCTGATGTCCGGCACGTTCGCGCCGGTCGTGAGCACCTTCAGCGGGGTGCCTTCGCCGTCGGTGATCAGGTGATGCTTGCTGCCGGGCTTGCCGCGGTTGACCGGTGACGGACCTGTGCCGGGACCCCCTTTTTCGCGTCGAGGTGCCCGCCGTCCATGACCGCTCGCGACCAGTCGATGCGGCCTGCCGCGTTCAGTTTCGCGAGCAGGATCCGGTGCAGCCGGTCGAAGGGTCCGGCGTCGGTCCACCGCCGCAGCCGCCGCCAGCACGTCATCCCGGACCCGAACCCGAGTTCTTGCGGCAGGTCCTCCCAGCCGATCCCGGTGTAGAGCACGAACAACACGCCCTGCAGGCACAACCGGTCCGGCACCGGCCGCGGACCAGGCGACCTCTCCGGCCACGGCGGCAACAACGGCTCGATCAACGCCCACAACTCGTCATCGACCACCCACGGCGCACTCAGACCCGTACGAACGAGACTCGACACCAATACGCGACGCTGATCAACATCGATTCAGTAGATCGTGTTAGGAGCTTTTAATCCGACAACTTGCGACTCGTCGGTGCAAGGCAGCTGATGCGGACAGCGGTGGTGTCCGCATCAGTTGTTCAGCTAACCAAAGCTTCTCGTCGATCAGCACCAGGCATCCGCCGTGCTGGGCCGGTGATCTTCTAACATCTGTGGGGCGAGCAAGCCTCGCGCAAGGCGTCCGACGTGGGGCAGCGGGCACTCAGCGCGGACACCAGCCTCGACATGCATGGCGGCAGAGCACCCGCAGGCGGCAAGCGTTGGATTGCGGCCGGTCACTTGTCGGCGGCAACCACACGTTGTCACTCTTCGGTCGGTGTGCTGTGATCGGTCCGTGGACGGTGAGCTTCGACCGGTGACCAAGGTCCCCGTGGGCGAGTGGAGTATTTCAGATCCAGGATCGAGCTTTGATTGGCTGACCAGCGACAGCACCGCTCTGTGGTGGCTGGAGTACCAACCACCAGCGAATCAGTCGGTCGTAATGCGCTGGAGCGCCGGCCGCCTAATTGCACACAGCGCATCGGGAGGTGGCATCGGCAGCAGGCTGCACGCCTACGGAGGACGACCATACACCGTCGTCCAGCCGGACCAGGTTGCGGCGTTGGACGCCGAGACGAGCCAATTTTCAGGGTCGCCATTAACCTCCGAAGGTCCTTTCGCCTACGGCGATCTTTCTACAGGAAGCGGTGAAGTGTTCGCGATTCGCGAGCATGAGAACGGTGACGACCTCGTGACGGCGACACCGAATGGCACCAATATTCGCATTCTGCTTTCGGTTAACGGTTTTCTTGCCTCGCCTCGCTGGACTACTGGCCGCCTGGCCTGGTCGCAGTGGAGCGCTTCCGTCATGCCGTGGGATTCCTGCGAGCTATGGGTTGCCGATTATGCAAGAGGTGGCCAGATCGCGAATGCGCGGCGCATTGCTGGCGGAGCGGACGAATCGGCAGTTCAGCCGACCTGGTCAGCCGACGGGTCGTTATACTTTATATCAGATCGATCGGGATGGTGGAACCTCTACCGTTGGCACGACGGCGAACCGCAGGCCGTAGCGCCAATGTCTGCTGAGTGTGCGACTGCGCCCTGGGAGTCGGGTTATGCAAATTACGCCTTACTGCCGGGCGGCCGGGTTGCAATGACGACTCAGAATGGTCCGCGGCAGCGACTGCTGGTCGTCGAGCTTGACGGCAGTTCACGAGCCATCGAGACTCCGTACACCTCGTTCAAGCCCTATCTCGCGGCACATGGTGACCGTGTTGGATTGATTGGCGCGTCAACTACAAATGTTTCCGAGATTGCACTAGTTGCAACAGATGGGAGCGACTCGGTTCAAGTGATCCGTCGGCCAGCACTATCGTCAGCGGAAGAGACGCTGTCGCATCCTGAGGTGCTGCAGGTCGACTCTGCTGGCGGACCAGTAATCGTTACATTATATCCGCCAATGCCGCCCCCACATGAAGCGCCACCCTTAATCGTGCGACCACACGCTGGACCTACCTACCATAGCGAGCTGCGCCTGGACTCCGAAGTCCAATTCTTCACAAGTCGTGGATTCGCCGTAGCAGATGTCGACTATCGAGGTAGCACCGGCTATGGCCGAGCGTTCCGCAAAGCACTCGATGGCAACTGGGGAGCGTTCGATGTAGAAGACTGCGAGGCGTGTGCTATTCAACTCATCGAAGAGGGCCGAGTACGCGCAGACGCCGTCTTCATCTCAGGGGCCAGCGCTGGCGGATACACCGCGCTGAAAGCGGCCTGCAGGAGTGGGCCGTTCGCGATGGCGGTCGCGCGATCGGCCATCGTAAATCCGAATTCGTGGCGCACGACCGCACCACGATTCCAACGACCACATGCCGCAATTCTTGCCTCAGCCATATCACCGGTCGATGCCAGACAGATTCGTGCCAGTACTGATCATTCATGGTGCGGCCGACGCGGTCGCACCTTCCAGGGACGCCGAGGATTTAGCACGAGAGGTGAGTCGACGCAACCTTCTCGCCGGAGTTCTTATATTCGACGGAATAGGTCACTATATGAACGGTACGACACAAAGGGCTGCCCTTGAAGCGGAGTTAGCGGCATATCGAAAAGTTGTCGACCGCGAAAGTATCGTTACCCCGGATTAAGAAGCGGTCCAAGAGTGGCATCGGCGTATTCAATCACGTCACGGACCTGCGGCAGATGAGCGTACGGCTGCAACTCGGCGAGCATCAAAACGATCCGATGCCCGGCGCGGAAGGACGCCAGTCCACCCATGTGGTCGATCGCCCGCCGGGCGACAGAACAGGCCTCGTCGAGTTCACCGCCGCGCGCGAGGGCGGAAGCCTGGAGGGCGGTGTCGATGCCGATCCGACGTACCCGGTCAGTGGATAGCAAGGTGAGTGCGGTCCTAGTCTCACGGCGCGTGAGCCCATAAAGGCCGAGGTCGAAGAAGCAGTGGGCCTTCTCGTCGGCGAAGTCGGCTTCGCCAAAGTATCCAATCCAGTAAGGCTCATCAGCTCGGTTGCTGCGAGCTAAGTCAGCCTCGGCTCGCAGCAGCGCCGTTGCACAGGCGGACTCGTCGCGGCGCCTGGCATAGGCACGTGCCTGTACTGTGCGAAACGCTGCCCGCACCGCCGGGGTGGCTCGATCCCCTGTGCCGCGCAAGCCAGCAGTGGCCAGCCGAAGAGCCTGCTGCTCGTCACCACAGTGCAACGCGAGGTGCGCGAGACTAACTGCAATCAAGTAGCCGCCGTAAACGTGGTTACCGGTACGGGTCATCAGGTCTAACGCACGCAGATAATGCTGCTGAGCCAAACCGTCAACGCCGAGATCGACAGCCTCATACCCCGCGAGCTCGAGCATCCCGGTCGCAATTTGCGGTGCAGTCGTGGCTAATGTGGTCAACCGCCCGCGGAGCGCGCCCTCAACGTCTGGATATGTCGCGCCGGCACCTTCTGCATGGTCACGGTCACGAAGATCCTCCAGCTCCCTCGCCGCTTCTGCGGTGATGTCGTTGTCTACTGCTGATTGCTGACCGGCAGAATCGGCGAGCAACCAATCGAGTACCGGCCGGTCGGTCGCACTGCTGCGAAACGCTACCTCGCTGGTTTGATCTGCGCGCACAGCACGCAAAACCCTCTCGCGTTCGACTACCGGCACCAACCGCGCCAATGCCCCATGCGCTTCCAGCACTTGGTCACAGCGCGTAAGGAAGTCTGCTGAAGGAACCCGTTCAGCCGTTTCGATCTTGCGGACAAGATCACGATGAACGAACAGCAGTACGCCAAGGTCCGCCTGTGACATCCCTCGAGCCGCCCGCAACTCTCGGATCCGCGCACCGACGTAGTCCAGCACTGACCTGGCCGGAACCAACCTCTTTGGGGTCTGACTCACACAAATCGCAACCTTCGTGGCATCGCGGACCACCTAAACGAGGACCGATTGTCGCCCGTCTACGGGCGGCTTGCAATCCCCGGCGCTGCGCATGACCGATGCGGACACGGCTACCGTCCGCATCGAACCTATCGACCGCTCGTCGCCCAATGGCGATCGTTGAGACGCCTCACCTGGCGGCGGTTATACGCAAGCGTTCCCCATCCTCCGGGTGGGGATGCGGCGATTTGACAGAGGTCTGGAGTTGGGATGACGCACGCGTATCGGATTGAGGGAACCCGTGGTGCACCTCCCGCAGTCGTCGGGTGCCGCGCGCATCCGACGAGCCCGCGGTGGCAATACCGGTCATACACGTGAGGCTCAGCCGACGAGCCGCGGCGAACGGCACGAGGGCCCGGCAGACGCTGGCCAGGCGCAAGCTGCGTAACGGATCTTTTCTGAATCTTCCATGTAGCGAGCGGTACGAACCAACCGATATCAGGTTGACCTGGCGGATGTGGCCGAGAGGACGCCAGGCGTTGCGACGCGGCGGTTTGTCGGCCGGCCGCTGCCGCCGCCGCAACGCAACGGCTGACTCACAGACCGGCCCGGCTGCGGTGGAGCGGGGGGACCCGCCCTGACCGGGGTTCTTTGACCCGGTGCTCGGCTGCTGGCTCGCAACCCTCAGCCGAACAGCGAAAGGCGGCCGCGCGGTTGGGCGAACTTCCGCGCGGCCGCCGCCTCAACCACCGACCGGATTACCTCTTTGGGAGGAGCGCCGCTTTGATGGATCTGGACCTCTCACGCCATGTGCCGCATCCGCGCTCGTGGAGATGCTGGGAAGACGGAGAGTTGTATCCATGCCTGCCGGTGAAGCTGTCGATGCTGCGCGAGCACGGCCCGCACAAGCTGCTGTCTGAGGTTCTGCCGCTGGCGGCTCGGGCTTTCCATGACCTGACGGCAGCGCGGCTTGCGGAGGGTGAGCCTCCATTGTCTACGGGGCTGGTGTACGGCCGTGTCACCGCGTGGGCCAGCTCGGATGGCATCCGGCGGTTGCTGTCGCACCCGCCTTGGTGCAGCGGGGCGAACGCTGGTCTGTGTTGGTACGAACACGCCAGCGCGTGGCAGGAGGTGCAATCCTCCACGGTCGGTGACGGCCGTACCGGGCGCGCCCGGTACGTCGCGCCGCTGGTGCCCATCGAGGCTAACCTTCCAGCGCCGGGAACCTGCGACTACGGCGCGACCCTCGTCCGCCTCGAAGTCATCGACGGTGCTCCGGCCGAGCCCGTGACGTTCGAGCTGCCCTACGAGGCCTGGCCGGACCGCCACCTGTCGCCCTTCGCCGAGTGGGCCGCCTTGGAGCCCTTGCACGCCGAACTGCGCGACCGGCATCTTCCGGCGCGCCATCCCATCCCAATCGCCTAGCCCTCTGGTGTGCGGCTTCGCCATGCCCGGCCGGCACCTGTATCTGACTCAGGAGTTCCCATGACCGCTATCAGCACTTCCGAAGCCGCCCGCGCGGGCAGCTATGGGCTCGCACACCCCGCTGGCGACACCTCCCTCGACCACTTGTCGGCGATGTTCGACCGCTTCAGCATCGCGCGGATGGAGTCGGTGGGGCTGGGCGCGGGCGGGCGGTGGTGGGAAATCGGTGCCGGCCACGGCAGAACGGCGCAGGACATGCAGGAGGTCGTCGGGCCGTCCGGGTTCGTCCGGGCCACGGATAAGACGCTGCATCCGGGCGCGGTCGTCCGGGTCGAGCGGCACGACATCGTGACCGACCCGGTGCCCGATGACGAACCGTTCGACGGCGTCCACGCCCGGATGGTGTTCGCGCACATTCCCGCGCGCGAGGAGGCGCTGCTGCGTGCCGCCGGTACGGTGCGGCGCGGTGGCGGGATAGTCGTCGAGGAGATGGGCCTGTACACCGGGTACGTCGCGTATAGCGCCGTCGATGATGCGCAGCGGTTGCACGCCCGGTACAGCGGCGCGCTGCGGGAGATCCTGGACGGCTTCGGCAACGAGGCCACGTGGGCGAGGCAGATCCCGCGGGTGCTCGCCCGGGCCGGCTACAGCGATTTCCACGTCGAGGTGCACACCGAGACGTGGCCCGGTGCGACCGCCGGCTGCGAGCTGTTGGTGTCCGTGTCGGACGGGCTGCGGCCGCACCTGGCCGCGCAGGGGTTCGGCGAGCAGGACGTCGGCCGGCTCCATGAGATGTTGAGGCACCCGTCCACGCGGCTGGTGGCGAACCCGCTGGTCTGCACCACCGCGATCCGTACCGGCGACTGAGCCTGGCTCCGTTCCCCCTGTGCCCCGGCCGGGCTGATCGGCAATCCGCCCGTCGAACGGTCCGGCCGGGGCACCCCCACCCCTGACATGGGCGCTGGTGGTAGCGCGACGTCCCGCGTGCTGTGTGGACGCCGCGCCGTTCCCGCACGCCCTCACCCAGCCCGAAATATCCGAAAGGTCGTATTCATGGTTCACGGGATCCGGCGAGCGTTCGGCGCCGCGTTCGCGGTGCTCCTCGCCGTCACCGGCTGCGCCACCAACGGCACGACGCCCGCGCCCAGCGCGAGTGGTCTGACCCCCGTGGTCGCGCTGACCGGGTTTGGCCTCCAGGGCCAGGACGCGTACCTCCTGCTCGGCGAGCGGATGGGTTTCTTCCGTGACGCCGGGATCGCCCTGGAGGTCCAGGGCGGTAAGGGCACCAGCGACAACATGGCGATCCTGGCCAGCGGCCGGGCGCAGTTCGTGACCAGCGACATCACGGCCGCGTCGATCCTGTTCGGTGGGGGCCACACGGACTTCGTGATCTTCGCCTGCGTCTATCAGCGGATGATCGCCGCGATCACGGCCCGGCCGGGTGCGGGTATCACCACGTCGCCGAAGTCGCTGGAAGGCAAGACGATCGGCCGGTTCCCCGGCAGCGCGAACTCCGAGCTGTTCCCGCTGTACGCGCAACTCGCCGGCTTCGACGCATCCAAGGTCAACTGGCAGGATATTTCCAACCCGGACGACCTGAAGCCGAACCTGGCGGCCGGGAAGCTCGATGCGATCACGGACACGCTGATCGGCGTGAACGGCACCGCAAGCGTCCTCAAGGACAACGGCGTCGCCGGGCCTGCGGTGGTGTTGCCGTTCGAGCAGTACCTGACGGACCCGTACGGCAACGGGTGGGCGACCACCACCCGGATCATGACCGAGCAGCCGGATCTGGTGCAGCGCTTCCACGACGCGGTACTGAAGTCGCTGTCCTACGCGCTGGCCCACCCGGACCAGGCCGCGGCGGTCATCGAAGCCGACCCCTACCACTATCGGCCCGGTGTGGCCCAGCGCGAGATCGAGGCCATGGTCCCGCAGGTGTTCACCAACGGGGACGGCACGCTCGGCGGCATCGACCCCGACCGCGCCACACGCGCGGTGTCGATCCTCCAAGGCGGCGGGCTGATCACCGGCGACCTCGACCCGGCCGCGTACATCGACTTCGCGATGGCGCGGCCGGTGCAGTTCCCGCAGCGGCCCGGCGGAGTCTGACGTTGTAGCGGCTCGGTGCACTAGCTCTGCCCGGGCCGCGTCCGCCGCCCCACGGGCGGCACGGCCGCGGTGTTGAACACCCGCGGCTCAGCGGGTGCGGAAGGCCGGGCCCGGATGAAGGGTCCGGGCGTCCCCCGGCCTTCGCACCCCCCACCACGACGATGTGAGGAATCGAAGAGGCATGACAATCGATCAACCCCACGACGGCCAGCCGTTGGCGGCTACGGTGGCGGCCGCGGACGCCGGCACACCACCCGCCGGCACGGCCGCACCGCCGGATACCGGCGCCGGGCAGGTGGCGGCGGTCGTCTGGTACCACCGGCTGAGCGCGCACGTGTCGTGGCGGCGCACGCTCGCCGCCACGATCGTGATCTTCACGGTCTGGATAGGGCTGCGCGCGGTGCTGGAGTTCGCGGCCGCGCAGCTTCCCGGCGGGCAGCTGCCGGTCCTCGGCCCGGCGTCCGGCTTCGCCGCCCGGCTGTTCGGCGTCGCGGTGTGTACCCCGCTGGTGCTGGCCGCCGCGTGGGGCATCGAGCGCCGTCCGGCCGGCACGGTCAGTTCGATCGCCGGCCGGCTGCGCTGGTCGCGGCTGGGCTGGTGGCTGCTGGTGGCCACCGGTTTCCAGTTCCTGTTCGTCGGTGTGGTGGTCTGCACCCTCCTCGTGTACGGGCTCGTGGTCCCGTCAGCGGTGCCCACCTCGCCGTCCGGTGCGGCGCCTCAGACGTTCGGCGGGGAGCCGGGGCGGGACGTGTTGATCGGCGGGCTGATCATCGTCGCGTTGCTCGCGGCGCAGACGATCGCGGAGGAGTACCAGCGGGGGTGGCTGTTGCAGGCGGTGCGGGTGACCCGCTCCCCGTGGCAGGCGATCTTCGCTCAGGTCGCGGTCTGGGCGCTGCTGCACGCGGACTATTCCGTCCACGGCGCCGTGGCCCTGGTCCTCGTCGGCGTCATGCTGGGCTGGGTCACCGTCCACAGCGGCGGGCTGGAAGCCGCGATCGCCTGGCACCTGGTCACCAACATCTCTGGCGGCGTCCTCTGGCTCCTGCACTCGGGGCTGGCCGCGTTCGGCCCCGACATCGGCGTCGCGGACGTGGACTCCTGGCTGTGGCTGCCCGCCATGCTCGTCACCGTCGTCGGTTACGCCGCGACCGTGGCCAGGAAGACCGCCCGCGACACCACCACCCCTGGTCCCGCCGCACCCGGCTGACCGGGCCCGGCACCGGGAACCGCGTTGTGGTGGGCGCGCCGTTGCCACTGGCGGCGTTGCCTTCGACCGCGGCGTTGAGGCCTCGCCGGCAGCACCGGCGCAGGCCACCCGGCCCGGTCTGCTCGCCCGGTCACCGCGGCCCGATCGATCACTGATCGGTTCTGGGGCCGGCCACGTACGGGCGCGGCATTTCGCTGCGGCCCTCGATCCGGAAAAGGTTATGTCAGCAAGCGCGGAGGTCGCGATGCCAGTTCCTACGACCGGTCCGGAGGACCGGAAACCGTCGGACGTGCCGCCGGCAGCCTCGTACGTCCCGGGGCAGCGGGTGTGGGTGTTCCAGGATCGGTGGTGGCCCGGCGCGGTCGAGGCGGCGTCGGCTGCTGCGGTGCGCGTGCGGTATCAGGTCGGGCACAACGCCACCGGAGTCAACGACTTCCGGCCGGACTGCGTCGCGCCCCGTGCGGAGCCTACGGCTATCGACCGGCATCTGCGGCCTTGTGCCCTGGAGCGGCCCTGGCCCGCCGGGCGCGGGGCCACGTTCACGGCCTTCCGTCAGGAGGTCCGTCGTGCCGCCGCGGTGTAACGCTCTGCGCCGGCCGCGGCCCGACCACCCCACGGGCATCGACAGCGGTGACTTTGCGGCTCAGTATCAGGAGGAGGCGACGAGATGACGCACGGATACGGACGGCACGCCTACGCGGGGCCACAACACCACAGCGGCGCAGTGCGTCCCACTCCCGGCCGTGCATCCGCTGCCGTCGATGGGCCGACGGTGCCGGTCGCCGTCGTCACTGCACGGCAGCCTGCCGCGTCGACGGTGCGGCGCAAACCGGGCCACCGCACCGTCGACGACCTTTTCTGGGCCTTTCACGAGTCGCGTGGCGTGTGCCGGGTCTCCGCGGCGACGGCGGAGCTCGGGCTCGCTGCCGCCTTGCTGTGGGACCTGCGCGAGTACATCGCGATCGGCAGCGAGTCGATCACCGTCGTACGACGGGTCGAGGCCGCAGGCTTGCCCGAGGATGCGCTGGAAGCGGAGATCCTCCGGTATCTGATCGACGAAGCGCAGGCCGGTCATTCGACGCTGGTGTGGCTGGAGTTCATCGCAAGCTGCGGCGTCTACCGCCGTACCGTCGACCGGCTGGTCACCGAGCGGAAAGCGGTGGTGCGCGGCACGCTGCGGAAGCGGTACGAGCCGGCGAACATCCTCTTGACGTGGCCGGCGCTGCAGCTGATGCGCCGGTGCCGCGCCGACGAGCCGTTCACCGCCGAGGACATCGGCTTGCTGGCGCTGGTGATGGCGTGCGGCCTGCAGAGTCACGTCTTCTACGACGACACGGCGCACGCCGTCGCGCACGCGCAACGGGTGCTGGAGACCGTACCTGCTGATCTGCGGGCGCTGTATCTGTGCACCAGGGCGGCGATCGGCAAGGCCGTCGAGGTCCATCGGTAACGGCTGCCCATCCCCTTTTTCCCACCCCCTTTCACTGTCAGGAGTTTTCTGTCATGCCTTCCAGATCCGGATCCGGCAGCGTCGTGGCGGCGACGCTGGCCCAGTCCCGGCTCGGCACGTGGCCCGTCGTCGCGATCGTAATGTCCGCGGCCGCGCCGATGACCGTCATCGCCGGCGGCGCGACCACGCAGTGGGCCGTGACCGGCGTGCTCGGCATCCCGGTCGCCTACCTCGCCGTCGCGGTCGTCCTCGCCGTCTTCTTCGTCGGGTTCCTGGACATGTCGCGGCGGATCCCGAACGCCGGTGCGTTCTACGCCTACATCCGGCAGGGCCTCGGCCGGCATCTGGCCGTCGGTGGGGCGTTCATCGCGGTCGTCGCCTACGGCGCCATGCAGGTCGGCCTGTACGGCGGCGCCGGGCCCGTCGCGGCGACGTTCTTCGACGTCGAGTTCGGCTGGTCGGCGCCGTGGTGGGTGTTCGCGCTCATCTGCTGGGCCGTCATCGCGGTCATGGGCGTGTTGCGCGTGGACGTCAACGGCGCGGTGCTCGCGGTGCTGCTGGCTGGCGAGATCCTCATCGCGGCCGTGCTCGCCGCGGTGCAGGTCACCCACCCGGCCGACGGGGTGATCACCTACGACGCACTCCACCTCGCCACGCTCGTCACCAGCGGAAGCTTCGCGGTGGCGTTCGTGGTCGGCTACACCGGCTTCGTCGGGGTGGAAGGCGCCGCGGTCTTCGCCGAGGAGACCAAGGACCCGCGGCGCACGGTCCGCAACGCGACGTTCATCGCGCTCGGGCTGATCGGCGTGCTCTACGCGTTCTGCTCCTGGGCGATGTCGGTCGCGGCCGGGCCGCAGCACATCGTCGGCCGGGCCACCGCCGAAGGCAGCGAGCTCATCTTCTCCCTCGCGGCCGCCTTCGTCCCCGCCGTCGTCATCACCGCCGGCCGGCTGCTGTTCGTCACCAGCCTGCTGGCCGCCGGGCTCGCCTTCCACAACGCCTTCGCCCGGTACATCTTCGCCCTCGGCCGCGAAGGCGTGATCCCGGCCGTGTTCGCCAAGGTCAGCCCGCGCACCAACGCCCCGATCGGCGGGTCGATCACCCAGTCCGTCATCGGCCTGGTGTGTATCGGGCTCTACGCGATCGCCGGCTGGGACCCGATGACCCACCTGTTCTACTGGATCACCTGCCTGGCCGGCCTCGGCGTGCTGATCCTGATGGCGGTCACCTCCGTCAGCGTGGCCGCCTTCCACCTCGCCCGCTGGCGCACCCGCCGCCGCACGCAGCCCGCCGACGCGATGGACGACGAGCCGGTCAGCGTCGTGCAGGGCATCATCGCGCCGATGATCGCCTCGGCGCTGATGGCCTGGATCTTCGTCGAGACCCTCCAGACGTTCCACGTCCTTCTCGGCGTCGACGCGGCCGACCCGGTGCGCTGGCTCCTCCCTGCGGCCTTCCTCGCCGCCGGGGCGATCGGTGTGGTGTGGGCCGAGGTGCTGCGCCGCAGCCGCCCGGCGGTCTACGCCCGGATCGGCCTGGGCTCCAGCGTGCCGACCCGGATCGACCCGGTCACGCCGCTGCCGGCCACCGGCGGAGACCCTCGATGACCGGCACGACACCGTCCGGCCCGCCGGTGCGCAGAGTCCGGATCGACGCCTTACCCGCGGTGGCATCCGTGCTGGCCGACGCACTGCACGGCGGCGATCTCGCCTCCTGGCTGGTGCCCGACCCCGCCCGCCGCGCCGAGATCTACCCCGGCTACCTCGGCATGCTCGCCGAGCCGCTGCTCACCCACGGCTACGTGAACATGATCGGCGACGACGCGGTCGCCTGCTGGATCCACCTCGATCGCCGCCCGCCACCGGAGCCGGACGGCTACCCGGCACGGTTGCGTGCAGTGTGCGGGCCGGACCATCCCCGCTTCGCCGACCTGGACGCGGCGATCGCCCTAAATCACCCGCTCGACCGGCCACACACCTATCTGGCGTTCCTGGCGGTGCGGCCGGCCGCGCAGCGGCGCGGGCTCGGGTCGGCGCTGCTGGGCGCCACCCACGCGCACCTGGACCAGCTCGGCGTTCCGGCGTACCTGGAAGCGACCGGCGACCGCAACCGCGCCCTCTACCGCCGCCACGGCTACACCGACTACGGCGCCCCCTTCCCCGTCACCCGCGGCGGCCCGCTGCTGTACCCGATGTGGCGCGACCCGCGCACGTAGACACCCACCACCGTCCGCCGGCCGCCGCGCCGGCCGACGGACCCACCCCGCCGGATGGCGCGCCGCCCCCGGCCGCGCCGATACGTCGGCGCGCCATCCGCCCACCCGATCGTGAAGGACTCTCGTGACACGCTCTCCGCTCCCGGCCATGGCCGTGCCGGCCGGCCACCGGCCCGCGCCCGTGGTATCGGCTGGTGGCCTGCCCGGCACGCCGACACCCGCCGGCCGCCGTCCCGGCGGCCATGCCTGCTGCGGCCGTCCGCCGCACGCGGCCGTGCCCCGGGGGCCGCACCCGCGGGCCGGAGCCGGTGCCTGGGCTCTGGCGGGTATCGGGGGGCGGCGATGACTGAGTCCGCGGCACCCGGCGGCGGATCGCTGGCGCCGCGGCCGGCGTTCGTGGCCGCCGCGCTGGCCGGTCTGCCGGTCGGCTCCGAAAGCGAACGCACGGCGGCGGCCGCGCTCGCCCGCGACCTGCCCGAGTACGTCGAAGCGCAGTTGGAAACGGACGTGTTCCGGCGGCGGGCGCTGCGCGAGCTGGCGCAACAGCGGATCTGCCAGATCGTTGTCGTCGGCGGCGGGATCTGCACGGCCGAGGTCGCCGTGGCCCTGACCGCGCGGATCAGCGCCGGGGCCCGGGTGGCGTTCGTCGATGACGACCGGCAGATCAGCGCGCATCTGCGAGCCCGTCTGGTCGGGTACGGCACCACGGTCGCGGTGACCGCGGACCTGACCAACCCGGACACGGTCCTCGACCACCCAGCGCTGCGCGACGTGATCGACCTGCGCGCGCCGGTCGGGCTGATGCTCATCGGCGCCGTGGACCGGCTCGCCGGCCGGGCCGACACCCCGTCGATACTCGCCCGGTACATCCGACGGCTGCCCGCGGGCAGCCTGCTCGCCGTGACCGCGGGCACCCTCGACGGGCTGCCGGACACCGACCGCGCCCGCTGGCACCACCACACCCGCCACCATCTTCCGCACGCCGGCATCAGCGCCGCCGACTTCGCCGCGGCCCTGGAAGGCCTTGACCTGCTGGGCCCGGGGATCACCGCCGCCCGCGACTGGACGCCCGGCCACGACGCCCGCGCACACCCGGCGGCGGTGCCGAGGGTGTATGCGGCGATCGGACGCACGCGATGACCTGCGCCGGCTCCCGCGCGGCAGCCCGCCCCGGCTCACCGGGCCTGATCCCGCCGCGCGTGGCGTGCGGATCGCGGCGGGTGGAGCCGTCAGCGTTGCCTACCCGCGTGTGGTGACGATCCGGCGGCAGAGCCGCCGCACGGGGACGCCCCCGGTCGAGGCGCCGCGAATGGTGAGCCGCCGGCCCGCCGCATCACCTGACTTGCCGCCGCGTCGTGCGGTGGCGGGCGTCTGCCGCGTCTGCGGCAGCCGACACCGATGGGAAGGATCTGCATTGAGACACACAGCCCGGCTGCTCGTGACGGCCGCGATGGCGGCGGCGGTACTGCTGCTCGGCCCCGCCGCGACGGCACCGGCCTCGGCCGAGGACCCGCAGCCGCTGATCGTCGGCGGCCGCCCGGCCACCCAGGTGTATCGCGGTGTCGGGTCGCTGCAGGTGCAGCGCGGCACCGACCCGTCGTTTCATACCTGCGCGGTCACCCTGTGGACGCCACGGCACGCGATCACCAACGCCCACTGCGTGACCACCACGGACGGCCTGCCCAAGGACCCGGCCCGGTACACGATCCAGTGGGATGCGATCGACCGGCTCGCGGGCGATCCGGTGACCGGCGTGACCAAGATCGTCGCCCACCAGGACTGGGACTGGCTCACGCCGGGCGGCGGCCTGCACGGCGACATCGCGGTGCTGTGGCTGAACACGCCGGTGTGGAGCGTGCCCAGCGCGCTGCCGCCGGTCGGGCACTCCCCGGCGCCGCCGGCCGGGCAGCAGGCCCGCATCGTCGGCTGGGGGTACACCTCCTCACCGCCGGCCGATCCGACAGCGCCGCGGTACATGTCCGAGGCGGACCTGCGCATCGTGGACCCGGCCGCGTGCACGGCGGCCGACATCGACGCCGGCGAGGTGTGCGTCGCCGACCCCGCCCGCCCCGGCGTCGCGGCCTGCAACGGCGACTCCGGCGGCCCGGTGATGACACCGACCAAGACCAGCAAGACGATCTGGCACCTGGCCGGTACCGCGTCGCGTGAGACCGCGGCCGGCTGTACCGGCCCGGTCGTCTACACCAGCGCCGTCTATTACCGGACCTGGATCAACGACACGATCGCCGGCCGCGGCGCCGCCGTGCCGCGCCCTGGGCGCACGCTGGCGCCTGGGTCGTCGGCGTACCGGTGGATGGGCTGCGGCATCACCTGCTGATCGGTCAGCCCGCAGGCGCGAAGCGGTGTGCAGGCCGGCCCACGGGCCTGCACACCGCAACCCCCACGTCATCAGCGTCTGCCTGAGCTCGAGGCCGATCCCCGACAGCTGCGCACGAGCAGCGCCCCTCCAGCGCAGGAACTGCAGCAGACCAGCACCGCACCCGTCGGAAGGTCTGCACCGCCGCACGGCACCCACCGAAAGGACCGCGAGGAAGTGGACGTGGAAACGTCGCCGCGCCGCAGCGCTGGCGAAGTCGCACGGTTCATCGACGAGTTACGCACCACCACGGCGCTGGACAAGGCGTCGATCCGCAGGTACGCCGTCACCGTCCGCCGGTTCCGCGAGCGCTATCCGGTGCCGGTGGAGGAACTCACCGCGAGGATGGTGGCCGACTTCCTCGCCGGGTATCGGGCGGAGCGGACCCGCAGTTGCGCGGCCTCGCACATCCGCCGCTGGCTGGGTTCCGCGGCGGTGTGCGCCCGATGGGACACCAGCGCCGCTGACGAGCACCGGCGCATCCCGCCGCACGTGAATAACCTGATCGATGCCTGGACTGCGCATCTGCGTGAGGACGGCCACCTGACCGCGGCGACGGCGGCGACCTACCGAGGGTACGTACGCCGGGTCACCGGCTACTACCAGGTCTGCGGTCAGGACCTCACCGACACGATGATCGCCGGCTACCTGGCGCGGTGCCCGTTGTGGTCGTTCCAGCATCCCCGCGCGGCGAAGGTGTTGTACCGCTGGCGTGGCTGGTGCCAGGCCCTGCCCGCGGCGCGCCAGGCCCGTACCAGCCGCTGCGGCGCGGGCACGGCGATCGGCACCGGCGGTGGCGCATGCACCCGCATCTGACGGCGATACCCGACCGGCACGCGGCCCACCCGGGCAAACCGCAACGGCGGGCGGTGCGTGCGCGCTGCGCCGCCGTCGGCGGTAGCCGGTGTGCGCGCGCCCGGGGCGGGGCCGTTGCCGGGGGCGAGCCTGGCGCGTACGGGCGTCAGCACGCGTTGCTGCGGGCCCGGCGGTGCGCTCCTGCCGCGGCAGCCGGCTTCGCCCCGCCCATGCCCGCCGGCGAGGTGAAGGACATCGCCATCCCGGTGCCCACGACGGCGCCGGCCGCGCGCGGCATACCGGCCGTGCCCCGGCCGTGCGGGGGCGAGGACCGGGTCAGGTGGACCGGCCGTGTCGACACCGTTGATGCGTTCGCGCCGCGGCCGGGTGGGTGGGGATGGCGGTGAGCGGGTCGTTGGCGCGACTGGCGGGTCTTGACCCTGAGACGGTGCGCTGTTTCCGGCTGCTGGGCGGGCACCGAGGCCCGGACATCGCGGTCGAGGCGGTCGCTGTCGTGCTGGGCTGCACCGTCGAGACCGCCGCGCGGTGCGGTGACGGGCTTGTGGCCGCCGGCCTCGCCGAGCAGGTGACGCCGGCGCACGGGGTGGGCGTCCGGTACCGGGTGCATCCGGCGGTGGCGGAGCCGGCGCGGCGGATCGCCGACGCTGCCGGGGATGGGGAGGCGCTGTGGCAGCGTCTGGTGGAGTGGCTGCTGGCCGGGGCGCTGGCGGCCGGGCATGTGATCAGCCCGTACCACCGCACCGACGTCATGATCCGGTTCACCCGGTTGTCGCCCGGGGTGGTACGGCTGCCCAGCTACGACGCGGCCGCCGGCTGGCTGGAGGCCGAGCAGCGCAACCTCGCCGCGGCCGTCGCCGCGCTCGCCGAGGGTGCGCCGCTTTCGGCCTGGCAGCTAGCCGATTGCCTCGAGCCGCTGACTCATTTGTGGCGGGTGCCGGGGCTGCGGGTCGCCACCGACGCCACCGCGTTGCGCTGCGCCGAGCGGGTCGGGGACGAAGCGCGTATCACCCGGGCGCTGCTGCGCTACGGCGAGACCCTGCACCACCACGGCGAGCTGGCGCAGGCGCTGGGGGTGTTACGCGCCGCCCGCAAGGTCGCCGGCCGCCGCCGCGACGAGTGGGGGTGGGCGGCCGCGACCGAGGCGATGGCGATGGTCGCCGTCGACCTGGACCAGGCCGCCGACGCCTGCTACCTGCTGCGCGGCCAGCGCCACATCTTCCGTGCCCTCGGCGACCGGCGGCGGGCCGGGCTGGCCGAGCTGCGCCTGGCCGACGCCTACCATGCGTGCGACAGGTATCGGGCGGCCCGGGAGGCGTTGCGGTCCGCGGGGACCCTGCTGGGCGCGCTGCCGGCGGTGCCGGACCGGTACACGCGTGGACTGCTGCTCATCGCGCAGGGGCGTCTTGCCGTCACGTGCGGCGCACGCGAACGCGCCGCGCGGCTGCTGTTTGCCGCGCTGACCGCGATGACCAGTCTCCGGTCATCGCACGGGCAGGCCCTGGTGCTGTGGCGGCTCGCCGCGCTCGCCGACGGCGCACCGGATCTGGAATACGCCCGGCTGCGGCGCGCCCACCAGCTTTTCATCGAAAGCGGCAGCCGGGAGGCCGGCATCGTCGCGCAGCTGCTGGCCGACCGCTGCCCCGACCATGCGAGAGGAACAGCGTAGAAATCATGAGCGGACACATGCCGCGGCCCGCCGGCGAGGACGACATCGGCTGGGTGACCGGCCTGCTGGCCCTGACCTACCGCAACAGCCCGGTCCTGCGCTGGGCACTGCCCAGCGACGACATCCGGGACGCGCTGGCCGGCTACTTGGTGCGCCCGATCGTGGAATACGCGCTGGTGCGCGGCCACGTCGACGTCGTCGACGGGCTGGCCGCCGCGGTGTGGACACCTTCGGGGCAGCCGCTGCCACCGGCGCACCCGCAGGAGTGGGAGACCATGTGGGGCGAGGGGACGCTGGCGAACCTGCCGCTGCTGCACGACATCCTGACGACCCGGCGCCCGCCCGGCCGCGACTACCTGGCGCTGCTCGCCGTCGCGGGCACCGCCCGCGGCGGGGGGATCGGCACCGCGCTGCTGGCACACCACCACGCCTACCTGGACCAGCACGCCGTGACCGGCTACGTGGAGGCGACCGGCGACACCACCGGGTTCTACCGGCACGCCGGATACGCCGCCGACGGTGACCCGATCCGCCTGCCCTGCGGTGGCCCGGTCCTGCATCCGATGGCCCGCACTCCTTCGGCGGTCTCCCCGTCGGCCGCCACGGGTGCGAAGTGCGTCCGGTGATCGGCGCGTCCCACACCGCCGCCGAGGCCGCGCTCCAGACCGCGGCCGGTATACCGGCTGCCGGCGTCCGCGGCCGGGCTGCGGACGGTGCGGCACGCGGACCCGCCGCAGCCGGCGGCGTGCGGCAGCGGACCGGCCAGCCGCACGACGGTGCGCCGGCCCCGGGTCATACCAAGGCCGCGTGGAAGGGTGTGCTGCGCGCGGTGGTCGTGGTGGTGCTGGTGTGCCACGTCGCTGTCACGACGTGCTGTCCGCCCGCGGCGGCCCGACTGGTGCCGGGTCGGCCCGCCGACGTGGGAGAGCCGGTACCGGGGCCGGGGCGGTGTGACGCGGCCGCGGTACGGCAGATCACCCGGCGGCAGCAGGCCGCGGCGTCTGTGCTGGCCGGTGTCGGGGCCGTACCGGTGCCGGGGCGCCCGCCGCTCGGCGTGCTCGCGTTCGGGCACCTCGTCGACGCCGCGATGCTGGCGCACCAGTCGGGCTGCGTGCGGCCCGCGCCCGCGCTGCCCTGGCCGGCCGGCGGCACCTTCGGTACCGCCTCACCGCCGCTGCTGATCCGGCCAGGCCCGGCGCCCGGGCCGCAGCCGCGCACGCAGCGATGACGGGCATGTCCGCACCGGTGTGGCGCACCACGCCACACCGGCCCCACCCCTCGAACGGTTGCCGCCTGGCGGCCGCCGTACCTGTTGTGCCGCCGGCGCGCCGATGCCGGTGGCCGGTGTTCGTGAAGGAGACGCCACGTGATGACACCCGGTCGTCTGTTGTTCGGTTCGTGGAACCTGTACGAGTTCGGGCGCGAGTCCACTCCGGAGGCACTCGCCCGCTACCAGGCCATCGGCGAGCGGATCCGCGGGTACCGGCCGGACCTGCCGATGATCCTCGTGGTGCAGGAGCTGTCCGGGGAGTCCGAGGTCGAGACGGCCACGCAGACGTGGACGCTGGCCCGGATGGCCGGGATGGAATGCGGGATCACGCATTCGGTGACCGCGTGCAGCTACCACCCCGCCCGCTGGTCCAAACTCGGCGTGCTCTGGCGGCCCGGGATCCGGGCGCTGCCGGGGTCCAAGCGGGTCCCGCGGCCGGGAGACCGCGATGACTGGCTGTTCGTGGCCTTCGAGTGCGGCGGTGTGCGGTTGCAGGCAGGGGTCGCGCACTTCCCGCCGTTCGACCGTGAGAGCCGACCGTCCATGGTGCGCCGGTTCGCCGGCGCGTCCCGACTGGCCGGGCTGCCGACCTGGCTCGGGTTCGACTTCAACGCCACCTCGGCCGCCCGCACCCGGTTCGGCCGCTTCTACGACCCCGACCCGTTCCAGGCACGCCCGTGGCAGCCGGCGTACGCCGACCAGTGCGCGCGCCGGCGCACCCTCTACCGCCGCCGGATGCACCCGGTCGACCGCAGCGCCGGCCAGGCGCTCATCGATGCCGGGCTGCGCGACATCGCCCCCGCGCTGCGGGCGCCGTGGCGGCCCACCGCCGGATTCCCGCCGTTCGCCGGAGACCTGCGCGAACCGCGCCGGCTGGACATCCTCGCCACCAACAGCGCCGCGGCGCTGGCGGCCACCGTCGGCTACCACGTCGACGACTTCCCCAGCAGCAACCTGCTCAGTGATCACCGGCTCACCGTCGCGGAGATCGACCTGGCCCTCCTCACCACATAAACCCGCCCCCGCCCGCGGCCCGATCCGCTGCCGTCCCCGCACCCCGCCTGATCAGGAAGACATCGCATGCACACCATCGTCGCCGATTATCCGGGCCCGCCGGGCCGCGGGCTGCCCGTCCTTCTCGACGCCCGCCACCTGTTCGCCCGCGCCGGCGGCACCGACCCGTACCACGCCCCCCGGGCCGGCCTCGAACACGGACGCGCGCTCACCCGGCTCGGCCGCTACGACGACGCCCACCGCCCTCACCACACCGCCCTGCACACGATGACCGCCGTCGACCGGCCCCGCGGCCGCGCGCCCTCGCCCACCACTACCTGGGAGAACTCGCGGTCGCTCTCGGCGACCGTGACGGCGCCCGCACCCGCCTGCACGCCGCCGCTCTACCACACCCTCGGTGACCGCGAGGAAGCCGCCGTCCACGCCACCCGCACCACCCTCTGACCCCGCCCACCCCCCCCGGACACGAGGAACTGCGATGCCCAGCCTGCCGCTCCGTAAGCAGTATCGCGCTCTGCCCGCACCGGTCCGCGGCTGCTGCGACGCGTTCACCGTCCAACCCGGCCACGACGTCAGCGTGCCGGCACTGGCCGCCACGCTCGGCACCACCGACACCGACGTCGACGCGCACGTGCGCCACCTCACCGGCACCGGCCTGGTGCGGCCGGAACCGGGCGGCCGATACCGGATGCCGCCCCTCTTCTGGGCCCGTGCTGCCAAAGAACTGCAGCGCAGGCCGGGCCGCCGCCAACTGCTGACCGAACGGTTCGGCGACTGGTGCCTCGGCCACGCACGGGCCGCCGCCGCGATCGTGGCCCCGTACCGCACCCCGTACCCGGCGAAAATCGCCCACCTCGACCCGGCCGCGATCGCGTTCCCCACCCCGGCCGCGGCACTGGACTGGCTCGCGAACGAGCGGGTCACCCTCCTCGCCCTCGCCCACGACCGCAAGGACACCGACCCGCACCTGGTGTGGCTGCTGGTGGACGCGCTGCGGGTGCTGTTCGACGTCCGCGGCGGGCTGGACGACCGGATCACCGCCGACGGCATCGCCCTCGACTGCGCCGTGCGGGCCGGTGACCCCGTCTGGCTGTCCCACGCCTGGCGCCGCACCGGCTGGAGCCAATACGACTGGGGCCACCACGCCGCCGCCGACGACGCGTTCCAGCAGGCGATCCAGTCCGCCACCGGCATCGACGACACACGCACCCGCATCATCGCCACCGCCTCCGCCACTGAGGGCCTGGCCACCATCTACGCCGCGGAAGGCGACATCGACCAGGCGCTGCGCCTGCTCGACGCCCACCAAGGCGTCTTCACCGCCCACGGCGACAACCGCAGCCAAGGCCTGTCCGCGCTGACCACCGCGGTCATCCTCATCAACGCACAACGACCACGCGACGCGCTGCCCGTGCTGTCCATCGCCAGCGACATGCTCATCCGCGCCGGCGGCACCGACCCCTACCACGCCACCCGCGTCGGCCTGGAGACCGGCCGGGCACTGACCGCCCTCGGCGACCACGACGCGGCGAAATTCATCCTCGCGATGGCCCTACAGCAGATGGTGACCCTCGGCCTGCCCCGCGGCCACGCCACCGCAGCACGCTACCTCGGCGACCTCGCCATGCGCCTCGGCTGCCTACCCGAGGCCCGGGCCTACTACGAGACCGCCGCCGACCTCTACGCCCACCTCGGCGACCACACCCACACCGTCATCACCGACCTCCTCAACCGCATCGACAACCTTCAGACCCGCCGCGGGCCCCGGGCCACCACCGCGGTACGAACCGCGGCCGGCGCCCGCCGGCCGTGACCGGCACCGGCATCCCCACCCACCCCCGGCAGCGCGCCGACACCGCGACGCGAGCCGCACCCCGGACGAGGAGCTCCGCATGCTAGATACGATCCTTCTTCCCGCTGGCGAGCGGCTGACCGCCGACGAGTTCCGCGCCGAGTTCGCAGACCAGTTCTGGAACATCAGGGAAGGCGACTTCTGGAAACTCGAACGCCGCCAGACATTCGTCGAACCCGGCGACGCCAGCTGGGCGGCCTTCTTTCACGCCGGCGACTGGAAACGCGCGCTGCGGTTGATCAAAGCGCGGCGCACGGAGTACGAGGACGACGCACGCCGGATGCGCCAGATCGGCCTGACCTCCTACCGGGTACGGGTGATCGAGCCGCCACTGACCCCATACCTGCAATGGGAACTGCGGTCGCTGGCCCTGATGGGCGCCATCTCCGACCGCATCCGCGTCCTCGACGCCGCCCATGTCCGCGCGCTCGAGACGCACACCCGCTTACCGGAGCTGGTCTGCCTCGGCCTGGACCGCACCTACGAGGTGCTCTACACCGGCGCCGGCGCCGCCGACGGCGCGATCCGGCACACCTCCAGCACCATCACCGCCCCCTGCCGCGACCTCATCGCATCGCTGTACGCCGACGGCGAGGACGTCGTCGACTACGTCACCCGCGAGGTCGCACCGCTACCACCACCAGCCGGGTAACCCCTTACGCCGGCCGTCCGGCAGACGCCCACCGCTCGGGCGGCACCGGCCGCGCACGGCCGGCCACGCGACCACCGCGCATGCCGCGCCGGCACACCGCCGCGGCACCACCGGACGACACGGCCCGCCCCACCGCGCGGCCCTCACCGTGGAACACCACGGCGCGGTGCCAGCACACCGCAACCGCGCATGACAGCCGCCCCATCCGCGCGCAGCCGACACCCCTTCAACCCTCGTGGGAGACCCCCCTTGGCGATGGCACGCCTGCACCCGGACACCGCCGAAAACCCGTCGACGGCCGCGCCCGCGGGATCCGGCCCCTGGCAGCACGAACTCGACTTCGCGATCACGCAGGCGGCCGCGATCGGTGACCTCCTGACCGGCGCACGCCCGGCCCCGGCGACCGTGAAACCGGACGGCACACCGGTCACCACCATCGACGTGGCCGGCAACACCCTGTTCTCCCAGGCGCTACAAGCCCGGTTCCCCCACGACTTGCTCCTGGCCGAGGAAGACACGCCTCCCGACTACGGGCCGCATCCCGGCCGGGTCTGGGTCCTCGACCCCACCGACGCCACCTGGCTGCTCGCCGCCGGCATCCCGCTCAGCGCCGTGTCCGTGGCCCTGGTCGTCGACGGCACACCCGTGCTCGGCGTCGTCCGCGACCCGCACACACACCGCATCTTCACCGCCGTGGCTGGCGGCGGAGCCGCCTGCAACAACCGGCCCCTGCACGTCAACCAGGCACAGCACCTCACCGGTGCCTGCCTCGCCCTGCCCGGCGGGCAGGTACCCGCGCTGGACAGCGCCGGACTCCTGCACGCCGCAGTCCGCGCCGGCGCCGACCTCGTCACCACAGGGTCCGCCGTACAAGACGGGCTCTTCGTCCCCGCCGGACTCGCCGCAGGCTACGTCTACCCGTACACCAGCCCATGGGACATCGCCGCCCTCGCCGTGCTCACCACCGAGGCAGGCGGCCACGTCACCGACCTGCACGGCAACCCACAGCGCTACGACAACCACATCAACGGCGCGATCATCACCAACGGCGCCCTCCACCCCCACCTACTCGGCCTCGTCACCACCCACCTGCGACAACAGACGCCCGGAACGTAACCCGCGGCGTGCGGCCCACTACCGCTCGCTCGCCGAGCGCGACCGCGATCGCGTAGCTGCGCGGCCTCGGCCACGCGCTGATCGACCGCATCGAGCGACACCTCGACAGGACCACCCGCCCGACGATTTCCGCTTATGCTGATTGGCTTGCATGTCACCTGACTTGACCCACTGGCCAACGGCCCCAGCCACCGCATGAGGCAGCGCGCCCGGGGCCGCGCTTCACCTTGCTGGACCGCGTTGACGAACCTGGCTCCGTACCGTTGAGCTGCACGTCATCGGATGCCGTCGGTCCCGTGGAGCGCAGCCGCTTCGCGGACTCGGCGAACGATGAAACTCCTCGCAAGCGCCTGTGCGACGTGAGCTAGCCAATGGGCATTGGCGAACGGTGTGCTGCTGTGTAAAGGCCCTCGCAGGTCATGGCGGCGGGAGACGACTGCTTCCTGGTCGGGTGATGGGAAGGTGCAAAGGCGTGCGTGGCTGAAGGTTGCCGCACGGTCAATCGCGGTGCCGATCGCTGCCGCGTCGGCGATGACTTGAGCGGTACTCATTGAGTTGCCAGCGGCCAAGGCTTGATCTCGTGCTGCCTCCGCAACCTTCGCGGATAGGTGCGGGCGGAGACGGTGTAAGCCGTCGAGGCTCTCGATAACCAGTCGCCGAAGACGCAGGGGGAGCCGGGTGTCTCTCGGTATGGGCGTGAGAAATTCTAGACGTGGGCTGTCGAGGATACCCACCAGTTCGCTCCATAGCGGCCACGCTGCGCGGTAGAGGCGGCCAAGGGCGTCTGGCATGGCCTCGGTTGCCTGGCCCCGCAGGCGGGTCGTGCTAGCTCGCTCAGGGGGCAAGGGAATGAGGCTGGCGAGGGCTTCGGCAGCAGCCTCCTGCGGATCGTGGTACGCGGTGATGTCCCGTGCCAAGGTTCGCAGAATCGCGTCCTGTGAGACAAACCTGAACTGATGAGTGAGGGAGTCGATGAGCGGTCGTCCGCTGTGCTCCAGCAGCATGTGCGCCAGTTCGTGCAAGATCCCCTGCTCCTGGAGCAACGGTGCTGCCGACTCATCGACGACGATGTAGTCCGCCTCAGACGTGGCCCACCACTGTGTGACGGCGGAGACCGTGGTGGTGCGGTAGTCCGGTTGGAAGTAGACGGTGGTGACCACGCGGTCCCGAGCCTCCTCGACATTGCGGCGAAACTGGTCGAGGTTGAACGGCCGGGGGATATCGAGCGCCATGAGGCGCAGCTGCTCCTCGAGCCGACTCCATTCGGGGGCCACGATGTCCTCCCCTGCGCGACCTGCAATCGGTTTGGCCCTGTCGTCGACGGTGATGCTGATGTCCGCCGGCGTTGAGTGGGTCCTTCGTCCCCACCTGCACTGGTTGTCGATGATAGCGACTCGGCCACAATAGTGGTCACGTATGTCTCGAAGCAACGACACTGCTGCTGGAGTCCACTATTGTGGTCACACGGAGCGTGGCGTAGCTTGAGGGCGACCAAGGGTGCGTGGGGGTGAGTCGTGGAGGGCCGAGAGCAGCCCATCACCTCGTTCGCCAGGCGATTTGCGGCCCTTCGCGACGAGGTGTACCCGAAGGACCGCAAGCCCTACACGGCGGCCGAGATCGCACGCGGCACAGGCCTCAGCAAGGCCTACGTCAACTACCTCCTCTCCGGCGAAAGAGATAACCCCACGCGGGCGGTCGTCCGAGCGATCGCCGGATTCTTCAACGTCCCGGAGGATTACTTCTCCGATGGCGCTCAGGGCGACAGGATCCGCGAACAAGTCGCCGAGTTGGCCGAGCTGAGGGCGCTCAAAGAAGCACTGGATGACAAGGAACTCGCCGGCGTCATCATCAAAGCCCGGGGGCTAGACCCGGCGCGCCGTCGAGGATTCCTCGCGATCGTGAACCAGGTGCTCGACTGGGACAAGTCCAAGTCCGACGGTGCGGTCTAGCGAGCGCCAGTCCGCACCGTACGCGCCCCTCACTCACGGTCGCCAGAGACCAGTAATCAGGCTGTAAACTGCGGCCGCCACTGGTACTCCCATGGCCAGGCCTGCAATGACCTGGGCGGTGGTGTGGTCTCTAAGACGAACGCGCGACCATCCAACCGCGCCCGCCAGAATCCACGCTGGCCAGGCCATGAAACCAAACGCGAGCATCAGCATGGTGCACGAGCCGGCTATCACGGCGCCATGCACGCTGGCCTTCCACCACAAATTCACTACCGTGCCTGCGAGCAGCACGGTGAACATCACCGCGATCGTCCCGACCAACTCGCGCGGTCCTCCGGCGATGGCGATGACGGCCGCGCCCACGGCTACGGATATCAGAGACAGCGCGAAGGGCTTCGCGCGTTTGGAGCGGTCGCCGATGTGATGGTCCTTCAACTCGCCGCGCCACATGCCCAAGCGAATGATCGCGTAAGGGACTACGGCTGTGAACGCCGCGCCGAGGACACCCCAACCGAGCCCGGCAACCACATTGGACTCTGCAGCCAGCGCCATTGTGATCGGCATCACTGCCGCAAGGACTGCGGGCGCAAAGACTTCGGTAAGTAACCGTGCCGCCAAGCTGAGTCGGTCGCGCGCCGCAGGCTTGTCCTTGGCGGTCGCGGCACCCTGCTGTTGCCGGCTCTGTTCGGTCGTGTCATCTCGTGTCTCTGCGTGATTGGCCGAACTTGCTGATGTCACCTGTTTCTTACCTTCCGTTCATGTTCCGTTATCCGGTCTATGTTGAGCGAGATGGATTCATGCCGGTGCGTGACCCTATGCTGCCATGCGGGCCGCCACTATTGTGGACGGCTCTAGAGGTGCGGCAACCGGCGATCAAGCGGGAGTGGGCGGGTGGGCAGCCAGCTTCATGAAGCTGGAGCGCCGCGATGCTCAGGGGGTGATGGCGACGCATGTTCGGCAAGAACGTGGCGCGTCAATTCGAGCGTGAGTTGATCAGGCTTGGGGTGCGCCTCCCGGTACCCCTTACGTCGGCCGCGCTGTGCGAAGCGGTCGGAGAGGCCCGCGGCCGGCCAATCCGCTTGATGACCGCCCGTCTGCCGCCCGGGGTCGCGCGGTGCGGGCTGTTGATATCCATCTCCAAGGCGGATGAGCCCGAAGATGTCATCGTCTATGACGCAACGGCCCCGGCGGTGGTACGCGACCACATCATCTTCCATGAGCTCGCCCATTTGATCCTGGGCCACGAAGGGGACGTCATCACCCTCCAGGGCGCTGTCGAGATGTTCACTGAACTCGACCCTGCCCTGATCAAGAGCGTGCTCGGCCGGTCGCCCAAGACGTACAACATCAGTGACGAGCGCGACGCCGAAGACATCGCCACCATGCTCGGCACGCGCGCGACGCTCGGCTCGCACGAAACCCTCAACGACACACCCGACGACCACGTCGCCTACAGATTCAGCGGCGTGCTGGCTGACGATCGGAAATGGTATGCCTGAGATCGGCCACCTCATAGCCCTAGGGTTCGCTGCCACGGCGCTGGCGGTCAAGCTCGTCGCGCTGATACGCGAGCCCAGCAATCCCGCGACACGCGCCACCTGCGGGATTCTTTTTGGCTTCGGATCGGCGGTTGCCATCGGCTGGGAGCCTTTATACCTCGCAATCGATGAAGCGTCCGGTGTGCCAAACCTTGCAAAAGTGTTCGAGAATGGCTCAGCACTCATCGCCGCGGCTGGGTTCCAAGTCCTTTTCCTCCACCTGGGAGACCCGCCCAAGGCTCCTGCCCGCGTACGTGTTCGCCTGACGATGCTCGCCGCAGTGATCGGCATCATGTCTGTTGCATTCTGGCTCGCTCCAGTCGACGTCTCGGAGCCGGTTAACTTCTCGGAGCGATACGCGACACTTCCGCAGATCGGTGTCTACTTCCTCTTCTACCTTGCCTACCTCGCCATCGCGGTCACCGATATCTTGCGCATGTCGCTGCGCTATGCGCGCCGTGTCAATCGAAAAATAGTTCGCTTCAGTTTACGGCTTCTTAGTATCGGCAGTATGCTGGGGCTTGGCTACGTCGCGCACAAGGCACTCTTTATCATCACAGAATTCCTGGGTGGTAATCTGCCCTGGCCGGAATCGGCCGGATCTCAGCTTTTCATCACCTCCTGCATTGGTTTTATTGCGCTAAGCTTCACCATATCCAGCGTCGGAACAGCAGTGGTCGCCGCGTGGCGCTGGCCCGCACAGGATAGGCTCTATCGACGCCTCTATCCGCTATGGCTCGCATTCTATTCCGTCGCGCCGGAAATCGCCCGCCAGCCCGGCACTCGGCTCGCTACCGCGAATCTTCCTCTGCTGCGCCCTCGCTGGCTATACCGCCGATACATCGAAATAGGCGACGGTCGGCTAGAGATCGCCGACTTTCTGGCTTCCACCACGGCTCAACGTGCCTTCGATATTGCCTATGCTGCCACGGTGGTCGTAGAAGGACAGCGGGCTGGTGAAGTGGCGGGCGAGGCGGCTCGTGTTCTCGTCGCAGTCGAGCTGTATCGCACGACCGTGCCCATCGAGGAGCCGGCCGACGACGTCGCTCTCAGCCCGGCCACGCCTACCCACCCTGGCGATATCGACGATGAAATGGAGGCCCAAGCCGCAATTTCGGACCGCCTCAGCTCCGAGACGGCGATAACAGCCGCCAGGGAGGCTCTCGCAATGGCCAACGCGGCTACTTCCTAGTGTCGCAATCAATTTCGGCAAGCTCTACTACTTCCGAGCCCACGTCGGCGAGACCGACAACGCCGGGACCGTCCTAGCCAAGGGGGTATGCGCCATGTCGCGACGTGGCGAACCCCCGACGGGCGAGGCCGTCGGGAGTGACGACGGGCCCCTATCCGCCGAGCTAGTGGCGATAGTCCGCGTCCGTGCGTGCGCCCGTGCGTGGCCGAAGCAGACATCGCCGCCGGGGAATGCGGCCCGCCGCAGGCGCCCGGCCCACCGGCTGCTTGCTGCCCGTGGCCCGGACTGGTGGAGCCTGCCTACCTTGGCATGGCTCGTTGCCCGTGCCCGTGGCCGCCAAGCTGCCCTGCATCCCTTGCTGCATCTGGTGGCGGCCATGTGCGCCTGGCCCGCCACTCTGGCCCTGCTCGGTGCTGCGCATGCCGATAGAAGCATCGGCTGCTACGGCGATAAGGCCTTAACCCTCAGCGGGCAGGCATGGCCGCGAACACTTCCGGTACGCAAAGCTCTCGGGCTCCTTGCGTTCGCCCAGATGTCGGCGGCGCTCTATCTCGTTCTTCCTTCAGCGGTTGGCATGGCGGTAATCGCCGTCGGGCCAGCAGGGCAGGCATTAGATCACGCTGAAGTGGCCGCCATCCTAGTGCTTGGCGTCGAAATCATGCTGGCCGTCACGCATACTATCTATCCCGCTAACGCTGAGATGGGCAGTGGCGGCTGGCGCCACCTCCGACGCTGGGCGTCGGATCGTAACGTCACCATGGTAACCCTCGAGGCTATAAGTGATAAAGGGCCTGACGGTCAGCGCGCGCTGACTATCCTGCTGCATCAGGTCGCAGAAGAAGCGGACGTCCGCCGGATCGCGATTGGAGTCCAAGGTGTGCCACGGGAAATGCGGGAGCAGTATCGTGCTCTTGGTTTCAATCGTCTCGGGCGCTTGCCATGGTGCGTCAGGATGCCGCGGGCGCTTTAATCTATAGGGAAAGCTGTCACACTTTTCCGATCTGTCGCGGGTGTTCGGAGCGCTCGTTTTCTTGCAGCGTACTACGGGGAAGTGCGGAATACCTGCCGGTCTTTTTCCGTGGCCAGGTAGGGTAGTCCGCTCGTGTTGCCAGTTCCGGATTCGTCGGTGCCGAGCATCCTGGTAGCGATCCCTAGGTGGCTCCGCCGCCATCGCAGAATAGTCACTGCGAACCGTTCCATGGCTTGGTGCAGCTCTGCCACGGACGCGGCGCCGAACCGGTCCCGTGTGGCGCGGAATGCCTCATCAAGAGAGGCTTGGCCAGCTACGATTTTTGCGCGGACATCCGGTACGGACAAGTATGCCACCGAACTAAGCCGGTCCTCTGCCGGACGTGCACACAGCGACTCAAGTAACTTATATGCCCGTGACTGGATAGCCGAAGCTCCCTCAGTGTTCTGCCGGAAGTGTGCGAAGGCGGCCGGCTGCATGGTGGCGATCAGTGGCCACAAGGCCTGCGCCTCCTGTAGAACGCCGGTAGCGGCGTCGAGGCGCGATGAGGCGAGACGCGCTCGGCCTGCGAACAGCGAAGATATGACGTCTTGGACGTCCACGACGAGCAGCGAGAACAGCAACTCGAAGCACTGCAGGACACGGAGGAAAAGGTACTCGTCGTGGTAGGTGTCGACCGGAAGCATTGTCAGCCGGAGTATCAGATGATCGTCGGTGTTCGTGAGCAAGTCCATGACGTACACCAATTGAGATGCCGCAGTGATGGGATCTTCCGCATAGATCTGATCGGCCAACCCGAGGCGTCCCAGTCCAGGCCTGGCGGCGGCGAGTGCGAACCGGCAGCGCTTGCGGACGCGATCGATGCCGGGCCGAAGCCGCGGCAACACGTGTGTCTGCCGTGCCGCGGCGCTGACCTCGAAGCGGCAGAGGTCACTGAGCAGGAGGGCCAGAACGCGATCGTGATGACGCAGCGCTGCCGCAGCGGTGGCCGGAGGGTGCACCAGGTCGAAGACGGGCAGCACACCCAGGCCCAGGTAGGACTGGTAGTCGTAACAGCCGTCGGACTTGTCCAGTGCGATGTCCAGCCAGCGAGCGAGGCGGGCCCGCTGACGTTGCGGCCCACGGACGTCCGTCAGCCGAGCGCGCGCGCTACGCAACGCCTCCACCACGCCCGGATCGGCGCGGTGCTTGCCCGTGGCAAGCAACGCCAAGACGACCTGCTCGTACGGGAAAGCAGCCGCAGCGGGTCGATCAGTACCACTCCACATAGCGAGGGAGAGCGCTGCATCGGCCTGGGTCATGCTGGACTCCTCAAGCTCGGTGTCGTCGGGTGGCCTGCCGGTATTGGCGGACGTGCTCACACAGGCGCGCGATGTCGCCGCGGTGGTTGAAGGCGTGAAAGGAGATCCGAGCGACGTCACCTCGAGGCGCAATGGAGAAGCGACGCTGGGCGAGCCATGCGGCCAGCCGGTCTGGCTCAGGGTCGACAAGGGCCAGGTGCGCGCCGCGCGCATGGGCCTCGGGGGCGGTGCGGAGACGTTCGCCTTGGGCAGCCAACTGCCGGGCTGCAGCGTCGACCAGGCCTGTGACGTGCCGACGCACGTCGACAAGGTCGAGGTCGGCGACGATCCCGAGGCCGGCCGAGGCCGCGTATACGGCGGGAACCGATGGTGTGCCGGTCTCCCACCGTCGTGCGGTGGCGGGGAAGTCGTCCGCGTCGGGGAGGAGGGTGTGCGGGTGGCGGCGTCCGAGCCAGCCGGTCAGCAACGGCGGAAGCCCATCGGGCTGGCGCGCGTACAAAAATGCGAGTCCGGGCAGACCGAACAGGTACTTGCCGGTGCCGGCGGCGAGATAGTCGCAGCCGAGTTCACGTACACGGATGCGCTCGACGCCGACGGCCTGGTAGGCGTCGACGAACACCCGGGCGCCGGCAGCCCTCGCTGCGGCGGCGACCTCGGCTACGGGCAGACGCTGGCCGTTCTGGTACGTGACGACCGGTACTGATACCAGCGCGGTGCGATGCCCGATGCTCTCCAGGAATTCCGTCGCCGTCAGTAGACGCCTGGGCGCGCCGATCCAGTGCAGTTGTGCGCCGCGGCGACGGTGCGCGGCAAGAGCCTGGGCGACCCCGGGGAACTCGGCCCGCGCGAGTAGCACTTCGGGCCGGCGCCGGAAGCTGATCGCGGCTGCGGCCTGGTGCGCGGCGATCGACACGTTCGGCAGCAGCGCGACCTGATCGGCCTCGGCGCCGATGAGGGCAGCGAAGAGGCGGCGTGCGTCCTCCGCCCGGCGCTCGAACGCCGGCCAGGGCGCGGGCCCGGAGAGATCGTCGAGCATGGCGGTCATGGCCTGGTCGAGGTCGACCGACCGGGCGGCGATACTGCACGAGGCCAGGTGCGTCCTCTGCTCCAACGCCGGGAATCTGGCGCGGAACCGGTCAATCTGCTGCGGGATCACAAGTCGCCCTCGCCGGATTCCACCCGTGGCGGGGTCGCGGTCAGTAGTGCGCGTAGCGCCCAGAGGCGCGGGAAGAAGCGGTGTGACACCGGCCGCGCGAGCGCCTCGACGGGGGTTTGCTGGGTACCGCGCGCGTTGTGGCCTAGAAGCCGGACCGCGAGCGCGTAGTGGTCGGCGCGCCACCGCGAAACGCTCTCGTCTAGGCTGACCAGCGCCTCAGCAAGCCGATACAGTGGCACGGTTGGGTCGCCCTGATAGAGCTGACGCAGATCGATTGCCGCGGTGTCGAGCAACGAGAGAAACGCGGTGTTCGCCGTGCGAGCCCGCAGCCGAAACTCCTGCCAGCCAGGCGACTCCACACCGGAACCGTGCCCGAGCGCCGTCCGGATCGTGTGAAAGTCGGCCGGAGAGATGGTCCGCAGCAACTGCAACTGATCGGTCAACAGCCGCAGCGTCAGCGTCGCGCGATCCACCAGCAGCTGCGCAGCCATCGGCCGATGACCGTCCATCTGCGTGACAGCACGCGCGAGGCTGTGCGAGGCCGCCTTCAAGAACAACTCGTGAGCCTGGTGGGTGGCCTGGAACAGTAACTCGTCCGGGTGCACCCACTCATCCGCACTGCGCTGCAACGACAGCAGCACGTCCGTGCGCATGTAGCGGACGTAGCCTGTCGCGCCGGCACCGGGTGAAACCGGGTGCGCGTGCTCATGTGACATCGGTACTCCTCGTGGCGGTGGGCAGGTCATCGACCTCCAGGGACGCCTGGAGACGGTGAAGGCCGCAGTACCGACGTGCGTGCTGGTCGGTGCCACGGCCTTCACCGGGATCGGCTAGTAGTAGGTGTAGCTGCTCGCGGGGTTGATGGAACCGTCCGGTATCGAGGCTGCATGCACCGACGGCGGGGGAACCGCCTGGACCGACGGCGGCGGCACCAGCGCCCCCGTGACCGCGCCGGCCACTGGGGCGGTCAGCGCTGCCGCCGCGATCAGGTTCTGCAGTCCTCGCCGGCTGAACATCGACTCGATCAGCTTGCTGCGGTTGATACGCATGTGAACTCCTTGTTCGGAACGGACAGGAATAGTGGCGAGATGGCGCGGCGGCCCTCGCGCTCTGGCGAGAGCGATGCAAACCCAAATTTCGGCCGCGACGTTATAGCGACCGACTGGCCCATAACAAAGAAATGCCACAGTGATCCTTGCGTAGGAAGCCGTGAACGGCCACGAAATCATGGTCGAAAAAACTAGTGGGCGGACCCAAACGTGTCACTACGAAATCAGGCCCCTCGCACGTTGTCCATGAATGCGAATCAACCGAGTCAGATCTTCGCCTTCGGTAGGCGCCGTTGGCGTCACCGACGCGGCACGTCGATCAGCGGAGACCCTGGCCAGTGCGCTCAGATGCCCTGGCGGGGAATGGTCATCGTCAGGGCCTGTGACGGAGCCGCGCCAAGTCGGAGACGGGATCCCGGTACGCCGGCCGCAGCTTGCCGTGGGCGCGGTCATCGAGCACCCGGCAGATGGCGCAGGGAGACCGTCCATCGGCGCGTGGCTGGCCGGCGATGCCGTGAGGGGCGCACCGGATCAGCTGAGGCCGCTTCGCGGACGCGCGTGCGTGCGAAGTGGTGACGTCCGCACGAGAGTCGAGTGGTATGGGGTTGGTGTTGTTGGTGGCTGGTCCGGGGCTGGTATCGCGTGCCGCCGGGTCCCCCACGGTGCCGCCATCGGAGTCCCCACGGTGCTGGTCGGCGCTGCCATTGGATCCCCCACGGTGGCCGTTGTCCGCCCCGTCTGAGGGCTCCGGCGGCACCCCCACGCCGGCGCGGGGGTGGGCGGGTGTGGGGGTGTCATTGGCAGGCCGGCGAGCGCCGCGCCGCGCCGCGTACAGCGCCGCGGCGGAGGTGCGCACCACCTCGGGGCTGAGGATCTCAATATGCTCCAGCAAATCGATGGGCAGGGTGAGCTGATATTCATCCCCTTCGTGATGGCTGCGGGAGCGTGCACGCACCCGCAGCAACAGGCCCAATGCGACGAGCCTGCGCCGGACGGCCTGCACGACCTGAATACCGACCTCCGCCTCGACCGCGACGGTGGCGTCACCCGGCCAGATCCGGCCGCCGGTATTGGCGTCTGCGTGTGAGGCGAAGACGAGCGCGACGACACGAATCGTGGACGCCGCGACACCGCCCCGTTTCCCGCGTGCAGGGATGAGCCCGCCGAGACGTGCGCGAAGCAGGATGCGTTCCCACTCCCATCGGCTTACGGCGCGCAACTCGCGCTCTTCCACGCTCCACCTCCGTGCCCGTGTCATCATCAGCGGCGGCGGCACGGCAACTGCACACGCTGCGTGCTGCCACTTGGTGTGCGTGGCCGGCGAAGCGTTGTAGCAGCGGGGATTAGCGTCGTCCGCGCAGTCGCCGTCGCGTCCGTTCCGCAGCGGCTTCGACCGATGACCGGTCGTCCTGGCGCGAGGAGTGTGGGCTCTGCGGATGCGTGGTGTATACCGCTACCAGTTCCTCGATCTGCTCGCGCGTCATGCCGCGCGTCTGTCCGCGGTGTACATGCCGCACCTTGCCGGCACGACAGTCACGTTCGATACCGCGCTCCGAGAACCCGGTCATCCACGCAACCTCGGTCAACGAGAAGACCAGTCGCTCGGGACGCGCAGACGCGTCGGCCTCAGGCGAGCGCCCACATCGCACGACGATCAATGCGCTACCCGGCGGCGCAACGAGGCACGGACTCTGCCGCGAATCTAGATCTCGAGGAGAGTCGGGTTCACTGATGTCGGACCACTGTCGGCTGCCACATAGCTGCACGGGAATCTCGCAGTGATCTACCTCGCTGCCATCGCACCCTGTAAAGGTCCGGAATCGGTCCGGTGCCATGGTGTGGCACCATAATGCTTGCCTGTCACCGCCTGCAACGAAACCGCGTCATCCCGAACGTAGTCTCCCGAATGTCCGAGACGGACTGTGGCGTACTTGGGGTATCGATGCCTGCCGGTATGCGCAGCCTGCTGAAGGCGACCAGGCGGAGCTGATGTTCGGGATGTGCCGAGAAACGTCTTTGGGGGAGGCCCGATTACTGGCTTGTTTCCGAACTATATGTGGCATCTCATGCGTGCGCTGCATACGGTCAGCCCGGTCGCCGAACCCCACCCGATGGCGGCATGTGGGGCGCGTGCCGTCGGCACGGATCTATTGGCGATCAGGCAATGGAGCCACCGCCGCGTCTCACGAGAGAGGGCCAACATGGTCACAACATGGGATAGTAAGCTTCTGGCCATCATCGCCGCTGTGTTGGCCGGGCCTGGTTGGGGCTGTGGCAACGCCCGCGTCGCCGGCGTTGGCGGCGGGCTGCCGCAGTGCGCCCTTCTCCGCGAGTCTCTACGGAGCCGATCCGTTCATGGCGCTCGACCATGTCATCGCGAAGGCGTATCCGTCGGCGACTAGCTCGTACGTCTCCACCAGCCAATGCCCGAGGGGCATTTCTGTGAAGAACATCGGAGCCGGTGACATGTCCGGTGCGCCGTTCCATGTCTGCGTCAACTTCATCTCGGGTGGCGGGTGCAAGTGGACCAGAGCTAACCCTGGCCAGTGGGCCTACGTCGCCACCGACGTTCCCCGCGGCACGCGATTCCGGATCCAAATCCTGTGGAATCCCGGCGTGTACTACTCCTTCAAGGCTGTGGCCGACTTCTGATGCCGTGAGGGTCTGTCGTGTGCCGGTTGCGAACGTCCTCTGATGCGGAGCGCCTGCAATCGGCGCCGTTCCGGTAGTCCTCGTGGTGTGCTGTCTCAAGGCGATGCGGTTCGGGCTTTCCAGTTCGCGGGGTAGGGGTGTCGCTTGGCCCGAGAGCTGGCCGACCGCGCCCTTCGGCATCGTATGCGGCCATCCCCAACAGCTCGTCTCGTCTAGTTTGATAGACGATGTGAGTGAAGCTGGCCATAGGCTATATGTTGCCCTGAGCTGCGCATATGTCTTCGCTGGGCTTCCTCGGTGGACGTCGGGGAAGCCCGAAATCGTCTCGTATGGTAAACCATTTTCGATCGATCACGGTTTGTAGGCGGGCGCGTCCATGGTGCAGGGGGGCGCACGGCGCGGCCTCATGTTCGCGTGGCATCGGCCTCATGGCTGCTGCTCTACGGAGCGCGTCGAGCGTCCCTGGGCGAAGGGCCGCTATCGGGTGAGTGAGCGTGGGGGAGGGCAATGTGGAGCCGATCGTAGGTGGCTCGAAGGAAGCGGTGCAGGTGGGGCACGTCATCCGGACTGCCCGGCGGGCGAGGGGATGGTCTCAGTCGCGGCTGATTGACCGGCTGCGCCGCCAGGCCGCGGAGGAGGAATATCGCCATGTCCTGCCGTCGGATGAATCATTCAAGGCAATGGTCTCTCGATGGGAAAACGGGCACAAGGTGCCGGACATCAACTATCGAGGGCTGCTCTGCCGCGTTCTCGCGGTGGAGCCTTCGGACCTTGGGCTTGGTGGCTCTTGAGGGTATCGCCATGACGGTGTTCGCCGCCGGGTCAACGAAAGATTAACGAATGAGCATCTTTCGCTCCGCCTTGGGTCCGGCCAGAATTCTACACATGCAAAGAGATGAGGTGGCGTGTGGGCCAGGATGCCGAGCCGGGCCAATATCGACGTTAGGTGCTGGAGCGGCGGCCGGCTTCCACTTGCTGGATTGCTGCCAGGATTCTCGCGATGTTCTCTAGCGATGTAGAAGTCCCGTCGCTGGACATTGCGGAGAACTTACCGAGATCGCTGCCATTGATCCCGGCCAGAAGGATAATCTCCCTCAGGTGTCGAAGCTCGGCGGCCGTCTTCTCGACGTTCCGCAGCCCCAATATAAAGTCGGCGGGGACGCCGAAGAACATGGCCAAGGCGATAATTACGTCGGCGCTGGGATTAGTGTTGACTCCGTTCTTTAGGTTTCCTACCGAAGCCTTGGAGATCCCAGTCGCAGCGGCGACCTCCTGATAAGAGAACTTCCTGCCGTTCTTCTTCGGAAAGCAATGGAAGAGCAGGCTAACTCGACCTGCATAGGTATCCAGGGCGAACGTTTCCTCGGCCGCGTCGCTTTCTGTCACCGATACCTCCGTGCTCTCAGGCGGTGCGGCAGCTTCGCCGGATCTGTAAGACCGATCATCCCCTGTACTCGATCCGTCTACCTGAAGGTAGGCGCGAAGTTAGGGCTGTGATTTGACTCGCCGTCGAATATCTAGCTCACCGTGCGTTGGCACCGATTCTAGATCCCGGGTGGCGCTCACGCAGCACCACCCGCGTGCCCACAGGCCCGGCGTCCTACCGGTCGACGGTCTGCACCAGCAGATACCCCGGCTAGGGGGGAACGGGGTGCGGCGGCCATGACCGTACAGCCATTTGCGGTCAGGCCCGCTGCGACCGATGCCGCCAGCATGAGCACCTGGCGCGGGACGCCTCGGGGGCCGGTGAGGCGAGGCGGGTCCGCCTCGCCGGCCCCATCCCCATCCCCATCCCCATCCCCGCCGGCTGGTGGCCGCTCCGCCTGGCCGCTGAAGGCGAACCAGGTGTCGGCATCGGACGTGCGGCCGATGCCGCGGGAGTTCCAGGGCACCCAGGCCGAATGGGTGTGGCTGCAAGCGGCCGCGCTCCCGCCGGGTTGCCCATCGATCGCGGTGTCGTCGGCGGACGGTGGTGTTGGCCGTTCGACGCTCGTGGCCGCGCTCGGCGGCCTGCTCGCCCTCGCCAGCCCGGCGCTCGTCGCGGCGGCCGACCTGACCGGCCGGGCCTGGGGCGGCCTCACGCATCGGGTTGCCGCCACCCGCCCGGGGACGGTCTGGGACGCGGTGGCCGCAGCCGCCCGCGGCCACCCGGACCTTGTTGCCCAGTTCGCGCAGACCGGGCCGACCGGTCTGCACATCCTCATTGGAGAGTCGCAGATGAGCGCAGATCGTCACCCGCCGTCGTACGGCGAGGCACATCACATGCTGGCCGCGCTGCCGTCCCGGTACGGGCTGGCGCTGCTGGACCTGCGGCCGGCCGACAACGGCGGCACCTGGCGTGCGCTGGGTGCGTCCGCTGCCCCGGTCCTTGTCGGCCGGGCCACGGAGGATTCGCTGCAGCACCTGCTGACGGTGCTGGCGTGGATGCGTACCGCGGGGTTGTCCGCGGCCGCGGACCGGTGCGTGGTGGCGGTGATGACAACTTCGCCGGTGATCAGCCGGGATACCCGCGCGGTGCAGCGGCAGGTGGAGCAGACGGCCGGGCACGTCGTGCGGATCGGTTACGACCCGGTCCTGGCCCGGCCGCATCCGATCGACGTGCGCGTGCTGCACAAGGCCACGAGGACCGCGCTGACCGATCTTGCCGCCGCGGTGCTGCGCCGGTGTACCGGCCCGGGCCCGGCGTCGATCACAGGGCTTGGCCCGGTCATGCCGGTGCCACCGGCGGCTCCCGCGCCGCAGCTACCGGCACCACCGGCGCCGCGCCGGGATGAGGACTAGCACGGCTACCCCGCCGTACGCACTGACTCTTCAGGGAGGCGACGAGATGCTGACCGCACCGATGGCCGCATGGCTTACCACCATGGCGTCCCCGATCGCGGGACCGCTGGTGGCGCCGGAGCCCACCGGCACGCCGGGTACCGGCTTCGACTGGGACCGGATCAACCCCAACCCGGCTGGGGTCCCGCGGGTGGACCTGTTCTACACGCTGATCAACGCAGGCCTGTGGCTCGGGGTTGCGGCGTGCGCCGCTGGTGGGACCGGCGCGATCATCATGATGGCGCTCGGGCCGGTGTTCGGCTCGCACGCGGCCGACAACCGGGGCCGGACGTGGCTGCTGCGGGTGTGCGGCCTGCTGTTCCTTGTGGGCTCGTTCGTCAGTGTCGGCGCGATGCTCTACCAGTTGTGAGACGCGCGATGCGACCGCCAGCCAGGACGCGCGTCCGCGCCCACGACCTGGTCCCGGGATCGGGTGCGCCGGTGCGAGCACAACTCTTCCCAGCCGGAATTATCGGCGAAGGATCACCGTCGGTTCGTCAGCGATCGTGCAGGATCGTCCTGGCGCTATTGGCAGGCCTGATTCTCGGCGCAGGTGCGGTGGGTCCCGGGCGGGCGGCTGCTGTTCCCGCGCCGACACCGGCGCCGATCCCGGCGCCGGCGACCGCCCCGCCGGCGAGATCCGGCCCGTCAGTGACGCCGCACGTGCCGGGACCGAGCGTGCCAGGGCCGGGCGCTGGGGGTTGTGCGCTGGTGGACGTGTCCTGCCGGGTGCAGGAAGGCGTCAGCGATGCCGTACGTATCGGTGTTTTCGGTGTCGTCGATCTGGCGGTGGCGGCGTTCGGGTGGATGCTGTCGTGGCTGGCGGCCATCGTGTTCGACCAGACGACAGTGACAGTGGACGACGCGTTCTACGGCGTCTACAACGACGTCGCCTCGATCGTCTCGCTGTTCGTGCTGCTGATGTTCGCGTTCTCCCTGGGCATGAACGCGCTGCGGGCACGTGACGGCAGCCCGGTGCGGATCGTGCTCGGCGCGTTGCGGGCGGTCCTGGGGATCACGTTCGCGGGCGGGATCGCGTTCACGCTGGTGCGGCTGTGGGACGAGGCGACCCTCGCGCTGATCGACCGCAATCAGGCGCGCGACTGGGAGCCCGCGGTATGGCTCAACGCCGTGCACCAGCTCGGCGCGGAGCCGGGCACGGCGCTGATTGCCCTGATTATCGCGGTGTTCTCCATCGTCGGGTTGATGTTGATCGGGATCATTCTGGTCTTCCGCGGGGTCCTGGTGATCGGGGCGGGGCTGGTCGGGGTCGCGGCGATGGCGGGGCAGACGCTGGACGCGACCCGGCCGTGGGGCCGCCGCTGGTTCTGGACCGTGAACGCGCTCGCCGCGTCCAAGTTTCAGATCGTGGCGTTCTGGATCTACGGCACCCGGGCCCCGTACGAGAGCGACGCCTTTCTCAACGCCCTGCGTGGCCTGCTGATGATCTTCCTGATGGTGGCGGCGCCGTGGATTCTGCTGCGGCTGACGACGATCCTGGACGGCTACATCGCCGATCTCGACCCGCCCGGGTTTCTGGGCGCGGCCGGTATGGGCGTCGGCACGGACGCGGTGTCGCACTGGGCGCAGCGCAGGATCGGCGGCGGCCCGTCGGACGGTGCCGGCGACAGTATCCCCAGCGTCGTCGACACCCCGGCCACGGACACCGGCACGCCCGGCACGACGGCGCGGGACGGTACCGCGGCCGGTGATCCGGCGCGCCCTGCCGGGAGTGGTGCGTCTTCCGGTGAGGCGGACGGGCGTGCGGACGCCGGGACGCCGCACCGGGATGACGCTGCCGGCACCGCCCAGGACACCAAGACGCTGACCGACACCGGCAAGGACCGCACCCCAGCGGCTGCCGGCCAGCCGGACGGACACACCTCCACGCCACCTGGTGGCTCCGGCGCGGGGACGCCGGCGGGCGAGCACACGACGGCGGCCGCGACCGACACGACAGGCGCCGCCGCACCGGCCGGGCCCCATGGTGCGCCCGGCGCGACGGCCGCACCGGGCAGCGGATCAGACGCGAGCACGGCGACCGTGCCGCCGCCTGCCGCACCCACACCCGCAGCGGGAGCCGCGTCTGCGTCGCCGCAGGTCGCCGCAGACGAGCCCAGGCCGGCGGGACAGCCGGGCGCGGGTGCGGGGATCGGCCGGGGTGCTGCCTCGGCCGGGACCGCCGCCGAGCTGCCGGTGGTGCCGCTGTGACTGCAGAAAGGACGACGATCATGACGACTTTCCGGTTCCCGCCACGGGCGACGCGCGGGTCGATGCTCGGTTTCTCGACGGGGCAGTTGGCGTGTGTGTTCGCCGGCGCGGTGTGCGCGATCACGGCGCTGAATCTGGCCACGGCCGGGCGGCCGCTGCCGGCGCTGGGTGTGTTCCTCGCCGGGCTGGCGCTGGGTGTGTGCGGGCTGGCGCGGCTGCGGGGCCGGCGGATCACGGAGTGGGTGCCGATCGTGGCCGGGGCGGTGCTGCAACGGGTGATGCGCCAGCACCGTTACCGCGGGGCGGCGTTCGCGCCGCGGCGGGAGGAACTGGACCTGCCGGGCCCGGCTGCCGGATACCGGTGGCTGACCGCGGTCGCAGCGGATGGTGTGACCGAGGTCGGGCTGCTGGTCCACCGCGTCGAGGGGACCGTGACGGCGGCGCTGCGCTGCTTCGGCGCCGGGTTCGCGCTGGCCGACAGCGGTGAGCAGCGGCAGCGTCTGGCCGCCTGGTCCGATGTGATCAACCTGCTCGGTGGGGAGTACGCGCAGGCCGGGCTGGTGCGCTGGTCGCTGCTGACCCGCACCGTCCCGGACTCCGGCGACAGCGCTCTGCGGTACCTGGCCGAGCACGCCACCGACACCGGGTCGGCGGCGTATGAGTCGTTGGCCGGGCTGACCGCCGCGGCGGCGCCGGCCGCGCAACGCCACGAAATCTATTTGACCGTGGTCCTCGACCGGCGGCGGCTGGCCGCCGAGGTCAAGGACGTCGGCGGCACCGATACGGCGCTGGCGGTGGTGGTGCTGGAGCGGCTGGCCGGGATCGAGGCGGCCGTGCGGGAGGCGGACATCGGCACCGGCGGGTGGCTGTCCCCGCGCGCCTACGCCGGGGTGCTGCGCTCGCAGTTCGACCCCGAGGTGCTGCCGCACACCAGCACCGACGACGGCACACCGGCGGGTGCGGCGCCGCGCGCGGCCGGGCCGGCGGCGATGGAGCAGCTCGGCTGGTCGTATCTGCGGCACGACTCCGGGCTGTCGCAGACGCTGTGGGTGTATGAGATGCCGCGGCAGCCGGTCCCGATGTCGTGGCTGAGCGCCCTGTTCGCCAGAACGGTCGGCCGGGTCGCCGTCACGCTCGTCGCCGAGCCGGTCCCGCCGCAACTGGCCGCGCTGGCGACGCGGCGGGACAAGGTCGCCGCCGCGGGGGAGCGGGCCACCAAGCAGCGTCTGCAACTGGTACGGACCGCGCGGGAGGAGGCCGAGGCGCGCGCGGTCGACCAGCTCGACGCCGAGCAGGCCGCCGGGCACGTGCGCTACCGGTACGCGCTGCTGGTCACCGTCACCGCCGCCACCCTGGAGGAGTTGCAGCGGCACGCGCGGGTCGCCCGGCAGATCCTGGCCCGGGCCGGCTGCGAGGCGATCGTCCTCTACGGCGAGCAGGATCAGGCGTTCCTCGCCGGTGCGGTGCCGCTGGCCCGCGGCCTGAAGCCCCGTTCGGGGGTGTGGGCATGATCCGGCGTACCCGTCTGCCCCGCGAGGACAGCCTCGCCGCGCTGATCGCCGCGCGGGCGGCCGCCGCCGACGAGGCCGCCGCTGCCCGGCAGGCCCGCCGCCGGCGGCGGCGCCTGGACCGCGACCTCGCCCGGCTGACCGGGCCCGGGCCGGTCACCGCCCGCGGCGGTCCCGGCCCGGCCGCGGGCCGGGTGGCGTGGCAGCTACGGCTGCCACCGCTGGAGACCACCTCCGCCCAACTTTGTTCGGTGTATCCGTTCGTCAACGACCCGGGCCTGCCGGCCCGCGGCCCGCTGATCGGCACCGAGATCTACTCGCGGGCGGCGTTCTATTTCTCCGTCCACGAGCTCTACCGGCTCGGCGTGGTCGGCGCCCCGAACGTGGTCGTCACGGGCGAGATCCGCTCGGCCAAGAGCGCGCTGCTGAAGTGCCTGGCGTTCCGTAACGCCGCGCTGGGCCGGCGCAGCTACATCGTCGACGTCAAAGGTGAATACGACCCCCTCGCCGGCGCGCTCGGGATCCGGCCGCTGCGGATCGGCCCCGGTCTCGGCGTGGTCATGAACCCGCTGGCCGGGATCGGTCGGCTGGCGGGCCAGCCGGAGACGGAATGGGCGCAGATCCAGCGCACCCGCCGGCTTCTGCTGCTGGAAGGCCTGCTCGAAATCCAGATCGGGGACCGGCTGTCGGAGGCCGAACGGTCCCTGATCGCCTACGCCCTCGACGCGGTCACCCGCGCCGATGACGGCACCAGCCCCGGCCGGCAACCCGCCCCCACCCTGTCGACCGTCCTGGCTGCGATGGCCGACGTCGACGCCTGGAAACACCGGCTCGAAGGCGTCCACTACACCCTCGCCGAGTTCGTCGCCGACTCCCGCCGGGTGCGGCTGGCGCTGGAAAGATTGATCACCGGCGCGCTCGGCGGGATCTTCGACGCCCCCGACGCCGCCAGCGCCCACCTCGACTTCGGGCAGGCCGGTGCGGTGCTGGACCTGCGCGCGGTGCGGACGTCGGACGCGATGACGGCGATGGCGATGACCTGCGCCCAATCCTGGCTCGAGGCGGAACTGACCCGTCCCGACGCCCCACCACGCATGTGCCTCTACGACGAGTTCGCGCTGCTGGCCCGCTACCTCGGGCCGATGCGCCGCATGCGCGAACAGCTCAAACTCGCCCGCGCCCTCGGCTCGGAGAACGTCCTGGCGTTCCACCGGTTCTCCGACCTGACCGCGTCAGGCAGCGCCGGGTCCGAGCAGGTACGCATCGCGCGCGGCCTGATCGAGGACACCGGCGTGCGGATCTCCTACCGGCAGGCCCCCGGCTCCCTCGACGCGGCCGCCGAGTTCCTCGGCACCACCGACGTGGAGACGCAGCTACTGCAGCGGCTGCCACGCGGCACCGGCCTGTGGAAGGTTGCTGGCCGCTCCTACGTCGTCAAGCACCAGATGTCGCGTGCCGAGTGGGCGATGGTCAACACCGAGCAGAAGATGCTCGGCGACACGCCCCCGCCGCTGCCCGCCACCACCGCCGGGATGGGGGTGCCGGCATGAGCAGGCCACCGCTGATGTCCCCCGGGCACCGGCTGCCCCACGAAGGCATCCACCGCCTCGACATCGTCATCCGGCTGGCCGCCCTCGCCATCGGCGTCGTCACCGCGGTCATCGCCACGGCCACGCTGTGGATCGCCGGTCAGCTATCCGGGCTGCTCGCCCACGGGGCGTGGCCGGACTCCACGCCTGCGGACGCGCTTGGTATCTCGCTGCGTCTGCCGGCCCACCTGGCCACCCCACGGCACGCGTGGCCGCCGGATGCGCGCGCCGACGTCGGCCCCGCCGGGCTGGTGTATTCGCTGTGGCTGCTGCTCTACGCCGCCGCGCTGGCCGGGCTGGTGTGGGCGCCGGTGCGGGTGGGCCGCAAGTACCTGCACCGGTCCGGGTTCGCCAGCCGCAAGGACCTGCGCCAGCTGGTCACCGCGAAAGCGGTCCTCGACCGCGTCGACGTGCTCCGGCCAGCCCTGACGATCCGGGACACCGACACCCCGGCCGTGATCGCGGTCAAGGAGCGACGGCGGACGGATCCCCTCGAAGTCGGCCGGCTACTCGGCTACCACGCGATGTCCGGTGAGCCGCTGTACCTGGCCAACGAATACACCGAACTCCTCGCCGCCGCCGCGCGGTTCGGCGGCAAGACATCCCGGTACATCATCCCGCGGGTACTCGACGCCCGCGGCGCGGTCCTGACGACCTCCACCCGCCTGGACGTCGCGGCCGTCACCTACGCCGCCCGCGATGCGATCGGGCCCACGTTCATCTTCGAGCCGCTCGGCAAACTGCCCGGCGTGCCCCGGCTGCGCTGGTCACCGATCGAGGGCGCCGAGGACATGGAAGTCGCGGCCCTGCGCGCGAAGGGCTTCGCCGCCGGCGCCGGCATCGATTCCTCCGCCGAGAACGGGGCGTTCTTCCAGGACCAGGCTGCGGCGCTGATCCGCGCCATGCTGCACGCCGCAGCATTGGACGAGCGCTGCACCTTGGAAGACATCTTCGGTTGGGCGGCGAACCCGTCCGATGCGCGCCCCGAGAAGATCCTGCGCTACCACCAGGTCAGCGCGTGGGCGGACCGGCTCGCTCATCACCGGGAAGCGACCGGTCGCACCAGAGACAGCATCCAGTCCGTGGTGTTCGCCGCACTGGACTGCTTCTCCCACCCGACCGTGCTGGCCAACTGCTCCCCGCCCCGCGGCATTCAATATCAGGTCGCTCCATGGCTGGCGGCGTCCGGCACCTTATATCTGGTCGGACCGCGCACCAGCCAGGCCGCTGTCGCGCCGCTGCTGGCGGCGATCGCCGAAGACATCTTCCACCACGCCCTCCAGGCGTCGTTTACCTCACGCGGCGGCCGCATCGAACCCAACCTGTACTTCCTCGGTGACGAGATCACCAACGTCGCCCCGCTGCCGTCACTGCCCGGCCACTGGGCAGACGGCGGTGGCGCCGGTATCTCGATGTCGATCGCCTGCCAGAACGAGCACCAGCTCGAAGAACGCTGGGGCCAGCGGGGCGGGCGGGCGCTGCGCGACGGCGCGAACGCCCGCATCGTCCTCGGCGGCACCCAGGACGTCTCCGCGCTCCGCGACGCCCAGGCGCTCATCGGCCAGACGCAGGAGCTGACCGCCTCCACCAACTGGGGCGGGACGCACACCAGCGTCCAGGAGCACCTCAAACGCGAGTACCTCGTTGACCTGGCCGCGCTGCGGAACCTGCCGGCCGGGCGGGCGCTGGTGCTGCTGGGCAACATGCCCCCGGTCGAGGTCGACATGCCCGCGTGGTGGGAACGCGACGACGGCCCGGATCTGCAAGCGGCCGCGACCGCGTTCAACGACCGGATCCGGGACGGTGACGGCGATGTCTGACCAGCCCGCGTTCACGTTCGAGCTGCCGGCGGACGCGTCCCCGGAGATGGAAGCGATCGCCGACCTCGCCGGGGCGGTCGACGCGCTCCGCGCGGGCCTGGCCGGTCTCGCCGACGAAGTCGTCCGCCTCCAGGAGCAGGCACCAGCCGGCCGGCCGGAATGGACTCCGGCGCGGGTGCGGTGGCGGGACCTGGACCGCGACGGCGCGCGGGCGGTGTGGCTGTGGCTGATCGACTGGGTGGCCTGGGCCGTCGACCGCTACCAGCTCACCGACGCCCTCGGCCCGTGCTGGCCACGCCACCCGCCGCTGGTCGAGGACCTGACCGCGGTGTGCCTGGCCTGGCACGGCTCCTACCACCCGGGCGCGGGCCTCGAGGCGCCGCTGCGCTGGCACGAGGCCCTCGACCGGGCCCGGCCCCGCTGGCGCGAACTCGACACCAGCAAATGCCGCCACGGCTACCACACCAGCCGCCGCATCGACACCCCATGGCCCGACGACTGGCAACGCCAAGCCCTGCACGCCGCCGCCGCGGACCTCGCCACCCGCCCCGCACCCGACGCGCCTGCGGTCACCGAAGGGAAGGAAGTGGCGTCATGACTCACCCCGCCGAGGTGGCCAGCAACTGGGACTGGGCGCGCCTCATCTCACGGATCGGCGGCATCCGCGACGCGTCGGTGCGCGTCTACCTGCACGTCGTCGCGATCCAGGACGTCCGCCGAGCCGCGGAGGCGAAAGCCCTCGCCGCTGAAGCGCGCGCGACCGAAGCCCAGGAGGCCGAAGCTCGCGCAGCCGAAGCCAGCGACGTCGAAGGCCGCGACGCGCGCCAGTCGACGGATTTCGATGAGGCGGTGGCCGATCACGATCCCTACCTCGATGACAACGACCGGGGTGTCGACGACGAACCGGAGGTGGAGTAGTGACCGGCCCCGCTGACGGCCTCTCCGGTGCAGCCGATTCCACACAGCAGGCGCAGGCCCGGGTGCTCAGGCACCTGCACACCAGCGTGAGCCGGCTGCGAGGCGACATCGCCGCGATGCGCAAGAACAACCGTGTCCCGGCCGACCTCGGCACCATCCGGCGGCAGCTGCAAAGGCTGACCGACGTAGCCGACGGGCACCTCGATCGCGCGGGTGTGCAGACGCCGCTGGACCACATCGCTACCCGGGCAGCGGCCCTCGCCGCCGATGTCGACGCCATGCGACTAGATACGCAACGCCCTGCCGACCTGCGCACCATTCGTTGGAGGTTGCAGAACATGACCGAGCTGGTCGACGACCAAGGCCACCGCCCTGGTGATCCGCAGTCCTCGTTGGACGAGGTCGCCACCCGCGCGAAGGCGCTCCTGGACGCCATCGCCGCGATACGCCTCGACCCCCACCGAGGCGATCTGCAATCCATACACCAGCAGCTACGGGGCATGGCCGCGCTGGTCAACGAAGACCTCGGCCGGGACGCACCCATCAGCCCATCGGTGGAAGCGGAATGAGGCCGCGTCTGGTGACGGCCGCCGCGTCGTGTACCGCTGCCGCCGCGCTCATCATGTCGTCCGCGTGTCTGCCGGCTACCCACGACCATGAGCCGGCACACGACCGCACGCAGGCGGTGGACGCCGGCGGTCATCTCACCGAGTCCGCTGGCCCGCCGGCGCCGGATGCCGACGGTCTTGCCGCACCGCTGCCGACCGCCGTGCCGGCCGCCGCCGTGGACGCGGCCACCCGATTCGCCGACGCCTGGGCGCGCCCGCACCTGCCCGCGGACCGCTGGCGAGAAGACGTCGCGGCGCTGGCGACGGCCGAGTACGCGACGATGCTGCGCACCGTCGACCCGGCCAACGTGCCCGCCACCCGGATCACCGGGCAGGCATGGCCACGGGAGAGCACCACGCTGCGTGTCGTCGTGGACGTGCCGACCGACGCCGGGACGCTGCGGCTGGTGTGCGTGGCATCGCACGGCCGCTGGCTGGTCGCCACCGTGCAGATGGTGGACGGATGAAAAGCGTGCTCATGCTGGTGGTCGCGATCGTCGCGGTGATCGTGCTGCTGTGCACCGGCGCGGTCATCACCGACGACGGGCCGGCGTCGGCGTCCTGTACCGGCAGCGGCGCGGTCACACCACGGCCGGTGGCGACCGGAGCGTGGCATCCGGTCGGCGTCTGGGACTCCGCGCAGGTCGCCCACGCCGCCGTGATCGTGGCGGTCGGCCAGCAGCAGCGGGTACCGCCGCGGGGCTGGGTGGTCGCGGTCGCGACCGCCATGGTCGAGTCCCGGCTGCTCAACCTCTCCTACGGCGACCGGGACTCCGTCGGCCTGTTCCAGCAGCGGCCCAGCCAAGGCTGGGGCACCCCGGCCCAACTCCAGGACCCGGTCTACGCCAGCCAACGCTTCTACACCGCGCTGCTGACGGTGACCGGCTGGGAGGCCATGCCGCTGACCGTGGCCGCCCAGACGGTCCAGAAATCGGCGTTCCCGGACCGGTACGGCGCACAAGAACACGACGCCGAACGGGTCGTCGCGGCCGTCACCGGCGCGACGGCGATCACCGATCTCCCCGGCGCCAGCCTCGCCATCTGCACCGGCCACTCCGCAGGCCCCGGCGGGTGGGTCCGGCCGGTCGATGCGGTCGTCGGCTCCGGGTTCGGCCCGCGCGGCGGCGAGCTGCACGCCGGCGTCGACCTGTCCGCGGCACGGCACACCGTCATCCGCGCGGCCGCGGCCGGCACCGTGGTCGCCTCCGCCTGCAACTCCACCAGCGGCACCTGCGACGTCGACGGCAGCCCCGGCACGATCGGCTGCGGCTGGTACGTCGACATCGCCCACACCGGCGGGATCGGCACCCGCTACTGCCACATGGTCCGCCGCCCCGAAGTCACCGTCGGCGCCACAGTCGCCGCGGGAGTGCCGATCGGTCTGGTCGGCAGCTCCGGCAACTCCAGCGGACCACACCTCCACTTCGAGGTCCACGAAAACGCATGCGCCGATGACACATGCCAACTGAGTCCCGCAAATGCCATCGACCCGGTGGCGTATATGCGCGCCAGGGGTGCGGCTCTCGGGGCCGCAAGCTAACCAATTCCGTGCCGCAAGCGCATTCACGAGTATGTCGTAAGGCTGGAGGTCATTGCAATGGATGCAGACAACAATACAGTTGCCGAGCCTATCCCGGAGGAGCCGACTGACGGCGTCCGTGGGGCGGGTGCCGGCGGTAGAGGCGCGGCGCTCGATGCCGCGTTGGCAGCGTACGAAGCGGCGCTACGGAACTGGCAGGGCCGAGGTGACGAGATCGCCGCTGAGCAGGCCGACATCCCATGGGAGACGTCCCCCGACGAAATCGTGAAATCGCATGCGTCCGACGCGGCATGGGAAGTGCTCGAACAATGGCACCGCCCCGGAGGCTTCAGGAGCAGCTTCGCGCAAGAAAGCCAATACTGGCTCGACGCGAAACAGCTCCGCCGCGAGCTGGGAGAGCCTGAACCGCCGTTGATACCGCTAGACGCCGACGCACGCGGGCCGGCCGCAGACCCTGTTTATGACCATGATGATCCAAGGCGGGATGCCGGGGCTGAAATGAACATGGAGTAGCACCGTAATTCTGTCGGTGTGGCCTCGACCGGTGCGTGCGTCCGCGCATCACCTCCGGCGGCGAGCGCGTGCGGTAGATGCCTGTCAGGTGGTGCCGGAACCCGGCCGCCCGCGGCTACGAGCACGCTGCCCCGACATCGCTGGATGCGGCGCTGTGCCGGGTGATGTGCAGCGGCGCCCCGGATTCGGCGCAGCCCGGACGCGGACACCGACGTCCACCCCGGCCTGCGGCGCGAGCCGTATCGCGTCCTGCGCGCCCCTCCTCCGCATAGTCGATCTAGGACACGCTGATGCACGCAAGCCACAACGACACGTCCAGCGCCCCGCGCAGAAACCGCGGACCCGCCGACGCCGTGCCCGCCCCGCCACGCCAGGGTGGTATGCCGGCACTACGACGGCCGGCCGGGTACGGGCAGAACGCGGCACCGCCATACCCGCCCACGCACCGCAGCATCGGGCCGCACCATGCACCGCGGCCCGGGACGATCGTGCAGCTATGCCGCACCGCGAACCTGATCCGCGGCCTCATCGAGCGGACCGTGCTGCGCGAGGAAGGGTTCACCTGGAATCACTTCGACGCCCTCCTGCTGGTGTGCGTCACCCGGGGCATCGAAACCCGCCGGATCGCCGCGGAGACGGGCGTCGCCAAAGCCACCCTCACGGCGGCGATCCGCACCTTGATCGCGCGCGGGCTGGTCTACCGGATCCCCGCCGAGCACGACCGGCGCACGATCGTGCTGGTCCCCACCGACGCCGGCATGCGGCTGGCCAAGCGCCTGCACACCGCGGTCGACGACGCACAAACCAGCATCCTCGCCGGTAGCGGCCTGCCATCCGGCGATCTGATCGCGGCGCTGCTGCGTGAGCTCGCCCGTCGCGGCCGCCACCACGCCACCACCAACACCTGAACCTTTCCCGACCGGACGTGGACACCGCCGCACGCGCCAGCGATCCCTGCCGGCACCGGCCAACCCGACACCGCCTGCTCATCGCGCAGCCCTCACGATGCCTCTCCCTGGAGGACTCATGTCCGCACACCACGCCCCCGCGCCCGCGGACACCGCTGAGGCACCACGCCACCGTCGTGGCGCCGGCCTGCGTCTGGGCCTGCTCTACGGACCGGCGATCTACGGCGTCAGCGCCGCCGCGGTCGCGCTCCCGGCCGCCGTCGACGCCCTGGGCACGACACCGATCGCCGCGGTATGGATCCTGACCGCCCACGCGCTCGGCCTCGGCACCGCCACCGCGACCGCAGGCCTGCTGGCCGACCGCTACGGCACCCGCCGCATCCTCACCGCCGGCGCGATCCTGCTGGCCGCGGGTACCGCCATCTGCATCATCGCGCCGGGACTGCTCACGCTGGTGGCAGGCCGCCTCCTGCTCGCCGCCGGCTCAGGTGCGATCACCACGGCCGCCATGACCGCAGCCGCGCAGCTCACCGAAGCCGCCCGGCCGCGCGCCCTGGCCATGATCGGGGCGACGTTGGCGTGTGTCTCGGCCACCGCCACCATCGCCGGCGGGCTGACCAGCCTCGTGTCCTGGCGGCTGCCGATGGTCCTGCCCGCCGCCGCCCTCCTGATCGTGCCGTTCGCACTGCCGCTGACCCGCCGCCAACCCACCGGCGGCCCGCCCGCGCACCTCACCGGCGTCGCGGCCGTCGCGATCGCCGCCGCGGGAGGACTGCTGCTGATCCAGGCCCACACCCTGCGGCTTCCCGCCGCAGCGACAGTAGCGGTCCTGGCCGCGACGATGGCAGCGGCGATCGTCACGGTGCGCCGTCATCGCGGACGGGAAGGCGCCGGCGTGCTGCGCGTGGTCCTCGGCGACGCGCAGCTGCGTGCCGCAGCTGTCATCGGTGCCGGCGTGTACGGCGGGATGTTCGCCGCCCTGTACGCGGTACCGCACGTGCTCTACCGGCAGCACCAGTACAGCGCCGTCGACGTCGGCGTGGTGCTCCTGCCAGGAGCTGCCGGCGCGGTGCTGCTGGCCCAGATCGCGTCCCGGTACGTCCCTTCCCTCGGCGCGGTCCGGGTCCTCGCAATCGTCGCCATGACATTCGGCGGAATCCTCGCCGGCACCGCGATCGTGCCGCATCCGGCGGTCCTCGTCGCCACCGTCGCCGTCGCGTTCGGCGCGTTCAGCACCACCCAAACCGTCTACACCGGGCTCGTCGGGCAGCGTGCGCCGCAGAGCCGTGGCAGCGCGATCGGCATCGGGAACCTCGCCTTCTTCGGCGGTGGTGCGGCCGGCTCGGCGATGTGCTCGGCGTTGTGGCAACCGGTCGGTCTTGTGCACGCGCTCGCCATGATGGGTCTGCTACCCGCGCTGGCAGCGGCGCTCGTGACCGCGTCGTTCTGGTGGAGCGCTTCCCGGCGTGCTCGTGGGCGTCGTGCATCCCCGGCGACGCGGTAGAACTCCAGCGTGAACGGCCGCCCGAGCCGACGCGGATGAGAGGTGGCCGTCGCGACGATGAACGCCTCATCGTCTTCACTGATCCGGCGGGGACGGCCTCCCGTCCGCTGAGGGTGGAGGCATGCCAACCCCATCTGCTTGAACATATGGATCAGATCCCTGACTGTGTCCTCGTGCGCGGCGACCAGCCGGGCGATCGCCGTGACCGGGGTCCGTGACACTCACGCCATCATGATCAACGCCCGGCGATCCCGGACCGAGCCGTGTTTGCCACGCCGGACGAGTTGTTGCATCTGCGGCCCTCGTCCTGGGTCAACCGCCGCGCCCGTACCGCTCGGCCGCCTCGCACCATCCACCTTCAACAGCGACCAACGCGGACGAGACTGCCCTGGTCTATCGCCGGGCAACGCAAGCCGCCCGGCGTGTCAAAACCCGGCGAACGTTCGTGGACAGCCCACCAGCCGGCCCTGCAGTGAGTCAGGCGAGCCGCAGATGGCGACGACGACGTCCGGGTCGCTACGTTAGTGGCCTGCCACACGGTCCGGGATGCTCACCTGCACGGGGGCCGCTGACCCCGCGCGGTGACGGATAGACCCACGGTGCGACCGGTGCGGGCGGGATGAGAGCGAAGTGGCGGATGCCGTCTGCCGACGGCGAGCCACTGCCTTGCTGTCAGACGGCCGGGAGCGTCGGGGCACTCGTCAGGGCGCGTACCTCGTCGATGCCGCCTGCAGGCGGCGGTTCTCCGCCCGCAGCCGGGCCAGCTCGGCTCGCTCATCGCTGGTCAGCCTGTCCGACCGGGTTCCGGCGTCGAGTTCGGCCTGCTTGACCCAGGACCGCACCGCTGTCTCGGTGCGTTCGGTCAGGAGTCGACCTCGATAAGCACGGCGTCGTCGACCGTGACGGTGTAGGCCCCTTGTCCGCCGAGTTGGAAGACGGCCTCGCCGGCCGCGTTGCTGTTCGTGCCAGCGGTGAACGTGTAACTGCGTCGGCTGGCCGTACGGTCGATGGGAACGCTCGCGACGAGTGACGGCCGGTACGGCAGCTCCTCGTCCTGGAGACGGAGCAGAATGTTCAGCGGCCGGTCGCTGGTGGCGATGAAATCGAACCGGTAGCGATGGCCGGTGATCATCGTAAATCCACTGTTGATCACGAGGAATTCCCACGACAGGGTGGACCCGGCGGGCACGGTGGCCACGAATCCGGTGGGTGTGTGGCGCAACTCCCCGGGGGAAGCGTAAGCCCGCCATGTCGAATTGCTCGAAGGCGCACAGGGGGCTCCCATCACGACTGCGCCGGAGGCGCTGGGTTTGCTGGGTGGCCGGCACGCTGAACTCGCGATGTGCGCCGGTGTGTTGGCGGCAGGCGGGGACGAGTCGGCGAGCCGGGACCCGCTCACGCCGACCAGCACGCCACTGGCGAAGATCATCAGTAGGGCGATCCAGGCCGCCGGGCGAAGCCACGTCCAGTCCCGCCGTGGCGGCGTGCGCTCGATCGGCATGAGCCATACCGGGGCGAGCTGAATCACGTCGGTCGGCGCGGTGCGCCACCGGTCGGCGTTCCGCTCGACGACGAGCGCTGACGCCGGGCGCGGTACGGGCAGCAGGTATGGGGTGCGTCGATCGTATTCGTACGCTGTCGTGAGGAGGGCGTTGAGGTGCGCGACAGCAACGGCGAGGCGCTGGACATCGTCATCGCCGAACGGTAGGCCTGCGATGTGGTGCGAGGCCCGGGTGACCGCGACGACGGGCACGAGATCAGTCAGATACCGCAGGTCGCCGGCGAGCACGCCGGCAACGATGTCCTTGTCAACTGCGATGCCGGGTGCCATTCGGTGGGTGCGGATCACTTCGGCGAGATGGCGTAGGGAGGCCGCCCGGCGTCGGCGGCGGGGCGGTGCAGTATCAGGGGGAGGGGCGTACACACCATCCCGTCCCGCTTTCGACGCTGCGGCGTTCACCACCGAGGTGATCAGCTGCGCCGTGTCGTTCACGTTTTTCCACCACGGTGCCGGTTGTGACGCCACATGTCCCTCCGTGCATTGATCGATTCGATTGTAGGGCGTCGGTCAACGCGACCTGGCCGACGCCAGTAGCCGCGACTGCCCTCCGGTGTGCTGTCGGCATCCGCATGCCTTGCCGCGCCGGTGGACGTACGCCCCTCGCCGTGCGCGCCCGTTTCATCCTCGAACTGCGAGCCGTTGAGACCAGCCATCCTCCGCTATCCGACCCACACCGCTAGGACGGCAGCCCCTCATCCCGGCATAGACCGCCGCACCCGGGCATGGTTGTCAGTGCCGTCCGTCATGGCGGCGCATCGTGGCCGGTGGATCAGTTATCTGTCCCCCAAGTACAGATCCACCCAGGTCAGGGACAGATGCGCATGGCGTGCGGTTCGGATCTTCCAACACGATCGATGCAATCGCAGTCGAGCAAACGGAGGATCACGATGATCAAAAAACTGCTGGCTACCGCGGCTATGGCTGCCGTCCTCGTGGGGATCGGAGCTGCGCCGGCGCACGCCTCCTGGAAGGAACTCAAGACTTCTTACCTGGGCGTGACGACCGGGCAGGCGGGCCTCGGCATCGTCGACAATGTCAAGTACTTCGCCATCTGGGACCTGAAGGCCGGTAACGGCCTGGTGTGGATCGATGTCAGGGTCCCGGACGGCCGCTCGATTCGCTACTCCGGCATTGACAACGACTACTACGACGTACCCCCGATCTATTACAGCGTGGCGTCCTGGCGGCTGTGCGACCCGTACGCCGGCTACTGCACCGGCTGGGTTCTGGCCTGACCGGGGCCGTGAGAAAGGTGCGGGCGGTCTCGCCGACCGCTCGCACCTCGGGGGGCTGGCTCTGGGCGTGTCCGACGGTCCCGGTTGGTCGCCTGCTTTGGTCCCACCCGTCCTGCGCGGGTTTCTGTGTGCGTGTCTTTGGGACCCACCCCGCTGGAGTGCTGCGTGGCGGCGGCGGTACCAGGTTCCCCCGGAACGTAGTACGACAGCCGCTGTTCGGGGCCAGGTGACAGGAGGTTGCCAGCGGGCCTCGACTGGTTAGTCCAGCTCTCGTTCGCTGGCCAGAGTGCCGACCTTCTCGACAAGGGTTACAGGTATCAGGAAGGCGATGTCCCACACCTCGTCGTCGTGGCCGATCAACACCGTCGCGGTCTCAGGGTCTGACCCCTCGCCGGGACCACACCAGAAGACCTTGCCACCGGCACTTGTTCCAGCCGCGATCGACCTACGCTGGTCCCAAGCGGCGACTCGGACGCAGCGGAGCTTGGCCAAATCCTCGAAGGTGGCCCAGACGTTCAGCTCCCAGCCGTCGCCGCCTTGGAGCTTCAGCACCACCTCGTGCGGTGGACCCGCGGCACCCATCGTCATGTCAACGAGCGGCTGCATGCGGCGATCTTAAGCCGGGTAGGTTGACCCCGTTATGGGCACCTGGGATGTCGAGCCTTTCGGCAACGATGACGCCGCGGACTTTGCGTTCGAGCTGGACGACGCGCCAGCGGCGGCGCGTATCGAGATGATTGGCGCGGTCCTCGAACGCGTCGCTCATGACGACGATCACCGTCTGTCGGATCCACCGCGAGCAGTCGCCGCTGCGGCGTTAGAGGACGTCTGGTTCACGTATTTTGTGTGTTTTGTTCTTTGGGTGGGTTGCGCCAGGTGTGGGTGGTTTCGTGGGTGAGGCGTTTGGCGAGGTTGTCGATCATGGCGAGGGTGATCATGCTGGCTGAGTGGTCAGGCAGGGTTTCGTAGTCGCGGGCGAGTCGGCGGTGTTGCATGAGCCAGCCGATGGTGCGTTCGACGACCCAGCGGCGTTTGATGACGCTGAATCCCTTGCTGGACGGGTCTTTGGTGACCGTTTCGACGTCGATGCCGAGTGTGGCGCCGTATTCGACGAGGGTGGTCTTGAAGCCGGCGTCGACCCAGGTTTTGGTCAGGGTGGGGTGGGTTCGGGTGGCGTGGTCGAGCAGGTCGCGGCCGATGGCGTTGTCACTGACGGATGCTGCGGTCACGACGACGGCGAGGAGTAGGCCGAGGACGTCGGTGATGATGCCGCGTTTGCGGCCGGCGATTTTCTTGCCGGCGTCGATGCCCTGGCTGTCGGCGGGGACGTTGTGGGAGGTCTTGACGCTTTGGGTGTCCATGATGGACGCGGTGGGTGCGGCGGGGCGTCCGTGGTGGTCGCGGACGAGGCCGGTGAGGTCGTAGTTGAGGTCGGTGAAGATGCCTTCCTTGCTCCAGGTGGTGAAGTAGCCGTAGACCGTCGGGTGTGGAGGGAAGTCGTGGGGTAGGTAGCGCCAGGGGATACCGGTGCGGTTGACGTAGAGGATCGCGTTGAAGATCTCGCGTAGGTCGTGGGTGGCGGTGCGGCCTTTGATGCCGAGTGCGGTGCGGGCGTCGGTGCGTGCTTGGCGCCAGGCGGTCAGGCGGGGTGCGATCAGGTTCCAGCGGGCGTCGGACAGGTTGGAGGGGTAGGTGCGTCTGTCGGTCATGCGTGCTGGCGTACGCTGCGGAAACGGCCGCCGCGCGGACATTGGGTCCGCTGATTTCGTGGTGAAAGCCAATGAGACACGATCGGGGGACGATAGGCGCCCCAACCGGACGAATGCCTATGCGGATGAGTAGGGCGAACCAGTCGGATCGGACCGGTTGAGGGTTCGTGGTCGATCCATGAAGCTAGCTCTACCACCACATACCTGACTAAAACGTCCAGTTAGAGCGTGTATCGAAGTCAGAGCCAGAAGGAGTAGGCCTTGTCCGCCATGACCGCGTCCGGCCGGGTCCGGACCCGGCCGGAGAGCTTGACGACCTGGATGCGTTCCAGAACCCGGGTGAACTGCGGGCTGTCACCGCGATGGCCGGCGGTCAGCACGATCGCCAAAGGCTTACAGCCCTGCTCACACGCCAGATGCAGTTTCGTTGACCAGCCGCCGCGGGAGCGGCCCAGGCCGTGGTCGTCAGGTTCCGGGTCACCGACGCCCCCCGGTGGTTCGGTTTGGGCGGCGCTGTCCCGGCGTGCTCCGGCGGCGTGCTGATGCGCCCGCGCGGTGGTCGAGTCGACCGACACGTTCCCGATGATGCGTCCCGCCGCCTCGGCCAGTGCTTGCAGGCAGGCCAGGACTTCCGCCCAGGTCCCGTCCCGTTGCCACCGGCGAAACAATGCGTACGCCGCCGGCCAGGAGCCGTAACACGACGGGATGTCCCGCCACGACGCTCCGGCCCTCACCCGCCATCGGATCGCGTCGATCGTCGTCCGCCGGGACACAGCCGGTGGCCGGCCAGGACGCCGCAGGTCAGGAACAGGAAGCAACGGCGACAGACGCGCCCACTGCGCGTCCGTCAGATCATGCCGCCGCAGCACCGGTAAGGTGTCCACGAGGTCTCGGGTATTCAGGTGTTTCTTGGTCGAAAAACCTTCTACCGGAGACCTCGCCCACCTTCAGCGATCAACGCGCCGCAACTCGTAGGACTTCGATACACGCCCTAATCGCGGCGCAGTGTCCAGCCGGTGAGCCATGACGAACCCCACAGCGACCTGCTGCCGCTACTACTCGGAATCTGCGAGGACTTCTTCGTCGACGCTGGTCCCGCTGTCCACCACGAAGTCGACCGTCTGCTGAAAGCCAGGCACATCACCGGCGGGCCAGGCTGGCTGATCGACATGCTCGCCCTCACCCGCCAACGCCTCGAGACCTCCGCCGAACCCGACGGATCGCGATCTCGACAGACGGCCGACTCGCACGAAAGTGGCGCTCGAACTCACCGACATTGCTCAAGCCAGCCCGCACCCACTGGCTCTCAAACTCAGCTAGAAACGGCCCTCGTTCTCGCCGACATAATCACGCACGGGTGCCTCTCCTGCCATCCATGTCGGATCGATCGCTTCCGTGCGCGATGGGAAAGTGAATGCGGCACTGATTAGTGAACGCCGGAGGGCCGGCCGGACGGCTAGCAGCTGTGCCACGGGCGGCTGGCGGCGATAGGCGTTGTAGGCCTGTCTTGTTGCCCGATGTCCTCGGGATGTCGCGCAGTCGAAACGGTCCTCGACGGCTGCGGGCTTGGCATAGTGTTTTGGTGACTCGTCTAGGTAGTTCCGCGTACCCGTCGTTCCGCTTCTTTGTTGCGCCGATGATCACATGGCTGATTCTCTCGGCTCTCGGATTTGCTGGCGCGCAATGGGTGACCGATCGAAACAAGCGGGAGATGGAAGATCGTTTTGATCTTCGACTACAAGTTACTGCTAGGGCCCTTTCTGAGATTGCGGCAAACTCTACTGGCTCGAATGCGGGTGATCAAGATTTGGTGCCCTGGGGTGGTTCTGTGGACGGATATTTAGCGCATGCTATTGCAGTCGGCGGGGCGCAGCTTTACGTCGTCGATAGCGGCAACACAATCATTGCTTCGAGTGAAGTTCTTCCGAGTGTCGCCACGGGACTTTCGGTTGTGGCGCCCGAGTTGTCGAATGCGCCCTGGAGTGAAGATGTAGTTGTCGTCAATGGTATGCGTTTCGCCAGATTTGATATCCCGGGCAGGCCGTGGCGACTTATTGGTGGCGCGCCTCTGGTTGGAATGTATGGTCCGATTGACAGTTCAAATATGGTGATTAGGATTGCTGCCGGGGGCGGATCGGGGCTTGGTCTACTGACTGTAATCTTGGTGGGCAGCATTAGTCGTAATCGAGAGGTTCTACGGGAAAGCGAAGAGCTGCGCCGGCATCGCCAGGAGCTGACGGTGCGCGCCTATCAGCTAGAAGCGGCCAATGCTGAACTTAAGATTGCGAATGACCGCGTCGCCGACCTGGTTGCAATGCTGAGTCACGATGTTCGCCAACCCATCGCGACGGTCATTGGGCTCTGTGAGCTGTTGATCGGCGATTGGTTAGACGCTAGTGATGATGACAAGCGTGGAGATGTTGAGAAAATTGCCGCTACTGCGGCCTCCATGAACAACCTTGTTGAAGAAATCCTTACCCTCACCCAACTTGACGGTGACACCCTACTGGCCCGGCCCACGCCACTTAACGTGCGGGGTGTCGTGAACGACGTGCTGACCCACATGGCACCCGATCGGCAGGCGCAAGTAACTGTCGAAATCGATCCGGCACTTCGAGTCCTTGCTGACCCCCGGCACCTCCATCAAATCCTTACAAATCTTGTTGGCAACGCCCTTAAATACGGCGATCCGCCCGTGCATATCCGTGCGACGGGCGCTGGCGGTGGCAGCATCGAGGTGTCCGATTCCGGAGAAGGGGTGCCAGCAGAATTCGTTCCGCACCTGTTCGATCGTTACACGCGTGCCGACAGCGGTGTTGCGCCAACCAAGAAAGGCACAGGTCTCGGCCTCTACATTGTCAAACAGTTGGCCTTAGCTAACAACGGCGTCATCGCGTATCGATCTGCAGAGCCGACAGGTGCGTGCTTCGTCCTCTCCTTACCGCTTCCTCCCGTAGAGCCGTTCGCAGCGGAAGGCTCTCCGCCTGAGGACTGAAACGACGAACGGATGTCCTTCGGGCCTGCCGATGTCCCACCACATGATGCGCCACCGCTGAGGGAACGCGCGTCGCGGAGCAGGTGCGCTGTCCACGGTGAGGCCGCACGACGTGGCTGCCGGCGCGGCGCCGGGCACGCTGATCACGGCCGGATGGTCACTCCAGCGCTCGCAGGTCGCCGCGGCCGTCCACGCCGGATTGCGGGCCGGTGTCCGGCGGTTCCGGGGTTGCCTCCGGTGCGTCGGACTGTGGGGGATGCAGAGCGGCGATGCGCTGGATGGTGTGGTGGAGGTTGCGCACTTCGGCCGACAGTTCGGCGATCGACCTGGAGAGCTGCTTTTCCACACGGGCATGGGCTTGGCGCGCGTACAGGCTCTGCATGACCAGGTCGGTAAGGGTGGCGTCGGGAAACGATGGCGGCGCGTCTGCGGCCGACGGGTATGCTGGTGGTGATAACAGGGGTGGAGCGCTTTGGCTCGCTCTCTGGGGGCCGTGATCACCGTGTGGCAGAGCGGCCCTATCACCACCTCCGTCCCCGCGGATGTGCAGGTCCGTTCCGGTGACGGCGTCGGTGACCGTGGTGACGTCCGCGATGCGGTTCCACCACACCGGGTCGTCGCTGCGAAGCACGCGCTGTGTGGCCCAGGCGGCAGCATCCGCCATCCACAATCCCTCGTCGCGGCTGGGCTGGTGACGCAGCGCCATGCGAGAGCTGATGGTGCCTTCGCGGACGAGGTGCCGGTAGGTGCGCCGGTCACGGAGGTCGTTGGAGTCGCGTTTCTCGGGGTCGGGGTCTGCGCCGCGGCTGTCGAGGATGACGTCTCGCACGCGTTGGCGGTTGAGCTCCGGCAGCATCTGGCCGAGGCAGCGCTGGCGTGCGATCTCCTTCGGCACGTCCAGCGGGGCGTGGGTGACGATGTGCACCCAGCCGGCGTGTGCGGCCACCGTGTCGAGGGCGTCCTCGACGACCCGGAACCGGGCGGCGTGATGAAGCTTGGTGGTATGGAAGTAGTCGCCGCCGACGGCGGCGCGCATGGCGTTGCGCGCCTGGTCCGCGGTGTCCTGGTCCAGGATGACGGCCGCGAGCAGATAGAACCCCGGCGAGTGGGAACCTTTCAGGAGCGATTCGTCGACGAACGCGACGCAGTGACGTCCCGCCATGGGTTATTCCTCCAGCTCCGGTTGTCCGGGTGCGAGTCGTTGTTGTGCCGCGTCGGCGAGGTCGGTGAGCCGGTCCGCAGCGGGCCGGGAGTGTGGTTGTGCGCGGGTCGCGTCGATGGCGTGGACGCGTGCGGTGGTGTCGCGGACCGCGTCGGCGACGGCCGTGACCCGGCTACGTAGGCGGCGTTTCTGTTCGGCCGCGGCGGCGAGCCCGCGGTATCGGGTGGGTAGCGCGTCGACGTACCAGCGCACCCATTCCCGGTGCCGGTCCTCCAGCCCGCCGGTCCGCGTTCGCGCGGTTTCGACATCCCGACCTGCGTCTTCCAGGGCGGCGCGCAGGGTGTCGGTGCGTGCGGCGGCATCGGCTACGCGTTTCTGCTCGGTGTCGCGGCGGCCGGTGATCTGTGCCCGCTGGCGGGGTGTGTGCCACCACCGCGGCTTCGTGGCGGCCAGCCGCGTGTGGGCACGTTGGGCGGCCGTGGTGGCGGCGGTGAGGAGGGTGCGCAGCTGCTGCACGTGTTCCTCGGCCTGGAGGAGGGTGAGGTGCGCGGCGCGCAGGTCGTCGGCGACGTACGGGGGCGCGGCGGTGTCGGCGGCGCGTTGTGCGGCGACGAGCGCGCGCAGGGCGGCGGTGTCGGCGTCGCGGACGTGGCCGGCGGCGGTGGCGGTGCCCAGGGCGATACGGGCGCGGTGCCAGGCCGCCCATTGGGCGACCGCGGTGACGGGTGGTTCACCGCCGATGGGGTGGTCGCCGGTGATCTGGTAGCGGTCGCGGTAGGCGGCGACGAGCGCCGCGTGCGCCAGCCACACCTGGCGTCCGATGGCGTCGTCCGGGACCGGGCCGAGCCGCCGCGCCCAGGCGGGCTGGTGCGTGGCGGCGAGGTCGGCGAGGGCGGTGGTGCGCTGGTCGCACAGGGCGGCGACTTGGCGTAGGGCGTCGGTGATGTCGCTGTCGGGCAGGTCGGGGATCCGGGCGGTGTAGGTGAGTGCGGGGCCGGGGGCGGTGGCGGCGCGGGGGTCGGCGAGGGTGCGGCCGATGAGCCGGTCCAGCCGCCAGGACAGCACGGCGGCGATGTCGTCGGCGGTGTCGAGTTCGCGGCGCTCGATGCTGTTTTTGAGGATCGGGTCGAGGTCGTAGCCGGCTTCTCGGAGGGTGGTGAGCCGGTGGACGAGGGCGGGCATGGCGAGGTCGTCGGCGAGCCGGGCGACGATGTGCGGGTCGGTGTAGCGGGCGATGATCGTCAGGTAGGTGGGGGTTAGGGCGCGGGCGGCCAGGTCGTCGTAGATCGGCGCCCAGGCGTGCAGGGCGTCGGCGTCGGCCCACAGCTGCTGGGACGTTTCGGTCGCGGACTTCTCGGGTGTCGCACGGCGCAGGATGTCGGCCAGGACGGCGACGCTGGCGGTCTCCGGCCCGGGTGGTGTGCCTTCCGGGGGTTCGTCGTCGGTGACGACGTAGGCGGTGTTGGTGCGGGCGCCGCGGGTGAGCATGACGTAGAGCCGCTGCGCGGTGATCGTGTCGTCGACGAGCGCCCGAGCGACGTCGACGGACTGGCCTTGGGCGGAGTCGACGGTGACGGCGTAGCCGAGCTGCACGTGCCGGGCCGCGTACCCGGCTGGAAGGATCGTGTCGTCGCCGGTGCGCAGGTTGAGCACCGCGAGCGCGCCGTCGGCGGTGATGGCGGTGACCCGCCACCGGTCCCGGTTGGCGACCCACCGCCGGCCGCCGGTGGTGAGCCGCCGGTCGTTGCGGCGGCTGACGACGATGTCCCCGACACTGGCGTGCGTGTCGTCGCCGAGGCGCACCTGCCGGTCCGCCGACACCAGCCCGGCGGCGATCAGCCGCGCGCGGGCGCGCACGGACACCGCGGCGGCCTCAGCTTCGGTGCCGACCAGCATCACCGACGCCAGCCCGGCCGCGTGGTCGCCGGCCCAGGCAGCCACCATCTGGTCGACGATGGTGTCGCGGTGACCGCCGATGATGCGCCCGCGGCGCGCGTATTCGGCCAGGACGGTCGGGTCCGCCTGCCGTAGCCGTAGTGAGGCGGTGGCTTCCCAGCGGTGCGTGAACCGGTGCAGCTCGCGCAGCTCGGTGACGGCGCCGAGTGCGTGCAGGTGGCCGAACATGCCGCCCGGGCCGATCGCGGGCACCTGCTGCGGGTCACCGGCCAGAATCAGTTTCCCGCCCACCCCGTCGAGCAGCTGCAGCAGGCGGACGAGGTCGAGGGTGGATACCTGCGAGGCCTCGTCCAGGACCACCCACTGCCCGCGGGCGAACCGCCACCGAATGGCACGGTCACCGGCGGGTGGGGTGTGCTGGGCGTGCAGCCACATCGCCAGATTTTCGGTGCGCATCCCGGTGGCCTCGGCGAGCACGTCAGCGGCGGACTGCCCGACCGTGAGCCCCAGCACCGGCACCCCCGCCCGGCGCGCCGCGGCGGCGACGGCCTTCTGCAGGTACGTCTTGCCGGCGCCGGCCGGGCCGATCACACCGACCACCCGCCGGTCATCGGCGAGGAACCGCAGCGCCGCGTGTTTCTCCGCACTGAGCCGTAAGTCCGCGGCCACCCGGTCGAGCACCGCATCCGCAACGGGGGTGGCGCCCCTGCGGGCGGCGTGCGCGATGACCTCCTTCTCGGCGGCGAGGACCGGCAGGCTGGTCAGCCGCAGCGACCGGTGCCGGGTGTACGTGCTCTCCCCGTCGACGAGCCGGCGCAGACTCGGACCGAACGTCACCGGGGCAGGCGGAGTGAGCACGCGCAGGCCACCGGCGCGGGTAGCGACGGCATCCGCGGCGAGCCGCTGCACCCGCGCCCAATCCGCCGCCGGCCCGCCAGTGTGGTCGACGTCCAAGGCGCGGCCGATGGCCAACTCGAGGTGATCGACACCCCAGACCGCACGCTCCTGCGCGAGCGTGCGGATCGCCCGCGCCACCGCCAGCCCCGGGTGCGTGCGCACGGCCGCGTCCACCGCGGCCGTGCGCTGATCGTCACGGATGCCGAGCTGCGCTGCCGCCCGGTGCAGGTCGTCCTCGGTGACCGCCGCCGGGTCGGTGACGTGCCGCAGCGCGTGCCGCAGCAGCCGCTGGCCTGCCGCGGCGGCCTCGCCGGGTGCCGCCGGGGCGCGCAGGAGGCGGCGCACATCATCGGCGGTGTGCAGGCCCGCGGCGAGGTCTTCGGCTTCCCAGCGGGCGACCGCCTGGGCAGTGGACTCACCGCCGTGCAGATGCGCGCGGGTCCGCAGCGTCGCATCCTGCGCGAGCGCCCGCCACCGCTCACCGGGCAACCGCCGGCGCTGCCCACCGGCTCCGGTCAGCCGGTGTTCCATCTCGCCGGCGATGAGCGCGCGCCGTTTCGCGTACTGGCGCAGCGACCCAGGACTGATCCCGACGATCTCCCGGGTGGACATGCCCTCCGCGGCCGCGAACCGCACCCCGAGACGCCGGCCCAGTTCCGCCTCGACGGCACGCTCGTACGAGATCCGCGCACCGATGGTGGCCTGATAGAAGGCACGGCCGTCCAGCGCCAGCCACTGCGGACGGCCGTCCCGGTCGAGGGTGCGCACCTTCGCGGACACCACGATGTGCGAGTGCAGCTGCGGGTCACGCTCGCGGGAGATGCGGTGGTCGAACACCAGCGCCGCGAGCCCCGCGGTCTCGATCTGCCGCACCCCGTTGGTGCCGGCACGGGTCATCGCACCGTGCCGCTGCAGATGGTCCAGCACGGCGTGGACGCCGGCATGATGCGCGGCCATCACCTCGCGTTTGGTGCCGTCGTCACCGAACGCCCACAGCAGCGACACGCTCTTGACTGGGGACACCGTGACGTCATAACCGGACACCGCGCGGCGCTCCGGCGCGGTCATGATGTCCAGCCACGCCTTGTCGCGCTGCTCCACGGTGGCGTCGTCCGGCAGCGCCGCCCACGCTTGTTCCACCGCCTGAACGCGGGTCGCGTCGGTCTGCGGCGCATAGATTCGCCACGCCCGGCCGAGCCGGTACCCCGCGGCCGGATGACGTCCTTCCCCGATGAGGAGACGCATCTGCGGCTCCGATACCCACCCGCTGACACCCAGCACGCGGGCGCCGTCGCCGGCCCACCAACCCGGCGCCTCACCACGCGCCTGCGGATCGATGTAGTACGGAGTAGGCCCCTCGGGTGGCGCGCGCATGTCGTGCCGACCGGCGGCGACCTGCTCGGTCAGATACCGGTAGCCCGCCCCCGGCGAGATCCGCGTGACGTTCAGCATCAGCCCAACGTAGAAGGCAGCGCCGCCGACTGGGCATGCCGTAATGCAAGGGGGTGTATCGCGCGGTTCAAATCAAAATGTTACCGGTGATGAAGTGGCAGCCCATGACGTATGCCAACCCTGAAATTCATCGCTGAATGTGAGTCTAGAACTTGTGGCTCGGATGGAACGAATGTGAGTTCTGGTTGAAGCGAGTCAGATGTTGGTATGACTGCGCGCCGGGCGTTTACCGTCACGTTCGTGGCGAGTAGGACGACGAACAAGGCGGCGGCGGCGCTGCAGATGCGGCGGAAGCAAGAGGATGCGGCAGTGCGGGCGGTTGCCGCGCGGGCGCGGGCGGCGCAGGCTGCGGCGCAGCGTCGGCGCGAACTGTTGGCGGTCTGTGATGCGGAGGTGGTGGCGGCGGAGACGGATCTCCTGGTCTCGCTGGCGGGCTTGGCGGTGCTCCTGCGGGATGACGCGGTAACGGCGGAGGTGGCGGGTGTGGACGTGACGCAGGTGCGGGCGGCGCATCGGCGGGTGTCTGAGAGTGACGTTGCGGCGTTTGTGAGGAGCCTGGCGGAGGTTCCGGTGCGGCGAGGGCGCCGCGCCGAATCGTCCGAAGCGGGGTTGGGTCGTCTTCCCTCCGGGCCTGAGGCGGCCGGGCGTGGAGAGTCTTCTCAGGGGGGCGTCTCCTCGGGTGTCGATGTCGGCCGTACGGATTGATGGTTTCGTGGTTCGTCCGGTCGGCTCTTCTGTGTTGCTCGTGGCCTCGGTGAAGGTTGGTCGCCGTTGCTCCGCTTGCGCGCGCCAAAGTGGCGGGCGGTGGTCTGCCTGCCACTTGGCGGCGTTTCTGCTTAGTCCGTGGTGCCGTGAACTTCGACGAGTAGCGCGAGCGATGTTTCGTACTCGTCGCTGTTGATGAAGTTGAGGTGGTGTTCCAGATCGAGCAGGTGTCGTCGGGCTCGGGCGTAGCGGCGGCTCACGACATCGTGGCCGATGGATTGCAGAATTTCGGCGATCTCTTCGCCGTACTCGGCGCCGTGCCTTGCGCTGATGTATTCCACGATCCGTCGGAAGTGCCGTGTCCAGGTGGAGGTGAGCGCGTCGTTGGTGGGGCTGATTTCGGTCGGGTTGGCGCTGATTCTGTGGGTGCCGTGATCGTCGGTGAGTACGTACCGGGGATGTCCGTCGACATGGGCGCGGTGGGTAACCGTGAATTGGTGGCCGTACCAAGCGAAGTCTTCACCGATGTACTCCACGCGTGCGCCGTGGAGGGTGTGCGGCTGCATGGTGTGCGGCTGCGTGGTGGCGGCGTGATGGTGTCGTCCCATTGGGTCCTCTTTGCAAGGTGAGGGGGCGGGGGTGGCCTTGTGCTTTCGCTGCGCTGCCCCCACCGGACCTGATCTAATAATACCCCAAGTTGTCCTGTGGTGTGCCTATGGGGTGTCCGGTTTGGGGCGCGGTCCGGGCGAGCCAGCCCGGACCGCGATGGCGGCTAAGCGCCGATGGCGTGGGCGTATCCGCCGCTGTAGATCCAGCGTGAAAGCCGCACGACGCGTTCCGCGGCGTCGGTGGCCTCGGTCCAGTTCACCCACCGGTTGTGGTGCGTCAGGATCACGGACACCATGGCTCGGAACTGTGCGACCAGACATGCGCCCATCGGGGCCTGTGGGCAGCCGGGCTCGCTAAGGCGAAGCAGTAGATCGATGGACTCGTCCGACCAGAATTGCGTGACGCGGTCCCAGTCGCTGAGCGGCCGCGCAAGACACTTGCGGTCGACGTGGTCACATAGCAGGGCGTCGGCGGCGCGGACGACGTGCGCGCGTGCTTCCTCGATCAGGTGCAGCGAGCGATCATCCAAGGGCTTCGGCAACGCGTACGGACCCCGGAGCAGCTCTGCAAATCCGTGATCGGCGGGAAGGTCGAGCGACGACTGATGCTCGGCTGAGCCGGGGAGGAGGTCGATGATCTGGTGATCGGTCTTCTGTTGTTCGCATGCTGCCGGGGTTTTCTCTGGCGAGGCGGGCACGAGTGGTGTGCCTTGTGGGGCGAGTGGAAGGGGTGGCGTCATGGGTCGTTCTCCCGGTTTGTTGGCGGTGATCGGCTTTGCCGTCCGACCTATATTAATAATACCCCGGTCTGCGCCATTTCAACAGGTCATTCGTGGTGTTGGATTTTGATTTTCTGTGGCCATGGGGCCGGTCCGGTGCGCGGGGTTTTGCCGCGCCCGGATGGGCGGGGCGGCGGGTACCACCCGCCGCCGGAATCGGCGCCTGTGCATCCCGGCGGAGGCTCGCGGTCAAGGGCCGAAGAGCAAAAGATCTCGGCGGTTTGTGCCGAGATGTTTTGCGTGCCCTTGACGGCGAGGTGACCGGGATGCGAAGCCGGGTGCGGCCCCAGAAGGCAGTGCCGCGAAGCGGCTCCGGCGAAGCCTCTTGGCCCTCGGCCGGCCTTGAGGCCGAAACCCGGCCACCCACCCAACTGGCAGGCAGGGTCGGCGTTCTGTGCCGGCCCTGCCGTTCTCTGGCGGGAGCGACGGACCGGACCACGGCGACACCGAGCAAGAATGATCTTGAACTTCGATCTTGATCTTTGTGTCGCCGCGGGCCAGTGCATCGGGGCCGCCCGCGAACTTCCGTGTGCGCCTCGGAACGCGGGCGTGGGCCGGGAGGTGAGTTGCTCACCTCCCGGCCGGTGCGGTCAGTTGGTGGCGTGGTCGCATTCGAGGAAGTGGCCGGTGTTGTCCGGCCAGCCGCAGTCTGGGCATCGGCCGGGGGCGCTGAGGAACCGGGCGATCTTGTCGGCGGCGGTGGTCGCGGTGTCGTCGTTGGTGAAGAAGATGTGGTCGTTGGTGGTGGCGTCGTTGTGGCGTTCGGCGCCGGCGTCGTCGTTGAGCGGTATGTAGTCGGCCTTGTCGGAGAGGTGGACTTGGCCGATGAGGGCGCGAAACCGGCCGTGCTGGTTGCGGGGGCCGACGGCGACGACCCAGCAGCCGCCGCCGGAGTGCCAGCGGGTGCCGGTCAGGCCGTGGGTGTTGAGCGCGCGGATGAGGTGGGGGACAGCGATGCGTCCGGGCGTGGGGTTGGGTGTGCGGCGGGGGAGGCCGCGCAGGGTGCCGTCGAAGCCGAGGTCGTCGAGGGTGTCGGAGTCGAGTAGTTGCCACGGTGCGCCGTGCGGTTGCCGGATGAGGTACGCGATGACCAGGTCTGCGATGTCACGGTCAGTGGTGGCGCCGACCTTGAGAATGTCTTGCGGGGTGTGCCAGCCCGGGTGGCCGGGGCTGATGCGGAAGTCGCCGAGCAGCGATGGTGGTGTCAAGACGTTATGGCCGAGCCGGCACAGGAGCGGGTAGTAGCGCTCGGGGTCTGGGTTGCCGGCGGCGATGGTGGCGGTGTCGCCGGTGTTGGTCAGGACGGTGCAGTGGGCGCCGGTGGCGCGGACCATGGCCGCGATCGTGTCCGGCTCGAATCCCATGGGGCCTGATCCGGTGCGTCCGTGTTGGGCGGGTGGGGGCGTGCTGGTCAAGTTCTCTCCCGTGGTTGTTGGCGTGGGGCCGGTTTGCCGTCCGGCTGTTGTGCAGATCTGGTGACTGCGGTGTGTGAGGGCCTGCGCCGTGCGGGGGCGCGGGCGGAATACCGGCGTCCCGCACGTGCGGGTCTAGCGGCGGCTTGCGGTGAAGATGTCGCGGCCGGTGACGATCCCCGGGGCGGCGGCGTAGCCGGGCAGCGTGGCGATCGCGGCGTGGCGGAGGGCGTCGCAGATCGCGTATGCCTCACTGCTCCGCCAGCCGGGGTGCTCGCACGCCTGGTATTCGTAGGAAGCGATGATTCTGAGGGTGGTCACCGGGTCGGGGGTGCCGGGGACCGGCCGAAATAGGTAAGGAATTTCGAGCTCTTCCTCGTCGTAGCGGTGATTGACGCTGCGCTGGTTCTCGGCCAGCAGTACGGCGCCGACGCGTCCGGCGGTGTCGATGGTCAGCTCGCGGCGCCGTTGCTCGGATTGGGCCTGTAGCGCGGCGGAGGTCCAGTTCCCGCGGTCGCTGGCGGCGTCGATTTCGGGCCAGAACCAGCGGAGGCCGCGAGAATGCAAGCCTGCGGTGAGTAGGGCGTCGATGTGGTCGTCTGAGACGACGAAGGCGCTCATGGCGTGGCTTCTTCCTTCAGCGGTTGTTGGGAGCCGGTTTGCCGTCCGACCCGACTGGAAAGCGCCGCTCACGGCTGGGGCCATCGCGCCGATATGCCGCCGCCGGCCGGGCGCATGGTGTGCGCCCTTCCGGTGACGCGGCGGTGAGATGTCGGGGGACCGTTGACGCCGTGGGCGGGCCTGCTGGGCGGGCACCGCCGCCCAACCGTTGAGGACTTGCAGCGCCCGTTAGCGGGTCTCGTACCGTGGCGGATGAGCTACTTGATGAGGTGCGGCCGGGGATAGCCGGTGGCGGGTTCGTCGTCGCGGATCTCGAACAGGTGCCCGTCGATGAGCAGCAGGTCGCCGGGTTGGGCGTCGAACTCTTGTCCGGCGGCGCGGGCGCGCGCGGATTGCGCGCCGGTGCCGCCGTAGTTGTCGATCACGTCCGCCAGCGGGAAGAATCCCGCGTGCGGGCCGGGAAGCTGCGGGCCGCCGTATTCGCGGCGGCTGGTGCCGCCGGGGCCGATGTAGTGCAGGGCGAGACGTTCGGTGCGGCGGGTGTAGCGGCAGTGCATGGTGATGACCGCCGCAGAGTCCCATCGGTTGGGCTCGTGAGCGTGTGGCGTGGGGGTGACCGGGATTGCCCGAGGGATGATCGGTAGCGCGATCTCGTAGCGTCGGGTGTCGTCGTCGGGGCCGTCCGTCTCGATGCCGATGGCGGGGGAGTATTCGCGGGCGGCCATGACGTAGTTCTCGACGGCGCGGGCAGTCTTGTGGCGCGGGGCGGTGCTGTTGGGAAACCCTGCGCAGTCACAGGTGTCGGCGTGCCACAGCGGCTGGGCCTGGGCGTCGGTGACCTGGTGCAGGCTGGCGCGGTCGGTGTCGGTGTCGATGTCGATGGTGAGTGACCGGGCCAGCGGCCAGACGTGGCGGGCGGTGAGCGCGGTTTCGGCGATGATGAGGGCGGCGGCGTGGTCGGCGGCGGCCTCGGCACGCGCGGCCGCGACGCGGCGCTCGTCGTGGCGTTCCTGTTCGGTGCGGATGCTGTAGGCGGTGATCTCGTCGAGCGGCAGCATGGGCGGGTCCTTCGGGTTTGTTGGCGTGGCGGTCCGGAAGGGTTTGCCGTCCCTTCCGGACCGGGGTGGTGTTAGCTCCACGCACCGTGTCGCAGACCGGCGCGGTGGATGAGGTCCAGCCAGTCGGCGCGCTCAGCGAGGTAGCGGGCGCGATCGTTGATCGCGTTGTCGTCGATGGGCTCGGGGTCGGTGCGCTCCAGCCGGTCGGCGTCCATCCAGCGCTGTTCGCCGGTGCCGTGGATGACGATCAGCGCGCGCAGCGTGGCGTGCCCCCGGAACCTTCTCTCGGTGAGGCGTTTGATCTGCCCGGTGACGCCGTGGTTCTTGCCCCGGGTGGTGGTGGAGCGCGCGGCGCAGCCTTGGTCGAGCGCGCGGGCGTGAGCCTCGGCGTCGGCGCGCAGCTGGTCGGTCAGCGGCGCGAGAATCCAGGCGCGAGCGGCGGCGTGGTGTGCGGCGGTGGCGTCCGGGCCGGGGTTGGTGCCACCGTAGTAGCGGGTGCTGCCGTACTCGGTGAGGCCGGCGCGGTGGCCGTCCCACACGATGGCGTAGAAGTCGGAGTCGTCGTAACCGTTGTGCTCGAACCGGGCGAGTACGTGGGTCGTCGGCGTGTGCGTTTCGACGGGTATGGCCGTCATGGAGGTTCGCTCCCCAAAGTCGCGCGCGGTGGATGGCGGGCCGGGGGTGTGGCCCCCGGCCCGCCAGGGCTGCTAGATCGCGTAGAACTGGACCTGGAAGGTCGGGCCTCCGGTCAGCGTGGACATGAGCAGCCGCGTCTGGGTTTCCTCGTTGAGGACCCTGATCAGCGCGTGTGCCTCCTGGCACATCCCGGCCTCGTGCATCCGGTGGTAGACCTCCCGGACGGTGGCGCTGTCACCGTTGCGGTGCGCGGCGGCCGCCTGCTCGATGTTGTGGATGAGCTGTGGAGAGAACTCCATGGGAACTCCTTGCGATTGTTGGCGTTAGGCCGGTTTGCCGTCCAACCTCTCCTAATAATACCCCAGAATCGACCGGGTGGCTAGTGGTGACTTCGTTTCCCGCCGGGTTGATCCTGCATAAAAGGGCGGCCCGTCGCGCCAGAGCGAACCGGCGATGCCCGCGCCTCCTGTCCACTCGGGCTCCTGGCTCGTGGCATCCGCGCGCTCGGCCTCTTCGCGCAGTTGCCGCCGGAATCGCTTCTCCTCCTCGGTGCGCGACCGTACCTCGCTGTCGCCGATGACGTATTCGTCCTGGTTCGTCTGCCATGGCTCTCCGCATTCTGTTCTCTCGGAATTCGGACGGGATATCCGACTGGCGAGTGTGGATTTCTGTGGCCGTGTTGCTGGACCGGGCGCGGCCCCAGAAGGCAGTGCCGCGAAGCGGCTCTGGTCTCGCTGCCTTCCGCTGTCGCGCGCGATCAGCCCGAGCGTGTGTCGCGCGCTCGGGCCGGAACGCGTACTGGGGCTCAAAGGGCTTAGTCGGTGGTGTCGATTCGGGCATCTCCGAGGTCGGCCGTGCGTCCGGCGGTGTAACCGGCGGCACGGCCGGCCGGGTCGTCGGCGGCGACGCGCACGGCGCGGCTATGTGGAGTGATACGCGCGGCGTAGAGGTCATCGACGGCGGTGGCGCGAGCGGCCAGCACAACGGCTGCGCCGGGCATCTCCTCGGTGGTTTTGCTGCGACGGGTGGTGATGCGCTCGGCGACGGCGGTGCCGTAGCCGGTGAGGAATCCAGCGAGATAGCGCGGGTCGCGGTTGCCGCGGGCGGCGGCGGACGCGGCGGCGAGGTTCGCTTGGCGCATGACGGGCGGGAGGAGCGTGCGCAGGGCGTCTAGGTCGGCGGGCACCCCGACAATGGCGACCATGCACGGGGCCGGTGTGGGGTTCGTTTGGACGGCGGCTCTGCAGCCCATCGCGGTGGCGATGGCGGCGGCCGCGCGGGCGCGGGCGGCGCCGAAATGGTCGGCGCCGTCGACGGCGTAGGGCCACAGGTCGGCGCTCTCGGGGGTGGTGTGCTGCTGGGCGGCGGTGAGGCCGTGGCGGGTCATGAGCTGGGCGGCCTTGGCCGCGCACTCCTGGCGGTGCTCGTCGGTGAGGGCGGGGTCTTCGGACATCGCCAGCAGGGCCGTGATGGTGGCTTCCCACTTGGCGGCGCTGTACTTGCTCACGCGGGGTGGTTCCTCGGGCGGGTGGCCGGGAGAGCGGGCTCCCCGGCCACGGGTCGTCAGGGGGCGGCGGGCGGGGCGAGGGCGGCGCGGCGGCGGCTGGCGCGGGTGATGATTTCGCCGAGGATCACGGCGAGATCGGCGAGGCCCTCGGGGGAGAGGGCGGCTATTCCGGCGTAGGCGGCGCGGGCGTCGTGGTCGGCGCGAACCTCGGCCGGGCCGATGCTGCCGTCGGGCCACACGAATCGGTATCCGGCGCGGGTGATCTGGTCGGTGAGGTTGTTCCACAACGCGTCGGCCGGGGACTCGTCCGGCGCGGCGGGCGCGCCGCACGCGAGGCAGATGCAGGCAGGGCGGCAGGGCTCACCGGGCGCGGCGTCGCATCCGGAGCAGACGGCGTCCGTGCTGTCGTCGCCGGAGGTGCTGAACGGAACCGTCTGGGAGATGTCCCAGCGCGGCACCATGCGGAACCGGACGATGCTCTCGTCTTGCGCGTCGGTCGCGGGCGCGTCGGTGGCCTCGTCGGTGCTGTCGTCGCTGTCGATGGCACCGACCGGGCGCACTATGCGCAAGCCGGTCTGTCCCTTGGCCGGGCGGCGGCCGCGCTTGGCCCATCCGCTCTTGGTGTCGACGTCGGTGAGCGTGATCCCGCGCTGCTCGGCCTGGCTGAGGATGAGAAGGACGTTTCGCAGCGACCAGCGGCGGATCTGGGCGGGGATGCCGGGGCCGAGCGCCTGGGCGACGCGCTGGCGGATCACGTCCGGGTCGGCCATTGCGGCGGCGGCCTCGGCGTGCAGCGCGCGGTCCCGCTCCTCGGTGGCGGCAATCTGCTCGGGCGTCGGCTGGTACTTCTTCCGCGGCTTCCGGGTGCTGCGGGCGTGGGCCATGTGGGCTCCTTCGGGAAGGGTTGTTGGCGTGGGCCGGTTTGCCGTCCGACCTGACTTAATAATACCCCAAACTGTGTGGATGTCTACCGGTGTTGGGGTGCCTGTTCAGACGTCGTGGTCGATCTCGGCGGACAGGTTGTCGCGGCAGTGGTGCTCCCGGGTGGTGCCGTGGCAACCGCAGGGCAAATAGCCGGCTGGGTCGGTGATGGGCTCCCGGCCGCCGCTGTCCATGTCGTCGTCGGAATTCACCTCGCGGTAGAGGGCGCAGAACGACAGGCCGGTGTGCCAGGTCATCACGTAACCGTCGCCGGTATAGGGCTCAGCGGGCTCGCCGTAGTCCCACTGCTTGAGGTGGGCCAGCGCGGCGGCGCGGTCGACCCGGCCGCAGAGATTGCCGGTGCGCCGGTCCTCGGCTGTGGTGTCCGGATACAGAGTGGCCTCGAAGTCCTGATACGCGTCGCCGTCGAAGTGCACGACGCACTCGTAGCCGATCATGGGGTTCCGCCCTCTCGTCGTTGATGACCCATCTGGGGCCGCGCGCGGCAACGCGCGCGGCCGGTGAAAGGTGATCAAAGCCAGAGGTTGGACCAACCGGGCTGCGGGCCGGTGTGCCCGACGGCGCGGCGATTGTCGATATAGTCGGCGAAACAGGCGGGAATGAGAGAGTGCCAGTAGCCCTCGATGACGACGCCTCGGAAGAGGTCCTCGTGAAGGTCCGCTCCGACGCCGGTGATCGCGCCGGTCGAGGCGAACGCGTAGCCGGGCGAGCTCTGCCCGGTGTGGTACTGCGAGGCGATCATGCGGGCGGCGGCATCGCGGATGGGGCGGCCTTCGCGCCGCGCCGCCACGCACTCGGCGATGATCTTCTGCTCGTCGTCCAGCATCTACTCCTGAATTGTTGGCGTGGGCCGGTTTGCCGTCCGACCTACCTTAATAATACCCCACTAAGGCAGGGTTGGCTAGTGCTTACCTGAGGTGCTCGCGGATCGCCCAGGTGATGGCGTTGATCTGCACTCTGCCCGGCCGATTGCCGGCCACGTCCCCATCGATCAGGCGTCCGTCGATATAGACGGCGTTGGTGAACCATTCCCGGCCGGTCGGGCCACGGGAGGTGTAGGCGACCGCCATCACGTCGTGGCCGTTGACGGTGAACGCGTGCACGCTGTAGCTGCGGTTGTGGCCATATGCCTCGGGGTCGCCGTTGGCGACCGTGCCGGTGGTGGCGGTGAATCCCAGGTCCCGCAGGGCGGTAATCAGTTCTCTGCACGCCGTGATCTCGCCGTATTCGACAGTACTGACCGGCGTTTCCGGGACGTCGGAGGCCCACGGCAGCTTGAGTCGCGCCGGGATGCCGACGCACGCGACGGATGCGCATCCCTCAGTGCCGGCGGTGTGCCCGTGCGAGTCGGCGCACGTGGGCGGGTCTGCTGCGCGGATGCGGCCGGCGGCGAGGTGGGGCAGTGCCGGGTTCGCGACGGGGAACCCCATGCGGTCGTCGATCCACCCGTGCTCCGGCACCGGCGCCGGCTGCCACCCGTCCGCGTAGCCGTGACCGCTGTCAATGTCGGCGTGGATGTTGGCCACCGGCACGCCGTACGCGGCGGCCAACGCCGGCCGGAACGCGTCGTGGGCGTCGGGGGTGTGTGGCCAGATAGCCAGGATCTGCCGCCGGTCCGATGCGCGGATCGCTCGCAATGTGATGCCCGCTGGGCCGCGCTCCGTCTCGATGAGGAACGCGGCGTCGTCGGGGCCGGTGAAGTGCACGACGGTGATGGCCGTGTTGGTGACCTGCATGTAGCGACTCATCTCCCTAAAGCTGGGTGCGAGAATGGAGTTCGGGCCGGTGTGCCCTTCTCCCTGCCTGTATCAATAATACCCCAAAAATAGGTATTTGGACAGCTCGTCTATGTCCTGGTTTTTCGGCCACGGCAGGTTGGGAGATTGCGGCCGCGTGGGGTTTTGCCGCGCCCGGATGGGCGGGGCGGCGGGTGCCACCCGCCGCCGGAATCGGCGCCTGTGCATCCCGGCGGAGGCTCGCGGTCAAGGGCCGAAGAGCAAAAGATCTCGGCGGTTTGTGCCGAGATGTTTTGCGTGCCCTTGACGGCGAGGTGACCGGGATGCGAAGCCGGGTGCGGCCCCAGAAGGCAGTGCCGCGAAGCGGCTCCGGCGAAGCCTCTTGGCCCTCGGCCGGCCTTGAGGCCGAAACCCGGCCACCCACCCAACTGGCAGGCAGGGTCGGCGTTCTGTGCCGGCCCTGCCGTTCTCTGGCGGGAGCGACGGACCGGGCCACGGCGACACCGAGCAAGCATAATTTTGAAATTCGGGTTTCGATCTTGGATTTGATTTAGATCGAGGTTCTTTTGGTGTGATTGCGCGTACCGATCGATGATCGGCCTCTGGCTAGCCATTGCGCAAAAGTTGGTGCTTAATGACTCCCGTGCAATCTGTTGCTCTCGCCAAGTAAGTATACAATGAGGCCGCCCATTCGGGAAAACAGATAGTCCTCGGCGTTTGGTGGCACGGTGTTGACACGAGTTTCGTAGTGTCGGATGTCAAATTTATTTCCAAGTGTGGTAAGGGAATTCATTTCCTGGTTGATGACCTCGCGCCACTCGGCATCGGTGATGTGTCGGAGTAGCGCCTCGATGCTTGCTTTCTTGTCGGCTGCTGGGCCTTCGATGGTCTTCAGCCGCTCAAAGGCGTCCCAGAGGCGTTCTAGTTGTGCTGTCTCGGGACGTTGGTGACGGGTACGGGATCTTGATGAGGTGAGGACCTTCCGGATAGGTGTGGAGCTACCACAACAGCCGCACCGATCTCAGGAAGGTCCTCGTGACTCACGCTAATGCATCCCTGACACCGACCGGGCGGCTGCGCCTGGCGCGTTGCGTGGTCGATGACGGATGGCCGTTACGGGCCGCTGCGGCGCGGTTCCAGGTCTCGCCGACCACCGCACAGCGGTGGGCCCGCCGCTACCGCGAACACGGACCAGCCGGGATGACCGACCGTTCCAGCCGGCCGCACCACAGCCCCGCACGCACCCCCGCCCCAGTCGAGGCACACGTCCTCGCGATGCGCCGTGCGCACCGCATCGGCCCTGCCCGGCTGGCCACCCGCGCCGGTATCGCACCGTCGACCGCGCACCGCATCCTCGTCCGGCACGGCGAACCAGTCCTGGCCTGCCTGGACCGGGCCACCGGCGAACCCGTACGCCGCTACGAACGCGACCAGCCCGGCGAACTCGTCCACATCGACGTCAAGAAACTCGCCCGTATCCCCGACGGCGGCGGACACAAAACCCTCGGCCGACCCGCCGGCCGCACCAACCGCAACGGCGCAGGCTACGCCTACATCCACACCGCCCTCGACGACCACAGCCGCCTGGCCTACTCCGAAATCCTTCCCGACGAAACCGCCGCCACCTGCGCCGGATTCCTACGCCGCGCCACCGCATGGTTCACCGCACACGGCGTGCGCGTCCACCGCGTCCTGACCGACAACGCCTGGGCCTACACCAAAAACACCTGGCACACCACCTGCGCAGACCTCGGCATCCAACCCCGCCACACCCGGCCCTGGCGACCCCAGACCAACGGCAAAGTCGAACGCTTCCACCGCACCCTCACCGAAGAATGGGCCTACCACCAGCCCTACACCACCGACACCGCCCGCTGCGACGCCTACCCCGGCTGGCTCGACTGGTACAACTACCACCGACCCCACACCGCCCTCGGCGGCCACCCACCCGCCCACCGCGTCACCAACCTGTCGGGACAGCACATCTAGTGCATGCCGTCGTGTGGCCTGTTGATGCGCGGCATAGTCTGTGCGCGCCTCATCGAGTAGTCGATCGAGCATGGCGTCGCCAGTGTTTGGCCGAAGTGTCTGCCTTACTAGCTGCACTTCGGTTGTGCCGAGACGCTCGATTTGGCCTGAGCCCGTCAGTTCGTACATTACCCGACCGCGCTCAAGCATTTGATTAACATCTTGCCTGAAAGCTTTAAGTCCTTTAGCTCGGTTGAAACCGAGCTCTGAATGATTGAAGAACCGGTGCCAATCGATCTCCTCGGGTTCCGCGATGCGTTGTGCGCCCCATTCGATGAGGTCGAAGATCGTCTCGTCAGTCGCAGTGTCTCCGTTGCTCGGCAGTGGCCAGTCCGCATCCGGTACGAGAGCCTGAATATTGTCGGCTAATGCGAGTGTGTCTGTGCCGACGACGCCTCTGCCGTCGGCGCATTGTTCGGGAAACTCGCCGGCGAACCAATTCGCACTGATCCTGCTGTTCAGTAGACCCAGCAGGCCGCGGCGGGTGTGGCTCGGCAGGCTGTCAGAAGTTCGTTCCTGAGGTCCGTGTGCGCGGTCACTGTAGAAGCTCCGGTCAGTCACGATCCCTATCTTGCCAGCCACTGCGGTGAAGCCGGGGCGGGAACGGCAGCCGCTCCAGGCGCGGGACGGCCTGCGTCACCGCGGCGACCTATCAGAACCCAGATCAGCCACGAACACCACGACCGCCGCCGAGTCGAGCCGCTCGACCTGCGTGGACGCTCCTGAACGCACGTCGGTGACGCGAGACTCAGGATCAGACCGGGTAGCCAGCAAGGTGTGCTCGAGAATCCTGGGCACCTCGACGCGTCAGCGGTCGGTGTCCCGATCCAATGTGTTGTGCTCTATCAGGGCCGCCGGGGGTGCCTGCGAGGACTGCTCATCGCGAAGTTTGCGGCGTAGACGTTTGACGACTTGGGCGCTGACGTTCATCTCGCGGGCGATGTCGTTGACCGTGGCGCCTGCTGGGAGCCGGTCGACCGCGGCATGGTAGTCGTTGAGTGTCGCGCCGCCGCCTGGTGGCCGGCCTCGTTTGGCGCCCCGGCCTTTGCCGGGCCGGGCGTCGACGAAAGCGGTTTGGATGGTGCCGCGCTTCCAGTACCGGTGCACATAGCCGTGAGGGCCGTCCGCTTGCTCGACCAAGTCGGGCCAGGGTACGTAGCCGGGCCGGCCGGCCTCCCAGTCGGGAATGCTGTCTTTCACCCATCCACGCCAGGTGTCGTAGCTGATGTCGAGTTCAACTGCGATCTTGCGTGCGTCGAGGAGCTCCTCGGGATCGCCGGCTAGCGGGGTGCCGGCTACGCGAGCTTGGCCCGCGGTGGCGTATGCGGTGAAGAAGGCGTCGGTGTCCTCGACGGCGTACCACTCGCGGCCGTGAAGTTGCCCGTTGCGAAGACGTACACCGCGCCCGCCCTGTTCCACCTCGATCGGGGAGGGAAACCCGTTGGCGTCGCGTCCGGCGACAAGCCAATCGATCAGGTTCGAGCTGCGGTCGTAGCGTTCGGCGATGCCGTCCCGGTCGAGCGCCGGGCGGCCGGCGATGTCTCGAGAGGGCATGGGGGCCTTGTCCAGTCGCGGGCGTCCTCGCGGCCGCCGGAATGAGTGATGGCCGGGAGACTGCGCCCCCGAGGGGGTGCCCGCGGCAAACGGACCCCGGCCATCAACGCCAACAATCCTTGAGGAGTTGACCATGCCATGACGGCGTGGAAATCCCGGAATTGTTGGGCTCACTGTAACTGGTCCGCGGGGCGGACGTCGAGGCGACATTGCGGTGCTCTCCTCCGGATGAGTGCAGGCCGGTGCAGCGGGTCCGGCTATGGCGCCGGCTGTAGCCACCCACGGGCGGGTGCAGCTGCCGACCCGCCGGCGTCGGAACGCGCCGGCGGGTCGGCAGCACTGCTCGGCCACCTGACGGTGGCCGAGCAGCGGGTCAGCTGGCTAGCGCGAGCAGGCGGCTGGAAGATGGGGCGGGGGTGCTCTGGGCTGCGGTGATGAGGTCGGCGATGGACAGGTCGACGCGGAAGCGGTGGCCGATGCGCCGTTCGAGTTCGGCGTAGCGGTGTGCGAGGTCGGGGCGTAGCTGGCAGGCGCGGGTGAGGTCGGCGCGGGAGCCGAGCACGCACAGCGAGCAGCTGAGCCGGGTCATGCCCTGGTCGTAGGCGGGGTGGTGGGGGACGCCGCTGGCGGTGATGCGCTGCCAGACGGTGCGGGTGCTCCAGTGGTGGATCGGCCGCCACGTCCACACGTGCCGGGTGGTCTTGGTGCTTGCGGCGCGGTTGAAGGCGTAGGCGGGTTTGTTGGCGCGGGCGGCGGATTCGGCGGCGCGTTCGCCGGTGCAGTCGAGGATTTGGGCGGGCCGGTGCAGGTTCAGCTCGCGGACCAGCTCGGTGAGCAGCCGGTGTTTCGGGCCGCGTTTGTGGTCGCTGGTGCAGTAGCGGGCGGTGGCGCTGGGCCACTTGCCGCGCGCGGCGACCTGGTCGAGCAGGCCGCCCTGCGGGCGGGCGCGGGTTTCGTACCGAATGCCGTAGTGCGCGGCGTGCCGGGCGGCCAGTTCCGCCGTGCCCGGCCATTCGACGTCGCCGAGCGCGCAGTGCAGGGCGACGAGGCGGCCCAGTGTTCCGGCACGGCGGGCCATGCGGCAGACGAGGTCCATCATGGCCTGGGAGTCCTTTCCGGCGCTGGTGTTGATCAGGACGATGTCGTAGGCGGTCAGGTCGACCCGCCCCGGCCGTTGCGGCCGGGGCGGGATGATGACCGGGGAACGGGTCACCGGCCGGTGCCAGTGGTGCGTTTCGCGGTCAGGGCGGCGTAGGCGCGCATGGCCTGTTGATGGGTGTGCGGGTCGGTGTCCGGGTCGCCGGTGTAAGGCTGTCCAGCGCGGGGACGATGCGCGGCGTCGGTCTTCCGTGGCCCGGTCATGAGGGTGTCGTCGTCGAGCCAGTACAGGGTCGCGGTGTCGGGGTCGACGACGGCTGGCTGCCCGGCGGGGCCGGTGCGGTGGGCCGGGCAGAGGTAGCCGGTGACGGTCGGTGGCTCGTGGAGCCGCGCGCAGCAGGTGTCGCAGATCAGTCCGGCCTGGTAGAGCGCTTCCTCCAGGACCTCGTCCCGGGTGATCGCGTCCTCGGCGCGATCGCGCAGGTCCAGCCGCCAGGCGCGGGTGCTGGCGATGCGCGCCCACTCCGCGTCGGTGACCTCGACGGCCGGCGTGAGCGGGTTGTCGTCGTGCGGCGGGTGGAGCAGGTCGGTGAGCGCCTGCTGAGCGTCGGCACGGTTCCAGACCGCGATTGCCCATCCGGTGCGGCGGGAGATTTCGGTGAGGATCGTGCGGGCAGCGGCGTCGGTGAGGCGGGTGGGCAGGCGGACGCCTCGGGGGAGCGGGGTGGGGATCATGACGGGCTCCGCTCGATGGTGGCGGTCAGGCGCAGCGCGGCGTCTGCACGCACGGCACGCCGGTGCGCGGTGGGATCGGCGTCCGGGTCGCCGGTGTAGGGGAGGCCGGTCCGGGGACGGGCCCAGGAGTCGGCGTCGGGTTGCCAGTGCATGAGGGTGTTGCCGTCGAGCCAGTACAGGGTGGCGGTGTCGGGGTCGACGACGGCGGGCTGTCCGGCCGGGCCGGTGCGGTGGGCTGGGCAGAGACGGCCGGTGACGGTTGGCGGCTCGTGCAGGCTTGTGCCGCAACGCAGGCATTCAAGTCCGGCGTCGGCGATAGCGGTGAGGAGGAGTCGGGTGTTGTCGGCGGCGTCGTAGGCGGCGAGCGGGAGTTGCTCGGTCCAGGCGCGGGTGCCGGTGATCCGGTTCCATTCGTCGTCGGTGAGGGTGCGGGTCAGCCGCTGGGCGTTGGCGTTGAGGCTGCTGGTGACGCTGGCGCGGGACCACAGGGCATAGACCCAGCCGAACTGGGCGGCGAGGGTGTCCAGCAGCAGGTGTGCGTCGGCTTCGGTGAGGCCGGTGGCGAGCAGGTGGTGCCGGTCCTGATCACGCTCGTGGGCCGGTGCGATGGTCGTGGTCATGGCATGTCTCCGGTTCCGGGGCGGGGTACGCCCGGCGGTCAAGCCGGGCGTACCCCTGAGCGGGTGATCAGGCGGCGTGCGCGAGCTGGTCGTCGGCGGGCAGGTGGTCCGGCTGCGCGGCGGGGTCGGCGGTCTCGCCGTCCTGGTCGGTGTCGGGCGCGCCGTCGATGACGGCTAGCGGCGGCCGCGTGTCGCCGGGGTCGTCCACCGTCTCGTCGGGGACGGGGGCGGCCTCGTATTCGTCGGAGGTGTCGTAGAGCGCGCACTCGTCGTCGCACCACTCGTCGATGTCCGCGCCGCACTGGGGGCAGGGCCGGGTGTGGTCGTCGGTGCTGGTGCGCGGGTCGGCGGTGTCGAGGTGCTCGCCGCGCAGCGTCGCTCGTGCCGTGGTCTCGGTCTCGCTCAGTTCGTATCCGGCGGCGACGAGTTGATCGAGCCAGGCTGCCGCCTCGTGGTCGGGGCGGTCGTACGCGATGGCTGCGGTGAGCTTGCGCTCGCGGTAGACGACGTACCGGGCGATGAGGATCCGGTGGATCCGGTCGGTGCTGGTGGCCTCGGTCACCGTGTCCGGGTCGGTGCCGGAGATGCTGGTGACCAGCCTGTTGCCGTCGCCGTAGAACGACAGGCTGCCGGGGGCCATCGCGGCAAGACGCTGGGCCTGGGCGAGGATCGCCTTGGCGAGCTTGGAACGGGCGTTGCCGTAGGTCTCGGCGTAGAAGCGGTGCCGCACCTGCGCGGCGGCGGCCAGGGCCTCGGCGCGGGCGGTGCGTGCGGCCTCCGCCCGCTCTTCCTCGGCGCGGGCTTCGTCGGTGACGAACCGGTCGTAGCTGCGCCGGGTGTAGCCGTGCTTCTCCGGGTCGAGGCAGACGATCACCACGCGCGGGTAGCCCTGGTTGGAGTCGCGCATCGCGGCGAACCCGGGCTTGAAGACGAGCTTATCGCCGTCGAGCGAATTACCGTCAGCGTCGCGCAGCGTCGTCACGTCCGCTTCGCGGGAGCTGTGGCCGAAGTTCTCCGGCTTCTTCTTCAGGATGACCGCTCCGCCCTGGCGCAGTTCCTGCATCCGCTCGGCGGTGCTGATGCGCGCCTGCTGCTTGGCGCGCTCGGCGTTAGCGATGTGCTCGCCGCCCCACCGGCCGAGGTTGGTGTACTCGCCGACCTTGCGGATGATCCGCTCCTGGATCTTGGGTTGGCCCTCGAACTCCTGGAGGGCTGCCGCGATCTCGGGGTTGAGCCGGTTTTCGTTGGCGAGCTGGATCGCCTTGTCGTCGGTGAGCTTCGACAGCGCGAGTTTGCCTTCGACGAAGTCGCGCTTACGGCCGGTCGCCTTGGCGATCTGCGCCACCGGCATCCCGTCGAGCGCGAGCTGGGCGTAGGCGTCGGCCTCCTCCTTGACGGTGAGGTCCTTACGGTGCGTGTTCTCGACGATCATCGCTGCGCGGATGTCAGTCAGAGGCAGATGCGCCCAGTCAGCACGGACAGTGAAGTGAAGGGACTCCAGCTCGGCTTCGATCGCGGCGGTGACGCGCCGGAATCCGGCGACCAGTCGCATCGTCCCGTCCTCTCGCGGGACCAGGATCGGGAACTGGACCATGCCAGTCTCGGACTCGCCGATCGAGGCGGCCAGCTCCTCCAGCTCGCCAATACTGGTGCGGATGTTGGCACCGGCCGTGGAGTTCGAGTCGAGGACCTCGCGCGGGTCGAAGTCTTTGATGTAGGGCTTGTTGCCCTGTGAGGTTGCGGCCACGAGGTGTGGCTCCTTTCGGGTTGTTGGCGTGTGGTCGGTTTGCCGTCCGACCTGCATTAATAATACCCCAAAGATCTGTCCTGTGTAGTGAATGGCGATGTGGCGTGGGTCATATTCCTGTAGGGGTCGGTGTGCGTGGCAGCTTGTCTAGTTGTTATGCGGCGAGCATTCATGAAAGCTACGGAAATATGGTCCCAGCGTCTGTCGTGCGATTTGCCAGATTGACTGGGTGGTGGCGTGCGACTGGGGTTGTGTGCAGTGTCTTGCCCCTAATGCTGCTGCCTGAGCTTGGTCGGTATCGGACATGGTGGTGGGCATGCTGGAAGCCGTTTTTCGGCCGCTGGGCGGCGAGCTTGCTCGTCGTCCGAGCGGGAACGCGGGGTCAAATCCGACAGGCGGGGTCTCGGGCGGAAAGATCATGCGGGTTGTGCATGATGTTTCCGCCCGCGCGTGGCGAATTTGAGGCCGTGTTCCCGTGACCCACAATGTCGGGCGTCGCCCGGTGGCCGAAGAATGGCTGAAAGGTGCGGCCGAAGGCCGCTCCGGTTTACCGGCCGGCTGCGGCCGGTGGTGTGGCTCTTGGTCCCTCGGATCTGACGGGATGACTATGCAGCGTGCCTGGTCGTGCGCGGGCCTCCTCAGCGGCGACGGCGCGATCATCGTCACCCGGGAGGCGTCGTGGGCGTCGTCGTCTCCGCCCCGGTTCGCGACGGCTGGCAGCTATGGATGGGGGTCGCACCCTTTTGCGCTGAACTGGCCCGCGACGGCGAGGTGACCGGACCGATCTGGTGGGCTGACGCGATGGACCGGATGCGCGCCATCGATGCCGAGGTGGTCCACCTGCCCGGCCGGGACCTTCGCTATCCCGCATTCATCGCGACCCTGCGCGGCATGGCCGGCGTCCTGTGGCGCATGCCGAGCATGAGGTGGTGGAGACGCGCGGCAAGGTGTGGACGGTCGTCTACTGCGACGGCGAGCCGGCTGCCTGGTGCTCGTCGGTCGTCGAGCACCGCGACGGCGCGCGGGTCCTGGTGTGCGGGGACGGGTTCGAGCGGCCCGGCTTTATGGACAGATGCTGAATCGCGTTGAACTGCGGCAAAGCGCCTCCCGTGCCCATGATAGCACCTGAGTATTTGTTCCAAACGGATCGGAAAGCTGCCGCCTGGTGGTTTTAGCGCTAGTGTCCATCCGGACATCGGTACTTTCAGGACTGTCAGCCTGGAGCGTCTTGCGCGTTCAGCTCGCGAGGTTCCCGACGGACTCGAACGCCCTGTTCGTTTTGGTGCTCAACGATTTCTACTGCACGGACGCGAGGAAATGCAGAAACGTCTATATCTCGCGGAAGGGAAAGAACTTCGGATGCTACTTGACGCCGTTCGTGTTTCAGGCATCATGCAAGCCGTTCGACAGTCCGTCCGAGAGGTGACATCTACGTCGAGAAGCTGCGGCAGGCAGGGCGTGCTGGGACTAGTCACGCTCATCGCCCTCATGGCTATCTTCGTCGTCGCAGCGCCCGCGGCAGCGCATTCCGGGAGATGTACGCCACTGACAATGAACGTCACGCTGAATGGCGACATGCTGGCGCCGCACTACCGGATGGCGAGCTGGCTGTGTACCCCGGATCGTCCGACCCGCACAGTGCAGGTGCTCTTAGCTGGTCTCACCTACGACCACCGGTACTGGACCACGTCTGCGCGCCCCGCAGGGCGCTCGTACGCGCAGGAGGCGGTCGCGGCTGGCTATGCGGTGCTCTATGTGGATCGGCTCGGGACCGGTCGCAGCGACCGGCCGCCGGCGGGGGAGGTGGACGTCGTGAGCGAGGCGTACGTGGCGCACCAGGTGGTGGCCGCGGTGCGGGACGGTCGTCTGGGCTGGTATGAGACGGTGATCGCGGTGGGGCATTCCTATGGGTCGATGATTTGGACGGTGGAGGCCGCTGCGTACGACGACGTCGACGCGCTGGCGTTGACCGGGTACATGCACGGTGCCGACCCGCTTGCCCAGGAGGCAGCCCGTGCACGCCTGCACCCGGCCGCCGCCGATCCGGCTTTCGCCGGTAGCCCGGACGGCTACCTGACCACCATGCCCGGCACGCGCGGCGCCCTCTTCCACTACCTGCCCGGCAGCAGCCGGCGGCTGGTCGCGCTCGATGAGCGCATGAAGAGCACCGGCACCATCGGTGAACTCGCATCCTTGGCTGCCATCGCCGATCCCGGGTACACCCGGAGGCTTCGCCGCCCGGTGCTGTTGCTGCTCGGCGATCACGACGCGTTGTTCTGCAACCCGCGCGCGGGTCTGCGGTGCGGCTCCGCCGCGGACCTGTGTGCCCGCGAGGGCACGTTGTTCGGGCGGGCCCGGCTGTCCGCGGTGCTGGTGAAGGACACCGGCCATTCGATCACCATGCACCAGTCCGCCCCACGGGCAGCCCGCGCGATTTCGGACTGGGCCAGGACCATCCGCGGGCCCGGCCGAACCCCGGATGCCAGGAGCTGTACCTGACCGCGGCGGGCGGTGCGATGCCGGGGCGGGGCGGGCCCGCGCACCCGTGCCTGCATGAACCTGCGGGGGCCGCCGTCGTGGATGCGGCGTGTGCCGGAGCCCGCGGGAGCGGCTGGCCGCGTCGGTGTGTATCGGCCCGTACCTCGACCGCCAAGACCGCAGGCGGCGGTGCGGACGAGCGCTCGCCAGCAAGGCCCGGGGGTCGGTACGCCATGCCGGGTGCCGCGGCCGGCCAGTGACCGGGGCCGGCAAGAGTACGTGCGGCAGGACATTGCGCGGTCCGCTCGCGTCGTATGACCGTCACGGCGAGGCCTTCAATTCCCGGGAAACCGCCTGCCATCGCAGCGGAAGGTGGCCACGGGCGTGGAGGAGCCTCGGAAGGGGAAACGGCCTCGCAGCCGGATCGGCTGGTGCGGCATGCTGATCAGATGGCGGGACAGGACCCGGGTGTGCACGAGGTGGACCGTCGAGAGCGGCCGTGTGCGGGCCAGCCGGGCTGCCCGTGGCGGGTGGAGGCGGATCTGCCGGCGTTCTCGGTGGCGGACATGCGCAAGCTACGGGCGGCCGATGGCCAGCCCGGGCGGGAGGCTGCGATGGACGCCCCGGTGATGGCCTGTCACAAGGACCAGCCCGGAACCGCGCACCCGCTGCGGTTGTGCGCCGGATGGCTCGCCGTCGTCGGCCCGCACCACCTCGGTGTCCGCATGGCCGTACTGACCGGCGAGCTTCCCGCACAGGCATTGCAGCCTGGCGACGACTGGCCGGAACTGCATGAATCTCTCGCCGCCATGATCGACAGTTGGCCCGAGAACCCCGGCGCGCCGCCGCCGTCCCGGTCGAGGCAGCGGCGCACGCCGCCAGACGACTAACGGCGGCGTTCCCGCGCAGGTAGTGCGCTCGTGCAATGGTCGGCGAGCTTGCCCGCACCGCACCGGCGCTCCACGTCGCTGCCGGCTGAGTCTGGTGCACGTGGCCGCCACGTCGCGGCGCCGGTCTCTCGGTGGCTGCGGCCCCGGGGGCGTGTTAGGCGGCCGGGGTGGTTTCGGTGAGCTGGTCGATGGCGATGCCGGCGTCGGCGAGGATGCGGTGCACGTCGGTGAGGTGGAGCTTGTCGGTGATGGTGTCGTCGTACTGGACGCGGTACCAGCGGTGGTGGCCGAAGGAGACGGCGTGGACCTGCCAGCGCCCGTCCGGTGTCTGCATCATCCCGTCGATACGCGGCGCAGGCGGCGCCGGCACGGCCGGGTGTGTGGGGTGGAGGCGGACGTCGGTGGGGTCACGGTCGGGGCGCAGGCCGCGCCATACCGGGTGGCGCAGCCGGCCGTCGGTGGTGATGGTGCGATAGGCGACCTCGCCGACGAGCAGCGGCGTAACCCAGATGGCGCCGCGGGCGTGCTCGCGTGGCACACCGGTCAGCGGCGGCCCGGCGCGGTGCAGCGGCACCAGCCGCGCGTGGAGGGCGCGCAGCGTGGCGTCGGAGAAGCCGGTGCCGACGTGCCCGCAGTAGGCCAGCCGCCCGGTCGGGTCGTGGGCGGCCAGCAGCAGTGAGCCGATCGTGCCGGCGCGGCGGCCGGTGCCGTGGGTGTAGCCGATGATGAGGACTTCCTGGGTCCGGACCAGGGGTGTTTTGATCCAGGAGCGGCTGCGCCGGCCCGGCTCGTAGGGGCTGTCGAGCTGTTTGGCGACCACGCCCTCGAGGCCGGCGGCCTGCGCGGCGCGTAGTGCCGCGGGGCCGTGGGCGGCGGCGTGTGCGGCGGGCACGGATACGACCTCGCCGGTGAGGCCGAGTTCGTCGAGCCGGGCGCGGCGCTGCTGGTACGGCCGGCCGGTGAGGTCGGTGCCGTCGAGGGCGAGCAGGTCGAAGGCGTGGAAGCAGACCGGCACCGCCGCCAGCAGCCCGGGGGTCGGCGTGGTGACGTGCATGCGGTCCTGGAGCCGGTCGAACGACGGCACGCCGGCGTCATCGCGTGCGACGATCTCCCCGTCGAGGACCGTGCCGCGGCCGGGCAGCAGCACGCCGAGGGCGTGTAGTTCCGGGTAGCTGGCCGTGACGTCCCGCCGGTTGCGGGAGTACACGCGCACGGTCCCGCCCGGGTCGGTGTAGGCCAGGGCGCGGATACCGTCCCATTTCATCTCGAAGGCCCAGCCCGGGCCGGAGGGCACATCGCCGGAGGTGGCGAGCATCGGCGTGATCGGTTCCGGTAGCGGCGGCATCATTCGCACCCGTCGTCGACGGTGTCGGCCTGGGTGAAGTCGGCCAGGCGCAGGCCGTGCTGGCTGAGGATGTCCTGCGCTGCGGTGAGCGTGGGGACGTGCCAGACGTGGTCGTCGCGGCGGACCTCGACCCATTCGCGGTAGCCGTCGCCGCGGTCGAGCAGGACGGTCTCGACCTGCCAGGGGCCGTGGACGAGGACGGGCTGCACCAGCTCGTGATACCCCACCAGGGCGAGAAGATCACGAATGCCATTCGTGTAGTTCGGCCCGGCCAACGTCGTCTTCGCCGTTTCCGCACGTCAACCGGCGGGTGGATCTTACGGTGGCAGGTGTCGGAACCTGCGGATGCTGGGCGTCTGCGGCCGCCGATCGAGCCCATGCGCGCCGCGGCGATCGCCGCGCTGCCGGACGGGCGCGGCTGGATCTTTCAGCCGAAGTGGGACGGGTGGCGCGCCGTGGCTTGGCGATGCGACGACGGCCGGGTCCTGCTGCACTCGCGGCACCAGCGTGACCTGCGCCCGTACTTCCCGGACGTGGTGCTGCACCTGGCGCAATGGCTACCGGCCGGGACCGTCCTTGACGGCGAACTCGTCAGCTGGGACCCCGCGCGCGGGCGGACCGACTTCGCCGCGCTCGGCCGGCGCATCACCGCAGGCCGAACACTCGCCGCCGAAGTCGCCGCCCATCCCGCGCATCTGGTCGCATTCGATTGTCTCGCCGACTCCGGCACGGTGCTGCTGCGACGTCCGCTCGCCGCGCGAGCCGCGCATCTGCGGCAGCTACTGGACGGCGCGCCGCCGGCCCTGTCGCTGTGCGCGCAGACCATGGACGCCGGTGAAGCCCGCACCTGGATGGCCGATTACGCGCCAGCCGGCCTGGAAGGGATCGTCGCCAAACCCGCGGCCGGCCTCTACACCCCGGGCCGGGCGGGCTGGGGGAAGCGGAAGCTACGCCGCACGGCGGAGGCGATCGTCGCCGGGGCCACGGGCAGCGTGGCCGCGCCGGTGTCGCTGTTGCTCGGCCGGCTCGACGCCGGCGGCCGGCTGCGGTACGTCGGACGCACCCATCGGCTCGGCGCACAGCAGCGCACCGCCCTGGACGGTGTGCTGCGCCCGGTGGCGCGCGGGGTATGGCCGCAGCCGCTGCCGGCGTCATGGGCCGGTGACCTGACCGAGCGCCGGCCGCTGCCGTATCTGCCGGTCGAGCCGCTCATCGCCGTCGAGGTCGATGTCGCGTACGAGCACGGCCGGTGGCGGCACCCGCTGCGATACGTGCGTACCAGGCCCGACCTGGACCCGGCGGTCCTGCCACTGTGGTCACTCGACGCAGGATATGCGGCCTGAGTACGTGTCAGCGCGAGAGTTCACCCGGTCGGGGCGGTGAACAACCCGGGGGCCGGACAGGGCGCGTAACGCGAGGCAGGATCGCCGTATGGCAGCACACGAGCCCGACCTGCCCGACCTCAGCCACCTGCGCGCCCGCCGCACCGCGATCACCGACCAGCATGTCGCCGCCGGCAACACCAGGCTCGACCGGCTCCTCGCCGAGTACCGGCAGGCCGTCGAAGCGGACGGTGACGTCAGAGCCGTGCAGGAGATGGGGCTGGCCCTGTTGCTCGGCGTGAACCATCGGATCTCGTCTGGGTCGCCGTTGCCGCGCTCCGGCGCCTCGCCAAGGAGGGGGACGCGGTCGGCTGATCTTGAAGCGTCTCAGTGGCGCCTGCGGGAGCTTTCCGTACCTGCGCGCAATTAACGACGGCGGTACATGGTGCAGGCTCGCACGGTTTCCGTGCGCAAATAGAAGAGCTGATCGCCTTTCCCGCCGGATCAACGTGCCTGTCGGGTGCCGCGCACCGTCGTCTCCAGCAGCCCCGCTAGGCGGGGATAGAGCCCGGAATGAATCTGTTGCGCCTCGCGTAGCCCGAACGTGATGCCACTCCTCGAGAAGCTTCGAGGGCCGCGGGAGGGTTTATGGCCTGGTCGCTGCGGGTCGGCGTGGTTGGGGGAGTGGCCCGCGATGCTTCTATTCCAGGTCGAGTTCGCTGTTCGTCATGGCAGGCTTCGGCCCGTCGAGGTAGTTCAGGTCGTCGCGTACTTTTTCGATTTTTCCAATGGCGTCCTTGGCGGCAGGGCTGGGATTGTCGATGTCGCGGATACCGTGCTCGAACGCGGCCTTGCCGGACTCGAACAACGGTACCGGTGACGTATACGTCAAGATCGCCCGTAGGGTATCCGCCGTCATGTCGCGGTTGCTGAAGGCAAGTCGCACACCGGCCAGGTACCCGGTGTCGTGGACGCCCGCCCATCCGCTGCATACCCGGGGTCGGCAGGTCGTACAGCACGAACCGCCCATACGTCTCTGCGGTCCAGATCCCGGACTCGCGGTACGGGCACGTGCCACACGGCCTCGCCGCGGGAGGCTGGAGAGCATCGGTTTAGGCGCCGCGTGCCGTACACATTCGCAAAGCGCCCGGATGTGGCACTGCACTGGTCCCTGAACCTACTCGCCGCTCACCGGCAATAGCAGCTACGGAAAGCGGCAAACTGCGTAATAGCGACAGCCAGCTTTCATTCTGGCCGAGGTTGGGGGCGAAGCTGCCGGAACAAGATGCGATACCAGAAAAAGTGAATCGCCCGTGTGGCGAACGCCACTAGGAAAATCGGCAACATTGATAAAAGCGTAACGCTCCACCCGTCGAACGAGTCGAATGGCAGCGCAATGGAAAGCGACACCACGATGGCCATAACCCACATCGGGCCGACTATCATAAGCCAGCCGTGCCGTCTAAAGCCGCGCGGTGCCGGCACCGACGTAATCACGACCGGGGTCTGTCCGTCGTTAGGGCTAGATACCCACACCGTCTCACCTGACCGCTTATCTGTCATGCGAGGCCTCCACGCTATGTCGTGCGCCCAGTATGGCAAGGCCGGACGAGTTGAGGTCAAGGTGAGCGGCCGAAGCCGCGGCCGCCGGGGCCCAATGATAAGTGCGTGACAGCACTGGAGGCCAGAGCGTCCGTGATCAATACACAGGCGCATCACCAGGTGCAGCGGGCCTACCGAGGAGCGGTGCGGGGGCTGGCTCGGTGAGGACTTGGCACCAGCACGACACCGGCCACGACCCCGACCCATACACCGGCGTGGCCTGGGCCGGCAGAAGACCACGTCCACCAGTTCGGCGACGGCGGCTAGGTTGACCGGCGCGCCGCCCACCGGCCGGAGGCCGTACCCCGTCGGCTTCATGCGTGCTTGCGTCATCCCTCCCGTGCAGAGCCGGTGGCGGCGTCCCATAACCGCACCGTGCCGTCCACTGGCTTCGGTCGTGAGAACGGTGCCCGGATGGGCGGCTCTTCTGCGCCCGGTTCGACAGTCTTGGCTTGACCAATGTGTTTGAGTTTCGGTCCCACCCCGTAGCCGTTGGCGGGTGAGCGCGAGCATGTCGATCAACCAGCCGGGGCCGCCGGTGATGTTCTTCGTGCGCAGGAGAGCGTCGAGCTCATCCAGCTTCGACGCCCGCGGCGGCATTGACTTGCGCGGCTGCGGCCACGCCGACTGCAAAGCTGCGCGGACGGTGCGCCGGTTCACTTTGGAGTTGCTAGCCATCGCCCGCACCGACATGCCGGCGTAGGAGTCCCCCGAATCGCCGCGAACAGGTCAACGTTCGAGATCAGCGGCATCGGCGAACTCCCGTCCGGACCCGCCGATGTTCGCACCGGCTCAGGTGGGTCCGAAACTGGCGTACATCGAATCCACCCGATCGAGATGGGTCCCGAAATGGCGAACAAACCGCAGGCCAGCCCTGGTCCCGGCCATCGACGGCGTCACCTAAAGATCGAAGAGTGCTTCCCTCTGCGCAGGATCGAGAACCTTGCGCAAATCAGCGATGGTCCGACGCCATGCCGAGCCGTCCGGTGACTCGTCCCAGGCCTCAGCGAGCCACGTCGGCGCTTCAACCACGCGGTCCAACGCCTGGATGGCCAGATGTCGCAGGTGGTCCGGGAACTGAGGCATGGACGTCCTCGGCCCGGAGGTCGAGGTAACTGGCTCACCGGCTGGGCACTGCGCCGCGACTAACGCCGCAGCGGCGACTGCTCGTGGTGGATCCGACAGGCGGTGGTCGTCGTCATGAGCGACGCGTTCGAGGACCGCGCCGATCATCTCGATGCGCGCCGCCGCCGGCGCGTCGTCCAGCTCGAAAGCGAAGTCCGCGGCGTCGTCGTTGCCGAAAGGCTCGACATCCCAGGTGCCCATAACGTGGTTGACCTCCCGTTCCGGAAGATCTTCGCACCACAACCAGCCCACTTCCAGCCGAGTCACACACTGACCAGCCCACGGACATGCGCCAGCTCAACCCTGCCAGACCTAGGCTCCGGGTCACCAGGCGCCGCCGCTGCCACGAACCACCCCAGCGGGGCGGGTCCCGAAAACGCGCATAGAAAAACCGACCAACGACAGGTGGGACCAAGACAGGCGATCAGCCGGGACCGACAGACGCGCTCAAAGCCAGTCCACGCTGGCGCCGGCGAGCCAGGTGCCGTCCGGGGGACCACGCGGCATGGTTTCGATGGTTGGTGGGTGTGGTGCGCTCGATGCCTGTGGTGGCGTCCCACAGCCGCACCGTCCCGTCCATGCCGCCGGCGGTACCGCTCGGGGGGAGCGCGGCGGGCGAAAGGGAAGGCGGCGCTGCGGCCGCGCACACATGTGTGATCACGGCGCTGGCTGAAACACGACGTTGAAGCCGCGCCACTCGGACGCCGTGGGGCGGCGGAGCCCAGCGAACCGGGCCCGCCCGGCCAGCGCGCTGAGGGCCGGTCGCCGGGTACATAGCCGAGGGCGGCCCAAGGTGGCCGGATGGTTCGGGCGGCGGCGGGTAGCGAGTACGGTGTGCGGGTCGCTATGGTGGCGCCCAGCGCGACCGCTTAGGTCGCGAGGATATCGACGTGCGTTTCCGCCCAATGTGGCTGGTAGCGGCCCAGATCCGACGAACGGTCTGGTGCCGAGGATCCCTTTTTTGACCGTGTGGCGTAGCGGTGTGCTGCGCTGCTGGCTCGCGTGTGGACGTGGGCACCTCATCAGGGGGCAGCGAACGTGGACGATATCGGTATGCGCGGGGTTACCGCAGATCCGCTTGCCGAGGATCCGTGCCCGCTGCGGGAGCAGGTGACGGTCGCGGAGATCCGTGATCCGGGCACCGGGCGCCCGCGGACCGTGCGCGCGGTGGACGGTGGCCGCTTGGACATGGCGTTGACTGCCTGGCAGGTGCGGTTGTTGATGACCGGTGACGAGCCGCTGCTTCATCCGCTGCGGTATGAATCGAGGCACCCGGCGCGGTGCCCGCGGTGCCGCGTCGCCAGGCTGGCGGGGCCGCGGATGTTCGGGTGGTGGATCGCGGAGGACTGGCAGGCCGACGTCCGATACGACGGAGTGTCGGCGACGCTGAGCTGGAGATCTTCGCCAACCTCACCGAAGCCCACGCCCGGACCGCGCGACGTCTGCGGGCGATGCGCCGACACCGCGCGGTCCGCGCCGGCGCGGTCGTCGTACAGGACCTGCAGATCCCGGTCGACGGCCGGCCGCCCGCGGTCGGCGCGGTGTTCGTCTCCGCCTGCACGCAGCTGTGGCTGTGGGACGACCTCGAGGCCGCCCGCGCACGACGTCTGCCCGCACGTGTGCTTCGCGTGCGTGCCGGGCGGATCGACTCCATCGCCGGCCGTGCAGCGATCGCCGGCGTTGTTGCTGCCGTCCGCCGGCCGCCGGAGCCTGCCAGAGCCGCCGCGGGCATGTTCCGTACGACGCTGCTGGACGGGTACACGATCCGCTGGATCCCCGGTGACGGCACGATCATGTCGATTCCGGCACCCGGACAGCTCCGTGCCGGCCCACCGGCTCCACGCCGATGGCAGCACCGCGCCGCTGCCCGACGCCCCGCCCGGACTGGTCGTGCTCGGCACGCACCGCGGCGACCGGCCGGCACTTGACCGGCTCGGCCAGTGGCTACCCGGCCACGCCGCGCTCGCGGATCGGCTTCGGGCCGGCCACGGCACCACCGTCTGACCTTGGTCAAGCCCGCCGCCGGTCTGCTACCTGTGGCGGGCTGGGCCAAGGCAGTCATGCACGTGCCGGTCCGGGAGACGCCTCTTGAGATCCCGAGCCACCGAGCTCTCCGGTGAGATCGCGCGCCCGGACCGGCACCCCACCCTTCACGCGAAGGCGAGAGCGATATGACCTCTGTCCGGCAGTTATGGGCGGGCATCGACTGGGCCACCACCCATCACGATCTCGCCGTCATCGGCCCGGCCGGCCCGGTCCTGCAGCTCCGCGTTCCGCACACCGCCGACGGGCTCGCCCAGATCATCGACGCCCTCGCCGGACTACACCGCCGCTGGCGCAGCATCCCGATCGGGATCGAAACCGCCGACGGCCTGCTACCGACCTATCTACGCCGGCACGGCGCCCGCGTCGTGCCGATCCCACCCCAGCAAGCCCACGCCCACCGCGCCCGGTACGGCAGCCGCGGCCGCAAATCCGACCGCGGCGACGCGCTCCTGCTGGCACACGTCGTCGCCACCGCCCCGTCCCGGCCCGATCCAGCCACCACACCCCTCGCCCGCGCCATCCGCACCACCGCGCGCGCCCAACGCCGCACCGCCCACCAGCTACGCCACCACACCCGCCACCTGCGCAGCCACCTCGACACCTACTTCCCCGCCGCCGTCATCGCCTGGCCCAGCCCCGGCTGCCTCAACCGCCCTGAAGCCCGCCTGATCCTGCGCACCGCCCCGACCCCCACCGCCGCGCGCCGCCTCACCGTCCCGCGCCTGCAACGGCTGCTGGCGCAGGCCGGCCGGGTCCGCGGCATCACCGACCACGCCACCCGCCTGCACCAGGTCTTCCACGCCCCCGCGCTCAGCGAACACCCCCACGTCACCGCTGCCCGTGCCGCGATCACCGCCGTCTTGCTCGACCTCGTCGACACCGCACTCACCGCCGCCGCAACCCTCCAAGCGCACACCGAACAGCTCTTCGCCACCCACCCACAGGCACCGATCTACCAGTCGTTTCCCGGACTCGGCCCGCTGCTGGCACCCCGGCTACTCGGCGAACTCGGCGACGACCTCACCCGGTTCACCTGCGCCCGAGGCCTGCGCGCCTACGCCGGAGCCGCCCCCATCACCTGGGCCAGCGGCAGCAGCACCGTCATCCGGCACCGCCGGCACACCAGCGCCATCCTCGCCGAAACCGGCCATCTATGGGCCTACGCGTCCCTGCGCGCCTCACCCGGCGCCCGCGCCCACTACGACCACCGCAGAGCCGCCGGCGACCGGCACGCCGCCGCGCTACGCCGCGTCTACAGCCGCTTCCTCGGACAACTCCACCACTGCCTCGCCCACCAGATCGCCAACGACGAGCACGCGGCCTGGAAGCCCGCCGACGACACCGCGTGAGCGGCACGGATCCGGCATCCGCGTAGTTGCCCATGGACCCGCGGCGGTCGCGCCGGGCCGTCGTAGGTTGAGAGGGCCGGGCACCCGTGCCGATGCCTTGTCTGGCGAGCGGCACGGCGATACCGATGCGTCCAGGCGGGCGGCGCTATCCGCATAGCCGAGCCGGTCCGTAAGAACACGACACCGGACATAGTGTTGCGTGCGTCACATTTTTTGTTGGCCGTTTTGGATCCTTTCGCCCGCTTTGAAGAGTCCCGTTTCCGTCGGGCGATAGCCTTTATTGCGTTTGCGGTCAACACGGTGAATACCGCTAAAGGTCTATGCATAAAAGATCACCTCAATGTGCTTTCGAGGGTCCGCTAAGGTGGTCACCACCCGCGACTGATGCTGCATATGTCAGTGACGGGAAAGGGTGCCGAGTTTGCAAAGGAGGCGAGCTTGGCCATTGCGAGGAGGATGATTCTTGACCGGTATCAGTCGTCGCCGTAGGCGGCGTAGTGCCCGAAACGCCAGCGTTCGTACCCGCAAATGGCGTCAGGCAGGGGAGCGGATCATCTGGGGCGTTCGGCTGTTCGCCGCTGCTATGCCGATCATCGTCATGCATGGCTGTGGCCCTAGCTGACCAGGCAGATTAGACGGGGCTTTCGCACCGCATGAGCGCCTCGTGTTTCTGTAGCCACGCTGCAAGATGTTTTACCGTTAGTCGTGCGCCGGGGCGGTCGCCCGGCGCACGAAACGGAAGTCTGCGACGTTGAATACCGCAACGTGGATCTGAGTCCCGCGCTAACTTTGATCAAGTTCTTCGGCGTTGCTTTCCTGCCTGGCTCGACGCCGCTCATTCACCTGTCCCATACATTCCGCGGCCCGCGAGTGCGAAGGTTGGGTGGAACGCCCGGCTTTGGTGGGCCGCATCGTGGGGGTTAGGCGTCTGGCGGTGTCGTGGCGCTGGTCAGGGTCCGCACCTCGTCGATGCTGATTTTCAGGACCGCGGCCAGTGCCTGCTGGTCGGCGGCGTTGCGCATCGAAGCGCGGCCCTGTTCGACACGGGCGTAGAAGGCGCGGCCGACGGTGAGGTGCGCGGCCACGTCCGCCTGGTTGAGCCCTAACCTGCTGCGCAGGGTGACGAGGGTTCGCGGCGTGCCCTCGGCGAACAGCTCGAAGGCGTCGACGCCGAGCGCCTCGGCGAGCCGGCGCAGCAGCACCGCGCGCGGTGCGTGTGTGCCCTGCTCGTAGTCGATGACGCGGATCCGTTCGGTCTCCACCGCCTTGGCCCAGGCCTCGCCGGTCAGTGATGACGGGTCGCGGCCCTTCGCGGCCAGGTCGGCCTCGAGCAGCCTCACCGCGATGTCGCGCTGCGTCAGCCCTGCCCGCTCGCGCGCCTCACGCAGCCGCTGCGGGTCGAATGCCTCGACCGCACTTCTGCCCACACGCCCTCCCGGCCATCCACCGTCCCGACCGGACAAGGATGCCGCATGGGCAGCTCGGAGCGCGGTGGTGGGCAGCCAAAGGATGAAAGGGCCCTGGGAGCGGGGCTCGCCCAGGCCGCCGTACGGCGGCGGCCTACCCCGGGCGAACGGATTTCAGGATTCAAGGTCAATCAGCGTCGGGCGGATGGGGGCGTCGCATGCACGGCGATGGGCAAGGCCAGTTGGCCGGTGTCCGGCAGGGGTCGTGGCGCGCCGATCGCGTCCGCCCAGCGGTCCTCGAATCCGGTCGGTGCCTTGTCGGCGACACCCGCGGGCGCGGCCACCCACAGGTGCTCGATCAGCGGATATATGTCACCGCGCTCACGTGCCCAAGCACGCACATAGCCGTACACGTCTACCTCCAGGCGCAGTTGCTGTGTGCCGGCCAGCGCGGCGATGTGCCGCTCGACCTCGGCCCGAGTCCCGCGCGCGGTGGTGCGTACCGATCGGTCTGCGGTGATGGCGTGCGGATTGCTGCGTGACGGGCCCTTGATCCGGCGGACCTCGTAGGCGGCCCACGTCGCAGCGGCTAGCTGCCGCGTGACGCGCTCGGCGGCCGGTAGTCCCTGCGCGATGCTGCGCTGCAGTGCTGAGGCGCGGGTGCCGAACAGTGTCGAGCGGGGATTGAGTGCGAGCGCGGCGGCCTCCAGCGTGAGGGCCTCGACGGCCCGGTCTGGATCGTCGGTCCAACGCCGGAACATCAGCGGCGCCTCTGGCCCGGCCTGGAACGGGCAGAAGCCGCAGCACGACCTGCTCCACGCCTCGCCGAACAGCTCCGCGAGGTACGCCGCGCAGCGGGCCCGGTCCCAGCCCCAGGTCACCAGCGGGAATTCCGAGACCCGTCGCGGATCGGTGCTGAATGAGCGGTCCTTGGCCACCCGGCCTAGTTCGTCGGCCGCGAACCCGATCACGTGCCGGAATTCCCCGGCGACGTTGCGTGCGATCCAGGCGTCCAGTGGCTCGGCTTTCCACTTCAACGAGCATCGTCGGGCGTTACGGGCCGTCTGCGGCACCGTGCCGGTGGCGCGCAACTCGTCGACGAGCGTGATTGGCCCGCGCATCACCATCCGCCGCGGCGTGATGGAGTCGTCGAGCACCACATAGCCCGGCACCACCTTGCGGGTGCCGGGCGTGCGCGGCTGGCGCGACATCTGCACGTAGCGCACCTCGTGCGCGCGCATCAACGGCAGCAGGTAGGTGGTCATCAGATGTTCGGTGGCCCGGTACTCGCTGCCCACCATCGCCGTGAGCACCACGAGGTCCTTCAGCGGAAAGTCCCGTGAGCCCGCATCGGTGAGCCACCGCGCCAGGATCGCCGCGCTGTCGATCCCCATGCCCAACGACAACACCACCGGCTTGCCCATCGCCCGTCCTATCATGTCTCATACGTATGATTCATGATACCATGATCTTCGGGCGTTACGGGTGTCCGAACACGCAGAAAGGACGGCGATCATGGAAGCCAGGACTCCAGCAGCGCCAACCGCAGCGCCCTATCTACGCGCACTGGCCGACGCCGGCCTGCGGGAGTCGCTGCACTGGAACGTGCAACTCCAGGCGCGCCGCAAAGCAGTCGGCCTCATTGCCGAACCCAGATCCGTGACCACCGTGATCCCGCCGACGATCACGCCGCAGGACCTCGTCGCGGCCGTGTCACGCAAACTGCCGCTGATCCGGCAGGCCGCCAGCGCACCCGAGCCTGCCACGCCGGGCTGGCTCGACTGGTACGACCTCATCGTCATCCACACCAGCGGCGGCAAGGACAGCCAAACCGCGCTACGCCGGGTCCTGCGCATCCTCGCCGCCGCTGGCGTGCTCGACCGGGTCGCGGTACTGCACCTGGTCCTCGACAAAGCCCTTGAGGACGGCGACGAACCGCGTATCGAGTGGCAGCAGGTGCCCGAGCTGGCCGCGGAGCAAGCCGCCCGCGGGAACATCTCACTTTCCGGCGAGAGCGGCTGGGCAGTGTGGAACGCTCGCCGCCAAGGCGAGGTGCTGACCAGCCGCGGGCAGTGGGCCGGGCTGATGCACTACGCGCGCCGCGATGTCGACGGCGACCTGCTCGACGACTTCGCCACGCGCCGCAAACGAGACGGCTCACCGCGCGGCTGGGCGACCATGTGGACGCGCTACTGCACCAGCGACTGGAAGACCGCGCCCGGCCAGGGCTTCACCGAGTTCCTCTGCCAACAGATTCGCACCGAGCACACCCTGACCCGTCCAGTGCGGGTGCTGCAAGTGATGGGCTTTCGCGCTCAGGAGTCCGCCGACCGGGCCGCCCGGCGGCCGTTCGCGTTCCACTTCGGCGTCAGCGCCGAGGCGAGCCGGCACGTGTGGGAATGGCTGCCGATCCACCAGCTCACCACGCAGCAGGTGTGGGCCGACATCCGCGAGCCCGGAGTGCCCTACCACCCCGCCTACGACGAGGATCTGTCCCGGCTCTTCTCTCCAGGGTTTGCCGATGTCTCATCTCCATCGATGGCCGTATCCCGCTCCGCACCACACGTCCAAGATCATCCCGCTCGCCTGATAGATCCGAAGACCCCGTCTCGCAGGTCGCGTGCCTCGGATCACCAGCTCATACCCCGCATCCGGCGCCGGCCCCGGCCGTCGTCGTCGCTGTGACGCCGGGAACCCCACCACCCCTTGCCCTATACCCCCGGGGGGTATACCTTCGGCGCATTGGAGGTGGTCGACATGACGACCGGAGACCACGAAGGTCACGCAGCACCCGGGGCCGTGACCACACGCACGCACGCCACGGCGGGCATCGCGAGCACGCACGATCATCACGGGCATCCGGCGGCGCACGCCGGTCACGGTGGCGGACATGACGCGTCCGCGCATGGGGGTGCGGGTCATGGCGGGCACGACAAGCACGCCGGTCACGATCCGGATGCGTTCCGGCGGAAGTTCTGGCTCAGTTTGGTGCTGACGGTCCCGATCGTCGCAACGAGCCACATGATCATGGACTGGTTCGGCTACACCCTCGACTTCCCCGGTATGGCGTGGGTCGGCCCGGTACTCGGTACCGCGGTGTTCCTCTACGGCGGGTGGCCGTTCCTGGCCGGTGCGGTCGCCGAGGTGCGGGACCAGGCACCGGGAATGATGCTGCTGATTGCGATGGCGATCACCGTGGCGTACGTGGCGTCGCTGGCGACCAGTGTCGGGGTGTTCGGACTGGACTTCTGGTGGGAGCTGGCGGCTTTGGTGACGATCATGCTGCTCGGGCACTGGCAGGAGATGAAAGCCATCGGGCAGGCGCAGGGCGCGCTCGCGGCGCTGGCCGCGCTGCTGCCCGACGACGCCGAACGGCTTGCCGCCAACGGTGACACCGAGCGGGTGCCGGTGGCCGCGCTTGCGGTCGGGGATCTGGTGCTGGTGCGCTCGGGTGCGCGGGTGCCGGCTGATGGACGGATCGTCGAGGGCACGGCGGCTCTGGACGAGTCGATGATCACCGGTGAGTCCCGTCCGGTGTCCCGGGGTGCCGGAAATCGGGTGGTGGCCGGGACGGTCGCGACCGACTCGGCGATCCGGGTCCGGGTGGAGGCGGTGGGTGAGGACACGGCGCTGGCGGGGATCGGCCGGCTGGTCGCGCAGGCGCAGGCGGCCAGTGGCCGGGCACAGGTGCTGGCGGACCGGTTCGCGGCGCTGCTGTTCTACATCGCGACCGCCGCCGCGGTCCTGACCTTCGTCGTCTGGTGGCTGCTCGGTGACCTGGATCAGGCGGTGGTGCGGACCGTGACGGTGCTGGTGATCGCGTGCCCGCACGCGCTGGGCCTGGCGATCCCGCTGGTGATCGCGTTGTCGACGGCGCTGTCGGCGCGGGCCGGGATCCTGGTCAAGGACCGGCTGGCGCTGGAGCGGATGCGCACGGTCGAGGCGGTGCTGTTCGACAAGACCGGCACCCTGACCAAGGGTGCGCACACCGTGACCGGCATCGCTGCCACGACCGGGTTCACCGAGGCGCGGGTGCTGGATGTCGCCGGCGCGGTCGAGGCCGACAGCGAGCACCCGCTGGCGCGGGCGCTGACCACGGCCGCCCACGAGCGGGGTCTGCGCGGGCGGGCGACGGGTTTCCGGTCGCTGACCGGCCGGGGCGTGCAGGCGGTCGTGGACGGGCGCACCTACGCCGTCGGCGGGCCCGCTCTGCTGCGGGAGCTCGGCGCGACGGTGCCGGCCGACCTGGAGGCGGCGGCGGGGCAGTGGTCGCGGCGTGGAGCGGCGGTGCTGCACCTGCTGCGCTTGGACGACGCCGGGACACCGGCGGTGATCGGGGCGTTCGGTCTGGAGGACGAGGTGCGGCCGGAAGCGCGCGAGGCGATCGCGCAGTTGCGTCAGGCCGGGATCGGCAAGATCGTGATGATCACCGGTGACGCGCGGCCGGTCGCCGAGGCCGTCGCGGCCGACCTCGGCTTCACCGCCGAGGATGAGGTGTTCGCCGAGGTCCTGCCGGCCGACAAGGACCGGACGGTGGCCGGGTTGCAGGAGCGCGGGCTGCGGGTGGCGATGGTCGGTGACGGGGTCAACGACGCGCCCGCGCTGGCCCGCGCGGATGTCGGCCTGGCGATCGGCGCGGGTACGGACGTGGCGATCGAGTCGGCCGGTGTCGTGCTGGCCTCCTCCGACCCCCGGGCGGTGACCGGCGTGATCCGCCTGTCGCAAGCCTCCTACCGGAAGATGATCCAGAACCTGGCGTGGGCGGCCGGCTACAACGTCGTGGCGATCCCGCTCGCCGCGGGCGTGCTGGCCTGGGCCGGGATCACGCTGAGCCCGGCGGTCGGAGCGGTGCTGATGAGCGCCTCGACGATCGTGGTCGCGCTCAACGCCCAACTGCTGCGCCGGGTGCGTCTGGCGCCCCGGCCGTGACCCGGTCCCGGCCGAACACCCACCAGGCCGCGTGATCGCAGCCCGAGGCAGACCACCGCCCGGGGCTGCGAACGCGTGCCGAGGTGTGTTGCACCATGGCTGCTCCCGGCCGGGACCGCGATCCGGGCGCCGTGGCGGCGATCGTGGTGAGCGTCGGTGGTGGTGCGGTGAAGGGTGGTTGCCCGGGTGGCGGGTTCGCAAGCGGTGACGTATCTGTTGAGCGCGGCCGTGGTGCTCGGGCTGGCGGCCTCGGCCGCCGCCGGTGACGTGCTGGACCTGATGAATACGGCCCCGCCGCCCGCACAGGCCGCGACCGCACAGGCCGCGGCGGACCTCAGCGCGCCGGGCGTGCGGGTGCTGCGCCAGGACCCCGCACCCGCCCGGACCGCACGCGGTGATGCTGCCGTCTCCCGTCCGCCCGCTTCCCGCCCGCAGGCCTCCCGCCCTTCCGCGGCCGCCTCTGCCCCGGCCGCCGCGGCTGCGGTGGCGTGTGCGGGTGGCCGGTGGCAGCGCGACATCGAAGCCGCTCTCGCCCGTCTGGGCGGTTACGGTCCGGTCAGCGTCAACGGCCGGTCCTCGCCGGCCGACTGCGCCGCGATCCGGGCGTTTCAGCAGCGGTTCGGTGTCGAGCCCGCCGTCGGGCAGGCGGACGCCACCACGGCGGATGTCGCCCGGCGCCTCGCGGCCAGCACCGACCCGAAGCGGGTCCGGCAGTGCAAGGCCGGCGCCGGGGTGACCGCCTGCGTCGACTTGACCCTGCAGACGGTGTGGGTGATGCGTGACGGGGACGTGGTGTTCGGGCCGACCGTGGTTCGGACCGGGTTCCGCGGTCACGCCACCCCGGCCGGGACGTACCGGATCAACAAGCGCGCGGTCCGGGAGTGGTCGAACCCGTACGAGGTGTGGCTGCCGTACTGGCAGCGGTTCAACGGCGGGATCGGTTTCCACGAGACGACCACGTACCTGCACGACGCGGCCCGCGGTTCGCACGGCTGCGTCAACCTCCTGCACCGCGACGCGGTGGCGATGTGGAAGCAGCTGAAGACCGGCACCAAGGTCCGCACCTTCGGCCGCCGGCCCGGCACCTGACCCGAGGGGGGTCCTTCACCCGGGCGGGTGACAGGCGGGCATCCGCCCCGGGCGGCACAGGTCCGGGGCGGAGCCGGGCACGGCCCGGGGCCAGGGTCTGTGTCCGGGTGGTGTCGTCATCGGCGGAGGCCGCAGACGCTACGGTGGGGCGGTGAGCGGGGCAGCAGCGATCGTGCCGGGCCGTACGGCCCGGCTGATGCTGCTTTTGGCGACCGTCCTCGGCCTGGCGCTGATGCACACCCTCGGCCATACCGGTGTCCGCACCGACACCCACCACCCGGCGAGTACCGGCACGCACGAGTCGGCGGCCGGCACGCACGCACAGGTCACCGTGGGCGTGACGATGGCGGCGTGGACGGCGTCGACGGTGTGCCCGGACGACCGCTGCGGCGGGCACGGTGGCCACGGCGCGGGTGTCTGGAGCGTGTGTCTGGCGATCCTGACCGGCCTGGTCGTGCTGGTGATGTTGCTGTGGCTGGCTGCCGCCGGCTACGACCGGCAGCGCCTGATGGCGGCGGGGGTGCTGCGGGCGTTGATGCCGCGCGCACCGCCGGACCGGCCTGCAGGTCTGACGCTGGCCTCGGTAGCGGTACTGCGCATATAGGCGACCCACCTCGACGGCGACCGCGATCGGTCGTGGCCGAGGCGCCCGCACGCGTACCCGAATCCTGCCGAAAGGTCACATTCCATCATGATGCGTATTTCCCTGCCCCCGACCACGATGCGGGGCCGTACCCTCCTCGCCGGTGCTGCAGTTACCGCCACGCTGCTGCTGTCGGCCTGCGGCGGTGATCACTCCGCCGACCCGGACGCCGGGGGCATGAACCACATGCCGGCGAGCGCGTCGGCGGCCGCACCGGCGGCGTCGGTGTCGGCTGGATCGTTCAACGACGCCGACGTCAGCTTCGCCGAGGCGATGATCCCGCACCACCAGCAGGCGGTGCAGATGGCCGCCCTCGCCGACGGCCGGGCCGCCGACAGCGAGGTCAAGACTCTCGCCGGCAAGATCGCGCAGGCCCAGCAGCCGGAGATCGACACCATGACCGGCTGGCTGGCCGCCTGGGGCCGGCCAGCACCGGACATGAGCATGGACGCGGGCATGCACCACGGGTCGATGCCCGGCATGATGTCCGACGCCGACATGAGCATGCTCACCGAGGCCACCGGCGCCGCGTTCGACACGCACTTCCTCACCATGATGATCAGCCACCACGAAGGCGCCATCGACATGGCGCAGCAGGAAGTCCAGCAAGGTACTAACGCCGACGCGAAGGCCCTGGCCCAGAAAATCATCACCGATCAGCAGGCCGAGATCACCACGATGAAGGGCATCCTCGCCCGCCTCTGACCGGTGCCCTCGACCGGGTGGGCGGGCGCTGATCGCGTCCCGCCCACCGGGCCTTGCACCTCCGGCCGACCGGGATTCGCGAAGCGCGTTTCGCACACGCCGCCAAAGGTATTTTTGGTACATTTGCCATTCGGTGTGTCAGGGATGCGGGACGGAAAGGTTCATGTTCGGGCTGGTCATGCGGATGACGACCGTGGCGCTGATCGTGTTCTGCGCCGCGATGGCCGATCATGCGCTGCCGCACCCCCACCATGCGCACGTCGCGCACGCCGCGGTCGTCGCGCCACCGGACCCGGCCGGGCCTGGCGCCGGTGATGCCGTCCCGGCGACCGGCGAACGGCCGCACGACGCGCATCCGTGCATCACCGCCGCGCTCCTGCCGCCGGTCAGTACGGGCGTCGTCGATCTGGCCGAGGTCGTTCCGGACGTTCCGGTCCGGGCCGGTGCGGTGCCCGTGACGGTCACCGCCGATGCCGCGCACCCGCCCGGCAGATCCGCGGCCGGCGTGCTCTCGACGACCTGCGTCCACCGCATCTGACAGGCCCCGGCCTGCCGCCTGCCGCCACCCGCTTCGCCCCTCTTCCGCGATGACCGATGCCGCGGGCCCGGGCCGGTGTGACGGCGGCATGCCTTCCGCGACCCTGTTGACCCTGTGCCACCCTTGCTGGCGCCCCTGTTCGTTGGGTGCGCGGGCCGGTGGCGCATGTCCTGAAAGCGGCTTCGCACATGATCGACCTGATGGGGTCCCGGCTCGACCGGCGGCCTTCACCCAGCCAGCTCATCTCCAGCTCCACCTGCCACCACCTCGACCAGCTCGTCGGGAACACGCCGGTGCTGTGGACCCCGGACATCACCGACGCGACCGACCGTGGGTTCTGGGCCAAACTCGAAGGCCACAACCCCGGCGGGATCAAAGACCGGCCCGGTCTGCACCTCATCCAGCGCGCCCGGGAACGCGGCGACCTGCCCGACGGGGCCCCGATCGTGGAGTCGACCTCCGGCACCCTCGGTCTCGGTCTCGCCCTGGCCGGCCTGATTCACGGCCACCCGGTCACCCTGGTCACCGACCCGGGCATGGAAACGTCGATGCGGAACCTGCTGGCCGCCTACGGCGCCCGTATCGACCTGGTCGAGACACCGCACCCGGACGGCGGCTGGCAGCAGGCCCGCCGCGACCGGGTCACCGCGCTGCGCGAGGCGCACGGCGGTTTCTGCCCGGACCAGTACCACAACCCCGACAACGCCGACGCCTACCAGCCCTTGGCCCTGGAACTCGCCGCGCAGCTGGGCCGCGTCGACGTGCTGGTCTGCTCCGTCGGCACCGGCGGGCACTCCGCCGGGACCGCGCGGGTGCTGCGCGAGTTCTTCCCCGGTCTGAAGCTGGTCGGCGTCGACGCGTGCGGGTCCACGATCTTCGGCCAGCCGGCCCGGACTCGGCTTATGCGCGGGCTCGGCAGCAGCATCCTGCCGCGCAACGTCGACTACCCCGCCTTCGACGAGGTCCACTGGGTCGCCGCCGCCGAAGCGGTATGGGCGTGCCGGCGCCTGGCCGCCGGGCACTACATCAGCGGCGGCTGGAGCGTCGGCGCGGTCGCGCTGGTCGCCTCCTGGCTGGCCCGGACCCTGCCCGGCGACACCCGCATCGCCGCGGTCTTCCCCGACGGCCCGCACCGCTACGCAGAAACCGTCTACAGCGACGACTACTGCCACCGCCACGACCTGCTCGGCCACCCGCCCGCACTCGGTCCGCAGCAGCTGGACCATCCCGGCGAGGCCGAGGCGACCCGCTGGACGCGCTGCACCCGCGTCATCGACCCGGCCGGGAACACGCCGTGACCGGCACCCTGACCGCGCTGCGATCCTTCGACCGGCCCGTGCAACTGTTGATGGTCAACCAGCTGACCATCAACATCGGCTTCTACATGCTCATGCCGTACCTCGCCGGGCATCTCGCCGGTGACCTGGCCATGGCCGCCTGGGCGATCGGCCTGATCCTCGGCGTGCGCAACCTCTCCCAGCAGGGCATGTTCCTGCTCGGCGGCGTCCTGGCCGACAGGATCGGCTACAAACCGCTGATCCTGGCCGGCCTCGGCCTGCGCGTCGCCGGGTTCGGCCTGCTCGGCGCCGCCGACACCCTCACCGCGCTGCTCGTCGCCTCGGCGGCGACCGGGCTGGCCGGGGCGTTGTTCAACCCAGCTGTGCGCGCCTACCTCGCCGCCGACGCCGGCGACCGGCACACCGAAGCGTTCGCCCTGTTCAACGTCTTCTACCAGGCCGGAATCCTGACCGGCCCACTGATCGGCCTGGCCCTGCTCACCGCCTCGTTCCAGTGGGTGTGCACCGTGGCCGCGCTGCTGTTCGCGGTGCTGCTGCTCGCGCAGGCGCGGGCTCTGCCGGCCCGCCACGCCCCACCGGCATCACCGGATGAGTCGCATGCCGGGCCCGGGTGGCGGCAGCCGCTGCGCCACCGCGGCTTCCTGCTGTTCGCCACCGCGATGATCACCTCCTACGTACTGAACTTCCAGATCTACCTCGGCCTGCCCATCGAAGTGCGCCGCATCACCGGTACCGACACCGCCGTCGCGGCCCTGTTCGCAGTCTCCGGGCTGCTCACCGTCGCCGGGCAGGTCCGCCTCACCGCCTGGGCGAAAGCCCGCTGGAGCGCCCCGCAGGCCATCACCCGCGGGCTGGCGCTGATGGCCGCCGCGTTCCTGCCGCTCGCCGCCACCGCCACGCTCAGCCCCGCACCCGGCGCCGGCCCCTGGGCGGCCGCGCTCGCCCTGGGGCCGGTCCTGGCCGGCACGGTGCTGCTGACCATCGCCACGATGTTGGTGTACCCATTCGAGATGGCCGCGATCGTCACGTTCGCCGGGCCACGCCTGGTCGGCACGTACTACGGGCTGTACAACACCCTCGCCGGGATCGGCATCGCCGCCGGGAACCTGCTCACCGGCGCCGCGATCGACACCGCCACCCGCCACGGCTGGCCCGCCCTGCCCTGGCTGGCGCTGACTGCCACCGGCCTGCTCGGCGCCGCCGCACTCACCGGCCTGTCCCGCGCCGGGCACCTGCACCCACCGCCGCCGGCGCCCGCAGGCACACCGCATACCGCCCGCAGCCGCGGCGGCTGACCCGCACACCCCGCCGGCGCGCCCGGCGACCGGCGGCGTTCCGCGCGACCACACCGGGTGCCGGGGCGCCTGCGCGTGTCCCGGCACCCGCAAGGCCGAAGACCAGCGGAAAAGACGCCGACAACCATCCGACCGGTCGGTGCCGCCCACGCCCCGCGCGTCGTTACGCTGCCGACCATGACGGCGGCATCGGCCCGGCACGGGATCACACGCGCCCGCGACGGCGCGCGGATGCGCGCCGCCGGACGCCTGTTCATCCTGCTGCTGCTGTGCGCGCTCGCCGGGCAGACACACGCCCTGATCACCTGCTGCGCGCCCGCCCACACCCACACCGCCGCGCCGGCCGCGGACGGGCACGCCCACACCACCGCGCAGCCGGTCGCCGGGCACGCCCACACCGGCGCCGGCACGGCCGTGCCCCATCAGGTGTTCTGTTTCGAGCATCTGTCAGGGGCGCACGAGTGCGCCCCGGCAGCCGAGCTGATACCGGACGCCGCGCTGCCGCAGCCGGACACCGTCGCCCTCCCCGCACCTGCGGTCCAGCACGTCCCGGCACCCGCACGGCGCCCAGCCCTCCCGGCCACGGCCGGCGGGCCAGGGCGTACGCGTACGGAACTGATCTCGCTTCGCATATAGGACGACGGCGCTACACCACGCCCGACCGGCGCACACCTCTCCCACGCCGGCATCGTCCTCGCGGCCCCGCACACCGCGGGTCGGCCTCCGGCCACCCGGTGATGCGCCGCCGCCCCGCGACCTCCGTAAGGCGAACAACGATGACCTCACCCACCACTGCTGGTTCCGTCGTCCTCACGGGCGCCGCTTACGGCCAGACCTGGGCCGCCGACTATGACACCCTCTACGACGACCGCGACGACATCCCCGCCGTCGTAGAGTTCCTGCGCCGTCACGCCCGCCCGGCGTCCGTGCTCGAGCTCGGCGTCGGCACCGGCCGTCTCGCGGTGCCCCTGGCCGCGGCCGGCATGCGTGTCGTCGGCGTCGACAACTCACCCGCCATGCTCGACCGGCTACGCGCCAAGCCCGGCGCCGGCCGCGTCGACGCCCGTCTCGGCGACATGCTCCACCCGCCCGCCGAGGAGATGTTCGGCTGCGTGCTGATCGCGTTCTCGACCCTGTACCTGCTCACCGACCAGGCCGACCAGCGCGCCTGCATCACCGCCGCCGCGGCCCGGCTCGCCCCCGGCGGCAGCCTGGTCGTCGAAGGCTTCATCCCCGACCCGGATCGCTGGCATCACGGCCACTCCCTGCAGGTCGACCGGTGGGATCCCGAACGCCCCGCCGTGTCCGTCGGCCGCCTCGACACCACCGCCCAGACCATCGAGACGCTGCGCATCACTCACACCGACGGACAGCCCCGCGTCATCGCCAACCGGCTGCGCTACGTCCTGCCCGCCGAACTGGACCTGCTCGCCGAATCCGCCGGCCTCACCCTCACCGGCCGCCACCGCGACCTGACCGGCCGGCCCTTCGACCCGCGGGCGCACACCCACGTATCCGTCTACACCAATCCCGCGCCACACTCCGCATCGCCGGCCTGATCGCCACCGGCCGCAGCAGCACGGCACCGTCGCGGCCGAAGGAGGCGGGCCCGCACGACACCCGCGCGCCCGCCTGCCCCAGTACCACCGACGCCCCTGCCGATCTGCTCGCCCGGCTTCGTCACCGCACCGGATCCAGCCGCCCCGGAGCCGGTGCTGGCCGCGACATTCGCCGGATACAGCCCCGGGTGGATCGGTTCAGCGTCAGCGGCTGCGGGCGCGGGACAGCATCGGCTTGGTCGAGACGGGAGTCCGCCGATGACGCGGACCTCGACGGTCACCTGTTCGCGGCGGGCCGCCGGGACGCGTAGGTCTCGGGGTGAGTGATCGCGATGACGTACCAGGTCAGCCACCTGCTTATCAGCGAACCGATGGCGGGGGCCGCGGGCGCGCAGTCCGTTGCCACCGCGTGGGCTGCGCGGGTGGGTTCACGTCGGTGACGGCCGCGCCGCGTCGACCCCGTGCTGCGCGGCGGTCAGGCCGGCTGACCGGCTACGCGCGGTGCGACGGTGGGTGCCGTGGTGTCCTCGGCGGTTTGCGGATCGATGTGGTCGACGTGATGCAGCGCTTGGGCCAGCAGCCGCCGCACGTGGTCGTCGGCGGCCGAGTAGAACATGAACGTTCCCTGCCTACGTGCGGTGACCAGCCGGGACATGCGCAGTTTCGCCAGGTGCTGGCTGACCGCGCGGTCGGCGAGGCCCCACCCCGACCTGGTCTTCGGCAACGTCAACGACCGCGCCGGCCGGCTCGCGCACCAGCCGCGCACCTCCGGGTTTAGCAGCGGCGCCATCGTCAACAGCTTCATCACCCACGTCAACGCCACCAGCACCTCAACCGGGCTGCTCATCCCGGCGGGACATATCGCCCCGCACATGTTCCGCAAAACCATGGCCACGCTCGCCGGCACCGAACCCAGCTCCGAGATCGCCCTCGGCATCCCGCTCAAACACGTCGCCGTCCGCGCACTGGCCAACCGATCCACACCCGGCTACGCCGCCACCGACACATCCTGGGCCGCGCTGCTGGACACCGCACTCGACCACGCCCGATTCACCCACCTGCACGAGCTCTACGACAACCACCACACCGGCCCCACCATCGGCTCAGGCCCGGCCGCCGAACGCCTCGCCAGCACCTTCCGGGAGATCCGCCAGACCGCGCTCGCCCGCCACGGCGACGCCCGCACCGCACACGACCTGCTCCGCAAGGCGCGCATCCCGCTACGGTTCGGCACCCTCAACCACTGCCTGTTCGACGACGCCGACCCCGCCGGCGCGAAATGCCTGGAAAACGCGATCGTGCCACCTGGCCACCGCGGCCCGCTCATCGACCGATGCAGCCCGGCCGCTGCGCCAACAGCCTCATCACCGGCACACACACCGCCATCTGGCGAACCGAGCGCCGCAGCCTGCTCACGCTGCTGGACAACCCCCGCCTCGCACCCGGCCACCACGCCGCACTACAACGGCAACTCGACGACGTCGACCAGGTCATCGCCAAGGCCACCCGATGACCGTGTCCCCTGCCACCGAGCAAGCCCTGCGCGAGGCGATGACCCGCCTGCTACGAGGCCGTGCCCGCCATACCGACGGCAAACTCACCAAGGAAAACGTCTACCGTGAGGCCGGGGTCAGCCGGGCCACCATGAACCGCGCACGCGACCTGCTCACCGCATGGGACCGCGCCGTCGCCGCACACCACGACACTGCGCCGTCCAGCACCAGCGCGGAGGAACTCGACCAGCTACGCGCGCAGCTTGGCCGTAAGACCCGCGAATGCGCTGCCCTTCAGCAGCGCCTCGCCGCCGCAGCGACCACGATCGCCGCACTCCACCACGACAACATCGCGCTCCGCGACGAACTCGCCCAGCACCACTCCTCCATCGTCATCCCGCTTGCCGCACGGCCATAGGCCACGAGGGTGACGCCGACTCGGAGCCTGCGGGCCGGGTATGGCCGCGTTAGCTGCGCAGGTCACGGCGGTGGTAGGCGAGCGTTCCGGCAACGGCCAGCGCGACCGCGATGCTTGTCATCGTCACGGCAGCTGGCCAGGCGACCCCGGTGAGGGGTACCGGTGCCAGATGCGGGAACGGCGACAGTTCTCTCACCCACGTGGGTGCGCCGGTGGCGTCGGCGAGGACCTGGAGCAGGAAGCCACCGGTGGCTGGCAGCGTGCCGGCGAGGACGGTCACGCGTGGTGCCCCGCCGAGAGCCAGGACGGCGGCACCGAGGCTGAGCGCGACGATCGGCAGCGTGTTGAACGTGCCGGCCAGCGCCGCCGGTAACGTCAGCCCGCCTCCGACCGCGGTCACGCCCGCCCAGGTCGCCAGCGCCGCGACGGTGAGCAGGATCAGCGCGCCGCCGGTGGTCGCGGCGGTCTCGGCCGCGAGCAGGCGGGTCCTGGTCAGTGGCGCGGCGGCGAGCGGGGTCAGGCGCCGGTCGGTCTCGGCGGCGGCGAACGCGCCGATCCGGACCGCGGTGAACGCGCCGGCCGGGAGGGCGAGCAGCGCGAAGAGGCTGGCGGTGAAGCCCTCCACGGTGTGCATGCCGGCGAATCCGGCCTGCGCGGCCGCGTCTGCGAAGACCGCGTTGCCGGTCAGGAACTCGGTGACGGAACGGGCGGTCAGTCCGATGAGCAGGAAGTAGGCGCCGATCCCGGCGGTCCAGGCGAGCACCGGCCCGATCGCTCGGCGCACCGCGAACGCCGCCGGGCCGCCCAGCAGCCACCGCCGCGGTGCGCGGCCGGCTGCCGGTGCGGTCAGGCCACCGCCGAGGTCACGCCGGCCAACGGCGGCAAGCGCGGCCGCAGCGATCGCGAGGGCGGCGGCGGTCAGGAGCAGCAGCGGTAGCGGATCGTCGCGGCCGTACGGGGAGCTGAGGGCGAGCAGCCCGAACGGCGACAGCCAGTGCAGCCAGCCGAGCGCGGTGAGCCCGTCGCCGATCATGCGCAGCAGCAGGCCTGCGCCGAGCACGGCGATCGCCGTGCCGGTGGCCGGGGCCCGGGCCGGGAAGATCTGCGCGGAGAGGGCGGCGACCGCGACCGCGAAGAGCCCTGCAGCGGTGACTCCCGCGCCGTGCACGATCGCCCCGGCCAGGTCTGGCCCGGCGGTCCATAGCGCGGCCGTGACCGCGATGCCGGCCGTAACCGGGACGGCCGCGATGACGGCGAGGTGCTGCAGGAAGACGGCACGCGGCGTAGATCGGCCGGCCAGCAGCAGGCTCCAGCGGCCGGCTTCCTCCTCGCCGCGCAGGACGCGGGTGGTGGTGAGCGTGGCCCAGACGGTGAGGATGACGGTCAGGACGGTGCCGATGCGCCAGACGGTGAAGCCGCCGGCGTGGTCGAGCGCGATCGGGGTGCCGAACAGGGTGCGGATGGCCGGGTTCGCCGCGATCCGCGTCAGCCCGGCCGCGGCGGCCGGATCGGCGGTCAGCCCGTCGTAGGTGGCCGTGACCAGGGCCGGCATGCCGGCGGCGAGCAGGAGAACGATCGCGCCGCCACGGCGGATCTGCCGGACGGCGAGCCCGGTGACCGCCGCGCCCGGCCGGGCCGGGAGGGTGAGCGCCGGGGCGGTCATCGTCCGTTCTCCGTGCCGTAGTAGTCGAGGAACATCTCCTCGAGGCTGGGTTCGCGGACAGCGAGCGCGGTCACGTCGGCGGCGGCGAGCACCCTCAGTGCGGGCGCGGGTGGACCGGTGAGCGCGAACCGCAGCCGGCCCTCGCCCGTGGTCTGCACACCATCGACGCCGGGCACCGCGGTCAGCGTGGGCTGCTGGCCGGTGTAGCTGACGGTGACCTCGGCTCGGTGCAGCGCCCGCAGCGCGGGCACGGAGGCCACCTCGACGAGCCGGCCGGCGCGCAGGATCCCCACTCGGTCGCAGACCGCCTCGACCTCGGCGAGCTGGTGCGAGCTGAGAAAGACGCTCTGCCCGCGCTCGCGCGCCTCGGCGACCGCGGCCCGGAACTGCTGCTCCATCAGCGGGTCCAGGCCGCTGGTCGGCTCGTCCAGCACGAGCAGCGGGGCGCGGGTGGCGAACGCCGCGATCAGCGCGACCTTCTGCCGGTTGCCGGTGGAGTAGGTACGCGCCGCTCGCGACGGGTCCAGGTCGAACCGCTCGACCAGGGCGTCGCGGTAGGCGAGGTCGGTGCCCGGGCCGGTGGAGGCGAGCAGGTGCAGGATCTCCGCGCCGGTCAGCTGCGGCCACAGCGCCACGTCGGCCGGCACGTACGCCAGATGCCGGTGCGCGTGGGCCACGTCGGCCGCGTCGACGCCGGCGATCAGCGCCCGCCCGGCGGTCGGGCGGGCCAGGCCGAGGATCATGCGGATGGTGGTGGACTTCCCGGCGCCGTTCGGGCCGAGGAAGCCGAAGACCTCACCGGCGCCGACGTCCAGGGTCAGGTCGTCGACGGCGGTCAGCCGGCCGTACCGTTTGGTGAGGTTGATGGTGCGCAGCACGGACTCGTCCATCGGAGGAAGCCCTTCGGTCGCAAGCGGATCAGGACCGCCGACCAGACTTCCCGGCACACCTATCGGCCACCGTACTCCCGCCCACACCGGCGGGGAAGTGTCAGGCCCGCGACTCGCCCTGATACACGTCCGGCACACCGTCCGCGTCGGCGTCGCGCTCCTCGATCTCGCGCAGTCGCCGGTAATGCCGGTTGCGCACACGCAGCACCACGGTTGCCAGCAGCGCCGAGAGGAACGAGCCGGCCAGGATGCCGATCCGGGCGTGCTCGTCCTTCACACTGCCGGCGCCGAACGCCAACTCGCCGATCAGCAGCGACACCGTGAACCCGATCCCGGCCAGCAGCGACAGGCCCAGCACGTCCCACCAGCCGAGCTGGTCGCCGAGCGTGGATCGGGTGAACCGCTGCACCAGCCAGGTCGCGCCGAGCACGCCGACCGCCTTGCCTGCCACCAGCCCGGCGATGATGCCGATAGTGACCGGGTCGGCCATGGTCGCGCCGAGCCCGCCCGCGCCGGCGACCGAGACGCCGGCGGCGAAGAACGCGAAGACCGGCACCGCCACGCCGGCCGAGAGCGGCCGCCAGCGGTGCTCGAAGTGCTCGGCCAGGCCCGGTCCGTCGCCGCCGGCCCGGCGCACGACCGGGACGAGGAAGCCGAGCAGGACGCCGGCGACGGTGGCGTGGACGCCGGAGGCGTGCACCAGCGCCCACGCGGCGGCGGCCAGCGGCAGCAGCAGCCACCAGGAGCGGACCCGGCGCTGCACCAGGAACCCGAACAGCCCCAGCGGAATCAGCGCCGCCGCCAGCGGAAGCAGCTGCAGCGAGCTGGTGTAGAACACCGCGATGATCAGGATGGCGAGCAGGTCGTCGACGACCGCGAGGGTGAGCAGGAACGTGCGCAGCGCGGCTGGCAGATGCGAACCGACGACGGCGAGGACGGCGAGTGCGAAGGCGATGTCGGTTGCGGTCGGCACCGCCCAGCCGGACAGCGCGCCACCATCGGCGGTGGCGTTGATCGCGGTGTAGATGATGGCGGGTACGGCCATGCCGCCGACCGCGGCTGCGATCGGCATGACGGCGCGGCGCGGGTCGCGCAGGTCACCGGCGATGAACTCGCGTTTGAGTTCCAGCCCGGCGACGAAGAAGAAGATCGCCAGCAGACCGTCCGCGGCCCACTGCGCCAGCGTGAGGTCCAGGTGCAGCGCGTGCGGGCCGACTGTCACCTCGCTCAGCGTCCGGTACGCCTCCGACCAGGGCGAGTTCGCCCACAGCAGCGCCAGCACGGCCGCGCCCAGCAGCAGCGCGCCGCCGACGGTCTCCGCGCGCAGGATCTCGGCGATCCGCCGGGCCTCGGGCCAGCTGCGGCGGCCGAACAGGTGACGGGCGGGACGTGGCGGCACACCGGACATGAGACTCCCTCAGGAAGGCACGACGAAACCATCGCCGACCAGCCTTCCCGGCACACCTGCACCCAACCTACCGTGACCGGCCGGCCGGTGCAGCGGCACAGATCACCGGCGCACGCCCACGACCCGCTCCAATGCGTCGACAGCGTCCGCGGCACCGTTCTCCGCGCGGATCCGCTCGCCGAGCAGCCGCGCCGCCTCCGCCATCCCCGCGTCGCGGGCGGCCTGCCGGATCGCGGCGCCGAGCGCGGCCGCGTCCAGGCGGGTCTGCGGCACCGGTGGCGGGGCGACACCGAGCCGGTGCATGCGCCGGCCCCAGAACGGCTGGTCGGCCACGAACGGGCAGATCACCTGCGGGACACCGGCACGCGCGGCGGCCGCGGTGGTCCCGGCACCGCCGTGATGGACGATCACCGCGCACCGCGGGAACACCACCTCGTGCGGCACATCACCGGCGACGAACGCATGCCGGTCGGAGACGAACCGTTGCAGGCCACCCCAGCCGCCGGCCACGACCCCCGGCAGGCCCGCCAGATCGAGGGCCTGCAGCACGGTACGGGTGGCGGCGGCCGGGGCCGGGCCGGCCATGCTGCCGAACCCGACGAACACCGGCGGCTGCCGGCCGTCCAGCAGCGCCCGCACATGCGGTTCGACAGCCCCGCCGGCGGTGGTGGTGGCCGGTGGGGTGAACCAGTAGCCGGTGACCTGCGCCGTGGGGGGCCAGTCCGCCGGGCGCGGCAGGACCGCCGGGCTGATCGCGTGCAGCACCGGCGCCGGCCCGCCGTCGGGGCGCCGCGCCGGATCGTGCCGGCCGCGCCGCCGTGGCAGGCCCAGCCCGGCACGCCACCGGTCGACGGTGCGGCCGAACATCAGCGCCGGCGCCTGCATCCCGGCGTAGGTGGCCCGGTTCAGCCGGCCCGGCAGCCGGTCGGAGACGTCCTGGCCCGGCCACGGGAACTCACGGGTCGGCACGTACATCGGCAGAGGCAGGCCCAGCACGGCGGGCACGCCGAGTTTCTCGGCCACGTGCTGCCCGGCGATCACCTGACCGTTGTGCACGATCACGTCCGCGCCGGCACCCTCGCCGGTCGAGGCGACCTGCCAGCAGTCGTCGAGGACCCGGCCGAACATCGCCGGCATCCGCCGCATGAGCGCCGCCTTCCCCCGGATCCCGCCCTTGGCGACGTCCTCGACGCCCGAACCGTCGTCTAGCACCCGCAGCGGCCCGTCGTCGAGCACAGCGAAGGGCACGGCGTGGACGGCGGCCAGTGCGGCGAACCGCGCAGGTGCCGCGATGAGCGCTTCGTGACCGCGGTGCCGCAGGTGGTGGGCGAGGGCGATGAACGGCTGCACGTCGCCGCGGGTGCCCAGCGTCAGCATCAGAACCTTCATGGGTGAGCCCTTTCGTCGCACGCAAAATGTCGCGCCGACCAGACTTCCCGGCTCACCGGCCGTCAGCGTACGCCCACGACGACCTGTCGCGCAGCATGGCGGCGCTGACCCAGCACAGTCCGCACGCCATCGACAGCAGTTCCAGCAGCCCGGCCGGCCCCGTGCCGATGATGTCGCGCTGTACCAGCCGGAACACGATCCCCGCCGCGACCGCCAGCCCCGCCACCGCCCAAGCCACGGCCACACACACGGCCGCCCACCGGAACCGGCCGCGCCGCCGGGCATCTCGACCGGCCACGACGGCTGCGGCGATCATCCCGGCGAACAGCATCGTGCCGCCCACCTGATGCACCGCCCCGGCCACGGTGATCGCTTCTGAGGCGGCGGGCGGATATCCCAGGGCCGGATCCGTCGGGAACACCCCCGCGACGATCAACCCCGCCGCCACCACACCCAGCAGGCGCCACTGCCACACCGGCCCCGGCATCGGGCGGCGGCCAGCGATCAGCACCGCCACCAGCAGCAACACCCCACAGACCGCGAACAGCAGCCGGATCAGAACGTTGCCGTCGCCCGAGGTCAGCTGGCTGACGCCGTGACGCACCTGGTCATAGCCGTCCCGCGTCGCACCGCCCCACAGCAGACCGACGAGCAGCAGCACGGGGCAGACCGCACCGCACAAGAAAATCCATCGCAGCACTCGAGTGGCGCGCATGATGACTCCGACGCCGACCAGACTTCCCGGCACACCATCAGACGACATCGATTGCCGTGCACTGTAGACCGCCTGCCGCTCCTTGTCACGCTGCTGATCGTCGCGCCGGCTGGCCTGCCGCCATGGCGCACGAGCGCCGGCAATTCGACGGGTGAATGAGTGTCCTCGCCAAGGGCCAGCAGAGTTGCGACTGAGAAACCGACTCGACTCCTCGCGGTCGGCCCGACGACGGCGTCATCACGCACGCGGGGCTGACGTCCGGGCAGCCTGTCACTGAGCTGTGTGACAGCGCGGCCGACCGGATTCGTGTCGGGCGGTTCACCGCGCGGCGTCCCCGAGGCCGGTCCCGCCGGCATGCCATGCTGCCCGTCTCGGAGGCGTCCCGCTGATACGCTGCGCGCAGGTGTGCCGGGAAGCCTGGTCGGCGATGTTCGATTCATCGTGCCCACAGGAAGCCCCGCCACCATGTCTCTGCTGCCACCGTGTACGCCGATATCACCGGCACCGGTCTACCGTGACCCCGCCTCGGGCCGACTTGAGCCGCGGTGCGTGCCGGGGCGGGCGAGGCTGCCGTTGCGATCACCACGCCGCACCGGATGCTGACCCGGCGCGGACGCGAAATCCTAGCCGGGCCAGCACGCGCGTGGCGGCGGCGAGCCGACCGGTTCCGGCATCCCGCCCAGGTGATCACGGTCGGGTTCGGCGCGGCGGTCGCGGCCGGCACCGGGTTGCTGAGCCTGCCGTGGGCGACCGCGTCGGATGAACCTGCGTCGCTGGTCGACGCGTTGTTCACGGCGACGTCCGCGGTCTGTGTGACGGGCCTGGCCACGGTCGACACCGGCACCCACTGGTCGCCGTTCGGGCAGGCGGTCATCCTGCTGCTGATCCAGGCCGGGGGCTTGGGGATCATGACGCTGGCTACGATGCTGACCCTGCTGCTGTCCCGCCGGCTCGGGCTGCGTGCGAGGTTTCTGGCGCAGGCGGAGACGAAGAGTCTCAGCCTGCACGACGTGCGTGGGCTGGTGCGCCGCATCGTGCTGTTCAGCCTCGGTACCGAAGCCCTCGTCGCCGCTGTACTGACCATCAGACTGATCACCGGCTACGGGCTCGCACCGGCGGATGCGCTCTACAGCGGTGTGTTCCATGCGATCTCCGCGTTCAACAACGCCGGGTTCTCTCTCCACGCCGACGGCCTGGTCCGCTACGCCGGCGATGCGTGGATCTGCCTGACCGTGGCCGCGGCGGTCATCGTCGGCGGTCTGGGCTTCCCGGTCGTCTTCGAGCTCGCCCGCGGATGGCGGCGCCCGGGCCGCTGGTCGGTGATGACCCGCATCACCGTCACCCTGACTGCGGTCCTGCTCGCCGCGGGCACGGCCGTGTTCACGGCGGCGGAATGGACGAACACCCGTACCCTCGGCGCCTTTGCACCGGGTGACCGGCTGCTGGCCGGGTTCTTCGCCTCCGCGATGGCGCGGACCGCCGGGTTCAACAGCGTCGACATCGGCGCGCTGCGGCCGGAGAGCCTGCTCGCCACGGACGTGCTGATGTTCATCGGTGGCGGCAGCGCCGGCACCGCGGGCGGGATCAAGGTCACCACGTTCGGGGTGCTGGCCTTCATGCTCTGGTCGGAGATCCGCGGCCGGGCTCACGTCAACGCCGGGCGCCGCCGTATCCCCGCCACCAACCAGCGCCAGGCCCTGGCGATCGCCCTGCTCAGCGTCGGCACGGTCATCGCCGCCACCTTCACACTGCTGGCCGTGACCACGCACACCCTCGACGCGGTGCTGTTCGAGACGATCTCGGCGTTCGCGACCGTCGGCCTGTCGACCGGCATCACCGCGGACCTGCCGACGCAGGCGCATCTGCTGCTGGTGGTGCTGATGTTCGCCGGGCGGATCGGCCCGCTGACCCTGGCCTCCGCACTGGCGCTCCGCGACCGTGACCAGCGCTACGAACTGCCCGAGGAGAGAACCATCGTTGGCTGACACACCCACCGCACCCGTCGTCGTCATCGGACTCGGCCGGTTCGGCACCGCCCTCGCCGTCGAACTCGACCGGCGCGGCACCGAAGTCCTCGCCATCGACGGCAACCCCGCCGTCGTGCAGAAACTCGCCGGACGGCTCCCACACGTGGTCACCGCCGACAGCACCGACGCCGAGGCCCTGCACCAGCTCGACATCACCGCCTTCCACCGCGCGGTCGTCGCGATCGGCACCGACATCCAGGCCAGCATCCTCACCACCGCGCTGCTGTCCGACCTCGGCATCCGCGACATCTGGGCCAAAGCCGTCAACGCCCAGCACGCCGGCATCCTCTCCCGCGTCGGCGCCCACCACGTCGTCTTCCCGGAGAACGACATGGGCGAACGCGTCGCCCACCTGCTCTCCGGCCGGATCCTCGACTACGTCGAAGTCGACGCCGACTTCGCCGTCATCAAGACCACCCCACCCCGCGACGTCGTCGGCGTCCCGCTACGCGAATCGAGGCTGCGCAGCCGCTGGGGCGTCACCGTCGTCGCCGTGAAACCCCAGGCACCGGCCCCCGGCGCACCACGCGGCTTCACCTACGCCACCCCGGACACCGTGCTCGCCTACGGCGACATCGTCCTGGTCGTCGGCGCCATCGACAAAGTCGAACGCTTCGCCGAAACCGACTGACCCGCACCTCCTCACCCCGCACCGTGAAGGAGCGCATCCATGGCGCCACGCAATCCCGCCACGCAGACCGCGTACGGCCCGATGGTCGTCGCCGCCGCCGAACACGCGCGGCCGCCCGGTCAGCGCCTGTACGACGATCCGCTCGCGGTCCGCATGCTGCCCACCGCACAGCGCTGGATCGCCCGAAGCTGCCGGTGGGATGCGGTCTACCGGATGCTGGTCGCCGCCACCGACGCCCGCGCACACGGGCTGTGGGCCGGGGTGCTGTGCCGCAAACGGTATGCCACCGACCAGATCAGAGCGGCGCTCGACGCCGGCATCCGGCAGTACGTCATCCTCGGCGCCGGCCTCGACACCAGCCCGTACCGGCTCATCACCCCGGCCGGCGCCCACGCCTGGGAACTCGACCTGCCCGCGAACATCGCCGTCAAACGCCAGCGAACCCGTGCCCTTCCGGCCGGACTGGTCGCCGGCACCACGCTCGTGCCGATCGACTTCGCCACCGACGACCTGACCGGCACGCTGCGTGCGGCCGGATTCGCGCCCGCGGAGCCGGCGATGTTCGTCTGGGAGGCGGTGACTCAGTACCTCACCGAGGACGCCGTTCTCGGGACGCTGGCCTTCCTCGGTACCGCCGCACCCGGCAGCCGGCTGATCTTCACCTATCTGCGCGCCGACTACCTCGACGGCACCAGCGACTACGACGCCGCACCCGCCCGGCGCGACTTCGTCGACCGGCAGCACATCTGGCGGTTCGGTCTCGACCCCGCCGAGATCACCACACTTCTGCGACCCTACGGATGGATCGTGCGTGAGCACGTCGGCGCGCAGGAGTACACGAGCCGGTATCTCGCACCGACCGGGCGTGACCTGCCGGTCTCCGGCATCGAACGCTTCGTCCTCGCCGAGCGCCAGGACGCGACCGCCGGGGACTCCCGATGATCGGCCCGGGCCGGTTGTCGCCGTCGGCGGTCGTGCGGATGGACCGGGCGGCGCGCCCTCGGCCGTACGCCGATCATGTGATCGCCGCGGTCGCCGCGTCGATCTTTCTGATCACCGTGTTCACCGTGCCCGAGCAGCCGTGCACCGCGGCCGACCCGTGCGGGCCGGAACCCGTGACGGCGACCGCGGTCGGTGCGTTGTGCGCTGCCGCGGTGATGGTCTACCTTCACCGGCCGGCCGCGGTCTGGGCCGCAGCGGCCAGCGCCGTCCTGTGGCCGCTCAGCATCATCACCGACGACAGCGGCCTCGGCTGGCGGGCCGCGCTGCCGCTCGCGCTGGTCGCCATCACCGCGGGCGTCGCCCGGCTGCGCCCGGCACCGGCAACCGGCACTGCGCTCCGGCACCGCACACCACCACGGCCGGCACAGCTGCCCCAGCTACACGCGCTGACGGCGCTGGCCGGAACCCTGCTCCTCATCGCGGGCGTCGCCCTCGGAGGCTGGACCTTCTGGCGGCAGCACGCGGCCACCGCCCGGGAAAACAGCGCCGAGACCGTCACCGCCGTGGTGCGCGCCCAGGTGGCGGAGGACGCCATTGAAGTAGAGCTGCCTGGTGGCCAGCTGTGGAACGCCGAGGTCCTGGCCGCTACCGATTATCCGGTCGGCGCTACGGTGCCGGTCCTCGTCGATGCGGCCGGGCTGCGGCAGCTTCGCACCGAGCCGTACGACATCACGCTCCTGTTCGTCGTCGCGACCGTAGAGGCCGGTGCCGGAGCTGCGTTGCTGTCACTGGCCCGTGCATGGGACCGCGGCCTGCACGCACTGTTCACCACGGCCCAGCCGGTCCGCGAAGCCCGCCTCGTCGACGACGGCGACTGCCTCACCATCCTCGTTCCAGGACCGGCCCGCACCGCCGACGAACTCATCCTTCCCCTCACCGAAACGGAGGACACCGCGCACGACTGCAACCGGGTACCCAGCAGCACCCGGGCAACCCTCTACGGCGAGCCCCGGCCCGGCGCCTGGTGCACGGTGCAGATCGACGAGACGATTCGTACGCCGTTGGGCCCTGTACTCGCCGTGGAAACGATCCCCTACGACCCGATCCGAGCCCTGCCGGCTGATCTCTACCCGGGCTGATCCACGGTCCCGGGCAGGGATGTCGTCACGGCAGGCACCCCGGCCCAGCGGTACCCGGACCAGCTGCGGTGGGCTCACGGTGGGCCGCACCGCCGTCTCCCTAGCTCCACCACCTGCCCGGCCTGCATCGCCGCCGCAGCCGAAGTGGCTACTGACGCGATCTACCACGGTGTTCGCGTCAGCTCTGCCGTGAATCGGCGCCGGTCTGCACGGCAACGCATGCGGGCCGGCATCCACCCGCGTCACCCCGGCGCATCGGATGCCGCCGCGTTCGCACGAGCCAGCAGGCCCTGCAGAGCGGCGATGTGACTCCGGATCGCAGTCCGGCCGGCATCGGTCAGCGACAGCCACGTCCGCGGACGCCGCCCGATACTGCCCTTACGCACCTTCAGATATCCCGCCCTCTCCAGGGCGGTAGCCTGCTTGGACAGCACCGAGTCACTAATACCGGCCGCCTGCCGGGCGACGCCGAACTCTATCTCCTCCGCACCCGCCAGCACGGCCATGATGGCGAGCCGGGTGGTGGTGTTGATGACCGGATTCAGCTCCCACTCATTGCTCATCGAGGCTCCCTGGCCAGGCGATCGGCATAGCGGCCCGCGAGACGGCGCGCGGCGAAACCCACGATCGTCATCATCAGCACGGCATAGATCAGTCCCGCGATCGCGAACGGCACCGGGACGCCCGCATCACGCAACGCCATGCCGGCAACGCCCGCAACGGCGAAAACCGCCACGTGCAAGACGATGAGCGCGACGACGACCGCACTCCCATAACCCGCCCACCGAGGCCGGGCCAGCCACTCCCACCGGGTGTACACCGTCCAGACCGCACAGACCACCAGAGGCAGCGGGAAACGCAGGATCGCACCCACTCCCCACAGCGAGGCCGGGATATCGAAGCACGCCCCCAACGCAGCTGCCAGCAATCCGGTTATCAGGACATAGCGGGTCGGACTACGAGGACCGACGACAGCGGCCCCCGTTCGCACACCCCGGCCTACCACCTGCAGGGCCTCCGCAGCTTCTCCACTCGTCATTCCGCTCATGTGGCAGCCTCCCCAATGTTTTCCACATGGAAAGTACATGCGAAGCGGCAAGTGCTGCAAGCGCCGACGCGCACAGGTGCTGGCATACCTATCGCGAGCCACCTAGGCCGAGGGGGAACAGCGCGAGGTGATCCGCGCCCGGTCGACGCGAGGATGCACGCAGATGGTCGTAGAAGCGACACCAACCGCGTCGATCGCCGACTGTTGATCGTGAACGGCGGCGCAAATCGCACGCGCAGACTGCAAGCTCAACCGGCTCATGAGACAGCTGGATTCTGGAGAACACAACAGCTGCCGGGTGTGCATCATGGGCTCCCGCGCGGACCTGGCGATCGCCAAGCGCATGGCACCCGCGACCGTCGCCGCCTACGAGGCCGTCGAAGCCGACCTGCACGATGCGTTCCAGTACCAGCGCCCGCTCTCCCTGATCTCACCGGCACCGGGCCCGACCGGATTCGACGTGCGCTGGACGACCTGCCCCGACTGCGGGTCGCCGGTGCTGGCCGGCACCCGCGACCCGCGGCGGTACTGCCCAGCGCACGCACCCACCGGGCCGTGGCGGCACCTTCCTGCGGCCGCCGCACCGCCGTGCGCCGAGCAGGACACGCTCCTCGACATGCCGGAGGCGGCATGAACCCCACCCCGGCGGGACGGCGAAGGCTCACGACGATGCCCGCCCTGGAAGCGGGGGAGCCTGCCAGCGGCTGGTGCCAACGATGGACCGGCGGCACCCACAGCTGGCGCCACCGCAGCGAAGGCGGATTCGACGCCGACCGCTACGGCGTCGTGGACCTGCCAGAACCCCTCGCCCAGGCGTTCGTGCTCGCCCACCACTACTCAAGGAGCTGGCCCAACGCCAAGCGCCGCTACGGCCTGATCGACCTGCACCCCGACGCCCCCACCGACGCCGCGGCGTACGCCGGCGGCCGGCTTGTCGGGGTCGCCGTACTCGGCATTCCCATGCACGACAAGGTACTCACCAACCCGCTGCCCGGCCTGGTGCCCTACCACGAGTCACTTGAGCTGTCCCGGCTGGTGCTGCGCGACGAAGTGCCAGCCAACGCCGAATCCTGGTTTTGCGCCCAGATGTTCCGCGACGCCGCCGCGCACGGCGTACGCGGCCTGGTCGCCTTCTCCGACCCGCTACCACGCTGGCGCGCCACCCCCACCGGCCCTCAACTGCTCATGCCCGGCCACGTCGGCGTCGTCTACCAGGCCCTCGGCGCCGTCTACACCGGCCGCGGCACCGCCCGCACCCTGTGGCTGCTGCCCGACGGCACCAGCGTCATCGCCCGCTCCGCCGCGAAGATCACCGGCGGTGAGCGCGGCGGAAACGGCCTCATCACCCGCCTGGTCGCCCGAGGCGCCGCCGCCCCGGCGCCGGGCGAACACCCCGCCGACTGGCTCGCCGGCGCACTACGCCAGCTCGGCGCGCGCACGGCCGCGCACCCAGGCAATCACCGCTACGTCTTCCGGCTGGGCCGCACCCAGGCTGAACGCAGCCGCGTCACCATTGCGATGCCGGCCCGCCCGTACCCCAAACGCGACCGTCAACCCGTCCAGCTCACGATCGATCACGCCGCCTGAACACCGCGCCGCCGCGCCGCCGCGGTGTCGTAGCCGACGTGCTCCCGCGGCCAGTCCGATGTCCCGTCTGACCGCGCTGGCGGCGTAGCCGCTCAGCATGGCAACCCGCGGCCGGCAACTCGCCATAGCGGTGCGGGTACGCCGCGCACCTTTCAGGCAAGCCCTGCGCCGACGCAGACCGGCCGGCGCCGCGGTACAGCCCACGCAACGACCGCGACGATCGAGGTTTGCTGCCCGCGTGCATGAGGGACGACGATCGCGGACGATCGAGGACACGCGGCTCCGGCCAGGTCCAGTGGTCTGGTGCGGTCCTGGCGCCGGCCGCCGTGGTGCGGTAACGGCGACATCTCGTAGTGTCACTTCATGATCAAACCGGGGGATGAGATGGAGGGTGCCACCGCGGAACTCGCCGCGGTCGCGCTCACCACGCTGCTGGCGGATGTACGCGAGCGCGCCGAGGAATTGGACGTGAGCGCGGTCAAGCGGCGCGTGGCGCAGATCGAGGGAGAACCGGTACGCGATCCCGACTCCGACGCGGGCGGATGGTTCGCCTGGCGGGTGCCGTTGTCGGACGGCCGCCAGGTTCCGGTACTGATTCCCGGCGTGGACGTGAAGCAGATGCGTGGGCCGGGCCTGTCGGCGGCGGCCCCGCGCATCGGTATCGGCACGGCGTTGTGGTGGTGGCGGGACGCCGTCGGGTCCCTGGCCACCGCGGGAACGGAGTTGAGGCCCGAACTAGCACCGCCCAAACCTGCGCCGAAGAACGGGACGGCGACGATCTAGCCTGCGGCCAGGTCCCGGCTGGCCGCAGGCTCGGCGGGCACGCGCCGCCCAGTTTCCATAGCGACCCCTGCGGCGGCCAGAGGATCAGTCCGACTAGCCGGAACGGCGATTGCCGCGATCCGGTTCGTCAGGTCGAGCAGCGCGGTGATGCGGCGCACTCGGTCGCGCTCAAGTCGGTGATACCGCGGCGAGGTGGCAGCCTGCGGCTCCGGCCCAGAGGTCAATGCGGGCAAGGCACCGGGCTAATCCGGTGTTGACGTCTGCGTACCTCGCCGCAATCCATCGACACCGCATTTCCAAAGTGGCTCAAACCCGACTCTACGACGCCATCGCTGCCGCATTACCACGGTTCGTAATGCTGTCGCAGCGCATCGCAGGTGGAGGACTGCTGCGCGTTAGCCGGGTGCACGGACATTCCCATATCCAATTGTCGATCATGGAGGTCCGTCATCTACCGTAGTAATCGCGAACACGAAATGACCCGGTGAGGTGAAGGCGATGTCCAGCAAGTACGAGCCGGCACCACGCCACACAGTGACCGCGCAGAGCCACAGGCCGAATCCCGCTCCACCCGCACAGCGTGCTGCTGTCTGCGGATGCGGCGGCGCGTTGGTCAGTGTCCCGGTGCTGTACCAGCACAGCCGGGCGACGTTCTCATCCCAGAACTCCTCCGTGAGCGCCACCGGCATGAGCTGGCAACACACGCAGGCAGGCGTGTCGATAACGGACCTCGGCGCGCGGCTGGCGCCACCGCGAGCCCTCGGGTCTTGGGTCCCGCCGGGGATCGTCGCGCTCGCCGGTGCCGGTGGGCTCGCTCTGGCCGGATACGTTGCCGCCATGTCGGCGCTGACCGGCGAACACACGGGCGGCGTCGGCCTGCTCGCCTGCACCGCCGTGATGTTGATGATTTCTGGCGGCCTGGTGAGTGCTGTCCTGTGGCGAACGGAACGACGTATCGGGGCGACGATCTCCGCCGCACAACACCTGTGGGCAGCCAGTCACTTCTGCCAGACATGCGGCTTCACGACTCTTCCCGACGGCCGCAGAATCGGACACGGCCGCATAGCGCCGGCCATCATCGCGGCCGTCAGGCTGCCGGGCTGACGTAAGCTCATCGGCCGCCCGACGAACGTTCGCCGTAGTCGTGGGCGCATTCGTTCGCGACCATCGGTACGGCCGCTGCGTCACGTCGCGACAATGGGCCAAGGCAGCGAATCTGATCCGCGGCCGTCCGCAAGGCTGGCACGCGTCCCGGACCGATAGCGGTGCCGCGATCAGGCTCGGTAGAATCGTGCAAGGGCGGCGCCTAAATTTCAGTCTCCCGCAAAGACTTCGGCGCCGTCCCACCGCAACCGTCGAAAGGGTATTGCCGCCGGCCGGCGCGGACGTCCAACGGCAGGCCGCAAGCTGTTCCTCCTGAAGTCAACGTATCGTTGACCTGTGACGGAGCCGGCAGAAAGTGCACCAGTCAACGGCAGAGTGCGCGTAGAACCCGAGGGCCGCCGCGGCGCCGTCCTCGGCGCCGTCCTCGGCGCCGTCCCCGACACAGGAAACACCGAGATCGCGGTACTGCTCGATGACGGCACGACGGTCACCGTCTCGGCCACTGCACTCGCGCCGCCACCGCACCTCGCGAACGACCCCGCCGCGTACACCTCCAGCACCGCGGCGCACGAACGCCTCGCCACCCGCACCCCCAGCCAGGAGCCGAAGAACCCGTCGGACTACCTCGACGCGCTCGCGGGCATGCAGGCGTACCGCCACCAGGTCGACCAGGACGAACTTCGACTTATCGACGCCGCACGAGCCAACGGTGCGACGTGGCAGCAGATCGGCCTCGCGCTCGGTTCTGACCCCGACAGCGCCAAACAACGCGGACACCGCCGGCGGCAAGCCCTCGCGAACCGTAACCACCCTGACTGACCATGCAGGCCCATCGGATGCGGGGCGGGAAGGTGTGCCCGGTTCAGGAACCGACGGAAGTCGCTACCGCCGCCATGTGGTTACTCGTTCTGACCGAAGCGTCTTACCCCCTCGCCGGTGTGCGCGATGACGAGCGGCGGGATCTGGGGCCACCACGCCGACGAGCCTCACGACCGGCCAGTACGGTACATCCGGCCTTGGCGGTGGCTGCCGACGCGATCCATGAAGCCCTGGCAACACTCCATGTGTTAGGACATGGCCCGGCTTGCCAACGGGCCCACCGACTTCCAACTCGGCGGCCGCGGCGGGGCACCTCCGGCCAGTGCTGCCGCGGCCTCTGGTATGTCGACGAGGACTCTTGCGCCTGCTCAACGTCGCTTACCCGAGCATGTCCGCGTGCGCCCCAGCCCTCGCGACCTGCCCTCGAACGTCGAATTCCGGGTATTCGCCGGGCCGATCGCCGCCGACGACACCCGGCTGCAGGAGCGATCGTTTTGCCGGTTCGAGGATCGATAATGTTGCCCGGTCGGGCTACTGTGGAAGCTGGCCGGTCACGCCCGGCCTGCTTCCGAGCCCGCATCGCGCGCCCACGCCGCGCAGAGCGGGTGACGAGGACAAGCCGTCGCCGACGCAGCGCGTGTGCAGCAACCCCTTCACCGCAGGCTCATGACGAATCTCGCGGAGGGCGTGGAACTCCGTTGAGAGGGATCAAATCATGAGCGAGAGTTCGAAGCGGCGCGCGTCGACCCGGGCTACCCGGACCCGGCAGGCGGACACCGGAGAGTCGTACACCGAGGCCCGGCGTCGCGCCACCGCCGACGGCGGCCGCGACCCGGTGTCCCCGCCGCGTCAGGACGCGGCGGACTCGTCCATGCTGGGCAGCCGGTTCAGTCTGGTGCCGCCGCTGGCCGAGGAGTTCAGTGTGTACGGCACCAGTGACGTGGCCGCCCGGGCCCGGCAGTGGGCTCTCGAGCACCAGTTGCTGCTGTTCAAGGGCAATGCCGGGCGCTGTGTGCACGGTCTGTACCGGATGGACTCGTGCGCCGCGCCGTCCGCGTGTCGCGGCGCCAGGATGGATCACACCCAGATCTGGGTGCAGCACAACGGCCGTGGCGCGTTCCTGCTCACCCAGCCTTACGTCGATGAGGTTCCCGAGACGCTGGAGACCTACGCCCGGGCGCACGGGCTGCAGATGGCCAGCTACCCGTTTGACGGCTGGTACGGCCACTCGACGATGCCGATCCGGCTGACCATTCCCAGCAACTGGCCGCTGTGGCCGATCGAGCGCGACGCCGTCATCCTGCTGCACACCCAGCCGATTACCTGGCCGGACGCCGAGTAGTAGGCGCCCCAGATCGTGTCGCACCAGCCAGGTGCGCCGCTGGTGCGGCACGATCGCGCCGCACTGGGACGGGCTGTACGCCGCTGCGCTGACCTTCGCGTTAGTCCCGGACGCGCCAGCGCTCCCGCCACAAGCGGTCCACGCCGTGCCGCTTCGCGAGGCGGGCGTGCTGGGCGCTGGAGTATTGACAACCGTGATCGGAATGGAAGACGAGGCCGTCGGTGGGCGGGCGCCGGGCCAGGGCGTCGGACAGGGCGGCGTCGACGAGGTCGGTTTCGAGATGGTCGGTGACCGCCCAGCCGACGACACGGCATGAGGCCAGGTCGATGACGATGGCCAGGTAGAGCCGCCTCCGCCACGGGGCGCGCGCAGTGGGAATGCCATGTCGGTGGGTCGCGAGCGACGAGGCCTGTGGCGGTGACCCGACACTGGCCACAGCGCTGCGCGGCCAGCGGCTCGGCTACTCCTTGGCGGTCGCCTGCTCGCACCGCGTTCCACGGATCTCCTGCTGGAGTGCAGACGCCTGTGACGCGGACGCGCCGGGCAGATCAACTCCATCGCCCGTCCGGGTCTGCAGGCCGCTTAGACGGTCGGCGACGTCGCCACAACGACCCGGCTCTTACGCACATGAGTCACAAGTCCCTGTCGGTCGTTAGCATGTGCAGCCGGTGGCTCGATCAGCAGTCATGCGCGAGAAGGGGTCAGCAGGTGGATCTTTACGACAGAATCCGCGATACGATGCGGCACCCGCCTGATCGTCCGCGCGTTTTTGAAGAGTGCGCTTGTGCGCTCCTCAGGGCTGTTTACCCCGGCCTGTCTGCGGTCTCTGGCGGGCACGATTTCGGCCGGGATGCAGACATCTACTTCCCGTTGAATGCTGAGGATCTGAGCGCTCGGGGCCGTTTGATGGCCACTATTGGCGATCCGGTGCCCAATGTTCGTGGCAGCCTAGCCCGGATGGCCGAGGAAGGGCTGCAGGTCGATCTTGTTGTAGTGGCGAGCCTGCGTGAGATCAACGCGCAAAAGCGACGCACCCTTACCCGGTTGTGTGCCGATCGTGGCATCCCGGAGCCTCACATTTTCGACGGCACCTGGTTTGCGGAGCAACTGGTCAACAATGCTTTGTGGCGTGAGCGTCTCCTTGATGTCCGTGGCGACTTGTCGGCTTTGACGGAGCGGCCTTCGCAGAGTTTTGCCGTGGCGGACCTCATCGGACGGCAGGCCGAGGTGGAGCAGCTGCGCGACATGATCGCTAGGGCTAGAGACATTATTTTGATCGGTGTGGCTGGCGTGGGAAAGACGCGCCTGCTGGCGTCCCTAGGAGGAGGTGTTACGTTCCTGGAGCCAGCTGCGGCAGCAAGTCTCGCTGATGACCTGCGGGTGATGCGTCCCTCAGCCGTGGTGGTGGACGACGGTCATGCCTGCCTCAACGTCCTCGCCGCTCTGATCGCCGCACGCCACCAATTGGGACAGACGTTCTCGATCATCGTTAGTACCTGGCCGAGCAAGAGTGACGATCTTCAGCGGACTATCGCACACGCTGAACCGATCACCTTGGCGCCCCTGCCGCGGCCTGACATCGACGACATCATTCAGTACCTTGGCATTACCGGGCACCTTGCCCGCACCGTCGTCCTCGACCAAGCCGAAGGCCGGCCCGGCTGGGCGATCATCCTTGCCAACCTCCTCATTAAGGGCGAGAGTGACGCGGTCGTCAGTGGATCTGCACTGGTGGACAGCGCCATCAGATTCGTCCATGAGACCGCAACGACCGAGATCGAGCCTGATGTGCTGGCCTGCATCGCCGCGGTCGGATATGTCACTGCGGCGCCGTTAGAGACCATGGCCACGTTCATCGGAATTCCGCTCGGACAACTGACCGCGGTTGTTCACCGGCTCGCCCGCAATGGTCTCCTGGAGGAAACGCGCGACGGCTGGCAATTGCTTCCTGCGCTGCGCGCGCCTCTAGTCGCGCATCGCTTCTTCAGCCAACGACCAGAACGCCAATGGTCGACGATTCAGAAAGCATTTCCCCGACGCGACCACGACTTCGCTCGCGTCGCCCTAGACGTAGCCCTGTCCACCGGCTCGTCATCCGCGCGCAATGCTGTGGAGTCCTTCATTCAGACACTTCCTGATCCATCCGAGTGGAGTCGAGAGACTGTTCACACGATCTGCGAGTACGCGCGCTTGGACGAGAGCGCCGCCGGCTATGCCGTCGCGCAGGCCAAGCAGCTGCTCAACTCGCCTCGTGAACCGATCCCTGTGCATGGGGTAATGTTGGATCCGGCACGAGACGATGCCGTTACCCTCCTCGAGAGCGCTGTCCGAAGCTGGGTTACTTCGGAGTCCATCGCTGCGTTGCTCGATCTAGCCCATGACACCCCGTACGGACATCGGCACGCATCGCAAGATCCGCTTTATGTGCTGACCGACCTTGCCAACCGGATACATCCCGACATCGGTACGAATCTCGAGGTGCGCCGCAGGCTCCTCACCGGCACGCTCCGTTGGCTTGCCGGTCGACGCACAGAGCAGTCATGGGTCCAATCCGCAGAGGTGCTCTCAGCGGTGTTCGCCGTAAACGGCCGTGCCGCCTGGCAAGACCCCGGAAGGCCCGGTCAAGCGACTCTCGCTGATCGCGTTGAGCCCGCCGACCACCTCGAGGAACTGGTGCGGCTCTGGGAACAAGTCGCCAGAGCGCTCCGCTCGGCCAATGGCCTCGACGGCGCGCCTTGCCCGGCGGAGGCACTGGTGACATTGACCGATCTGGCAGGCTCCTGGCTGCGTCTCGGTGAGGGGCTGTCGCCGGGTGGTGCCCGGGTCACTGATCAGCAACGACTGGCCGGGCACCGCGGCGGTACGGCAATGATTGAATCCTTGCGCGAGGCGGTTCAGGCCGCACCAGGCGTGGCCCTCCACGCAAACCGAATGCTCAACGAACTTCGACGACGCGGGCGCTCCGACGAACCCCGACCGGCCCTGTTCAGCGTCGATACCGACCTTGTCGATCTGGTCGGGCAACGCGACCCGTACCTTGACGGCGACATCGACACGGTGATGCAGGCGCAGAGCACCGCGCTTCGCAACCTCGCGGTCCGGATTGTAGGGATGGGGCCGCAAGCTGGCTGTGCACGAGCCGTCGTGCTGGCCAAGTACAGCCGTCATGCAGTCCAGCACGATCCCACCATCCTGCTCGCAGACGTCATGCGTCCTCTCCTGATCGACCCACCCGCCTGGTGCCAAGCTGCGGTCGCCCATCAGCACGCGCCCCTCGTCACCGCTTCACTCCGGCGCTGCCTCGACGACGGTCTCGCGCTGCCTGACGAAACAGTCATGACGGTCATCCTGGGGGATGACGCTTTGCGGCGCGCGGCAATCACCGCCGTGCTACCTCTGCCCGAAATCACTCCTCTGGGTGCACAGATTCTTCAGAGCCTGCACGACAGCGATGACTGGATCCTGGATCAACTCATCTTCAACGCTGCGTCCGACGCGTCACGGCATCACCTGCTGTCCCACTCCGACGATGCTGTTGCAGGCCGCGCCGCGCTCGCCTTCGATATCGGCTACGGCCGAGGGACCAATCAAGGCCCATTCCTGCCTGCTAGGTGGATGCCGCGCTGGCGGGAGGCATTTCTTCGCCTACGCTGCGAATACATCAACAACGATTTCCAGCGGTACAGAGCTGCAGAAACTCTCGGATACCTTGCCGAGCAAGATCCCGACATGGCCGAACAATGGTTCACACGCCGTATCGAGGACAGCAGCGCGGACAGGTATGCACAGTTCGAACCTCGCGGGAGCCAAAGACACCTACGGCTGCTCCCCCAAACTCACCGCGAACGCCTCGCACGACGCTGCGGCGACAGCCGCTGGATCAGCCGCGGTTGGCTCACCTACCTCACCGCCTACGACCGCGAGTTGGCCACCCGCCTCCTATCCGACGACGCGATCAGCACCAAGAACCTAATCGATGCGCTAGCCGGATGTCAGGACGAAGCCGTCGAGAGCCTTGGCCCGATCCTGCTCGCGCGCGGCATCACCCCTGAGGACATCGCACAGGTCATCGCCAGCCCTCGAACAGGCACGTTTCTCGTCGACCACGGCGCGGCGACCCACCGGCACCTCATCGAGTTCTTTGCCCATCTCCAAGAGCGTGTACCCGCGCTTGAATCCATTGCTATCGCCGGCAAACAACAGCAACAACGACTTCTGGCGGCCGCCGAAGCCGCAGAGGAAGAAGAACGGCGCCACGGCTGGCGATAAGAGAGTGCCGAGGCGTGCCGCCGCCCCGGGGCTGGCGAGCCGGCGTGATCGCTGGGCCGCGGAGAACTCTGCCCCCGACAGCGCCGTGCACGCGCTCGGGCGGCCGACCCCGAGCGTCGCATCGATACGGTGTGCATCACGTGTAGGGAGTGAACGGTGGAGGACCGGTGGAGTCAAGCTAGATGGCGGCCTGGGCGGCCACGATCATCGCGGTGGGCGCGGCAGTCATCTCCTGGGTGTACTCCCGGCGGTCCGCAGCAGCGGCGAAGGTTTCGGGACAGGCGGCCACCCGGTCAGCGATCGCGGCCGAGCGCGCGCTGCACCGCCAGCAGACTCCCGTCTTCGAAGCGCTGGTCGAGGATGTCGGCGGTGACCCGGCGGGTTCAGGCGGGTGGCCGCGCCTGATGCGGCAACTACGCGAGCCGGCCGATCTGGACGAGGTGCGCGTTGAGCTGCTCAGCGAGGGCGTGTCTTTCCCGACCGGACAGAACGGGGTTAACCCGGGCATTGAGGTGCTTCAACGGACCGCGGTCTGGACGCAGGACGATGTCGCGCCGTCGCCGCTGCGAGTCGGTGATCGCGCACGCTGGAAGGTTGCCTTCAAGCACGTCGAGGACCCGGATGCGTCGACGCCTGAGCAGATCGAGCTGCGCGTGACTGCGGCCGCGGAAGGCCAGAGCTGGATCGTGCTGGACGAGGCCACGGTCGAAGCGGCACGCAAGGGTCGGGAAGCGCTCGAGTCCTGGCGCGAGCTGCAGCCCCGGATGAGGCCTTCTCGGAAATAGCATGTGACCCAGGGCGCGAAGCCGTGGCCTCGGGGTCAGTGAGGCAGGATTAGTGCGCGACGAACCCCCGCGTCGAGCATGGCTTGGGCGCGGTGTTGTCCTTTGAGGTACCCCTCGCGGGACGGCCACGGAGTGTACGGGGGTGATCGGGTCGATGATCAGGGATTCCAAGGCTTCGGCCTGCCAGCTGGTGAGCGCACGGGCAGCGGGATGCCGCAGCCCGTATTCGTCCTGGAGCATCATCCGATCCGGCAAAGCGTGGACGGCGCATCCGCGCCGGCCCGCTTTTCCGACACGCCAGAATTAGGCCCGACGGCACCATCAACACCGAAAGGACTCCTTGATGGCGACGAAACGTCCGGACATCACCACCGACGACGACCGCTGGGGATTTATCACTGGCTCCACTTTCGTTACAGCAGAGCAGTGGCTACCGGAAGCTGAAGCCCACCTACAACGAGAACGGGCCTTTTACCGCCTTCACTTGGCCGCTGCTCTCGCGGCCGCCGCAGACGACGAAGGTCAGCTGCTCGACTTCGATATCGTTACGTGGTTTGAGCAGCACGTCTCGGATGCGATGCGAAACGAAGACGACCCCGCCGACTGGGCCCTGACGTACGACAGGTTCACCGCGATGGTGCTCTCCAGCGACCTACCCCAACTAGCACTCGCTGGCTGGCTCGCGCAACGCGGCAACGGTGATTCCCACGACTACCGGCTCACGCTGCCACCAGCCTGACGTCCCAGGTGCGAACGGGTAACTCGGCCGGATCGAACTACCATCGAATCCTCCGAGCCTCCCGCGCCGGAGCCCGAGGAGATCCTGCGGTGGCTGCTACCGGACCTGGAGTTGGTGCGGAAGCAGTGTTCCGTCCTTCTCGATCGCGGGCGGGAAGCGGACCATGACGCGGCCGCCCACACGATCGTCACCGTCATGCACCGCAACGTCCAGAGCATCCCGTTCGGCGACCCGCGGTTCTCGCCAATCGCCGCGAGTCCGGTGGACGTCGGTGACCCCCGGCGGTTCCTGCACAAGGTGGGTGCCCTGCTGCACGCGGCGCTGGAGGCCGAAGAGATCCGATGGCCGCCGCCCAGGAGCACGCCGCCACCGTCGGTGACCCGGGACCTGCTGGATCTCTACGACTTCGCCTCCCAGCGGCACGTCGGTGACGGCGGAGACCTCGAGGCACGGTTCCGGGACGTCGCGACCACAGTGGAGCGGCTCTCCGGGGAACTGCTCGCGAACTGGGGGCCGACCGGCGTCGCGGCCGCGAGGGCGATGGCGGAGCCGCCGTCCGGGTCCTCCCAGTCGCGGATCGGCATGTTCCTCAGCGGCACGGCGCTCGTGGTCTCGCTGCTTCAGGATCCGGGGGCGATACACAACTTCCCGCAGGACTCGGCGAAGCTGGGCGGGGACATCGCGAGCGTGCTGTCGCATGTTCTGGCGCGGACGTCGGGGCTGCTGGAGGACATCTCCGACCGGGTCTCCCGGCTCATCGATCGGCGATCCCCGGACGCGCCCCGTCCGGTGCCGAGGCCGGTGGCGCGATCGCGGACGTCGTCGCGGAGGTCGAGTCCACCCTCCGGCGTATTCCGCCGGAGCAGTCGTGGCGGATCGTGGACGACCTTGCGGGCGTCATCACCGGACTGGGCGCGCTGCACTGCTCGGGCCGGGCGGACGAGATCAACGACGCGGCCCGGAGCGCGCTCGTGCACGCCCGGGAGTCCGCCGCCGCCGTGCAGGCCCTGCATGAGCTGCTCGGTTCTTGGATGAGAGACGTGCGGGGCTGAGCCGACAGACCGATCTGTGGTGAGACGCCGAGAATCCGCACCCGGCTCCGCGAGGAGAGCACGATGGCCAAGTATCTGCTGCTCAAACACTCCCGCGGCACGCCGGCCCCGGCCAGCGACGTGCCGATGGAGAAGTAGACGCCGGAGAAGATCTCCGCGCACGCGCGCTACATGCGGGACTTCGCCGCGTGGCTGGGGGCCACCGGCGAGTTCGTCGACAGCCAGGCGCTCGCACTTGAGGGCACGTTCATCCGCTACGACGGCGAGGTCCGACCGTTGGTCACCGACGGCCCGTTCGCGGAGACGAGGATCTGATCGCCATCGTAGCGCGCGAATAGAAATCATCGGCCCGGGCGTCGTGCGGCAGCCCAGCCAGGCAAAGCTAGGCTCCTGTCGGCCACTACACGGGCAGCTTACATCGATGTTCGTTGTGGCATGTATCGATTAAACGGTATGTCGACGCTACGAATGATCGAGCGGACGGCGTGGCGGTCCGCGCTACAGGAGCCCGGCCCCGCAGCGGTGCGGCTCCTCCCGCCGATGAGCCAATCGACGAAAAAGCAGCACCGCAGCAAGGCGTCACGCCAGCGACCTGCCGAAACTTGGCCCACGCTCACACAAGAAAACCGAACCAAATGATGCGCTAACCCGAACCATTTGAGCCGCATCGTGGACAACCGACCCGGCTGCGAGTTCCCTTGACTCTGGATTTCATCAACAAGCGAGCCAGCCTGCCGGGGGTCAAAGTGACAGATGAGCAAGCTTCGCGCGCGTCTGGTCGGATCGGTAGCAGGGAGGAGTGCTGGCGCCGATTCTGGGAAGTCGTAGCACGCGCCCATGTTGACGCTTGCCTGGATGAATTGGAGACTGCGGTGATGCTGCGTTCTTCGAGTAGTCATCGCGCCGCCGCATGCGACGAAAAGTAGCAGAGGATGTATGTTGCTACTCCCATAGAGGAACGGGCTGTACCCGCTCGTCCGCCTCGGTTAGTCCTCGAGGCAGCACAATAAACTTGCTGACAACCCTAGAAAGTGCTTCACGGCGATTGTGTGGAGCCAGTCGCGGCCACTCGTCAAGCAAGCTACCGAAATCCCGGACCAACTCCGGGCCAGTGGACTTCCGCCGCGCATGCGCCGTCGCCAATCGTGTGGAAAGCTCTGATATCAATGACTCCACATCATGTCGCGCACGATCGTAGTCGCTCCGATCAATCGCGGAATCCGTATATAAATCGACAAGCCGCGCACGCTTCACCTTGAGGCGCGCCAACTCGGCGTCGAGCGACTCGGTCTCTCCTTGAACTTGGCGGGCCGCGGCGGCGCGCCTGGCTTCTCGGGTGATCTCGACATTGGGAGAAGACTGCTTTACTAGCCATGCGAGAACTTGCGCTTCGGCCCGCGTGTGCGAGATGTAATTGGGGGCATGTGACTTTCGTTCCCAGGCTGCCCGGCAGGCCCAATTGCGGTACTTTACCCTTTCGCTTGTTCCGTCCGGAAGTCTTCGTGTCTGATTGCTATGACGGATCGTCATGGGGCTATTGCAGTTCTCCCACCCGCACCTGAGGAGCGCGGAAAGGCTATACGCTGCGACGCGTGAGCGCGGAGGCATCGCCGCCTGCTGGAGCCGCCGTGCAACGTACCCGTCCCATAGGGACATCGGAATAATCGGCTGGTGGGATCCGATACGCCACGAGTCCCAGCTCTGGATTGCAAGATTCCCTCTACCGCTGCGCTTCGTGTTCTGCTTTTCCCGAAGCAAGCCGGCTGCGAACCCGGTGTCGAGCATGGATCCGAGAGTGGACTGGTACCACAGATTCCCTCTGGTGGTCCGTAGGCCGGCCGCATTCCATTCCCTGTGAAGCTTTCCAAGGGACTCTCCGGCGACATACCTCTCGTATGCGTTCGCAAGTATCGGCGAAAAATCGGGATCTGGCCGATATGACTTGTTCTCATATATATAGCCCCAGTGTTTCATGCCGGTGTGCGGAAGGCCCAAGCGGCGGCGACGCTCATGCACTTCCTTCCAGCTATCTGAGAGCATGTCTGACTGGAGCTGGGCCACGAGAAGCATCTGATCGCGGCTGAAGCGCCCCATTGTGGTTGTTGGGTCAAAATCCTCAGTGGCGGCGCGAACGATGCCGCCTACCTCTTCCGCCTGGCCGAGATAGATTTGTGATTCACGCATGTTGCGGCCCCAGCGGGACCACTTCCAAAGGACGACGTATTGGTAGCGGCCCGCTTTGATGTCGGCGACAATTTCCGCCACTTTGCGGCGAGCGAAGCTGCGACCCGATTCGTCCAACTCAATAATCCACTTTGTGATACGCACCCCATGGTTCACGGACCATGTCTCTATGGCGTGCTGTTGAAGCTCTGGCGAAATGAGGTCGTCGCCGCGGTCGCCTACCTTTGAGACACGAATGTAGCCAACGCCTTGCTTCTCGCTGGGCATCGGCGACTCGCCGCGCAATAACGCCATCCGTGCAGTGATGTTCATTGGTTGCACCCCCGATGTTGGATCATCGTTAGTGCATTTTAGCTCGATCTACGTTGGTCATCATCGCGCCGCTGGACACGCCGGTGACCGCGATCTTGCCGGCGTCCACGGGGTAGCGGGCCCGCACGTAGTCGACCATCGACTTGATGCCGACCGGGTCGCTGCCGCCGTCGCGGCGGAGCGCCGCGGGGGAGGCGACGTCGAAGCACTGGCTGGACCGGGTCACGGAGGGGTAGATCACGATGTAGCCGTACCGGTCGGCGAGCTCGTCGAACTGGGTGCCGCTGTGGAACGCCGGGCCGGTGCCGGTGCAGTAGTGGACCGCGACCAGCAGGCCGGGCCGCGCGGCCAGGGTGTCCGGCACGTAGAGGTACATGCGCAGGTTGCTCGGGTTGGTCCCGAACGAGGTGATCTCGGTCAGTGCGGCGGCGGAGGCCGGGGGCGCCAGGACGACGGCGCCGAGTGCGGCGCTCAGCAGCGCGATGAGCGCGGCGAGCGCGGGCTTGAGTCGTGATCGCACGGGTGGGTTCCTTCACGGGTCGCGGGATGCGCGGGGTCGCTCCAGCGCGCGGGCTGCCCGGCCCGCGCGCTCCGGCTCAGGAACATCGATCAGTGTGTATGAATCCCGATCCGGTTGTCCACCCCGCGCACGCCGCTCGTCAGAAGGTGACCGTCTCCGTCGCCACGCCGGGGAACGGGCGCGCGCCGGTCAGCACCGGCAGGCCGGACCGGTCGCCGTTGAGCGCGTACCCGTAGAACGCGCGTAGGTAGGTGACCGCGAGACTCCGGTGCTGCTCCGCGGTCGGCCGGCCGGTCTGCTCCGGGCACTCGGTGTCGTCGCCGTCGGTCGGGCCGGGGCCGGTCGTCCACTCGGTGTTGTAGAAGTTGTGGTTGCCCTTGACCACCCGGGTCCGGAAGCCGTGCACGCCCTCCGCCTGGGTGTACTCCTCGCTGCCCAGCCCCCAGCAGCCGGCCGAGACGACCGCGATCGGCGCGGTGGTGACCCGGGTGTCGTAGAAGCCGCTCGGTCCCGGCGAGGCCAGCGAGACCACGCCGCGGATGCGCACGCCCGCGGGCACCGCGCCGCGCTGGCTGTCCGCGGCCTGGTGCATGACGCCCTCGCCGCCGACCGAGTGGCCCATGGTGCCGACGCGGGTCAGGTCCAGCCGGCCGCGCAGGTCGGCCGGCCGCCCGGTGGCGAGATCGGTGACCGGGACGCCGCCGCTGGTGGTGATCTCCTTGAGCAGCTCCAGGTGCCGGTTGACCAGCCGGGCGCGCTGCTGCGCCACGCCCATGTGGTGGTTCAGGCCGCTCGCGCTGAGCGACACGACCGCGAAGCCGTCCCGGGCCAGCGCGCGGCCGAGGTAGTCGTAGCCGCGGTGGCTCGGGTACGGCGGCACGCCCGCCGGGCAGGGCCAGGACCCCCAGTCCGCCTCGTCCGTGGAGTAGCAGCTCAACTGCTGGCCGTGCAGCAGCACCACGACCGGCAGCGCGCCGCTGGAGCGCCGCGGGTAGTGCACGACCGCGCGCAGTTCGGACGCGCCGTCCGGCCAGTCCACCGGGTCGGTGAACGCGGTGTCGCCGAGGTCGTAGCCGGCCACGGCCACCGGGTCGGTGCCCGCCTGCGCGGTCTGCACGCCCACGACGGTGGCGGCCAGTGCCGCGACCGCCACGGCCGCGCGCAGAAGTTTCCTCATAGGACATCCCTTCTCTCGTACGGATAGACGCGCGCGCCGCCCGTCCGGTGGCACCGTGGGCACACACTTTGCTGTAAGCCATTGCCATAGTGTGTGTGACACACTATCGTTGTGGACATGACAATGGATGCGACGCTCTCCAGCCACCTGCAGGAGCTGCGCCGTGGCACGGTCGTCGTCGCGAGCCTCACCGTGCTGCGGGCGCCCGGCTACGGATACTCGCTGCTCGAGACGCTGGCCGCGGCCGGCTTCGAGGTGGAGGCGAACACGCTGTACCCGCTGCTGCGCCGCTTGGAGGCGCAGGGCCTGCTCACCAGCGCGTGGAACACGGACGAGGCCCGGCCGCGCAAGTTCTACACGACCACCCCCGCGGGCGACGCGGTCGCGGACGCGCTCCGCACCGAGTGGACCCGCCTCGACAAGGCCATCACCGATCTCGACACCCCCGGGAGCCCCGCATGACCGCCACCCTCATCGACCGGTACGTGACCACCGCGCTGCGCCGCATACCGGAGAGTCAGCGCGCCGACCTCGACCGTGAGCTGCGCGCCTCGATCGAGGACGCGGTGGAGGCCCGCGTCGACGCGGGCGACACGCGCGAGGCCGCGATCGAGCGCACGCTGCTGGAGCTCGGCGACCCCGACCGGCTCGCCGACCGATATACCGACCGTCCCCGCCACCTGATCGGGCCGGAGGTCTATCCGGCCTGGCGCCGTCTAATGATCATGCTGTACACCGTGGTGCTGCCGATCGTCGTGACGGTCACCACCGTGCTGCGGCTGATCGAGTCGCCCGCGATCGGCCCGGTGATCGGCGGCATCGTCACCACCACGCTCTCCGTCGGCACCCACCTCGGCTTCTGGGCCACCGCCACGTTCGCCGTGATCGAGCGCGTCGACGTGGGCCGGCGTGCGCTGGCCGGCCCGTGGACGCCGGCGGACCTGCCGAAGTACGAGCCGGACCGGCTGGCCACCAGCCAGTTGGTGCCGAACGTGGCGTGGCCCGTGCTGCTCATCGCCGGCCTGGTGCTGCAGCAGTTCACGTTCACCGACGTGCCCGTGCTCGACCCGGCGAACTGGTCGTTCTGGTGGCCGTACCTCATCGTGGTCCTGGTCCTGGAGGCCGCCTGGGCGCTCTGGGTCTTCCGGGCCGGCTACACCCGGGCGACCGCGGCCGCGAACGCGGTGCTCGCGCTGGCCGTCGCCGTGCCGGTGGTCTGGCTGGCGTACCGTGGCGAGATCTTCAACCCCGCCTTCCCCGGCCTCGCGCCCGGCGGCGAGCCGCTCTACTGGGCGAGCCTCGCGGTGATGGCGACGTTCGCGATCGCCGCGGTGTGGGACATCGTGGAGATCGCGGTCCGTGCCGAGCGTGCCCGCCGCGGCCTGCCCGCCCGGATCGCCGGCACCGGCCGCATCTGATCACGGGCATGGGGTGCACCGTTGTTACGGTGCACCCCATGCGTCTCTCGGTCGGCTGCGCGATGTGGACCCTCAAGCCCTGGCAGGGCCGCTTCCTGCCGCACCCGTCCACCGCCGCGGAGCGGCTGCGCGCCTACGCCGGCTGGTGCGACGCGGTCGAGGGCAACACCACGTTCTACGCCACGCCGTCCCGGGAGACCACCGAGACCTGGGCCGCCGCGACGGACGAGTCCTTCCGGTTCGTGCTCAAGCTGCCCAAACCGGTCACCCACGAACACCGGCTCGGCCCCGCCGCCCGCGAGCCGCTGGCGCACTTCCTGCACGCGATCGAGCCGCTCGGCCCGCGCGTCCACGCGCTCTGGATTCAGCTGCCCGGCTCGTTCGGCCCCGGTGACGTACCCGCGCTGGCCGCCTTCCTGCACCGCCTCCCGGCCGGCCATCGCTACGCCGTCGAGGTCCGCCACCAGGCCTTCTTCGACGACCCGCGCGCCGCGGCGGCGCTGGAGGAGACGCTCGCCCCGCACCGCGCCGAGTGGGTCCCGTTCGACACCACCGCGTTCTTCGCGAAGCGCCCCACCAGCGACGGCGAGCGCGAGGCCTGGACCAAGAAGCCGCGCATGCCGCTGCGTACCCGGGCCCTCACCGACCAGCCGATCATCCGCTACCTCGGCCGGGACAGGGTGGACGAGACGGTCGAGGGCTGGCAGCGCTGGGTCGACGTCGCCGCGGACTGGCTCCGCGAGGGCCGCTCACCCACGATCTTCATCCATACCCCGGACAACGCGGACGCCCCGGACCTGGCCCGCCGCTTCCACGCACAGGTCCGCGCCCGCATCCCCGCCCTGCCACCCCTTCCGGAACCGGAGCCGATCGGCCCCCTCACCCTGTTCTGATCGGACCCCGCTCCGGTTCCGGCTTCTGATCGGACCCCGCTTCCGTTCCGGTGTGGTGCGGCCCGCGGGCACCGCGCGGACTCCGGACCCCGATCTTCCCGCTCCCGGCCGGGTCCGGCCCGCATGCTCCCGCGGGCAAACCTCCGGCTCCCCTCCGACTCCGCTGGCGCTCCGCTCCGGTCCGCCGGTCGGAGCCGGCATCCGTGTGGTCACTGACACCGCGGCTCCCGCCGTGCGCCTTCCCCAGCGCCCCACGCGTCCCAGCCCGCCCGCCCCGCCGGACCCGCCCGCCCCGCCCGCCCTGCCGCCCCCCTCCGCGTCGATCTAGGGGGGATTCACGTGATTGGAGATCGGACCGCGGGAATCCGCCCTAGATCGACGCGGAGGGGCGGGGCGGGCGGCGCGGGCGGGGCGGGGCCGGCGGGGCGGGCGGGGCGGGTGGCGGGGGGTCAGGTGAGGTCGTCGGCGGCGAGGAGGCCGGCCATGCCGAGGAAGGTGATGCCGGTGCCGACGGCGACGCGGCGCTGGGTGCGGGCGGGGATGCCGCTGGCGCCGATGCGGCGGCCGACCGCGATGTAGAGGAGGCCGACCAGGAGTTCGATGGCGAGGTAGGCGGCGCCGAGCAGGGCGAGCCGCAGGTCGGCGCCGGGGGTGGTGGTGTCGGTGAACTGGGGGAGCAGCGCGGCGAAGAGGAGCAGCGCCTTCGGGTTGCTGATCGCGACCACGAACTCGTGCGTGACGATCGGTGCGACGCCGTGCCGGGTGGTGGACCGGGTGTGCTGCGCCTCGGCGCGCAGTGCGCCGCGCAGGCTGGTCACGCCGAGCCAGGCCAGGTAGACCACGCCCACCCACTTGATCACTTCGAGTGCGGTGGCGGACGCGGCCAGCACCGCGCCGAGGCCGGCCACCACCAGGCCGATCAGCACCACGAACGCGGCCAGCCGGCCGCCGATGCCGGCCAGCGCGCGCAGCGAGCCGTGCCGTACGGCGTTGCCGAGGCCGAGCAGCTGGTTCGCGCCGGGGATGAGCGAGACGAGCAGCGCGGCGGGGATGAATCCGGCCCAGTCGATCATTGTCCCAGCGTGCGCCGCGACCTGCCCGACCGCCAGGTCACCCGTTGCTCATCCGGTCCTCGACTATGTCCGCCCGCAGCGGAGCCAGCGTGGCCGCGATGCGGGCGATCTCCGGCTCGGGCACGCCGAGCGTGGTCAGCGCGGCCGCCAGATGGGCGACCACGGCGTCGAACGCCGCGCCGGTGATGCCCAGGCCCGCGTGCGCGTCCGTCATGGACCGTCCGTGGTAGGCACCCGGCCCGCCGACCGCCGTGGCCAGGAACGCGCGCTGGTGCGCCTTGAGCCGGGCGAGGTCCACGCCGGCGAAGTAGCCGGCCAACTCCGGGTCGGCGACGACCCGCCGATAGAACTCCGCCACGGCGGCCCGGACCGCGGGCTCACCCCCGATGGACTCGTACAGCGTCATGTCTGTCGATGCTCCATCCGCGCCCGGCGCCGGGGCAAGCGCGCTGTCGGGTCCGCGTCCGTCAGTCGTACCGGTGGTGGAGCGTGGTGCCGCGCCCGTCCGGGTCGAGACGGTTCAGGATCGCCTCGGTGATCTCGTGCAGCTGGGTGATCTGGGCCGGCGTGAGCGCGTCGATCACGTGATGGCGCACCGTGTTGACATGGCCCGGCGCCGCCTCCTGGACCTTGGCCCAGCCCGCCTCGGTGAGGTGCGCGTTGGTGGCGCGCTTGTCGCCCGGGCAGGGCCGGCGTTCGACCAGGCCGCGTGCCTCCAGGCGCTGTACGACGTGGGACAGCCGGGCGAGCGTGGCGGTGGTGTGCTCGGCCAGCTCGGTCATCCGCATCTTCCGGTCGGGCGCCTCGGAGAGCATCGCGAGCACGTAGTAGTCGAAGTGGGTGAGCTGCGAGTCCCGGCGCAGCTGGGAGTCCAGCACGCCGGGCAGCAGCTCGACCACGGCGATCAGCCGTACCCAGGCCGCCAGCTGCTGGCGGGTGAGCCATTGCGTGTCCACGTTCACAATTGTGCCACAGATGGTTGTAGCGACAACCTGTGCGTGCAATGGTTGTAGCAACAACCAAGAGCACGAGGGAGAGCGTCATGGCGCACGTCAGCATCATCGGCAGCGGCAACATGGGCCAGGCCGTCTCCGGCCTCGCGGCCAAGGGCGGCAACTCGGTCGAGCTGTTCAACAGCGCGGACGCGGGCAAGCCGGTCACCGGCGACATCGTGGTGCTGGCCGTGCCGTACGCGGCCGTCGCCGGCGTCGTCGCGGCCCGCCGCGCGGAGCTGGCCGGCAAGGTCGTGGTCGACCTGACCAACCCGATCGATTTCGCGACCTTCGACGGCCTGGTCGTCCCGGCCGACGGGTCCGCCGCCGCCGAGATCGCGGCCGCACTGCCGGAGTCCCGCGTGGTCAAGGCCTTCAACACCACCTTCGGCGGCACGCTGGCGTCCGGCTCGGTCGGCGGCGCCGCCCCGACCACGGTCCTGATCGCGGGCGATGACGCGGACGCCAAGGCCGCGGTCGCCGCGCTCGTCCAGGGCGGCGGTCTGAAGGCGGTCGACGCCGGCGGCCTCAAGCGCGCCCGCGAGCTGGAGGCGCTCGCCCTCCTCCAGATCACGCTCGCGGCCGGCGAGAAGATCACCTGGACCGGCGGGTTCGCCGTCGTCAACTGAGCCGTGCGCCGGTGCCCGCTCCCGGGCGGGTACGGGCACCGGCCGTTCCGGCAAAGACCTCACAAACCGGGCGAGCCCGCCGATCGGGACGTCGATGAGGGACGGCGTCGTCTACGACAGCGAGCGCACGAGCATCGTCCGGGTCGCCGGCGAGCCGGGCGTGCTGATCAAGACGCCGCGCGGCCCGCAGGCCGCGCGCCGGGCCGGGCACGAGCGCGCGATCCTGCACCGGCTGGCCGGGCTGCCGCGCGTGCAGCAGGCCGCGCCGGTGGACGTGCGCGACGACCAGGTGGCGATCGCCGGCTACGACGCGCCCACGCTCGCGGAGAGCTGCGCCGGCCGGCCGATGCCCGCGGAGGAACTGGTCCGCTTCGCCACCGAGCTGGCCGAGGTGGTCGCGGACGTGCACGCGCGCGGCGTGGTGCACAAGGACATCAACCCGGCGAACATCCTGGCCGAGGGTACGCCGCGGCGGCCGATCCTGATCGACTTCGACCTGGCCACCACGTTCGCGGAGGAGCGGCCGGGCTTCACCCACCACTCGGAGATCACCGGCACGCTGCCGTACCTGGCACCGGAGCAGACCGGGCGCACCGGCTGGCCGGTCGACCAGCGCGCGGACCTGTACGCGCTCGGCGCCACGCTCTACGAGCTGGCCACCGGCGCACCGCCGTTCGGCCGGGACGGGGACCCGCTCGACCTGATCCGCCACCACCTCGCCACCGTGCCCGCGCCGCCGGAGGACGCCGGCCCGCAGTTCGCCGCGATCGTCGCGCGCCTGCTGGAGAAGGAACCGGGCCGCCGCTACCAGAGCGCCGAGGGGCTGCTGCACGACCTGCGCCGGATGGCCGCGGAACCCGGCGCGGTGTTCCCGCCCGGGGGGCACGACTTCCCGGCGCGGCTGGTGCCCCCGGGGCGGCTGGTCGGCCGGGACGAGGAACTGGAGACGCTGCGCGGGGCGTTCCGGGACGCGGTCGCCGGCCGTACCCGCTGCGTCCTGGTCTCGGGGTCGCCCGGCGTCGGCAAGAGCAGCCTGATCGACCAGCTCCGGCCCACGGTCACCGGCGCGGGCGGCTGGTTCGTCTCCGCGGCCTTCGACGCGTTGCGGCGCGGCGCGGACGTCAGCCCGGTGCGGCTCGCGGTCGCCGCGATCGCCCGGCTGCTGCTCGCCGAGCCGGAGGAGGAGCTGATCGAGGCGCGCTGGCGGCTGCGGGACGCGCTCGGCATCGAGGCCGGGCTGCTGGTCGCGATCGTGCCCGAGTTCCAGGCCGTGCTCGGCATCCCGGCCGGTGGCAGCGCCGTGGACCCGCGCACCGCCACCGCCCGGCTGGCCCGCGCCGGCCTCAAGCTGCTGCAGGCCGTGGCGCGCCCGGACCGGCCGGTGGTGCTGGTGCTGGACGGCATGCAGTGGTCCGGCCCGGCGCCGCTGAGCCTGATCGACGAGGTGCTGGGCGCCGAGGAGCTGACCGGGCTGCTGCTGGTCGGCACGTACCGGGACGCGGACCTGGACGCGGCCCATCCGCTCACCGCACTGCTTCACCGCTGGCGGGACATGCCCGACCCACCGGTACGGCTGGAGCTGTCCAACCTCGGCGACGCGGACACCGGCGCGCTGCTGGCCGAGCTGCTGCGGCTGCCCGCGCACGACGGCGCCGGGCTGGCCGCCGCCGTGCACGCGCGCACCGGCGGCAACCCGTTCGACACGGTCGTGCTGGTCAACGCGCTGCGCCGGGAGGGCGTGCTGACCCCCGGGCCGGGCGGATGGCGGTGGGACCCGGAGGCGCTGCGCCGGCACATCGGCGACGGCGACGTGCTGAGCCTGCTCGGCGCGCGGATCGCGGCGCTGCCCGAGGACACGGCCGAGCTGGTCGCGGACCTGTCCTGCCTCGGCGGTCACCTCTCCGGCGGCGTGCTGGCCGTGCTCGCGGACGGCGACCCGGAGCGCGCGCTCGGCCCGGCGCTGGAGGACGGGCTGCTGGTCGCGGCGCCGGACGGCGGCGTGCGGTTCCGGCACGACCGGGTGCGGCAGGCCGCGTACACCGGCCGGGACGCGGCCGACCGGCGCGCCCGGCACCTGCGGCTGGCCCGCCGGCTGGCCGCGGAGCCCGGATGCGACGGGCTGGCGGCGGAGCAGTACCAACTGGTGGCCGCGGACGTCACCGACCCGGCCGAGCGGCGGCGCGCGGTCGGGCTGCTGGTCGCCGCGGCCGGGCACGCGCGCCTGGTCTCCAACTACGCGGCCACCGAGAAGCTGCTCGCCGCCGCGGCCGGGCTGGTCCGCGGCGACGGGCCGGACGACGACGGGCTGCGGCTGGCGATCGACGTGGAGCGGCACGCCGCGCTGATCGGCCTCGCCCGGCTGGACGAGGCGGACGCGGTCTACCAGGCGGTCCGGGCCGCGGCCCCGCCGCTGCGGCTCGCACCGGCCGCCACGCTGCAGGCCGGCAGCCTGACCCGGCGCGGACGCGCGGCGGAGGCGTGCGACCTCGGGCTCGCCGTGCTGGCCGCGCTCGGCCACCCGGTCCCGGACGGGCCGGACCTGGCGGAGGCCGTGCACACCGGCGTCGATCTGGTGTCCGCGTGGGCGTCGACGCCGGACGGGCTGCCGGAGAACACGGACCCGGGGACCGCGGCGGCCGGCCTGCTGATCAACCAGATGTTGCTGTCCGCGTACCTGGCGCGGCCCGCGGTCGTACCGTGGCTGGTCTCCGAGGCGGTGCGGCTGCGCGTGCGCGGCGGGCCGTGCCGGGAGCTGATCGGCCCGGTCGGGCACGTCATGTTCCTCACCGTGCTGGCCCGCGACGACTACCGCACCGGATACCTGGCCGCGCTGGAGGTGCTGGCGGAGAGCGAGGCGCACGGGTACGAACCGGCCACCTCGCAGGCCCGGTACCTGTGCGCGACCTCCGCGCTGCCGTGGTTCGAGCCGCTGGAGGAGGCGCTGCGCCAGCTCCGCCGCGCCCGCGAGGGGCTGCTGCGCGCCGGGGACCAGGTGCTGGCCGGCATCACGTACTGGGTGAGCGCCTCGATGCTGATGGACTGCGGCGCCACGCTGGACGAGCTGGCCACCGAGGTGGACCACGGGCTCGCGCTGGCCGCCCGGACCGGCAACGACCTGATCGCCGGCGGGCTGATCTGCTGGCGGCAACTGGTGCACGCGCTGCGCAACACCGGCTCGCTGGACGACGGGGAGTTCTCCGCGGCCGGCCACCTGGCCCGGGTGCGCCACGTGCCGATCGCGGCCGCCCACCTGCTCTTCGCGGAGGCGCTGGTGGCGGCGATCCTCGGCGACGACGACGCGCTGGAGCGCGCCACCTCGGTCGAGGACGCGATGACGGTCGGCGTGGCGACGCCGCTCAGCCAGCTCGGCTGCCTGCTGCGCTGCCTGGCGCTCACCGGGCGGCTGCGGCGGCCCGGCGAGCCGCGCCGCCCGCAGCTGCTGGCCGAGCTGGACCGCCACCGGTTCTGGCTGGCCGCGCGCGCCGCCCAGGGCCCGGCGAACCTGGCCCACCTGCACCTGCTGATCGAGGCGGAGCGGGCGGCCGTGGACGCCGACTTCGACAGCGCGATCCGGTTCTACGACGAGGCGCTGCACCTGGCCGGGAGCCGCCGTCCCTGGCACCGCGCGCTGATCGCGGAGCGGGCCGGGCGGTACCACCTGGGCGAGGGACTGCGGCACGCCGGCGAGCGGCTGATCACCGACGCCTTCCACCGGTACGGCGAGTGGGGCGCGACCGGCGTCTGCGCGCGACTGGCCGCGGCGTACCCGTTCCTGCGCGACGCCGGCCGCCGCACCCCCGGCGGCAGCACCGTGATCACGTCGGACGCGGTCGACCTGCTGGCCGTGCTGCGCGCGTCGCAGGCGCTCAGCTCCACCACCCGCGTCGGGCGCCTCCAGGAGCGCGTGGCGGAGGTGCTGACCGCGCTGACCGGCGCGACCGGCGTGCGGCTGGTGCTGCGCGACGTGGAGTCCGGCGGCTGGTTCCTGCTCGACGCGGACGAGGACGTGGTGCCGTTGGCGGAGGCGGCGGGCCGGCTGCCGGTGACCGCGATCCGGTACGCGCAGCGCACCGGCGTGCCGCTGCTGATCGGCGACACCTCGGACGACGACCGGTTCCGCGGCGACGCGTACCTGCGGTCGCTACCCGGATGCTCGATGTTGATCGTGCCGATCCTGAGCCGCGGCGAGCCGCGCGGCATGCTGGTGCTGGAGAGCCGGCACGGGCGCAACGCGTTCGCGGTCAACGGCATCGACGCGGTGCAGCTCATCGCCGGCCAGCTCTCCGTCTCGCTGGACAACGCGCTGCTCTACGCCAGCCTGGAACGCAAGGTGGCGGAGCGCACCGAGGCGCTGCGCGCGGCGAACGAGCAGCTCGAGATGCTGGCCGTGACCGATCCGCTGACCGGGCTGGCGAACCGGCGCCGGCTCACCGAGGTGCTGGAGGAGGCCTGGCGCCGGTCGGTGCGCCCCGGGATGCCGCTGGCCGTCGCGCTGATCGACATCGACCGCTTCAAGCTGCTCAACGACTTCTACGGGCACCAGGCCGGCGACGAGTGCCTGCGCCAGGTGGCGCGCACGCTGGTCCGCGCGGTCCGGGACACGGACACGGTGGCGCGGTTCGGCGGCGAGGAGTTCGTGGCGGTGCTGCCGGGCGCGGACCGGGAGACCGCGGTCGTGGTGGCGGAGCGGATGCGCGCGGCGGTCGCGGCGCTGGCGCACGAGCACGAGCTGTCCGAGCACGGCGTGGTCACGGTCAGCGTGGGCGTGGCCGCGGCCGTCCCGGACCGGGTCGGCCGGCACGAGTCGCTGATCAAGCTGGCCGACGAGGCGCTCTACGCCGCGAAGCGGGACGGCCGCAACCGTGTCGTGGCGCACGGCTGACTCAGCGGCGCGCGTCGACCTCGATCTCGATCCGCATGCGCGGGTCGGCGAGGCCGCAGACCAGCATGGTGGCGGCCGGCCGGACGTCGCCGAAGTACCGCCGCAGCACCGGCCAGCAGGGCTCGAAGTCGGCGCGGTCCGGCAGCAGGTAGCGGACCCGGACCACGTCGGCGAACGTGCAGCCGGCCTCCGCGAGCGCCGCGCCGATGGTGCGCAGGCACTGCTCGGCCTGCTCCACCACGTCGTCCGAGATGGTCATGGTGGCGTAGTCGAAGCCGGTGGTCCCGGAGACGTACACGTGATCGCCGTGGACCACGGCGCGGGCGTACCCGATCCGCTCCTCGAACATGGATCCGCTGGAAACCGTGCGTCGCTGCGCCATCGGGGGAAGGGTACGGCACATGCGGTGGAGATTCGACGGATGGATCGCCGGGCTGGGCACCCGGTCCGGGACCCGGATCGTGCTCGGGCACTGGCCGCGCTCGCCGCTCGGCGCGTTCTCCGACGTGATGGTGGAGCGCCCGGACGGGCACCGCCTGCTGCTCGCGCCCGGCGACGACGTGGCGGCGTTCGTGGCCGCGACCTACCGGTTCGACGAGGTGCGGATCGGCCCGGTCGAGGTGAGCGCGGGGGAGTGGTGGCGGATCGCGGCCGGGCCGCTGGTGGCGCGCTTCCGGCCCGGCCGGCGCGGCCCGCTCGGCGCGCTGCTGCGGGCCGTGCCGCCGCCGCTGGCCCGCGCGCCCGCCTGGATCACGCTGATCGACCACCCGGCCCGGCTGCTGCTGCCGGGCGTGCGTACCCGCGGGTCGGCCGGGAACGGGCGGCGCGAGTGGTACGGCGCGCGGGACCTGCGGCCGGTCGCCGAGCTCCGCGCCGCCTGGGACGGCACGGATCTCGGCCCGCTCGCGGACGTGACGCCCCCGGTCCGGTTCGGTTTCGGCTCGGTGCCGCCGCGGCCGGCGCTGGTCCGCGTCACCACCACGGTCCGGACCCGGTGATCGCCGGCTGCGCCGCGGTCGCGGGAGCCGGCCTGCTGGCCGTCCACGGCGGCGGGCTGGCAGGATCGCAGGCGATGCCCAGTGAACTGCACCCCAGTTACCCCGTCCGCACCGAGCGGTTGCTGCTGCGGCCGCTCACCCTGGCGGACACGGACGCGCTCGTCGCCTACCGCAGCATTCCCGACCTCTGCCGGTACGTGCCGTTCAATCCGCAGAACCGGGACGACATCCAGACCCGGATCAAGGGCGTGTTCGCCAACCACGCGCTGACCGGGGAGGGCCAGAACCTCACGCTCGGCGTGGAGTTGGCCGCGACCGGCGAGCTGATCGGCGACGTGATCCTCTTCTATCACAGCCGGCTGCACGCGGGCGGCGAGGTGGGCTGGATTCTCAACCCGGCCTACGGCGGCCACGGGTACGCGACCGAGGCCGCCCGCGCGATGCTCCGGCTCGGCTTCGAGGAGCTCGGCCTGCGCCGGATCATCGCGCGGATCGACGAACGCAACGTCGCCTCGGCCCGGCTGGCGCGCCGCCTGGGCATGCGTCAGGAGGCGCGCCTGGTCGAGAACGAGTTCTTCAAGGGCGAGTGGACCACCGAGCTGGACTTCGCGATGCTCGCCGCCGAGTGGTTCGCCTCGCACGCCGACGCTAGAGCGTGAGTTTCCAGCCGTCCAGCAGGCCCGGCTCGCTGCCCCAGATGCCGTCGGCCACCTGCAGCCGCCACACGCCGTTCGCCGGCTTGCCGGAGAGGTCGGCGATGAAGGTGCGGATGGAGTTCGGCGTGAAGTGGGCGTGGTTGACCTGGAGGCCGATCCGCTCGCCGTCCGGCGCGACCAGGTAGACGGCCAGGTCGCGCTCCTGCGGGTGCAGGATGCGGACCTCGACGTAGCTGTGCGCCGACGCGGCCCGGTCACAGCCGTCGACCGTGATCGGGTCCTCCACCGTCTCCATGTCCAGGAACGGGTGGTCCGCGGCGGAGACGCCGCCGCAGACCGGCGCCGGCAGCTGCTCGCCGCCCAGGTGCAGCGCCCAGGAGTCGGTCACGCCGGAGCCACTCGGGGCGTTGTCGAACACCCACAGCTTCCACACGCCGTCCGCCGGCTCCGCGGACAGGTCGTGGGTGAACGTGTAGTCGAGGTCGTCCGCGCCGTCGCCGGTGCGGTTGACCAGGTTGTACTCGTTGCCGCTGGGCGCGATCAGCTTCACCTCGAGGTCGGCGACGTAGGTGTGGTCGAGGTGCACCTCGACCGTGCTGTTCGCGGCCGCGTTCCCGGCGCACCCGGTGATCGTGATCGGCACCTCGACCGGGTGGTCGCTCTCCAGCGAGAGGTTGCTCTCGTTCGCGCCGACGCAGCCGGCGGCCCCGGCGACGGTGAGCGTGAACCAGGCCGGCCGGGTCGCGCTCGGGCCGGCGCCCACGACCAGCACGTCGTACCTGCCCGGCGCGGTCTTCGCGGTGGTGGCGACGGTCAGCTCGGTGGTGCCGCCGGAACCGATCGTCGCGGGTGCGAACGTCGCGGTGGCGCCGGCCGGCAGCCCGCGTGCCGCCAGCGTGACCTGCTGCGCCGCGCCGCGCGTGACGGTGCCGGCGACCGTGGCCGTGACGCTGCCGCCGGCGGTGACGGTGCCGGTCGCGGGCGTGACCTCGAGCGAGAAGTCGTTCGCGGGCGCGGTGGAGTCCACGTGGAGCAGCGCGTTCGGTGAGCCGGTGCCGGGGGCGCCGACCACGTCCCGGGTCGCCTCCCGGAGCAGTTCGTCCGCGACCTCGGCCGGAGTGAACGTGGGGTGGTCGGCCAGGACCAGCGCGGCCGCGCCGGCGACGTGCGGCGCGGCCATCGAGGTGCCGCTCCACAGGCGGGTCGCGGTGTCGCCGCCGATGTTCGCGGAGAGGATGTCCACGCCGGGCGCGAACAGGTCCACGCAGGAGCCGACGTTGGAGAACGGCGCGCGGGCGTCGTCCGGCCCGGTGGCGCCCACCACGATCGCCTCACGCACGCCCGCGGGCGTGTGGTCGCAGGCGTTGCCGCCGTTGTCGTTGCCGGCCGAGACCACGTAGGTGACGCCGTCCGCGATGGACCGGCGTACCGCCTCGTCCTCGGCGGGGAACACCCGGGCGGCGTTCAGGCTCATGTTCGCCACGGCCGGGGTGCCGGCCTCGTGGTCCGCGGTGACCCAGTCGATGCCCGCGATGGTGGAGGCGATCGTGCCGCTGCCCTCGCAGTTGAGCACGCGCACGGCGACCAGCTCGACGTTCTTGGCCACGCCGTACGTGGTGCCGCCGACCGTGCCGGCCACGTGCGTGCCGTGCCCGCGGCAGTCGGTGGCGTCCGCGTCGTTGTCCACGAAGTCCCAGCCGGACCGGACCCGGCCGGTGAACTCCGCGTGCGTGAGGTTGATGCCGCCGTCGATGACGTACGCGGTCACCCTGGGCGCGTTCCCCGGGTAGGTGAAGCTGTCGTCGAAGGGGAGCGCGCGCTGGTCGATCCGGTCCAGGCCCCAGGACGGCGTGGGGGACTGCACGTCCGAGCCGGTCACCGTGGCGTTCTGGGTCACGGACGCGACCGCGGGGTCGGCGGCCAGCCGGCGCGCCGCGCGCTCGGTGAGCGTGGCCTCGAAGCCGCGCACCGCGTGCCGGTACGTGCGGACGACCGCGCCGCCGTGCCGTCCGGCCAGCGCGCCGGCCGTGCCGGGCACCGCCTCCGCGGTCACGGCGGCGTCCTTGAGGACGACGATGTAGGAGCCGGCGATGGCGTTCGGGCCGTCGGCGTTGAGCACCCTGCCCTCGGGTTCCGCCGCCGTCGCGGGCGCACCCGTGCCGACGGCCATCAGCGTGACCACCGCGGCGGCGAGCGCGCGGCCTCTTCGTACCGATATCAAGGAATTCCTCCCTGTCTAGGCAGCATGGCCATGCTAGGGAGGATGCGTCGATATAGGCAGTGATGAGATCTACACGCTTCGCTGGGAACCTGATCCCGGTTCGCTACTTTCCGCTCGTGCACCGGCACGGCGTGCGCGTCCTCCCGGGATCGGGAAGGTGTGTCGCGTACCGCATGATGATTTTCCGGGTTCTTCTACAACCGGATGCGGGCCGCTCGTGTCTCTGGTTCGTGACATGTCGACAGGAGCGGACATGAGCGACGGTACGGACGCCGATTACCTCGCGTACGTGCACGGGCGGATGGTGACGCTGCGCCGATGGGCGTACCTGCTCAGCGGCGACACGCACCAGGCGGACGACCTGGTGCAGGAGACGCTGACCACCGTGTACTCGCGATGGCACCGGGTGTCGCAGGCGGACAACGTCGACGGGTACGTGCACCGGATCCTCGTGCGCACATTCCTCAACGAGCGCCGCCGGGGGTGGTGGAAGGTGCGCCTGTTCGGCGAGGCCGCCCCCGAGCAGCAGTCGGGCGCCGTGAACGTGGAGGAGCGGCAGGTGCTGCGGGCCGCGCTGGCCCGGATCACCCCGAACCAGCAGGCCGTGCTGGTGCTGCGGTTCCTCTGCGATCAGAGCGTGGCCGACACGGCACAGGTCCTCGGCGTGTCCGAGGGCACCGTCAAGTCCCAGACCAAGCACGCCCTGACCGCCATGCGCAGGATTCTCGGCGAGCGGATGCCGAGCCTGACCCTGGAGGTATCCCGATGAAGAACGACAACGAGGAAGCGGAGGCCCGGCGGATGCTCGCGCCACTGGCGGAGGACCCGCCGACCGACCCGAGGATCGACGTGGACGAGACCATGCGCGTCGGTACGCGGCGGCGCCGCACCCGGACGGTGGCGGGCGGCGCGACGTTCGCCGCGGTGCTGGCCGTGACGGCCGGCGTCGGCCTCGCCTCGCTGCCCGGCGGCGGCTCGGCCGGCACGCCGGTGGCGGCGGGGTCGTCCGCGCCGGTGCCACCGCCGGTCCCGGTGGGCGTGGGCGAGCCGGCACCGGAGGGGGCGGCCTGCGCCGTCACCGAGTTCGCGGCGCGTGCCGGTACGCCGATGGCGGTCGACCGCACCGGCCGGTGGACCGTGGTCAGCGAAGGCAAGTACGGCACGTCCTACCTGCTCGACAACGGCGCCGAGGTCGGCCAGGTGCCGCCGGCCCCCGGCGTCGACGGGGACGGCAGCGTGCTGATCGTGACCGACATCAACTCGTCGGGCACGTTCGTCGCCTGGGCCTACGCGCCCTCGCAGACCTCGCGGGCCTACGCGTACGTGGACAACACGCCGACGCCGCTCAAGGGCGAGCAGGCGCAGGCCGTGGCGGTCGCGGAGACCGGCACCGCGATCGGTGGCAAGGCCGGCGAGCGGCCGGTGGTCTGGGCCACGCCCGCGGCCGAGCCGACCCAGCTGGCGCTGCCGGAGGGCTACCGGTCCGGCGAGGTGGTGGCGCTCGGCGACGACGGTAAGAGCGTGCTCGGCACGATCGGCCGCGGCGAGACCACCGAGATCACCCTGGACGGTGCGGTCGGCACCGGCGTGATCTGGCCGTCCGCGGACGCCGATCCGGCGTTCCTGCCGCTCCCCGAGGGCGCGGAGTGGGTGCGCCCGACCGCGATGCGCGGCGACTGGGTGGTCGGCCTGGTCTCGGACGGGTCCGCGTTCCGCTACCACGTGCCGACGAAGAAGATCGAGCGGCTGCCCGCGCAGATCATCTGGCCGTCGGACGTCGCCACGGACGGCACGGTGGCCGGCACGGCGGTGTCCGCGCCGATCGTGTTCTCGCGCGGCCACCACGCGGTCCTGCTGGTCGGCGGCGAGGTCCGGGTGCTGGACCCGGATGCGGCGGAGGGCACGCTCTACGAGCTCATCGGCCTCTCCGAGAACCGCGTGGTGACCGGGTACGTGATGCCGCCGGAGGCCACCGGAACCCCGTTCCGTTCCACCTGCGCCTGACCGGAGGGAGGTGCGGCGGCGAGAGGTTCTCCGCCGCCGCACCCCCGCCGTCACGACAGCGTGCCGGTCACGGACGTGCCCGACCTGGTCACGTGGTACGTGACCGTGGTGCCGCTCCAGAAGTGGAACGTGAGCGTCACCCGTGCACCCTCGTTGACCTCCGCGAAGAACGCGGGCTTGAGCACGATCCGGTTGCCCGGGTAGTCCGGCGCGAAGGCGACGTCGAACTCCTTGAACGACGTCCAGTTGTGCGGGCCGGCGAACGACCCGTCCGCGTACTTCGCCTCCATCGTCGCCAGCTGGTCGCCGCGGAACTGCGTCGGCACCGCGAACGTCTCGGTGGTGCCGGTCGCGGCGGACAGCAGCGGCGGGTCGTACGTGATGACGTCGATCCGCCACGGCACGCCGGTGGAGAAGCGGGCCTGGAGCGTCGAGTTGACGCCGTAGGCGCGGTCGCCGACCAGCCGGGTGACGGTCTCGGCGCTGAGCGTCAGCGTGTTGCCGTTGAGCGTGTAATCAGCGCCGTTCAGCCCCTGGAACGTGGTGCCGTTCAGGTTCAGCGTCAGCGACTTCGCGGTGATCGCGCCGGTCCGGGGCACGTAGATCTGGTCGCTGGACGCGGTGCCGGACCGGGTCGTCCAGCTGGACCTGATCTGCGCGAACAGCTCCGGGTCGGACCACTGGAAGCTGGTCCGGCCGAAGTGCTGGCCGTTGTCCCAGAGCATCGTGGTGATCTTTCGCAACCTGGCGTAGTAGCCGAGGAACTCGAAGAACTTGAGCTTCTCGCCCTGCTGGATGGTGCCGGTGTGCCGGTCGAAGCCGAGCAGTCCGTACTCCCCGATGATCACCGGGATGCCCTTCGCCACGAACGCGTTGTGGACCCGGTCGAACTGGTCGATCAGGTCCTGCTGCGTGGTCGCGTCGAACCGGGTGCCGCCGGCCACGTTCACGCTGAACGGCCAGTACCCGTAGAAGTGCACGGTGGCGATCAGGTTCGGGTCGTCGAGTGCGGTGAACGTGGCGGTCAGCTCGTCGATCCGGGCCTGCTCCGCGGAGGTGTGCAGGGTGGGCAGCACCAGCAGCCGGGTGGCGTTGCCGCCGCCGGACGCGCGCACGATCCGGTGGAACGTCGTGTTCAGCTCGTTGAGCAGCTCCGCGTTCTGCGCGTCACCGGAGGAGCCGGTGAACTGCGGCTCGTTCACGCTCTCCAGCGTGAGCCTCGCCGGAGCGTCCCGGAACGCGGCCGCGAGCTGCGTCCAGAGCGCGGTGTAGCGCGCGGTCACGTTAGCCCGGTCGGTGGGCATCGTGTTGATCCACTGCCACGAGTCGTGATGGATGTTGATCATCACGTAGAAGCCGTCGTCCAGGGCCCAGCCGACGACCTCCTGAACGCGGGCCAGCCAGGCCGGGTCGATCGGGTAGTCCGGCGCCGGCCCGTGGTGGTTGCTCCAGGTGACCGGGATCCGGATGCTGTTGAACCCCTGTGCGCGCACGTTGTCCAGCAGTTCCTCGGTGACGCGCGGGTTGCCCCACGCGGTCTCGTCCGCGCCGACCGCGTCGAAGGAGTTGCCCAGGTTCCACCCGGGCTGCATGGCCGCGACCGCCTCCATGGCGTTGCCGGCCGGCCGCGGCGTGGCGGTCGGGGTGGGGCTCGCCGGGCCGCCGGTGGTCGGGGCGACCGCGCCGGTGCACGTGGTGCCGTTCAGCGCGAACGAGGCCGGGCCGGTGTTGGAGCCGCTCCATGAGCCGTTGAAGCCGAACGACACGGTGGAGTTCGTGCCGAGGCTCGCGTTGTAGCCGACGTCGCGCGCGGTGGCCGCGGCACCGTGCTGCGTGACGGTGGCGTTCCACGCCTGGGTGACGGTCTGGTTCCCCGGGAACGTCCAGGTCAGCGTCCAGCCGTCGAGCGCGTCACCCAGATTGGTGACGCCGACGTCGGCGGTGAACCCGCCGTTCCACTGCGACCCGACCGCGTAGGTCACCCGGCACCCGGCCGCCGCCTGCGCGGTGGTCGCGACCGCGACCCCGCCGGCGAGCAGCGCGGCCGCGGCGCTGACGATGAGGCCGGCTCGCCACCGGCTCGTGAGTGTCATGGTCGTGCGACTCCTGTCCTCCGGGTGTGGGCGAAGACCCGGTCACGCGGAGGCTAAGTTGATTCGTCAAACTTTGTCAATCGAGCTACGTTGATGGTCCGGCGTGCCGGTCAGCGTGACTCGTCCAGGTGAGCGGCCCAGATCGGGCCGGCCTTCTCGTGCGCGTCGACGCCCTCGAAGAACGCCTCCGCCACCTTCTGGTACTCCTCCTGGGGCGCGCCGGTCACGCCGAGGAACTTCGGGCGGTGCACCGCGAACCCCGCCGCGCCGTCCTCCGGCCGGTACGGAATCGCCATGCGCAGCGCGAAGTCCGCCGGCGGATAGCCGACCGCCTCCACGATCAGCGCGTCCGTCTTCCCGCCCGGCAGGTCGATGAACGCGTCCAGCACCGACACCGCGTGCACGGCGCCGTGCGGGTTGTCCCGCAGCGCCGCCCGCACCGCCGTGGCCGCGGCCCGCAGATCGCCGGGGAATCGGTCGAGCCCGCGCCGACCGTCCGGCGTCTCGTAGCCGTACATCGGTACCAGCGTCTCCCCGTCCGACACGCTCCACACCGCGTGCGCCGCGAAATACCCGGCCATCCGGGCGGTCTCCCACATGCGGACAGCCTTTCACGCCGTACCCGGTAGATCTCCGCAAACCCGATCCATGCGGGATGATGGATGGATGAGGGCACTGGTGGTGCGAGGCGGGTGGGAGGGACATCGGCCGGTCGAGGCGACCGAGCTGTTCCTGCCGTTCCTGAAGGACAACGGCTACGACGTACGGGTCAGCGGCGATCCGGGGATCTACGCGGACGCGGCGGAGATGGCGCGCACCGATCTGATCGTGCAGTGCGTGACCATGTCGGAGATCGGCGGCGACGCGGTGCGCGGGCTGCGGGACGCGGTCGCGGCCGGCACCGGGTTCACCGGGTGGCACGGCGGCATCGCGGACTCGTTCCGGGCGTCGTCGGACTATCTGCAACTGGTCGGCGGGCAGTTCGCCACGCATCCGAGCAAGGAGCCGGGCGCGTGCGCCGGCGGGCCGGAGGACAACTTCCTGCCGTACACGGTCGAGTTCACCGCGCTCGGCGCGGCACACCCGATCACCACCGGGCTGGACGACTTCACACTGACCACGGAGCAGTACTGGGTGCTGCACGACGACCTCAACGACGTGCTGGCGACCACCACGCACCCGGCGCCGCCGTGGCATCCGTGGCACCGGCCGGTCACCTCGCCGGCCGTGTGGACCCGCCGCTGGGGCGCCGGCCGGATCGCCGTGTCGACCCCCGGGCACAGCCTGGACGTGCTGGAACACCCGAGCGTACGGACCATCGTGGAGAGGGGCATGGTGTGGGCGACCCGCACGGCATCGGCATCATAGGCGCGGGCTACATCTCCGGCGCATACCTGGAGACGCTGGCCGGCCACCCCGCGGTCCGGGTCGCCGCGATCGCGGACCTGGACGCCGAGCGGGCCGCCGCGATCGCCGCCCGCGTGCCCGGCGCCCGCGCGCTGACCGTGGACGAACTGCTCGGCAGCCCGGACGTGGACACCGTGCTCAACCTGACGATCCCGGCCGCGCACGCCGAGATCGCGCTGCGCGCGATGACCGAGCGGAAGGGGGTGTACGGGGAGAAGCCGCTGGCGGCCACCTTCGAGGAGGCCGGCCCGCTGGTCGAGCACGCCGCGCGGGCGGGCGTGCGGATCGGCTGCGCGCCGGACACCGTGCTCGGCACCGGCATCCAGACCGCGCGCGCCGCGATCGACGCCGGGAGCATCGGCCGCCCGCTGTCCGCACTGGCCGTGATGGTGACGCCGGGCCACGAGCGCTGGCACCCCAACCCGGACTTCTACTACGCGCCCGGCGGCGGCCCGCTGCTGGACATGGGGCCGTACTACGTGTCCGCGCTGGTCCAGCTGCTCGGCCCGATCCGCGCGGTGACCGGCGCGGGCGCGCGACTGCGCGGCGAGCGCACCATCGGGTCCGGCGCGCGCGCCGGCGAGCGCATCCCGGTCGGCGTGGACACGCACGTCACCGGCGTCCTGGAGCACACCGGCGGCGCGCTCTCCACGATCACCACGAGCTTCGACGGGGTACGGACCAGCGCCGCCCCGATCGAGGTGCACGGCGAGTCCGGCACGCTGGCCGTACCGGACCCGAACATGTTCGACGGCGACGTCCGGGTGTTCCCGCTGGGTGGCGACGCCTGGCGGGTGCTGCCCCCGTCGGCCGGCTACGTGGACGCCGGGCGCGGCATCGGCCTGCTCGACATGATCACCACCGGTGCCGCGGAGCCGCGCGCCGGGGGAGCGCTCGCGCTGCACGTGCTGGAGGCGATGACCGCGCTGCTCCGCTCCGCCGCGGAGGGCCGGCGCATCCCGCTGACCACCACGGCCGAGCGCCCGTCCCCGGTCCCGCTCACGCCCGCGGAGACCTGGCGCCGCTGACCGGCCGCTCAGCGGTCAGTGGTTGACCGCTGAGCGGTACAGGGTGGGGGCATGACCGACACCATGCTGGTGGCGCCGGACGGCGCCGCCGCTCTGAACCCGTTCGTGATCGTCGACGACGCGGCCGGGCTGATCGAGTTCGTCTGCGAGGTCTTCGGGGTGACCGAGACCGTGGCGGCGCGGACGCCGATGCCGGACGGCAAACTCATCCACGCGCAGGTGCGGCTCGGCACCGTCGACCTCATGATGGTCGACCGGCTGGACGGCTGGCCGGCCCGCCCCGGCCTGTTGCAGGTGTGGGTGCGGGACGCGGCCGAGGTGCTGGCCCGGGCGGTGGCGCGCGGCGCCGTCGTGGTCACCGAGCCGATCCCGTTCTACGGCGAGACGACGCTGGCCCGCATGCGCGACCCGTGGGGCGACCTGTGGTGGCTGTGGTCCCCGGCGCCCGGTCAGCCCGACCCGGCGCCGCCGTGGGAGGGCGGCGACGACGCCGTGTTCACCACGCTCGACGCGGTGCTGCGCGCGGGCTGAACCGCACCCGGCGCCCGCCCGCCCGATCACGATCGACCGGGGCTATCATCTGCCGATCGTGCGCATACTGGCTCTTCTCGTCGTCATTCTGGGCTCGGCCGCCCGAGTGGCCCGGTGGTTCGCCGACCGGCCGCTCTGGCTCGACGAGCAGATGATCGCTATAAACATCCGGGACCGCGGCTTCGCGGGTCTCGCGACCGACCTCGCTCACGACCAGAGCGCGCCGATCGGGTGGCTCTGGTCCGAGCGCGTGGTCCTGCTGATCCTGGGCGACGGTGAGCGCGCGCTGCGGCTCATCCCGCTGCTGTTCGGCATCGGCACGCTGGTGCTGGCCTACTACGCCGGCCGCCGCCTGCTCGGCCCGGCCGGAACGCTCGCGCTGGTCACGCTGCTCGCGGTGAACGGCTCGCTGATGCGCTACGCCACCGAGCTCAAGCAGTACTCCGCGGACGCGTTCACCGTGCTCCTGCTGCTGTTCCTGGCGATCGCCGCGATCCGCCGCCCGGCCGCGGAACCCCCGTCGCGCTGGACCGGCCCGCTGGCCTTCTGGGGCGCGGCGGCGATCAGCGGGCTGTTCAGCACCGCGGCCATCATGGTGATGCCGGGGATCGCGCTGGTCATGCTGATCGTGGCGGTCCGCGATGCCGGTCCGGTGGCGACGGTGCGTCGGCACGCGGCCGGCGTCGCGCTCTGGATTCTGTCGATCGGCGTGCACTACGTGCTGGCGCTGCGGTTCGCGATCGGCGACACCGCGCTGGCCGCGCTCAACGCCCGGCTCGGCTTCCCGCCGGAGGGCCTGGTGCCCACGGTCCGATGGCTGATCCGCCGCCCGTTCACCCTGGCCGGCGACCCGATCGGCGTACCGGGAACGCTCGGCGCCGCCTTCTGGCTCCTGGCCGGGGCCGGCGTGCTCGCCGCCCTGCTCCTCCCGCGCCGCGCCTCCCTCACCCCCGCCCCCGCCGGCTCCGGTGAGCCGGCCGGGGCTTCGGCGTCCTCGGGCGACGCTTCTCCCGGTGACCCGTCGCCCTCCGGTGACGCGCCCGCGTCCGGAGCGGAAGCCGCCGGGCCGTCGGAGCCGCACACCGGTGCGGTGGCGGCACCCGGGTGGCGGAGCGCGCCACGGTGGGCCCTCGGGGTGATCCTGGCCGCCCCCGTGGTCACCGCGTTCGCGGCGGCCGCGGTCCACGCGGTACCGCTCTACGGCAGGTTCGCCATTCAACTGCTGCCACCGCTGTTCATCGCCGTCGGCATCGCCACCGATCTGATCGTGGCCACGCTGGTCCGCTCCCTGGGCACACGGCTCCGCTCCCTGAGCGCGCTGCGGAGCCCGGCGGTCGCGGTCCGTACCCTCGTGGCCGCCGCCGGCGCCGCCCTGCTCACCGCCGTGGCCGTGCTCGCGCTGGCCCCCGCCGCGGTCGCCACCGCCCGCCCGGCCCCGCTCACCAACGGCGTCGACGACCGTTCCGCCGTCGCCGCCATCGCCGCCGCACGCCAGGACGGCGATCTCCTCCTGGTCACCCCGTCCGCCTGGCCCGCGATCAAGTGGTACGCCGGCGCCACCACCCTCGCCCCGGTCAACGTCCTCTGGACCGGATGCAAGGACGCCAAGGCCACCCCGCTCGCCGACACCGCGCGCGGCTACTCCCGCCTGCTGGTCTACGCCGGCATGCAGGCCGGAGGCACCCCCGGCGAGGCGAAGATCGCCGCCGCACTGACCGACTTCGGCACGGTCTCCGGCCCCGACAAGTTCGGCATCGGCGCCCTCTACACGGTCATCCTGCGCCCCGCCACCACCACGCCCCCGCCACCCCCCGGGACGCCGACCCCCGCCACCGCCGCCGCCGACACCTGCCTCGGCGTCACCACCCCCCGCGAGTGACCACCCCCCCCCCGCGCGCCCGCCCACCATGTGGCGTCGATCTAGGTCGGGTTCCAGCGCGTTGATCTCCGTTCGCGCGAATCCGGCCTAGATCGACGCCAGGGGGGGAGGTCAGGTGAGGGCTGGGGCGGGTGTCGGGGTGGGGGTGCGGATGCCGCGGGGGCCGAGGATGAGCAGGTAGAGGACCATCCAGATCTCGCCGATGGAGGCGGGTATGGCGAGCAGGTCGTCGACCAGTGGGGTGCCGGGGAGCAGGTATGGCGTGAACGCGCTTGCCACGTAGAGCGGCCCGCCCGCGATGAGCAGCCAGCCGAGTGCGCGGGGCATCCCGCCCGCGCGGAGGACGCACACGCCCATCGGGATCAGCCACAGGCCGAAGAAGATCGAGCCGGCCGTCCACAGGTTGTCGCCGAGCAGGTAGAGCAGCTGGACGGCGCCGGCGGCGCCGTCGAACGGGTCGGCGGCGATCTGGTACGCGGTGCCGAGTGCGGCGGCGCTGCCGAGCACGGCGATGCCGTTGATCAGGCCGAACGCGGCGATGCAGGCGGCGGCGAACGGGTCGACGGGGCGGAACAGCCGGTAGAACCAGACCGCGCACAGCGACTGGGCGAGCACGAGGAAGAGTTCCAGCGCGATGCCGGCGCGGGCCAGCCCGGGCTGCGTGGTCAGGTTGGCGAGCGTGCCGGCCGGGTCGCCGGCGGCGAAGAGCATCGGGCGGACGGTGAGGTATCCGAGGGCGCCGGCGACGGCGAGGGCGAGGTAGAAGAGGCCGGTGAGACGGGCGGTGGCGCGCATGTGGCGGCTCCTGCGAGTCCGAGGTCCTGAGGAATGGACGCCTTACGTTGTAAGGTAGCGGGTGGATGCAAGGGTGGGAAGCCATGACCACGGAGGAACGCCCGCCGCTGACCCGGGACCGGGTGCTGGCCGCCGCCACGCGGGTGGCGGACGTGGAGGGGCTGAAGGCGCTGACCATGCGCCGGCTCGGCGCGGAACTGGGCGTCGAGGCGATGTCGCTCTACCATCATCTGCCCGGCAAGGAGGCGCTGCTCGACGGCGTGGCCGACGCGCTGATCGCGGAGATCCAGGCCGCGGCCGCGGACGTGGTGGACGACGCCACCGGCTGGAAGGAGCGGCTGCGCCGGACGTTCCTGGCCGCGCGCGTGGTGGTGCTGCGCCACCCGTGGGCGCCGGCGCTGCTCGGCGCGCGCACGACCGTACCGCCGCGGCTGTTCGCCTATTACGACGGCATCGTGGGGACGATGACCGGCGCGGGACTGTCGCACCGGCTGGCGCACCGGGCCGTGCACGCGTTCGGGACGATGGCGCTCGGGTTCACCCAGGAGCTGTTCCGGCCGGAGGCGGCCGGCGGTGCCGCGGACGTGGACGCGGCCGAGGCGGATCTCGCCGCGATGGCGGAGCGGCTGCCGCACCTGACCGCGATGGTCGCGGCCGAGCTGCACGACGCGGCCGACCCGGTCCTCGGATGGTGTGACTCGCAGACTGAGTTCGAATTCACGCTTGCCCTGCTCCTGGACGGTCTGGAACGCGCCGCCGCAGCTCAGCGATAGTCTCTTGTGGACCGTTGGGCGTCCACTCAGGGTGGTGCAAACCGGGCGTCTTCGGTAGGGTCGGCGAATCGCCCTCGTCGACCGGGCCCGGCGATCCTGTGTGGCCGGTCGGCGGATGGGGAGGGCTGTCAGCTTTCTTCGCCCGCATGCCCGCATGCCCGCACCCGGCTAGGAACCTCGAAGCATCGTGACCAAGCGACCCGACACCAGAGCCGCTCAGGCGAAGGGCGGACGACAGCAGTCGATCAGCCGGCGGGTCATCCGGCTCGTCCTCATCCCCAGCGTCGTGGCGCTGGTCCTGGCCCTGGCCGGCGCCGGATACCTCGTCTTCAACGGCTACTACGCCCGCGCGGTCGCCACCAGCGTGCGCGAGGTCTCCATCCCGGCTGCCACCGCGCTGGCCAACGTGCAGCGGGAACGGCGGCTGAGCATCGACTTCGCCGCGCAGGCCGACGGCGCCGCCGCGCCGGACCTCCAGGAGCAGCGCGCCCGCACCGACGCCGCGCTGGCGGAGATGCGGACCAGTGCCGACACCGCGCTGGCGATCGCGCCTCGCTCGATCACCACCCGGTGGGACGACCTGGTCGCCCGGCTGGACCAGCTGCCGCAGCAGCGCAGCGCGATCGACTACCGGGCCACGTCGCGGGACAAGGTCACCGACTACTACGACGGCATTCTGGACGCGGCCACCGCACTCTTCGACGAGCAGGCCCGGGTGGTGCCGGCCAAGGACGGCGCGCTCGGCGGCATCACGGCCACCGAGACGTTCCGCGTCTCCGACCTGATGTCCCGGTCCGGCTCGATCATCTCCAGCGCGTACGGTGCGCGGTCGCTGACGCCGGAGGAGCACCGCGAGTTCGTCGGCCTGCTCGGTGCGTACCACGGCGAGCTGGACGAGGCGGCCGAGAGCCTGGAGCCGGCCGCCAAGGAGCGGTACGACGCACTGCTCAAGAGCGACGCCTGGTCCCGCCTGATCGCCGCGGAGAACGAGCTGATCGCGGCCGGGCCGTGGGGCGACACCGTGCCGCCCGGGCTGCGCGTGGACGCCGCCGCGTGGGACGCGGTCACCACCCAGGTCTCGGACGGGCTGCTCGACCTCTCGATCACCCAGGCCGACGCGGTCTCCGCGCGCACGCTCGGCGACGCCAACACCACGCTGATCACCGCGCTGCTGGTGAGCCTCGCCGCGATCCTGGTCGCGGTCGCCGCGATCGTCTGGGCCGTCCGCCAGTCCCGCATCCTGGTCGACCGCGCGCTGTCGGTGCGCCTGGAGCAGCTCGGCCGGGACGCGGCCACGATGGTCGACAAGCGACTTCCGGAGATGATGGAGCGGCTGCGCCGCCGGGAGAAGATCGACACGCACGTGGAGCTGGCCAGCCGCGACTACGGCCAGGACGAGATCGGCCGGCTCGCGGACGTGCTGAACCGGTCGCTGAACGCGGCGGTCGGCGCGGCCGTCGACGAGGCCGCCACCCGTGCCGCCGGTACCGCGATGCTGATGGGCGTCGCCCGCCGCCCGCAGCGCCCGCTGCAACGCGGCCTGCGCACCATCGAGGAGCTGCAGAACAAGCTCGGCGACGAGGAGGTGCTCGCGGAGCTGTTCGACGTCAACCACCAGCTCGCGCAGACCCGTCGCTTCCTGGAGAACCTGGTCATCCTCGCCGGTGGGCAGATCGGCCGCCGGTTCCACCGGCCGGTGCCGCTGCGCCGCGTGCTGCTCGGCGCGATCGCGGAGACGCAGAAGTACCGCCGGGTCACGCTGCGCAACACGCCGGACCTGTCGCTGGCCGCGGCCGCGGTCGCCGGCACCACGCACCTGCTGGCCGAGCTGCTGGACAACGCGCTGACGTTCTCGCCGCCGGAGTCCGAGGTCTTCATCAGCTGCGGCCAGGCCAGCCACGGCGTGGTCATCGAGATCGAGGACGCCGGCGTCGGCATGCCGCACGACGCGCTGCAGAAGGCGAACGCGATGCTCGCGGACGCGCCCACGCCCGACGTGACCGCGCTGCGTGACGGCGCCCAGGTCGGTCTCTGGGTCGTCGCGGAGCTGGCCAAGCGCGGCGGCATCCAGGTCTCGCTGCGCACCAGCGCGTACGGCGGCCTGATGGCGATCGTGCTGTTGCCCACCCGCCTGATCCTGACCGCACCGGACGCGGCCGCCACGCCGCCGGCCACCCGCGAGCGGATGACCCCGCCCGCGGCCGTGCCGCCGGCCGTGCCGCGCCGCGCGCCCGAGCCCGCCGCGGCACCGGCGCCGCAGACCCCCGCGACCACGGCGGCCCCGGTGGCCGTGGCGGAACCGCCGATGGACGACTCGTACCCGACCGCCGAGATGCCGGCGATCAAGGACGGGATCCCCGCCGTAGGAGGTCAGACGATCGCACCCACGCACGCACCGCCGACGCCCCGGGCCGCGTCCCGCCCGCCGCTGCCGGTCCGCCGCCCGCAGGAGCACCTCGCGCAGCAGCTGCGCGAGGAGCCTCCGGGCCCGGTGGCCGAGCCGCAGGCACCGGATACCACCCGCTCGCCGGAGCAGGCCCGTTCCCGCCTCTCGCAGTACCAGCGAGGCTGGAAGGCCGGTCGCTCCGCCGAGGGGGACGGACCTCGTACCGACGGAGACAGGAAAGCCTGATGGACCCGACATCGCAGAACGATCTCACCTGGATGCTCGACGAGCTGGTGGCGGTCCCCGACGTGCTCCACGCGGTGGTTCTGAGCGCGGACGGCCTGATCATCCAGAAGTCCACCGCGCTCCAGCAGGACGCCGCGGAGCTGCTCGCGGCCGGCGCGTCCTCGCTGCACAGCGTGGCGGCCGGGACCGGGCGGCGGTTCGAGAGCGGGCCGGTCGGTCAGGTGATCGTGGAGTACCAGGGCCACACCCTGTTCGTGGCGGCGGCCGGTCCGCACGCGCGCCTCGCGGTGCTGTGCGGCCAGGACGTGGACATGGGCACGGTCGCCTACGAGATGGGCCGCCTGGTCACCCGCATCGGTCAGTACCTCGGCACGACCCTCCGCGTACCCCAGGGCGCCGCCTAATGCCGGACGAGACCTGGTACGGAGACGACGGCGAGCCCGGTGGCCGGCTGGTCCCGCTCTACATGCTGGTCAACGGGCGGACCACGCCGCGCAACACCAGTCTGAACCTGGCCACCCAGGTGACCGCGCTGCCGGTGGACACGTCCGCGCTGGAGCCGGAGTACCGGGAGATCATCGCCTGCTGCACCGGCTGGATCTCCGTCGCCGAGCTCGCCGCGTACCTCAACAAGCAGCTCACCGTGGTGAAGCTGCTGGTGGACGTGCTGCTCGAGCGCGGCTTCCTGGCGCTCGGCGATCCGGCGGAGCGCACCGTGACCGACTACCGGCTCCTGGAAACCATCCTCGACCGGCTTCAGCGCCTCTAGTTCAAAGGACTCCACTTCGTGAATCGCACATCAGCCAAGGTGGTGGTCGCGGGCGGGTTCGGCACCGGCAAGACCACGCTCGTCGGCTCGGTCAGCGAGATCGCGCCGCTGACCACGGAGGAGGTGCTGACCGCGCCGAGTGAGGGCGTGGACGACCTGACCGGCATCGAGAGCAAGAACAAGACCACGGTCGCGCTCGACTTCGGCCGGATCACCGTCAACTCCGACGTGGTGCTCTACCTGTTCGGCACGCCGGGCCAGGACCGCTTCTGGTTCATCTGGGACGAGCTGGCGGTCGGGGCGATCGGCGCGATCGTGCTGGTCGACACGCGGCGGCTGGACGCCAGCTTCCCCGCGATCGACTACTTCGAGCGGCGGCGCATCCCGTTCGTGGCCGCGGTGAACATGTTCTTCGGTGAGTGCCCGTACACCGAGGACGAGATCCGCGAGGCGCTCAAGCTGACCCAGGGCGTGCCGCTGGTCTGGTGCGACGCCCGCGATCGCCAGTCCAGCAAGCAGGCGCTGATCGCGCTGGTCAAGCACGCGATGACCCGCCTCCCGGCGAGTACCCGCGTCTAAGGGCGTGTCTGGTGGTGAACCTTCGCGCGCCGGATCTCGTTTCAGAGCCGACTTCCGGCGCGTAGAAGGGTGTGAGTAGTGCCGAACATCAGCCTCCGATTGCCGAGGACCGGTACCGGGCGGGGCACCGCGGCCCTGAGTACCGCTCTCGCGATCGTCGTTCTCACGGCGGCGGTCCTCGGCTGGGACATGGCCCGGGCGGACGATCAGAAGATCACCGGCAAGCCGGTGTCGGACGTCCAACTGGCCGCGGTCCTGAGCGCGGCACACTCCTGCCCGATGCTCAGCTCGGCCCGGCTGGCCGGCCAGATGATGGCCGAGTCGGGGCTGAACACCTCCGCCAGCGGTACGGTCTCGGGCGGCTCCGGCATCGCCGGCCAGGACGACGAGGACTGGAAGAAGTGGGCGCCGTGGGCCGGCGCGCCGCGCACCGACACCACCGCCAGCACGCTCGCGCTCGCCCACCAGATGTGCGGCCTCAGCGGTGAGCTGCGGCTGGCCGGGGTGACCGGCGACCCGTGGCGGCTGGCGCTGGCCGCGTACCGGTCGGGCGTGCCCGCGGTGACGGCGGCCGGTGGCGTCCCGGAGGAGGCGCGGCAGTACGTCGACGAGTCCGCCGGTTACGCGGCCTACTACGAGGACCTGCCGCAGTTCGGCGCCGCCGGGGCGACCGAGGTGGTGGCAGCCGTGGCGGGCGACACGCCGGACGCGCAGCCGCTGCCGGACGAGTACGTGCCGTTCGTCGCCGAGGCCGGCCGGGTCTGCCCCGAGGTGACGCCGGCCGCGGTGGCGGCGGAGCTGATGGCCGCGTCCGGGTTCGACGCGCGCAAGATCGGTGAGGCGGGGCGGCAGGGCGTCGCGCAGTTCCGGATGGACGTGTGGTCGGAGTACGCGCCGCCCGGCGCCTCCGTATGGGAGCCCGGCTCCGCGATCCCGACGTTCGGCACCGTGCTGTGCGCGCTGACCGAGGAGTTGGACGGGCTCGGCGGCGACCCGTACGCGACGGCGCTGGCCGCGTTCCACGCCGGCCCGGACACGGTGCGCCGGGCCGGTGGCCTGCCGGACGCGATGACCCGCGCGTTTCTGGGCAGGGTCACCGACTACACCGAGTACTACCGGCTGGACTCGCGGCTGGGCACGCCGGTGGCGCCGACGCCGGGCACCGGCTCCCCGTCCGCGAGCGGCAGTGCCGGCCCGTCCGCGACGCCGTCCGCGACGCCCAGCCCGACGCCGGGCACGCCGGCCAAGGCGGCCCCGCCGGCCGCGACGCAGGGCGCGACGAACGCGCCGGCGCCGGCGCCGCCGCCACTGCCCGGGCAGCAGATCCAGAACTCGAAGACGAAGAAGTGCGTCGACGCCGGCGCGGCCACGGACGGCGTGATCATGACGGTTACGGAGTGCAACCCGACGTCCAACGCGGGACAGCGCTGGGACGTCCGCTCCGACGGCACGGTCCGCTCGTTCAAGACCGGCCTCTGCCTGGACGTGGCGTGGGCCAAGGTGGACAACAACGTGAAGGTGCAGACCGCGGTCTGCAACGGCACGGCCGCACAGCAGTGGACGATCGCCGACAACACCCTCTACACCGGACTGGACAGCAACTACTGCCTGGACCTGAACGAGAGCGAGGCCGGGCTGCCGGTCGTCATCTGGTGGTGCGTCCACCACGCCAAGCAGTCCTGGACCGTCAAGAGGTGACACAGCGTGGCGGCCCGGGTGCGCCGGGCCGCCACCGCCGAGGCGAACAGTGTGCCGAACCGCACCGTTCGGCGATGGCGTTCGGTTCCCGGTCGTGCTATCCAGTCCTGAGCAGTCGGTAAGCAGGTCATCCACGGCCTGTCTCAGGCCGGGCGACCACCAGGGAGACCACCATGCTGATGGGCGGGATGATGCCCGTTACCCAGCTGATAGTCATGATCCGAAACTCGCCGCCGGCGAACGGCGTGACGTTGATGAAAGGGATGCCGCCCGACCGCCTGCCGGTGGTCGTGGCGGAGCTGACCCCGGCGGATCTGGCGCGGCTGTTGCCCGCGATGAGCGGTGACTACCGCGACCGGGTCATCGGGATGCTGTCCGACGCGCAGCTGATCGGCGTGGCCGGGAAGCTCCCCCAGGAGGTGGCGGTCGGGGTGCTGCGCGTGCTGCCGGAGGAGAAGCTGGTCGCGATCGTCGACCGGCTGCCCGGTCCGGTGTCCAGCGCGCTCTACGGCTCGCTGCCGACCGAGGTGCAGCCGGACGTGCTCTCGAAGATGGACCCCCGGCAGGCGCAGGCCGCGGTCGCGCCGCACTACGAGCGCGCGGTGGCCGACGCGCTGGCCCGGGCGAACACCGAGGTCCTGATCCCGCACTCAGGGCCGGCCGGCGTGCTGCTGGTGCCGCTGTTCGGCCGCCGGGTGGCGATCGCGCCGCGGCACGGCGACGACGGCCGGGTCGCGGTCCGGGACGCGGAGGAGGCCGCCTACCACCACCGGGCGCACGCGGCGCTGGCCATCACGGACGTGCCGGCCGCGGACGACGTGCGGGCGTACTGCGCGCAGGCGCGCCGCGAGGGCCGATCGCTGGACACCGCGCTCTGGGCCGGCGACCGGCACGACGGCACGCTGAAGAAGGCGCTGGTCGGCCTGTTCCGCTGAGCCGTCGCCGGCATCCGGGCCCGTCCTAGAGGCGGGCCCGGGCCAGCCGGGTGAGCGCGCCGTGGCGCGGCGCCAGCAGGAAGGCGAGCAGGAAGGCCGCGGTCAGCACCAGCACGACGGTGCCGCCCACCGGCAGATCCCAGGACCAGGACAGGTAGAGGCCCACCACCGCGGATCCGGCGCCGATCGCCGGCGCCAGCACCATCATCGCGGCCAGCCGGTCGGTGAGCAGGCGGGCCGTGGCCGCGGGCGTGACCAGCAGCGCGAGCACCAGGATGTTGCCGATGGTCTGCACCGCCATCACCACCGCCAGCGTGACCAGCACGTAGAGCGTCAGGTCGAGCGGGAGCACGCGCAGGCCGAGCGCGCGGGCCATCTCCCGGTCCAGCGTCACCGCGACGAACTCCTTGTGCAGCAGCGCGACCGCGAGCAGCAGGAACAGGCCGGTGCCGCCGACCACGAGCAGGTCCCGGTCCGGGATGCCGGTGATCGAGCCGAACAGGAACTGTTGCAGCGAACCGGCGTACCCGGGCGCGCGCGAGATGATCACGATGCCGAGCGCGAACGCGGCCACGAAGAAGACGCCGATGACCGAGTCCTCGCGGACCCGCCGGTTCTGCGAGAAGAGCGCGACGAGCAGCGCGGTGAGCACGCCGGCCGTGATGCCGCCGAGCACCAGGCTGCCGGAGAACAGGAATGCCACGGCCAGGCCGGGGAACACCGCGTGCGCCACCGCGTCGCCGATGAACGCCATGCCGCGCAGCACCACGTAGCAGCCGACCACGCCGCACATGATCGCCGACATGACCGCGATCGCCAGCGCCTTCGGCAGGAACGCCAGGTCGGGGTTGACCAGGTCGGCGAGGAAGTCCAGCGGCGACATTCAGACCCCCAGCGCCTTGAGCAGGTGACTCTCCGCGCCGACCTGGAACGCGCGCATCCACACCTCGCGGTCGCGCAAGTCCCCCGGGGGAGCCGCGGCCACCACGGTGCGGTTGATGAGAATGAGCCGATCGCAGGTGTACGCCGCGGCGGCCAGGTCGTGCGTGGCCATCAGCACCGCCCGTTCCCGCGCGATCGTGGTGAACAGCTCGGTCAGCACCTCCTGGGAGGGCATGTCCAGGCCGGTGAACGGCTCGTCCAGCAGCAGCACGGCCGGGTCCAGCGCCAGCGCGCGGGCGACCAGCACGCGCTGCCGCTGCCCGCCGGAGAGCTCGCCGACCGGCCGGGTGCGCAGGTCGGCGAGCCGCACCCGGTCGAGCGCGTCCCAGACCGCGGTCCAGTGCGCCACGCGCGGGCGGCGGAACAGGCCGATCCGCCGGACCAGGCCGCTGAGCACCACGTCCTGCACGGAGGCGGGGAAGTCCCAGGCGAACTCGTGCCGCTGCGGTACGTACCCCGGATTGGTGATCGTGGTCCGGCCACCGGCCAGCGGCAGCAGGCCGAGCGCGGCGCGCAGCAGCGTGGTCTTGCCGGCGCCGTTCGGGCCGAGCAGCGCGGCGAACTCGCCGCCGGCGACGCTCATGGTGACGTCCTCCAGCGCGACGCGGCCGCCCAGCCGCACCGTCACCCCGGACAGCTCCAGCACCGGGCTCACGCTGCACCCCGCTCGCGTTCGGCGCGGCGGCGGACGGCGGCGCCGCGCACGGCCACGCCGATCAGCAGCGCGACCAGCAGCACCGCGGCGAGCCCGAGCAGGACGGCGAGCCATCCGGGCACGGCGTCGCCCCCGGCGACCGCGGCGGCGGCCGGTGACGGCGAGGCCGGCGGCAGCGTGAGCGCGGCGGCGCGGGCCTGGTCGGGGTCGGTCGCGTCGCCGACCGCGAAGCGCAGCGTGGCACTGGCGGTCGCGGTGCCGCCGCCGGCCAGCTCCGCGGTCACGTCCAGCGCGACCAGGTAGACGCCGGGCCGGCCGAACACCCAGTTCGCGTGCGTGTGCGTATTCCGGTCGACCCAGAGCGCCTGCGGGTACGCGGTGTCCGTGCTCCACAGCACCTGCGGCGCGCCGAGCGTGCCCGACTGGAGGAACACGGTCAGCCGGCCGGGCCCGTGCACGCCGCGCAGGTTCATCGTGACGCCGCGCCCGGCGTGCTCCAGCACGCCCGGGTCCTGGGTGTTCCAGCCGAGCCACACCACGCCCTCCTGCTGCGTCTGCGGCAGCACGTGCACGGACGTGCCCGGCGCCTCGCCCAGGAACCGGTACGCCGGGTCGTCCGGGATCGCCTGCCGCGCGGCGTCGCGCACCCGGATGACCGCGTCGTCCGGGCTGCGCCACACCGGCGGGACCCGCTCGTCGTCGTGGATCTGGACCGTCCACGCGCCGTCGCGGTAGCGCGGTCCCACGTCGACGTGCCCGGCCTCCAGCACGGCGGGCCCGGTGGCCTGCTCCTGGCGTGGGTCGAGGCTCTGGGAGAGGCCGTCCGGCGACGGTACGGCCAGCGCGGCGGCCAGCAGGACGCGGCTCACGAGTGTCAACACGGCGGTTCCTTCTAGGAGAGACAGCGGTGGAGCGAGTCCGCGTTGAAGCGCATCATCGCCAGGTACGTGGTGATCCGGTCGTCGAACGCGTCGCCGTAGATGTCGCAGACCGCCACGCCCTGTTCGCGCGCGACCTCGGTCAGCGTGGACGAGCGGGCGCGCAGGTTCGGCTCCAGGAACACGGCCGGGATGCGCAGCGTCCGCAGCGTCTCGGTGAGCTTGCGGCGGTCCGCGAGGCTCGGTTCGGTCGCCGGGTTGGGCGTGACGAATCCGGCGACCGGGATGCCGTACGCCGCGGCCAGGTAGGCGAACGCGTCGTGCGTGGTGACCAGGTACCGCCGGGACGCCGGGATCGACGCGATCGTCCCGGCGAGGTAGGCGTCGAGCGCGGTCAGCTCGCGCAGGTAGCGGTCCGCGTTCTGGCGGTAGGTGCCGGTCCCGGCCGGGTCCGCGCCGATCAGGGTGTCCCGGATCAGCTCGGTGTACGCCATCGCGTTGCCCACGTCCTGCCACAGGTGCGGGTCGATCTCGCCGTGCACGTGCCGGCCGAGCACCGCCTGCGGCAGCTGGTAGACGCGCTCGCCGGCGCGGCCGAGGAAGCGGAACGCGGTGCCGCCCGGGATCTCCTGGTACGCCTTGGCCGGCACCTCGATCACGGTGCGCGCCGGGTCGTACCGGTGCTGGTGCGCCGCGCCGCCCTCGTGCGGGTCCGCGTAGAGGTACAGCTCGCCGGTGTCGATGTCCGCGGTGAGGTCCGCGTGCCCGTGGCCGAGCACGTCCGCGCCGGCCATGCCGGGCACGCTGTGCGGGTCGACGCCGACCGCGAACGTGAACGTGTTCTCGCCCAGCGGCACGGTGCCGGAGTCGGCCGCGATCGCCAGGTCCGCGCGCACCGTCAGCCGGTACACGCCCGGCTCGGTGAACGCCCAGCTCATGTGCGTGTGCGCGTCGGCGGGCAACACGACCGTGCCCTGCCGTTCCGCGGAGTCGAAGACGATCTCGGGGGCGCCGAACGAACCGGTCAGGTAGGCGAGGAGGCGGCCGGGCCCGTCCGCGCGGGTGGCGGTGAGCCGCACGTCCGAGGAGCGGGTGACGCCGTACTCCGCGCCCGTGCCGCGGGCGCGCAGGCCCAGCCAGATCGTGTCGAGCGAGACGTTCTCCACCAGCGGGATGATCTCGGCGGCGTACTTCGTGGCGCCCTCGGCCAGCGAGATGTTCGGGACGCCGTCGCGCAGGTTCGCGTCCAGCGCCTTGATCACGGCGGCCGGTTCGAGCATCAGGTAGTTGCTGAACGCCACGTCCGCGTAGACGGTGTTGCGCACGTCGCGCAGCGTCGGCTCGTAGCCGTGCGGGTCCGCGTCGTCCGGCACCAGCGAGTCGACCAGCACGCGGTCGCCGCCGACGTTGCGGACCAGGTCCGCGAGGATGCCGGTGGTGGTGACCACCTGCACCCGGTCCTCGTCGCCGGTGAACGCGGGCGGCGCCGCGCACGCGCTCAGCGCGCCCGCCGCGAGCGCCGCGACGGCCGCGATCGTCGTTCTCATCCGCTCTCCGTACGCTGGTGGTCGTCGCGGCCCGCTCCAGTTCCGGTGGAGCGGGCCGCGACCCGGTCAGTGCGAGACCGCGAACGTGTAGGTGGCGGTCGCGGTGCCGGGCACGCCGGCGCCGGTCACCTCGAACGTCACGGCGTAGGTGCCGGCCGCGCCGAACGCCCAGTTCGCGTGCGCGTGCGTGCCGGCCGCCACGGCCAGGCTGTCCGGCAGCCCGTCACCGGAGTCGAACAGCTTCGCCGGGGTGCCGAACGAGCCGGTCGTGTAGACGCTGAACCGGCCCGGCCCGCTGACGCCGGTGAGCCGGAACGTCAGCGACGAGACGCCGGTGGCGCCGGTGGTGTCCCAGCCCGCGAAGAGCAGGCTCGGGTTCTGCGACTGCGGCAGCACCCAGACCGTGCTGCCCGGCGTGCCGAGGAACGACCACGCGGACCCGCTCGGGACCGTGGTCTTCGCGGCGGCCGGCACCGCGAGCGTCACCTCGGCCGGTGCCCGGTCGACCGGCGTGCTTCCGGTGCCGTCCCGCAGATCCAGCGTGAGCGCGCCGCCGGCGTAGTCGACGTCGAGCACGTCGACGTGCCCGGCGGTGAGCGTGACCGGCGCGGCCTGGGCCGGCGAGGCCAGCAGCGTGCCGGCGACGGCCGCGGTCAGCGCGGCGGCGAGCAGCCGGCCGCTCATCGCCGCACCGTGAACGTGAAGACGGCCGGGTCGGACGTGACGGTCTCGCCGGTCGCGGCCAGTTCGGCGGAGGCGGTGACGGTCAGCCGGTACGTGCCCGCGCGGTCGAACGCCCAGTTGGCGTGCTCGTGCTGCCCGGCCTGGAGGGTCAGCGTGTCCGGCAGGCCGTCGGTGTCGTCCGCGAGCACGGCCGGGGTGCCGACCGCGTCCTGCGTGAAGACGGCGATGTCGCCCGGGCCGCGGACGGCGAGCAGGTTGATCCGCACGGTGTCGGCCGCGAGGACGCCCGGCTCCACCTCCGCGGCGGAGAGGCCCGCGTACAGCAGGTCGGGGTTCTGCACCTGGGGGAGCACCCAGACCGGCGCGCCGGCCGGGCCGAGGAACGCGTAGGCCGGGTCGTCCGGCACCGCGGTCTTCGCCGCGGGCTTGACCAGCAGCACGGCGTCGGCGGGCGCGAACTCGGTGTCGGTGGTCCCGTCGTGGATCGCGAGCTCGAGCGCGCCGTCCTCGAACGCCACGTCGATCGCGTCGACGTGGCCGGTGCTCAGCACGGCCGGCGCGGGGGACGCCTGCGCCGGGCCCGCGGTCGCGGCCAGCGCGGCCACGACCGCGCCGGTCCCGGCCAGCAGGCGGAGGGAGTGTCGCACGGACTGTCTCCTTCGGATGGTGGCCCGTCCCCGATGGACGGGCTCGGGCCAAACGATAATCGTTTTCATTAACTGCGGGGAAGCGTGTCCTGGGTCACGGTCCGGCGGCGTCCGATCAGGACCGCACCGGCGCCGGCCACCACCAGGATCGCGCCGACGGCCGCGATGAGCAGCACGTTCGCGCCGGTGAGCGGCAGGCCGCCGCCGCTCGGCGCGGGTGCGCTCGTGCCGCCGCCGCCGGTGTTCCCGGCGCCCGGGTCGGTGGCGTCGCCGACCGCGATGGTCAGCGTGCGGGTGTCCGAGACCGCGGCGCCGGCCTTCGTGGTCGCGGACATCTCCACGGCGAGCCGGTAGAGCCCGGGCGCGGTGAACGCCCAGTTGCCGTGCGCGTGCGTGTTGAGCGGGACGGCGAGCTTCTGCGGCATCGGCTTCGCGGAGTCGAACAGCACCTGCGGCGTGCCGAACGAGCCGGTCAGGAACAGTGCGAACGTGCCGGGACCCTCGACGCCCTTCAGCGTCCACGTCACGTCGCCGGTCACGCCGGACGTGACGGTGGAGTGCTGGGTGTTCCATCCGGGCCAGACGATGCCGGCCTGCTGGGTCTGCGGCAGCAGGTGGACCTGCGCGCCCTCGCGGCCGAGGAACGCGTAGCCGGTGCCGGCCGGCACCGGGATTTTCGCTTTGTCGGTCACCCTGAGCACCACGTCGGAGAGCTCCAGCCAGGCGGGCGGGTTCGCGGCGTCGTCCTTGAGCCTGATCCGCCAGGCGCCGTTCTCCAGCGTGGGCCCCATGTCCACGTGCCCGTCGCTGATCACCCGGCCGGCGGTGGGCGCGGCGGTCGTGACGGCGGGCGTGGCGGCGGTCCGGGCCTGCGCGGCCGGCGCCTGTGCCGGCGCCTGCGGTGCGGCCCGCGGCTGCACCCGCACCTGCGGCTGGACCGGTGGCAGCACCTGTGCCCGGACCTGCCCACCCGGCGCCGCAGTCGCGGTGCCGGGCTCCGCCGGGACGATCTCCGGAACCTCCACCGTGTAGACCGCCGAGGCCGAACCCGCCGCGGGCTCGCCGGAGACCGTGAAGCCGAGCCGGTAGACGCCGGGCGTGTCGAACGTCCACGCCACGTTCGTCAGCCGCGCGCCCGCGGGCAGCGCGGCGGTCGCCGGGCCGTCGCTGTCCACCAGCACGGCCGGCCGCCCCCACCCCGACACCGTGTAGGCCGCGAAACCGCCCGGACCGTCCACACTGTCCAGTCGGAGCGAGAGCGGGCCCGGTGCCCCCGTGGTGTCGATCGCGGGGAACCGCGAGCCGCCCGCGGACAGCGACCAGACCGCGCGGCCGGGCGCGCCGAGGAACGCGTACGCCGGATCGTCCGGCACGGTCGTGGCCAGCCCGCCGTCCGGCCCGAGCCGCAGGCCCGCGGGATCGCGCACCGTCCCGGCCGCGTCGCGGAACCGCAGGGACAGCCCGCCACCGCCGTCGTCGGTGACGGCGATCAGATCGGCGCCGTCCGCCGGGACGGCGGGCGGCGCGGCCAGTCCGGGCGCGGCGGTCGTCACCAGCGTGGTCAGGGCGGCGGCCGTCGCGGCGGCCACCCGGAGAGCTCTCACGGATTCGACTCCTTCGGGGATGAGAGGGCGAGGTCACGGCCGCGCCGTTCGGCCGCCGCGAGCGCGGCGGCCAGCCGCCGTCGCCGCCGGCGCCGGGCCAGCAGCGCGGCGGTGGTCAGCAGCAGCAGCGCGCCGAGCACGGCCAGTTGGGACCAGGGCACCAGCCAGACCGCGGTACGCACGACCGCCGGTGCCGGCCGTGGATCGAGCGGCTGCCCGTCCACCGCCACGGGCGCCACCGCGATCTCCACCGGCACCCGGAACAGCGGCCACACGCCGCCGGTGCGCACGGTCGCGCGGACCTCGCCGCCCGGCAGCACCTGCGGCAGGCCCGGGCCGGCGAAGACCGATCCGGGGGTACGCACCGAGGCCGCGCCCGCCAGCCGCACGTTGCCGGTGTTCGCGACCGTGACCGTGGCGGTCAGCGTGGGCAGGCGCAGCGGGTTCCACGGCACGTGCCGCTCGACCCGCGCGTCGCGCAGACTCAACTCGGGCCGCAGCGCGCCGGTCACCCGCAGGTGCACGCGCGTGCCGACCCGGTGGTCCACGGCGACCGCGGACCCGTCCGGCCCGGTGGCGGACCCGGTCAGCGACGCCACGACGCCGCCGACGTGGTCACCGGGCGTCGCGTTCGCCGGCACCGCGACCGTCACCGGCACCACCACGCGCGAGGCCGACGGCAGCACGACCGTCTCCCGCTCCGGGGTCAGCCAGGCGCCGGCGCCGGCCGGCGCGCGGTCAGCGGGCAGCAGGTCGAAGCCGCCCTCCGGCGTGGTGAACGCGTCGGTGGCGTAGACGCGCAGCGTGAGCGTCCGCCGCGAGTGGTTGGTGACCACCACGTGGTCGGTGAGCGTGGCGCCCGGGTCCAGCTTGTAGTCCAGCGCGGTCCGCCCGTCCGGTCCGGCCGGCCCGGACGGCGCCACGGACCAGGTGATCGGGGAGGGCGAGGGCGCCGGGGGCGCCGGCACGGGAGCCGTGGCCAGCAGCGGCGTGATCAGCAGGCCGACGAGCCTGTGCATCGGGTGTCCGTTCCGCGGGGGTGGCGAGGCGGCGGCCGAGGGTGGGGGACGGCCGCCGCCTCGCGCGGGGAGGGGGATCAGATGACGGTGAGCGTGAGCGTGCCGGTGTAGGTGCCGGCCGCGGTCTCGGTCGGGACGCGCAGCCGCAGTTGGGCGTCGAGCCGCGCGGTGCCGCGGCCCCGACCGGCCGGCGCGGTGGCCAGCGGCGCGCCGGTGCCGAGCCCGGAGCCGCCCGGCGTCGCGACCGGCCCGGCCACCACGCCCTGCCCGGCGCCCTGGGACACGACCGCGGGCGTCCAGCCCAGGTGCTCGGCGCCGAACGAGGCGCCGGTGGTGGCGCGGAAGCCGCCGGAGACCTGGCCGGAGACGGTCCAGCCGGGCGTGCCGGTGCGGGTGTCGGTGACCGTGACCGGGCGCAGCGCGCCGCCGGTCTCCCAGGCGTCGCCGCCGGGGGAGAGGGCGGCGGGCGGGAGCGTGACGGTCCGGTCCTCGGGCAGCACGCTGATCACGAGTGCGCCGGCCGACGGATCGATCGACGCGGTGACGCTCTTGGACGTACCCTCCGGTGCCGGTGCCGAGGTCACGCGCAGCGTGACCGGCGGGCTCGACGTGCCGTCCGCGAGTCCGACCCGGTATTCGGTCCGGTCCAGCGCCTCGGTCGCGGTGAAGCGGTAGGCCGCGCCGGTCTCGCCGGCGATCTCGGTGAACGCGTCCGCGCCGGCCGGGCGGCTGGACCACCGATAGCCGGTGGACGGCCCGCGCGGCGTCTGCACCGCCTGCAGCGTGACGGTCTCGCCCGGCCGGTAGGAGGCGGCCAGGCCGGAGATGGACAGCGACACCGGTTCCTCGGCCGCGTCGCCGACCACGAACCGGTACGGCACCGGCCCGGTGGACAGCGCGGTGCCGTCCGCGAGCGTGGCGTCCACCTGGAACGTGAGCGTGTAGCGGCCGGTCGCGCCGAACACCCAGCTCGCGTGCGCGTGCGTGTGCACCGGCACGTCGATGGAGTCCGGCAGCCCGTCCGTGCTGCGGAAGCGGATGTTCGGCTCGCCGAGCGAACTGGTGTCGAAGACCGTGACCGCGCCCGGGCCGTCCACGCCGACCAGGCTGAGCCGCACGCCGTCGCCGCGGAACGTGCCGGGCGCGAGCGCGGTGGTGTTCCAGCCCGGCCAGAGCAGCGCCGGGTCCTGGACCTGGGGCAGCATCCAGATCGGCGTGCCCGGCGCGCCGAGGAACGCGAAGGCCGGAAGGTCCGGCACCTCGGTGCGGGCGCCCGGCAGCACCTGGAATGTCACGTCGCCGACCGCGCGCGGGACCGGCGGGCTGACGGTGTCGTCGTTGACGCGCAGCTCCAGCCGCCCGTCCGCGTAGTGGACGTCGATCGCGTCGGTATGGCCCTGAGCGAGCACCACGGGGCCGGCGGCGCGTGCCGGCCCGGCCGCGACCAGACCGGCCAGCAGTCCCGCCACGACCGCGCCGGCTGTCGCCCGCCGTCGCAGAGCATTCATGGATCACCCTTCCCGGGGTTTTCTGATTTGAAAACCATTCCCATTATGGGTCGCCCGGAAGGTAGCACGGCGGACCCGGGGAGGGCCACGCCTCCCCGGGGTCCGAACTGGAGTGATCAGGAGCCGGGCGCGGCGTCCTGGAGGCGGCGGGCGTCCTCGCCGGGCGGCCGGCCGAACAGGCGACGGTACTCGCGGCTGAACTGGGACGGGCTGTCGTAGCCGACCGCGAACCCGGCCGCGGCCACGTCGTCCGGCGCGGCGGCGAGCCGGACCCGGGCCAGCTGCAGGCGCAGCTGTTTCTGGTACCGCACCGGGCTCATGCCGGTCAGCTCGCGGAAGTAGCGGTTCAGCGTGGGCGCGCTCACACCCACGTGCCGGGCCAGGTCCGCGATCCGGATCGTCTCCGTGAAGTGCTCGTTGATCCAGGCCGCGGCGTCCCGCGCGACGGCGGCGCGCGCGTCCGCCCGGCCGACCTGGCGGACCAGGCCGCCGAGCGGGCCGCGCAGCAGCCACCAGTGGATCTCCCGCTCCACGGCCGGCGCGAGGACCGCGAAGTCGTCCGGGCGGTCCACCAGCCGCAGCAGCCGCAGCACCGCGTCGAGCAGCTCCGGCGCCGCGTCCGCGATCGCGATGCCCAGCCCGGCGCGCGCGGCCGGTGCCGGGGACGGCGCGCGCAGCAGCAGCTCCGCGATCACCTCGGGCCGCAGCTCCATGCCGAACGCCAGGTACGGCACCTCGGTGAGCTGCGCGGTCAGCGGCAGTCCCACGGACGTCACCAGGTACTGCCCGGCGGCGTAGTCGAACTCGTGACCGGGGAGCGTGGTGCGCTTCCGGCCGCTCACGGTCAGCGCGACCAGCGGCCGGGTGACCGAGCCGGTCGGCTCCGTCACCCGCTCCTCGCGCATGACGCCCGCGTGCGGCAGCCACGCGCCGCGCGCCGGGTCCAGGTGGGGGATCAGCTCCCGCAGCTCCGCCAGCCGATCCATGGTGACGATTCTGCCACCGCGCGCAGATTGATCGGATCGTGCAACGCGCGGAGCGGATCGGCCTATGTGATCACCCGCGGCGCGGTGGAGGGTGGACGGGTCCGGCGGACGCGACGACAGGGGAGCGCATGGAGAGGGACGTGACGGTGCGGGTCAACGGCGAGCCGATGAAGTCCACCATGGACACGGAGACCACGCTGCTCGACGCGCTGCGCGACGACTTCGGCCTGACCGGCACGAAGAAGGGGTGCGACCAGGGCGCCTGCGGTGCCTGCACGGTGCTGCTGGACGGCCGCCGGGTGGTCTCCTGCCTGGTGCTGGCCGTCCAGTGCGAGGACCGCGACGTCACCACGGTCGAGGGCGTGACGGACCACCCGGTCACGGACGCGTTCGTGCGGCACGACGCGTTCCAGTGCGGCGCCTGCACGCCCGGGCAGATCATGTCCGCGGTCGCGCTGCTCGGCGAGGGACGCACCGGCTCGGACGCGGAGATCCGCGAGTTCATGAGCGGCAACCTGTGCCGCTGCGGCGCGTACGCGAACATCGTGGCCGCGATCCGGGAGGTGGCCGGGCGATGAGGTACGAACGTCCCACGGACCTGGCCACCGCGGTCGCGCTGGTCCGCGACGAGCCCGGCGCGGCCTACCTGGCCGGCGGCACCACACAGCTGGACCTCCAGCTCAAGGACCGGGTGGTGACGCGCTCGCTGCTGGTCGACATCGGGCGGCTGCCGCTGCGCGGCGTCGAGGACGGCGGCGACCGGCTGACCGTCGGCGCGCTGACCACCATGGAGGAGTTGGCCGCCCACCCGGTGGTGGCCGCGCGGCTGCCGGTGGTGCGGGAGGCGCTGCTGGCCGGCGCGTCGGTGCAGTTGCGCAACCTCGCCACGATCGGCGGCAACCTGTTGCAGCGCACCCGGTGCCGCTACTTCCGCGACGCGGCGGTGTCCCGGTGCAACAAGCGCGTCCCGGGTACGGGCTGCGCCGCGATCGACGGCACGCCGCGCATGCACGCGATCCTCGGCGCCGGGCCGGAGTGCATCGCGCTGCACGCGTCCGACCTGTGCGTGGCGCTGGTGGCGCTGCACGCGGTGGTGCACGTGACCGGGCCGGGCGGGTCCTACTCCGTACCGCTGCGGGATCTGCACGTCCGCCCGGGATCGCGGCCGGACGTGGAGACCGTGCTCGGGCACGGCGATCTGATCACGGCGGTGGAGGTGCCGGTCCCGGACGCGGCATCGGCCTACCTCAAGGTGCGGGACCGGGCGTCCTACGAGTTCGCGCTCACCTCGGCCGCGGCCGTGCTCCGGGTGCGGGACGGCGTGATCGAGGCGGCCGGCATCGGGCTCGGCGGCGTCGGCACCGTGCCCTGGTGGTCGCGCGAGGCGGAGGACGTGCTGGTCGGCGCGCCCGCCACGGCGGAGACGTTCCGGGCCGCGGCCGAGGCGGCGGTGGCCGACCCGTTCACCGTGCCGGGCACGGAGTTCAAGGTGGAGCTGGCCAAGCGGACGCTGACGCGCGTCCTGCGTACCGTGGGGGAGCGACGATGACGCTGGTCGGGAGGCCGGTCGACCGGGTGGACGGCCCGCTCAAGGTGCACGGCGCCGCGCGCTACCCGGCGGACGAGACGTGGCCGGACCTGGCGCACGCGGTGCTGGCCGGCGCGACCGTGGCGGCCGGGCGGATCACCGCGATCGACGCGACGGCCGCGCGGGCGGCGCCCGGCGTGCTCGCCGTGATCACCCACGAGAACGTGCTGCCGCTGCGCCCGGCGCCCGCCACCGCGCTCGGGCCGCCGCCCCGGTTCCCGCTGGCCGACGACGTGATCCGGCACTACGGGCAGTACCTGGCCGTGGTGGTCGCGCGCACCCGCCGGGAGGCGGCCGCCGCCGCCCGGCTGCTGGACGTCACCTACGCCGCGGAGCCGCCGGTCGTGCGGATGGACGACCCGCGCGCGGAGGTCGTGGAGAACCCGTTCGGCCTGGAGGTCGCGATCGGTGACGCGTCCGGCGCGGAGTTCGGATACGACGAGACGTTCACGATCCCGGCGGAGTCGAACAGCCCGATGGGCCTGTTCGCCACGGTCGCCCGGTGGGACGGCGACCGGCTCACCGTGCACGACTCCACCCAGTGGCCGGTGTCGGTCCGGTCCGTGCTGGCCGGTGTCTTCGGCGTCCCGGAGCCGGACGTGCGCGTGCTGTGCCGGTTCGTCGGCGGCGGGTTCGGCGCGGGCCTGAAGGTCTGGCCGCACACCGTGCTGGCCGCGGTCGCGGCGCGGATGACCGGCCGCCCGGTGCGCCTGGTGCTGGACCGGCCGCAGATGTTCGCCGGGACCGGCCACCGGTCGCGGTCCGTGCAGCGGCTGCGCATCGCGGCCGGGCCGGACGGGCGGCTCACCGCGATCGACCACCACGCCACGTCCACGGTCGGTATCGACGAGACGCTGTTCTCCGGCATCGTCACCGGTACGGCCGAGGCGTACGACTGCCCGAACATCGCCACGCACGACCGCCAGGTCCGGCTGCACATCCCGAACCCGGGGTTCCTGCGCGCGCCCGGCCACGGCGAGATGAACTTCGCGGTCGAGTCCGCCATGGACGAACTCGCCCACCGGCTCGGCATCGACCCGGTCGAGCTGCGGCTGCGCAACTTCCGGGCCACCCACCCGCACAGCGGGCTGCCGTGGTCCAGCAACGCGCTGCGCGACTGCTACCGGGTGGGCGCGGCGCGCTTCGGCTGGTCCGCGCGCGACCCGCGGCCCCGGTCCACCCGCGACGGGGACGAGCTGATCGGGTACGGCATGGCCGGCACCTCGTACAGCTGGTACGTGGGCGGCTGCCGGGCCCGGATCGACCTCGGCGCCGACGGGTGCGCGGTGGTGCGGACCGCCGCGACCGACATCGGCACCGGCACCGCCACGATCGTCACCCAGGTCGCGGCGGACCGGCTCGGCCTGCCGCTTACCCGGGTGCGCGCGGAGATCGGCGACACCGACCTGCCGCCGGCGCCGCAGTCCGGCGGCTCCGGCCTGGCCACGGCCGTGACCGGCGCGGTGCTGGCCGCGTCCGGCGAACTGCTGCGCGCGGTCGCCGGCCTGGCCGGTGGCGCGCTGGCCAGCCGCGCCGCGGACGAACTGGCCGCCACGGACGGCCGCGTGCACCTGCGCGCGGACCCGTCGACCGGCGTGTCGTTCACCGAGGTCCTGGCCCGGCACGGGCTGCCGGAGCTGAGCGCGGACGGCCAGTTCGATCCGGCGGACAGCGACGGCCTGGCCCGGTCCGGCGCGTTCGCGGCCCACTTCGTGGAGGTGCGGGTGGACGAGGAACTGGGCCGGCTGCGGGTCGCCCGGCTGGTCACGGCCGTGGACGCGGGACGCGTGCTGAACGAGAAGACCGCGCGGTCGCAGATCCTCGGCGGCGCGGTGATGGGGCTGGGCATGGCGCTGCTGGAGGAGATCGCTTGGGAGGACGGCACCGGCCGCCCGCCGAACGCCACGTTCGGCGACTACCTGATCCCGGTCAACGCGGACGTGCCGGACCACGACATCACGTTCGTGGGCGAGCCGGACCCGCTCAACCCGGGCGGCGCGAAGGGCATCGGCGAGGTCGGGCTGACCGGCGTGGCCGCGGCGGTGGCGAACGCGGTGTTCCACGCCACCGGCCGCCGCGTGCGCACGCTGCCGATCAGCGTCGAGCGGCTGCTGTCCGAGGAGCCGGCCGCGCTGGTGCACGGCTGACGGTGGTGCGGGCGGCTCCCACGGTGGATGATCGGCAGGCCGATCCCTCGTCCCCGGAGCCGTCCCACCGATGAATCCCACCGTCGCGCGCGTGCTGCGTACCGCCGGTATCGCGGTCGCCGCCCTTCTCGCCGTCCTGCTGGTGGCCGTGGCCGCGGTGTTCACCTGGCCGCTGGACGCGGACGGGCTGCACCCGGCCGGGCAGCGGCTGAGCTTCGCCGAGGCCCGCGCCCGGGTCGCCGAGAAGGTCGCGGCCGAGGAGGCCGACCCCGGCATCCTGCCCGAGTGCCGGTCGATGGCGCTGGTGCACGAGGACCGGCCGGCGGCCCGGTCGGTGCTGATGCTGCACGGGTTCACCGACTGCCCGGTGCAGTTCGCGCAGCTCGCCGCCACCTTCTACGACCAGGGGTACAACGTCTACGTGCCGCTGGCGCCGCGGCACGGCTACCCGGATCGGGAGGCGCTCGGCGACCTGCGCGCGCGGGACCTGGCCGAGTACGCGTCCGCCGCGCTCGACGTGACCGTGGCGCTGGGCGCGGAGGCCGGCGTGATCGGGCTGTCCGGCGGCGCGATGCTGGCCACCCGGCTCACCGCCGAGCGCCCGGACGACGTACGCCGGCTGCTGTCCATCTCGCCGTTCTACCGCCCGGCCCCGGCCCAGGCCGCGCCGGTCACGATCCGGCCGCTGATCGTGCTCTACGGCTTCCGGCTGCTGCCCGACCACGTCGACGACAAGAACATGTCGTACGCCGCCCTCGCCCAGTACGTGCGCCTGGCCGAGACCACCGACACCGGCCGGTCCGGCGGCAACCTGGCCTCGATAGCGGTGGTCACCGCCGTCAACGACGACCTGATCGACATGGAGCGGGCGATCTCCGTGCCGCGCGCGATCGCGGACGCGCGCGGGGTGCCGCTGACCGTCCACGAGTTCCCGGCCGAGTCCGGGCTCGGCCACGACCCGGTCGACCCGAACGACGTCGGCACCGCCCGGGACGAGGTGTACCGGCTCTACCTGGCGCTCTACGAGGACCGCTCCTGACGGTCCGGCGGGTCCGCGGCGGACCCGCCGGACGTCAGGACGTCAGCACCAGGTCAGCGTGGAGTTGGACCGGGTCACGTTGGCGATGGTGTTGTTGCTGCCCGTGCACGGGCTCCAGGTGATGTTGGTGTTCGACACCGTCAGGTTCTGGAACCGGATGCCGGACGACGGCGGGAACTCGGTGCGGGCCGCGATGCGGATCTCGCCGCCGCCGCTGACCGTGCCGGACGCGCCGGCGATGGTCACGTTGTAGCAGTTCTCGATCAGGATCGAGTTGTTGCCGGTGTTGGCGATGTCGACGCGGTCGATGGTCGCGCCGCCGCTCTCCGACACGCAGAACACGCCGCGTCCGCCGCCGCGCGCCTTGACCGTGCCGACCCGGATGTTGTTCGGGTACGAGCTGCCGACCCGGCCGTTGCGGTTGGCCATCCGGAACGCGGCGTATCCGGTGCCGCTGCCGGCGTTCTCCGCGTCGACCGTACCCACGGTGGCGTTGATGGTCTGGTTGAGCAGCAGGCCGGACTCGCCGACGCCGCGTGCGGTGACCGTGCCGATGGTCAGGCCGTCCACGCCGTAGGTCTCCACCGCGTGCGAGGACGCGCCGGAGACGTACACGTTGTCGATCCGCACGTTGCGGGTCCACTGCGCGGTGTCGCCGCGGTTGTCGATGCGCACGCCGAGCCCGCCGGACAGCCGCATGTCGATCTGGCCGAGCCACACGTTCGTGACGTTGCGCATGAAGACGCCGTACAGCGGGCTGCCGGTCACGTTCAGGTACGGCACCTCGATGTTGCTGACGCCGCGCGCGTAGATCGGTGCCTGGTCGCCGCTGCCGGAGCCGGTCACCGAGATCGTGCCGCAGACCGACAGCGAGGTCCAGCTGGCCAGCGAGATCCGGCTGCCGGCGGACATGGTGCCGTTGCCGCGCACCAGCACGCGCTGCATCGAGGTGCGCCCGGCCGTGAGGCTGCCGATGCCGGCCTGCACCGCGGCCCGGAAGTCGGTGCCGGTGTAGACGGCGGCGCCGGCCGCGTTGCGCGCGGTCCAAGTGTTGCCGCTGACCGTGACCTGGGACTGGAACGTGCCGTCCCCGCAGGCCGCGAGCTCGGCGCCGGCCGCGGGCGCTCCGGCCGTGGCCGCGTCGACCTGCGGGGTGACGGCGAGCGCGGCGGCGAGCAGCGCGGCGGCCGTGCCGGCGAGGGCCGCGCGTCGTCGGCGGCGGACGGGACGGGAGGCCGCGCGCGTGGGCGTACGCGCGGTGGTGTCGTGTGGAGCCACGAGGAGAGTCCTTCCCCTTGAAACGATCCATTCGCGCCGGTACGGACGTGCCGGTCGGAATAGCATTGAGGTTTCTCAATGGCTACCCGCATGTTGCGGGCGTGTCAAGGTGCGCGGTGTCGGGTTCGCGGTCGTTCGGCCTGGAGTGTGAACACCTGTTGTAATCTTGCGACAACTGAGCGTTGTTCGGCGTGGGAAGCGGGCACAGGTGACGATCGGGGCGGAGGCGCGTCGAACGGGCGATCCGCGCGACACGCTCGCCGCCGTGCTGGACGCGCACGAGAGCCGCTCCGTCGGCGACCCGCACGCCATCCTCGGACCGGCGATCGAGGCCCGCCGGCTCGCCGAGGAACTGGGCGACGAGGAGTCTGCCCGGCGCGCCATCCTGCTCCACGCGGACGTGCTGCTCCGCGACGGCCGGCTGGCCGAGGGGGGCCGGATGGCGCAGCAGGTGCTCGCCTGGGCCGAGCAGCACGACCGGCCGTTCCTGCGCGCCCGTGCCCACCGCGAGCTGGCGCTCTTTCATCGCCTGGTCGGCGAGTTCTCCGACGCGCTCGCGCACGCGGTGCAGTGCGTCGCCGGCCTGGAGGACGCCACGCCGGGCACCCGCGCGCAGCACCTGATGATGCTGGCCGTCTCGCTGGACGACAACGGCCGCTTCGCGGACAGCGACCGCTACTACCGGACCGTGCTGGAGATCGCCTCGGACGTGCGCGACCGCTCGCTCACGCTGCGCGTGCTCAACAACATGGCCTACAACGCGTACGAGACCGGGGACGAGTCCGGCGCGATCGCGCTCGCCGAGCTGATGCGCCAGGCCGGCGCGCGCTTCGGCCAGCCGCTCGCGGCGAAGGAGCGGGACACGATCGCGCGGGTGGAGATGATGGGCGGGCGGTACGCGGCCGTGGAGGAGACGCTGGCCGGCGCGCTGGCGGGCGCGCTGCCCGACCACGACGGCGACGGCATCGCGGAGTGCCTGCTCACCCTGGCCGAGGCGCGCCGCCGGGACGGCCGCTTCGAGGACGCGCAGGCGGCCCTGGACCACGCGGTCGCGCGCTGCGACGCCAACGGCCACGCCGGCGTGCGCGCGCAGGCCCGGCAGGAACAGGCCGCGCTGCACGCCGCCGCCGGCCGCTACCGGGAGGCGTACGAGGAGCACCGGATCTTCCACGCCGAGTCCACCGCGCTCTACCGGGAGCGCCAGCAGGCCCGCGCGTTCGCGTTGCAGGCGCTGTTCGAGGCGGACGAGGCGCGGCGCGCCACCGAGCACTTCCGCGAGATGGCCCACCGCGACGCGCTGACCGGCCTGTACAACCGGCGGTACGTGGACGAGCGCCTGCCCGCGCTGCTGGCCGAGGTCGCGGACGGCGGCGGCCCGCTCTCCGTCGCCATCGTGGACCTCGACCACTTCAAGCGCATCAACGACACGCTCTCGCACGCCACCGGCGACACCGTCCTCCAGCAGGTGGCCCGGCTGCTGGAGGAGGCGGCCGAGGCCGGCGGCTTCGCGGCCCGGCTGGGCGGCGAGGAGTTCGTGCTGGTCATGCCCGGTACGCCGGCCGCGGCCGCGGTCACCCGGGCGGAGCGGCTGCGGCGGCGGGTGCGCGCGCACGCGTGGGCGCCGCTGACCGGCGTGCTGCCGGTGACCACCAGCGTCGGCGTCGCCACCACGGCGGACGGGCACGCCACGATGGCCGCGCTGCTGGCCGCCGCGGACCGCCACCTCTACGCCGCGAAACACGCGGGCCGCGACCGCGTGGTGGCCGCGCGGACCTCATTCGGGTAAACCCGATCACTCGTACGCGCCGATGACGGGTGTCGATAAAGTGACTCGGAGATCCTCAAGGATGAATGAGGCCGGAATGAGACTTTCTCACCTCTAATTTGCGGCGATTATGTGCGCATGATGGCACTGTTCTATCGATCTTTTCCGCGCTTTGTCGCCGTGATCTCGATCGCGGTGGCGGGTGGTCTCGCAGCGACCACCCCGGCGCCCGCGCACGGCGGGCAGTGCGAGAACCAACAGGTCATGGTCGCCTTGACCGCCGACCGCGCCGCGCCTCGCTACCGGCTGGCGACGTGGCTGTGCACGCCGGAACGACCCACCTCGGCGGTGCAAGTTCTGATGTCGGGATTCACGTACGATCACCATTACTGGACGGTGGCGAGTCCGGGCCGGAGATCGTACGTGCAATCCGCGATCGCGGCCGGTTATGCGGTTTTGTATGTCGATCGAATTGGAGTCGGCGGAAGTGACCGGCCGCCCGCGCAGCTCGTCACCGCGGACACCGAGGCGTACGTGGCGCACCAGCTCGTGAGCCGGCTGCGCGCGGACCGGTACCGCACGGTCGTGGCCGTCGGGCACTCCTACGGCTCGCTGATCTGGGCCGCGGCGGCGTACCACTACGACGACGTGGACGCGCTGGTGCTCACCGGATACCTGCACGCGACCGACGTGCCCACCCAGCTCATGATCCGGGACCACCTGCGCCCGGCGCCCGGCGCGCCGGAGGGCTACCTGACCCAGGCGGCGAACTTCCGCCGCCGCGCCTACCTGCACCCGCCCGGGCTCGTGGACGGTATGGCGGACGCCGACGAGCGACTGCGCACCACGGGCACGACCGGCGAGCTGATGTCGCTGAAGAAGCTCGCGGACCCGACGTACACCAGCCGGGTCCGGCGCCCGGTGCTGCTCCAGCTGGGCGCGAGCGACCTGCTCTTCTGCAACGCGGCGAACGGCCTGAGCTGCGCGGAGCCGGCCGACCTCTGCGCGCGTGAGAAAGCGCTCTACCCGCAGGCCGCGCTCTCCGCCACGGTGGTGCGCGACGCCGGCCACTCCATCCAGCTCCACCGCTCCGCGGTGCGGGCGAGCGAGACCGCGCTCGACTGGATCGACCACACGCTCGGCCGCGGACCGTACCCGCGGGCCGTGCTCGACTGCCGCTGACCGCCTCCGGCCCCCGCCGTCGCACCGGCGGCGGGGGCCGCTATCCGACCGGCGTGCCGTTCTCCAGGTAGAGCGCGGTGCCCTCGGCGCGCGCCCGAGCCGCCGCCGCGACCCGCCGGGCGAGCACGGCGGGCAGGCGGGCGGCCGCCTCCCGTTCCGTGCACCACGCCCAGCCGCGCAGTTCGTCGGCGGGCACGCGGATCAGCGCCTCCCGCTCCGGCGGGAGCACGCCGCCGTCGAAGACCAGGTGCAGCCCCTCGGTACGCCCCGGGCGCGGCGGCACCCAGTCGGTGACCAGCAGCCGCCCCGGCGTGAGCGCCAGGCCCAGCTCCTCCGCGATCTCCCGCACCGCGGCCGCGTACGGCGACTCGTCGGCCTCGACCGTGCCGCCCGGAATCTCCCAGTACGGCTTGTAGGCCGGTTCCACCAGCAGCACCCGGCCCCGCTCATCGGTGAGGAGCAGCCCGGCGCTCATCCGCTTGCGCGGCAACGTCCTGGTGTAATCGTCGGTCATCGATCAAGGTTAACCGGCCGGCCGTCACGCAGGTGAGATCGTCCCGAGGCGGGGTATCCACGCGCCATGACCAACCCGGGGCGCCTGCGGCGAAGCACACTCACCAAGCCGGGACTCAGCCGCAGGCGGCAGGGGACCGGGTTCAGCTACCGGGACGCCGACGGCCGGCCGATCCGGGACGCGGACACGCTGCGCCGGATCCGGGCGCTGGTCATCCCGCCGGCGTGGAAGGACGTGTGGATCTCCCCGGACCCGCGCGGCCACATCCAGGCCACCGGCGTCGACGACGCCGGCCGCAAGCAGTACCGCTACCACGACGACTGGCGGGCCGCGCGCGACGCGAAGAAGTTCGACCGGGTCCTGGAGGCGGCGCGCCACCTGCCCGGCGTGCGTGCGCGGGTGCGCCGCGACCTCACCGGCGGCGACGACCTCAGCCGCGAGCGGGTGCTGGCCGCCAGCGTGCGCATGCTGGACCTCGGCCTGTTCCGGGTCGGCGGCGAGGAGTACGCCGCACGCGACGAGGACCCGTCGTTCGGCCTGTCCACGCTGCGCGCGGACCACCTGACGATCTCGCGCGGCGCCGCCACGCTCTGCTTCCCCGGCAAGTCCGGCGTCGAACACTGCGTCACGATCGAGGACGAGCTGGTCAACTCCGTGCTGTCCCGCCTGAAGAAGCGCCGGCACGGCGGCGAGCGGCTGCTGGTCTACCGCGACGCGGACACCGGCCGCTGGGCCGAGGTCTCCGCCGAGACGATCAACGCGTACCTGCGCGAGGTCAGCCACCGGCGGATGACCGCCAAGGACTTCCGCACCTGGCACGGCACCGTGGAGGCCGCCTCGGCCCTGGCCGCGAGCGGCCAGCAGCCCACCAGGGCCAAGCGCCGCCGGGTGGTCTCGCGCGCGATGAAGCAGGTCGCGGAGGCGCTGGGCAACACGCCCGCGGTCGCCCGCGCCTCGTACGTCGACCCGCGGATCGTCGAGCACTACGAGGAGGGCGGCGAGATCCGTACCGGCAGCGAACGCGAGGTCCGCGAGCTGCTCGAACACTAGGATGCGGGGCGCACCGGGCCACTTCTCCGGCGCCGGGATGGGATCATCGGGACATGACGGAGAACTCCCCGTGGTGGCGTGACGCGGTGATCTACCAGGTCTATCCGCGCAGCTTCGCGGACTCCGACGGGGACGGCATCGGCGATCTCCCCGGCGTGATCTCCCGCCTGCCCTACCTCGCCGGCCTCGGCGTGGACGCGATCTGGCTCAACCCCTTCTACCCGTCGCCGCAGGCCGACGCCGGCTACGACGTGGCCGACTACCGCGACGTCGAACCGCTGTTCGGCACCCTGGCCGATGCGGACGCGCTGATCGCCGCCGCCCACGAGGCAGGCCTGCGGATCATCGTGGACATCGTGCCGAACCACACCTCGTCCGAGCACGCCTGGTTCCGGGCCGCGCTGGCGGGTGACGCGTCCGCCCGGGCCCGCTACATCTTCCGTGAGGGGCACGGGGACGCGCCGCCGAACGGGTGGCGGTCGGTGTTCGGCGGGCCGGCCTGGACGCGCGTGGCGGACGGCGGCTGGTACCTGCACCTGTTCGACGCGGCGCAGCCGGACCTGGACTGGACCAACCCGGAGGTGGTCGCGGAGTTCCAGGACGTGCTGCGGTTCTGGCTGGACCGCGGCGTGGACGGGTTCCGCATCGACGTCGCGCACGGGCTGCACAAGGACCCGGCGTTCCCGGAGCTGCCGGAGACGCTCGACCCGGGCCTGCCGGTGCACGTCGCGCAGCCGGGGCACCCGTTCTGGGATCGCGACGACGTGCACGAGGTCTGGCGCGGCTGGCGGCGCGTGGTGGACGCGTACCCGGGGGACCGCACCATGGTCGCCGAGGCGTGGGTGCTGGACTTCGCGCGGCTCGGCCGCTACCTGGGCCCGGACGAGCTGCACACAGCGTTCAACTTCGCGTTCCTGGTGGCGCCGTGGGACGCCGGCGCGTTCCGGGCCGCGATCGACGACACGCTCGCCGGGCTCGCACCGGTCGGCGCGCCCGCCACCTGGGTGCTCTCCAACCACGACGTGGTCCGGCACGCCACCCGGTACGGCGGCGGCGCGCGCGGCCGGGCCCGGGCCCGGGCGGCGGCGCTGCTGATGCTGGCGCTGCCCGGCGGCGCCTACCTCTACCAGGGCGAGGAACTGGGGCTGGAGGAGGTGCTGGACATTCCGGACGAGCTGCGCCAGGACCCGAACTTCATCCGCACGAACGGCGCGGAGCGCGGCCGGGACGGCTGCCGGGTACCGATCCCGTGGTCCGGCACCACGCCGCCGTTCGGTTTCTCCGACCCCGCCGCGGGCACGCCGCGCGCACCGTGGCTGCCGCAGCCGGAGTCCTGGGCCGCGTACACCGTGGAGGCCGAGCAGTCGGACCCGGACTCGATGCTGACCCTCTACCGCGCCGCGCTGGAGATCCGGAAGCAGCGGCTGGGCGAGGGCGAGCTGGAGTGGCTGTCCGCGCCGGGCGAGGCGATGCTGTGCTTCCGCCGTACCCCCGGGGACCTGATCTGCGCGATCAACCTGGGCGAGACGCCGGCGGCGCTCCACCCGCGCGTGGCCGGCGCGACGCCGCTGCTGACCAGCGCGCCGCTCGGCGCCGACGGCCGCCTGCCCGCCGACGCCGGAGCCTGGTTCGCCGGTTAGTCCTCGGCCAGGCGGGCGGGGAAGCCGCCGGTGGCGATCGGGCCCCAGGACTCGATCGTCACGCGGATCAGCGACTTGCCCTGCGTGACCATGGCGGCGCGGTACTCGTCCCAGTCCGGGTGCTCGCCGGAGATGCAGCGAAAGTACTCGACGAGCGGCTCCAGCGCCTCCGGCAGGTCCAGCACCTCGGCGGTGCCGTCCACCTGCACCCACGCGCCGTTGAACTCGTCCGACAGCACACACACGGACACGGCCGGGTTCCGCCGGACGTTAGCGGACTTGGCGCGCTCCGGGTACGTGGAGATCACGATGCGGCCCTCGGTGTCGACGCCGCAGGCCACCGGCGAGGCCTGCGGGCGGCCGTCCGCGCGCGTGGTCATCAGGATCGCGTGGTGGCGCGGGCGGAGGAAGCCGATCAGCTCGTCGCGGCCGACCCGGGTGTTCGTGGCGATCGTGCGTGGCATCTGAGTGTTTTCCCCTCGATCCGTGGTTTCGCCGCAACCCTATGCGCCACTGGTGATCCAAAAGGCGGGCGCTCGGTAGACTGGCGTTCGTGGACGCGCCGTCGATGATCATCGCCCCGAGCATTCTGGCCGCCGACTTCGCCCGCCTCGCCGATGCGGCGCGCGCGGTCGAGGGCGAGGCCGACTGGCTGCACGTCGACGTGATGGACAACCACTTCGTGCCGAACCTGACGATCGGCCTGCCGGTGGTGCGGAGCCTGCGCGCGGCCACGCCGATCCCGTTCGACGTGCACCTGATGATCGAGGACCCGGAGCGGTGGGCGCCCGGGTACGCGGAGGCCGGCGCGTACAACGTGACGTTCCACGCGGAGGCCACGGACGATCCCGCCGCGCTGGCCAAGACGCTGCGCGCGGCCGGGTCCAAGGCCGGGCTGGCGATCGACCGGGACACCGACGTCACGCCGTACCTCGAGCTGCTCCCGCACTTCGACACGCTGCTGATCATGACGATCAAGGCGGGCTTCGGCGGGCAGAAGTTCTTACCCGGGACGCTGGACAAGGTTCGCGCCGCCCGCCGCCACATCGACGCCGGTCACCTGGAGGTGCGCCTGGAGGTGGACGGCGGCATCGCGGCGGACACCATCGAGGCCGCGGCCGAGGCCGGCGCGGACGCGTTCGTGGCCGGCACCGCGGTCTACGGCGCCGACGACCCGGCCGAGGCGATCCGCCGGCTCCGCGCACTCGGATCCGTGCGCTCATGACCGATCCTGCGGGCGGGGCGTGTCACCGCGGCGTGCCGTGGGTGACGGCTTTGAGCGAGCTTGCGAGCCAATCATCGGCTCGGCGCCGCGCACGGCGTTACCGCGGCGTGCCGTGGATGATGGCTTTGAGCGAGCTTGCGAGCCAATCATCGGCTCAGCGCCGCGCACGGCGTCACCGCGGCGTACCGTGGACGACGGCATGAGCAGTAATGAGCGGGACGAGTTCGGGGCGGAGCCGGGCCGCGACCTGATACTCGTGGTGGACGACGACCGGGACATCGCGCACTTCGTGGCGCTCAACCTCAAGCTCGACGGCTTCGACGTGGTCGTGGCGAACGACGGCAAACAGGCGCTCGACGAGATCGACAAGCAGCGCCCGTCGCTGGCCGTGATCGACCTGATGATGCCGGAGATCGACGGCCTGGAGCTGACCCGGCGGCTGCGGGCCAACCCGATCACGTCCACGCTGCCGATCATCATGCTGACCGCGAAGAGCATGACCATCGACAAGGTCAACGGCCTCAAGGCCGGCGCGGACGACTACATGGTCAAGCCGTTCGACACGTCCGAGCTGGTCGCGCGCGTGCGCAACACGCTGAGCCGCAACCAGGAGTCGCGCGAGGTGTCGCCGCTCACCGGGCTGCCCGGCAACAGCCGGATGAAGCGGGAGATCAGCGACCGGATCCGCAGCGGCGTCGACTACGCGGTCGGCTACATCGACATCGACCGCTTCAAGGCGGTCAACGACGTGTACGGCTTCGACCGCGGCGACGCGTTCATCCAGGCGCTGGCCCGCAGCCTGCACCGCGCGGTGGTCAAGGTCGGCCTGCCGCCGGTCTTCCTCGGCCACATCGGCGGCGACGACTTCATCTTCATCTGCACGCCGGAGCAGATCCGGCCGCTGACCCAGGCCATGGTCGTCGACTTCGAGGCCGCGGCGGACGCGCTCTACGATCCCGAGCACGCGCGGCGCGGCTACATCGAGGTGCCGGACCGGCGCGGCGGCAAGCAGCGGGCCGCGCTGGTCACGCTCTCCATCGGGGTGGCCACCTCCGGCGAGGGCCGCCGCTTCGACGACCCGCGGATGGTGATGGCGATCGCCTCCGACATGAAGAAGACCGCGAAGAACCAGCCCGGCTCGTACGTCGCGATCGACCGCCGCGGCACGGCGTAGCGGCGGTACCCGGTGGCGGAGCGCACCGGGCTGTGACGTCGGTCCCCCGATGGCAGACGATCGCGCGGGAACGTGTAAGACTCAGGGGTAGCCCACCACGCGCTGGCGGGACTCGGTGTAATTCCGAACCGGCGGTGATCCGTTCCGAGCAGGAGCGGTCAGCCCGCGACCCGGACGTGCGACCTGTACGGCCGGTGGACCTGGTGAGAATCCGGGGCCGACGGTTGACCCGGCCGGCCACGGCCGCGGTCAGACAGTCCGGATGGGAGACAGCGCGCGGACGATCGAGGCTGCCCTGACCATGGGCGGCCCCGGGGGTACGGCTTGCCGTACCCGTGTCCCGATGCTCCTCCCCTCCGCTGCGCGTGACCACACCGCGAGCGAGGGGAGATGGCCGCCATGGCTAGCCGGGCCGAGGACGAGGCGATGCGGCACGCGATCGCGCTCGCCGGGTTCGGTCTCGGGACCACCAGCCCGAACCCGGTGATGGGCTGCGTCATCCTGGACTCGCAGGAGCGCGTGGTCGGCGAGGGCTTCCACGCCTACGCCGGCGGGCCGCACGCGGAGATCGTGGCGCTGGCGCACGCGGGGGAGCGGGCCAAGGGCGGCACCGCCGTGGTGACGCTCGAGTCCTGCGACAGCATGGGCCGGACCGGGCCGTGCACGCGCGCGCTCATCCAGGCCGGCATCCGCCGCGTGGTGATCGCGGTCTCCGATCCGAACCCGGCCGCCGGTCACGGCGCCGCGACGCTGCGCGCCGCGGGGATCGAGGTCGAGTTGGGGGTACGCGAGGAGGAGGCCGCCACCGGCAACGTGGCCTGGCTGACCGCGGTCCGCCGGGGCTGGCCGTACGTGACCTGGCGCGTCGCCTCCACGCTGGACGGGCGTACCGCCGCGGTGGACAACTCCTCCGAGTGGATCACGTCGGAGGCCGCCCGGATAGACGTGCACCAACTGCGCGGCGAGGCCGACGCGATCATCATCGGCGTCGGCACCGTGCTGGCCGACAACCCGCGCCTGACCGTGCGCAACGTCCGCGACGGGAGCCTGGCCATCCGCCAGTCGCTGCGCGTGGTGGTGGACGGCGACGGCGAGACGCCGCCGGACGCGCGCGTGCGCGACGGGCTGGCCGAGACCTGGATCGCGACCGCGAAGGAGGTCGGCACCGGCCCGGACGGCCTGGTCGACCTGCGCGCGCTGCTGCGCGGGTTGTACCAGCGCGGCGTGCGCGCGGCGCTGCTGGAGGGCGGCCCCACGCTGGCGGCCGGCTTCCTCTCCGCCGGCCTGGTCGACCGCGTGATCGGCTACATGGCGCCGAAGCTGCTGGGCGCCGGCCGGGCCGCGCTGTCCGGCAAGGAACTGAGCAACGGCGTCGGCGTCGGCATCCTGCGCGAGCCGATCGACCTGGAGTTCACCGAGATCACGCTGGTCGGACCGGACATCCGGTACACGGCCGTGCCGATCCGCCGCTCGCCCGCCGCCCGGACGAGCTTGACCGCGCACCTGGAGCGGATGACGCCTCAGGTGCCGAGGGAAGCCGACATCTCGGCGGAGGAACGCGCCAGCTCGGAGATCATGCGCGGCGTGCCGATCCGGACCGGGACCACCAAGGAGAAGGGGGAAGAGTAGCGATGTTCACCGGCATCGTGGAGGAACTCGGCGAGGTCGCGGATCTGGCCGGGACCAGCGACGACTCCGCCCTGCTGACCGTGCGCGGGTCGCTGGTCAGCGAGGACGCGAGACACGGCGACTCGATCTCGGTCAACGGCGTGTGCCTGACCGTGGTCGACGTCGGGGACGGCGTCTTCACCGCGGACGTGATGGGTGAGACGCTGCGCCGGTCCAGCCTGGGCAGCCTGCGGACCGGCTCGCCGGTCAACCTGGAGCGCGCGGCCACGCTGGGCAGCCGGCTCGGCGGCCACCTGGTGCAGGGCCACGTGGACGGCGTCGGCCGGATCCTCCGGCGCGAGCCCGCGGCCCAGTGGGAGACCGTCACGGTCAGCCTGCCGCCGGAGCTCGGCCGGTACGTGGTGGAGAAGGGCTCGATCACGATCGACGGCGTCTCGCTGACCGTGACCGCGGTGACCGAGGACGAGTTCTCGGTCGGCCTGATCCCCACCACGCTCAAGCTAACCACCCTCGGGCACAAGCGGATCGGCGATCCCGTGAACCTGGAGGTCGACGTGATCGCAAAATATGTCGAGAAGATGCTGAGGGACCCGCGATGACCACTGGCTTTGGCACGGTCGAGGCGGCGGTCGCGGCGATCGCCGAGGGCCGCCCCGTCATCGTGGTGGACGACGAGGACCGGGAGAACGAGGGCGACCTGATCTTCGCGGCCGAGAAGGCGACGCCGGAGCTGGTCGCGTTCATGCGCCGGTGGACGTCCGGCTACATCTGCGCGCCGCTCACCGAGGCGGACGCGGACCGGCTCGAGCTGCCGCCGATGTACCACACGAACCAGGATCGCCGCGGGACCGCGTACACGGTCACGGTCGACGCCCGGGAGGGTATCGACACCGGCATCTCGGCCGCGGACCGCGCGCACACGCTGCGGCTGCTCGCCGACCCGGCCACCGGCCCCACCGACCTGTCCCGGCCCGGCCACGTGGTCCCGCTGCGCGCCCGGCCCGGCGGCGTGCTGCGCCGGCCCGGCCACACCGAGGCCGCGATCGACCTCGCCGAGCTGGCCGGCCTGCACCCGGCCGGCGTGCTCTGCGAGATGGTCAACGACGACGGCACCATGATGCGCATGCCGGAGCTGGAGGCGTTCGCCACCGAGCACGGGCTGGTGCTGATCAGCATCGCGGAGCTGATCGCCTACCGGCGGCGGCACGAGAAGCAGGTCGAGCGGGTCGCCGAGGCGCGCATCCCGACGCCGCACGGCGTGTTCCGCGCGTTCGGCTACCGGGTCGCGTTCGACAGCGCCGAGCACGTGGCGATGGTCTACGGCGAGATCGGCGACGGCACGGACGTGCTGGTCCGGGTGCACTCGGAGTGCCTGACCGGCGACGTCTTCGGCTCCCAGCGCTGCGACTGCGGCCCGCAACTGGACGCGTCGTTCGCCCGCGTCGCGCGCGAGGGGCGCGGCGTGGTGCTCTACGTGCGCGGCCACGAGGGGCGCGGGATCGGGCTGCTGCACAAGCTCCAGGCGTACCAGTTGCAGGATCGTGGGCTGGACACGGTCGACGCGAACCTGGAGCTGGGCCTGCCCGCGGACGCCCGGGACTACGGCACCGGCGCGCAGATCCTCTACGACCTGGGCGTGCGGACCATGACGCTGCTGACCAACAACCCGGCGAAGCGGGCCGGGCTGGAGGGGTACGGGCTGCAGATCGTCGGGCGCGAGGGCCTGCCGGTCCGCCCGCACCCGGAGAACGTCCGCTATCTGCGCACCAAGCGCGACCGGATGGGCCACACCTACGACGAGGCCGACGAGCAGGTCCTCAACGGACTCGCCTGATCTCACGAGAGAGAGCACCGCACATGGCTGGATTCGGAGACCCGCACCTGAGCACCGTGGAGGCCGGCGGCCTCACGCTCGGCATCGTCGCGGCCCGCTGGCACCACGAGCTGGTCGACCACATGGTCGCCCGCGCCCAGGCCGCCGCGCGGGCGTGCGGCGTGACCGAGGTGATGGTCTCGCGGGTGGCCGGGTCCGTGGAGATCCCGGTGGTCGCGCAGGCGCTCGCCGAGGTCTGCGACGCCGTCGTCGCGCTCGGCGTGGTCATCCGCGGCGAGACCTCCCATTACGAGTACGTCTGTGACTCCGTGACCAGCGGCCTCACCCGGGTGGCGCTGGACGCGCACACGCCGGTCGGCCAGGGCGTGCTCACGGTCGAGTCGCTCGGCCAGGCCCGCGACCGGGCCGGTCTGGAGGACTCGATCGAGGACAAGGGCTGGGCGTCCACGGTCGCGGCGCTCGGCGCCGCGCTCGCGATCCGCGAGATCCACAAGGCGTAACGCGGACCACTCTCTCGAGGGCGTGGCCGCGTCGTCGGCCGCGCCCTCGCGACCAGGCGGATGGTGCTACGTTCCGACCGCGCGCTCGCGGCGCCGACGTCCGGCGTCGCGTTCCGGTGGATTCGCCGGGTTTCGTGAGCGCGGCTCGCGGGGATCACAGAGGACCATGAGGAGCTTGCGGGTACGCGCGTCGGTGGTCTCCGCGGCAGCCCTGGCGCTGCTGCTCTCCGGGTGCGGTGCGGAGGAGCGGGACACGGCGGAGGCGGCCGCGTCGCCGGTGCAGTCGGCCGCCACCGCGGCGCCGAACCCGTCGGAGCCCGGCCGGTGCCGCACCGCGGACCTGACCGTGACGATCGCCGACCGGCAGGGCGGCCAGACGCTCACGTTCACCAACGTCTCCGCGCAGCCGTGCACGCTGGAGGGCTTCCCGGGGGTGACGTTCGTGGCCGGGGACGAGGGCGCGCAGGTCGGCGCGGAGTTCGCGCACGACGGCGACAAGGCGGAGAAGCTGACGCTGAAGCCCGGCGACTCGGCCCGCAGCGATCTGGTGCTGACCAGCCCCGGCGCGGCCAAGTGCAAGGGGGCCGAGGCGACCGGCTTCCGGATTCTGCCGCCGCAGGAGACCACCGCGATCTTCGTCAGCTCGCCGCAGCAGGCCTGCACCGAGACGGACAAGGGCGTGGGCAAGGTGCGCCCGTTCTCGGCGTGACGGCACCGCCGGTGCGCGGCGCCGTCACGCCGGACCTCAGCGGGTGCGGACCCGCAGCAGGTGGAACTGGGTGACGGTGGCGAAGTTGTCGTCCGCGACCAGCACCAGGGACCGGTCGCCGGTGGGCAGGCGCGGGCCCCAGGTGATGCCCTCGACGTTGTCGACCGGCGTGCCGGTCGCGTTCAGGTCGAGCAGCAGCCGCTTCGGCATCGCGCGCTCGGTGCCGGTCAGCGCGTCCCGGCCGAGCGCGTTCGTGGCGCCGCGCGTGGTGGTCCAGAAGACCTGGACCGTGAAGCCGACGCCGCCGGCGAAGCTGCGCTCGATCGCCAGGTAGTCGGTGTCGTTGAGCGCCAGCAGCTCGGTCAGGCCCCGGTCGGCGAACGGGTTGGCCGGGTCGGTGGGCGCGTTCGTGATCGGGTCGGTGTGGTAGACGTACTCGGCGCGCGCCCGGCCGGAGGACCGGTCCAGCACCAGCACGCGCGCGTCCGCGCCCTCGGTCAGCGTGGCGATCGGGCCGTCCTGGGCCAGCGCGCTCTCGGTCGCGGCCACGATGGACCGGCCGTCCGCGGAGAGCGTCAGCGACTCGAAGGCCAGGTTGTTCCGCACGCCCCGGCCCTCCGCGGGCGGGTACGCGTCCGGCAGCCGGTAGTCGCGGCGGAACGCGCCGTCCTTCGACGCCTCCCGGATGGTGGGCGCGATGCCGGTGGCGGCCGCGCCCTCGCTGGTCCAGAGCACCCGGTCGCGGCCGGCGAGGCGGATCGACTCCGGGTCGACCGTGCCGTTCGCGAACGGTGCGCCGGTCCGGTCCAGGATCGTGGTGACGCCGGTGACCCGCGGCGCGGCGTCCCGGAAGCCGGTGCGGTCGAGCGGCAGGCGCAGCGTGTACCAGCGGGCCGGGGCCAGCGCGGACCGGTCGTCGCTGATCGCCGTGTACGTACCGGTCGCCGGGTCGTAGTCGATGCCGGACAGACCGCCGAACGCGGTGCCGAGCTGGACCGTGCCGGCCGGCACCGAGATCGTCTCGACCAGTGACAGCCGGGGCAGGCCGGTGCCGTGCGCCTGGACGGCCGTGGGCGTGGCCACCAGCGCGGCGCCGGCGAGCGCGGTCACCGCGGTGAGCGTTGCTCTGTGGTTCATGTCCGCAGTTCTGCCAGCCGGACATGAACTGTCGGTGCACACGACGGACAATCGACGTGCACCGGCGCTTCACGTACCCCCTCTAGGTTCTTTGTTGATCTTTTGGAGACCCGTGTAGGAGTGCGCCATGACGTTGCCGGAGTGGGCCGACCCGGCCGTGCCGGAGTCCGATCTCGACCCGCAGGGCCTGTCCCGCCGGGTGCTGCTGCGGCGGGCGGGCCTGTTCGGCGCCGGCTTCGCGGGGGTGTCCCTGCTCGGCGCGGCTCCGGCCGCGGCGCACGGCGGCGACGGCGACGACGACCCGGACCTGGCGTGGCTGGTCGGCGACCACCACGTGCACACCGTCTTCAGCCACGACGCGAAGTACCGGCTGGCCGACCTGGCCCGGCGCGCGGCGCAGTTCGGCCTGGACTGGATGGTGTTCACCGAGCACAGCAACGTCGGGCACGCGGACGCCGGCGGCGCGCTGCGCGAGCGCGAGCAGATCAAGCTGGCCCGCGCGGAGAACCCGCGCCTGCTGATCTTCCAGGGCCTGGAGTGGTACATCCCCGGCGCCGAGCACTGCACGGTCTTCACCGCGCCCGGCGACCACGAGGCCGAGATCCTGCGCACGTTCGAGAAGACGTACGACGGCAAGCTGCTCGGCCGCACCGACGGCTCCGCGGCGAACGAGGCGCTGTCGGCCGAGGCGATCCGGTGGCTGGCCGCGCGCCGGCGCGCCGGCGAGGTCCCGGACGTGCTGGTCCTGGCCAACCACCCGTCCCGGCTCGGCATCGACTCCCCGCACGAGCTGCGGGCCTGGCGGGACGCCGCCCCGGAGATCATGATCGGCATGGAGGGCGCGCCCGGCGCCCAGGGTGCGGCCATCGCGGGCCTGCGCGGCGCGTCGAGCATCCGCGGCGAGTACGAGAACAAGCCGTCCGCGCAGTCCTGGGCCGGCTATCCCGCCGAGGCGTACGTGACGTACGGCGGCTTCGACTGGATGACCGCCACGGTCGGCGGCCTCTGGGACTCGATGCTCTCCGAGGGCAAGCTGTTCACCATCACCAGCAACTCGGACAACCACCGGACCGTCCACGACACGCTGCGCAACGGCGACTGGGCCCCCGGCCAGAACTTCGACAACGCCGGCCAGCTGCCCGACCCGGTGGAGACGGGCGTGGCGCAGCCCGGCAGCGACCTGTGGCCCGGCCAGTTCAGCCGCACCCACGTGGGCGTCACCGGGTACGGCCACCGCCAGGTGATGGACGCGCTGCGCGCCGGCCGCGTGTGGGTCGACCACGGCCAGCTCGTCGACGGCCTGGACGTGCGCCTCGAGGGCGACGGCCGGCGCGTCACGCTCGGCGGCCGCCTCCGGGTGCGCCGCGGCACCCGCCTCACGCTGACCGTGACCGTCACGTCGTCGTCCCGCCCGAACTACCACGGCATCCTGCCGCGCCTGGCCCACCTCGACGTGATCCGCGGCGTGACCCGCTCCTCGATCGGCCGCGACGACTGGCGGGCGCCGGACACGCGCGTCGTCCACACCACGGACACCGGGCGCAAGCGGGGTACGTACACGCTGCGCGTCCCGCTCGGCGCGGTGCGGGAGTCCGGCTACCTCCGGCTGCGCGGCAGCGACGGCAACCGGCACGGCGCCGGCCTGCTCGGCGCGGCGATCGACCCGCACGGTCCGGTCGCGCATGCCCCCGGCGACGGCGACCCGTGGGCCGACACCTGGCTCTACACCAACCCGATCTTCATCGACGTCCGCTGACCGGTCGTCTCCGGTGCGGTGGGGGCGCGCTCAGCTCGCGTACCCCGCCGCCTGGAGCCGGAAGAGGTCCGCGTAGCGGCCGCCGGCGCGGATCAGCTCGTCGTGCGTGCCGGCCTCGACCAGCCTGCCCTCGTCGAGCACGAAGACGCGGTCCGCGTGCCGGACGTTCGCGAGCCGGTGCGTGATCAGGATCGTGGTGGCCGTGCCCTGCCGGTCGCGGATCGCCTGGAACAACGCGTCCTCCGCGCGCGGATCGAGCGCCGACGACGGCTCGTCCATGATCAGCAGTTCGGCGTCGCGGAGGAAGCCGCGGGCGGCCGTGACGCGCTGCCACTGGCCACCGGAGAGGTCCTGGCCGCGGGCGAAGGTGCGGTCGAGCAGCGTCTCGTACCCGTGCGGCAGGTCCGAGATCATCTGGTGGGCGGCGGCGCGGCGCGCGGCGGTCTCGATGCGCGCCGGGTCCGGCTCGGCCTCCGGATCGCCGACCGCGATGTTCGTGGCCGCGGTGAACGGCCACTTGTGGTACTCCTGGGTGACCACCGCGATCCGGGCGCGCAGCGCGGCCACGTCCCACCCGGGCAGCGGGCGGCCGTTCCACAGGATGTGGCCGGACGTGGGCTCGCGCAGCCCGGCGATCATCGCGGCGAGCGTGGACTTGCCGGAACCGTTCTCACCGACGAACGCCACGGTCTGCCCCGCGCGCACGGTCAGCGACACGTCGTCCACCGCCGCGGTGTCGCGGTCCGGGTAGCGCAGCGTCACGCCGCGCACCTCCAGAGCACGCAGCGGGCCGGGCGCCGGGCGGTCGCCGCCGGACGGCAGGTAGCGGGCGGCCCGGCTCATGAACCCGGTGTAGTCGCCGAAGTGCTGCCCCTCGGTGTAGACCCGGTCGATCTGGAACGTCACGGTGGCCAGCGAGCGCTGCGCGGCCTGCACCGCGATCACGCAGGTGGCGGCCGCGGCGAGCGGAATGTGGCCGCGCAGCAGCAGCACGCCGAGCAGCACGTAGACCGCGCCGGTGGCGACGCCGCCGACCGCGGCGCCGACGCTGGTGGACGTGGTCACCCGCCGGGCGAGCGCCAACTGGATCGCGGTCTCCACGGCCATCACGCGGTCGTACTGGTCGAGCAGGAACCGCCGCAGGCCGTACGAGCGCAGCTCGTGCGCGGAGACGCGCTCGGCCATCAGGCGGTGCAGAATCCAGAGCCGCCGGCGGCGGACCGAGCCGGCGAGATACGTCTGATAGCGCTGATGCCCGGCGTGCAGCGAGCCCCACGCGTTCGGCACGGTCGCGACCAGCAGCGCCACCAGCAGCAGCGGGTGGATGAGCACCACCGCGACCGCGACGGAGAGCATGCCGACCGCGCCGGAGAGCAGGTTCATCACGCCCTGCACCAGGCCGATCGCGGAGTCGGTGCCGCGGGACGCGCGCTCCATGTCGTCCGCGAACGCGTCCTCGTCGAACGCGTCCAGCCGTACCGACGTGGTCACCTCGAACAGCCCGCGCTCGATCTCCCGGCTGACCCGCGGCGTGAGGCCGTTCTGCGCGTAGCCGGTGGCGATGCCGAGCCCGGCGCGGATCGCGGTCGCGCAGGCCAGCGCGCCGAGCGCCGGCAGCGCGGCCGTCACCCGGTCCGGCGTGGGCCCGCCCGCGAACAGCTCGACCAGCACCCGCTGCGTGGCCAGCAGGCCGAACGTGGCCATCACGCCGGCGCCGACGGTCGCGGTCGCGACGATCGAGGTGCGCAGCCGGTCGGCGCGCCAGCTCACCGCGAGTGCCCGCCGGACCAGCGCGGGCAGCTCCGCGAACACGCCGAACAGGCCCGCGTCCGCCCGGCGGCGCATGCCGGTCTCCCACCACATCGTGCGCAACTCGGGCAGCACCGACTCCGTGTTCGCCGTCACCGTCCCAGGATGCCGGGACCCGGCGCGATCGACTGAGCATGGAGCGTGAGTGAAAGCCTCACGCGCGAGTCTGTCGCGACGCCGCCTGAGATCGGGGTGCGTAAGCCGGCGGCGAAGGCCGTGTGAGGCGGGAAAGGGTGGGGCATAGAGAAACGTATGGGGCTCGGGGAGAACGAGGGTGAAGCGCGGCTGAGGGAAGAGGTGGCGGCCATGGAGGCGGCCGCCGCGGAGGGACGTTACGAGGATGCGCTGGCCGCGAGCGAGAGTGCGAGCGGCACGATCCGGCGGTTGCGGGAGATCGCGCCGGAGAATGCGAGCCACGTCATGGCCGCGGCCGGACTGCTGCACAACCGCTCGCATTTTCTGCAACGGGTCGGGCGAAATGACGCGGCGGTGACCGCGGCGGCGGAGTCGGCCGCGCTGTTCCGTGAGCTGGTTCCGGCCGATCCCGCGTTTTACCGGCCCTATCTGGCGGATGCGCTGGTACGCCTGGGTGCGGCCATTGAGGCGACCGGACGGAAGGACGAGGCGCGCGAGCCGATCGCGGAGGCGGTGCGCCAGTATCGGGAAACCGTGTTCGACGCGCCGCGTCATCGGGCGGGGCTGGCGCGCACACTCGTCCGGTTCGGGGAAATGCTGGCGGAAGCGGGTGAGCTGGAGCGCGCCACGGAGGCGATGGCGGAGGCCGCGGACCTGTTCCGAGCGGCGGACGAGGGCGGCGAGGTGCTCTTCTCGCCGTCGAATGCCGGCCCGATTCCCGCAGGTTGGGAGTTGCTGGTGGACGGCCCGGCCTATGCGACGGCACTGCGTAACCTGGCGGCCGCGAACAGCCTGGCCGGCCGGTCCGGCGCCGCGGTGGAGGACTCGCGCCAGGCGGTGGACATCGCGCGCCGGGTGGCCCGCGCGAGAGGGGTTTCCGAGCCCGACCTCGCGGATCTGCTGGTGGACCACGCACAGATCCTGGCCGAGGCCGGTTATCTCATCGAAGCTCGTAAGAATGTCGAAGAGGCCATCGCCTGGTACGAGTCGGCCGGCCCCACCGCCTATGAACCGCGATTGAGCTGGGCTTACGATGTTCGCGAAAGGATCGCCGGGCAATAGGCACGTCACATCAATTTCCGGGCAGGTTGCGGGATATTGTGCGCTTCAGGCAGACTGCATTTCGGTACCCATCCGTTTGCATTGTTCTTCCTGACCGGGAGTGAGCCGCCGTGGCTAAGCAAGTCATCACGCTGTTGACCGACGACCTCGACGGCAGCGAGGCTGACCGCACCGTCGAGTTTGCGCTGGACGACGTGACCTACACCATTGACCTTTCCGAGAAGAACGCCGGCAAGCTGCGCAAGCTGCTCGATCCGTACATCGCGGCGGGCACTCGCGTCGGCCGCAGCGGCGCCGTGACCGTGCAGCGCGGTGGCCGTCGCGCCGCCGGTGGCACGGTCCGGTCCAATCGCGATCAGAACAAGGCGATTCGCGAGTGGGCCGCGGAGAACGGTTACGACGTTTCCGAGCGCGGCCGCATCCCGGCCAACGTGGTCGAGGCCTTCAACAAGCGCTGACTAAGGGCGGAACCGATAGCCCATCCCCGGCTCGGTGATCAGGTGCCGGGGGCGGGCGGGGTCGTCCTCCAGCTTGCGGCGCAGTTGCGCCAGATACTGGCGGAGGTAGTTCGTCTCCGTCCGGAATTGCGGTCCCCATACCTCCTGGAGGAGCTGTCGCTGGCTGATCAGCTTCCCGGGATTGCGCAGCATGATTTCCAGAATGTGCCACTGGGTGGGCGTCAGCCGCAGCTCTTCGCCGTCGTCCCCGCGTACCGTCCGGTCCGCGAGGTCGACGGTCCACCGCCCGATCCGGGTCACCGGCGCGGCGTCCCCGGCCGTGTTGATCCGCCGGGTGACGGCGCGGATGCGGGCCAGCAACTCCTCCACGCCGAACGGCTTGGTGACGTAGTCGTCGGCGCCCGCGTCCAGCGCGGCCACCTTCTCCTCGCTGCTGGCGCGCCCGGACAGCACGATCACCGGCACCGCGGTCCAGCCGCGCACGCCGCGGATCACCTCGACGCCGTCCAGGTCGGGTAGGCCCAGGTCGAGCACGATCAGGTCGGGATGGTGCCGCGCGACCGCGCGCAGCGCGGACCCGCCGTCCGCGGCGACCTCCACGGCGTACCCCCGGGCCCTGAGGTTGATCCTGAGCGCGCGGAGGATCTGGGGCTCGTCGTCGACGACGAGGATGCGGATCATTCGATCTCCAGATCGAGGTCGAGGGCCTGCGGGGGTACGGCCGGGAGCGCCAGGACCATGGTGAGGCCGCCACCGGGTGTGGCCGACGGGGTGAGCGTGCCGCCCATCGCCTCCGCCAAGCCGCGGGACAGCGCCAGCCCGAGCCCGACGCCGGTGTGGTTGTCCCGGTCGCCGAGCCGCTGGAACGGCAGGAACACGGTGTCCCAGTCCTCCTCCGGGATGCCCGGCCCGGTGTCGGTCACCCGCAGCTCCACCTCGCCGTCGTGCGTGCTGGCCGACACCACCGGCGGCGCGCCCGGCGGGCTGTAGCGCAGCGCGTTCGCCACCAGGTTGACCAGCACGCGCTCCAGCAGGCCGGGGTCGGCGGAGACCGCGGGCAGGTCCGGCGGGATGTCCACCCGCACGTCGTGCGCGGCCGGCCCGAGCTCGTCGAGCGCGCGCGGCACCGCGTCCTCCAGCCCGATCTCGATCGGCGACAGCCCGAGGACGCCCGCCTGCAACCGGCTCATGTCCAGCAGGTTCGCCACCAGCCGGCCGAGCTGGTCCAGCGACTCGTCCGCCGTGGCGAGCAGCTCGTCGCGGTCCTCGTCGTCGAACGCGACCTCCGCGTGTTCGCCGGACGCGCCGCGCAGCGACGTGATCGCGGCCTTCGCGGAGGCGAGCGGCGTACGCAGGTCGTGGCTGACCGCGGCCAGCAGCGCGGTGCGCATCCGGTCCGCCGCGGCCAGCGGTTTCGCGGTGGCGGCCTCTGCGGCCAGCCGCTCCTGGCGCAGCGCGAGCGCGGCCTGCGCCGCGAACGCCTCCACGATCCGCCGGTCGTCCGCGGCCAGCGGCGCGCCGCGCAGCGCAAGGCTGAGCGACTCGTCGACCGGCACGTCCGCCTCGGCCTCCGCGGGCGCGCCGCACGGCGGCCCGCCGACGCCCGCGACCACGGTCCAGGCCCGCGGATCGCGGTGCGCGTCCGGGCGCCCGCCCGCGCCCGGCACCCGCTCCAGCAGCGTGACCGCGGTGAGCCCGAACGTCTCCCGCAGCCGCTCGAGCAGCGCGGTGAGCGGCCGGGCGCCGCGCAGCACGCTGCCCGCGACCAGCGCCAGCGTGGTCGCCTCCGCGCTGGCCCGGGCCGCCTCCCGGGAGCGGCGCGCGGCCAGGTCGACGACCGTGCTCACGGACGCGGCCACCACCACGAAGATGGTCAGCGCGAGCAGGTTGTCCGGCTGCGCGATGGTGAACCGGCCGGTCGGCGGCGTGAAGAAGTAGTTGAGCAGCAGCGATCCGCCGACGGCCGCGACCAGGGCCGGCCACAGCCCGCCGACCAGCGCCACGCCGACCGACGCGGCAAGGAAGATCAGGATGTCCAGCGTGAGGCTCTCCGGCAGCAGGTGCACGCCCACGGTGAGCAGCGGCATCCCGGCGATCGCCAGCACCCACCCGGCGATCCGGCGGCGCCGGGACAGCGCGGTGGTGCCGGCGAACGACCGCGGCCGCCCGTGCCCCGCCTGCTCGTGCGTGACCAGGTGCACATCGATGCCGCCGGACCGGGCCGTGGTGGTGACGCCGACGCCGGGGGAGAGCAGTCGCGCGATCCGGCCGCGCCGGCTGGCGCCGAGCACGAGCTGGGTGGCGTTGACCCCGCGCGCGAAGGTGAGCAGCGCGGCCGGCACGTCGCCGCCGACGACCTGGTGGTAGGTGCCGCCGACGCTCTCCACCAGCACGCGCTGCCTCGCCAGCAGCGCCGGGTCCGCGCCGGCCAGCCCGTCGTTGCGCGCCACGTGCACCGCGAGCAGCTCCGCGCCCTTGGTCCGGTCCGCGATCCGGGCCGCGCGCCGGATCAGCGTCTCGCCCTCCGGCCCGCCGGTCAGCGCCACGACCACGCGTTCCCGCGTCTCCCAGGTGGTGGCGATCTCGTGCTCGGAGCGGTACCGGTCGAGCTGGTCGTCGACCGTGCCGGCCAGCCAGAGCAGCGCCAGCTCGCGCAGCGCCGTGAGGTTGCCGACCCGGAAGTAGTTGCCGAGCGCCGCGTCGACCTTCTCCGGCCGGTAGACGTTGCCGTGCGCCATCCGGCGGCGCAGCGCCTCCGGCGTCAGGTCGGCCAGCTCGACCTGCTCGGCCGCGCGCACGAACTCGTCCGGCACGGTCTCCCGCTGCGGTACGCCGGTGATCTCCTCGACCACGTCGTTGAGCGACTCGAGGTGCTGCACGTTGACCGTGGACAGCACGTCGATGCCGGCGTCCAGCAGCTCCTGGATGTCCTGCCAGCGCTTCTCGTGGCGGGACCCCGGCACGTTGGTGTGCGCGAGCTCGTCGACCAGCGCCACCTCGGGCCGGCGGGCCAGCACCGCGTCCAGGTCCAGCTCGGTGAACTCGACGCCGCGGTACGTCACGGCCCGGCGCGGCACGACCTCCAGGCCGCCGATCATCGCCTCGGTCATCGGCCGCCCGTGCGTCTCCACGAATCCGATCACCACGTCGGTGCCGCGCGCGGCCCGGCGCACGGCCTCCTCCAGCATGGCGTAGGTCTTGCCCACACCCGGCGCCGCGCCCAGGTAGATCCGGAGTCGCCCGCGTGCCACGCCCTTGATCCTTTCACTCGTGAGGCTACCCGCGGCCCCCGGTCAGGCGCGGTCGTCCAGCGCGAGGTTGAGCGCCAGGACGTCGACGCCCGGCTCGCCCATGAAACCGAGCGCGCGGCCGGTGGTGTGCTCCTCGATCAGCGCGAGCACGTCGGCCGGCCGCATGCCGCGCTCGCGGGCGACGCGCGGCGCCTGCAACTCCGCGTAGGCGACGCTGATCTGCGGGTCGAGGCCGCTGCCGGAGGCGGTGACCGCGTCGGCCGGGACCGCCGGCCTGTCCGGTGCCGTGCCGCGGACGGGCGTCACCAGCCCGCCGGTGTAGTCCTGGCCCGGGTTCGCGCACTCCACCGCCGTACCCTCGAAGGTGGTCGTGAAGGGTGTCGCCGGGCAGGCCTGGTTGACGCTGACCGCGCGGGTGACCGCGCCGGTGAGGCCGTCCGCGCGGTAGACGCTGAGCACCGCGCCGACCCCGTCCGCGGTGCAGTAGGGCCGCCCGCCGTCCACGCCCTCCAGCCGCCCGACGGCCAGGCTGCGCGCGCAGACCCGGGTGAGCAGGCTGGGGGAGCCCGGCGTGTCGACCACGCTCTCCGGGCCGAGATTGGACGCGCCGGTGGTGAGCGGATCGTAACCGTCGCCGCCGGCCGAGGGGCGGGACTGGAAGTAGCGCGGGATCGGGTCGCCGTTCGCGTCCGTGAAGTGCTGGCCGATCAGCGCGCTGCCGACCACGGTGCCGTCGCGCGTGATCAGCGAGCCCCCGGCCTTGCCGCTGAGCCCGGGCAGCCGGCCGACTCCCACCATGACCAGGGGGTACGCGATTCCGAGCGCGACCGTGAGGACGAGCAGCGCGCGCAGCGCCGCCAGGTGCAGGGAGATCCAGGAGGGAAGACGCATGATGATCAGAGCCCCGAGATGAGCAGGTCGATGAGCTTGATGCCGAGGAACGGCGCGACGAGGCCGCCCAGGCCGTAGATCAGCAGGTTGCGGCCGAGCAGGGCGGACGCGCCGCTCGGCCGGTACCGCACGCCGCGCAGCGCGAGCGGGATCAGCGCGACGATGACCAGCGCGTTGAACACGACCGCGGACAGGATCGCCGAGGTCGGACTGTCCAGGCGCATGAGGTTGAGCGTGTCCAGGCCCGGGTAGACGCCGGCGAACATGGCCGGGATGATCGCGAAGTACTTGGCGACGTCGTTCGCGATGGAGAACGTGGTCAGCGCGCCGCGCGTGATGAGCAGCTGCTTGCCGATCTCCACGATCTCGATCAGCTTGGTCGGGTCGGAGTCGAGGTCGACCATGTTGCCGGCCTCCTTCGCGGCGGACGTGCCGGTGTTCATCGCCACGCCCACGTCGGCCTGGGCGAGCGCGGGCGCGTCGTTGGTGCCGTCGCCGGTCATCGCGACCAGCCGCCCGCCCTCCTGCTCGCGGCGGATCAGCGCGAGCTTGTCCTCCGGCCTCGCCTCGGCCAGGAAGTCGTCGACGCCGGCCTCCTCGGCGATCGCCCTGGCGGTCACCGGGTTGTCACCGGTGATCATGACGGTGCGGATGCCCATCCGCCGCATCTCGTCGAAGCGCGCGCGCATGCCGGGTTTGACCACGTCCTTGAGGTGGATCACGCCCAGCGCCCGGTCGTCCTCGGCCACCACCAGCGGCGTGCCGCCGGACGCGCTGACCCGCTCGACCAGGTCCGCGACGGCGGGCGCGGGCGTGCCGCCGTTCTGGCGCACCCAGGCCAGCACGGCACCGGCCGCGCCCTTGCGGATGCGCCGCACGGTGCCGGCCGTGCCCGCCGGGAGGTCGACGCCGCTCATCCGGGTCTGGGCGGTGAACTCGACGAACACGGCGCCCTCGGCCTCGCGCGCGAGGAAGCCGAAGTCCTTGGCCAGCGCCACGATCGAGCGGCCCTCCGGCGTGCCGTCCGCGAGGCTGGAGAGCCGTGCCGCGTCGGCCAGATCGGCCTCCGTGACGCCGGGCGCGGGCAGGAACGCGGACGCCTGCCGGTTGCCCAGCGTGATCGTGCCGGTCTTGTCCAGCAGCAGCGTGCCGACGTCGCCGGCCGCCTCCACCGCGCGGCCGCTCATCGCGAGCACGTTGCGCCGCACCAGGCGGTCCATGCCGGCGATGCCGATCGCGGAGAGCAGCGCGCCGATCGTGGTCGGGATCAGGCAGACCAGCAGCGAGACCAGCACGATGCCGGTGACGCCGCCGCCGTCCAGCGCGAGCGTGTCCGGCGCCGCGCCCTGGTACGCCTTCGAGTAGATCGCCAGCGGCTGAAGCGTGACCACGGCGAGCAGGAAGATCACGGTGAGCGCCGCGAGCAGGATGTTGAGCGCGATCTCGTTCGGCGTGCGCTGCCGGTGCGAGCCCTCGACCAGCGAGATCATCCGGTCGATGAAACTCTCGCCCGGCCGCTGGGTGATCCGGACGACGATCCGGTCGGACAGCACCCGGGTGCCGCCGGTGACCGCGCTGCGGTCGCCGCCGGACTCGCGGATGACCGGCGCGGACTCACCGGTGATCGCGGACTCGTCCACGCTGGCGATGCCCTCGATCACGTCGCCGTCGCCCGGCACGACCTGCCCGGCTGCGACCTCCACCACGTCGCCCCGCCGCAACTCGCCGGCGGGCACGCTCTCCGCCGCGTGTTGCCCCGGCCATCCGGTGAGCCGGGTGGCGACCGTGTCCTTCCTGGCGGCGCGCAGCGTGGCGGCCTGCGCCTTGCCCCGGCCCTCGGCCACCGCCTCCGCCAGGTTCGCGAAGAGCACGGTGAGCCAGAGCCAGACCGTGATGGCGACCGCGAACCCGGACGGCTCGGCCACCGCCAGCACGGTGGTGAAGGCCGCGCCGATCTCGACGATCAGCATGACCGGGTTGCGCCACATGACGCGCGGGTCGAGCTTCCGGAGCGCGTCCGGCAGCGAGCGGGCCAACTGCTTCGGGTCGAACAGCCCACCGCCGGCCGGGCGTGGCCGGGGCGCGTGCGGCGCCGGGGTCTGCGGCGCTTCCAGAGTGCCGATGGTCATGGTTTTCACAGGCCTTCCGCGAGGGGGCCGAGCGCGAGCGCCGGGAGGAACGTGAGCGCGACCAGCACGACGGTCACGCCGGCGACCATGCCGACGAACAGCGGCCGGTGGGTGGGGAGCGTGCCCTCGGACGCTGGGACCGGCCGTTGCCCGGCCAGCGACCCGGCCAGCGCGAGCACGGCGATGATCGGCAGGAACCGGCCGAGCAGCATCGCCAGGCCGGTGGCGGCGTTCCACCAGGGCGTGTTGACGGTGAGGCCGGCGAACGCGGAGCCGTTGTTGTTCGCGGCCGAGGCGAACGCGTAGAACACCTCGGTGAGCCCGTGCGGGCCCGTGTTCAGCGCGGTGGACGCGTTCCCGGTGGCGAACGCGGCGGCCGTGCCGGTGAGCACCAGGATCGGCGTGACCAGGAAGTACAGCGACGCGAACTTGATCTCACGAGCGCCGATCCGCTTGCCGAGGTACTCCGGCGTGCGGCCGACCATCAGCCCGGCCACGAAGACCGTGATCACGGCCAGGATCAGCATGCCGTACAGGCCGGTCCCGGCACCGCCCGGCGCGACCTCGCCGAGCAGCATGTTGACCAGCGGCATCATGCCGCCGAGCGCGGTGTACGAGTCGTGGAACGAGTTGACCGCCCCGGTCGAGGTGAGCGTGGTGACCGCGGCGAAGACGGCGGATCCCACCACGCCGAACCGGATCTCCTTGCCCTCCGTGGCCGCACCCACCGCGGTCGGCACCGTGCCGGCCCCGTGCAGCTCGAAGGCCGTGGTCAGGGTGACGCTCGCGATCGCGAGCAGCGCCATGACGGAGACGATCGCGTAGCCCTGCCGGTCGTCGCCGACCATCCGGCCGAAGACCCGGGGCAGGCTGAACGGGATGAGCAGGATCAGGAACAGCTGGACCCAGTTCGTCCAGGACGTCGGGTTCTCGAACGGGTGCGCGCTGTTGGCGTTGTAGAACCCGCCGCCGTTGGTGCCCAACTCCTTGATCACCTCTTGCGAGGCCACCGGCCCGCCGGTGATGGTCTGTGTCCCGCCGGCCAGCGTCTGCGCGACGGTGCCGGAGCCGAGGTTCTGCACGACGCCGCCGAGCATCAGCACGATCGCGCCGAGCACCGCGATCGGCAGCAGCACGCGCAGCACGATGCGGACCAGGTCGACCCAGAAGTTGCCGAGCCGGTCCGTCCTCGACCGGGCGAAGCCGCGGACCAGCGCGACCGCGATCGCGATGCCGGCCGCGGCGGAGACGAAGTTCTGCACGGCCAGGCCGGACATCTGGGCCAGGTGCCCCATGGCCGACTCGCCGGAGTACGACTGCCAGTTGGTGTTCGTCACGAAGCTGACCGCGGTGTTCCAGGCGACGTGGTCCGCGACCGGCGGCATGCCGACGCTCAGCGGCAGGTGCCGTTGCAGGCGCAGCAGGCCGTAGAGGACGACGATCGACACCGCGGAGAACGCCAGCACGCTGCGGGCGTAGGCGCCCCAGCTCTGCTCCGCGTCCGGGTCGACGCCGGCGAGCCGGTAGACGCCGCGCTCCACCCGGGAGTGGGTGCGCCCGGACACGACGCGGAACAGGTGGTCGCCGAACGGCCGGTAGACCGCGACGACCGCGAGCACCAGCGAGACGATGAGGGTCACGGCGGCTCTCCTCAGAACTTCTCGGGGAACAACAGCGCGACGAGCAGGTAGCCGGCCAGCCCGAGCGCGAGCACCAGGCCGGCGAGGTTCACGGCGGTCACAGCCGCTCCACCGCCCGCAGCAGCAGGGTCAGCGCGCCGAACAGCGCCACCGTCGCGAGCACGAACGCCACGTCAGGCATCGTGCGACTCCTTCACCATCGGGTACGTCCGACCGGCGGGCGCGCCGGTCGCGTAACCGATGGAACGCCTGGTCGCGGCCGATCCGGCGATCCCTGACGCGGTGCATACGCGCCGGCGCGGTTTCTTGACGCGTTCTTGACGGCCGCCGCGGTCGCGCAGCCAGCGGTTGATCAAGGCCTCCCGGCCGGCGAGCCCGTGCCGATCCTGGAGGTCGCGGTCCGCGACTCCGCCGATTTTTCGCAGGATCTGACGGGTGTGGGGAGAGATACCGGGGCGCCGACCGGGAAGGGGCGGTGGTGGCGAACACGGTCGCGGCCGTGCCGCCGGCGGTGCGCGATCACACCGGGCACCGGGCCGCACGTCTACGTCAACTGGACCGAGGGCGACCCGGTGGCGCACTGATCCGCTTCCTGATCTTCGGCGTCGCCGAGATCGGGCCGGTGGCGTGCGAGGTGCCGCGCCGCGCGGAGCCGGACCTCGGCGTGCCGTCCGGCCGTCCACGTCGGCCGATCCGCGGGTAGCCGGTTTACGTATTGTGATGTGACAATTCGTCGTGTGCTCGTTCGTTGGATGACCGGCCGGTGCCGGTGGCGCTCGAGGACGCATGCCGTGACCCGAGTAGCGGAAGTGCCGAAAGGGGAAAATGATGCCCCGGAACCAGAGCGCCGCGGTCAGCCGCCGTCGTCTCCGCACCGCGCTCCGCAGACTTCGCGTCGCCCGCGACATGACGCAGAAAGAGGTCGCCGACGCATTACGCTGGTCGAGTGCGAAACTGATGCGCATCGAGGCCGGAAAGGTCAGCGTATCGTTCACCGACCTGCAGGCGCTGCTGAACCACTACGGCGTCACGGATCCGGCGCGCATCGACACGCTGAACGAGCTGTCGGCCGCGGCGCGCAGCGGTTCCGAGCTGAGTGCGCGATATCGTGACGTGCTGTCCCCCGGAATGGCCGAATTCGTCGAGCACGAGGAGAGTGCCGGCGTTATCCGGAATTTCCAGCCGCAGCTCATTCCCGGTCTTCTCCAGACCCGTGAGTACGCGTATTCGGCGTTGCGTTTCCTGCCGGACACCGAGCTTCCCGCGGAGGTGGTCGAGCGACGGGTGGAGGCGCGATTGGAACGGGCGGAACTGCTGCGCCGCGACGATTCCCCGGACGCGTTCTTCATTCTGGACGAGTCGGCGCTCTATCGTCGCGCCGGCGCCGAGTCCGGCGCGGACGGCGTGCTCGCCGCGCAGCTGGAGCACCTGCGTGAGCTGGGTGCGCGCCCGCACGTCTCGATCCAGGTCCTGCCGTTCGCGGCCGGGCTGTACGGTGCGATCCGCTCGCCGTTCGTGATCCTCGAATTCGACGACGAGCTCGACGACGGCCTGGTCTACATCGAGTCGCCGCAGGATGAGATGATCATCCGGGAGGACGTGGAGTCCATCGTGCGCTTCGCGGACCGGTTCCGTTCCCTGGAGAAGCGGGCCACCTCCCGGGAAATGCTCCCGGTGGTAATCGACGCGGCACTGAAACGGCTGAAGTCGCACTCCGTGTTCGCCTGATTACAACACGAATTGTTGTGCGCCGTCACCTGGAATGACGGCGAGTTCCGGGCGTATGCTCCGGCCGTTCGGAAGTGGCCCTGTGGGTGGGTCCGGTCGGGGACTTCCGGCAATCACCCGGGAGGGCGCATGACTATTCGGGTTCCCGCCGATCTCACATGGCGAAAGAGCACGCGCAGCGCGCAGGGTGAGTGCGTCGAGGTCGCGAAAAACGACACGCGGATTCTGGTCCGCGACTCGAAGAATCCGGACGGTCCGGTGCTGTCATTCGACCACGCGCGCTGGCGTGCGTTCCTCCGCGTCGCGGCCGGCCGCTAGGACCCGGATCGTGGCCGTGCGCGCCGCGGCCGGTCCCGGTGCGCGCGGCGGGAGATCAGCCAGCCGGCGGCCGCGGTCGCCGTGCCGGAGCCCGCGCAGCACAGCAGCGTGATCGTGCCGTCCACGCCCGCGACCGTGCAGACCAGCAGGAACATCGTGGTCGGCAGCAGCGCGGTGAGCATCGTGATGAACCGGCCGATCGGCCGCATGGCGTGGTGTCCGGTGCCCGTGACGGACACCTTGACCGCGAGCAGGTCCCGGACCGAGATGTCCGTGGTCGCCTCGAGGTTTCCCTGCGCGGATTGATCGTTGGTACGTGCGCTCTTCGTCATGGTGCGGCTCACCGCCCGACAGGGATCTTGTAAGGTGACTGATCGTCGGGTATCAGATCGGAAGCCGACGATCCGTCTTACGGCGAATCGTAACGCATCAAAGCCGCGGTGCAGCACTTACCTGCAATTGCATTATGGTTGGGAATCGCATCCGAAAAGCATGGGCCACCGCGGGAATCGCAACACCCACCGGTACGCCTGGACGAGGCCGGTAGTGCCGGGAGATCGACTCGCGGTCGTGCCCGCGCCGGCCGAGTCTCGCGGCCGTCAGGGCCGAACGATGCCACGGAGAATCCCGGGTCTCGCCGGGTGGTGCGCTCAGGGCAGCTTCGGCCGGAGCAGCCGGGCCACGTCCAGTTCCCGGCCGCGATAGTCGGGGCGTTCCTCCACGTGCCACACCCAGGACAGCACGCACAGCACGAAACCCCAGGCCAGGACGCGATCGTACGGCAGCGTCAGCCCATCCGCGATCTGCTCGACCCGGGCCGGGGCGAGCCGGGTCAGCGCGTCGTCGCGGACCCACGGATCGGGGTTGTAGAGGAACGCGCCCGCCTCGCTCGCCGGATCGCCGGTGCGGCCGTGCGGGTCGATCGCCAGCCACGGCTCGCGCGTACCGGTCAGGATGTTGTCGTGGTGCAGGTCGCCGTGCAGCACCACGCGCGCGGTGGCGCTCGCGCACAGCTCCCGGTGCACGCCGAGCGCGGTGGCCACCAGCCGGTCGTCCGGGTGCCGGGCCAGGTGCGCGGCGAGGTCGTCCGCGTGCGCCTCGACCGGCTCCAGCGCGGCATCCGGCACCGCCAGCGGGCGGTGCAGGCGGCGGGCCACGTCGACGAAGCGCGCCGTCGCGGCCTCGTCGTCGTGCGGGACCAGCGTGCGCAGGCTCGTGCCGGGCACGACGCGCTCCAGCAGCAGCGCACCGTCCGCGTCGTCGTGAGCGAGCAGCCGCACCGCGCCGCGGCCGGCGAACCGGGTCAGCGCGGCCCGCTCCGCGCTGATGTGCCCGGCCGAGGGGAGGCCGAGCTTGAGCACCGCGGCCTCGCCGCCGGCACGGCGGACCGGCGCGACCCAGTTGAACCGCAGCGGGTACGGCGGGCCGACGCCCAGCTCCCACCGCGCCGCCACCGCCTCGACGCGGGTCGGAAGCGTGTCCAGCCAGCGGGCGCCCTCGTCGCCCCAGTTGCCGATCACGGTGCGGCGAAACGTCTCGGTGACCACGGTCGCGAGCCTAGACGAGCTGAGTAGGCACGCTCAGGACCACGGCCACGGCGCCCGGCAGGATCTCCGGTCATGGAGAACAATCTGGTGTGGACGGTGGTCGTGGGCATTCCGGACGGGGCGGGGGCCGCTGGGGCTCCGGGCGGTGAGGGAATCCCGGACGGGGTGGCGCTCCCGGCCTGAGGTCAGGCCGCGTTCGCGGGGCGGCGGGTGACCGGGGCGGGCGGCTCGGGCGCGGGCGGGGGCGCCGGGACGTCCGCCGGCGGCCGGTGCAGCAGGAACAGCAGCTCGGCGCCGAGCGTGAGCGTGCTGATGAAGGTGAGCGCGGCGCCGGTGATCGCGGCCACCACGACCAGCCACAGCGCCTCGCCGAACGCGGCCGGGACGGTGCTGCCGACCGCGGCGATCGGGCCGGCCGCGGCCAGCACGGCGGGGCCGGCCAGCACGGTCAGCGCGAGACCGGCCGACCAGTACCCGGCGACGGCGTGCTCCGTCGGCGTGCGGCGGGTGAGCCGGTTGCCCGCGATCGCGAGCGCCACCGGCGGGGTGAGCGCGGCCAGCCAGAGCAGGAACACGGAGAGCCCGTCCATCGCCTCAGCGTAAGGGTGGCTCGCAAGCGACCTCCAGGCGCAGCGCCACCGGGTCGCCGATCTCCAGGCCCTCGGCCCGCCGCGTGGCCGTGCGGATCGGCACGAGGTAGCGGCCGTCCTTGGGCCACAGCGCGGTGTCCCAGGATGTTCCTCCGATGTGGACCGTGGCGGGGATCATGCCCCAGCCGTACGAGACCACGGGAGCGACCTCGCGCAGCACGGCGCAGGCGTCCTCCGGCACGGTCACGAAGTGCCACGGCGCCGGACCCCGCCAGAACCACAGCTCACCGCTGAACTCGAGGTCCACGGCCGATCACGCCAGCGTGGCCGGGTCGGTGTTGGCGCCGCAGAGCACCACCGCCACCCGCTCGCCGTCGGACGGCGTGTAGGCGCCGGCGGTGAGCGCGGCCATCGCGGCCGCGGCGCTGTGCTCGACCGTGATGCGGTAGTGGTCCCACAGGTGCCGCCGGGCCGAGGTCAGGTCGTCGTCCTCGACGATCAGCGACCGTACGCCGGTGCGCCGCGCCACCTCGAACGCGATGTCACCCACCCGGCGGGCGCCGAGCGCGTCCGCGGCCACGCCGGAGACCGGCACGTCCACCGGCCGCCCGGCGGCGAGCGCGTCGTGCAGCGACCGCGCGCCGGTCGGCTCCACCCCGATCACCCGCGCCCGGCCCTCCAGCGCGGCCGCCACGCCGGCCAGCAGCCCGCCGCCGCCGACCGCGACCAGCACCGTGTCCACGCCGCCGGTCTGCTCCCACAGCTCCACCGCGAGCGTGCCCGCGCCCGCGGCCATCTCCGGGTGGTCGTACGGGTGGCAGAACGTGGCGCCGGTGTCGGTGACCCGCTTCTGCGCCGCCTCGTACGCCTCCGCGAACTCGTTGCCGGTCTGCACCACCACCGCGCCCAACTCGTGCAGCCGCCGCACCTTCGCGGGCGAGGAGATCACCGGCACGTAGATCTCGGCCGGCACGCCGAGCTGCGCGGCCGCGTACGCCACCGCGATGCCCGCGTTCCCGCCCGAGGCGGCGACCACGCCGGCGTCGGACAGCTCGCCGGACTCGGCCGCGGCCAGGATCCGGTTCAGCGCTCCGCGCGCCTTGAACGTGCCGGTGTGCTGCAGGTACTCCAGCTTGAAGACGGCCGCGCCGGAGTCCGCCACCGGCAGCACCGGGGTGTGCCGCACCCGTCCGCCGATCCGCGCCGCCGCCGCGTCCACATCCGCCCGAGAGATCATGGGTTCAGCCTATGACCAGCGGGGCCCGTCGATCCGTACCGGTGTGCGACCTTGGCCCGATCTCACCGATTGTCGGCCTGTTTCGACGCGCTGCGCCCGGACTTCGGTAATTCGTCGGTTGGCTCGGATTCGACGAACTTGGCGCCACTATCCGGCAACAGTCGGAAGTCGCGCGGGTGTCCCGGAGGGTACGCCGGGCCGTTAGATTGGCGGCCCTGAGACGCAACCGGGGAGGGACCATGCGGTCGGCGCGCCGAATCCTGTCCGTCGTCCTGGCGGCGGTCACGGCGGCCGGCCCGATCGCGGTGCACGACCACCACGCGCCGCCCGCCGAGGGGCGCGCGCTGCCCGCCGCCGCCGCGGCCGTGCCCACCGGGTTCCGGGAGCAGACCGTGTTCACCGGGCTGGACCAGCCGATGAACATCGAGTTCGCGCCGGACGGCCGGGTGTTCGTGGCGGAGAAGGCCGGGCGGATCAAGGTGTTCGACAGCCTCGCCGACCCGACGCCGGCCGTGTTCGCCGACCTCCGGGCCAACGTGCACAACCTGCACGACCGCGGGCTGCTCGGTCTCGCGCTGCACCCGGACTTCCCGGCGGTGCCGCACGTCTACGTGCTCTACGCCTACGACGCGCCGCCCGGCCGGACCGCGCCGTACTGGAACGACAGCTGCGCCGGCGTGGGCGGCAACGCCGGCGGGCGATGCGTGGTCACCAGCCGCCTGTCCCGGCTGGACGCGTCCGGCGCGGAGACCGTGCTGATCCAGGACTGGTGTCAGCAGTACCCGAGCCACTCCACCGGCGACCTGCACTTCGGCGCGGACGGCATGCTCTACGCCAGCGCCGGCGACGGCGCCAACTACGGCGTGGTCGACTACGGGCAGCTCGGCAGCCCGGCCAACCCGTGCGCGGACGCGCCGGGCGGCACGATGGCGCCGCCGGGCGCGGAGGGCGGCGCGCTGCGCTCCCAGGACGTGCGCACGCTCGCGGACCCGACCGGCCTGGACGGCACGCTGGTGCGCCTGGACCCGGCGACCGGCGCCGGCGCGGGCGGCAACGCGCTGGCCGCCAGCCCGGACCCGAACGCGCGCCGGATCGTCGCGTACGGCCTGCGCAACCCGTACCGGTTCGCGATCCGGCCGGGCACCAACGAGGTCTGGCTCGGCGACGTCGGCTGGAACGCCTGGGAGGAGATCAACCGGGTGACCGACCCCGGGACCGGGCCGGTCAACTTCGGCTGGCCCTGCTTCGAGGGCGCGGCGCGGCAGGGCGGCTACGACGGCGCGAACCTGACCATGTGCGAGAGCCTGTACACCTCGGGCGGGCAGACCGCGCCGTTCTACGCCTACCACCACGACGCCGCGGTGGTCTCCGGCGAGACCTGCCCGACCGGCGGCTCGTCCGTCTCCGGCGCCGCGTTCTACCCGGCCACCGGCGGTGACTACCCGGCCGCGTACCGGGGCGCGCTGTTCTTCTCCGACTACACCCGCGACTGCGTCTGGGCGATGCTGCCGGCCACCCCGGGCGGGGCGCCCGACCCGGCGAGCCGCCGCACGTTCGTGGCGCCCGCGGCGAACCCGGTGGACCTGGCGATCGGCCCGGGCGGCGACCTGTACTACGCGGACGCGGCCGGCACGGTGCGCCGGATCCGCTACTTCGAGGGCAACCAGCCGCCGTCCGCGGTCGCGTTCGCGTCGCCCACCTCCGGCGCCGCACCGCTGACCGTGACCTTCGACGCGACCGGCTCGTCCGACCCGGACCCGTCCGACGCCGGGCTGCTCCGCTACGCCTGGGACTTCACCGACGACGGTACGGTGGACGCGACCACGCCGACCGCGTCGTACACGTACCCGGACGGCGGTCCGTACACGGCGCGGCTGACCGTCTCCGACTCGCTCGACGCGCACGACACCGTCACGCTGGCGATCTCCAGCGGCAACACGCCGCCGGAGCCGGTGATCGACACCCCGTCCGGCTCACCCACCTTCGCGGTCGGCGAGACGATCACGTTCACCGGCCGTGCCACCGACGCGCAGCAGGGCACGCTGCCCGCGTCCGCGCTGCGCTGGCGGCTGCTCCAGCACCACTGCTACACGCCACAGAGCTGCCACGTGCACGTGGCGCAGGAGTGGAACGGCGTGGCCGGCGAGGCGTTCCCGGCGCCGGACCACGACTACCCGTCGTACCTGGAGCTGGAGCTGACCGCCACCGACGCGGGCGGGCTCAGCGTGGTCACCACCCGCCGGCTGGAGCCGCGGACCGTGGACCTGACGTTCGTCACCAGCCCGCCCGGGCTGCAGGTGACCGTCAACTCGACCGTGCGCACCACCCCGTTCACCACCACGGTCATCCAGGGCTCGGCGAACACGGTCAGCGCGGTCACGCCGCAGGCCGGCCACGCGTTCTCCGCCTGGTCGCACGGTGCCGGGCAGACCCACGTGATCACCGCGCCGGCGGCGCCGGCCACGTACACGGCGACCTACGTCAAGCAGCGGCTGCCGCGGTCCGGGCTGAAGATCAGGTCGGTGAGCACGCAGGAGACCGTGGACGAGACCGCGCCCGCCACCCGCGTGCTGGACGGCCACCCGGGCACGTACTGGCACACCGAGTGGGGCGCGTTCCTGGCCCGGTACCCGCACGAGATCCAGCTCGACCTGGGCGGCTCCTACAAGGTCACGGACGTGTACTACCTGCCCCGGCAGAACCTGTCGCACGGCCGGATCGCGAACTACGAGATCTACGTCTCCGCCGACGGCACGAACTGGGGCACGCCGGTCGCCACCGGCACCTGGCCGGACACCACGGCCGAGCAGACCGTGACGTTCCCCGCGAAGACCGGGCGGTACGTACGGATTCGCGCGCTCTCCGAGGTGGCGGGCCGGGCCTGGGCGTCCGTCGCGGAGCTGAACGTCGGCGGCGCACCCGGGTGACCATGCGCCGCCCGTGTAGGGTGGCGAGCCATGGCGACCGATCCGCTGCGCGCCGGGGATCCCAGGGAACTCGGCGGCTATCGGCTCCTCGGCCGGCTCGGCGAGGGCGGGATGGGAGCGGTCTACCTCGGCAGATCCGCTGACGGCCGGATGGTCGCGGTGAAGGCGATCCGCCCCGACCTGGCCAGCGAACCGGAGTACCGCGGCCGGTTCCGCAGCGAGGTCAACCGGGCGCGGCAGGTGCCGCCGTTCTGCACCGCGGCCGTGCTCGACGCGGACCCGGAGCACACCACGCCGTACCTGGTCGTGGAGTACGTGGACGGTCCCAGCCTGGCCGAGGTGGTCGCGGACCGCGGGCCGCTCACCGGCGGCGACCTGCACAGCGTGGCGATCGGCGTGGCCACCGCGCTGACCGCGATCCACGGCGCCGGCGTCATCCACCGCGACCTGAAACCGCGCAACGTGCTGTTCGCGCTCGGCACGCCCAAGGTGATCGACTTCGGCATCGCGCAGCCGTTCGAGGCGACCAGCCACCACACGCGCACCAACCAGATGGTGGGCACGCTGGCGTACATGGCGCCGGAGCGGTTCGACGCGGACACCACCGCGATCGGGCCGGCCTCGGACGTGTTCGCCTGGGGCGTCGTGGTCACCTACGCCGGCACCGGGCGCACGCCGTTCGCCGCGGACTCCGCCGCCGCCACCGCGGGCCGCATCCTCACCCAGCCGCCGGAACTGGGCGCGCTGCAGTCGCCGCTGCGCGAGATCGTGGCGCGCACGCTGGCCAAGGACCCGGCCGACCGGCCCACCGCGCCCGAACTGCTGGAGCTGCTGCTCGACACCGGATCGCACAGCGTGCCGGACCTGACCGCCCGCCCCGAGGTGCAGCGCGCCGCCCACGCGGTCCGGGCACGCGGCCGGCGCGGGCGGCGCCACCGCCGGCTGGGCGCGGCCGTGCTCGCCGGCGTCGCCGCCGCCGCGGTGCTGGGCGCCGCGGGCGCGTGGGCGTTCCAGGACCGGGACGCGCCCGTCGCGGCGCCACCCGGCCTCACGCCCGTGGTCACCGAGCCGCCGCTGCTCGGCAACGGCCCGGTGATCATCGACCCGCTGGACCGGCCCGGCCAGTGGCCCGCGTCCGCGGACTGCACGTACACCGGCGGCCGCCTGGTCGCCGACGGCGTCGAGCCGGTGTGGACCGCGTGCGACGGCCCGCAGGACATGTTCGCCGGCGACCAGTCGATCTCCGTCACGGTGACGCTGCTGGAGCCGGGCAGCTGCGCGTTCGTCGGCTTCCGCAAGACCGACGACCTCACCGGGTACGCGGCGTCGCTCTGCGCGGACGCGATCACGATCGAGCGGCACGCCGACGACCGCGCCGAGGACCTGGCGACCGTGCCGGCCACCGCGCTGGCCGGCGACGGCGAGCACCGCGTCCGCATCCTGATCCGCGACGACGTGGCCACCGTCACGGTCGACGGCCACGATCTCGTCCAGGCGCCGGTCAACGACCGCCGCCTGGTCACCGGCTGGATCCGGCTCGGCGTCGAGGCCGACCTGGGTCACGAGACCGGCAGCGCGGCCTTCGAGGATGTGGAGATCCGTACGCTGTGAAGAGGCTCATCCCGCTCCTGCCCGCGCTGCTGCTGCTGGCGGCGTGCGGCTCCACTCCGGACGGTGCCGTCGCGCCCACCGGCGCCCCGTCCGCCGCCGGCTCCGCCGCCCCGCCCCCGCCCGCGTTCACCGACGTGACCCGCGGCGACACCGACTCGATCGTGCGGCTGCTGCGGTTCACGCCCGGGAAGAACCAGGCCGTCGTGGTGGAGCCGGTCATCTTCATGACGAACCCGGACTTCTGCGAGACCTTCCGCATCCCGGCCGACGACAAGCGCTGCGGGTACGCCTGGAGCACCGCGGACAGCGAAGCGAAGATCACGCTGCCGCGCGCGGACGACGCGGTCCTCGCCCTGGTCGACCAGTCCGACCTGAGCGCCTGCATGGACGACAAGGGCGCCGGCTCCTGCGAGGTCTCCGACACCGACTTCGCCAACCGGGTCGGCGACGGCACCCACCTGGTCCGCCTCACCACCAAGGACGGCGTCGCCACCCGCCTGGCCGAGCTCTACCTCCCGTAGCCGCGGCGCCCGGCGCCGCCGATCGCTGGTCTCCGGCACCGCACTCGAAGCCTCGGCGCGGCGGCACCCGGGGCGAGGCCGCGGACTCTCCGCCGGCGCGGCCCGCGGGCCGCGCGGTCGGGCGGCCCGCGGGGGTCACCCGGGTCAGAGGCGGGTGGCGGCGATGTCGGTGACGAGGATGGCGCGGGCGCCGATCTCGTAGAGCTCGTCCATGATGCGGTGCATGTCGGTGCGCTGGACCATGGCCTGGACCGCGACCCAGCCCTCGCGGTGGAGCGGGGAGACCGTGGGGGACTCGATGCCGGGGGTGAGCGCGGTGGCCTGCTCGAGCAGGTCGGCGCGGACGTCGTAGGCGAGCATCACGTAGCGGCGGGCGACCAGGACGCCCTGGAGGCGGCGGAGGAGCTGGGCGGTGCCGGGCTTCTCGTCGGCGGGGGCGAGGGAGCGGCCGATCAGGATGGCGGACGAGACGAGCAGGGGCTCGCCGACGGTGACCAGGCCGGCCTGGCGGAGCGTGGCGCCGGTCTCGACGACGTCGGCGATGACGTCGGCGACGCCGAGGCGGATGGCGTTCTCGACGGCGCCGTCCAGGCGCACCACGGTGGCCTTCAGGTCGTTCTCGGCCAGGTAGTGGCCGACGACGCCGGGGAACGCGGTCGCCACCCGGCGGCCGTCGATCTCGGCGACGCTCTGCAGCGTCTCGGGGCGGGCGGCGAACCGGAACTGGGCCTTGCCGAACGACAGGTCCATGATCTCGGTGGCCGGCGCGCCGGAGTCGAGCAGCAGGTCACGGCCGGTGATGCCGAGGTCGAGGTCGCCGGAGCCGACGTAGACGGCGATGTCACGGGGGCGCAGGTAGAAGAACTCGACGTCGTTGGCGGGGTCCTGGCAGACCAGGTCGCGGTCGTCGCCGCGCTGGCGGTAGCCGGCCTCGCGCAGCATCTCGATGGCGGGACGGGAGAGGGCGCCCTTGTTGGGCACGGCGATGCGAAGCATCAGGACTCCAGGGAGGGGAAGGGAACCGACCGGACTGAGCGATCAGAGATGCCGGTAGACGTCCTTGAGCTCCAGCCCGCTGGCGAGCATCAGCACCTGCGCCTGGTAGAGCAGCTGTGAGATCTCCTCGGCGGCCCGCTCCGGGCCCTCGTGCTCGGCCGCCATCCACGCCTCGGCCGCCTCCTCGACGACCTTCTTGCCGATGGCATGGACGCCGCGCTCGACCGCCGCCACGGTGCCGGACCCGGGAGTCCCGGCGGCCACCTTTGCCTGCAGTTCCGCGAACAGCTCGTCGAAGGTCTTCACGGGAGACGATTCTCGCAGCACCCTTCCGCCCCACCACACCCGGGCAGCCAATATGCTTCGGACCATGCGCAAAACCTCCGTGCCCGCCGTCGCCCTGCTGCTCGTCACGGTCGCCGGGGTGTCCGCGTGCGCGCCGGAGGACTCCGGCGAGGGCGCGGCGCCGGCGGCGTCCACCGGTCAGAGCTGCGCGCCGGCCGGGCTCAAGACGCTCACCGCGGGGAAGCTGACGATCGGCACCGACCAGCCGGCGTATGAGCCGTGGTTCAAGGACGACAAGCCGGAGAGCGGCGAGGGCTTCGAGTCCGCGGTGGCGTACGCGGTCGCCACCCAGCTCGGCTACACCCGGGATGACGTGGTGTGGACGCGGGTGCGGTTCGACAGCGCGATCGCGCCGGGGCCGAAGTCGTTCGACATCGACATCAACCAGTTCTCGATCACCGAGGAGCGGCGCAAGGCGGTCGACTTCTCGTCGCCGTACTATCTGGTCCGGCAGGCGATCGTGGCGAAGAACTCGTCGCCGATCGCGGGCGTGACCGATCTGGCCGGGCTGAAGGACGCGAAGCTGGGCGCCCAGGTCGGCACGACCAGCTACCAGGCGATCACGGACCTGGTGAGGCCGAGCCAGCAGGCGCAGGTGTTCAACACGAACGACGACGCCAAGCAGGCCCTGGAGAACGGCACGATCGACGGGCTGGTGGTGGACCTGCCGACCGCGTTCTACATGACCGCGGCCGAGCTCACCGACGCGAAGATCGTGGGTCAGCTGCCGCAGGTGGGCGTGCCGGAGCAGTTCGGCATCGTGCTGGACCAGGGCTCGCCGCTGACCGGCTGCGTGTCGCAGGCGGTCGACGCGCTGCGCACCGCCGGCACGCTGACCGCGCTGGAGAAGCAGTGGCTGGCCCAGGTGGCGGGCGCCCCCGAACTGTCATGACCGCGGACGTCCACACGCCGAGCGAGATACAGCGGGCCCGGGTCGCGTACCGGCGCACGCAGACGATCCGGTCGGTGATCGTCGGCGCGGTCTCCACCGCGGTGCTGGGTGTGCTGGTCGTGGTGGTGGTGACCGGGTCGCCGGGCTGGCCGCGCGTGCAGGCGTCGTTCTTCGACCCGGGGGTGGCGGCGGACTCGCTGCCGGCGATCCTGCGCGGGCTGTGGCTGAACGTGCGGCTGCTGGTCGTGTGCGCGATCGGCGCGCTGCTGCTGGGCCTGCTGATCGCGGTGCTGCGGACGACGCGCGGCGCGGTGCTGTTCCCGCTGCGCGCGCTGGCGGCCGGGTACACGTACACGCTGCGCGGCATGCCTTTGATCATCGGGTTGTACCTGCTGACGTTCGGCGTGCCGGGACTGCGCTTGCAGGGCACGCCGAGCGTGCTGGTGCTGGGCGCGATCGCGCTGATCATCACGTACGCGGGGTATCTGGCCGAGGTGTTCCGGGCCGGGATCGAGTCGATCCACCCGAGCCAGTGGTCGGCCGCGCGGTCGCTGGGGCTGACGTACCGGCAGACGATGCGGCACGTGGTGCTGCCGCAGGCGGTGCGGCGGGTGGCGCCGCCGCTGCTGAACGACATGGTGGCGTTGCAGAAGGACGTGGGTCTGGTCTCGGTGGCCGGGCTGGTCGACGCGGTGCGGGCCGCGCAGATCGAGACCGCGAACGCGTTCAACTTCACGCCGTACGTGGTGGCGGCCGTGCTGTTCGTGCTGCTGGCGATCCCGCTGATCGCGGTGACGGACCTGGTGACGCTGCGCGCGGCGCGGCGGCAGAGCGCGGGCGGGCGGTGAGCGGCGGTGGCGCGCGGCGACGATGACGACGAGCTGAGCTTCAGCGCGCGACTGGACCGCGACCGGCTGGACCGGCGCGCGGACGGCGGCGACGAGTCCCGGGTGGCGGACTTCGACGCGGCACGGCAGCGGCGCGAGCGGGCCCGGGAGCGGGCGCTGCGCCGGTCCACCGGCGCGTTCCCGGCGGTGCCGGAAACCCCTTCGGAGCAGTCGGGGGGTACGGACGACAGCCTCTACGACGCGCCCGCGCCGAACAGCCGGGGCCGGCGCCGCAGCGAGCGCCAGGGGGACGAGACGGAGTCTCCCTCGGGCGGCTACGCCCGGTTCGCGACGCGGGACGCGAACACCTCTGACGAACCGCCACGGGAGGGCGCGGATGCGTACCCCCGCATGCCCGTGGAGGAGACGGCCGCGGAACGCGAGTCGCGGCTGGTGGACGAGCGGCCGCGGCGGTCGCGGCATGCGGCGCCGCCGGAGGCGGGCGACGAGCCGCCGGCACGGCGGACCCGGCGCGAGCGGGACGAGCTGAGCGACACCGCGGCCGGGCTGGTGCGGTCGATCCGGACCGAGGACGACGCCATGCCGGAGGTGGCGTACGTGCCGGTACCGACGCAGCCGGCACTGTCCTGCTCCGGGCTGCGCAAGTCGTTCCGCGGCGGGCTGGTGCTCCAGGATCTCGACCTGGAGGTGGCCGAGCACGAGGTGGTGGTGCTGATCGGCGCGTCCGGCTCGGGCAAGTCGACGCTGCTGCGCTGCATCAATCTGCTGGAGGAGATCGACGACGGCACGATCCTGCTGGACGGCGAGCACATCACCGACCCCAGGGTCGATCCGGACACGGTACGCCGCAAGATCGGCATGGTGTTCCAGTCGTACAACCTGTTCCCGCACCTGACCGTGTTGCAGAACATCACGCTGGCGCCGGAACGGGTGCACCGCCGGCGACGGGCCGAGGTGGAGGCCGAGGCGCGCACCTGGCTGGAGCGCGTCGGCCTGGGCGACAAGGCGCGGGAGTACCCGGACCGGCTCTCCGGCGGCCAGCAGCAGCGCGTCGCGATCGTGCGCGCGCTGGTCAACTCGCCGCGGCTGCTGCTGCTCGACGAGGTCACGTCCGCGTTGGACCCGGAGCTGGTCGGCGAGGTCCTCTCCATGATCAAGGACCTGAAGACCGAGGGCATGACGATGATCCTGGCCACCCACGAGATGGCGTTCGCGCGCCAGGTGGCCGACCGGGTGTGCTTCCTGGACGGTGGCCGGATTCTGGAACAGGGGCCGCCGGAGCGGGTGTTCGGCTCGCCGCAGCATCCGCGCACCCGCCAGTTCCTGCGCCGGATCATCGAGGCGGGTCGGCTCTAGGACCGAGTCGTCCCCGGGACAGCGGAAATCGGGCCGTCCGGGGATCATGTCCGGTATGAGGACATTCCGGTCGTCGTCGTGGTTGCCGTGGCTGGCACTGATCGTCGCCGGGGCGGCCGGCATCGCGATGCGGGAGGCGTCCGGCCTGCTGGCGCGACTGCAGCTGGCGGGCGCGCCGGCGTACGGCGCGGGTGCGCTGAACGGCTGGCCGGGCCTGCCGTGGGAGCACCGCGAGATCACCGAGGCGATCACCGCCTGGTCGGCGCGGACCGCGGGCACCGACCTGCACGGCCCGGCGCTCGGCTGGCTGTACTGGTACGCGGCGCTGGACGCGCTGCTGTTCGTCCCCGCGTACGCGGTGCTGCTGTTCGCCGCGCTTCGCGCGGTCGGCTACGGACGCCGGCCGGCCCGGTGGCTGGTCGCGCCGGTCGCGGTCGCGGACCAGGGCGAGACACTGTGGACACTGGTCGCGGTCGGCGGCCTGGACGGACCGCCGGACGGCGCCGCCGCCACGCTCCTCGCGCTGTTCAGCCTGGCGAAGTGGACGGCGACCGCGCTCGCGGCCGGCGCGGTGCTGCTGCGCTGGCTCCCCGCGGACGTCGGCCCGCCGCCGCCCGGTCGCGGCGACCGCGTCTGGCGCCGCCACCGCATCCAGCTCGCCGCCGTGGCCACGCTGTTCCTGGCGCTGGTCGCGCCGCTCGGCGGCCCGCTGGACCAGGGCCCGGACATCGTCCGGGCCTGGACCGACCAGGGCTTCTCGCCGGTACGGGTGATCGGCCCGCTGGCCGGCACGCTGCTGCTCTGCGTGGCGCTGTGGGTGGCCGGCCGGTGGGCGCTGCTGGACGGCACCGCACCGGAGCGACGGCCCGGCCGCTCGTGGTTCTCGCTGATCGCGGGCGCGGTCCTGGCCGCGGTCTTCCTGATCCTGCGCTTCGTGGCCGGCCTCGACATGGGCCTCAACCTGCTCGCCGTCGCGCTGATCCTGATCGCGGTCGGCGGGACGAGCTGGCTGATCACCCGGTTCTTCCCCAGCACCTGGCTGCTCTCCGTCAAGGACACCGTCACCGACCATCCCGGCGACCGCTGGGAGCGGGTCCGCTACCTGGGCCGCTGCCTGAGCGTCGCGCCGCTGGTCGCGCTGGGGCTGCTGCTGGTGCGCGCGTTCAGCGGGCCGGTGCTGCTGGCCCACACCGGCGGCATACCGGCCGGTACGGCGTGGGCGTGGCTGCTGACCGGCGCGCTCCTGGCCGTGGCCGGCGCGCCGTTGGCCGCCTGGGGCATCGCCCGGCTGGAGCGCGGCTGGATCGACGCGACCGGTGTCCGCCGCCGGGTCGTGGTGCCGGACGTGGCCGGCATCGCGGTCGCGGTGCTCGGCGCGGCCGTCGCGGCCGGCGGGATGGCCGATCCGCGCGCCACCGGCGAGGGCCTGCGGGTGATCGGCCTGGTGACGACCGTGCTGGCCACGCTGGTGATCGTCTTCGGACGGGCGCAGCGCGCGGCCGAGGTGCGGCTGCCGACGCCGGTGTTCAGCCGGGTCAACCGCACGCCCGTCCTCACGTTCAGCCTGGTCACGCTGCTGCTCGCCGCGCAGTTCGACGCCGGCCGCTACCACAACGTGTCGGTCGCCGGGAACGGCGGCGCCCCGCCGCCCGCGGTCGCCGGCAGCGCGCTGGACGCGGCGTTCCGCGGCTGGCTGGACGCGGCCGGCGGCTGCGCGCCCGCGCCGGTCGCGGACGGCCGTCCCGCCGTGCCGCTGGTGCTGGTCGCGGCGCCCGGCGGCGGCGCGCGCGCCGCGTTCTGGACCGCTGCCGCGCTGGACAACCTCACCGACGAGGGTCTGCAGGGCCGCGGCCGCGGCGCCACCGCCTGCGGCGACCGGGCGATCTTCGCGATCAGCGGCGTCTCCGGCGGCAGCCTCGGCGCGGCCGTGTGGGCGTCGTCCCGCGGCCAGGACGGCGCCGCGGGCGTGCCGGTGTCCGAGACGCCGCTGGCCGCGCTGCTCGCCGCCGGCTTCTACCGCGACCTCCCGCACCTGCTGCACGGCATCGACGGCGCCGGCCCGACGCGGATCGCCGACCGCGCCCGGGTCCTGGAGTACGCCTGGGAGCAGGACAATCCCGCGCTGGCCGCGGACATGATGACCGTCGCGCCGGCCGGCACCGGCTGGCGGCCGCTGCTGCTGTTCAACGGCACCGCGGTGGAGACCGGCTGCCGGGTGGTCGTGGCGCCCATCCCGGCCGCGGTCAGCGGCGGACAGCGCGGCGACGAGCTGCCGAGCTGCCGGGCCGCGGCCGGACCCCCGGGCGGCACCGACTCCGGCCGGTTCGCGATCGGCGCGCTCGACGCCCGCGACTACCTGGCCGACCAGCCGGGCGGCGGCGACTGCATCGTGCCGGACGGCGCCACGCTGCGGCTGTCCACCGCCGCGCTGCTGTCCGCCCGGTTCCCGTACGTGACCCCGACCGGCGGCCTGGTGTCCTGCGCCGCCGGCGGGGACGTGTCCAAGACGTTCGACGTGGACGGCGGATACCTGGAGAACAACGGCATCGCGCTCGCGCTGGACCTGTGGCGCGGCCTGGAACCGCTGGTCGCCGCGCACAACCGCGCCGCCGGCCCCGGCGCGCCCGTGGTCGTGCCGATGCTGGTCGTGCTGGACAGCCACTACCAGCGGCGCGGCGTGCCCCCCGCCTCCGACCAGCCCACCGAACTGCTCGCGCCGCTCACCGCGTACCGGGCGCCGCACGAGGCCCACGACGAGCCGATCATGCTCCAGGACGCGCTGCTGGAACTCTCCGGCCCACCACCCGGCCTGAACTCCGGCACCCTCCGCGTCGGCGACGACCCGTGCGGCGGCAGCCGCGTCTTCCGCGTCGCCCCGGACGAACAGCCCGGCGTGGAGGCCCCGCTGGGCTGGGTCCTGTCCGACGCCGCCCGGCGCGACCTGTCCGCCGAACTGGACCGCCAGACCGCGTCCGGCGCCCGCTGCGCGACGATCCCGGAACGCGCGGCGGGCACGCTCGTCCCCGCCCTGGAACCGGGCGGCATGGCGACGGTCCTGCAGTTGCTGGGCGGCGCGCTCACCGTCCGCTGATCCGGCGGGGGTCAGCGGGGCTCGGCGAAGGAACTGCGGCAGGAGGTCGAGGGACCGGGGCCGGCGGTGCTCGGTTGCTCGATGCCGTCGATGGTGATGGCGCAGGTCAGGGAGGGCAGCGCGGTCATGGACACGGTGCCGGCGGAGGCGTCCAGGGTGGTCGACAGCGGCTGGCCGAACGCGGGGAACTTGATCCTCGTCGTCCAGGGCAGGTTGACCGTCTCCCGCACCGGCTCGCCGCCGAGCGGGTCGGTGTAGATGATCTGCGCCTGTCTCGTCCCCTTGCCGGTGACGGTCAGCACCATCTCGTGCGGCTTGCCGGTCGTGATGGCGCCGACGCCGGGCAGGCGCTCCAGAATCTTGCCGGCCAGCGTGGCCGTCGCCGTGCGCGGATCGAAGTCGGTGTCGTCGCGCGCGAAGCCGATGCTCAGGTTGAAGATCAGCGAGCCCTTGCGGACGGCGAGGTTCGAGTTGAGGCCGGCGGTGGTGAACCAGGTCTCGTCGGCGCCCGGCACGTCGTTCGTCTCGGCGGGAACGGTGTCCGTCCGTGTGTTGAGCATGTAATCGAAGTACAGCTCCGCCGACACCGGGTCCGGCTGGAGGATGAACGAGGCCCAGTGGTCGCCCAGCGCGTGACATCCGATGGCGTTCGGGCCGAGGTGCGGTGCCGGCTCGCGCTCCTCCCACCGCAGCGCGTGGACGCCCACGGCGAGGAAGTCGTCCGCGGTCAGCACGTCGCAGGTCGCCTCGGTGAGCTTGCCGTCGACGGGCTGCGGCCAGGCCGTCGGCGTCGCCGCCGGGTCCGGGCCGGCGCCGCCGTCGCCGCCGCCACCGCACGCGGTGAGGCACAGCGCGGCGGCGAGCGCGGCGAGAAGCCGCCGTGGTCGGTCCAGCATGATCGGGTCTCCCTCGCCGGTCGTTCGGAACGGGCAGCACAAGGAAAGACCATCGCGGGGCCGGACCGGCCCCTTCCCGGACCGGATCGGACGAATCGGTGCTTCCGGCCTGCTCACCACCCGTCCGCCGGACCGGCACACCGGAGGAGACCGGACGGAATCACCTGGAAGGGTCAGCCGGCGGACGGGTCGGTGTGGGTCCACCGGCTCGGAGGGTGATCGTCGGGGAGGAGCCAGAGGCTGGGCTGGGCGTCCCGGTTCGACGGGTCGGCGTCCGGTTCCCAGGGGAAGCGGCCCGCGCGGTCCGGCCACACGATCTGCGTCATCGGCATCGGGGGCCGCCGGCAGAAGTCGATGCCCGCGCCGAAGAAGCCGCGGTACCAGTGGGGGTGCACCCGGCGGACGATCACGTCGTACCCGGTCAGAACGTCGTCGCGGCGCTCGCCGTCGAGCAGCGTGTCGCCGTCGCGGAGCAGGTTGCCGACCACGTTGACGATGCGCATCCCGAGGCGGGCCGGGAGGCCGAAGACGCACACCTCGGGGGCGCGGAGCGTGTGCCAGAGGCCGGTGGAGTAGGCCCAGTCCGGGGTCGGGTCGCCGGCCACGCCGGTGACGTTCCAGCCGTACCGGCGGATCTTGTCGGCCATGGTCCGGTCCCGGGCGTCCCAGGACTCCTCGGGGTACGTGGGCGGGGCGGCGCAGAGCAGGCAGTGGCAGGATTGATCATCCACGCGGTGAGGGTAGCGCCGGCGTACCCCTGACAGGCTTGCGGCTCGGGGGTTTGCGACACTCGACGGATGAGCGAGACCGAGGTCGTGCGGCTGCGTCCGCAGCGGGTGCGGGTCGTCTGCTATGTCGCGGCGGCGGCGGTGGTGGTCGTGTTCACGCTGGTCGGGCTGGGGTTGTCCGGGCGAATCAACGACGAGACGGCGGCGGTGTTCCAGACCGGGGACCAGATCGCGATGATCGTGCTCGGGGTGCTGGCGGCGGCCGGGGTGCTGCTGTTCACCCGGCCCCGGGTGGAGGCGGACGCGAAGGGCATCCGGGTGCGGAACCTGCTCGGCGGCTACGAGTTGCCGTGGGAGGTGGTGCGCCGGATCCGGTTCGATCAGCACTCGCCGTGGGCGTTCCTGGAGCTGGCGGACGACGAGTCGGTCGCGGTGCTGGCGCTGCAGGCGGCGGATCGGGACTACGCGGTGCAGGGCGTGCGGGCGCTGCGGGCGCTGCACGCCAGGGCGACGGCCACGGCCTGACGGGGCCGGGCTCCCGAGCGGCGCGAACGACGCCCGGAAGCCCGGCGGGAACGACGGATCAGCGGATCTCGTAGGCGCGGATCACGGTCTGGGTGACCGTGTTGCCCGCGCGATCGGTGGCGGTGGCGCGCAGCGAGACGAAACCGGCCGTGGCCGGGTGCCGCAGCTGCGTGGCGCCGTGGCGGACCGGAGCCGCGGACCAGGTCTTGCCGTCGTCGTAGGAGACCTCCACGGACAGCGACCGGTTCGGCGCGGCGTCCGAGTTCGCCTGGCCGGCGACCCGGGTGGGTACGGCGAACGCGCGCCCCTTGGGTGCGACGCCGGCGGCGTCGACCGGCGGAGTGAAGATCACCGTGGAGAGCGGGAGCGCGGCGGTCTCGCCCGGCGTGACCGGTCCGGAGGTGAACGTCCAGCTCGCGGAGACCGTGGTGGAGAGCCGGTGCGGGGCGCCGCGGTCCGCGGTCATGTCCAGCCGGTACGGCCGGTCCGACGCGGGCGCGGCCCACTCGCCGTACGTGTCGCCGAACTCGCGGAGCAGCCGGCCGTCCTGGTACAGCGCGAGGCGCGCGCCGGTCACCGGCGACGAGCCCTCGCGGCCCGCGCCGTCGCCGAACAGCGCGGCGTTCGCGTAGATGTACTCGTCGACCCGTCCGACCACCGGGCGGTCGTCCGGGAACGCCGGGCCGAAGACGGCGCGGTTCCAGGTCTCGGTGGTGGTCTTGCCCGGCCGGTACGCGGTGGCCGGCGCCCACAGCTCGGACAGGTACTCGTGCCAGCCGCTCGGGGTCATCCTGGCTTCCATCATGAACGGCATCCAGCGCACGCCGTGGTCCGCGTTGTAGTACTCGGTGCGGCTGAACCCGGCCGGATAGATCAGCATGCTGGCGGCGGCGCCGCTCAGCGCGTCGTGCATGGCGAACTGGGCCTTGGCCGCGCGGTCCACGGCGGCCTGCGTGCCGTGCTCCGCGTGCACGGTGGCGAACTCGGACTGCGTGGCCGCGTGCGTGAAGCCGTCCATCATCGTGCCGGGCGTCAGGTAGAACGCCGAGTACAGGTACGGCGTCCCGTCGAACTCACCCACCGCGTTGCGCTGCCCGAACGTGGCGATGACGTAGGAGTTGTAGTCCGGCGTGGCGGTCTCCGGGCCGATCCGCCCGACGAAGATCGCCTCCTTGCCGGAGGCGCCCACGCCGGCGCTGTACCAGGTGGAGCCGGAGCCGATCCACATGCTCTCCAGTTCGGCGTCCGCGCGTGGGACGGTGAGCGAGACGGGTTTCGCGGTCCGGCCGTCCAGTGTCAGCGACGTGCCGGCGTCGATCAGCAGGTGCGGCTGGGCCAGGTACGTGTCCTCGCCGATGTTCACGCTGAGCGCGTACTCGCCCTTCGGCAGCCGGACCGTCCCGCCGCCGTCAGGCCAGGCGCCGTACCCCTGCCGCTGCTTCTTGTCGATCAGGATGACCCGGTAGTCGCCGGCCGGGGCGCCGTCCCGGCCGAGCACGGTCACCGGCACGTCGTAGCTCTCCACCTCGCGCTGGACGCCGAACGGCGTGCGCAGCACCAGGTCGCCCGCGGTCGCGGTGATCGCGCCGCCGAGGAACCCGTCCGGCAGGTCCCCGCGGGTGTCGACGCTGACCGTCACCGAGGCCTCGCCGCCCGCGGGCACGGTGACCGCCGGCGCGGAGAACGTGACCAGGCCGTCCGGCAGCGGGTTGCCGGCCTTCGCGGTGCCGAGCGTGAGCGTCAGGTCGGCCGTGCCGCTGTTGCGGTACGTGACCGTGGCGGTCCGGACCTCGTCGTCCTGGTGCGGCCAGGACTGGAATCCGAAGTTGAGCACGGCCGGCGACGCGGTGGCGGCCTGGCTGATCGCGCGGGCCACGTCGACCCGGCCGGAGCCCTGTGCGGTGACCGGCGTGTCCTGGTGCGGCTTCGCGGAGTTGACCAGCGCGGACTTCAGGCGCTCGGGCGTCCAGTCCGGGTGCTGCTGGGCGAGCAGCGCGGCGGCACCGGCCACGTGCGGCGCGGCCATCGACGTGCCGTCCGCGGACGTGTAGCCCTCGTCCGGGCCCGGGTCCACCATCTCGACCGCGTCCGCGCTGCGCGCGGCCGCGATGTCCACGCCGGGCGCGGTGATCTCCGGCTTGATCGCGTGGTCGCCCTGGCGCGGCCCGCGGCTGGAGAAGCCGGCCAGCCGGTCCTGGCTGTCCACCGCGCCGACGGTGAGCGCGGCGTCCGCGCTGCCGGGGCTCTCCACCGTTCCCTCGCGGTCGCCGGAGTTGCCGGCCGAGACCACGAAGAGCGTGCCGTACTCGTCGGTGAGCGTCCGCACCGCGGCCTCGACCGGGTCGTCGCCGGGCATGTCGTACTGGCCGAGGCTCATGTTGATCACGTCCGCGCCCTGCTCGGCGGCCCAGCGCATGCCGGCCAACATCGACGACTCGGCACAGCCCTGGAGCGAGCAGACCTTGCCGTCGAGCAGTTTCGCGCCGGGCGCCACGCCGCGGTACCGGCTGCCGGTCCCGGCGATGGTGGAGGCGACGTGCGTGCCGTGGCCGACGAGGTCGCGGTCGCCCTCTTCGCCCTCGGTGAAGTTCCGCGCGGCCGCCACCTGGCCGGCGAGGTCGGGGTGGGTCTCGTCGATGCCGGTGTCCAGCACCGCGACCGTGGTGCCGGTGCCGGTCAGGCCGTGCTCCCAGGCCGTGGGCGCGCCGATCTGCGGCACGCTCACGTCCAGCGACGGGCGCATCAGGCCGTCCAGCCACACCTTGGTGATGCCGGCGCGCCGCTGACGGTCGCCGTCGGTCAGCGTCTTCCAGGTGCCGCCGGCGGGGTCGGCGTCCATGGCGGTGAGGCCGCCGGGGAGCGTGCCGGCCGCCCGGGCGCCGGGGGCGGCACCCTCGACGAGCAGCGGCAGCGCCCGGTCGTCGTAGCCGGACTCGATCAGCCGGGTGACGTCGAACAGCCGGGGATCGACCCGGCCCTGCCGCAGCGGCGCCCGCGCGTCGGACGGGATCACCTGGATGCGCCCGTTCAGGCGCTCGACGCCGAACCTGATGTGCTCGCGGCCCTCGCCGCGGTCGAACGTGAGGTTCCCGCCGTCGTGCACGGTGACCCGGTCACCGGTGATCAGTGTGACGGTACGGGCGTCGGCCGGCGTCGGCGACGGGGTGGTGGCGGGTGCGGCCGTCAGCGTGCCCGGGAGCACGGTGACGGCCACCGTGGACGCGGCTAGCGCGGCGATCGTTCGTCGTAAGTAGACATTCACGACGGTATAGACACGAGGATCGCCGATCAGGTTGTGCCGGTTGGCCAGAGATCGGCCCCGAAGACGCGCGCGGCGAAGCGCTCGCCGATCAGCCGGTGTGTCGCCGCGTCCGGGTGCAGCCGGTCCGGCAGCGGCAGCGACGCGGCGTCCGCCTCGCCGTACAGCTCCAGCCCGTCCAGGTAGGACAGTCGCGGGTCGGCGCGGGAGGCCACCACGCGGGCCAGGTCCTCGCGGATCACGCGCAGCGTCAGCCGGCCGGCGGCGACCTCGGCCGGATTCCCGGTGGCGCGGAACGCGATCCGGCCCTCGGCCAGCGCGTCCGGATCGAACGCGCCCGGTCCCGGCGTGTCCTCGTGGATCGGGCAGAGGATGGGCGACACCACCAGCAGCGGTACGTCCGGGTGGCCGTCCCGGATCGTGTCCAGGAAGCCGTGCACCGCGGGCCGGAACGCCCGCCGCCGCATCAGGTCCGCGTTCACCACGTTGATGCCGATCTTGACGCTGATCAGGTCGGCCGGCGTGTCCCGGATGACGCGCGCGGTGAACGGGTCGAGCAGCGCGTTGCCGCCGAACCCCAGGTTGATCAGCTCGACGCCGCCGGCCCGGGCGGCCAGCGCCGGCCAGGTGGTGGACGGGCCGTCCGCGTTCGAGCCGTGGCTGATCGAGCTGCCGTGGTGCAGCCAGACCCGGCGCCCGGTGTCCGTGGCCGGCGCGATCGGCGCGTCCGCGCGCAGATCGCGCAGCTCGGTCCGCTCCCGGTGCGGCAGCCAGATCTCCACGTCCTTCTCGCCGGCCGGCAGCCCGTCGAAGCGCAGCGTGGCGACCGGCCCGGTGGTGTGCGTGCGCGCGCCGGTGGCCAGGTCGATCGCCACGTCGTCGCCGCCGTCCGCCACGGCGCGCGCGACGAGCACGCCGTCGATCAGCAGGTCGTAGGCGACGGGCGGGCGGGCCGGCACGCCGGTGTAGCTCCACCGGAGCGGCAGCGTGTCCAGCTCGATCCAGGTCGCGGCCGTGCGCAGCGCGAGCCGTACCCCGGAGGGCTCGGCCTCGACCATGGCGAGCTGCGGGTCGTCGGCCTGGGCGCGGGCCCACCCGGGCAGCCGGTGGGGGAGCAGGCCGTGCGCGGTGCGCTCGATCTCGAGCGCACCGCGCAGAAGTGCGGTGTCCATCCCTGAAAACTAGACGCCTCAGGACAGCGGGACCACGTTCCAGGACACCGGCGGGAGGACCACGTCGAGCGAGCCGGGCGTGACGCCGGGGTGCGGGCGCGGCGCCACCCGGTCCGGCGCGTCCGCGGTGTTGGTCGCGTAGACGTCGTCGTCGGCCAGCACGGTGGCGGCGCCGATGGTCAGGTCGCGGTCGAACGCGCGGGTGCCGATGGTCAGCCGGACCGGGTGGTCGATCGACCGGTTGACCACGAACAGCGCCACCTCGCCGGTGTCGTCGTCCCGGGTGGCGACCGCGTCGACCAGCGGCGCGTCGCCGTACTTCGGCGTCTGGTAGACCGGCGAGTCCACGGCGACGCGCAGCACGGTGCCGCGGGCCAGCGCGGAGGCCTGCGCGAACGGGTGGAAGATCGTCTGCCGCCAGGCGCGCCCGCCCGGTTCGGTGAAGATCGGGCCGATCACGTTGACCAGTTGGGCCTGCGCCGCGGCCTCGACCCGGTCGCTGTGCCGCAGCAGCGAGATGAGCAGGCTGCCGACCACGACCGCGTCCGCCACGTGGTAGACGTCCTCGAGCTGGCGCGGCGCGGTCTCCCAGGTGGTGGGCGGCGGCTGGTTCTGGAAGCGGCTGAGGTACCAGACGTTCCACTCGTCGAACGATATGCCGATCCGCTTGGTGGACTTCAGCCGCGCGCCGACGTGGTCCGCGGTGGCGGTGACCGCGCGGATCACGTGCTCCATGTCCAGGTTGGACGCCAGGAACGAGCCGAGGTCGCCGTCCACCTCCTCGTAGTAGGCGTGCGCGGAGATCAGGTCGACCTCCTCGTACGTCTCGGCGAGCACCTCCGCCTCCCACGCGCCGAACTCGGGCATGCCGGAGCCGGAGCTGCCCACGGCCACGAACGTCAGGTTCGGGTCGAGCATGCGCATGGCGCGCGCGGTCTGCGCGGCGAGCCGGCCGTACTCCCGGGCGGTCTTGAACCCGACCTGCCACGGCCCGTCCAGCTCGTTGCCGAGGCACCAGAGCCGCACGTCGTACGGCTTCGGGTTGCCGTTGGCCGCGCGCAGGTCGGAGAAGTGCGTACCGCCCGGGTGGTTGGTGTACTCGAGCAGGTCGACGGCCTCGGCCACGCCACGGGTGCCCAGGTTGACCGCCATCATCGGCTCCACGCCGGCCCGCCCGCACCAGCGCAGGAACTCGTCCGTGCCGAACCGGTTCGTCTCGATCGTGTGCCAGGCCAGGTCGGGCCGGCGTGGCCGCCGGTCCAGCGGCCCGACGCCGTCCTCCCAGCGGTAACCGGAGACGAAGTTGCCGCCCGGGTAGCGGACCATGGACACGCCCAGCTCCCGGACCAGCGCGAGCACGTCCTGGCGGAGGCCGTCCGCGTCCGCGGCGGGGTGGCCGGGCTCGAAGATGCCGGTGTAGACGCAGCGGCCGAGGTGCTCGACGAACGAGCCGAACGTGCGCCGGCGCACCGGGGCCACGGTGAACGCGGGGTCGAGCGTGACTGTCGCGTGCTGCACTTCGGAAGACTCCTAACCTTTGAGTCCGGCGTCGCCGACGCCGCGGATGACGTGCCGTTGCAGGAACGCGTAGACGACGACCAGGGGGAGGCCGCCGATCACGGCGGACGCCATGACCTCCGCGTACCGCAGGCCGTAGGAGCTCTGCACGGTGCCGAGCCCGACCGGCACGGTCATCAGGTCCGGGTCGCTGATCACGATGAACGGCCACAGGAAGTTGTTCCACGCGCCGACGAACGTGAACACGCCGACCGCGGCCAGCACCGGCCGGGACATCGGCAGCACCACGCTCCAGAACATCCGCAGCCGGCTCGCGCCGTCCAGCGCCGCGGCCTGCTCGTACTCGCGCGGGAGGCCGTCGAAGAACTTCTTCAGGATGAAGACGATGACCGGCGCGGCCAGCTGCGGCAGGATGATGCCCCAGTACGTGTCGATCAGCCCGAGCGACTGCATCTGGTGGAACAGCGGCACGATCAGCGCCTGCGGCGGCACCATGATGCCGGCCAGGATCAGCGCGAACAGCCAGTTCTTGCCGGGGAAGTCCAGCCGGGAGAAGCCGTACGCGGCGAGACTGGCCGCGGCCAGCGTCAGCACGGTCACGCCGGTCGCCACCACCAGGCTGTTGAGCAGCCAGAGCGGCACGTCGCTGGCGGTGAAGACGTCCCGGTAGGCGTCCAGCGTGAACACGTCCGGGATCCAGGTGACCGGGACCCGCGTGGTCTCCCCCTCCGGCTTGATCGACGTGTCGATCGCCCAGGCCAGCGGGATGAGCCAGAGGATCGCCACCGCGACCCCGAGGAGTGAGAGCGGTAGACGGGTGCGCATCAGTCGTCCCTCCCGGCCGGGAAGATCTTGAACTGGGCGAAGGCCACCAGCATGATGATCAGGAAGAGGAGGTACGAGATCGCGCTCGCGTAGCCGATCCGGTACGAGGTGAAGCCCTGCTCGTACACGTACTGGATCAGCGGCCGGGTGATCGGCGCCGCCGCGCCCTCGTTCAGCAGGTACACCTGGTCGAAGATCTTCAGCGACGCGATCAGTTGCAGCACCAGGATCAGCCCGGTGGTGCGGCGCAGCAGCGGCAGCGTGATTCGCCACAGCCGCTGGCGCGGGCTCGCGCCGTCCACCGCGGCCGACTCGTGCAGCTCCCGCGGGATGCCCTGCAGCGCGGCCAGGTAGAGCAGGAAGTTGAAGCCGACCGTCCACCAGAGCGTGCAGATCACCACCGCCCACATCGCGGTCCGCTCATCGTTGATCCACGCGACCCGGCCGCCGCCGAACCACTGCACCGCGGCGTTGAGCAGCCCGAAGTCGGCCTGGTAGATCCACAGCCAGATCAGCGCGACCACGGTGACCGGCAGCAGGAACGGCATGAAGAACGAGAACCGCAACAACCAGCCGGTACGCCGTGCGCGGTGCGCCAGCAGCGCCATGACCAGCCCGACGAGCACCAGCGGCGGCGTGCTGAGCAGCGTGAAGTAGATCGTGTTCCACAGCGAGTCCCAGACCGCGCCGTCCCGGGCCAGCTCCGCGTAGTTGGACAGCCCCAGGAACTCGACGTCGCCGCCGGCCAGGCTGGTGTTGAACAGGCTGCTCCACAGCCCGGCCAGGATCGGCCAGATCATGAAGACCGCGTAGATCACCAGGAACGGGAGCGCGAACCAGAGCCCGGTGAGTGATCGTTCCCCGCGTGCCGGCGTGGGAACCGTGTCCCGCACCGGCGTGTCAACCGTCTCCACGGCCATCGGTTGCCTCCCTAGACCGGTGCGGGCGTGTCGATGAGGCGCTGCATGTCGGCCTTGAACCGGGCCAGCCCCGCCTCCGGGGTGAGCGTGCCGGCCTGCACCGCGCCGAACGCCGATCCGGCCAGGGTCTCCATGTTGGACGCCGAGCCGCTGAACCAGGCCGGCGGATCGAGCTGTGCGGTCGCGGCCGCGTCCCGGTAGCGCGACTGCGGGTCCAGCGCCAGGTACTCCGCGCTGCGCGTGGCCGGCAGCCAGGCCGGCACGTGCCCGCCCTCGGCCCAGTCCACGCTGCGGTCGAGCATGAACCGCACGTAGTCGAGCGCGGCCCGGCTGCCCTCCGCCGTGCGCCCCCGCTGGTGCGGCAGCACGAAGGTGTGGCAGTCGGCCTGGGTGCGCGCGATGCCGTCCGTGCTGGTGCCGGGGAAGACCTCCGGGAACGGCACCATCGAGAACGGCGTCTTCTGCGTCTGGAAGGTGGTGACCTCCCACTCGCCGTTGAACAGGAACGCGGCCTTGCCGCTGCCGAACAGCGCGACCGCGCCGGAGAGCAGCATCTGGCCGGGCGCGACCGCGTCGGTGACGGAGAGCCGGCGCATGAAGTCCAGCGCCTGCAGCGCCTTCGCGTCGTCGATGACCAGCGCGGTGGCGTCCTCGGTGAGCAGGTCGCCGTCGAGCTGGCGGTAGAGCGTCCACCACAGCCGCCACGGGGAGACGCCGAAGGTGTCCAGCACCAGGCCGTACCCGCCGGTGAGCTTCCGCGCCTCGGACCACGCGGCCACCAGGTCGTCCGCGCCGCGCAGCGGGACCAGGTCGCCGCCGGCGCCGATCAGCCCCAGCCGCCGGCACAGCTCGGTGTTGTAGTACATGACGAACGGATGGGTGTCCAGCGGGATGGCGTAGACCTGCCCGTCCACCACGCACCGGTCCCAGATCGCCGGCAGGAACCGGTCCGGCGTGATCCCGGCCGCGGTGAGCAGCTCCTGCGGGAACGGGTCGAGCAGCCGGCCGGGCGCGAAGCTGGACAGCCGGGCCAGGTGCAGGATCGCCACGTCCGGCGCGCGCCCGCCGGCCGCGGCCATCGACAGCTTCGTGTAGTACGGCGGGCCCCAGGTCAGCGTGGAGGCCTTGACGTCCAGGTCCGGACGGCTCGCGGCGAACGCGTCGATCAGCTCGACCATGCGCACGCCGTCGCCGCCGCCGAAGAGGTTCCAGTAGCGCAGCCGGTCGTTGCCGGACGGTGCGCCGCACGCGGCGGCGCCCATCACCGCGGCGGCGCCGAGCAGCACCTGACGACGGTTCATGGATCGCATCCCCTCGTACTCGCGTATGTCGGGTGCGTTACGTGTGGGAAGAGTGTTAGCGCTCACAATGAGCAAAGTCAATGGGGGGACGTCGATGAACGCCAGTGATGTGGGTTAATGCGACGGGGGCCGCCGCCCGATCGGCGGCCCCCGCCTGACCCTCGATCCCCGCCCCGTGGTCGAGGGCCCCTCGCCCGGTGACCGGGACGAGGTCTGGCGCGCGCAGGGGCGGCATCACTAGCTGTCATCGGCTCCGGGGCGGCCCGGCCGGCTCGGTCATGAACGCGCGGAACCGGGGATTGCGCCGCATCCGGTCCAGGCAGCGGGCGCGGTTCGGCCCGATGCCGCCGCACGGCACGCCGAGCCGGGCGCTGATCTCCCCGTACGGCGTGGGCGGGTCACTGAGCAGCAACTCCAGCAGCTCACGGCAGTGCGGCGGCAGTTCGTCGAACGCGGCGCGCACGGCCGCGCGGCGCTCCCGGCGCAGCAGGCCGTCGTCGATCGAGGCGGCGGTGGCGTCCGCCTGCCCCTCCAGCCGCGCGGCGATCGCGCCGGGCAGCTCGCGCTTGGCGGCCCGGTGCACGTGGTGGCACTCGCGCCGGGTGGTGGTCAGCAGCCACGCGGGCAGCGCCCGCGGGTCACGCAGCCGGTCCAACTGCTCGAACAGGCGCAGCCAGACGGTCTGGCTCACGTCGGCGGTGTCGGCGTCGCTCAGCCGCCACTGCCGGCACACCGCGGTCACCAGTCCGCCGTACCGGGCCACGATCGTGTCCCAGGCCCGCGTGTCCCCCCGGGACGCGGCCGTGACGAGCGCTCCGATGTCCTGTGTCGATCCGTCCAACCTGGTCACTGAGGTCTCCATCCCCCTGGGAGACGCTCGCGACCCGCCCGTCCTCGGCCGTGCGGGACGCGTGCGGTATCCGGGTGCCGTGCCGCCCCCCGGCGGCTTCCGGCCCTGCGGAAAGCCTCGCACATTCGGAGGGCCCCGGCTCGGCTCCTCGGTGTCGGTTGTGTGACCGGACGGCCGACGCGTTTCCGGCGGCGCGACGTGTTTCCGGCGGCGCGACGTGTTTCCGGCGGCGCGACGTGTTTCCGGCGGCGCGACGTGTTTCCGGTGGCGCGACGCGTTTCCGGCGGCGCGACGCGGAGGAGCGCCGGTCCGACGTGGACCGGCGCTCCCGGGGTGCTGCCTTGCTGTGACGCTCAGGAGGAGCGGACCTCCTCGCGGGCCTCCGCGGCGCGCTGCTTGACGCCGTCGGCCGCGGAGCGGCCCTCGCCGCGCACGGTCTCGGCCGCGTCGGTCGCGGTCTCCTTGAGCCGGCCGGCCGCCTCCTCGGCGGGGCCGCGCAGGTTCTCCTGCAGCTCACCGGCGAGCTGCTTCGCCTCCTGGACCAGCGTCTCCTTGTTCTCCTGGACCGCGGCCTTCGCGCTGGCGGCCAGCTCGCGTTCCTTCTGGGTGGGCGGGAGCAGCGAGGAGATCAGCCAGCCGGCGCCGAACGCGATCAGGCCGGCGGCGAGCGGGTTGCCCTCGGTCTTCGCGCGGGCGACGGCCGGGGCCTGACGGATCGCGTCCGCCGCGTCGGACGCCTTCTCCGACACCGCGTGCGCGGCACCCGAGGCCTTGTCCGAGACGGTCTGCGCGGCGCCGGACGCGGTGCTCGACACCGCGTGCGCGGCGTCCGAGGTCTTGCCGCTCACGGCCGAGCCGGTGTTGGAGGCGGTTCCCATGATCTTCTCCCGGGTGCTACGGAGCGCGTCACGCACGCGCTGCTTGCGCTCCTCGACGATGCGGGTGGGGCTCGCCTTGTACGCGAGCGCGTCCACGTCGGAGCTGAGGCCGGCGCGGGTACGTTCGATCTCGGCGCGGATCTGGTCGGGATCGCTGGTCATGACACGCCTCCACGATTCGGCTTGAGGGCTTGGGGAATCTCCTTCGCGGTCTCCGCGGTCTGCGGCAGGCCGCGCATCTCGCGCGCCTTGCCGCGGGCCAGCGTGAACAGCACGCCGCCGACGATCGCCCAGAGCGCGGCCACGATCAGCGCGGCCCAGCTCTGGTCCATCACGTTGGCCAGGCCCCACCAGAGGGCGAACGACAGGAACAGCACCACCAGGAAGCCGGCGACTCCGGCGCCGCCGAACAGGCCGGCCGCCTTGCCGGCCTTCGACGCCTCCTGGCGCATCTCCGCCTTGGCCAGCTCGACCTCCTGGCGGACCAGCGTGGAGAGGTCCTGGGTGACCTCGCCCAGCAGCTCCCCGAAGGAGCGCTGCGACACATCGGGACCCTGTGTCATGGCCGGACATCTCCCGGGTACGGGCGCTCGGTCGCCGGCGGGGCCAGCGGATCGGTCACCGGCGGCAACAGCGGATCGGGCTCGGTGGTCGGCGGCAGCGTGGTGGTGGCCGGCGTGACGACCGCGGTGGTGACCGGCGCGGCCGGCACCGGGGCGGCCGGGACCGGGGCGGTCGCGGTGACCGTGGTGGTCGTGGTGGCGGACGGCGTGGCCGGGGCCGGCGTGGTGCCGCCGCCGGACGGCGCGGAGTCGGTGACCTCGGCCGCGACGCTGCGGGTGATCCGGCCGGCCAGCAGGCCGAGGACGGCGGCGCCGGCCAGGAACGTGCCGGGGTGCCGGCGCGCGTACTCCTTCACCTCGGTGATCAACGCGCCCGGCTCGCGGGACTCCAGCCAGTCCGCGACCTGATCGATCCGCGCGGCGGCCTGGCGGGCGTAGTCGCCGACCGGGCCCTGCTGCTCGTTCGCGTCGGCCATCGAGCGCAGCTCGCCGCCGACCGAGCGGATGCCGCCGACCGCGCGCTGCTGCTGCGCGCCGGCCTGCGAGCGCAGCTCGTCGCGGGTGGCGTGGTAGAGGTGACGCGCCTGCCGGGAGGTCTCCTCGGCGACGCGGCGGCCCTCCTCCTTGGCGGTGCCGGCCACATTGCCGCCCGCCTCGACTGCAGTGTGGCCGACCTCGCGGGCCTGCTGCTTCGCGGTCTCGGTGGCGGACGTCTGGCCGTCGGTCTCGGACGCTGAACGGGACGTGGCGATGTCCGTCATCTCAGTGCCCTCCAATCGGGTTTTATCCAGGGGACGAATGTCGGCCATCTCAATCGGCCGTGCGGTGATCTGGCTACCCTGGTAAGCCGATGGTCATGCGGACGATCACGCCAAATTTCGTGCCCGTTTGAGCGCGTTCAGAACGGGTACCCGGCGCTCATGAGTGACCATTCCAAGAACATTGATGGTACGGACGCCGCACTGGTCGGAGGGCCGTACGACGGTGAGACCCGGCACGCGGGCGATACCGGCCTGATCGAAATCGAGAATGACGGACTGGTGCACCGCTATATTCGTACGAGCAAAACTCATGATTCCGCGACCGTGTACAACTACGACGGCGTGGTAAATCCGTCCGGCTCCATGGACGGCGCCGAGAACTCCGCCGAGCGCGTCGCCACGAACGTCGACCCGAACGCGGCCTCCTGACGCCCGTCACCCACCCGGGGCCGCCGCGACCGCGGCGGCCCACGGTCGCCGCCCGGGCTCTCGCACGGCTCACGCTCCCCGGCCCCCTGTCTCGGCGCCCGAAATTTCGTCATATTGAGGGTGAGTGTTGGGGGTCGGCCTCGACCATCTGAGCCGCAGGCACGTAATTCACGCCGAATAACGTGCCGGAGCCTCACACGGTGGGGCGATCACGTGAGACCACGGGACGGGCGGCCGTTGATCCTCACGTAGGTTGTCCGCGATGCCCGATCCACGGGCGACGTGCCCAGCGGACCCGGGGGCCGTGGTGTGCCTGAGCGATCCGCCTCGGGCGACGGCCGGCAACGTGCCCGGCGCCGCCCGGCTTGGGTTGATCGCGACGTGCCCGGCGCCGCCCGGCTTGGGTCGATCGCGACGGGTCGCGGCGCCGGGCGAGGGCGGAGCTCAGCGGGTGCCCGCCGGGTCGGGCGGGGGAGTGGGCGTGCCGCGGCCGGGAATATCCCGGTCCCGTGCGGCGGTTCTGATCATCGGCCACAGCGGGACCGTGGGCCCTCGGGTGGGTGTGGGCCGGGGTCGTTAGCGACCTCGTGGAGCGCCTGTTAGACTCGACGGGTCGACCTGACCATCACGCATGTCCATGATCGTTGATCCTGAATCTGCGTGGTGGTGATGAAGCGGAGCGCCTGCTCCCACCCGAGTCGCCCTGAGCGTCCGGGTCCGGTCAGACCGCCTCGGGCGCATCGCGCTCGCAGTGCGGTGGCTCGTCGCCACGCTCAACGGCGTGGTCGCGAGCCGTGACCGGTCGAGCGGGCCCTGGCGTGCACTGTCGCCGGGGCCTTTCTGCTTGTGGCCGACGGCGCACGCCGTGTGCGCAGGCTCGATCCGCCGGGGCAGGCGGGCGAGTCGTCAGCCAGACCCACGCCGGCCGGCCGGCGGGCGTGGGAAGCAGTTATGAGGAGGCCCCATCAGCGCCGAACCACGCGTGAACGATCAGATCCGGGCGCGAGAGGTCCGACTGGTCGGCCCTGAGGGTGAGCAGGTGGGCATCGTCCCGCTGGAGCGCGCCCTGCAGCTGGCCGCGGATGTCGATCTGGACCTGGTCGAGGTGGCGCCGATGGCCCGTCCGCCGGTGTGCAAGCTCATGGACTTCGGAAAGTTCAAGTATGAGTCTGCACTCAAGGCGCGCGAGGCCCGGCGAAACCAGCAGCAGACCGTCATCAAGGAGATGAAGCTGCGCCCGAAGATCGATCCGCACGACTACGAGACCAAGAAGGGTCACGTAGTGCGGTTCCTGAAGGCGGGCGACAAGGTCAAGGTCACGATCATGTTCCGTGGTCGCGAGCAGAGCCGTCCGGAGCTGGGCTACCGCCTGCTGCGCCGGCTCGAGTCGGAGATCCAGGAACTGGGGTACGTGGAGGCCGCGCCGAAGCAGGACGGCCGAAACATGACCATGGTGTTGGCCCCGCACCGGGCCACCAAGGCGGCAGCGGCGGAACGCGTCGCGGCCAGCGCCAAGGCGCCTCGCCCGCCCCGGGACGAGGACGCCCAGGCACCTGCCGAGGAGCCCGTGGCGGCGGCGTCCGTCGTCGAAGGCGCGGACGCGGGTGGAGCGGCCGGGACCCCCGGCCAGTAACGGCCGGCCTCCCGGCCACAACCGGCCGGGAACCCCCGGCCTGTATCAGGAAGAAGAGGCTTTCAATGCCGAAGATGAAGAGCCACACCGGCATGGGCAAGCGGGTGAAGGTCACCGGCAAGGGCAAGTTCGTTGCCGAGCAGGCCGGCAAGCGTCACCTGCTGGAGGGCAAGTCCTCCACCCGTACCCGCCGGCTGACCGGCACGGTCGAGGTGGCCAAGTCCGAAGTGAAGCGAATCAAGAAGCTGCTGGGCCGCTGACGCGCGCGCCACTTGACTTTGAAGGAGTAGTTCAATGGCACGCGTCAAGCGGGCGGTAAACGCCCAGAAGAAGCGTCGTACCCTGCTCGAGACCGCCAGCGGCTACCGGGGCCAGCGCTCCCGGCTGTACCGCAAGGCCAAGGAGCAGGTGCTGCACTCGATGCAGTACTCGTACCGGGACCGCCGTGACCGCAAGGGCGACTTCCGCCAGCTGTGGATCACCCGCATCAACGCGGCCGCCCGGGCGAACGGTATGACCTACAACCGGCTGATCCAGGGCCTGCGCCTGGCCGGTGTCGAGGTCGACCGCAAGATCCTCGCGGACCTCGCGGTCAACGACGCGACGGCGTTCGCCGGGCTCGTCGAGGTCGCCAAGGCCGCGGTCGCGGCCGAGGGCACCGGCGGCGCCCCCGCCCAGGCCGCCTGAGTTCCAGCCGCTCCACCCGCTTCATCTCCGACAGCCGAGGCGCCCCGCTCCCGTGCGGGGCGCCTTCGCTGTTCCGGCCGCGAAGGATGAGATCCCTGTTCACGCCGCGTACGCCCAGGATCGCCGCCGCCCGCAAGCTGCACCGGCGCCGGGACCGGGACGCCGCGCGCCGCTTCCTCGCCGAGGGACCGCAGGCGGTGGCGGAGGCGCTGGCGTCGCCCGGCACCGTGATCGAGCTGTTCGGCACGACCGAGGCGCTGCACCGGTACGCGTCGCTGAGCCGCGCGGCCACGGACGCGGGCGCCGAGGTGTCCGAGGTCTCCGACGAGGCGCTCGCCGCGCTGGCCGACACGGTGCAGCCGCAGGGCGTGGTGGCGCTCTGCCACCAGACGGACGTGCCGCTCGCCACCGCGCTGGAGCGGCGGCCGAGGCTGGTCGCGGCGCTGGCGGAGATCCGCGACCCGGGCAACGCCGGGACCGTGCTGCGCACCGCGGACGCGGCGGGCGCGGGCGCGGTGGTCTTCGCGGGGGACGCGGTCGATCCGTTCAACGGCAAGTGCGTGCGGTCGACGGCCGGGAGCCTGTTCCACGTGGACGTGGTGCGCGGGCCGGACCCGGTGGAGGCGGTGACGGCGGCGCGGGCCGCGGGGCTGACCGTGCTGGCGGCCACCGGCTACGGCGACGCGGATTTGGACTCGCTGGCCGACGCGGGGGCGCTCTCCGTCCGTACCATGTGGATCTTCGGTTCTGAGGCTCATGGCCTTTCCGCGGACGTGCTGGCGGCGGCCGATCACCGGGTGAAGGTGCCGATGTACGGGCGGGCGGAGAGCCTCAATCTCGCGGCGGCCGCGGCGGTGTGTCTGTATGCTTCGGCGAGAGCCCTACGCGCTTCGAGGAGTGACCGACCGTGATCCGCTCGTTTATCCAGCCCGCCGGTGCGCGCGGGCAGCGAGCCTGATCAGTCACGCTCTCTGAGCCTTCGGTACCGGTGGGCGGCGGCGTCGCCGCGCGTCACTAGACTGTCCCGGTTCCCGCAGGCGTTGGAGACGCAGAGTCATGACCTATCGCAATGACCCGTATGACCCGAAGCAGGTTGCCCTGCTGGATCAGTCCGCCCTCGACGGCGCGGTCGCGGAGGCGACCAAGGCCTTCGACGGCGCGGCGGACCTGGACGCGCTCGTCGCGCTGAAGCCCGCCCACCTCGGCGACAAGTCGCCGATCTCGCTGGCCCGGCGGGAGATCGGCGCGCTGCCCCCGGCCGCGAAGTCCGACGCCGGCAAGCGGGTCAACGTCGCCCGGCAGGCCGTGCAGGCCGCGTACGACGCCCGGCAGGCCGTGCTCGAGGTGGAGCGCGCCGCGCGCGTGCTCGCCGAGGAGCGCGTCGACGTCACGCTCCCGTGGGACCGCCGCCCGCGCGGCGCCCGGCACCCGCTCACCACGCTGATGGAGCGCATCGGTGACCTGTTCGTCGGCATGGGGTACGAGATCGCCGAGGGTCCCGAGGTCGAGCTCGAGTGGACCAACTTCGACGCGCTCAACATCCACGCCGACCACCCGGCGCGCGGGCTGATGGACACGTTCCACCTCACCGTGCCCGGCCAGGTGCTGCGCACGCACACCTCGCCGGTGCAGGCGCGGACCATGCTCACCCGCAAGCCGCCGATCTACGTGGTGTGCCCGGGCCGCACGTACCGGACCGACGAACTGGACGCCACCCACACGCCGGTCTTCCACCAGGTCGAGGGCCTGGTCGTGGACGAGGGCATCACCATGGCGCACCTGCGCGGGACGCTCGACCACTTCGCCCGCGCGATGTTCGGCGAGGACGCGCGCACCCGCTGGCGGCCGCACTACTTCCCGTTCACCGAGCCGTCCGCGGAGTTCGACGTGTGGTTCCCGCAGCACCGGGACGGGCCGCGCTGGGTCGAGTGGGGCGGCTGCGGCATGGTCAACCCGCGCGTGCTGGTCGCCTGCGGCATCGACCCGGACCGCTACTCCGGGTTCGCGTTCGGCATGGGCATCGAGCGGACGCTGATGTTCCGCCACGGCATTTCCGACATGCGCGAGATGGTCGAGGGCGATGTGCGCTTCACGACCGCGTACGGCATGGCCGTCTGAGACTTTCTTTTAAGCGGAGGAATTGTGCGCATCGGAGTTTCCTGGCTGCGCGAACACGTCGACCTGCCGGTGGACCTCACCGGCACCGACGTCGAGCAGGCATTGGTGTCCCTCGGGATCGAGGTGGACTCGGTCGTCGACCAGGCGGCGACCGTCACCGGCTCGCTGGTGGTGGGCCGCGTGCTCACCATCGAGGAGCTGACCGGCTTCAAGAAGCCGATCCGGTTCTGCACGGTCGACGTCGGCAACGAGGCGCCGCAGGAGATCGTCTGCGGCGCGCGGAACTTCGCGGCCGGCGACCTCGTGGTCGTGATCCTGCCCGGCGGCGAGTTGCCCGGCGGCTTCAGGATCGGCGCCCGCAAGACCTACGGCCGGATGTCCGCGGGCATGATCTGCTCCGCGGCCGAGCTGGGGCTCAGCGACGACCACGACGGCATCATCGTGCTGTCCGGCGACCACGTGCCGGGCACTGACGCGCGCCCGCTGGTCGGGCTGGACGACATCATCCTGGAGCTGGAGATCACCCCGGACCGGGGGTACGCGATGAGCGTCCGCGGCCTCGCCCGGGAGCTGTCGCACGCGCTCAAGGTGCCGTTCCGCGACCCGGCGCTGGCCGCCGCCCCGGCCGGCACCGAGGACGTGCCGTGGCCGGTCACCGTCGAGGACCGGATCGGCTGCGACCGGTTCTCGGCCCGGCTGGTCCGCGGCGTCGACCCGTCGGCGCCGTCGCCGGACTTCATCAAGCGGCGCCTCGCGGTGGCCGGCGTACGGTCGATCGGCCTGGCCGTGGACATCACCAACTACGTGATGCTCGAGTTCGGCCAGCCGATGCACGCGTTCGACGCGGACCTGCTCGACGGCCCGCTGCTGGTCCGGCGCGCGCTGCCGGGCGAGAAGATCACCACGCTGGACGGCGTGGTTCGCTCGCTCGACACCGAGGACATGGTGATCTGCTCCGGCGAGGCGCCGGGCGTGCCGATCTCGCTGGCCGCGGTCATGGGCGGCGAGACCTCCGAGGTGCAGCCCACCACCACGAACGTGCTGTTCGAGGCCGCGCACTGGGACGCGGTCATGGTCGGGCGCACCGCGCGGCGGCACAAGCTGTTCAGCGAGGCCGCGAAGCGCTGGGAGCGCGGCGTCGACCCGGCGCTCACGCTGGTCGCGCTGGAGCGCGCCGTGTCGCTGCTGCTCGAGCACGGCGGCCCGGACGCGTCCGCCGCGGCGGAGATCCTCGACCTGGACTACCGCCGCCCGGCCGGGTTCATCGAGCTTGACGCCACGCTGCCGGCCCGCCGGATCGGTGTGGACTACTCGCGCGACCAGGTCATCGACCTGCTCCAGCGGGTCGGCTGCGCGGTCGCCGCGTCCACCTCCAGCGACGTGCTCACGGTCACGCCGCCGTCCTGGCGCCCGGACCTGACCGACCCGGCCGACCTGGTCGAGGAGGTCGTCCGGCTGGACGGGTACGACGTGGTCCCGAGCGTGCTGCCGACCGCGCCGCCCGGCAACGGCCTGACCGCCGCGCAGGCCCGCCGCCGGTCCGTGGCCCGCGCGCTGGCCGAGAACGGGTACGTGGAGGTGCTCAACTACCCGTTCATGTCCGCCGCGGTGTTCGACGCGTTCGGCATGCCGTCCTCGGACAACCGCCGCTCCGCGGTGCGCCTGGCGAACCCGCTCTCCGAGGAGGAGCCGCTGCTGCGCAGCACGCTGCTGCCGCCGCTGCTCACCACGCTGCGCCGCAACATCGGCCGGGGCACGCGCGACCTCGCGCTCTACGAGATCGGCGCGGTCTTCCACCCGCGTCCCGGCGCCGGCAGCCCGCCGGCGATGGGCGTGGACGAGCGCCCCAGCGACGACGACCTGTTCGCCGCGGACGCCACGCTGCCCAAGCAACCGTGGCACGTGGCCGTGGTGCTGGCCGGCGAGACCTCCCCGTCCGGCTGGTGGGGGGAGGGCCGGCAGGCGACCTGGGCCGACGCGGTCGAGGCCGCACGCACCGTGCTCTCCGCCGCCGGCATCCCGGCCGGCGAGATCACGGTCTCGGCCGGCGACGAGGCGCCGTGGCACCCCGGCCGCTGCGCCGCGATCTCGGTCGACGGCACCATCGTGGGCTTCGCCGGCGAACTCCACCCGGCGGCGATCTCCGCGCTGGAGCTGCCGCGCCGCACCTGCGCGATGGAACTCAACCTGACCGCGCTCCCGCCCGCGCCGGTGGTGCAGGCCCGGCCGCTGTCGACGTACCCGCCGGCGCTGATCGACGTGGCCCTGGTCGTGCCCGCCGACGTACCGGCCGGTGCCGTCGAGGCCACGCTGGCCGGCGCGGCCGGCCCGCTGCTGGAGGCGGTGCGCCTGTTCGACGTGTACGAGTCCGACTCACTGGGCGAGGGCCGGAAGTCCCTGGCCTTCAAGCTCACCTTCCGCGCCCCGGACCGCACACTGACGGTCGAGGAGGCGGTCTCCGCCCGCGACGCCGCGGTCGCGGCGGCGGCGTCACAGTTCGGCGCCACCCTCCGCGGCGCGTAGCGGCGCACGTTGCGGAAGAGCCCCGCCGGAGCGGCGGGGCTCTTCCCGTGTCCGTGATCCGATCTGTGGACGAATACGTGGATCACCGTCGTGCGTCACGGTCTCATCGAGACATGGCAAACATGCGGAGTCCGCGGCGGCATTCGGGACGCGACCTTGACCAGGATCTGATGGTTGCGCTGCACAGCGTTGCCGAGTTCGGGCAGTGGGTGAAGAACTCGGACAGCAAGGCGGTGTTGCTGGTCGCGATCCAAGGGCTGCTGATCACCTCGGTCGCCCAGCGTGCCGGTGCGGCGCCGATGAATGCCGCCGGCGCGGTGTGGCTCGGTGCCGGGCTGCTGGCGCTGAGTGTCTCGCTCGCCTGCACGGCGCTCGCGCTCCTGCCGCGGATGCCGGTGTCCGTAGCGTCGGCCGTCAATCCGATCTCGTTCCCGGTGGCGGGTCGTCTCTCCCCGGTCGAGATCGAGCGGCCCGCCACCGCCGCGGTACGTCGCCGGCAGGCATGGGAGCAGGCGTTGACGCTGGCCCGCATCGCCGTCCTCAAGTATCGCTGGGTGCGGCGGGCCACCGTGAGTACGTTCCTCGCGGTGGCCTGCCTCCTCATCTGGCTCGGTGCGACCGCCTACTCGTCGGACGGTGGGAACTCGTCGTCCGGCGCGACGTCGTTCGCGGCGGTAGGGACGTCGTCCGTCGTCCTGGCCTCGCGTGCGGCCCAGGCCAGTGCCTCCTGGAGGTGCTGGATCGTCTGTTGCCGCATGGGGTCGTAGTCGGCGAGTTCGCCACTGTGATTGTCGAGAATGCTGATCATCTTCTGAGCCGTTCCGAAGAAGTGGTCGCTGCGCTCGCGCAGCATCCGCACCACGGCCGAGATGTCACCGGGGTGCTCGATGAGCTGCAGCGCCAGGAGCCCGAGGTTGCGGTCCTCCAGCGCCAGCCGGTAGAACTGGACCCGCTTCCGCTTCAGCAGGATCTCGTGCTCGTTCATCGTCTGCTCGAGCGCGTGCTTGAGCCGCGCCTCCTTCGCCGCGTACTCGTGCTTCGTCATGGCGAGGCGGTGCGCGGCGGCGGCCTGTCCGGTCTCCAGCCGGTACCGTAGCTCCGCCTCCGCGGTGGCGAGCTGATCCTTGATCAGCGCGAGGTCGTGCTGCGCCCGGGCGCGCTCGCCGTTTCGGCGGATGGTCTCCCGCTCCGCAAGGTATTTCTCGGCGCGGTCGTCGAGCCGGAGCGTGACGCAGCACGAGCTGACCTCGATACCGTGGTCCAGGCGGAAGGGCGCGGCCTTGAGGTCGAGGTTCACCTCGCTCTCCGCGGCCGCGCACTCCTCGATGCTGAATCGCCGGGTGATCTGCCGGAGCCGCTGGTCCAGGAACGGGCCGAAGATCGACTCAGCGTTGGTGACTCCACAGGCGGAGACCACGGCGGCGTCGAATACCCGCCAGGTCACGTGCATCATTCCGACGAAGCGGAAGGCCTCCTCCAGTGCGGGAGGCTCCCAGCGGACGAGCCGGGTATGCAGTGCGGTGTCTATCTCGAAGCAGCGGAAGGACCCGGTGAGCCGCCGCCCGATCGGGGGCCTGCTCTGGTGCGGGACGCCATCCTGATCGAGATAGACGATGGAGGTATTGCCTCGGGTGGGCCGGCTGATCGTGACCCAGTCGAGCAGCGAGATCGCCGAGTCCCGCAGGATCGGGTTCAGGTCAGGCGTAGGCATGAGACTCGCTCTCCTTCGGTGCGAGTGCGCCGAGAATCAAGGTCGACGTCTGCTCGCACTCCTCGCGCGCGCGCAGACGCTGCAGGTGGAACTGAAGGACGCGGTGATCCCGCGGCGTGCTCGGGATCGCGGTGACGAGCCGGCAGAGCGGTTCCCGGTGGTCGGGTGACCGTTCCGCGGCCTCGACGAGATGCCGGAGCGCCTTCATCGCCGGGACCTCGAAGCCGAAGATGTTGATGGCCCGCCGCCACAGCCTGGCCACGGTCCGGCGAAGTTCCGGTGAGCAGTCCAGCGTGTCCAGGACGCCGGTCGGACCGTCGTTGAGGTCCTCCACGTCCAGGTCGATGAGGATCTGGACGAAGCAGGTCAGTGCGGTCTCGACTTTGGGTGGCCAGGTGGAGACGGCCCACTCGGCGAGCGTCTGGAAGACGAGCGCCATGCCGGCTGGCCCGGTGGACGAGAAGAGGTCCGCCATGGCCCGGCACACCTGCCGCATCAGCCCGTAGTTCGGACTGTCGGCCTGCTTTCCCAGGATCTCCAGCGCCCTCGGCAGGTCGGTCGGCCCGACGCTGGCACCGAGTGCGGCGGCGACGGCGTGCCGCCGCAACCGCAGGTACCGCGGCGGCTCCTTGTCCTCCGGCTTCGCCGTGCCGCGGACGCGGGCCTCGTCCCATGTGCGAACCTTCTCCGGGTCGCCCCACCGCTCCAGTAGCGTCCACACGGTGTCGCGGAGCGCGGGGTTGAGCGCGGAGACGCGCAGCGCGGCGGCCACGGCGTCCCAGTGTTCCTCCCGGAAGCCGTCGCCCCACGGGCGCAGCAGCGAGTGGTAGATGCCGGCGAAGTCCATCTCGGCGAGCAGCCCGACGACCGTGGCGGCCTGCGCGCGCACGCGTGGGCTGCGACCGTGGATGCTCAGGTGACCGAGCCACTTGACGAGAAGGGGCTGTAACTCGGGGTATTCCCGCCAGATCACGGTGACCATCCGCTGGGGATAGTCGGCACGTTCCGATCGGATCAGCTCCACCGGATAGTCGCCGTGCTCGCCGGTGTCGGTGGCGGCGCAGCGCCCGGCTCGTGCCACCCGGAGGAGTTGGGCGGTGGTACGGCGGAACGCGTGCGAGGGCGGAGCCTTGTCCGGTCGTTCCGCGTGCCTGATCGCCGCCGTGAGTGTGCGGGAGGCGTCCGCGACGACGGGCAGCGGCTGATTGTTGAGCACCGCCAGCGCGATGGCGAACGCCTTCTCCTCCAGCATGGTCAGCGCGTGGAACCACTCCGCCAGGTCGTCGTCCGCGCGGTCCGCCTGTGCGCAGGCCTCGTCGAGGGCGAGTTCACCGCGGTGCGCGCCGAGGAGCTTGCCCGCGAAGTCCGCGATGCCACCCAGCGTGCCCGTCTCCGGCGTGAAGGAGTGAAGGACGGCGACGACCTTCGGATCGGCGCAGATGGCATCCAGGCCTGCGTCGTCGAGTTCGGTCGCGTGCGCGGCGAGGTAGCGGCGAACGATGTCCTCCGGTCGCGGCCGGCCGTCGAGGCGCGCGACGTAGCCGGCGATCCCGGTCGGCCACGCGCCGGCCGGCCGGTCCGCGATCAGCACCGCCCGGCACCGGCGTTCCCGCAGCCGCTCGGCGAGGGCCCCGAGGCGATGGGCGTCGAGCATCTCCGGCGGCACCTCGGCACAGACGAAGCCGGTGTCCTCGGCCGCCGACCGGTCGAGCCGCGGCAGGTCGTGCGCCGTGAGCTCCCGTACGCCTCGTGCGCACACGGCATCCAGCAGGTGGTACGAGCTGTAGGTTCGCCCCGATCCCCGGGGCGCGGTGAGGATGATCAGGCCCTTGCTCTCGAGCCGCGTCCAGGCCTGCCGATAGCCGTCGGGTTCGACGAACTCCGACTGCACCCGCGCGAGCAGACTGTCCGGCAGCGGCCTGCCGAGACCGTCGTCCTCCCGCCGGTCCAGCCCGAGATAGATGTTCTGCTCGGTGTGCTGGTCCACCACGGGCAGCGCCAGGTTGCGGAAGGCGCCGTCGTAGGCGCGGCGCTGTTCGAGGCGCAGCGCGCGGAACTCGTCGTCGATGACCTTCTTGAGCAGCGCCATGAGGTCGCCGGCCTCTCGCTGGTCGTAGGCGGCCTCGTCATCCTCCCTGCTGTCCTCGGGTTCGTCTTCGCCGTCTGGCTTCTCCCGTTCCTTACTCTTCTTCCTCTGCGCCCCGGCCTTCCGCTTGGCCGCCTCCGGCGACGGAATGCTGTTCTCCTTCGGCGGCTTGTCCGGCGGTGCCTCGGCCGTCTCGGTGATTCCGCCGTCCTCCGCCATCACGCGCTCCCACCGTTGTGGACGCGGCCGCCGCGGACGTAGTCCCGGCCGGGGGCGATGCTGTCCCGGCCGATGTGGTCGCGGCCGGCGACGCTCTGCGAGATGCCGAGTGGTGATTGCTGCGCGGCGGCCGGTACGGGCGTGCTCTCCCGCTTCGGCATGCGAGGTTGCTGCGCGACGCCCGACAGGTGAATCCAGACGCCGACCTCTGCCTGCTTGAGCGGGAGACGGTAGTGGCGGAACCGCGTCGGGTCGAGCGCGGACTGCGCGGTGATCACGCTCTCGTAGAGCGACTCGCTGACCACGACCACCATGCGGGCCCGGCGGTCGGCGGCGAGCGCGTCGCGGGCCGTCTGGTGATCGGCCATACCGAACGCGCGGTCGACGTCGATCCCGCTGGATCCCTGCTCGTCGGGTGTCACCTCGCCGGCGGCCACGGCGACGCGGAGACGAAGCGGCAGATCGGCGACCCGCCTGGCCGCAAGCGATTCGTCCACGGCCGGGAGGAACGTCGCAAACAGCCGGCGCTTGGGAACGCCGGCCGAGATGAGCAGGTAGATGCCGTCCCCACGGTCCTCGATGGTGCGGGCGTCCGGCGTGATCCCGGCGCGATCGAGTGCGTCCTCGGTCAGGCGCCGGAGGTCGCTGCGGACGATCGGCTTCTCGTGATTTCCCAGTGCGCTGGAGTTCTCGACATCCATCACGACGATGGACGAGTGCAGTGTCTCTGACACGGATGGCCCCCCTTCGGTGGTTCCCGTCCGTGTCTAGCCGTGGGCTCATCGGCTGTCTGTGTACTTTTACCGGTTGCCGTCGATGAACCGCCGGAGTTCCAGCAGGTCGATCACCACGATCTTCTTTCGCGATGTGGTGATCGCGCCGACCGTGCGGAGTGTGCGCAACGCCTTGGCCACGGCTTCCCGAGATGCTCCGGTGGCACCCGCTATCTCTTCCTGGGACAGGGCGAGCCCTATCGTCATGCTCCCGCCGGGCCCGGGGCGGCCATGCGTGTGCACCAGTTCGGCGAGGAGGGAGCAGACCCGCTCGTGTACGTCCCAGCCGGTGAACTCGAGCCGTCTCCGGTCCGCTTCCCGGAGCCGGACGATGACTGCTTCGAGCAGGTTGTGCAGGGCGTCCGGATTGCGTTGGAGAAATCGCCGGAACAGGGAGGCGGCTACCAGTCGTGCCTCCACCCGGTCGATCGCGCGCACCGATGCGGTGCGGGGGATGCCGGTCAGCGCCGCGAGTTCGCCGACCAGTTCGCGGGGCCGCGGAGTCCGAGAAGCGCCTCACGCCCCGTTGGCGTGACGGCGGTGATCTTTACGACGCCGGACATGATGAGTACGACGTGATCGGAGGTCTCACCCTGGCCGAGAATCTGTTCGCCCGATGAGTACCGCGCGACGCGGCCCTCGGGGAGCGCGCCGATGGCCTCGCGCAGTTCGGCCGGCAGTATCGAGCGCGTGAGTCCGCTGGCGGGGTCCTCGTCGTCGTGCATGTGCCTCTCCGGCGCCCGGGACGATGGCGGCTGACGTCAATACGGTAGGACATCGTCGATCGCAAATAAAGCTCAGAGTGACTGATTCATCACTCGTAGTGCCGTACTGTGCCGTGCGGGGGCCTGAGCCATAGACTGACCGCCGTGATACGCACGTACGAGCCGCGGGATCTGGATGTGGCGGTGGGGTTGCTGGATCTCGGGAGTTCGTCGGACACGCGGGTGCGGTGGCGGCGGCTGTTGAGGTCGGGGGATGACGTGCGGGCCGTGGTGGCGGAGCGCGCCGGGCGCGTCGTCGGTGCGGCCATGGCCGCAGCGGTGCCCGACTACCGGGGCCAGCGGCCGGTCCGGATCGGCGTCGAGGAGTGTGCGCGCGGGCGAGGCATCGGGACCGCGCTCGCCGTGGAACTGGCGCGGATCGACCGGGACGTGGCGGAGCCGCTGGCGTTGACGCTGCGGGACGACCGGCCGGACGGCCGCCGGTTCGCGGAGCGGCTGGGATTTCGGGTGGTCAACCACTGTACGGGCTGGACGGTCGCGCTGGATGACGCCGGGGCGCTGCGGGTGGCGGCGGACGCGGCGGCGGTGCGGGCCGGGGTGCGCCTGGAGGCGACCACGGTGGGGGAGGCGCGGGAGCGGTTCGTGGCGGCGGCCGCGGACTCGCTGGCCGGGATGCCGTCGGACACGCCGATCGATCTGGTCGAGTTCGCCGCGCACATGCCGGCTGACGTGGTGGTCCTGTTCGCCGAGGACCACGAGGGTACGGCCGGCGTGTGCCTGATCCGCCGGGACGTGGGCACCGGTGGGTGGCACACCAGCTATACCGGCGTGGCGACCCGTGCCCGGCGGCGCGGCGTGGCGCGCGCGGTGAAGCTCGGCTCGTTCGCGGCGGCGGCCGAACGCGGCGGCACCGCCATGCATGCGGAGAACGACGACCGGAACGCCCCGATGCTCGCCCTGAGCGAGTCTCTCGGCATGCGCCGCGACCTCGGCTACTGGACCATGGAAGCCGTCCGGCTCGCACCGGGTGACCCGGCCCGCTGACCGCGGTTCGGCGGCCGGAAGCAGAGCCGCTGGGGGTCGCGGATCGTGGTGAGTGGGCTGGGACCGGCTCCGATGCGGCGGCGGAGCGGCGGCGGAGCCGGCGCGAGGTTTGCCCGCGGGAGCGTGCGGGGAGCGGGCACGCCGGAAGCGGGACCATGAGAAAAGGCGTCCCGCTCCATCGGAATGGAACGGGACGCCTCGGCCGGGGTTACGGGTGGCTGATCGCGTCGAGCAGGTCGCCGGTCGGCTTGTCGGGGAGGGCGCGGGCGACGTCGGCGAGCGCGACCATGCCCACCAGGTCGTGGCCGTCGATGACCGGGAGGCGGCGGACCTGGTGGCTGCTCATGGTGCGGAGGATCTCGGCGGTGTCGTCGTCGGCGCCGATCGTGACGGGCTTGCCCTGGGCGAGGTCGCCGGCGCGGACGTCGGCGGGGTTGCGGCCCTGGGCGATCGCCTTGATGACGATGTCGCGGTCGGTGAGCATGCCCTTCAGGCGATTGTCGGTGCCGCAGATGGGCAGCGCACCGACGCCGAGGTCGGCCATCTTCCGGGCGGCGTCCGCGAGCGTCTCCTGCTCGCCCACGCACGTCGCGTCGGGGGTCATGATCTCTCGAGCGGTGGTCATGTGTTCTCCCTTCCGGTTGAGGACGGAACTTAACGCCCGCCGGGGATCAGGCGAGCGTGGCCGGGAACCGCTCCCACACGCGGTGCCGCGCGAGGAACTGCTGGAGCGTGGTGAACGCGCCGGGGCCGGACTCGGCCAGGAAGACGCCGGGCGTGTCCGAGATGCCGGCCTGCTGGAGCACGGCCACGCCGTCGCCCCACGCGCCGACCGGCTTGCCGTGCCGCCAGGCCTCCTCGATGAGCAGCCGCACGCGCGGGTCGACCGCGACCGTGGCGGCGGCGCCGGCCTTGGCGTCGCGCGCGGGCAGCGCGTCGGCGGCGGGCGCGGGCGCGTCGGCGACCAGGATCGCGTCGAATTCGACGGAGCGGGCGGTGTTGAACGTGCGCTGTACGACCAGGCCGCCCGCGTGCCCGCCGGCCGGCGCGATGATCAGCGGCAGCATGCCCGCGGCCTGGACGGCCTCGCGCACGGAGCCGGCGCCGTCCGCGCCGTCCGGGCCGACCACGATGCCGATGATCCGGCCGTCCGGCGGCCACTCCTGGCCGATCTGGGACAGCGCGGGGCTCGGCGCCACCTCGGTGAGCGCGACGCCCTCGGACGGCGCCGGGGCCGGCAGGCCGAGCCCGGCCGCGACCTGGGCGCACAGCTCCGGGTCGATGTTGGCGAGGCAGCGCAGCTGCCGCTCCTTGATCGCCTGCTGGTAGCACTTGCCGAGCTCGAACGTGTACGCGGAGACGATGTGCTCCTTCTCGACCGGCGTCATGCTCTGCCAGAAGAGGCGCACCTGCGAGTAGTGGTCGTCGAACGACACCGGGTTGGCGCGGATCTTGGGTGCCTCGGCGATCCGGACCGGCAGGTCGGCGAACGACTTCTCGTCGGTCTCGAACGGGTTGCCGGCGTCGAGCGAGTTCGGCTTGTACGGTGCGACCCCCGCGTGCACGGCGTGCTGGTGGAAGCCGTCGCGGAGCATGTCGTTGACCGGCGCGTGCGGGCGGTTGACCGGGATCTGGGAGAAGTTCGGGCCGCCGAGCCGGGTCAGCTGCGTGTCCACGTAGGAGAACAGCCGGCCCTGCAGCAGCGGGTCGTTGGTGACGTCGATGCCGGGCGGCAGGTTGCCGAGGTGGAACGCGACCTGCTCGGTCTCCGCGAAGAAGTTGGTGGGGTTGCGGTTGAGCACCAGGCGGCCGATCGGCTGCACCTCGGCCAGCTCCTCCGGCACGATCTTCGTGGGGTCGAGCAGGTCGATGCCGGCGAACGTCTCGTCCGGCGTGTCCGGGAAGACCTGCACGCCGAGTTCGTACTCCGGGTACGCGCCGGCCTCGATCGCGTCGTAGAGGTCGCGGCGGTGGAAGTCCGGGTCGACGCCGGCGATCAGCTGCGCCTCTTCCCAGACCAGCGAGTGCACGCCCAGCTTCGGCTTCCAGTGGAACTTGACCAGCACGGTCTCGCCGGCGTCGTTGACCAGCCGGAACGTGTGGACGCCGAAGCCCTCCATGTGGCGGTACGACCGGGGGATGCCCCGGTCGGACATGTTCCACATGGCGTGGTGCTGCGCCTCGGTGTGCAGCGACACGAAGTCCCAGAACGTGTCGTGCGCGCTCTGCGCCTGCGGGATCTCCCGGTCCGGGTGCGGCTTGCCCGCGTGGATGATGTCCGGGAACTTGATCGCGTCCTGGATGAAGAACACCGGGATGTTGTTCGCGACCAGGTCGAACGTGCCCTCGGCGGTGTAGAACTTGACGGCGAAGCCGCGGGTGTCCCGAACCGTGTCGGCGGAGCCGCGGGAGCCGAGCACGGTGGAGAAGCGGACGAAGACCTGCGTTTCCGCGCCCTTCTTCAGGAAGCCGGCGCTGGTGATCGCCTCCGCGCTGCCGTACCCGGTGAAGGTGCCGTGCACGCCCGTGCCGCGCGCGTGCACCACGCGCTCCGGGATGCGCTCGTGGTCGAAGTGCGTGATCTTCTCGCGGAAGTGGTGGTCCTGCATCAGGATCGGCCCACGCGGCCCGGCCTTCAGCGAGTGGTCGGTGTCGCGCAGCCGGGCGCCCTGCGACGTGGTGAGGAACGCGCCCTGCTGGCCACGCGTGGTCGGCGGGGCCTTGGTGTCGAAGCCGGTCGGCGTGACACTCTTCGGCGTGCCCTGGTCGCCCTTCGGCGGCAGCGGCTCCCGCGGCGTGGTCGGCTCCTCGACGCTCGGCGTGCCGCTACCCGGCACGCCGGGGACCGTGGGCTCGGTGATGTTCTCCACGGCGTCCTTGACCGCGTCGACGATTTTACGGGCTTCCATGCGTGTGAATCCTCCCGGGTCGGTGACGCTGGCCTCGTACCCGGGCAATGACCTGCCAAACGGACGAGTTCAAGAACTCTTAGTAATTGCGCGAATACTCGCGGTTCTGCCGGGTATGTATCGCGTATTCGTCGGATCAGGTGAGCGATCAATAACCCGGTTCTGGTTTCAGGCACGCGGCCCAGGGAAGGAACCGGGAGCGTAAGGGCAAACCAGACCGGAAGAGGTGCGCGCATGTCGACCTTCGTGAGCGACGAGCCCGATCTCGACGTGTGCGCCGAGGAGTACATGCGTGCCCGCGCGGCCGCCGGGCCGTCCGAGGTCGAGCGGCTGCGGGAGGACTTCGTGCGCGCCGCGATGCCCCTCGCCGGGCGCCTGGCCAGCCGGTACTGCGGCCGGGGTGAACCCGCCGAGGACCTGGAGCAGGTGGCGCGGATCGGGCTGGTCAAGACCGTCGACCGGTACGACGCGGACCGCGGCTCGTTCACCGCGTTCGCCGTGGTGACCATCCGTGGCGAGTTGCGCCGGCACTTCCGCGACCACACCTGGAGCGTGCACGTGCCCCGCCGCCTGCAGGATCTCGGCCTGGAGGTCAAGCGCGCCGCGGACACGCTGACCACGCGCTTCGCCCGCCCGCCGACGCAGGCGGAGATCGCGGACTACCTGGACGTGGACGAGGCCGACGTGCTGGCGGCCCGGACTTCGATGGCCGGATACTCCTCCGAGTCGCTCAACCGCCGGATCTCGGACGCCGACGACACCGAGGTGGGCGACCTGCTCGGCGCGCTCGACCCGGAGATGGCCGCGGTCGAGGACCGGACCACGCTGGAGAACCTGCTGCTGCGGCTGCCACGCCGGGACCGCCGCATGCTGGCGCTGCGCTTCTGGGGCAACCTCAGTCAGGCGGAGATCGCGGAGCAGTTCGGCATCTCCCAGATGCAGGTGTCCCGGCTGCTCAGCCGCGCGCTGACCTGGCTGCGCACCGCGATGCTCAGCGACACCGTGCCGCCGTGGCCGGGCGAGGCCGACGACCCCGGCGTGCGCGTGCTGGTCACCGCCGCGCCGGGCCGGGTCCGGACCGCGCGCGTCTACGGCGAGGTGGACCGGGACAACGCGGGCGAGCTGCGCACGCGGCTGCTGTCCGCGCTGTGCGCCGGCCGGCCGAGCCGCCTGGAGGTCGACCTCGGCGGCGTGCCGCTGCTGGACGCCGCGGGCCTGCGGGTGCTGATGGCGGTGCGGGAGACCGCGACCGCGCGCGGCGTCCCCCTGCGGTTCACCGGCGTCTCGCCGCACCTCACCCGGCTGATCCGCGCGACCGGCCTGGGCGCGCTGCTGGGCTAGGGCCCTAGTCGGTGCTCAGCACCGCCCAGACCTCCTTGCCGCCGGTGACCGTGCGCCAGCCCCACTGGCTGGCGCACGCCTGCAGCAGCGCGAGGCCGGAGCCCGGGCGCGCCTCGGTCGGCGGGACGGGGGAGCCGTCGACGGCGGAGACCCGCAGGTGATCCACGTGCCGGGTGACGGTGAGTGTGGTCATCGTGCCGGCGTGTTCGACCGCGTTGGCCGCCAGCTCGGAGGCGATCAGCGCGATCGGCACGATCAGGTGCGGCAGCGACCACAGCAGGCATGCCTCGGTGGCCAGATCCCGGGCCTGCCGCGCCGCGCCGGGCAGCGGCAGCAGGTTCGCGCGGAGCGTTCTGGGCCGGGTCACGGGCGCGGTCCTCACGAGGGCTCGGTGCGGCCGGCGAGCCGGTCGATCAGCCGCCGGATCAGCAGGATCGCGTGGTCCGCGTCGTCCACGGACCGGTGGTAGCGGTCACCGTACACCTTCGCGGACATCCGCCGGCTGAGCGCGGCCTTCTCCTCCAGCGCGCGCAGCGCGGTCCAGAGCGCGCTCTCGGTCGCGACCGTCTGCTCGTCCAGGAGGCTCTCCGGTGACCAGGCGTGCCCGATCCGGCACCGGTAGCGCGGTATCGGCTCGCCGGTGACCTCGAACAGGCCGCCGCCGCAGTCCGGGCAGCCGAACCCGGCGGGGACGGCGCCGGGCATCCGATCGGTGGTGCGGGCCTCGGCGTCGCTCATCGCGATCTCATCGTCCATCCGTGGGTCAGCCGGAAGATCAACGGAGTCGGGCAGGGGTACCGCCGTGAGCCCGGCAAGCAGGTCGCCCAGCTCGGCCGCGGCGGCGACGTGGTCGGGCGGGCGCCGGGCCGCGACCGCCTCCGGCATCGACGGGTAGAGAGCCTCCGCCGGATCCTGCGTGACCACCAGCCCACCGCGCTGCGCGATGTCGTACGCGCCGGAGGCGCCGTCGGCCTGGGACCCGGAGAGCACCACGCCGATCGCGCGCGGACCGGCGGACCGGGCCACGGAGCGGAACAGCGGGTCGACCGCGGGCCGGTGCCGGCTCTCCGCCGGGCCGTGGCTGAGGCGCAGCCGGTCGCCGAGCAGCAGCAGGTGGTGATCGGACGGTGCGACGTAGACCTGCCCGGGCCGGATCCGCTCGCCGTCCGCCGCGGGCGCCGCGTGCAGCCGGCCGGCCCGGTTCAGGATCGCGGGCAGCGCGCTCGGCGAGTCGCGCGGGATGTGCAGCACCACCAGCACGGCCGCGGGGAAGTCCGCGGGCAGCCCCTGGACCAGGGCGCGCAGTGCCTCCACCCCTCCGGCGGATGCCCCGACGGCGACGACGTCCCTGTGTGCCATCGCTCCGGGGTGCCCGTGCTGGGGCGCGGCAAACCCACCACCTGAGGTTGACGACGTCAACCACGGAAGGGGTCAGTCAGGCGTCAGCGGGTCGAGACGTTCTCCGCCGGGTTGCCGAACGGCACAGTGGACGCCGTCGAGTCGGTGCTCGCGGAAACGACGGCGTCGAGGAGATCCCGCTCGCTGCCGGCCGCCCGGCGACCCGGAGCGGCGCGCGGCCATGCCGCGCGCGGTGGCGCACGGCGCGGTGGCGATGGCCGCCACCGGCCATCTCGCGGTGGACGGCAAGGGCCGCGCGGACCCGCCCACCCTGGTCGACGACCTGGTCCGGCTGCCGGCCCGCCGAGCGGAACGGAGATGCGGGCGGCCCGTCCGGCCGCCCGCACCGCCGGTGGTGGCGTCAGGGGCGCAGGAAGTTGGCGATCACCCGGTTGCCGATCTGGGTGCCGGTGGCGACGCCGTTGTCCGCGTCCCACTGGTAGTGGACGCCGAGGTAGATCCGGCTCCGCCCGTTCTCCGCGGCGGCGGCCGTGAAGCTCGGCAGCGTGCGGACCACGGTGGGCCGGCTCGGGTCCTCCGTGGTCAGCCGCATCTCCAGGTGGTCGAATCCGAAGTAGCCGCGCATCACGGCCGCCCACGCGCCGCCGAACGTGGCGTGCCCGCTCACGTAGGCCGGGAACGCCGGCGAGAACCGCTGACCGGCCGGATTGATCGACAGCGGCAGCCAGGCCGCGTCCTTGACCGTGTCGGCCCGGCCGTCCTGGTCCGCGTTCTGCACCGCCGACTGCGGCCGCCACAGGTCGATCGGCGTGAGGAACTTCGCGTCCCAGGCCGCGATCGCCGCGTCCGCCATCGCCAGCGACACCAGCGCGAACAGCCGCGCGTGCTCCAGCAGACCCAGCCCGCGCTGCGCCGCCACGATCTCGGTGTGCTCCAGCAGCTGGCCCGGCGGCTTGTACGTGCCGGGCACGTCGTTCGCCCAGAAGAACGCGATGTCGGTCTGCTCCGCGGTGCGGGTGGAGCCGGTCGCGCGGCCCAGGTTCTTCACCTCGTTGAGCTGGTCCGCGTACGCCTGGCTGGCCAGCAGCGTGGAGTAGCTGCTGTACCCGCCCGGCAGCGGCGGCCGGAACTGCGAGCCGCTGGTCATGGTGAACGGCCGCACCTGACCCCAGAACGGCGTGACCGCGGGTGTCGAGTCCGTCGGCCGCCACGCGCCCGGCGTGGTGCTCGGCGTATACGTCCCGGTGGAGGTGGAGCCGTCGTTCGCCCGGTTGGCCAGCACCGCGGACGCGCTGGCCGCGCCGACGCCCTCACCCCGGTCCCGCTGGATGCCGATGGTGCCGTTCGGCAGCAGCCCGCGCGCGGCGGTCAGCTCGTCGGTGAACGTCAGGTTCGGGAAGAGCACGCGCAGCGTGTCGAACGCGGCCATGTTGACCGCCGACTCCAGCGACGTGGCGTGCGTGTCGACCGGCACCGTGACCCGGGCGACGTACGGCGTACCGATGTTGGTCACCGAGGTGACCGCGTCGAAGATCGCGGTGTGCATGATCGCGGCCGCGCGGGCCAGGTTGGTCGGGCTGCGCTGCGGCTCGACCGACTCCCGGATCGCCTGCTGGAGCACGTTGTCCCAGTAGATGACCGGGTCGTTGGCGAGCCGCGGCTGCTCCACCACGGAGATGTTGTCGAACCGGGCGGTGAACCCGGCCGCGCCGCCGATCTGGAACAGCAGCTGCCCCGCGGTGACGGTCAGCGGTGAGGTGAACGTCCACGAGTAGGTCTGCGCGCTCGTGTTCAGGGCGAAGTCCTGCAGCAGCGGCGACGTCCACGGCGACGCCTCGGTCTGCACCACGGCCCGAATCGTGCGCGCCGTGTTCGCCGAGCCGGTGAACGCCAGCCTGTACTGCTTACCGGCGCGCAGCGACACCCCGCTGATGCCGACGATGTCGTCCCACGGGTTCGTGGTGCCGCCGGGGGAGTCGATGCGCAGCTGCCCGGACTCGTGCGCGATCGAGGTCTGCGCGCGCCCCTTCCACCAGTGGTCGATGCCGGCGTCGAAGGTGCCGTTGGAGACCTCGTCCGTCTCGATCAGCACGACGTTGTCGAAGCAGACCGTCATCGCGGAGGAGACGCCGCCGACCTGGAACGTGACCTGCCCGTCCGTGCGGGTGATGCCGGAGGTGAACGCCATCGCGTACCGGCGCAGCCCGGGGGAGACGGTGAAGCCCTGGTCGAGCACGCCGGTGTAGGGCGCGACGCCGTCCTGCACCCGGGTGCGCAGCTGCACGCTCGCGGTCGACTTGGCGTCGAAGGTCAGCGCGTAGGACCGGCCGGCGGCCAGCTGCATGCCGGACCGGCCGACGATCACGTCGTGGACCACCGCGGTGCCGCCGGCGACGTCCGCGCAGAGCTCGTCGTTGTCCGTGTGGATGGCGGCGCCGGACGTGGCCCACCACGCGCCCGTGCCCGTGCCGGCACCGAACGTGCCGTCCGGGATCTGGTTGGAGTGGCCGGCCAGCGCCGGGGTGCCGGTCGTGACGACCGTGAGCAGCCCGGCTATCAGGGTGAGGACGAGGGTCAGGCCCAAGCGACGCGGAACGGATCTCATGCGGTTCCCTCCGATGCGGACCGGCCCCCGCCGATCCCAAGCGGAAGAATGGCCGCCGCCGTCATCGTCCCGGTAGCGCCGCGATAGCGCCGGGTCAGCCCGGGCCGCTCAGCGACACGTCGTCGAGCGTCAGGGAGTAGGCGGTCCGCAGCCCGCCGGCGCCGAACGACAGCTCACCGGCCGCGGTGTCGCGGCCGGCGGTGAAGGTGAGCGCCACCAGGCACGGCCGCGGCCCGGCCGGGACGTCCCGGACCAGCGCCGCGTGGGAGTCCGGCGGCGCGCCGTCCTGCACCGTGACCCGCACCCGGGCCGGCACGTTCGCCGAGATCCGGAACAGCAGCGTGTACGACGCGCCGGCGCGCAGCGCGAGTCCATCGTGGACGACCATCGCGTCCCACGGGTTGCCGGTCCCGCCCATCACGTGCGCCACCAGTGCGTCGTCCGCGGCGGTCAGCTCCACCTTCGCGGAGCTGGTCCGCCAGGGACGGCCGAGCGGCCGGTCGAACCCGCCGTTGACGATCAGCTCGGGGCCGCCCGGCCGCTCCGGCGGCGCGGACGCGCACAACCCCTCCGACGGTACGGACGCCGGCGCGCCCCGCTCGGCCGCCGGCTCCGGCAGGAACCACACACCGGCCCCGCCCAGCACCAGCCCGGCCAGGAACCCGGCCACGGCCGCCACCGGCGAGGAGGACCGCCGCGGCGGCATCGTGCTCGCGATGATCTCCCTGGGCGGCGGGCCGGCCACCGGCAGCAGCGCCGGCGTCACGATCTCGGCCGGCGGCAGCGGCGACGGCGCGGCCGACCCCCTCGGCGCCGACGGCGACCGGCCGGACGCCAGCCGCCGCCACGCCTCCCGCCACTGGTCGAGCACCGCCTCCGTGCCGGGTCCGGCGTCGCCGTGCGCGCGCAGGCAGGCCCGCACGTACGCCTCGACGAACTGGAGCCGCGGCAGCCGCTGCCCGGCCAGGATCTCGTGCACGGTGCTGGTGGGCAGCGCGCCGGCCGGCCGGGCCAGGTCCCGCAACGTGCGCAGCGACGGCTGCCCGGCCCAGGCCCGCAGTTGGATCAGCGCGGCGACGAACTGTGCGGGACCGTCCGCCCCGGACGGGTCCGGACAACCGGACACGCGCTCGCCTGACGAATCCACAGTGCTCCCCGTTCCGTGGTGCCGCAGGTGAGACAGTACTTGTCGATCGGCAACTGTGGGTGCCCGTCCGGATGCGTTCGGTTCCGTCCGGGGTGCTTGCCGGATGATCGTCCGCACTGGTTCGGTATCCGCCATGAACTCCGACGCCCTTCCGGAGACGCGGTTCCACCTGCTCGGGCCGGTCGAGGTCCGGCACGGCGACGACGCCGTGCCGGTGCCGGCCGCGCGGCAACGCGCGATCCTGGCCGCGCTGCTGCTGCGGGCCGGCCGCGTCGTCGCGGTCGACACGCTCACCGATCTGCTCTGGGGCGACCGGCCGCCGCCCACCGCGACCGTCACCGCGCGCAACTACGTGTCCCGGCTGCGCAAGGCGGTTCCGCAGGTGTCCACGGTGTCCGGTGGCTACCGGCTGGACCTGCCGCCCGGCGCGCTCGACCTGGACCGGTTCGAGCGCCTCACCGCGAGCGCGCGCACGGCCGCGCCGGCCGCGGCCGTACCGCTGCTGGACCGGGCGCTCGCGCTGTGGCGCGGCCCCGCGCTGGCCGACCTGGGGACGCTGCCGATCCACCACGTCGAGGCGCCGCGCCTGGAGGAGATGCGGCTGGCCGCGACCGGTGACCGGCTGGACGCGCTGCTGCGCGTGGGCGAGGGCGTGCGGCTGGTGCCGGAGTTGGTCCGCCTGGTCGCCCGGCACCCGCTGCGGGAGCGGTTCGTCGGCCAGCTCATGCAGGCGCTGGACGCGTCCGGCCGGCTGCCGGAGGCGCTCGACCTCTACCGCCGCACGCGCGACCGCCTGGTCACCGACCTCGCGATCGAGCCCGGCCCGGTGCTGCGCCGCCTCCACCAGCGACTGCTCGAAACGATCTGATCGTGTTCGGCTGTGAACGATCGATCGTGTCCGGGACCGGCCGGTGCTAGCTTCGGCCGCCATGCACCCCGTCCCCGGAACCGATCGGACCGCGCACCGGCCGCGCCTGCTGAGCACCGCGCTGCGCGCCGGCCGGCTCGCGCCGCGCGCCACGATCGATCACGCCGCGTTCGCCGGCGTGCCAGAAGAGACGAAGGCGGCCATCGTCGCGATCGCGGACGAGACGGCCGGAACGCCCTGGCCGCAACCCACGCTGACGCGATGGCGCGCCTACCTGCGCGACGGCAGCCGCGTCGCCTGGGAGGACCCGTACTTCGCCCGCCGCCACCGGCTGCACGCCGCCGCGCTCGCGCTCGCCCTCACCGGCGACCGGGCCCGGTACGCCGACGAGGTGCTGGACGGCGTCTGGCTGCTGGCCGAGGAGACCACCTGGTGCCTGCCCGCCCACGACGACACGGCCACCGGCCCGGACCGGGTGGTGCCCGACCCCGCGCACCCGTACCTGGACCTGTTCGCGGCCGAGACCGCGGCCACGCTCGCCTGGCTGGTGCACCTGCACGCGGACCTGCTGGCCACGGTCCCCGGCGTCCGCGAGCGGATCACGGCCGAGATCCGGCGCCGGGTGCTCGACCCGTACCGGCTGCACGCCGACGCGTACCACTGGTTCGGCGCGCCGATGAACTGGAACCCGTGGATCACCGACAACGTCGTCGCGGTCGCGCTGCTCACCTGTGACGATCCGGCACCGATCGTGGAGCGGGCGGTGGCCAGCCTGGACGCCTACCTGGACGGCGTGCCCGCGGACGGCGGCTGCCCCGAGGGCATCTCCTACTGGTGGCACTCCGGTGCGCGGCTGTTCGAGGCGCTGGAGCTGCTCGGCGTACCCGCGGAGGTCTGGAACGATCCGCTGATCCACCGGATCGCCAGGTTCCCGCTCACCGCGCACCTCGGCGGCGAGTGGAGCGCGAGCTTCGGCGACGGCGGCGCCCGGGTGCCGCGCGCGCACGGCCGCGCCCAGAAGGACCACCTGTCACCCGCGCTGCTGCACCGGTACGGCCGCGCGGTCGGCGACGACGAGATCACCGCGTTCGCCCGTGCCAGCCGGGGCGACGACCCGCTGACCACGCTGCCCAGCCCGATGGGACGCGCGATCGCGGCGCTCACCGACCCGGTCTGGCGCGACGCCGCACCCCGGGCGTTCCCCGAGCCGCCGGTGCAGTGGCTGCCCCGGACCCAGGTGGCGTCGCTGCGCGGCGGCGCGCTGCACCTGATCGCCAAGGCCGGCCACAACGACGAGCCGCACAACCACAACGACGTCGGCGGCTTCGTGCTGGCCGTGCGCGGCGAGCCGGTGGTGGTCGACGCGGGCGCCGGCGTCTACGACCGGGACAGCTTCGGCCCCGGCCGCTACCGCGCCTGGTTCACCCGCTCCGCGTTCCACAGCGTCCCGGAGATCGACGGCTACGAGCAGGCGCCCGGCCCGGCGTTCGCGGCCCGGGACGTCTCACTGGACGGGACGGTGCTCACCATGGACCTGGCCGGCGCGTATCCCGCGGAGGCCGGCATCGTCTCGCTGCGCAGGACGTTCACCGTCGCCGACGATCTGATCACGCTCACCGACGCCTGGCGCCTCGACCATCCGCCGCAGCGGATCCGGCTGCGACTGCTCCTCCGGGACGAGCCCCCGGCGGTACGCATCGCGCTGCCGGACCACGTGCGGCCGCGCACGGAAGAGATCGCGCTGACCGATCCGAGGCTGCGCGCGGTCTGGGGCGACCGCCTGGTGCTGATGACGCTGGAGGTGACCTCGCCGGCCGCCACCGGTGAGGTCACCGTCCGGTTCAGGCCTCCAGCACCTTCGTGACCGCGGCCACCACGCGCGCCGCGTGCTCCCGCGGGGTCAGCTCGCGCAGCTCCGCGGAGAGCACCTCCACCGACAGCGGCACCTCCGCGCCGGTCGCCCGCAGCGTGCGCAGCAGGCCCGCCAGGTCGAACTCGCCGTCGCCGGGCAGCATCCGCCGGTTGACGCAGTCGTCCATCAGGTCCGGGCCCGGCGTCGCCAGGCCGTCGGTCAGCTCCAGGCCCGCGACGTGCCGGGCCGCCACCGTCTCCGCCACGGACGGCCCGGACGGGTCGCGGAACACGTGCCAGGCGTCGAACATCAGGCCCGCGTTCGGCCGGTCGACCGTGCGGATCAGGTCGTGCGCGGCCGCGTGGCCGAAGCCGGGCAGCACCACGACCGGCTCCAGCGCCACCGCCGTACCGTGCGCCGCCGCCCGGTCGCACAGGCCAGCGAACCGCTCGGCCAGCACGTCCGGGTCCGGCGCCCCGGCCGGCGGAATCAGCAGCACCGCGGTCTTGATACGCGGCACCCGGTATGTCTCCGCGAGCCGGAACAGCGCCTCCTCCGGCGCGGTGTCGCCGTCGAACCAGCCGAACATCGCCTCCAGCTCCACGATCCGTACGCCGTGGCCGTCCAGCAGCTGGTGCGTCGCGCCGTCCGGGATGCCGTCCAGCTCCGCCGCGGTGACGCCGATCCCGGTCGCGCCCGCCTCGGCCACGGCCGCCACCCGCTCCGCGAACGCGTACCGCGGCGGTTCCGGCGGCAGCGTGCCGGTCAGCTGCAGGTTGGTGAACATCAGTTCCATGGCGGCCACCGTAGAGGCGCGCCGCGTACCCCGCGTTGCACCCGCACGCCACTCGATGGAACCTGCGCGACAGGTGTTTGATGGGGCGATGAGCGCATCGCGCGGCACCCTCCGGCTGGACACCGCCCGGCTCGACGACGGCGCGTTGGACGGCTGGCAACGGGAGATCGGCCTGCCGCTGCCCACGTTCACCCAGGACACCACCGGCGGGGCCCGGGTGCGCAGCCGGTCCTCCCGCGCCCGGGACGTGGCCGTGATGGACTTTCACACCACCACGCGGGTACGGGCCTCCGGCACCCCCGGCGGCGGCGAGTTGCGGCTGCACCTGGTCCGCCGGGGCACCTGGACGTTCCAGCACGACCGCGCCACCGTCCCGGTCCCGGCCGGCCGGTTCCTGCTCGGCCGCTCCACCGGCATGACCGGATTCGACGTCGACCCGGGCACCTCCACCCGTACCGTCGGCCTCGCTCCCGGCGCGATCGCGCCGCTCCCGGCGGACGCGCCCGTCACCGGCTCCGCCGGCACCCCCGAGGTGCGCCTGCTGCTGGCCCACACCAGCCTGCTGCACGACACCATCGACCACCTCACCGACGCCGGCGTCGACGCCGCCCGCAACGCCACCGTCGAACTGATGCGCGGCGTCCTGCACCGCTACGTCGACGGCACCGAGCCCGCGCTGAGCCCCGCGCTCGCCCGCGCCGCCCGCGACCTCGCCGACCGGCACCTCACTGACGCGGCCCTCACCCCAGCCCTGCTCGCCCGCCACCTGCACGTCTCCGTCCGCACCCTGCACCGCGCCTTCGCCACCACCGGCGAGCCCGTCTCCGCCTACATCCGCCGGCGCCGGCTCGAGGCCGCCCGCGCCGCGCTCACCGCCCCCCACCCCCTGCCGGTCTCCGCGATCGCGGCGCGCTGGCACTTCTCCGACAGCAGCCACTTCATCCGCGCCTTCCGCCGCCACTACGGCCAGACCCCGGCCCGGTACGCCCGCGACCTCAGCGCCCACTGATCCGGTCGCGTCGCCGTCGCGCCTCGGGATCGGTGAACGCCGCGAGGTGATCGAGCGCCTGGCGCCGGGCGGTGCCCGCCCGTTCCGGCTCACCCGTCGCGTCGAGCGCGGTGGCGAGGCCGTCCAGCGCGCGGGCCAGCTGCCAGGCGTCCCCGGTGGTGCGCAGCACGGCCAGCGCGCCACGGTACATCCGGATCGCGTCGCCGTACCGCCCCATCAGGTGGTACGTGTCCGCGGCCCCGATCAGCGCGATCCCCTCCCGCCCGCGGTCTCCGGCCCGCCGGTGCAGCGTCGCGGCGTGCTGGTACGAGCCGAGCGCGTCACCGTGCTCCCCGGCCGCGGCCTGCGCGGCGCCGAGTTCGATCAGCCAGTACCCCTGCCAGTGCGCGTTGCCGTGGGCCGCCGCCAGGTTCACCGCGGCCAGGCCCGCGGTGAGCGCGTCGTCGATCCGGCCCTGCGCCCGGTGGATCGCGCTGAGCAGCCGCAGCGCGTTGCCCTCGCCCTGCGCGTCCCCGGCCGCCCGGAGCGTGTCCAGCGCCTGCCGCACCGACGCGTCGGCGTCGTCGAGCGTTCCCAGCTCGTACTGGGCGGTGCCGAGGTTGGCGCGCGCGGTCGCCTCCCAGACGCGCTCCCCGAGCGAGCCGAAGATCTCGATGCCGTCCGCGAAGTGCGCGACCGCGGCGTCGAGCTGGCGCGCGCGCAGCGCGGTCAGGCCGAGCGCGTTCAGCGACACCGCGTGGGCGAGACGGTCGCCGAGGTCCCGGCGGCGGGACAGCGCCTTGGTGTGACAGGCGAGCGCGTCGTGCAGCCGGTGCGCGTGGACGTGCGCGACCCCGAGGCTGTCGTAGAGTTCGGCCTCGGCACGCCGGTCGCCGAGCGCGGTGGCCGCGTGCAGCCCGAGCGTGGCGGCGGCGAACCAGTCCTCCAGCACGTTCTCCCGCATGTGGAAGCCGCGCAGGACGGCGGCGAGGAGCCAGGCCAGGTCGTAGGTGCGAGGGTCGCCGGCCGCCGCGCGGACGGCGGCGAGCAGGGTGCCTCGCTCCCGGCGCTCCCAGCGGACCGCCGCGCTCCGATCACCGAACGGAGGTGCCGGCACCGGCTCGGCGGGCCGATCCAGCGGCACGCGAAGGTCGAGGCCGCCGGCGAGTCGCTCGGCGGCGTCCACCGTGTGCAGATACCACTCGAGGACGCGGCGGAGCGCGGCGTCCCGCTCGGCGGGCGGCTCCTCCTGGCACTGGTCGGCCGCGTACGCCCGGAGCAGATCGTGGAACTGGTACCGGTCGGCCTCGGTCTGCTCGATCAGGTGGGCGCCGACGAGCAGGTCGAGCCGCTGCCGGGCCGTGGTGATCGGAACGCCGGCGAGCGCGGCCGCGGCCTCCGGGCCGAACTCCGCGCCGGGGTGCAGGCCGAGCAGCCGGAAGAGGCGGGCGGCCCCCTCGTCGAGCGCCCGATAGGACCAGGCGAACACGGTACGCACGGCGTCCGCCTCGTCCTGGTCCTCCGCGGTGAGCGCGTCCCACAGGGCCGACTCGTCGCGAAGGTCCCGGATCAGGTCGGCGAGCGGCATGTGGGGACGGCTCGCCGCGCGCTCGGCGGCGATGCGCAGCGCCAGGGGCAGCCGGGCGCACAGCCGTGCCAGTTCCGCGTAGTCCGGGCTGTCGTCGTCCAACCGGTAGCCGGCGGTGAGCGTGCGCAGCAACGAGACGGCGTCCGGCTCGGGCAGCAGGTCGACGGTCAACCGCCGGGCGCCGTCCCGGGCGACGAGCCCGGACAGCCGGCTGCGGCTGGTGACGATCACGAGGCAGCGCGGCGCGCCGGGCAGCAGCGGCCGAACCTGCCGGGTGCTCGACGCGTTGTCGAGCAGGATCAGCATGCGCCGGTCCGCGAGCATCGACCGGTAGAGCGCGGCCCGGTCCTCCGGATCGGCCGGGACCGCGGCGGCGGGCACGTCGAGCGCGCGGAGGAAGCGGTCGAGCACGTCCGCCGGCCGCAGCGGTGGCCCCGGGTCGTACCCGCGGAGGTTGATGCAGAGCTGGCCGTCCGGGAAGTGCTCGCGGACCCGGTGCGCCCAGTGCACGGCCAGCGACGTCTTGCCGACGCCCGCGGTGCCGGCGAGCACGTGCACGCCCGCGAGCGGTGGCGTCGCGCCGGAGTCGCCGAGGATCGCGTCCAGCGCCCGCAGTTCGGCCTCGCGGTTGACGAAGCCGCGCACGTCGGCCGGGAGTTGCCGGGGCGGCCGCCCCGGGTCGTCGCCGGGCATGCGCCTATCCGCGCGGCGGGACCGGTGGGGGTAGCGCCGCGACCTCGCGGTCGACGTACGCCACCACGTCCTCACCGGACTCGTAGAGCCGCGCGATGAACTGCCGGCACGCCGCGGTGAGCGCGGCGCCGGTGTGCCGGATCGCGCCGTCGGCGAGGCCGGCGTCGTCGTAGAGCACCTCGTAGGTGACGTCCGCGCCCAGCGTCACCACTTCCGGCAGCGGGCCCGAGGCCTCGTGGAGCCCGACCCGGGCGGCGTCGAGCACACGCACCCGGTCGGACGTCGCTCCCATCAGCCGCAAGAGCCGCAATTCCCATTGCAGGTACGGTGTGAGCGGCGCCTCGACCACACGCACCCGGTACGAAGCGAAGCCCAACTCGGCCATGCGCCGTGCGTCGCTCTCGTACTGCGGTCGCCGCGCCGCGATCAGGCGCAGCGCCGTCTCCCAGTCGCCGTGGGAGAAGGCCACCCAGCTCTCGTCACCGGGCTCGGCGAACGTCTGCCGCCGTTCCAGCTTCCAAAAATCGTATTCGTGGGATTGCCAGAATCGTTCTCGGAAATCGGCGCGGTATTCATCCGCGCTCAATCTGACTCCGGCAGAACGATCGAGCACCTCACGCATCCGGGATGTCCGCCTTCGCCGCCACCAGCATGGTTCGAGGAATAATAACAAGCCGCTCATCCGCGGCAATTCGGACACCGTCCGGCAGTCTGTCCCGGAACGCCGCGGTCACATCCCGCCCGATCACCGCGATGTCGCCGTTGCCCAGCTCCCAGATGTCCGGGCAGTCGTCCCGGCCCCCGGTCAGCCCCAGCTCCTGCGGTGACTTACCGAGTCGCCGCATCAGAAATGTGTTCGCGTCGGCATCCCATGGTCGTTTCACGCGTCGCCCCCTATATCGACGAATACCTTTATCTTTCACGAACGTAAGCGTGGGCACCTGGTCACATCAAGGCCGGACGAAAGGGTCTCAACATTGTCCGGGGTCGCTACCCTGCCGGATCCCGGGGACGGCGAATCGCACACCGGGTCCGGTCTGCTAGGTCAGTGCCGCGGCGAGATCCGGGAGGCGGTCGGGGGTGAGGAGAGGGGCGTCGACGCCCAGGGACCGGGCGCCGGCGGTACGGAAGGCGGGTGCGTCGGCGGGAGTGATGCCGCCGGTGGCGATCAGGGAGACGTGCGGGAAGGCGTCGTGCAGCGCGCGCACCCACGGCGGGCCGAGCGGGGCGGCCGGGAAGATCGAGAACCAGCGGCAGCCGGTACGGAGCGCGCGCTGGATCTCCGTGGGAGTGGCGGCGCCGGGCAGGTGCGGCAGGCCGGCGGCCAGGCTGACCCGCAGCACGTCCGCGTCGAAGCCGGGAGCGAGCGTGAACGCGGCGCCGGCGGCCTTCGCGATCGGGACCAGGTCGGGCGTGAGGACGCCGCCGGCGCCGACCACCTCGCCTCGTTCGGCGCCGAGCCGGGCGACGGCCGCGAGCGCGTCGCGGGACGAGGGCGCGTGCAGCGGCACCTCCACCACGCCGAGACCGGTGTCCCAGACGGCCTCGGCGAGCGCGACGGTCCGGTCGATCGGCAGGCCGCGCAGCACGGCCAGCAACGGGCGGCCGTGGAACACGCGGTCGAGAACCTGCGCGGCCGACGGCAGTTCGGTTCCGGCGCGGGTGGTGCCCGGGCGGCGCGCGCTGATCCGTACCCCCATGGTGGTGTTTTGCCCATATTTTATGGCGTTGGTCGCTGAATCCGGTGCCGAACCGCGACCGGCGCTCGCGTGCCACGACCTGGACCCCTGCCGGCCGGCCCGGGGGATCTCGCACCGCCCCGGGCCGGCCGCCGGCGTCAGGTGACCGCCAGCTCGGCGCGGCGATCGCGGGCGCGCCCGTCGTCGGTGCCGGCCGGGCGGGCGTCGGCGTACCCGACGATGGTCAGGCGGTCCTCCGCTATGCCGAACGAGACGAGCACGTCCCGGACCGCGGCCGCGCGCTCCCGGCTCAGCGGCGCGCTCGCCTCGGCCGCGTCGGTGTGACCCTCGATCCGGACCGTCGCGCTCGGGTTCGCGGCGAGCAGCCCCGCCGTGCGCCACAGATTGCGCACCGCCTGCGGCGACAGCCACGCGCTGCCGGACGGGAAGAGCAGCGGCGGTACGTCCGCGAGCTGCTCGCCGAGGTCCGCGACCGCGAGATCGTCCACCACCGTGAAGCCGGTGCGGCGCGCGCCCTCGGTCACCGCGACCCACTCCACCTCGGACCGCGCGGTGCCGGTCAGCGTCAGCACGCCGCTCTCCACCCGGACGGTGAGATCCTCCGCGTCGCGCGGTAGCGCGGCCAGGAACGGGGGCAGCGTGGCGAGCCCGCGGTCCGACACCTGCCCGACGGCGATCCGGTCGTCGACCACGGCGAGACCCTCCGCCGCGGCGTCCCGCAGCAGCGCGTGGTCGGCCGCGCCGGAAACGGTGCCCGCCAGCGCGACGCGCCCGCCCGCGACCGTGACCCGCAGTGACGGCGCCGCCAGGCGCACCGGCTCTGCCTCGGGCGGCACCACGGTACGCACGATCCGCACACCCTCGACCCGGGAGACGATCTCGCGGGCCCGGGTGGCGGTGGCCTCGTCGGCCGCGCGCAGGACGCCGTCCCGCCCGGTGAACGCCACCTCGACCGGTGGGCTGCCCGCCGCGGCCAGCGCCCGCGCGGACCGGAGGGCGAGATCGTCCTCCA